>NZ_JCAFVN010000005.1:0-303011 GCF_059372355.1 Stenotrophomonas sp. YJH_SMC_135
CCCTGGTGAAATTAGCGCTGTGGAACCACCCGATCCCATCCCGAACTCGGAAGTGAAACGCAGCTGCGCCGATGGTAGTGTGGCTCAAGCCATGCGAGAGTAGGTCATCGCCAGGGTTTACACCCAAAACCCCGCTGCTCATGCAGCGGGGTTTTTCTTTGTGCGCAGGAAATCCCGGTAGTGCCGGCCGCTGGCCGGCAATCCGATGGCGTTGCATTGCCCGGTAGATCCACGCCATGCGTAAGTGCTCCGCGAGGGGCATGGCGCCAACCAGGGTTGGCCGCTACCAATCGATTGCCGGCCAGCGGCCGGCGCTATCGGCAGATCCACACCAACCGTGGATGAGCCGCCGACGGTACGCAAAAGAAAAGCGGCGCCCCGTGGGGCGCCGCTCTGCTCTCAACAGTGCTCAGTCGAGCATGGCCCGACTTTACTTGGCCGGGACCTTGTCCTTCATCATCGCGTCGCGGGCTGCCTTGAACGGATTGCCTGCATACCAGTTCGGCCAACGATCGCCACCGGCCAGTTCCTTGCCCACGCCGTACATCAGCTGCAGGTCTTCGACGGTGCCGTCCAGCTTCCAGGTGGCGGCGTCGAACTCGTCCTTCGGGCCGTGGTAACGGTTGGCGCCGTAGTCCGCCGCCGCCTTGCGGCCCGCTTCCACGCCACCCTCGCGCAGGTCTTCGCCGCCATCGGCGTACAGGGCCGGCACACCCGCTTTTGCGAAGTTGAAGTGATCGGAGCGGAAGTAGAAGCCGCTCTGTACCGAGGTCTCACCGTGCAGGGTGCGGTCCTGGGCGGCGGCCAGCGGCTTGAGGATGTCCTCCAGCTCCGAGCTGCCGAAGCCGGTGACGGTCACGTCCTTGGCACGGCCGGCCACCGACATCGCATCGATGTTGATCACACCGGCGATCTTGTCCAGCGGGAAGGTCGGGTGGGCGACGTAGTACTTGGAACCCAGCAGGCCGGACTCTTCCAGGGTCACCGCCAGGAACACCACCGAACGCTCCGGCTTCGGCTCCTGGTGGGCCATGGCTTCGGCCACTTCGAGAATGCCAGCCACGCCGGTGGCGTTGTCGACCGCGCCGTTGTAGATGTTGTCGCCGGTCTCACCCTCATGCTTGCCCAGGTGGTCCCAGTGCGCCATGTACAGGACGGCCTCGTCAGCGCGCTTGCTGCCCGGCAGCACGCCGACCACGTTGCGCGACTGCTTCTGTGCGATCTGGCTCTTCAGGTCGACCGCAGCGGTGGCCTTCAGCGGCACTGGCTTGAAACCGCGCTTGCTGGCGTCCTTGTAGGCCTGGGCGAGGTCCAGGCCGGCACCGGCGAACAGCGCCTTGGCCGCGTCGGCGCTCAGCCAGCCCTGTACCGGGATGCGCGCTTCCGGGTCATCCTTGGCGGGCAGGTCGTACTGCGGGCCAGCCCAGGAATTCTTCACCACGTCCCAGCCGTAGGACGCGCCGGCGGTGTCGTGCACGATCAGCGCGGCGGCGGCGCCCTTGCGGGCGGCCTCCTCGAACTTGTAGGTCCAGCGGCCGTAGTAGGTCATGCGCTTGCCGTCGAACAGCTTCGCGTCGTCGACGTGGAAGCCCGGGTCGTTGACGAACATCACGACCGTCTTGCCCTTCCAGTCCTGACCGGCGTAGTCGTTCCACTTCTGCTCCGGCGCATCGACGCCATAGCCGACGAACACCAGGTCGCTGGCATCGACCTTCACCTCGGCCTGGCCGGTACGGGTGCCGACCACCATGTCGGTGCCGAACTTCAGTTCGGTGGTCTTGCCGCCCTGGGTGATCTTCAGCACGGTCGATTCATCGGCCGTGGTCTCGGTCATCGGCACATCCTGGAACCAGCTGTCGCCGTTGCCGGGCTGCAGGCCGATGCGCTGCATCTGGTCGCGGATGTAGTTGACCGTCAGTTCTTCGCCCTTGCTGCCCGGGGCGCGGCCTTCGAACTCATCCGAAGCCAGGGTCTTGACCATCTCGGCGAAGTCGCCGGCGTTGATCTCCGGTGAGAACTGATGGGCGGCCGGCTTCGCGGCAGCGGTATCGGTGGGCGGCGTGGCAGCCGGCGTGGATTCGCCTTTGCAGGCACTGAGCGCGGCCGCGGCGGCCAGGCACAGGAGGAGTTTGCGGGGCATCGTCGATTCCTGGAGAACAAAGGGCGGTCGCATCTCATGCGCGACCGGTAAACGCGAGTATCACCGAAGCGGCGGGTGCGACGGGTTCAGTCGGCCGGCGCGGTTTCGGTATCGAACGGGATCGGCTCGGCCCCGGTGACCGGGCCGATGCGTGCGGTGCGATGCACGTACAGCACCACCTCGCGCTCGAACTGCAGCGGCCCACTGACGACCGCGTTGGGGCCGATGATCACGCGCGGCTTGCGGCTGGCGGTGAGCGAGACACTGAAGTTCGGCTTGCGCACATGCACGCCGCCGTTGACCTGCGAACCGATGCCGACGGTGATGTCACCGTTGACGGTCTCGACGTCTTTGCCGACGCGGCTCTCGACCAGGCCGATGCCGCCGTTCACGGTCTCGACGCCGCCTTCGATCTGGCTGCCGCGATCAGTGAAGATGCTGCCGTTGACGGTGCTGACGCCACCGCTGGCGATCACTTCGCGACCCAGGCGGACACCGCCGTTGACCGTTTCGATCTTGCCGGTGCGTGCGCGGTCGGCAACCTTCACCCCGCCGTTGACGGTGTCGATGCTTCCGGTCTCGACGCCTTCGCCGACGCGGATGCCGCCGTTGACGGTGTCCAGCTTGCCGTAGCGTTGGCCGGGTTCGGCGCTGATGCTGCCGTTGACCTTGCTGATGTTCTCCTGGGCGCAGACCGGCCCGGTGACCAGCAGTACGCCCAACAGCAGCGGAATGGATAGAGTTTTCATGGGGACCTCGATGGATGTGCGGCTGGCAGGCCGCGTGCGGAGATGTCACCATTCCCCGGTACCCCCCGCAACTGCCTGAAGTCACTGGAAAGCCCTTGCGCGACAACGCCTTCCCATCACGCCGACATCACATCGCCGCCGTACGCGGCGGGCGCTGGCTGCTGCTGGGGCTGGCTATGGCGCTGGCCCTGCCCCTGCCGGGTGCTGCGCAGACCACCCGCGAGACCGAGCGCAAGCTGCAGAAGCTGCGTACCGAGCTGAAGGGCGTGGCGCAGGAGCGACGGCAGATCGAAGGGCAGCGTGGCCAGGCATCGCAACAGCTGCGCGAGGCCGACGAGAAGGTGGCACGCACCGGCCGTGCGCTTGCGCAGACCGAAGCGGCGCTGCGCGAGCAGGCCCAGGCCCTGGCCCAGGCCGAGCAGCGCCGCAGCAGCCTGCAAACCAACCTGGCCCAGCAGCACCGCGAACTGGCCGGCCTGCTGCGCGCGGCGTATCAGCTTGGCAATCACGCACCGCTGAAGCTGCTGTTGTCGCAGGACACGGTGGCCGATGCCAATCGCGCCCTGGCCTACCATCGTTACCTGCAGCGCGAACGAGCGCAGCGCATCACCACGCTCACCGCCGACCTGAAGGAACTGGAAGCGCTGCAGGCGCAGATCGCCGAGCGCAAGCAGAAGCTGCAGGGGGCGCAGCAGGACCAGAAGCAGCAGGCAGCGGCGCTGGCGGCCGACCGCCGTGACCGCGCGCAGACCGTGGCCTCGCTCGACGAACGCTTCAAGGACCGGCGCGAGAAGGAACAGGCACTGGGCCAGGATGCCAAGGCGCTGGAAACGCTGCTGGCCAATCTGCGTGCCGCTGCCGCACGGGCCGAAGCCGAGCGTCGCGCGGCGGCACGTCGAGCTGCTGCCGAAAAGGCCGCTGCCGAGCGGGCCGCACGCCAGGCGGCCGCACAGGGCCGGCCACCGCCGCCGGCAACCAAGGTTCCACCTGCGGTGGCGTCGGCACCGGCACCGAAGGTCGGCGGCCTGGGTTGGCCGTTGTCCGGCAACCTGCTGGCCCGCTATGGCGGCAAGCTGCCCGATGGCCGTACCAGCAGCGGCGTGCTGATCGGCGCGCCGGCCGGCAGCACCGTCACGGCCGTGGCCGACGGCACCGTGGTGTTCTCCGACTGGATGACCGGCTACGGCATGATCCTGATCGTCGACCACGGCAATGGCTACATGAGCCTGTATGCCCACAACGACACCCTGCTGAAGGATGCCGGCGCACGGGTCAGCCGCGGTGATGCGGTGGCCAAGGTCGGCAATTCCGGTGGCCAGGGCGTCACCGCGCTGTACTTCGAGCTGCGCCGTGGCGGGCAGCCGGTCAACCCGGACAGCTGGCTGCAGCGGCGCTGAATCCAGGCCTGCCGGATGCGGGTTGGATTCAACGGGAATTTAGCTGTGCTTCGCGCATAATCGGTGCATGTGCCTTGGGCACGATGCCAACGTCGACAGGAGTGATCCATGCGCGCAGCCCGTACCGCCACCCTCTTGCTGGCCCTGTTGCCAGCGCTGTCCTGGGCGCAGCAGACCGCGCCCGCCCCGAGCCAGGAAACCAGCGGGCAGGCAGCGAACAGCGAGGAGGCGGTGACCTCGAAGGTGCCGCTGGAGGACATCCGCCGTTTCGTGGCCGTGTACAACGCGGTGCGCGCCGCCTATGTCGATCCGGTCGATGACAAGAAGCTGATGCAGTCGGCCGTGCGTGGCCTGCTGCTCGACCTTGATCCGCACAGCACCTACTTCAACAAGGAAGACGCGCAGGCCTTCGACGAGCAGGCCAATGGTGCCTACGAGGGCATCGGCGTGGAGCTGCAGCAGCAGCCGGACAACGCCAGCATGAAGGTGATCGCGCCGATCGACGACACCCCGGCGGCCAAGGCCGGCATCCTCGCTGGTGACCTGATCATCGCCATCGACGGCAAGCCGATCAGTGCGATCGATGCCAGCGAGCCGCTGCGCGGCCCGGCCGGCAGCAAGGTGGTGCTGACCATCGTGCGCGAAGGCAAGCCCAAGCCGTTCGACGTGAGCCTCACCCGCCAGACCATCCGCGTGACCAGCGTGCGCAGCCGCCTGCTGGAACCCGGCTATGGCTACATCCGCCTGAGCACCTTCCAGGCCGATACCGGTTCGGACTTCCAGAAGCACGTGCAGCAGCTGCAGAAGCAGTCCGGTGGCCAGCTCAAGGGCCTGGTGCTGGACCTGCGCAGCAACCCGGGTGGCCTGCTGACCGCTGCCGTGCAGGTGGCCGATGATCTGCTCGACAAGGGCAACATCGTCAGCACCCGTGGCCGCATCAGCATCAGCGATGCACGATTCGACGCGACCCCGGGCGACCTGCTGAAGGGCGCACCGGTGGTCGTGCTGGCCGATGCCGGTTCGGCCAGTGCATCGGAAGTCCTGGCCGGCGCGCTGCGCGACAACAAGCGCGCGCGCGTGGTCGGCAGCCGCACCTTCGGCAAGGGCTCGGTGCAGACGGTGCTGCCGCTGGACAATGGCGATTCGGTGAAGCTGACCACCGCGCGCTATTACACGCCCAGCGGCAAGTCGATCCAGGCCACCGGTATCGTGCCGGACGTCGAACTGAAGCCCGCCGCCACGCCGGCCGAGGATGCACTGCCAGCCAGCCTGAGCGACTACAGCGAAGCGACCCTGCCGGGCCATCTGCGCGGCGATGACGAAGGCACGGAGGGCTACCACGCCGGTGCGGTGCTGCCGGGCGATGGCCCGATCAACGACGCGCTGGCCGAGCTGAAGAACCCAGGCTCGGTGGCCGCACGGTTGAAGGCCGAGGCCGCCAAGGCGGATGCGGCCAAGGCCGCGAAGGCCGCTGCGGCAAAGCCGGAAGCAAAGCCGGAAGCAAAGCCGGAAGCAAAGCCCGAACCCGTCCCGGCCAAGCCTTGATTTTGTAGAGTCGAGCCATGCTCGACTGATCTACGAACGAGCGGGTGAGCGTGGAGCCGGCCAGCGGCCGGCACTATCAGGGGTCAGAATCCGTGCCGCTTGCGCAGGCGGCGCGCGATCGCGGCGCGCACGTACACGCCATACACCACGCCGAACACGAAGCCGCCGATGTGCGCCCACCAGGCCACCATGCCGAAGCTGGGGCCGATATGGGCGAACACCACCTGCAGCGCGGCCCAGACGCCGATCAGCAGGTAGGCCGGGGCGCGCACGAACTCCAGGAACAGGCCCAGCGGGATCACCACGCCCAGCCGGGCACCGGGGAACAGGGCCAGATAGGCGCCGATCAGCGCCGACACCGCGCCGCTGGCGCCGATGATGATCTGGTCCGGGCTGCCCATGGTGTAGATCGCCACCAGGTTGGACACCGCGCCGCCTACCAGGAACAGCAGCAGCAACCGCCAGGGTCCCAGCACCCGCTCGGCGGGGAGGCCGAAGATCAGCAGGAACACCAGGTTGCCCAGCAGGTGCGACCAGTCGGCGTGCAGGAACAGCGCAGTGAACAGGCGCAGCACGCTGCCGTCCTGCAGGGTCGCCCACCAGTCCAGCGGACGGGTCAGGCCGGTGGACAGGGCGCCCCAGTCCAGCCAGAGACTGCCGCGGGCATCGTCCGGGCGCGAGATCGACCACAGGAATGCCAGCCACAATGACGCGAACAGCACGGGCGTGGCCCAGCGCAGGGCCGCCTTCTTGCGCGACGGGAGGGAGACGAACATGCCAATAGCCTAGCGTGCGGCCACGTTCGGTGGGGACGGTCCTGTTCAGCTTTTGAGACGAAAAAACCGCCTGCGCTGTTATTGTTTCATTAACAGCTCTGGGTAATACTCGCATACGGCGTCGTATGTCGGGAGGGGAATCCGGCGCGCTCCGAAGGGCTTCAGGGCCGGTCGGGCGCAGGCGCACTCAGAGCACCATCACCGCTTACCGGAGAGAGAGAACTACGATGCAAACCGCTTCCACCATTGCCCGACTGACCCTGCTGGCCGTCGGCGTTGCCGGTGCGCTGGCCGCTGCCGATGCCAATGCTGCCGCCTTCCAGCTGAAGGAAAACAGCGCCAAGGGCCTGGGCCGCGCGTTCGCCGGCTCCACCTCGACCGAAGGTGACGCCTCGGTCATCGCCACCAACCCGGCCTCCATGCGCCTGCTCGACGGCACCCTGGTCCAGGGCGACGTCAGCGCCATCAGCTTCGGCGCCAAGTTCCGCGGCCAGGGCAAGTACGCCAACGGCGCGCCGATTTCCGGTGGCAACGGCGGCGACGCCGGCATGATCGCCCCGGTTCCGGCCGCGTACTTCCACGTGCCGTTCGGCGAGAACGACAACATGCACTTCGGTGCTTCGCTGACCGTGCCGTTCGGCTTCAAGACCGAATACGACCGCGACTGGGTCGGCCGCTACAACGGCGTCAAGACCGAGCTGCAGGCCATCGACCTGGGCGTGGCGTTCTCCTATGACGTCAACCCGTACCTGTCGTTCGGTGCGTCGGTGTTCGCCGAGCGCCTGAACGTCGACCTGACCAGTGCTGTCGACACCGGCACCGCGATCAACGCCACTGCCCAGCGCACCGCTGCGGCGCGTGTGTTGGCTGCCGGCGGCACCGCAGCCCAGGCTGCGGCGGCCTCGCAGGCCGCTGCACGCCAGGCCGCCCAGCTCGGCTTCTCGCCGGGCACCGCCGATGGCTACCTGCGCATCAAGGGCGATGAAGTGTCGGTCGGCTACACCCTGGGCATGACGGTCACCCCGGTGGAAGGCACCAACATCGCGTTCAGCTACCGCTCGAAGGTCGAGCACAAGATCACCGACGGCAAGGCCGATTTCACCATCCCGCAGAATGCGGCGGCCTTCCTGGCCACTGCTGCCCCGGGTACCTTCATCGACAGCAACGGTCGCGCGACCATCACCCTGCCGGCCAGCGCCACCGTGGGCTTCACCCACCGTGTGAACGACCAGTGGCAGATCATGGCTGAAGTCACGCGCACCGCGTGGAGCAAGTTCGACCAGGTCGTCGTCGATTACGACTCCAACCAGCCGGACAGCGTGCTGCCGTTCCACTACCGTGACACCACCTTCGCGTCGATCGGTACCGATTTCCGCGTGAACGACAAGCTGACCCTGCGCGGCGGCCTGGCCTATGACCAGACCCCGACCACCGATGCCCACCGCGACGTGCGCGTGCCGGACACCACCCGCAAGTGGCTGTCGCTGGGCATGACCTACGCCGCTTCGGACAAGATGGAATACAGCGTGGGCTACACCCACCTGTTCACCAAGGATCCGAACATCACCTCGACCTCGGCCACCGGCAACACCGTGACCGGCAAGTACAAGGTCAGCGGCGACGTGCTGGCGGCTTCGATGCAGTACAAGTTCTGATTCGGGCGATTGCCTGAAGCAGTACGAAGGAGGCCCCGCGCAAGCGGGGCCTTTCTTTTTGTGGGGACGGGCCGGGGCGTCCACGCAGCGCACGGATCCACGACAATAGCGACATGAACCTGTCCGATCCGAACTTCCAGCTGGAGCTGGCTGCCAACATCGCCGTCGCCGGCTCGATCCTGCTGGCCGGCCGCAACAACGTGCACACCTGGTGGCTGGGCATCGTCGGCTGCGCCTTGTTTGCTGCCGTGTTCGAACGATCGCATCTGTATGCGGACATGGTGCTGCAGTTCTTCTTCATCGCCATCAGCGTGCTGGGCTGGTGGCAGTGGCTGCGTGGTGACCATGGCGCGCCGTTGCCGATCACTTCATTGCGGCCGCGCGCCTGGGCCTGGCTGGCGCCGCTGGCGGTAGTGGCCACGTTCGGCTACGGCTGGATGCTGACCCGCCTGACCAATGCCTATGCGCCGTACATCGATTCGGCGGTGCTGGTGTTGAGTGTGATCGCGCAGATCCTGATGATGCGACGCAAGCTGGAATCGTGGTGGCTATGGCTGCTGGTGAACACCGTTGCGGTGCCGCTCTACTACAGCCGAGGCCTGCACCTGACCTCGATCCTGTATGTGGGCTTCTGGATCAACGCGCTGGTGGCCTTGCGCCATTGGCGGCACCTGATGCGGGACGAGGCCAGGGCAGCCGATGCCGCTGCCTGAGCGCGTTGCACGCGGCCTGGTGGTGGGCAAGTTCTGCCCGCTGCATCTCGGCCATGAACGACTGATCGACTTCGCCGCCACGCGCTGCCAGCGGCTGCTGGTGATCGGCTGGTCGCGGCCGGGCTTTGCCGGCTACAGCGCTGCGCGCCGCGAGCGCTGGCTGCGTGCGCGTTTCCCGCAGGCCACGGTAGCGGTTCTTGACGACGCGCGACTGGCCGCATTGTGCACGCAGCATGGCTTGCCGGTGCGAGCGCTGCCGCAGGACAGTGATGACGAACAGGTGCAGCGTGACTTTACCGCCTGGCTGTGCCTGAACCTGTTCGGTGGGCCGGTGCAGGCGGTGTACACCGGTGAGGACTACGGTGACGGCTTCGCGCAGGCACTGGCCACGCACTTCGGTGCGCCGGTACGCCATGAGCGGCTCGAACGCGCATTGGACGTCGGGCAGGCCTGCGGCACCCAGCTGCGCAGCGATCCGCATGCGCATCGCCATGGGCTCGCACCGCAGGTGTATGCCGACCATGTACAGCGCGTGGCCTTCATCGGTGGCGAGTCCAGCGGCAAGACCACGCTGGCCCGCGTGCTGGCCGAGCGTCTGCAGACCGTCTGGGTGCCGGAGTATGGCCGCACGCTGTGGGAGCAGCGAGGCGGAGAGCTGACGCCGGGCGACCTGCTGCGCATCGCAATGACACAGCCACAGCACGAAGACGAGGCTGTGCGGCGTGCGCATCGCTGGCTGTTCTGCGATACCACGCCGCTGGTGACGCTGGGCTACAGCGGCTGGATGTTTGGCACGGCGCCGCAGCCGCTGCGGCAAGCGGCACGACGACGCTACGACCTGCTGTTCCTGTGCGCGCCGGATATTCCGTTTGACCAGGATGGCACGCGCGTGGGCAAAGCCTTCCGGACGCAGCAGCATGCGTGGTACCTGGAGCAGCTGCAGGCAGAGGGTGTCGAGCATGTGCTGCTGGAAGGCGATCTGGAGACGCGCATCGCACGCGTGCAGGGCGAGTTGGCGAAGCGGGCGGACAATCGGTTCAGTGTGGCCCAGCCTCTGTAGAGCCGAGCCCATGCTCGGCTCAGCAGGAACCCAAAGCACAAAAAACCCCGCGTTCGCGGGGTTTTTTGTTTACTGCATCAAGCAGGCGATCAGTCGCCCAGGGTCAGCAGCGAGGCGTTGCCGCCGGCGGCGGTGGTGTTCACCGTCACCGTCTTCTCGGTAGCGAAGCGCAGCAGGTAGTGCGGGCCGCCGGCCTTCGGGCCGGTGCCGGACAGGCCCTGGCCGCCGAACGGCTGCACGCCGACCACCGCGCCGATCTGGTTGCGGTTGACGTAGACGTTGCCGACGTGGACGCCGTTGCTGATGCGATCAACGGTCTCGTCGATGCGCGAATGCACGCCCAGGGTCAGGCCGTAGCCGGTGGCATTGATCTGGTCGATCACCGCGTCGAGCTGGTCGCCCTTCCAGCGGATCACGTGCAGGACCGGCCCGAAGATTTCCTTGTGCAGCTGGCCCAGGTCCTTCAGTTCATACGCGCGCGGTGCGAAGAAGGTGCCATTGGCCGCTTCGGCGGACAGCTCGGCGGCCGCGATCAGGCGCGCTTCGCGGTCCATGCGCTCGGCGTGGTCCTGCAGGATCTTCAGCGCGTCGGCGTCGATCACCGGGCCGACGTCGGTGGACAGCAGGCCCGGGTTGCCGACCTTCAGTTCCTTCATCGCGCCGGCCAGCATGGTCATCACCTTGTCGGCGATGTCGTCCTGCACGAACAGCACGCGCGCGGCCGAGCAACGCTGGCCGGCGGAGGTGAAGGCCGAACCGATCGCGTCCTTGACCAGCTGTTCCGGCAGCGCCGAGGAGTCGGCGATGAAGGCATTCTGGCCGCCGGTCTCGGCGATCAGCACACCGATGGCGGCGTCACGCGCGGCCATGGCGCGGTTGATCGCACGTGCGGTGTCGGTGGAGCCGGTGAAGGCCACGCCGGCCACGCGCGGGTCGGCGGTCAGTGCGGCACCGACGGTGGCGCCGTCGCCCGGCAGGTACTGCACCACCTCGGCCGGCACGCCAGCTTCGTGCAGCAGCTTCACCGCGTAGTAGCCGATCAGGTTGGTCTGTTCGGCCGGCTTGGCGATGACGCTGTTGCCGGCGGCCAGTGCAGCAGCGACCTGGCCCAGGAAGATCGCCAGCGGGAAGTTCCACGGGCTGATGCAGACGAACACGCCGCGGCCGTGCAGCTGCAGCTCGTTGGACTCACCGGTCGGGCTGGGCAGCTTCTCGGCGTGGCTGAACTGCTCGCGCGCCTGCTTGGCGTAGTAGCGCAGGAAGTCCACGGCTTCGCGCACTTCGGCGATGCTGTCGGGCAGGCTCTTGCCGGCTTCCTTCACGCACAGCGCCATGAACTCCGGCATGCGCGCTTCCAGCTGGTCGGCGGCGTGCTCGAGGATGGCGGCGCGGCTGGCGGCCGGGGTGCGGTTCCAGGCCGGCTGCGCGGCTACGGCATTCGCCAGCGCCTTCTGCACGGTGGCGGCATCGGCGGCCAGCCACTGGCCGACCACTTCGCGGGTGTCGGCCGGGTTGGTCACCGGCAGCGAGGCGCCGGCCGGGTTCGCACCCGGTACCAGCGGGGCGGCCTGCCACGGCTTCACGGCCGCGTTGAGCTGCTCGGCGAGGGCGCGCAGTTCGTTGTCGTTGGCGAGGTTGGCGCCCATGGAGTTCTTCCTGTCGTGGTTCTGGCTGCGCAGCAGGTCAACCGGCAGCGGGATCTTGGGATGCGGAATCGAAGCGAACGAGGCGACCATCTCGACCGGATCGCGGATCAGGTCGGCGATCGGCACGCGCTCATCGGTGATGCGGTTGACGAAGCTGGAGTTGGCGCCGTTTTCCAGCAGGCGGCGCACCAGGTACGGCAGCAGGTCTTCATGCGAACCGACCGGGGCGTACACGCGGCAGGGCAGGCCCAGGCGATCGGCCGGCACCACTTCGGCGTACAGGTCATCGCCCATGCCGTGCAGCTTCTGGTGCTCGTACACGCCACCGTTGGCGATGCTGCGCACCGCAGCGATGGTGTGCGCGTTGTGCGTGGCGAACATCGGGTAGATCGCGTCGGCATGGGTGAACAGGCGCTTGGCGCATGCCAGGTAGGACACGTCGGTGTTCTGCTTGCGGGTGAACACCGGGTAGCCCGGATAGCCTTCGATCTGCGCGCGCTTGATCTCGGCATCCCAATAGGCGCCCTTGACCAGGCGCACCTGCAGGCGGCGACCGGCGCGGCGCGCCATGTCGGCCAGGTGGTCGATCGTGTACGGCGTGCGCTTCTGGTAGGCCTGCACGACCACGCCGAAGCCGTCCCAGCCGGCCAGCGAGGCGTCGGAGAACACCTGCTCGATGATGTCCAGCGACAGTTCCAGGCGGTCGGACTCTTCGGCGTCGACGGTGCAGCCGATGCCGTAGCTCTTGGCCAGCTGCGCCAGCTCCAGCACGCCCGGCACCAGGTCCTTCAGCACGCGCTCGCGCTTGGCGTGCTCGTAGCGCGGGTACAGCGCTGACAGCTTAATCGAGATGCCCGGTGCGTTGTTGACGTCGCCATCCGGGCGGCCGCCGCGGGCCTTGTGATCACCGCCGATGGCGTGGATCGCGCGACGGTAGTCTTCCAGGTAGCGCAGCGCGTCCTTCATGGTCAGCGCGCCTTCGCCCAGCATGTCGAAGGAGTAGCGGTAGTTCGCGTTGTCGCCCTTGTGCGAGCGCGACAGCGCCTCGCTGATGGTGCGGCCCATGACGAACTGGTGGCCCATGATCTTCATCGCCTGGCGCACGGCCAGGCGCACCACCGGCTCACCGACGCGGCCGACCAGGCGCTTGAACGCGCTGGGCGCATCGGCGCGGGTGGCGTCGTTCATCTGTACCAGCTTGCCGGTCAGCATCAGGCCCCAGGTGGAGGCGTTGACCAGCACGGAATCGCTGCCGCCCAGGTGCTTTTCCCAGTCGGCATCGGCCAGCTTGTCGCGGATCAGCTTGTCGGCGGTGTCCTGGTCCGGAATGCGCAGCAGCGCTTCGGCCACGCACATCAGCAGCACGCCTTCTTCGCTGCCCAGGTCGTACTGGCGCATGAAGGCTTCGATCGCGCCCTGGTCCTTGGCACGCACGCGCACGCGGCCGACCAGGTCGGCGGCCAGCGCCTGCACCCTGGCCTGCTCGTCGGCCGGCAGCCGGGCCTGCGCCAGCAGCTCGCGGACGTGGCTGGCCTCGTCCTTCAACCAGGCATCGGTGATGGCCTGGCGGAACGGGTTGGGGGGCGCCGGCAGTTCCGGCGACAGCAGCACGCCGGGACGCTGGGCGTCGCTGGCGGCAGGGGAGGAGGAAGGTGCGTTCATGCCGGTCCGGCCAATGGAAAACTTGGCGATTTTAATCATTTTTGCGGGTTGCGGAAGTGCCCCACAGCCACCTTCGTGAAGGGCTGATAGCCCCTAACGGTGGTGTATTCAGCGTGTTCAGCAAGCCCGGCAATATTTGTGCTGAATTCGGCATTCGCGCCGCCGACCCCATGCTGTGTTGCAGCATGGGAAAAAGTGTGAATGCACCCTTGCTACCGGCGAGAGGGCGGGGCTACCATCGAGACGTTTCCCGCGGCAGGAACGCGGTTGCGACATGATCGAGGTGCTTCCAGCTCCGGATGGGTCAGGTACGCAGCTGCGGCTGCGTCCCCCACGGGCGCTCGATGCCCGGCAGTTCGTCCTGTTGTTCACCGTGTTGTCGGGTGCGATGTGGCTGGTGTCCGCCCTCGGGTGGTTGGCCGGCAATGCATTCGCCCCCCTGTTCGCGCTGCTGTACAGCCTGGTGCTGGCGGCGGCGCTGCGTGCCTTGTGGCGCAGCGGTGAACGGCAGGAGGAGATCCGGGTGGTGCCGGCGTACGTGGAGGTCATCCCCGTACCCGGTGGATCGCCGGTGTTCCGGGCCCACCCCCACTGGGTGCGCCTGCTCACCGACGATGAGAGGGTCCGGCTGGCATCCAGCGGCCGGCAGGTGGAGGTGGGGAGTTTCCTCGCGCCGGCCGAACGTCAGACGCTCGCAGAGACACTTGAAAGCTTGCTCGCCGCCAGCGATGGCGGCAACCGACGACGCTAAGGGTCTAGGCAATGAAGCAAAGCAGCAGGTGGGGCACGAAGTGCGTTGCAGTGGTCACCGCCATGGTGGCCGGGGGACTGATGCCGGCGTTGGCCTGGGCCCAGGCGGCCGATCCCAAGCCGTGGCAGCTGAACATGGGCAAGGGGGTGACCCAGACCTCGCGCCTGGCCTGGGAATCGAACAATCTCTCGTTGATCATCTGCACGGTGATCGGCGTCATCGTGTTCGGCGCGATGGCCTACGCCATCTTCAAGTTCCGCAAATCCAAGGGGGCAGTCGCCGCCACCTTCAGCCACAACACCAAGGCCGAGATCATCTGGACGGTGATCCCGGTGATCATCCTGATCGTGATGGCGTGGCCGGCCACGGCCAACCTGATCAAGATGTACGACACCCGCGATGCCGAGATGACGGTCAAGGTCACCGGCTACCAGTGGATGTGGAAGTACGAATACCTCGGCGAGAACGTCACCTTCACCAGCCGCCTGGACCGCGAGTCCGACCGCGTGCGGCAAAGTGGCATCGTGCCGACCCGTGAAAGCCATCCGCACTACCTGCTGGATGTCGACAACCGGCTGGTGCTGCCGGTCGACACCAAGGTGCGCTTCGTCATCACCTCCGACGACGTGATCCACGCCTGGTGGGTGCCGGCGCTGGGCTGGAAGCAGGATGCCATTCCCGGCTTCATCAACGAAGCCTGGACCAGCATCGAGCAGCCTGGCGTGTACCGCGGCCAGTGCGCCGAGCTGTGCGGCAAGGACCACGGCTTCATGCCGATCGTGGTCGAGGCGGTGTCCAAGGAGGAGTTCAAACAGTGGCTGGCGCAGCGCAAGCCGGCGCCGGCTGCCGCGCCGGCCACGCCTTCGGCACCTGCCGAACCGGCTGCACCGGCGGGCGAGGCGCCGGCTGCGCCTGCTGCTGCAGAAGCGGCCAGCGCACCTGCCACCGCAGCCAGCGGCGCGTGATGTAAAGCCCGCGGCCGCCCGCGGCCGTGGTGACAACCGATTCTGAGAGGTGTTTTGCAATGGCGCACTCGGCAGTTGGGCACGACGATCACCATCACCAGCAGAGTTTCTTCGAGCGTTGGTTCTTCTCGACCAACCACAAGGACATCGGCACGCTGTACCTGGGTTTCAGCTTCATCATGTTCATCATCGGTGCGGCGATGAGCGTGGTGATCCGCGCCGAGCTGGCACAGCCCGGCCTGCAGTTCGTCAAGCCCGAGTTCTTCAACCAGATGACCACCGTGCATGCGCTGGTGATGATCTTCGGTGGCGTGATGCCGGCCTTCGTTGGCCTTGCCAACTGGATGATCCCGCTGCAGATCGGCGCGCCGGACATGGCGCTGCCGCGCATGAACAACTGGTCGTTCTGGTTGCTGCCGGTGGCCTTCAGCCTGCTGCTGCTGACCCTGTTCCTGCCCGGTGGTGCGCCGGCTGGTGGCTGGACGCTGTATCCGCCGCTGTCGCTGCAGGGCGGCTACAACGTGGCCTTCAGCGTGTTCGCTATCCACGTGGCCGGCATCAGTTCGATCATGGGTGCGATCAACATCATCGCCACCGTGCTGAACATGCGTGCGCCGGGCATCGACCTGCTGAAAATGCCGATCTTCTGCTGGGCCTGGCTGATCACCGCGTTCCTGCTGATCGCGGTGATGCCGGTGCTGGCCGGTGCGGTGACCATGCTGCTGACCGACAAGTTCTTCGGCACCAGCTTCTTCAACGCCGCCGGTGGCGGTGACCCGGTGATGTACCAGCACATCTTCTGGTTCTTCGGGCACCCCGAGGTCTACATCATGATCCTGCCCGCCTTCGGCGTGGTCAGCGAGATCATCCCGACCTTCAGCCGCAAGCCGCTGTTCGGCTACCAGGCGATGGTATACGCCACCGCGGCGATCGCGTTCCTGTCGTTCATCGTCTGGGCCCACCACATGTTCACCGTGGGCATGCCGCTGGGCGGCGAGATCTATTTCATGTTCGCCACCATGCTGATCTCGATCCCGACCGGCGTGAAGGTGTTCAACTGGGTCAGCACCATGTGGCGTGGCTCGCTGACGTTCGAGGCACCGATGCTGTGGTCGGTGGCCTTCGTCATCCTGTTCACCATCGGTGGCTTCTCCGGCCTGATGCTGGCCATCGTGGCCGCCGACTTCCAGTACCACGACACCTACTTCGTGGTCGCGCACTTCCACTACGTGCTGGTGACCGGTGCGGTGTTCGCGCTGATCGCCGCGGTGTACTACTGGTGGCCGAAGTGGACCGGGCGCATGTACAGCGAGAAGTGGGCCAAGGTGCACTTCTGGTGGTCGATCGTGTTCGTCAACCTGCTGTTCTTCCCGCAGCACTTCCTCGGCCTGGCCGGCATGCCGCGCCGCATTCCCGATTACAGCGTGGCGTTTGCCGACTGGAACCTGATCAGCTCGATCGGTGCGTTCGGCATGTTCGTCACCCCGTTCATGATGGCCGCGATCCTGCTGTCCTCGCTGCGCAACGGCGAGAAGGCCGAAGCGCGTTCCTGGGAGGGTGCACGCGGCCTGGAATGGACGCTGCCGTCGCCGGCACCGGCGCACACCTTCACCACCCCGCCGACCATCCGTCCGGGGGATCTGGCGCATGACGACATCACGCATTGAGGTGGGGCATGCATAACGAGAGCCCGCTGCAGACCTGTAGAGCCGAGCCATGCTCGGCGGATGAGAAGCAGCCGACCAGCGGTCGGCTCTACCAGGGCGGAAGCATCGAGCAGCAGCGCCAGCGTGCGAAGCGCACCGCGATGTGGGTCGGCGCCATCGCTGTGCTGGTCTACGTCGGCTTCATCCTCAGCGGGGTGATCGGCCGATGAGCGGGGCACCGGCCAGCACACCGTCACGCAGTGCCGGGCTGCCGCGCCTGATCGGCGTGGCGGTGGCGGTGTTCCTGCTGACGTTCTCGCTGGTGCCGCTGTACCGCATCGCCTGCGAGAAGGTGTTCGGCGTGCGCCTGGAACGCGGTCCCGGTGGCGAAGCCAGCGCAGGTGCCGCGGCCGGCAAGCGCACCGTGCGGGTGGAGTTCGATGGCGGCGTCAATTCGCGACTGCCGTGGTCGTTCCATCCTGAGCAGCTGACCATGGACGTGGTGCCCGGCGAGCTCAACGAGGCGCTGTACTTCGCCCGCAACGACAGCGCAGCTGCCGTGGTCGGCAGCGCGGTGCCTTCGGTGGCACCGGCGCGTGCGTCGGGCTTCTTCAGCAAGACCGAGTGCTTCTGTTTCACCGCGCAGACGCTGCAGGCCGGCGAGAAGCGCGACATGCCGGTGCGCTTCATCGTCGATCCGGACCTGCCGCCGGAGATCAGGACGATCACCTTGTCCTACACCTTCTACCGCAACGACGCGCTGTCCGATCGGCTGGCCCCGGCCGCCACCTCGGACGGCGCGCACGCCGCACCCTGACCCGGATACCGACATGGCCCAGACACCGACCGACGCCAACGTGTACTTCGTCCCGGCCCAGAGCAAATGGCCGTTCGTGGGTTCCATCGCCATGATGGTGACCATGGTGGGCGTGGCCAGCTGGCTCAACGATGCCAGCTGGGGACGCTGGACGTTCTACATCGGCATCGCGATGCTGGTGCTGACCCTGTTCTGGTGGTTCAGCGACGTGGTGCGCGAATCGCAGGCCGGCAACTACAACCACCAGGTCGACGGATCATTCCGGATGGGGATGATCTGGTTCATCTTCTCCGAGGTGATGTTCTTCGGCGCGTTCTTCGGCGCGCTGTTCTACACCCGCAACCTGGGCCTGTCGTGGCTCAGTGGCGAAGGCCGTGGGGTCATGACCAACGAGCTGCTCTGGCAGGGCTATTCCGCCGGATGGCCGACCAATGGCCCGGCGGCGATCGGTGGCGCGTTCCAGACCATCCCGGCCTGGGGCCTGCCACTGATCAATACGCTGATCCTGTTGACCTCCGGCGTGACCCTGACCATCGCCCACCACGCACTGAAGGCCGGCAACCGCCGCCAGCTGCTGATCTGGCTGGGCCTGACCGTGGTGCTCGGCCTGGGCTTCCTGACCCTGCAGGCAGAGGAGTACATCCATGCCTACAAGGAACTGAACCTGACGCTCGGCTCCGGCATCTACGGGTCGACGTTCTTCATGTTGACCGGCTTCCACGGCGCGCACGTGCTGCTGGGCACGATCATGCTGATCGTGATGTGGCTGCGTTCGGCCAAGGGACACTTCACCCGCGACAACCATTTCGCTTTCGAAGCCGCCGCGTGGTACTGGCACTTCGTCGACGTGGTGTGGCTGATGCTGTTCCTGTTCGTCTACGTGCTTTGATCAGGCGCGCATCGGTGGTCTCAGCCGCCGATGCCGTGTGGTTTGATCCAGCCCATGTAGATGCTCACGATCACCAGCAGGATCAACGCTACCGACACGGCGATGCGGCGCGTCAGTGCATTGACCGTGCGCTTGGTCTGGCCGCGGTCGACCAGCAGGTAGTACAGGCCGGCGCCCAGATTCCAGACGATGACGATCAGAAACGCGATTACCAGCAGGGTCTTCAGCGAATCACTCATGCGCGGCTCGAGGGCAGGGTGGATGTGCCTATCTGACCGCGTTTGCGCGGACTTGTCATGATGCGCCAGCACACGCGCGTGTTCGGATGGTTGCTGGCCGTGCTGGCGATGGCCGGATTCACCGCATTGGGGCTGTGGCAGCTGCAGCGCATGCATGCCAAACAGGCAATGTTGGATGCACAGGGTCCAGCCGTGGCACAGGCGTTGCCGCTGTCGCAGGCCCTGGCGGCGCCCGGCGCGTTGCACGGCGTGGCCGACCACGGCCGCTTCCTGCCCGGCGTGGTACTGCTGGACAACCAGATCCGGCATGGCCGCGCCGGCGTGAAGATCTATCGCCCGTTCCGCAGTGACGACGGCAGCGTGCTGCTGGTCGACCTCGGTTGGCGTGCGCTGCCGCCGGATCGCACGCTTCCGGAGGTGCCGTCGCCGCCTTCGCCGGTGGCCGTGCGCGGGCTGCTGGCACCGCCACCGTCGGCGGGACTGCTACTGGGCCCGGCGTTCTCTGCTACCGGTGAGGCCGGGCGCTGGCTGGCCAGCCGGTTGCCGGACGACGGCCTGGCGCGCGCGCTGGGGCTCCAGGCGCTACCCGACCGCGTGCTGAGGCTGGACCCGGCACTGCCCTTTGGCGACGAGCGCGATCTGGACCTGCTGCCGAACACGCTGCCGCCTCAGCGCCACCTGGGCTACGCCGTGCAGTGGTTCGGGCTGGCCCTGACCGTGCTGGTGGTGGCCGTGGTGCTGGAGCGGCGGCGGAGGCGCGTGATTACCCCGTAGTGCCGGCCGCTGGCCGGCAACCCTCCGGATTCCGGGAAGCCGGCCAGCGGCCGGCACTACCGCGGGATCACACCGGCATCCCCTACCCAACCATGAGAAAATGCCCCGCATGAACTCTGCTACGTCCCCGCAGGCGCGCGGTTCCGGCCGCCGGACCCTGGTGCTGCTGTTTGCCGTGTTCTTCGGGGCGATGGCACTGGCCGCCGTGCTGCGCTTCTCCGGCTGGCAGCCGACCGGGCACCGCAATGCCGGCCAGCTGCTGAAGCCGCCGGTGGACCTGCGCCAGCAGGCGCCGACCCTGGCCAGCGGCCAGTCCTACCCCTGGAACCCCGAGGCCCGTACCTGGCGCCTGCTGGTGGCGCCGGCCGGTGCCTGCGACGCGCAGTGCGTCACTTTGTCGCAGGGACTGGGCAAGGTGTGGCAGCTGTTCGGCCATAACGCCGATAATGTCGAGATCCTGTGGCTGGGTACGCCACCGGCGTCGATCGCCTCGCTGCCCGCGCTGCGGCCGCTGGCTCCGTCGCCAGCCCTGCGCGCGGCGTTGCCGGGCGTCGATGATCCGGCGGGACTGCCGGTCTACGTGATCGATCCGAACGGCTTCGTGATCATGCGCCATGCCCCGGGTTCCGACCTCGGTGGCCTGCGCAAGGACATGGCCACGTTGCTGAAACTGAAGTGAGTCCCGTTTGATGAGCCTTTCCGCGCGTCCGGCGCTGCACCGCAATTTCCACCGCCTGGCGTGGTTCGCCATGATCATGACCGCGAGCACGATCATGTTCGGCGCCTTCGTGCGCCTGTCCGATGCCGGCCTGAGCTGCCCGGACTGGCCGACCTGCTATGGCCAGGCCACCTGGCCGCAGCACGTGGAAGAGACCATCGGCCACCCGGCGGCGGAGATCCGCCCGCTGGAGACCCACAAGGCCTGGCGAGAACAGGTGCATCGCTTCCTGGCCGGCGCGCTGGGCATCGAGATTCTGACCCTGGCGCTGCTGGCCACGCGCAAGCGACGATTCGGAAGCACGGCGGTGGTGACCGCCTGCGTGCTGGTGGCCGCCGGCATACCGCTGTACATGATGGGCTGGCACGGCACCGCCAGTGCCCTGGCCTTGACCGGCGAGGCGATCCTGCTGATCGCCGCGCTGCGCTGGAGCAACATCGATCTCGCACGTGCGGCGCTGCTGACCTTGGCGGTGGTGATCTTCCAGGCCCTGCTGGGCATGTGGACGGTGACCCTGCTGCTCAAACCCATCGTGGTGATGGGCCATCTGCTGGGCGGCATGCTGATGTTCGGCCTGCTGGTGTGGATGGCCTGGCGTGCGACGCACATGCCGATCACCCTGGCTGAAGCGCCGAAGCTGAAGTGGCTGATGCGCATCGGCGTGGCAGTGCTGGTTACCCAGATCGCGCTGGGTGGTTGGGTCAGCGCCAACTACGCCGCACTCGCCTGCGGCGGTGGCAGCGCCTCGCTGGACAACTTCCCGCGCTGCGCCAACCAGTGGTGGCCGCAGCACAACTTCGTCGAAGGCTTCACCCTGTGGCGCGGCATCGGCGTGGATTACGAAGGTGGCGTGCTGGATGGTGCTTCGCGCATCGCCATCCAGATGGCGCATCGCCTGTTCGCGGTGGTGGTGGCCGTCTACCTGCTGTGGCTGGGCGTGCGCCTGTTCCGGTTGCCGAGCATGCGTGGCTGGGCCAGCGCGCTGATCGCGCTGCTGGTGCTGCAGGTCACCCTCGGCATCCTCAACGTGAAGCTGGCGCTGCCGCTGGAAGTGGCGGTGGCCCACAACGGCGTGGCCGTTGCCCTGTTGTTCGTACTGGTCAGCCTGCTGGCCCGCCTGCGTGCCCCGGACTGATTCCATGTTTTCCAATTACCGCCAGTACTGGGACCTGACCAAGCCCAAGGTCGTCGCCCTGATCGTCTTCACCGCCCTGGTCGGCATGGTCCTGGCCATCCCGGGCGTGCCGAGCTGGGAGCAGGTGCGCGCCGGCCTGCTCGGCTTCCTCGGCATCTGGCTGGCGGCCTCGGCCGCGGCCGCCATCAACCAGCTGCTGGACGCGCACATCGATGCGCAGATGGCGCGCACCTCGTGGCGTCCGCTGGTGGTGGGCAAGGTCAAGCCGTGGCAGGTGCTGGTGTTCGCCGGCGTGCTGATCGTGCTGTCGATGACCCTCCTGGTGCTGTGGGTGAACCTGATCACCGCGGTGCTGACCTTCGCCTCGCTGATCGGCTACGCGGTGATCTACACCGTGTACCTCAAGCGTGCGACCTCGCAGAACATCGTCATCGGTGGCCTGGCCGGCGCGATGCCACCGATGCTGGGCTGGGCCGCGGTGACCGGCATGCAGGGTTCATCGGACTGGGCGTACTCGTCGCTGCTGGTGCTGATCATCTTCATCTGGACCCCGCCGCACTTCTGGGCGCTGGCGATCTTCCGCCGCGAGGACTACGCGAAGGCGGAGATCCCGATGCTGCCGGTGACCCACGGCGTGGTGCATACCCGCAAGCAGATCATGGTGTATTCGGTGGTGCTGGCGCTGGTGTGCCTGCTGCCGTACCTGGTGGGCATGAGCGGTGCGTTCTACCTGGGCGGCGCGATCGTGCTCAACGCCGTGTTCCTCTGGTACGCCTGGCGCATGCTGAACCCGCCGGACGAGCTGTTCTCGATGAAGATGTTCTATTACTCCATCGTGTACCTGATGGCGCTGTTCGCCTTCCTGCTGGTGGACCACTGGATCCTGCCCTGGCTGTGACCTCGGGGTCGGATCCCCGAAGGGGCTCTGACCCCACCTGATCGCGCGGACATCCTCGCATGACGTGGATCACCTTGAACCGCCGTCTCGGCGTCGCCATTGCTGTTCCTGACCCCAGGGAAAGGAAGCAGCAGGGATGCATTCGTTCTTCCGTTGGACCACCGCGCTGATGCTGGCGCTGGGCATGGCCTTGACCGCGCATGCCGACGACACTACCGCGCAGATCCGCCAATACGCCGCTGGCCATCGCATGCTGGTGCTGGGCGAATTCCACGGCACACGCGAGACGCCACTGCTGGTGCGGCAGCTGGTGGACGACTACAGCCGCAATGGCGCGCCGGTCCTGCTGGCGCTGGAACTGCCACGTGCCGAGAATCCTGTGCTGCGCGACTATCTGGAATCCGATGGCGGGGCCGCGGCGCGCCAGCACCTGCACGGCCGCGCGTTCTGGACCGTACGCGACGACCAGCACGATGGTCGCCGCAGCCGCGACATGCTGGCGATGATCGAAGGCCTGCGCGCGCTGAAGGCGCAGGGCCGCGCGATCGAGGTGGTTGGCTACGACGTCAATCACAGTAACGGCGGTAGCCAGGCCCGCGATGACCGCATGGCCGCCGAACTACGGCGCCTGTACCAGCGCCTGCCCGATGGCGCACGGATGGTTGTGCTGACCGGCAATGTCCACGCCATGCTGCAGCGCCCCGCCGATGCTCCGCCGGAAATGCAGACCCAGCCGATGGCATCGGTACTGCGCGACCTGGATATCTACAGCGTGCGGCTGGAAGCGTTGCGCGGCCACTTCTGGGGATGCATGGACCGCTGCAAGGCGCTGGCGCTGCTCGAACGGCCCGCGCGTGCGCCGGAGGTCAACACCCACGCCGGCCGCGAGTACGACCTGTGGGTGTGGATGCCGCAGCTGAGCGTGGGCACGCTGGTGGAGCCGTGAATCCACGCCACGCGTGGATGGATTTCCGGGTCAGGGCTTGCGCCGCGCATACCGCTGCGCGATCACACCGCAGACGATCAGCTGGATCTGGTGGTAGATCATCACCGGCAGCACGATGGCGCCGAGGCTGCCGCCGGCGAACAGCACCTTGGCGATCGGCACGCCGGTGGCCAGGCTCTTCTTCGAGCCGCAGAACACGATGGCGATCTCGTCCTCGCGGTTGAAGCGCAGGCGACGGGCGATGAAGGTGATCAGCGGCATGGCGATGCCCAGCAGCACGGCGGCCACCACCGCCACAGCCAGCAGCGACAGCAGCGGGGTCTTGCTCCACAGGCCTTCGGTGACGGCTTCGCCGAACGCCGAGTACACCACCAGCAGGATGGTGGCCTGGTCGGTGTAGCGCAGCAGCGCGCGCTGGCGTTCCACCCAGCCGGCAATCCACGGCCGCAGCAGGTGGCCAGCCACGAACGGCACCAGCAGCTGCAGCATGATGCCGCCGATCGCATGCAGCGGATCATGGATGCCGCCCGAGGTGCCGGCCAGCGCGGTCAGCAGCAGCGGGGTCAGGAACACGCCGAGGATGCTCGACAGCGAGGCGCTGCACACCGCTGCGGGCACGTTGCCATGCGCCATCGAAGTGAACGCGATGGACGACTGCACGGTGGAGGGCAGGGTGCACAGGAACAGCACGCCCAGGTACAGCTCCGGGGTCAGCAGCCAGCCCGACAGCGGCTTGAACATCAGCCCCAGCAGCGGGAACAGGATGAAGGTGCAGGCCAGGATGGTCAGGTGCAGCCGCCAGTGCAGCATGCCGCCGATGATCGACTCACGTGGCAGGCGCGCGCCATGCAGGAAGAACAGTGCAGCGATGGCGACGGTGGTGACATCGTCGAGGACGATGGCGGCGGCGCCCTTCATCGGCAGCAGCGAGGCCAGGCCGACGGTGCACAGCAGGGCGAGGGTGAAGTTGTCCGGTCGCAGGCGCGACCACCAGCGGGTCATGGTGGGCAGAGTCCTTGGTGCGGAGGGTTCAGGGCGAGGTGACCGGCGTGGCCAGGCGTTGGCGGGTGGCGGCTTCCAGCGACCTCAGGCCAGCACGCTGGCCCAGCTGAAGGGCCTGTTCGGGGCTGGCATGTTCGTACCGTGCATTGACCAGGCCGAGCACGGCGCCGGCGCGGTTGCCGGACGCACAGTGCAGCAGCACCGGCCCCTGGCTCTGCTGCAGGGCCAGGTGCACGGCGCGCACGTTGGCCGTATCCAGGCCATCGGCGCCGGCCACCGGAATGCGCACGTAGCGCAGGCCCAATGATTCGGCGAGGCGGGTTTCATCGAAGCCCCGGTCCTCGCCGGGCTGGCGCAGGTCGATCACAGTGCGCACGCCCTGTGCAGCCAAGGCCTGCAGCTGTGCGGCGCTGGGCTGGCCGCCGGCATACAGGCCGGGGCGGACTTCGTTGAGGGGCGCGTCTTCGGCCAAGGCCGTCAGTGGCAGGCAGAGCGACAACAACAGCAGGCAGGTCAGGCGCAGCAGCATGGTCTTCTCCGTGGAAACGTTCTGCCGCTACAGGCGCAGTCCGGCGCGCGCCTTCAGCAGCTCGCGCAGCTCGTACTTGTCAGTATCGTCCAGGCCCTGCTGGCGCTGCTTTGCCAACAATTCCTCCAGACGTTGCACCAGCAGCTGTTTCTCCAGCTGTGCCACTGCGTCGTGCAGTTCCTGGGTCCAGCTGGCCTCGGTGCCGGGCAGCGTCTGTGCGGCCAGGGTATGCAGCGAGGCCTGTTCCTCGCGCCCGTCGAAGTGTTCCAGCAGGGCGCCGGTACTGATGTCCGGGCGCTGTTCGACCAGCCCCAGCAGCTCCAGCAGCAGTTCCACGCCGGGCAGGCGCAGGCCCTGGAAGTGGTGCTTGCCGCCCAGCGTCAGCGCCAGCGACGGCTGCTGCAGCAGCACGGCGATCGCGCCGCGCACCAGGCTGCGCTTGGCCACGGGCTGGATCGTCCGCTGCGGCTGGCGTTGCGGCATCGGCGCGCGCGTGGCCTGGGCAGTACCGCCCAGGCCGGTCAGCTGCGCCAGCTGCTGCTTCATCAGGTCGCCAAAGGCGCCGTCGGGAATCTGCGCCAGCATCGGCTTGGCGCGTTCGGCCAGGCGTGCCTTGCCATCGAGCGTGCCCAGGTTGATCTCGCGGGTCAGTTCGTCGAAGAAGAACTGCGACAGCGGCGTAGCCTGCTTCAGGCGCTCGTTGAACGCTTCGGCGCCTTCCTTGCGCACGATGGTGTCCGGGTCTTCGCCATCGGGCAGGAACAGGAAGAAGGCCTGGCGGCCATCCTTCATGCGCGGCAGCACCGACTCCAGCGCCTTCCAGCCGGCGCGGCGGCCGGCGGCGTCGCCGTCGAAGCAGAAGAACACGTCCGGTGCGTTGCGGAACAGCAGCTCGGCATGGTCCGGCGTGGTCGCGGTACCCAGCGTTGCCACCGCCTGGGTGACGCCGAACTGGAACAGCGAGACCACGTCCATGTAGCCCTCGACCACGATCAGCCGCTCGATCTTCTGGTTGGCCTGGCGCACCTGCCACAGGCCGTACAGTTCGCGGCCCTTGTGGAACAGCGCGGTCTCGGGCGAGTTGAGGTACTTGGGGCCGTCGTCCTTCTCGAACACGCGGCCGCCGAAGGCGATCACCCGGCCACGGCGGTCGAAGATCGGGAACATCACCCGGTCGCGGAACTTGTCGTAGACGTGGCCGCGGTCGTTCTTGGAGAACAGGCCGGCGCGGTCGAGCAGCTTCATGCGCCGCTCGTCCTTGCCCAGCGCGTCGCGCAGGCCGCTGTAGCCATCCGGCGCGTAGCCGATCTGGAAGCGCGCGCGGTTCTCTTCGTCCACGCCACGGCCATCCAGGTAGCTGCGGGCCTTCTCGCTGCCCTCCAGATTCTTCTGGAAGAACTTGGTCGCCGCGTCCAGCGCCGAGTACAGCTCGCGGCTGTCGTCCTGCTGCTGCGGGCTGCGCGGATTCTCGTTGCGCGGCACTTCCATGCCGGCACGCTTGGCCAGTTCATCCACCGCGTCGAGGAACTCGAGGCGGTCGTAGTTCATCAGGAAGCTGATCGCGGTGCCGTGCGCGCCACAGCCGAAGCAGTGATAGAACTGCTTGGTGGGCGAGACCGTGAACGACGCCGAGCGCTCGTCATGGAACGGGCAGCGCGCGGCGTACTCCTTGCCCTGGCGCTTCAACGGCACGCGGCTGCCCACCACCTCGACGATGTCGGTGCGGGCGAGCAGGTCGTCGATGAAAGCGTCGGGGATACGGGCCATGGGCAACAGGGCAGGGCGCGGTGCAGGACCACGCGACGGAACCGGGGGCGGTCGGCCTAGTTTACCCCCTGTCGGGCACCTGGCTGGCGGTTGCCGGATCAATGCCGGCTGCGGCCAGGTGATGACGCGCGCGCAGGCGCTCATCGATCACCGCCGTCATCAGGGCGCCAACGAAGAACACGACGGTGGCGTAGTAGATCCAGACCAGCGAGATCACCAGCGCACCCATCGAGCCGTAGGCACTGCCGGGGGCCACGGTGGCGATGTAGACGCCGATGCCGTAGCGGCCCAGTGCGAACAGTGCCGAGGTGATGACGCCGCCGATGAAGGCCTGGCGCCAGGCCACGCGGCGGTCGGGCAGGTAGTGGTACATGAAGGCGAAGCCGACTGCGTAAAGCAGCAGGCTCGTGACGTACCCCAGCGCGGGCAGGATCGATGGCAGCTGGGCGAAGGCCACCTGCAGTACCGTGGTGGCCGTCATCGACAGGATCAGCAGGAAGCCCAGGGCCAGCACCACGCCGAACGAGAACACGCGCTTGCGCAGCCAGGCCTTGAGGCCTTCCAGGCGCTCGCCGCTGGTGCGGAAGATCAGGTTCAGTGCGTTCTGCAGTTGGGCGAACACGGCGGTGGCGCCGACGAACAGCAGCAGCGTGCTCCACACACCCGCCAGCGAGCCGACATCCGGCTGGTTGTCGGCGTTCTTCAGAACGGTTTCGGCCACAGTAGCCGCGCTGCTGCCGGCCACCGAGCTGATCTGGTCGATCAGCGCCTGCTGGGCCGGTGGGTACAGCGAGGCGGTCAGCCACAGCAGCAGCACCAGCAACGGTGCCATCGACAGCAGGGCGTAGAAGGAGACGGAAGCTGCCTGGGTCAGCACGTCGACGTCGATGAAGCGCTTGGCCACCGCCATCGGAAAGCTGTCCTGCAGGCGCTTGAGGTACTTGTGCAGGGACACGGGAACGTTGGGCTCGGGTTCAACCATGTGTGCGGTTGTAGCAGGCGACCGACGAAGGTGCGGTGAAGCGGGTGCATCAATGGGGTCAGAGCCCTTCCGCGCTGCGGAAGGGATCCGACCCCAGGTGCTGGATTACGCCAGCAGCTGCTTGACCAGCTTGGAGACCAGGCCCATGTCGGCCTGGCCGGCGAGCTTGGGCTTCAGCGCGCCCATCAGCTTGCCCATGTCGGCCGGGCCGGCGGCACCGGTCTCGGCGATGGCGGCCTGGATGGCGGCCACGATCTCGGCCTCGCCCATCTTGGCCGGCAGGTAGGCTTCGATGACCACGATCTCGGCGCGCTCGATCTCGGCCAGGTCTTCGCGGTTGGCGGCTTCGTACTGGCTGACCGAGTCCTTGCGCTGCTTGACCATCTTGTCGAGCACGGCGATCACGGCGGTGTCGTCCAGCTCGATGCGCTCGTCCACTTCGCGCTGCTTGATGGCAGCGTTGATCAGGCGGATCACGCCCAGCTTGTGCTTCTCGCCCGCCTTCATGGCGGCCTTCATGTCTTCGGTGAGCTGCTGCTTCATGCTCATGAGGAACCTCGTGGTGGTAGGTGGGGCGGGGCGGCTGCCCGAACCCGGAAACGCAAAAAGCCGGCGACGCTCGCGCGTGCCGGCTTCGGCTCCATCGCGACAGGCAGGCCCGCCGCAATGAAGATGCGTCCGATCAGTACAGGCGCTGACGCTTGGTGACGTCGCGCGACGAGCGGCGCAGCTGACGCTTCACAGCAGCGGCGGCCTTGCGCTTGCGCTCCTGGGTCGGCTTTTCGTAGAACTCGCGCTTGCGGGTTTCGGCCAGCACACCGGCCTTTTCGCAAGTGCGCTTGAAGCGGCGAAGAGCAAACTCGAAGGGCTCGTTCTCGCGGACTTTGACGCTGGGCATGGAATCTCCGGGACACAGTAGAACCGGGTCACGCCCGGCGAGCCGCACATTATAGCGGCGAAACGACAAACTGCAAGCGGCCAACCCTGAATACGGGCCGGGGGTTCGAAAGCAGTGAGATCTGCACGTCCCCCGAGGGGGCGGCAGGGGCGTCATAATAGCAGGCATGCGAGTCCTTGGCATCGAATCTTCCTGTGACGAGACCGGCGTGGCGGTGTATGACACCGACCTGCCCGGCAGCGCGGCCCTGCGCGCCCATGCGGTCTATAGCCAGATCGCCCTGCACGCCGAATACGGTGGTGTGGTGCCCGAACTGGCCAGCCGCGACCATGTCCGCAAGCTGCTGCCACTGGTACGCCAGACCCTGGCCGACGCCGGCCTGGGCGTGGGCGATATCGATGGCGTGGCCTACACCGCCGGTCCCGGCCTGGTCGGCGCGCTGCTGGTGGGCGCTGGCGTGGCGCGTTCGCTGGCCTGGGCGCTGGAGGTGCCGGCCGTGGGCGTACACCATATGGAAGGCCACCTGCTGGCCCCGCTGATGGAAGACGACCCGCCGGAAGCGCCGTTCGTGGCGCTGCTGGTGTCCGGTGGCCACACCCAGCTGGTGGCGGTGGATGCGATCGGCCAGTACCGCCTGCTGGGCGAGACCCTGGACGACGCGGCCGGCGAGGCCTTCGACAAGACCGCCAAGCTGATGGGCCTGCCGTACCCGGGCGGCCCGCAGCTGGCCAGGCTGGCCGAGCAGGGCACGCCGGGCGCGTACCGCTTCGCGCGGCCGATGACCGACCGCCCGGGGCTGGATTTCAGCTTCTCCGGCCTGAAGACCCAGGTCCTGATGGCCTGGCGCGACAGTGACCAGAGCGAGCAGACCCGCGCCGACATCGCCCGGGGCTTTGAGGACGCGGTGGTCGAGACCCTGTCGATCAAGTGCGAGCGCGCACTGGAAGCGGCCGGGACCAACGTGATCGTGGTGGCCGGCGGCGTCGGCGCCAACACGCGCCTGCGCGCCCGCCTGCAGCAGATGGCCGAGCGCCTCGGCGGCCGTGCCTGCTTCCCGCGGCCGGCACTGTGCACCGACAACGGGGCGATGATCGCCTTCGCCGGCGCGCTGCGCCTGCAGGCCGGCCAGCACAGCCCGCCGAAGGTGGATGTGACCCCGCGCTGGGACATGGCGACCCTGCCGGCGGTCTGAGCCGGCGGCGCCGGGCCATGCCCGGCGGACGCATTACCGATGCACTGCCAACGGCGACGCCGCCAGCACGGTTGTCGCCCGCTCATGGCGCTGCAGCCAGCCCAGCGTGTGTGGGCAGCGGGCATGGATCAGCCGCCCGATCGCGGCCAGGTCGGCGCCGATGTCACGTTCCAGGACCGGCTCGTGGTGGGCGATGCGGTTGCGCAGGTGGCGGATGCGTCCGATATCCGCATGGATGGCTTTCCTGACGGCACTGGGATGAGCAGAGGGAGCATGCTGCAGAACCCTGCTGAGTGCGGGTATCCAAAGCGTGGAGTCGAAGCGACAGGTGAAGAGCTGCTGCCAGAACACCATCGGCAGGTTGGCGACGATCCCGGGTGTATCGGTTACGCGGCTGGCAAGTTGTTCCAGTACCGTGCGCGGAGAAGTACTGGATGAGGTTGGCAGCCTCCGTCGGAAGGCACCATTCCAGGGCCAACGCGGGCCATGCTGCCTGGCGAGCACAGCTGCAGCGGCGTTGCGGGTGACCACTTCGCACAGATGGACCGGCATCATCAGTGCACTGCACATCCGCATGTTCCACAGGTACAGGGATTCGGCTGTGACGTCGGGGCTGCAGCTCGATGCGATTCTCTCGTAAGTAGACAGACGCTCCGCTGACAACGCGCGCCGCAGTACATCGTATGGAGCCATCGTCATGTGCGGTGGTGAAGGAGGAATCGATGTTCGCGAGAGTGGGCGGCGGCGACCATCAGGGAACGTCCTTGTCCGCGCGGCTGATTTTCTGCGTTTTGCCTCGGACGAATACCTGACCTGTCCTGTCGGATTTGGCCTTGACCGGCGATCTGGTCCTTGCCTAATCTGCGTGCCTGCGCCACCGGGACTCGCGGCTGGATTCCAGCTCCCCCCGGGGACAAACGGTAGTACCAAAGGGCCCCGCTAGCAGGGCCCTTTGTCTTTTCCGGGCCGCCCCACGCCGGTAGCCCGCCGCCCGTTCCGGGCAGGCTCACCGCCGTGCCGTTACCATGGCCGCCTGTATTCGTGCCGGTAAGCGCAATGGACAAGGTTTTCATCGAAGGGCTGACGATCGACGCCCTGATCGGTATCTACGATTGGGAACGACGGATCCGCCAGGACCTGGTGTTCGACCTGGAAATGGGCTTCGACAACCGTCGCCCCGCGGCCACCGACGACATCGCCCACACCCTGAACTACAAGGCGGTGAGCAAGCGCCTGGAACAGTTCGTGCGCGAGTCGGAGTTCGGCCTGGTCGAGACCCTGGCCGAGCGCTGCGCGCAGATCGTGCTGGACGAATTCGACGTGAAGTGGCTGCGCCTGAAGCTGAGCAAGCCGGGCGCAGTGCGCGGCGCGCGCGCGGTGGGCGTGATCATCGAACGCACGCGGGACTGACCCGGTCGTGCCGGCCGCTGGCTGGCAACCTTGGCAACAACGAAACAGACAGGAGGCAACTGATGGTGGACGCGGTGGTGGCGGTACAGTGGCTGGAACGGCTGCAGAACACACTGGAACCCTATCCCGGCGCCTACCTGGCGTTGATGATCTCGGCGCTGCTGATCGCCGCTGGCCTGGCCAACTGGGTGACCAAGCGCATCCTGCTGCGCGGGCTGCGGCGGCTGCTGAGCCGCCTTCCGGGCGCTGACACCGGCCGCGGCAGCCACCTGATGCGGGTGATCTCGCGCCTGTCGAACGTGGTGCCCAGCCAGGTGATCGCCTCGGGCATCCGCATCGTGCCGGACCTGCCGCCGGGCCTGGTCAGCTTCATCATCGGCGCCTGCCAGGCGTGGGCGATCCTGACCGTGGTGCTGGCCATCTCGCATGCGCTGGATGCGGCCAACGATCTGTACGAGCGCCGCCCCGAGGCACGCAACAAGCCGATCAAGGGCTACCTGCAGGTCGCCAAGATCGTCCTCTTCGTGATCGCCGGCCTGTCGATCGTCGCTACCCTGGCGGGCGTCGACCTGCGCTATCTGGTCACCGGCCTGGGCGCGGCCACGGCGGTGCTGATGCTGATCTTCCAGGACACCATCCTGTCGCTGGTGGCCAGCGTGCAGATCAGTGGCGATGGCCGCGTGCGCATCGGCGACTGGATCGAGATGCCCAGCCAGAACGCCGACGGCGACGTCATCGACATCGCGCTGCACACCATCACCGTGCAGAACTTCGACAAGACCATCACCACCATCCCCACCAAGAAGCTGGTGACCGAGTCGTTCAAGAACTGGCGCGGCATGCAGGAGGCCGGCGGGCGCCGGATCAAGCGCGCGCTGTACCTGGACCAGCACAGCGTCGGCTTCCTGGACGAGGGTGACCTGGCCTTCCTCGGCGAGTTCGCGCTGCTGCGCGACTACCTGCGCGACAAGGAACAGGAGCTGGGGCAGTGGAACGGGCGCCTGCGCGAGCAGGGCGTGGCCGAGGTCAACAGCCGCCGCGTGACCAACCTGGGTACGTTCCGGGCCTATGTGGAGCGCTACCTGCGCAGCCACCCGGGCATCCATACCGACATGACCCTGCTGGTACGGCAGCTGCAGCCGACCACCGAGGGCCTGCCGCTGGAGCTCTACTGCTTCACCCGCAGCACTGCCTGGGCCGAGTATGAGGCGGTGCAGTCGGACATCTTCGACCACCTGCTGGCGATCCTGCCGGCCTTCGGCCTGCGGGTATTCCAGGCCTCCAGTGACGCCATGTTGATGGCCGGGCAGCGCCAGTTGGCCGGCTCGGAGTAAGCTGCGGTGCCCCCGGCGGGGCCATACGGACCCCGCTGGTGGCTGAAACTGAATGAAGAAACCTCTCGCCAAACGGCTCGGGATCGCTAGAATGCCGGGCTTGTAAACGTTTTCATCAAGGACTGCCGGTGGCCTCCGATCGCATCGAATCCCTCATTGCCCAGATGACCGTCGAGGAAAAGGTCGGCCAGCTGGGTGTCTTCGCGGACATGGTCCGCCCGTTCGCCCCGGACGTGAACCCGGAAGCCAACGTGCGCAATGCCGACCAGGTGCTGCAGCAGGTGCGCGAGGGCAAGGTCGGCTCGCTGTTCAATGGTGTGGGCGCCGAACTGGGCCGCCGCATCCAGCAGGTCGCCACCGAGGAGAGCCGCCTGGGTATCCCGGTGATCCTGGCGGCCGACGTCATCCACGGCATGCGCACCGTGTTCCCGATTCCGCTGGGCGAGGCCGCCAGCTTCGAGCCGGACCTGGCCGAGCGCACCGCGCGCGCCACTGCGATCGAAGCCACCGCCGCGGGCCTGCATTGGACCTATGCGCCGGCCGTGGACATCGCCCGCGACCAGCGCTGGGGCCGTGGCGCCGAAGGTGCCGGCGAGGATGTGGTGCTGGGCTGTGCGTTCGCCGCCGCCCGCGTGCGTGGCTTCCAGGGCAGCGACCTGCGTGCGGCCGATTCGCTGCTGGCCACGCCCAAGCACTTCGCCGCCTACGGCGCGGTGATGGCCGGCATGGAATACAACATGGTGGACATCTCGCCGCAGACCCTGCGCGACGTGCACCTGCCGCCGTTCAAGGCCGCCTTCGAGGCCGGCGCGATCACCGTGATGTCCTCGTTCAATGACATCAATGGCGTGCCGGCCAGTGCCAATGCCGAACTGCTGACCGACATCCTGCGCGGCGAATGGAAGTTCCCGGGCGTGGTGATCTCCGACTATACCGCCGACATGGAACTGGTCGCGCACGGCTATGCCGCCGATGACCGCGATGCCACGGCCAAGGCGTTCACCGCCGGCCTGGACCTGAGCATGCAGAGCGGCTTCTATGCCGAACACCTGCCCGGCCTGGTCGAGAGCGGCGAGGTGCCGATGGCGGTGCTGGATGAAGGCGTGCGCCGCATCCTGTGGCTGAAGGAGACCATCGGCCTGTTCGACGACCCGTACCGTTCGCTGGACCCGGCGCGCGAAGCGGATACCCCGCACATTGCCGCGCATGACGAACTGTCGCGCGATGCCGCGCGGCGTTCGATCGTGCTGCTGAACAACCGTGACAACGTGCTGCCGCTGCAGAAGACCGGGCAGAAGATCGCGCTGATCGGCCCGTTCGTGCAGGACCGCGAGAACATCGAAGGCTGCTGGACGCTGTTCGGCGACAAGCAGCGTTACGTGGACCTGGAAACCGGCGTGCGTGCCGCCATCGGCGACGAAGCGCTGCTGGAAATCGTGCCGGGCTGCGAACTGGAAGCCGCGATTCCGGGCGGCACGGAAGCCGCTGTGGCTGCCGCACTGCGTGCCGACGTGGTGGTGCTGGCGCTGGGCGAACCGCAGCGCTACAGCGGCGAAGCACAGTCGCGCGTGGAGATCACCCTGCCGCCGGCACAGCAGGCGCTGGCCGAGGCCGTGGCGATGACCGGCAAGCCGCTGGTGGTGCTGCTGCGCAATGGCCGCGCGCTGGCATTGCAGGGCGCAGTGCGCAATGCGCAGGCCGTGGCGGTGACCTGGTACCTGGGCACGCAGACCGGCCATGCCGTGGCCGATGTACTGTTCGGTGACTACAGCCCGTCCGGCCGCCTGCCGGTCAGCTTCCCGCAGGTGTCCGGCCAGCAGCCGTACTTCTACAACCACCCGCGCACCGGCCGTCCGGAACTGCCGACCATGTCGGAGTTCAAGGCGCGCTGGCGCGAGATTCCCAATGAACCGCTGTACCCGTTCGGCCATGGCATCGGCTACACCACCTTCGCCTACGGCGTGCCGCAGCTGAGCACGGCACAGCTCGGCTGGGACGACACCCTGACCATCACCACCGTGCTGACCAACACCGGCCGCGTGGCGGGCGAGGAAGTGGTGCAGCTGTACATCCACGATCGCGTGGCCAGCCGCGTGCGTCCGGTGCGTGAACTGAAGGACTTCCGCAAGGTGGCGCTGCAGCCGGGCGAGTCAGCCGAAGTGGTGTTCACCTTGACCCGCGAGCAACTGGCCTTCACCGGCCGCGACGGCGTGCTGCGTGCCGAGCCGGGCCAGTTCGACCTGTGGGTCTGTGCCTCGTCGGCCGCCGGCGAAGCGGTGCAGTTCGAGCTGCTGAAGGCCTGATCGAAAAAAGGGGACGGAGGGGATTAAGTCGTTTGTGCCAAAACGACTTAATCCCCTCCGTCCCCTTTTTTGTGGTCCTCACTGTGGCGGCGCTACCATCGGGCCTCCTGTTCCAATGGAGTGCGCGCATGCGCCGGATGGCCTACCTGATTCCCGCCCTGCTGCTGGCGGCCTGTTCGCAGCCGGCGCCGCCGGCCGAGCCTGCAGCGGATGCGCCGCCGCCGATGGAGGCCAGTGCTGCTTCGACACCTGCGGCTGAACCGGCGGCGCCGGCTGCCGAAGCCGCCGCTGCACCTGCCGCACCGGCAGCCGAGGTGTCCGCCGAGGATGCGCGTGCGCGCATCGAGTCGCTGCTCGGCGATGCCGCGCAGTTCGAAAAGGTCTTCAATGCGTTCAAGGCCGCCGTGGTCGGCGGTGATCGCGCTGCGGTGGTCGAGGAAGTGCGATTCCCCTTGAACATCAGCGGCGGAAAGAAGATCTCCGGCCCCGGAGAGTTCCAGCGCAACTACGAGAAGATCATCACGCCGGAGGTGGTCAAGGCGGTGTCCGGGCAGGACTTCGGCAAGGTGTTCGTCAACCAGCAGGGCGTGATGATCGGCAGCGGCCAGGTGTGGTTGAGCGGCCAGTGCCTGGACCAGGCCTGCACGAAGACCGAGGTGAAGGTCATCACCATCCAATGAATGCAGACGCCCCGCGTGCGGGGGCGTTTGGCAAGGGTAGTGCCGGCCGCTGGCCGGCAACCGCAGGATGCCGGAAGGATCCACGGTGCCGGCCGGCGGCCGGCACTACCTCAGGCCTTCGGCGTGAGCTTCAGCAGGCGCGCCTTGCTGCCGTCTTCCAGCAGCCACAGCGCGCCGTCCGGGCCCTGTTCCACTTCGCGGATGCGCTCGCCCATGTTGAAGCGCTCGGCTTCGCGCGCGCTGTCGCCATCGAAGGCCACGCGCACCAGCGAAGTGGACGACAGGCCACCGATGAAGCCGCTGCCCTTCCACTGCGGGAACAGGCTGCCGCTGTAGATCACGAAGCCGGCCGGCGAGATCACCGGCGTCCAGGTCACCTTCGGCGCGGCGAATTCCGGGCGCGTGTCGTGGTCGGGAATCGGCCGGCCGTCGTAATGGTCACCGTTGGAAACGATCGGGTAGCCGTAGTTGGCGCCACGCACGATCAGGTTCAGTTCGTCGCCGCCGGCCGGGCCCATCTCGTGCGCCCACAGCTTGCCGTTAGCATCGAAGGCCATGCCGAGGATGTTGCGGTGGCCCAGCGACCAGACCTGTGCGGCCACCCCGCCCTGCGACGCGAACGGATTGTCGGCGGGCAGGCTGCCATCGTCGTTGAGGCGGATGATCTTGCCGAGGTTGCTGCCCATGTCCTGGGCCGGATCGAACTTCTGGCGCTCGCTGGAGCTGATCCACAGCTTGCCGTCCGGGCCGAAGGCGAGGCGATGCCCGTAGTGACCCTCACCGCTGACCTTGGGGCTCTGCCGCCAGATCACCTTCAGGTCCTTCAGCTGGCCACCGCCGTTGGCATCCAGTGCCAGCGTGGCCCGGGCCACCGCGGCACCGCGGGTATCCAGCGTGCCTTCCTCGGCATAGCTGACGTAAACGACATGATTCCGGGCGAAATCCGGGTGCAGGATGATGTCGCCGAAACCACCCTGGCCACCATAGGCGACCTTCGGAACGCCGGTGATCTCGTGCTTCTGGCCGCTGGCCGGGTCCAGGTGCTGCAGCTTGCCGCGCTTTTCGATGACCAGCAGGCTGCCGTCGGGCAGGAAGGTCATCGCCCAGGGCTGGTCGAAGCGGCTGACTTCGGTGGCGTTGAACGGGCGCTGGTCGGTGGCGGCAGAGGCCGCCGTGGCGGTCTGCGCACCGTTGGCGGCCGGATCGGCGGCATTGCAGGCGGAGGTGGCAAGGATCGGCACGAGGCCGAGGGCGAGCAGCAGGGGCGTGCGGGTCATGGGTATCTCCAGTGCGGGGATGCGGATGGCCGGGCTGTCCCTTGTATACCACCGGCGCCGTGAGCGTCGTGGCCCGAAGGTCCTGCGCCCCCTGTGCGAGCGCGGCGGGATCGTCTAGGGTGGGCACGCCCGGGCAAAGCGTGCCCGCCTGCCTGCCAAGGACCTGCAATGAACACTGCCATGCCCCACAAGCCGTCCACCGCCTTCATCGCCGCCTCCTGGGTGGCCCTGCTGCTGGGGGCGGCGGCGTACCTGATCGGCCTGTTCAACGCCACGATGGCGCTCAACGAGAAGGGCTACTACCTGACCCTGCTGCTGTTCGGCCTGTTCGCGGCGGTGTCGCTGCAGAAGAGCGTGCGCGACCGCGTCGAAGGCATTCCGGTGAGTGGCCTGTATTACGCGCTGTGCTGGTTCGCGCTGCTGTCGGCGCTGATGCTGCTGCTGGTCGGCCTGTGGAATGCAACGCTGGCGCCGAGTGAGAAGGGCTTCTATGGCATGGCGTATGCACTGTCGCTGTTCGGCGCGGTGGCGGTGCAGAAGAACACCCGCGACCTGATCGCCGCCGGTGGGGGCGAGAGCAAGCGCAGCGCGATCGTGCCGCCGCTGCCGGAACAGGAGTGATCGATCCGGTGTAGAGCCGGGCCATGCTCGGCTCAGTCGAGCGTGGCTCGACGTTACAGACGTGGTGCGAGAGCCGAGCGTAGGCTCGGCTCTACAGAAGCATGGCGCTATCGCTTCAACAGCGGGTCCGTCAGGTGCGCTTCGTCCCAGCCACGACGCACCGCATTGCGTGCCTGCGCCCAGTCCAGGCGGCTGCGGCCGCGTTCGTTGGCCCAGCGTGATTCGAGCTCGGCCTCGACCTGTTCATAGGCGCGGATCATGTCCTGTGCACGCGCGGCGTGGCCGATGCGGTAGGCCGGCTCGTAGTCCTCGAAGAACAGCTGGTCGTCGTAGTACGGCTCGGCCGTGTAGCGCTCGCGCCAGTAGTTGCTGACCGCGTCGCGCGGCGTGCTGTCGTCCGGTACGCGGCCGGGGATCTGGTACTCGGTCATGGAAGGCTCCGTTGTGGACGAAGCCCGATCGTGCCTGTGTGGCGGTTAACGGCCCGGTCCGGCAGCGTGATCACCAGATCAATCCGCCGGGCATGGCCCGGCGCTATCGGTTATCCGGCATCGGTATCTTTTCGCGGCAGCGTGTAGATCACCGCGCCGATGGCGAATGCCACCAGCGCAGCAGCGATGTTCTGCCAGCTGGCACTGGCGAACAGCGCCAGGCACAGCAGCAGCGCCAGCACCGGAATCAACGGCCCACCGGGCAGCTTCAACGCGCCCGGGCGGTCGGCGTAGCGCTTGGCCAGTACCAGGACTGCTGCTGCAGTGCCGATGTAGGCGAACAGGCGCGTCGTCATCGACAGCAGGGCCAGCTGCACGAACGAACCGGACAGGGCCAGGCCGAGCGCGATCAGGCCCTGGCACAGGATCGACGCGGCCGGGGTGTGGAAGCGGGGATGCACCTGCGCCAGGATCTTCGGGCCGTAGCCATCGCGGGCCAGTGCGAACAGGAAGCGTGGGCCCATCATCATCGTGTTGCTGTTGGTGCCGAGGATGGAGATGGTGGCACCGACGGTCAGGACCAGCGCCAGTGCTTCGCCACCGAAACCGGCGGCGGCATCGGCCAGTGGCGTGGCCGAGCTGGACAGGCCGGCCAGCGTGCCCTGCGCCACCACCTGCACCGCGCCGTAGATGACGGTGACGGTGATGATCATGGTGATCAGGGCGAACGGAATGTCGCGGCGCGGATTGCGGTACTCGCCGGCGGCGGCCGGGATGTTCTCGAAGCCCGCGTAGGCGTAAAGCAGCAGCAAGGCGGCTTCGCCCATGCGCTGCAGGTCATGCGGGTCCGGGCGTTGGCCGGAGAAGGCCAGCTGTGGGTCGATGTAGAACGCACCGATGGCCACGAACAGCAGCAGCGGCAGCATCTTGCCGATCACCAGCACCACGCCGGTACGCGCGGCCGAGCGCACGCCGATGATGTTGATCCCGGTGAGGAAGCCCAGCGATACCACGATCACCGCGATGCGGCCCAGGCCGGCATCGGCCCACGGCCAGAAACGCGCAACCGCGTCGGCCAGCGCGTTGCTGAGCGCAGCGGCCGAGCTGATGCGGGTCAGCCAGATCATCCAGCCGATCTCGAAACCGGCGAAGCGCCCGAACGCCTCGCGTGCATACAGGTAGCTGCCGCCGGGTTCATCGAAGTAGCTGGCGGCCTGCGCGTAGCACAGCACCAGCAGCGCGACGACGATGCCAGCGGCGACCACGCCCCACAGGCTGAAGGGGCCGAGCAGGGCGACGGTGGCGGCCGGCAGCAGGTAGATGCCGCTGCCGATCACATCGTTGATCGACAGGCCGACGATCTGCCAGCGGCTGACCGCGCGTTGCAGCTGCGGTTCGTCCTGCGTGCTCAACGGACGTCTCCGGCCAGCGCGGGCAGTTGCCACTGCGCCTGCAGGCGCTTGTACTCCGCGCGCGGCAGGAGCACGAAACGCGGCGCGTCCTGCGGCCGCAGCCAGTCCAGCAGTGCCTGCATGCGTTCCTGCGGCATGGCCGTGCAGCCGGCGGTGGCTTCGCCGGGCTGGCGCCACAGATGGGCGAAGATGCAGCTGCCCTTGCCGGGCTGGTTGTCCGGGTTGTGGGCGATGACGAAGCCTTCCCGGTAGCGCACGTCGCCCTTGTTGTGCAGGTCCAGCCGCATCGGCTCGGTGGAGCCCTTGACCGCTGCATTGCCGACCTTCTTTTCATCGACGATGCGGTTGTAGAACGGCGAACCGGGTACGTCCATGCAGTAGCTGCTGTCCAGCATCGGCTGGTAGGGCATGGCAGTGCCGCGGCGGGTGACGGCATAGCCGAACGCACTGCCGAGCGCGAATATGCCGGCCGGGCTGCGGCCATCGCCTTCCTGCTTCTGCGGGCCATCGGCCTGCGCCGGATGCAGGCCCAGGCCCCAGGCGCTGCCGGTGCGGCCAAGCGCCACCGGGAACGCCTGGCCATGCGGGTGCCAGCCCTGGCCGTCGCGCACATAGGCCTGCAGTTGCCCCTGGGTGCTGTCCCAGCCTTCGCTGGTGACCACGATCAGCTGGCGCGCGCCATCCAGCGGCGCCGCGTGAACGGACACCGCCGCGGCGAGCAGCAGTGCAGTGGTGGCAAGGCGGACCAGCGATCTCATCAACATGCGCTCCGGTCAGGAATCCAGCAGGTGGTCGATCCGCTCCAGGTTCACCGCAAGCTGCTGCTGGCGATCCGGATTGGTGTGGCAGAGCAGCACGAACAGGAAATCGAGCAGGGCGTGCATGGCGCTACGGTACAGCAGCTGCGCGACCTGTGGCGTGCGGTCGTGGGCGCAGACCGCCAGTGCCGCATCCGCATGCGCGCGCAGCGGGTTGGCGGTGTGGCGGGTGATGGAAATCACCTTGCCACCCATGTCCTGGAACTGCCGCGACAACTGTGAAAGCTGGGGCAGGTTGCCGAACTCGGAGAACATCAGCAGCGCATCGCCGGGGCGTGCGGCCGAGAGGTTGGCCAGCATCAGGATCGGATCGGTATGCGGCACCACCAGCAGTCCGAGCAGCGACAGCCGCATGGCGAACTCGCGGGCGAACAGGCCGTCGTCACCCAGGCCGTAGACGAACAGCTTTGGTGCGCCGTCGAGCAGCTGCACGATGCGCTCGATCTCCCCGCGTGGATTGGCCTGGCGTGTTTCCTCCTCGGCCTGCGCCTTGCTGCGGCGCAGGGCCTCGCCCAGGCGCAGGTAGTCATCGCCGCTGTCGGGTTCGTCGGGCGCCTGCTGCGGATCGGCACCTGCGCGGGCCACGTCCTGGCCGATGGAGTACTTCAGGTCCGGGTAGCCCTTGAAGCCAAGCTTCTGGCTGAACTTCACCACGCTGGACTGGCTGATGCCGAGCGCGCTGGCCAGCTGCTGGGAGGAGTAGTCGCGCAGCAGGTGGGCGTTGTCGAGGATGAAGTCGGCGATGCGGCGCTCGATGGCCGACATCTGCCCACGCTCGGTGCGGATCTTCAGCAGGGGCGGCATGCGGGGTGTCCGGGGGTCTGCAAAGGCGTTGCGGTTGGCCGCATAAAGCGAATTATGGGGTGGGTCGGGCGGGTGGGGATTGCGGGGGACGCCGCAAGTACGTCCGTGTAGGCTTGGCCGCGGCATCCATGCGGCGGACACCCCCGCAAGCCCCACCCGCCCGACCCTGGACACATCGCGCGCGTGCCAGCCGCGAAGGGATTACGGGGTAGGGCAAAAACAAGCGCTTCCACGCGTGACGTGGATCTACTGGGTGCAGCTGTTGCATTGGACGTTGAGTCCGCCTTGTAGCGAGCCGAGCACCGCAGGTGCGGCGAGGGCGAAGAGGCGCGGGTGTCTGAGCGCAGCGAGTTCCCGCGCCGTCCCTCGACGGGCCGAGGAGCGCAGGGAACCGGTGCGTAGCACCGGCTCGCGGTCGGCGGAGCGCTTCTTTTGGTTACTTTTCTTTTCGCGAAAGGAAAAGTAATGCCCGACCCAACGTCAGTGGCAGGCAACGTCAGCCGCAAGGCAGAAATCAACCCAGCATCTCCAGCCCGCGCACTTCGGTGATGCCCAGCCCCGGCACGTCGCTGATGCTGATCTCCGATTCGTTGAAATGCACGCCGCCGCTGACCGGATCGAACTGGCCCAGCGAGGGGCCGTCCAGATCGACCTTGGTGATCACATCGCTCTTGGCCACGGCCAGGTGCACGGCGGCGGCCACGCTGATGCTCGATTCGATCATGCAGCCGATCATGCACGGCACGCCGTAGATGCCGGCAATGTCGGCGATGCGGATCGCGTTGGACAGGCCGCCGGTCTTCATCAGCTTGATGTTGATGATGTCGGCCGCGCGCTGCTGGATCAGGTCCATCACCTGGCTCGGGCTGAACACGCTCTCGTCGGCCATCACCGGCGTGTTGACGCGGTCGGTGACGTACTTCAGGCCGCTGATGTCGGCCGCTTTCACCGGCTGCTCCAGCAGTTCAAGCACCACGCCGGCGTCTTCCAGGGTACGCATCGCATGCACTGCCTGCTTGGCGGTCCAGCCCTGGTTGGCGTCCAGGCGCAGCAGGGCGCGGCCTTCCACGGCGGCATGGATCGCCTTGACCCGTTCGATGTCCAGGCCGATGTCCTTGCCGACCTTGATCTTCAGCGACTCGAAGCCGCGTTCGATTGCCGACAGCGAGTCGGCCACCATCTTGTCGATGTAGTCCACGCTGATGGTGATGTCGGTGGTGATCACCGGGTCGCCACCACCGAGCATCTGGTACAGCGGGGCGCCGTGCAGCTGCGCCCACAGGTCGTACAGCGCGATCTCCACCGCCGCCTTGGCGCTGGTGTTGCGCTCCATCGCGGTCTGCACCAGCGTGCACAGGTGGTTGAGGTTGACCACGTCCTGGCCGATCAGGCGCGGGGCAATGAAGTGGCGGATCGCTTCGATGATCGAGCCGTGCGTATCGCCGGTGATCACGGCGGTGGCCGGGGCTTCACCATAGCCGGTGTTGCCGGTGTCGGTGCGGATCAGCACCACCACGTCTTCCACGGTTTCCACCGTGCGCAGGGCGGTCTTGAACGGTGTCTTCAACGGCACGCGCAGCATGCCCAGTTCGATGGCGGTGATCTTCATTCAGGAGTCTTGGCCCGCAGGCGCTGGATGTTGGTGATGCGGTCGATGTAGCGGACGGTATCGCTGGCCATCATCGGCTCCAGCGGCGTGACCGAAACACCATTGAGATGGGCCTGCACGCGCGTGCCGTCGGCACCGAACCAGCTGCCGCCCGCCGTATCGTGGATCACCCACGTACGGCCGTCGACGTGGCCGATGGCCATCATCACGTGGCCGGGGATGTAGACCAGATCGCCGACCTTCAGGTCGGTGACGGCACGGTCGCGCAGTGCCTTGCCGTCCTTGCCGGTGAACGGCAGGCGATCCAGCGCCGGGCTGACCGCCTGTGCACTGGTATTGCGTGGCAGCAGCACGCCGAAGCTGCGGTAGATCTCGGAGACGAAACCGCTGCAGTCGCGGGTGTCGTAGTCGTGGCCCCAACCGTAGCGCTCGCCGAGGAACTTGAAGGCCTGCTGCAGCAACAGGCGCGGGGTCAGGGCCAGGTAGTCGGCGGCGGTGTCCTGCGAGCGCGGCAGCAGGGCCGGTACCAGTTTCAGGCGACCATCTGCCTCGCGTACCGGCAGCTGCACCACCCATGATGCGTGCGCCTGCTGGCCGTTCACCGGTTCTGACGCGGGCCAGTCGGCCAGCACCGGCAGGCGCACGCCCATGTCCAGTTGCAGGCGCGAGACACGCGGTTCTTCCGGGGTGTAGGCGGTCTGCGCGGTGGCACCGGTGATGATCCGGTAGGGTCCCTTCGCGCCGTAGCCGAGCACCGTGGCCTTGTCGCCGCTGGCGATGGCGTCGGCTTCGATCCACGCGCTGTAGCGCTCGCTGTGCACGAACAGCCAGCGGCCGTCGGCACTGCGGTGGACCACGGCGACCTTGTCGCCGGGGAACAGTGCCGATTCCTGGAAGCGGTCGATGTCGGTGTCACCGACGGTGCTGAAGACGCGCTCGCGGGTGGGGAAGGTGCGCAGTGCGGCACGCTTCACCACCAGCCCGTAGGCCGGTGCCACCTGGGCGGGGATTGCATCAAGGCCGAGGTTGGCTTCGATCGCGCTGCGCAGGGCCGGCGCGATGGGCGTGCCCTTGTCGCCATAGAGGGTGCGCGTGGGCCAGCTCGACAGCGCGGTGATGCTGGCACGCACCGTCGCCGCATCAAGCTGGGCTGGCAGCGCCGCGATGTCGCGGATATGGCTGTCCTGCGCCCGCATCCGTGCGTTCTGCGCCTCGATCTGCGCGCGATCCAGGATCGGCGCATCGGCGTTGTCCAGACGCGCCGCCCAGTACTGCGGCGTCAGGTAGGCCTCGTGCAGGCCGATCACATAGGGCAGGGGTGCGCCGGGATCGGGCGCCGGGGCGGCCTGTGCAAAGGCCGGTGCGGCCAGCAGGCACAGGGCCAGGGTCAAGCGGCGCGGCCAATGCCGGTGCCGTTCGCGGGAAGCCAGGCTCATGCGGTGCACACCCTCCTCGAATGCCTTGTGGAATATTTATTCCTTTCGGCATCGAAAGCAAGAATAAATTATTGACCGGCATCCCGGCCCGTGTTACACAGCCGTTACCACCCGCGCTGGGGAAGTGTCGCTGTGGATCCTGCCATTCGCAAACCGCGTCTGCCTGCTGCTGCCGGCCTGTGTGCCGCGCTGCTGCTGTGGGTGTCGGTCACGCAGGCGGCAGACGGGCGCAGCAGCCAGCAGCGTGCGCGCCAGGCGCAGGTGATCGACCTGATCGACGGCGGCCGCTTCAGCGACGCCGATGCGTTGCTGGCGACAGGGAGCGATGCTGCCGAAGGCGCGTTCCAGCGTGAGCGCATGCGCCGCATCCGCCTGGATCTTTCCCTCGACGAAACCGCCGCCAAGTCTGCCGTGCGCCGCTGGATTCCCGACCTGACCGACGAGGAATTCGCGCGCTGGGACCAGCTTGGCCTGATCGAGCATCTCGATATCGATGGCGAGCGTTGGTACTTCAAGCGCGCACCGTCGAACCTGTTCCTGCTCAGCGACGAAGCACGCGCACGCCGCGGTGCGGATGCACCGATGCCGCCTCCAGGACCCAACGAAGTGCTCAACGCGCACCACACGCGCGTGGTCGCCGCGGCCGAACAGAGTGGCCGGGCGTCGGTGCTGCCGCAGCGTATCGAATTCACCCAATCGCTCACGGTGAAGGCCGATGCCGTGCCGGCCGGCGAAACCGTGCGTGCCTGGATTCCGTACCCACGCGAGATCCCCGGCCAGCAGGAGCAGGTGCAGTGGCTGGGCAGCAGCCCAGGCAAGGCGCGGGTGGCACCGGCCAGCACCTTGCAACGCACGGCCTATCTGGAGGCCAAAGCGGTGGCCGGGCAGCCGACCCGCTTCGAGATCCGCTACGCGGTCACGATCTTCGCCCGGCACACCGCGATCGACCCGGCCGTGGTGCAACCGGCCCCGGCCGATACGGCGTTGAAGCCGTATCTGGCCGAGCAGCTGCCGCATGTGCGCTTCACCCCTGCGTTGAAGCTGTTCTCCGACCAGGTGCTGCAGGGCGAGACGCGCCCATATGAAGTGGTGCGCAAGCTGTTTGCTGCGGTCGACCGTATTCCCTGGGCCGGTGCGCGCGAATATTCCACGCTCAGCAACATCAGCGATTACGCGCTGCGTTCCGGCCATGCCGATTGCGGGCAGCAGACCCTGCTGCTGATCGCGCTGCTGCGCCTGAACGGCATTCCCGCGCGCTGGCAGTCGGGCATGGTGTTCTCCGACGACGGCAGTGGCTACAACAACCTGCATGACTGGGGACAGGTCTACCTGGCGCCGTATGGCTGGCTGCCGATGGACGTGACCACCGGCGCACTGGCCAGCGATGTGCCGGCCTTGCGCAACTTCTACCTGGGTGGCCTCGATGGCTACCGCATCGCCTTCAACGATGATTTCGGCCAGCCCCTCGTGCCGGCCAAGCAGCACTTCCGCTCGGAAACGGTCGACTCGCAGCGCGGCGAGGCCGAGTGGGCAGGCGGCAACCTGTACTTCGACCAATGGAGCTACGACTTCCAGTGGCGGGTACTGCCAGCCAGGCAACGCTAGCGCGACACATCGCATTCCACACCATTCAATTCTTGCAGGAGAGAGCAGGGGATGAAGGCTTACAGCATCAAGCGGGCGGCGTTGTGCGTCGCTCTCGGGGCGTGTCTGGGCGTGATCGCGCCCAGCGCATTTGCACAGGATGGTTCAGTGGTCGGCCGGCTGGTCAGCGATGCCGGCCAGGTACCGGCCGGTGCCACGGTGACCGTACGCAACCCGGCAACGGGCTTCGTACGCTCCGTGCAGGCCGAAGCCAACGGCAGCTACCGCATTCCGCTGCTGCCGGTCGGCACCTATGACATGGAGGTGAGCCTGCCGGGTGGAGGCGCCAGCCGTGTCGGCCAGGTGACGGTCAGTCTCGGCAGCGCGACCACGGTGAACGTGCCGCTGGGTGCGGTCAGTACCCTGGGCACGGTCGAAGTGCGGGCGCCGCAGGTGGTGTCGATGGTGGATGTGAAGTCCACCGAGTCGGCCACCAACATCACCCGCGAGGAACTGTCGCGCCTGCCAGTGGACCGTGACATCACCGCGGTGGCGCTGCTCGCGCCGGGCGCGGTGAAGGGCAAGGGGTCGCTGGGCGGGCAGGGCATTTCCTTCGGCGGTTCGTCGGTGGCCGAGAACACCGTCTACATCAATGGCCTGAACGTCACCGACTTCTACAACCGGGTCGGCTTCTCGTCGGTGCCGTTCTCGTTCTACCAGGAATTCCAGGTCAAGACGGGCGGCTACTCGGTGGAGTTCGGGCGCAGCACCGGCGGCGTCATCAACGCGGTGACCCGCTCGGGCAGCAACGATTTCAAGGCCGGTGCCGAACTGGTCTTCGAGCCGCGCGCGTGGCAGTCGCAGGCACGCGACCGCTACGACGGCAGCGGCAGCCGCTACATCACCGCCAGCCGCGACGACTACAGCCGCAGCGCGCTGAATGTGTTCGCTTCCGGTGCGCTGGTGCAGGACCGCCTGTTCTTCTTCGGCATGTACGAGGCGCGCGACTACCGTCCCACCTCGACCAATGATGCCGGCACGCGCCTGAGCCAGGGCAAGGCCGATGATCCGTTCTGGGGCGGCAAGATCGATTGGCAGATCACCGACAACCAGATGCTGTCGCTGTTCGGCTTCTCGGACAAGAGCAAGACCCTCACCGACGTCTACGCCTACGACTACGCCACGGGGCAGACCGTGGGCGAGCGCAGCAACCAGATCTACAACACGGTGGGTGGCAAGAACTGGTCCGGTACCTACAGCTGGCAGGTCAACAACGACCTGACCATGAAGCTGATGTACGGCGAGAACAAGCGCAACCGTGTGCAGAGCTCGTTGATGGACCAGAACTGCAACCGCGTGTTCGACAACCGCACGGCCGGCCAGGGCGTGCCGCCGTCGCTGCAGGGCGACCGCAGCTGCACCAGCAGCTCGCAGTTGGAGTCGGCGCTGGACACGCGCAAGGCCGCGCGCGCGGACTTCGAATGGACGTTGGGCAACCACCTGCTGCGGTTCGGCCTGGATCGGGAAGAGAACACCTCCGATTACAGCCGCGCCTATCCGGGCCCGGGCGGCTTCCGCTACGACATCTACTACCGCACTCCCGGCAGCTCGCTGAACGGTGGCGTGGTGCCGGCCAGCGGCGTGGTCGTGCGCACCCGTCGCTATGAAGTGGACGGGGCCTTCGAGACGATCAACTCGGCCTACTACCTGGAAGACAACTGGCAGGTGACGCCGAATCTGCTGCTGAACATGGGCCTGCGCCTGGAAGCCTTCGACAACAAGGGCGGCGACGGCAGCAGCTACATCAAGATCGACGACATGCTGGCCCCGCGCCTGGGCTTCTCCTGGGACGTGCGCGGCGATGGCACGACCAAGGTGTTCGGCAACCTGGGCCGATACTTCCTGCCGGTGGCCAACGTCATCAACATCAAGCAGGCCGGTGGTTTCCTCGACGAGCGCACCTGGTACGAGTTCCTCGGCTACACCGGCGCAGCCAACAACATCCCCAACCTGGGCGCGCAGATCGGCCCAGTGGACAACTCGCAGGGCGACGGCAGCGTGCCGGACCTGCGCGCGGAAGTGAACCGGGACATGGACCCGGTCTACCAGGATGAAGCGATCCTGGGCTTCCAGCAGATGATCAACGAGGCCTGGTCGGTGGGCGCCAGCGTGACCTACCGGCGCCTGCACAATGCCATCGATGACATGAACATCACCGCGACCGGCCAGTGCGGCGCCATCGACAGCGTGTGGATCATGGGCAACCCGGGCCGCACCAACACCGTATGGGGTGACACCGACTGCGACGGCCGCAACGATGGCTGGATCAGCATCGACACCTCGAAGGAAGGTTGGGCGCTGTATGACGACAACGGCAATTATGTCGGCCAGCGCGGCTGGGTGAAGCCCAAGCGTGACTACAAGGCGCTGGAACTGCAGGTCGACCGCGCCTGGGACGGCAAGTGGGGCTTCAACGCCTCCTACACCCTTGCATACGGTCGCGGCAACGCAGAGGGCCCGGTCAACTCCGATACCGACTTCGCCGATGCAGGGCGCACCGAGAACTTCGACAACCCCTGGGTCAACTACGGTGGCTACGGCTACCTGGCCAATGATCGCCGCCACCAGTTCAAGTTCCGTGGCAGCTACGCGCTGACCGAGAACCTGAGCGTGGCCGCCACCCTGGGCGTGCAGTCGGGCAGCCCGATTACCCGCTTCGGCGCCGGCAACCCGTTCGACGACACCGACTTCCACAGCTACTACGTGTGCGTGTCCAACTGCCAGGCGACGGTTCCGTCCCAGCGCGTGTTCGTGCATTCGCCACGCGGTGGCGATGGCCGCACACCCTGGACCTATGACCTGGACGTGAGCGTCTCGTACAAGGTGCCGATTCCCACCGATCTGCGCCTGAAGCTGGCGGTGTACAACGTGCTCAACCAGCAGCGCGTGGTGACCGTGGACCAGGACTACGAGCCGCAGGACAGCATCGGCACGCCGAACCCGCTGTACCGCTACGGCACCGGCTTCCAGTCACCGCGCTATGCGCAATTGACCGTGACATGGGCCTACTGAAGCCCGCACGGCAGGCTCGAAACTGCGTCTGCGCGGCGGCGCTGGCGGTGTTCCCGGTTGCGGTGGCACAGACTACCGCGACCGCCTCCCTCGATGCCGATGTCGCTGCCGTCGTCCAGCACGAGCACCTGCCCGGGCTGGCGATGGCGGTGGTCGACAACGGGCAGGTGGTCTATCGCCACGCCGAGGGCGCGCGTGGCGATGGCGGCCGCATCGACGAGGACACGCTGTTCGAGATCGCCTCCAACAGCAAGGCGATGACTGCTGCACTGCTGGCGCGGCTGGTGCAGCAGGGCAGGCTGCGCTGGGATGATCCGGTGCAGCGGCATCTGCCGGACTTCCGCATGCACGATGCGTGGGTGGGCCAGCAGATGCAGGTGCGCGACCTGCTGATCCACAACAGCGGCCTGGGCCTGGGCGCCGGCGACCTGATGCTGTGGCCGGAACCGAACGCGTTCACCCGTGCCGACATCATCGCCGCATTGGCGCATCTCAAGCCGGTCAGCAGCTTCCGCAGCCACTATGCCTACGACAACCTGATGTACGTGGTGGCCGGTGAAGTGGCCGCTGCGGCGGGCGGCAAGCCGTATGACCAGCTGATGCGCGAGCAGGTGTTCGAACCACTGGGCATGACGCGCTGCCAGGTGGGGGCGTGGTCGGTGAAACGCGTGGGCAACGTAGCGCAGCCGCATGCCTGGCGTGGCGAACGCAATGAAGTGGTGAACGCCGATGGTGAAACCAGCCCGGACGTGCCGTCGATGGCGGCCGGCGGCATCCGTTGTTCGTTGCGCGACATGACGCGCTGGATGCAGGTGCTGCTGGATCCCGCGCTGGTGCCGGACTGGCTGGGCAGCGAGCAGCGGCGCACGCTGTGGACCCTGCACATGCCGATGCCGCTGGGCGAGCGCCAGCGGCGCTGGGACAACGCGCATTTCTACGGCTACGGCTATGGCTGGCGCGTGTCTGACATGGACGGCCAGTGGAAAGTGGCGCACACCGGCACGTTGTCGGGCATGTACTCGTCGCTGGCGCTGCTGCCTGATCGCCGGGTGGGCGTGGTGATGCTGATCAACGGCGAAGGCGAGGACGCACGCATGGCCCTGATGCAGGCCGCGCTGAAGCGCTTCACCGCAGCGGACGATGCGCGCCCGGCGATGGACTACCTGGCCGAACTGAAGGCTGACCAGGCAACGCGGGCCGCGACCGGCCATTCGCGGCCATCCACCGCGGCGGCGCGGGAGACGAGCCGTACGGACCTGTCCCGCTGGCAGGGCCGCTACCGCGATCCGTGGCTGGGCGCGGCCTCGCTCTGCCCGGGCAAGGACGGCCTGCGTTTCAGCGTGGACAAGTCGCCCAGGCTGCAGGCCACGGTGCTGCAGCTGCAGGGGCGCTGGCTGCTGCGCTGGGATACGCTGGGCGACGAGGCGCAGGCGTGGCTGCAGCCGGGCGAAGCCCCGGCACCGACGCTGGACCTGCGCGCCATCGACCCGGACATCGACTTCAGCTATGACTTCCAGGACCTGCATTTCACTCGTACTGGCGACTGCGCTGGCGGCGACCACCCGCGCCGCTGAGCCACCGCGCGTTTCACCGGCAGCCGACGCGGCCAGCGCCGGACTGGTGGAGATCCGCACGTTGTCGCCGCGCATCGACCTGGATATCCGCTATGCCGGTGCCAACAACTTCACCGGTGCGCGCGTGCCCGGCTACGAGGCGCCATCGTGTTATCTGCTGGCGCCGGTGGCGAAGGCGCTGGCACAGGTGGAACAGGACCTGCGCGGCGATGGCTTCGGCCTGCGCCTCTACGACTGCTACCGGCCGGTGCGTTCGGTGCAGGCCTTCATGGCCTGGGTGAACGATCCGCGCGAGCGCTCGCGCAAGGCACAGCAGTACCCGGACCTGGACAAACCACGGTTGCTGGCCGACGGCTACATCGCCGAGCGCTCTGGCCATAGTCGTGGCGCCACGGTTGATCTGGGCCTGCTGGATTGCCGCAGCGGTGCATGCACGCCGCTGGACATGGGCACCGACTTCGATTTCTTCGGTCCACGCGCGCATACGCAGGCAAGCGGATTGAGCGATGCGCAACAGGCCAATCGCCAGCAGCTGGTGCGTGCGATGGCGCGGCGGGGCTTCGTCAACTATCCGCAGGAGTGGTGGCACTACACCCTGCAGCCCGAACCGGATCCCGGCACCGCGTACGACGTCCCGGTACGGTAGGGGCATCGGCAGGGCTCGCCCTGCACCCGCGGTAGTGCCGGCCGCTGGCCGGCAACATCAGACGCAACAGCAACAGCTTGCTTTCCGTGGGTTGGCGGGGCGGTGCCGGAGTGCGGGGACGCCGTAAATCCGTCCATGGAGGCTTGGCAGCCGCATCCATGCGGCTGACACCCCGCATTCCGGCACCGCCCCGCCTCTGACAGTTTCCCGCGTGGTCCGTTGTAGAGCCGAGCCCATGCTCGGCTGCTCCTTGTTCAATCGTCGAGATATTCGATTTGGATGGAGATTCATCCACGCATGGCGTGGATCCACTGTGGCTGCCGATTGGGTCCGGCGCAGATCCCTTACACTGGCCGCCTTCTCATCCCAGCCCACCCGATGAACCTTCCCCTGCACTTCGGCCTGCTCGGCACCCTGGAAGCCGGCGCCATCGCCCTGCTGGTCGGGCTGCTGGTGTACTTCCTGTGGTCGCGACTGTGCCGGCTGCTGCACTGGTCGATGGGCCACGCCATCGGCTGGGCCTGCGTCATCTCGGTGGTGGCCTCCGCTGGCATCGATGCGTGGAAGCTGTTCTACATGGGCATCGTGCGACTGGAGTCACCGCTGTACGCGCGCCTGTTCCTGGCCACCATCCACGATCCGAACGAGCTTGGCAGTCGCGTGGTGCTGGAAATCGCCGGCGCGCTCGCCGGTGTCGCCTTGGGATGGGTGTTGTTCAGTTCGCGGTCATCGGAAAAAACCGTCGACTGACGCAGGTTTTTCGTTGCCTGCCGGTTAAATGCAGAGGCGCTGAATGCGCATCTTATGAGCCGCTCACTCCTCGCTAACCAGCGCGCTAAAGCATGTATGGATGCGAGTGGTTAATCGTGCGTGTGGAGGCCGGTCGCGGCCCAAAATCGATTCAGAAACGCGGTGGCAGGGTAGGTGCCGTGCGGAAACAACAGGCCGCGCAACACCACCCAATATGCAGGAGACACCCCTGATGACTATTCGCAACCGCAAGCCCCTGATCGCCCTGATCGTCGCCGCTGGCAGCGTGCTGGCCATTCCGGCGATGGCCCAGTCGGCCAAGCAGCAGGCCGCACATGCGCAGAATGAAGCGGCGCAGGCCCAGCAGGCGGCAGCACAGGCCGGGCAGGCGGCTGACCAGGCGACCGATGCGGCCGCAGCGGCCTCGGCGCAGGCCAACGGTGGTGGCCAGACCTGGGCCAGCATCGATACCGATGGCAACGGCACCATCAGCAAGACCGAGGCGCAGGTGAACGCCGGCCTGGCCCAGGTGTTCGACCAGGCCGATACCAACAAGGACGGCGAGCTGAGCGCCGACGAGTACAAGGCCTACGTGGCCGCGCAGCAGGCCGGTGCGGGTGCCGGCGCGGCGCAGGGCCGCTGATCCAGACCTGATTCGGGAAGACCGGTGCATGGGGACCCGGGCGGCTGCGGCCGCCCGGGTTTTTCTCGTCATCGCCACCCCTGTATCCTTGGCCGATGAACACGTCCACGCCTGCGCCGTCGCGCGCCATCGGCCTGGTCGGTTTTGACGGTGACGACACGCTGTGGAAGAGCGAGGACTACTACCGCAAGGCCGAGCAGGATTACCTTGACCTGCTGTCGCGCTATGTCGACGTGCACGACACCCAGACCGCGCGCCACCTGCTGGAAGTTCAGCAGCGCCACCTGGGCACCTTCGGCTACGGCGTGAAGAGCATGACCCTGTCGATGATCGAAGCGGCCATCGACATCACCGGTCAGCGCATCGAGGCCAAGGACATCCAGCGCATCCTGGATATCGGCCACGATACCCTGCGCCACCCGGTGGAACTGATCGACGGTGTGCGCGAAGCCGTGGCGGCCATCGCCGAGCACTACCCGGTGGTGCTGATCACCAAGGGCGACCTGTTCCACCAGGAAGCGAAGATCAAGGTCGCCAACCTGGCCGAGCTGTTCCCGCGCATCGAGATCGTTTCCGAGAAGGACCCGGAGACCTACGCCCGCGTGCTGGCCGAATTCGACCTGCCGATGCAACGCTTCGTGATGGTCGGCAACTCGCTGCGCTCGGACATCGAGCCGGTGGTGACCCTGGGTGGCTGGGGCGTGCATACCCCGTACGCGGTGACCTGGGCCCATGAGACCCAGCACGGCGTGGCCGACGACGAACCGCGCATGGTCACCGCCGATACCGCCCACGACTGGCCGGCCGCACTGGCGGCGATCGAGGCCAAGGCCGCTGCGGCGGCCTGACAGGGCCCGGCAGCTGCGGCAGAATCGTGGCATGAACGTCCGACTGCGCGCGCTGTTGTTGTCCCTGCTGCTGGCGCCGGCCACCGTGCTGGCCCAGCAGACCGCCGAGCGTTCGGCTGCGTATGAGGTGGCAACCGGTGACCGCTGGATCGATGCCCAGTTGCAGGACATCAACCATTACGCCGAACGCTACCCCGATGCCTTCCTCGATGAAGTGTCGCGCTACGCCGATGTCCCCCGCGGCTACATCAATGCGCTGTTCACCACCCATGGCTGGCAGGCCGGGGATATCTATTTCGCCTGCTTCTGGGCCAAGGCCAGCGGCCAGACCTGCCGCGACAGCGTGCGCGCCTTCAGCCAGGACCCGGAGGGCGGCTGGGAAGCGGTGGTGAAGCGCATGCCGGCCAAGCCGGACAACCTGCATTACCGCGCTGTGCGGCATGCCATCGTGGCCAGCTACCAGCACTGGGACCGGCCGATCACCCTGGATGCCACCCTGAAGCGCCAGTTGAAGCGGTAGTGCCGGCCGTTGGCCGGCAACTGCACCCTTACAGGCATCAGGAGGTTGCCGGCCAGCGGCCGGCACTACCCGGCCATGTTGCTCTGCGTATCGCCGCCGCCGCGCGCTCCGGCGACAATACGGGTCCGAGCTGTTCCCCGTTCCCGTAATCGAGTGACTGATGAGCGCCTCTTTCGTTTCGCCTGATGTGATCCGCCGCCTGTTCGCGCAGGCCATGTCCCGCATGTACCGCACCGAAGTGCCGCTGTACGGCACGCTGGTGGAACTGGTGGAGCGGATCAACGCGCAGGTGCTTGCCCAGGACCCGGCACTGGCCGCGCAGCTGCAGCGCAACGACGAGCGTGCGCGCCTGGACGAAGAGCGCCATGGCGCGATCCGCGTCGGCACCGCGCAGGAGCTGGCGACGCTGCGCCGCCTGTTCGCGGTGATGGGCATGTACCCGGTCGGCTACTACGACCTGTCGGTAGCCGGCGTGCCGGTGCACTCCACCGCGTTCCGCCCGCTGACCGGCGCCGCGCTGGCGCAGAATCCGTTCCGCGTGTTCACCTCGCTGCTGCGCCTGGAGCTGATCGAAGACGAAACCCTGCGTGCCGAGTCGGCGAAGATCCTGGCACGCCGCCGCATCTTCACCGACGGCGCACTGGCGCTGATCGACCAGGCCGAGCGTGACGGTGGCCTGTCGCAGGCCGACGCCGAGCGCTTCGTCGACGAAGCACTGGAAACCTTCCGCTGGCACGGCGATGCCACGGTCGATCTGCCGACCTACCACGCGCTGCACAATGCGCACCGCCTGGTGGCCGACGTGGTCAGTTTCCGTGGCCCGCACATCAACCACCTGACCCCGCGCACGCTGGACATCGACGCAGCGCAGGCGGCAATGATCGAGCACGGCATGGCGGCCAAGGCGGTGATCGAAGGGCCGCCGCGCCGCGCCTGCCCGATCCTGCTGCGCCAGACCAGCTTCAAGGCGCTGGAAGAGGCCGTGCATTTCCCGGATGCGGACGGTGGCGATGCCGGCACCCATACCGCGCGCTTCGGCGAGATCGAACAACGCGGCCTTGCGCTGACCCCGAAGGGCCGCGCGCTGTACGACCAGCTGCTGTCGCAGGCACGCGATGCCGGTGGCGAAGGCAATACCGGTGGCGACTACGGGCAGCGCCTTCAGGCGGTGTTCGCCGGCTTCCCGGATGACCATGACACGCTGCGCCAGGAAGGATTGGGCTACTACCGCTACCAGCTGACCGACGCCGGCCGCGCCGCGCCGGAACGCGTGGCCGATCTGCCTGCCGAAGTGCTGGTGGCCGCCGGCCTGGCCACGGCCGATCCGATCGTCTACGAGGATTTCCTGCCGGTCAGTGCCGCGGGCATCTTCCAGTCGAACCTGGGCGGCGAAGAACAGCGCGCGTATGCCGCGGACGCCAACCGCGAGGCTTTCGAGCAGGCGCTGGGCGTGGCGGTGAATGACGAGTTCGAGATCTACGAGCGGCTGCAGGCCGAATCGCTGGCGGCGCTGCGCACCGCGTGAAGGTAGAGCCGGCCGCTGGCCGGGCGCACCGCGTGAGGTAGAGCCGGCCGCTGGCCGGCTGTAGGGGAAGCCGGCCAGCGGCCGGCTCTACCCGATGTCCGGACCCGGGGTCAGCCCTTCATCGTGCCCGTATCCAGCCAGCGCTGGTGCCACGACAGTGCTTCGGGCAACAGGTGCGGGGTGTGCTTGCCGTAGCTTTCGCGGCTGGCTCGGTCGAAGTAATCCTGCAGCTGCGGGCGGAAATCCGGGTGCGCGCAGTTGTCGATCAGCACCTGCGCGCGCTTGCGCGGGGTCAGGCCACGCAGGTCGGCCAGGCCCTGTTCGGTGACGATCACCGACACGTCGTGCTCGGTGTGGTCGACATGGCTGGCCATCGGCACGATCGCCGAGATGGTGCCGTTCTTGGCAGTGGACGGGCTCAGGAACGCCGACAGGAAACCGTTGCGGGCGAAGTCACCCGAACCGCCAATGCCGTTCATGATCCGCGTGCCCATCACGTGCGTCGAGTTGACGTTGCCGTAGATGTCCACCTCGATCATGCCGTTCATGCCGATGCAGCCCAGACGGCGCACCAGTTCGGGATGGTTGGAGATCTCCTGCGTGCGCATGATGATGCGCTCGCGGTAGAAATCGATGTTCTCCTTGAACGTCTCGTTGGCCTGCGGGCTCAGCGCGAAGCCGGTACACGAGGCGTAGCTCAGCACGCCATCGCGCAGCAGGTCGAGCATGCCGTCCTGGATCACTTCGGTGAACGCGGCCAGGTCGCGGAAACCACTCCTGGCCAGGCCGGCCAGCACGGCGTTGGGGATGTTGCCCACGCCCGACTGCAGCGGCAGCAGGTTCGGCGGCAGGCGGCCCTTCTTCACCTCGTGCTTGAGGAACTCGATCAGGTGCGAGGCGATCTGTTCGCTGGTCGCATCGATCGGACTGAACGGGCTGTTGCGGTCCGGGCCGTTGGTGCGCACCACGGCCACGATCTTGTCCGGGTCGCAGCGCAGCGCGGTGTCGCCGATGCGGTCGTTGGCGTTCACCAGCGGAATCGGCTTGCGGTGCGGTGGCAGCGCGGTGCCGTAGTAGATGTCGTGCATGCCGTCGACGCCGGCCGGTTGCCATTCGTTGACCTCGACGATCACCTTCTTGGCCAGGTCCAGCCAGGTCTTGTTGTTGCCGACCGAGGTGGAGGGCACCAGCGAGCCATCTTCGCGGATGGCCGAGACTTCGATCACGGCGGTATCGATCTCGCCGTAGAAGCCGAACCACACGTGCTGGGCGACGTGGCTGAGGTGGATATCGATGTAATCCAGCTTGCCCTCGTTGATGCGGTTGCGCGCATCCGGATCGCTCTGGAACGGCATGCGCATGGCGATGCCATCGGCCTTGGCCAGCGCGCCATCGAGTTCCGGCGCGGTGGAGGCGCCGGTCATCAGCTTGATCTGGAAGGGCTGGCCCTGGGCGTGCACCGCTTCGATGCGGCGGGCCAGTTCGACGGGAACGGCCTTGGGATACCCGGAGCCGGTAAAGCCGCTCATGGCCACGGTTTCACCGGGCTGGATCAGCGCGGCTGCGGCCTCGGCGGAGACCACGCGGTCACGAAGACGCGCGTTGGCGATGCGATCAACAGACATGACGACAGTGTTTCTGGGGGGAAACCCGATTATCGGCCATCCTCATCCGTACGGGGGGTTCTACCTTCGTGGAATGGCTTTTCCCCACCGGGGTCACCCATACCCACCGGTTTTGTTTTGCAGTGCAGCGTGCAAAGTGCTTTCGCAGCCCGCACGATGGCCCTGCATCCCGACGTGGGGGAGGGAGCAGAGCCCGCTGGCAGTTCGCTGCAAGCGGGCTTTTTTATTGCCTGCCGCCCAGAATGAATGCGCGGCACCCCTTCGGGGTCGGATCCTTTTGCCAAGGGCAAAAGGCTCTGACCCCAGCAGCGGCATCAACCGGCGGCACCTCGGGGTCAGAGCCCTTCGCCGTTGGCAAAGGGATCCGACCCCGCGAGAATCAGCGCATGACCCTCGCCCCCGCCGATCTGCCCGCCACCCTGCAGCCCCTTGCCGACCGCGCCCTGGCGCGCCTGGCCCAGGTCCTGCCCGAGCCCGTTCCGGCCGAGCTGCTGCCGCTGCTGACCCGGCTGGCGGTGGCCAGCGACTTCGCGCTGGACACCCTGGTGCGGCAACCGGCGCTGCTGGCGCAGCTGGCCGCGCCCGGCTGCCCGCCGATCCCGGCGCCGGTGCTCGATCCGCTGCAGCCCAGCGACTGGCCGGCACAGCTGCGGCGCTGGCGCACCGCGATGTCCACGCGGCTGATCTGGCGCGACCTGGCTGGGCTGGACGACGTGGCGCAGACCCTGGCCGGCGCCACCACCCTGGCCGAGGATTGCCTGCGGCTGGCACTGGACGCCCTGCAGCAGGAATTCGCACAGCGGCACGGCGTGGTCCGTGATGGCGCAGGCGTCCCCCAACAGCTGGTGGTATTCGGCCTGGGCAAGCTCGGCGGTGGCGAGCTCAACTTCAGTTCCGATATCGACCTGGTCTATGCGTACCCGCAGGGCGGCGAATCCGACGGTCCGCGCGCGCTGGCCGCCGAGGAGTATTTCGCCCGCCTCGGCCAGCGCCTGGCCAAGCTGCTGGACGAAACCACGGTCGATGGCTTCAGCCACCGCGTCGACCTGCGCCTGCGCCCGTTCGGCAGCGCCGGTCGCGTCGCGCTGTCGTTCGCGGCGATGGATCAGTACTTCCAGCGCGAAGGCCGCGACTGGGAGCGCTATGCGTGGCTGAAGGCGCGCGCGGTGGCCGGCGACATCGACGCCGGCGAAGCGTGGTTGCAGACCCTGCGCCCATTCGTATACCGCCGCTACCTGGATTTCACCGCGCTCGACGGCCTGCGTGAGATGAAGGCGGCGATCACCGCCGAAGTCGCGCGCCGCGAGCTGCACGAAGACATCAAGCGCGGCGCCGGTGGCATCCGCGAAATCGAGTTCCTGTGCCAGGCGCTGCAGCTGATCCGCGGTGGCCGCGAGCCCGCGCTGCGCGAGCGCCGCCTGCTGGTGGCACTGGACGCGCTGGTGGCCGCCGGACAGATTGCGCCCGACGATGGCGCTGCGCTGCGCGAGGCCTACCTGTTCCTGCGCCGGTTGGAGAACCGCCTGCAGATGCTGCGCGACGCGCAGACCCACGTGCTGCCCAGCGACGCGCTGGACCGCGCGCGCATTGCCATCGGCCTCGGCTACCCGGATTGGGAGGTACTGCGCGCGGCACTGGCCGAACAGCAGCAGCGGGTCAGCACCGAATTCGCCGCGCTGCTGGCGCCGCGCAAGGGCCAGGCCGCGCCCGACGCGCTGGCCAACTACTGGCGCAGCCTGCCCGAAGGCAGCAACGCACCACTGCTGGCCGAAGCCGGCTTCCTCGATGCCAACGGCGCCGACCAGTCGCTGCGCGATTTCGCCCAGGGCACCGGCGTGAAGTCATTGTCCGATGCGGCGCGTGCGCGGCTGGATCGCGTACTGCCCGCGTTGCTGCATGCGGCCACGCGTTCGCCGCAGCCTGATGCCGCGCTCAAGCGCGTGCTTGGCCTGCTGCAGGCGGTGCTGCGCCGGACCAGCTATCTGGCGCTGCTGGACGAACAACCGAGCGCGCTGGCGCGTCTGGTCGATGTGCTGGCGCGCAGCGCGCTGCTGGCCGAGCGGCTGGTCGCGTATCCGCTGCTGCTGGATGAACTGCTGGATGTGCGCGTGTCCGGGCCGATGCCCGATGCGGCCGGCATGCTGGCCGAATGCCAGCAGGTGCTGGCGGTGGAAGATCCCGAATCGGCACTGCGCTGGCTCAACGAGACGCGGCTGGCGCTCAGTTTCCGCATGGCGATGGCCACGCTGGACGGCCGCCAGGGCGCGGTGGACAGCACGCGGCAACTGGCCGAACTGGCGCAGGCGGTGGTGGTCACCGTGCTGGCGATGGCCGAGGCGGACATGCGCGCCGCGCACGGCGCGATTCCCGGTGGACGTTTCGCGATCATCGGCTACGGCAGCCTCGGCGGGCTTGAACTGGGCTTCGGTTCCGACCTGGACCTGGTATTCCTGCACGACAACCCGGCCGGCGTGGAGGCCAGCGACGGCGCGCGTCCGCTGGAGCCGGGGCGCTGGTATGCGCGGCTGGCGCAGAAGGTGATGGCGCTGCTCGGTGCGGTCACCGCCGCCGGCCGCCTGTACGACATCGACGTGCGCCTGCGCCCGGATGGCGGCAAGGGGTCGCTGGTGTCTTCGCTGGCCAGCTACACCGAGTACCAGCGCGAACGTGCGTGGACCTGGGAACACCAGGCGCTGGTGCGCGCGCGTGGCGTGGCCGGCGATGCCAGCCTGCTGGCCGATTTCGAGCAGGTGCGTGCACAGACGCTGGGGCGTGAGCGCGACATGGGTGTGCTGTATGCCGACGTGCTGAAGATGCGCGGCCGCATGCGCACCGAACTGGACCGCAGCGACGCCGCACGGCTGGACCTGAAGCAGGGTGCGGGCGGCGTGGTGGACCTGGAATTCCTGCTGCAGACCGGTGTGCTTGCGCGCAGTGCGCGGCACGTGGCGTTGCTGCAGCCGCGCGATACGCCGTCGTTGATCGATGCGTTGGCTGGTGCTGGTTTCCTGCCGGATGCCACTGCGCAGGCGCTGCATGGCGCGCACGCCACGCTGTTGGACGTGGGCCTGGCCTGCACGCTGGACCGCCGCCCGCGGCTGGCCCCGACCACGCCGGCGATTGAAGAGGCGTGTGCAGCGATTACGGCGGCGTGCAGAGCGGCAGAGCTGCCGTTCGCCTGAGTGCCGGATGGCGGAGGACTGCAGTTGGTAGATGCCAACCTTGGTTGGCATGAATGCCAAGCGCCAACCAAGGTTGGCGACTACCGGATCAATGGCCCTGCGATGCCCGCTCCTGGTGGGTGCCGACCGTTGGTCGGCACAATCTGTCGGCACCCACCGGATCAATGGCGGTCAGCTGGTGGCGCGCAACGGCGCCATCTTCCACAACAACGCGCGGAACGGGGCTAGCAGGCAAATACCGATCGCCAGCTTCACTGCCAGGTCGCCGGCGGCCCAGCTCACCCACGGCAAGGTAGAACCGGCAAACGCGATCGACCAAAAAATGGTGGTATCCACCGTCGCGCTGCAGGTGGTGGCCACCATCGGTGCGCGCCACCAGCTGCCGCGGCGCAGGCGGTCGAACACGGTGATGTCCAGCAGCTGGGCCACGATGAACGCCGAGCACGAGGCAATGGCGATGCGCGGGGTGGCCACCCAGATCGACAGCAGCACCGCCACCGCGAAACCGATCCACGCCACGCGGCGCGCCGGGCCCGGGCCGAAGCGGCGGTTGATCAGGTTGCTGACCAGGAACGCGACCGGATAGCTGAAGGCGCCCCAGGTCAGCCAGTCGTTGATCGGGTACTGCACCAGCACGTTGGACAGCAGCACCACTGCACCCATGGCCAGTACCGCCAGCACCAGGGCGCGCGGGGTCAGCGGGGCAAACAGAGGGGCAGGACGCACGGACATGGCGAGCCAGGGGGACAGAGGGGATCGCCCATTATCCGCCCGGCCTGCGGCAAAGCCAAAACCGCTCGTTCAGCTTTACAGCGCTTCACTCATCACATCACCGGCGGCATAGGCCGTCGGCACATAGGCCAGGGTCTGGCCCTGCGCGCTCTTCACGTTCCAGCCGGCACCGGCCTCGGTGGGGTCGAAATGTACCCGTTGCCCGACCACGAAGGCTGCAGTCGGGTTCTCGCCCGGCGGCTGCACCGGCCAGCGCAGGGTGGCGGTGTGGTCGGCCTTGTCCGGTACCTGCAACTGCACCTGGCGTTCGCCCGTGGGCGTGGTCTCCACCTTCTTCACTTCCATTGGCGGCAGCGGCACCGCCTTGGTGCGGGTCGCCCTGGCATTGCGTTCGCTGGCCTTGAGCGGCGCCTTGGACAGTTCGGACAGGCCCATCGAGGCCGCCATCGGCAGCGACAGCACCACGAACGAGGTCACGATCACGCTGGCCTCGCTGCTGTTCAACTGCGGCGCGGCGCCGGCATGGACGGTGGGCACCAGCAGCGCCGAAAGCAGCAATGCAGTGGTGGGAGCGCGCAGGCAACGGAACATGGAGACCTCCTGGTCAGCGTGGGGCGGCGGCTCAGCGCCGGGTATCGAAGATGTCGCGCGGGCCGGTAGCTTCGGGCAGGTATTCCAGCGGGCGGCCCTGGTTGTCCTTCAGCTGCCAGCCCTGGTCGTTGCCGGTTGGCTCGAAGTTCACGGTCTGGCCCACGGTGAACTGCACGGCAGGATCGCCGATGCCGCGCGGGTACTGCATCGATGCGGTGTTCTGCGGATCGTTGGCATCGCGCAGCAGCACTTCGCGGCGGCCGTCGACGGTAGTGGCAATCGCGCTCACCTCCATCTGCGGCAGCTTGATCTGCTGCGGGCGGGCCAGCGGCTGGCCGGCATCGGCGGCATCCTGGGCTTCCTTCGCCGCGGCGGCGCGGACCGAGGCCACCATCTGCGTGGACATTTCCAGGCTCGGTCCCTGCGGGCCCGGGTCATGGATGATCACGATGCGGCGTTCGGCATGGGCGGCCGATGACCAGGCCAGCGCGGTGACGATCAGCATCGATACCAGGGAGTTGTGCAGCAGACGCATGTCGTTCTCCTTGCGGGATTCAGGGCGAGGCGGCGGTGGCACCGGCCACCGGCACATGGGGGATCACCAGTTCCTGCTGCAGCTGGCTGCGCTGGTGCAGGAAGTCGAACACCGATTCCACCGTCACCACCGAATAGTTGCCGGAGATGCGTTCGCCGGCCGGATGGTCGGTGGTGGTGGCGTTGGCCACGAACAGGCGCGCACCCACGCGCTTGCCCAGGCCGATATGCAGCACGCTGGGCTGGTACTTCTGCTGGCGCAGCCACTGCTGTGCCTGTTCGCGCTTGACGATGGCCGGCGCGCCTTCGGCCTGCGCCATCGCCGCCGCCAGCACTTCCAGCACCCACTGGTTGGAGTTCTGATAGTCGGTGGCGAACGGGTAGGCGACCACGTTGTACTTGGTTTCGTGCAGCGCCTTGGGCTGGATCGAGGGCGGCACCAGCATCGCGCGCAGTGCGGCACGCAAGGGGGCCGACGGCACGCCGATGCGCAGGTCGGTATGGCCGCCGCTCTCGCCGACGAAGTTGCCGAGGCCCTCGTGGTACAGCTGCGAGCTGTCGGTCTTGCAGCGGTTGAGCAGGTGCATCGCGCGCCAGCGGCCGTCGTCCTCGCGCAGCAGGAAGGCCAGGTGGCTGTGGCGCAGGCCGTAGCGGCTCAGGTCCTGGCCACCGCGCGCGGCCACCACCACGTCCACATCGGGCAGCGCGTCCAGGCTTTCGGCGGTGGTCCAGGCCACGTCCAGCATCGCCGCCTGCGATGCCACACTGGGGTAGCGCTCGCGGCAGGCGGTGCTGTTGGCCCAAGCCGGTGCGGTCGCCAGCAGGCTGGCGATCAGCAGCGCGGCGCGGGGCAGGCGGGAAAAACGATCCATGTCGGTACCTTCAACGGCGGGCAGGCCCGCGCGCCGATCATACGCTGCTCAGCGCAGCGGGCGATCCACGCCCTTGCGCCGCGCAATCGGGTAGTGCCGGCCGCTGGCCGGCAACGGCAGGGTTTGGCAATGCATGCAGCGTTGCCGGCCAGCGGCCGGCACTACCGTGATGCCAGGCGCTGTTTCACTTCCGCCGCCACCCGCGCGGTTTCGCGCAGCGGCTCGATGCGGTCGTACTGCCAGTCCAGCCAGTGCGCCTGCAACCGCCCACGTTCGCGCAGCTGCTGCTGGAAGCGCGCCAGGCGGCCCTGCGCTGTGTCGGCCAGCGCCACCATCACCGGCATGCGCGTGGCGCAGGCCTCCGAGAGCAGGTTCACCGAATCGGGCGAGACCACCACGCGGTTGGCCCAGCCGAGCAGGCCGCCATAGGGATTGGTGCCGTCGCCACCATCGCCCCAGATCACGTGCGGCAGGTCGGCGAACGTCGCGCGCAGGATCTCCGCCAACGCCGGCGGCGTGCGTCGCGAGGTGGTGGCCAGCAGGCTGCCGCCTTCGCTGCGGATCTGCTCGGCCAGCGCCTGGAACACGCCGACCATCGCCGTCTCGTCCCAAGGCGCCAGCGGCGTCGGCCCACCGACCAGCAGTGCAGTGCGCGGGCCGGGCAGGGTGCTGAAGCCGGCGAACGCAGCGCGGCCCCAGGCCAGCCAGTCATCGTCCACCGGGTTGAGGCTGCCGAGCAGGGTCAGCACGTTGCTGCCGCGCAGGGCGTCGTGTTCGGGCACCACCACCACGTCCCAGTGGCGCGCGCCGATGCGCGGGTCGAGGATCTGCACCACCTGGGTGCCGCGTGCGCGCAGCACGCGCAGGGCGCCAGCGGCCTGGCGGCCACAGCCGATCGCCAGCGCCGGGGCGTCGGCAGCCAGCGTCGCGAAGGCCTCGCCGTAGCCGTTCACATCGCCGGGCAGGCGCCGCGGCGCCAGCCAGCGCCAGGGCGCGCGCGGTTGCAGCAGCAGCGGTCGGTGGGTGCCCTGGCGCAATGCCGAGGCCAGCGCGACCGCCTGGCGGACATTGCCCGCGCGGCCGTCAGTGACCGTCCAGGGCGCGCTCGATCGTTTCACCATTGGCATTAATTCGTTTCAGTCCTGCTGGGTGTTGCAACAGTCGCGACACTCTACACTGCGGCTCGTCGTTTCGCCCCGCGCCGCCCGCGGGCACTGACTTCCCTTAGCCGTCCTGGAGATCCACCGATGTCCCACGCGCTCGACGCCGCCGCCCTCGACCAGCTGTTCCGTACTGCCCGCACCCAGAACGCCTTCCTCGACAAGCCGGTCCCGGCCAGCCTGCTGCAGGAACTGTACGACCTGGTGAAGTGGGGCCCGACCGCCGCCAACACCACGCCGGCCCGCTTTGTCTTCGTCACCTCGAAGGAGGCCAAGGACAAGCTGGCCCCGGCGCTGTCCGAAGGCAACCTGGCCAAGACCATGGCTGCGCCGGTCACCGTCATCATCGGTTTCGACCTGGACTTCCACGAGAAGCTGCCGTACCTGTTCCCGCACACCGATGCCAAGGCCTGGTTCGACGGCCCACAGGAAGGCCGCCACGAAGCCGCCATCCGCAACGGCAGCCTGCAGGGCGCCTACCTGATCCTGGCCGCGCGCGCGCTTGGCCTGGATGCCGGCCCGATGTCCGGCTTCGACCCGGCCAAGGTCGACGAAGCCTTCTTCGCCGGCACCTCCATCAAGTCGAATTTCCTGGTCAACCTGGGTTACGGTGATCCGGCGGGCCTGTTCCCGCGCCTGCCGCGCCTGTCGTTCGACGAAGCGGCGCGCATCGCGTAAGTCGCTGTATCGGTTTCGGGCCCGCCGTCGTGCGGCGGGCTCTTGCTGCACCGTGTACCCACCCTACGATCCGGAGAGTTCCTCAGATGAGCGCCACCCGTAAACTGCTGCTGCCGCTGGCCCTGACCCTGGCCATCGCCGCCTGCTCCAAGCCGGCCGACACCGCTGCCCCGGCGGCCGATGCCGCCGCCCCGGCCACCACCGAGCAGGCCGCCACCCCGGCGGCTGATGCCGCCGCTGCTGCGCCGGCCGCCGAAGCGATCAAGATCGCCTCGGGCACCTACAAGCTGGACCCGAGCCACACCGACGTGCTGGCGCAGTGGAGCCACTTCGGCTTCTCCAACCCGAGCGCGCACTTCGGCAACGTCGAAGGCACCCTGGTGTACAACGCCGAAGACGTGACCAAGTCCACCGTGGAAGTGAAGCTGCCGCTGAGCGGCCTGAACAGCTTCACCGCCAAGTTCGACGAGCACCTGAAGAGCGCCGACTTCTTCGACGCCGCCAAGTTCGCCGATGCCACCTTCAAGAGCACCAAGGTGGAAGCGGCCGGCACCAACAAGCTGACCGTCACCGGCGACCTGACCATCAAGGGCATCACCAAGCCGGTCACCCTGGACGTCACCGTCAACGGCGGCGGCGAGCACCCGATGGCCAAGGTTCCGGCCGCCGGCTTCGATGCCACCACCACCCTGAAGCGCAGCGATTTCGGCGTCGGCGCGTATGCTCCGAATGTCAGCGATGAAGTGAAGATCCGCATCACCACCGAAGCCACCGGCGAAAAGCCGGCCGCTTGATGCACCCCGCTCACTCGTCGTGAGAAGGCAGAAGGCCCGCTGAAAAGCGGGCCTTCTTTTTGGGTGCCGGGGAACGCGCGTTGGTAGATGCCAACCTTGGTTGGCACATGGGCACTCCGCAGGCCAACCAAGGTTGGCCACTACCGGGTACGTGCCCTCAGCGCAACGCGCCCAACCATGCCACGCACGCTTCGCTCGGGCTCTGCTTGGCCTTCACCGCCAGCCCGCTTACGCGCACGAAGGTCTGCGCGGCCTGCGCCACCACCTGGCGTGCGATCAGCGCCGCCTGCTTGGTCGCGGCCTGCTGCTTGCGCAGCTGCACGATGTTGATCGAAGGCCGACCGACCGGCGCATATTTCTGGTCGCGGCGCAGCACGTCGGCCACCTGGGCCACTTCGAATTCGGCCTGCAGGTAGCGGTGCTGTGCCGCCACCAGCTCGCGCAGCGGCGCGCGCAGTACGGCGGTGTCGGCGAACGCGGCCAGCGCCGCATCGCAGGCGGCGTCATCGGCAAAGCGGGTACGCAGCGCATCCACGCTGGCCAGGGTCAGTTTGGCCATGTGGGCCTCGTTGCTGCAGGAAAGGAGCGCGATTGTCGCATTGCCTGGCGGCTGATGCGTTGAACCGGGTGTCGGAATCCGTGTAGAGCCGAGCCCACGCTCGGCTCATCGCGCGCAGCGCGAGGGTTTTCCGATGGCGGAGCGGAGAGCAGCCGAGCGTGGGCTCGGCTCTACAATGGCCCGCTGTATCACCCACGGAAGGAAGATCCATGCAGGACGCGCAGTACTGGTTGAACGAATTCTGGTCGGGCCTGAGCGTGCTCGATCTGCTGGGCGGCAGCGTGCTCGGCACGTTGCTTGGCCTGGTGCTGGGCATCTTCGCCTGGCGCTGGCTGCACCGCCGCGGCTGGTTGCAGCGGCGCAAGCGCTGGCATCACTGGCTGCTGGCCAGCTACGTGTTGCTGCTGCCGCTGGCCACCGCCTTCTTCGGCCTGCAGCTGGGCTTCACCGCCGGTGCGCACCGCGCGCTGTTCAAGCAGCTCGATCATTTCCAGCCGCACCTGCAGACCCTGGTGGAAGGCTGGAGCGAAGGCTTCACCGACTCGCTGGACGACCCGCGCATGCGCGAGGCATTGCGCCGCCAGGGCACGGTGGGCGATGTGGCCGACACCATCGCCTCGGCCTACCTCAGCGAACATCCGCTGCCCGGCCTGGACCGTCTTGGCAACGGCCCGTTGGCGCGCGGTACCGGCTGGGTGATCGGCAAGGTGCGCGAAGGCCTGCTGCGCGGCATGGTGGAAGACACGCTGGTGGACAAGGCCGGCACCCTCGGCCTGGAACCCAAGGTGGTGCGCGAGGCGCTGACCATGCATGTGGATGAGCTGCTGCACACCCGTGGCGTGCTGCGGCTGGTGAAGGCGCAGATCAACGGCATGATGCCCGGCGTGTATTTCGGGCTGCTGTTGCCGCTGCTGATCATCGCGCTGCTGGTGGCGCTGGAGATCTGGGCCGCGCAGCGGTTCGGGTGGGTGCGGCAGGTGGCCAAGCCGCCGGTCGCGGTCCCTCCTGTAGAGCCGAGCCCATACTCGGCTCATCGCGCGTAGCGCGATGGGTCCATCGGTGGCCGAGCGGAGAGCAGCCGAGCGTGGGCTCGGCTCTACACAGTCAAAGGCGTGCGGACCAACGGTCTGCACCCACCAGGCAGATTCTGGTGCATGGGGTCAGATCCCTTTTCCACAGGAAAAGGGATCTGACCCCGAGCCGGTCAATCGCCGTCGGCTTCGTCCGGGTGGGCCTTCCAGTAGCCGGTCGAGCGGATCCAATCGCGCGGCACGCCCAGGTGGCCTTCGATGAACTTGCGCATCATCCGCGCGCGGCGCGATTCGGTGGCGATCCAATAGAAGACATCGCCGTCCGGTGCCTCGAAGTCGGTCAGCATGTCTTCCAGCAGCGTGCTGCTGGCCGCCGGGAAGCCGTTGCGCTCCAGCCAGTGGATGCGCACGTTCTCGTACTGCGGCAGGTCCTGGCGCTCGGCCTCGTCGCGCACTTCGATGAAGGCCTGCACCTCGGCACCGTCGGGCAGCACGTCCAGCCAGCGGGCGATGGCCGGCAGCGCGGTTTCATCGCCGATCAGCACGTAGGCGTCGTAGGTGTCGGCCACCACGAACGAGCCGCGCGGGCCGCCGATCACCAGCGTGTCGCCCGGCTGTGCGCGCTCGGCCCACGGCCCGGCAATACCCTGGTCGTGCAGCACGAAGTCGATGGCCAGCTCGCCGGTTTCGTGGTCCCACCAGCGCGGGGTGTAGTCGCGCGACGGCGAGGGCTCCTTGCCGGCCGGATAGCTGCGGCCTTCGGCGGTCAGCACCGGCAGCACCATCTCGCCGCTGGCGTTGGGGAAGAACAGCTTGATGTGGTCGTCGGCGCCGGGCGAATCGAAGCCGGCCAGATCGTCGCCACCCAGCACCACGCGACGCATGTGCGGGGTGACCTCTTCGGTGCGCAGCACGGTCAGTTCACGGAAGCGCACATCCAGGCGCAGGCGCGTGTTGTTGTGTTCGGTCATGGGGATACCTGTAAAGGTGTCGCGCGGGGGCGCGCGGCATGGGGGAGGACCTGGCTGGATTCAGTCTGGCTGGGTCGTTGAAAACGGTGGGCTCTCGCTACCGGCGGTACCGTTGAGCAGGGCCGAGGCCCGCGTCAGCAGCGCCGCCACTTCGTCCGCCTCGCCCTCGGCCCAGCGGCCGTGGTGATGCACCAGCGCCCGCTTGAACTCGCGCAGGGCGGTGGCCAGCGGCGGCGGCAGCGAGGCCTTGGTGATCTCGCGGGCGCGGTCGAAGGCTCGCCGTTGCGCCAGACGCACCTGGGTGCGCTGCACCTTCAGCTCGAACTCGCCGGCAGCGGTGATGCGGAAGATCCGCTTGCCATCCACTTCCTCGGCCTCGATCCAGCCGGCCTGCTCGAAGCTGGCCAGCAGCGGGTACATGGTGCCGGCGCTGGGCGTATAGGCCTGCATGAACTGGTTGCTGATCAGCTGCATCAGCTCGTAGCCATGGCGCGGCTGCTCGCCGATCAGGGCCAGCACCAGCAGGCGCAGGTCGCCGCGGCTCAGCACGCGTGGCTGGCCGTTGCGGCGGGGCACCGCCGGATCGGTGGAACGGGCTCTGGGGGAAGGGGGGCGGCTCATTTCGATATATCGGTAAACGAGTGTGCAAACGATATATCGATATATCGAAGCCGGCAATCATCGATCCGGCCACAAGCAGGTCCGTTTTGGGCCACGGGCGGCCGCGTGCACAGCAAAAGGGGCGCCCCTTGCAGGGCGCCCCGGCGATGCTGTGGAAGGGAGCAGGGCCGCCAGGCCCCTCACTCGCGGCCCACGCTGGACCCGCAGCCAGTACCGATCCAGAGGCAGGTGCGACATGTTGTCGCCGGTTCAGTACCGTTGCCCGAACCGCCCCTACAGCGGTGCCGGAGTTGCCCTACAACCGTCATCGGCAGCGGTAACACTGCGTCCTGCACATGGGCGCAGCGGCCCGCAAGCGACAGCCCGCGCAGCCACCAAGGCCCGCCGCAGGGCCGTCAGCGGGCCCGGCAAGCCCCTTGCGGACACTGGCCGGTTGCATCCATACGCCTGCGTAGCCAAGTGACGAAAGCCCTTGGTGCGCTACACTTTGCGGTCTAGAAATCTATACAACAGTCGCGCGCGTGCGTGCGGTAATGGGAGCGCTAATGAACTGGTTGAACGAGGTGCTGAACAACGACCCGAATCCTGTGGAAACCCAGGAGTGGATCGAGTCGTTGAAGGCCGTTATTGATGTCGAGGGCTCCGAGCGCGCGCATCAGCTGCTGGAAGGCATGGTGGAACTGACCCGTCGTTCGGGCGCCTACCTGCCGTTCTCTCCCACCACCGAATACGTCAATACCATCGAACCGCAGTTCGAGGCCAAGAGCCCGGGCAACGCCGAGCTGGAATGGCGCATCCGTTCGATCATCCGCTGGAACGCGATGGCCACCGTGGTCCGCGCCAACCGCAAGCCGGGTGACCTGGGCGGCCACATCGCCTCGTTCGCCTCCGGCGCCACCCTGTACGACGTGGGCTTCAACCACTTCTGGCGCGCCCCCAGCGAAAACCACCCGGGCGACCTGCTGTTCATCCAGGGCCACAGCGCCCCGGGCATCTACGCGCGTTCCTTCCTGGAAGGCCGCATCAGCGAAGAGCAGCTGGACAAGTTCCGCATGGAAGTGGACGGCGGTGGCCTGTCCTCGTACCCGCACCCGTGGCTGATGCCGGACTACTGGCAGACCCCGACCGTGTCGATGGGCCTGGGCCCGCTGGCCGCCATCTACCAGGCGCAGTTCATGCGCTACCTGGAAAACCGTGGCCTGATCGAGAAGTCCGACCGCAAGGTGTGGTGCTTCATCGGCGACGGCGAGAGCGACGAGCCGGAAACCCTGGGTGCCATCGCGCTGGCCGGCCGTGAAGGCCTGGACAACCTGATCTTCGTGGTGAACTGCAACCTGCAGCGCCTGGACGGCCCGGTGCGCGGCAACGGCAAGATCATCCAGGAACTGGAAGGCGTGTTCCGTGGCGGCGGCTGGAACGTGATCAAGCTGCTGTGGGGCGGTTACTGGGATGCCCTGCTGGCCAAGGACACCAATGGCGTCCTGAAGAAGCTGATGATGGAAACCGTCGACGGCGAATACCAGAACTGCAAGGCCTTCGGCGGCGCGTATACCCGCGAGCATTTCTTCGGCAAGTACCCGGAAACCGCTGCGATGGTCGCCGGTCTTTCCGACGACGACATCTGGCGCCTGAACCGTGGTGGCCACGACCCGCACAAGGTGTACGCCGCCTACCACCAGGCCGTGAACACCAAGGGCATGCCGACCGTCATCCTGGCCAAGACCGTGAAGGGTTACGGCATGGGCAGCGCCGGTGAGGCACTGAACCCGACCCACCAGACCAAGAAGCTGGACGACGAAGCGGTGCGCCACTTCCGCGACCGCTTCAACATTCCGGTAACCGACGCGCAGCTGGCCGATGGCCAGGTGCCGTTCTACCACCCGGGCCCGGATTCGCCGGAAGTGCAGTACCTGCAGGAACGCCGTGCCGCGCTGGGCGGTTACCTGCCGCAGCGCCGCCGCAAGGCCGACAAGACCTTCGTGGCGCCGAAGCTGGAAGCCTACGAGCGCCTGCTGAAGAGCAGCGGCGAGCGCAGCTACTCCACCACCATGGCCTTCGTGCAGAGCCTGAACATCACCCTGCGCGACAAGGAACTGGGCCCGCACATCGTGCCGATCGTGGCCGACGAAGCCCGTACCTTCGGTATGGAAGGCCTGTTCCGCCAGATCGGCATCTACGCGCCGTTCGGCCAGAAGTACAAGCCGGTCGACGCCGACCAGCTGATGTTCTACCGCGAAGACCAGAGCGGCCAGGTGCTGCAGCAGGGCATCAGCGAGCCGGGTGCGATCAGCTCGTGGATGGCCGCCGGTACCAGCTACTCGGTCAGCAACGTGCCGATGCTGCCGTTCTACATCTACTACAGCATGTTCGGCTTCCAGCGCGTGGGCGACATCGCCTGGCAGGCCGCCGACATGCGTACCCGCGGCTTCCTGCTGGGTGGCACCGCCGGCCGCACCACGCTGAACGGTGAAGGCCTGCAGCACGAAGATGGCTTCAGCCATCTGGTGGCCGGTGGCATCCCGAACGTGCGCAGCTACGACCCGACCTTCGGCTTCGAAGTGACGGTAATCCTGCAGCACGGCACCAAGCGCATGATGGAAGACCAGGTGGACGAGTATTACTACGTCACCCTGATGAACGAGAACTACACCCACCCGGAAATGCCGGAGGGCGCGGCCGAAGGCATCGTCAAGGGCATGTACCTGCTGACCGACGCCGGCAAGCCGAAGAAGGGCGAGCTGCGCGTGCAGCTGCTGGGCTCGGGCACCATCCTGCGCGAAGCCATTGCTGCCGCCGAGCTGCTGGACAAGGACTTCGGCGTGACCGCTGACATCTGGAGCTGCCCGAGCTTCAACGAACTGCGTCGCGATGGTTTCGACGTGGAACGTGCCAACCGCCTGCATCCGGAAGGTGAGCAGCGCAAGGCCTACGTTACCGAGCTGCTGGAAGGCCGCCAGGGCCCGGCGATTGCCGCCACCGACTATGTGCGTGCGTATGCGGACCAGATCCGTGCGTTCGTGCCGATGTCGTACACGGTGCTGGGTACGGATGGCTTCGGCCGTTCGGATACGCGTGCGAACCTGCGCCGGTTCTTTGAGGTGGATCGCTACTACATCGCGCATGCCGCGATTGCAGCGCTGGCGAAGGAAGGGAAGATGACCGCGAAGGATGTGGCCCGAGCGATCAAGCAGTACAAGATTGATCCGGAGAAGGCTAATCCTGTTGGGGTTTGATAGATCCGAAATGACCTAGAAGGGGGGGGGCATAAATAATGCCCCCCCTTCTTTTTATATGGATATTGCCTGATGATTTATTCATTCCTATATCATGAGCGGGTAGTAAATATTGTGCCAATCGGCGTGCGAGAAGGTGCATTGCCGAACATCTATGAGTCTGACTCGATGACATTAGTAGTTGGGCCAAATAACTCAGGAAAGACCGAGTTGCTGGCTCAGCTCTGCAGGGCGATCGCGTCACGAGACCAAACCGCGCTTGAAATTGATGGCGATATAGAAGATGTTGGAGTTGTTTATTTCAGTCCGGCGTCCTTCAGAAAAAGCAGGTTCCCCCAGAGACATCCTAGAGTAAAAGTTATTTCTCAAAAGGGGGTTGACGTTTCGACCGACGGCCACGAGATCGTAAGAAGGTTGCGTGATGATTTCGGCTTCACCGGTCGGCTTGTGGTAAAGCTCAAGCACTCTCCGGTAGATGCGGTTAGAGCACTATTAGCTCGCGCGATGGAAATACCGTCTCGCATTCCACGTTTTAGCGAGCTGGATAAGCTGGTCGAAAATTACCAGAAAGCCTCAATGAACTGGAGGTCAGAGGAGATCGAGAGTTCGCCCACCAGCCGAGAGAGGCAGGAGGCAATGAATTTCGCCCAACGTGAGCTGAGGCTCGGAATCCAGTATCTGGTTGAAGAGAGGCTGGGGCACAATGCAAATGTTTATCTGATAGCCCTTGCCGTTCTTCTTGCCAAAGGAAGGCGAAGTAAGCAACTTGCACAGGAGTTCTTCGAGTGTCTTAATGGTAGGCCGTGGAGCGACGGTTTCATGGACACTGTTTCTACGGTTGAGGGTGTCTCCGCTGTGTACACTCTCGAGGAGCTTATCGTCGGCGTTGATGTCGCTTGGCACCAGCAAGCAGATTTCCTGGATGAAGGGAGCATACTTTCCGTCGAGCTTGATGGCCTAAGTTCTGGCGCAGAAGCACTGGTGGCGCAGTTTGTTCGTATATCCAGTGCAGTGCGGGAGCTCTCAAATTACGGGTCGTCAAAAATCATTTTGTTGATTGACGAGGGCGATGCATTCCTGCATATCGCGTGGCAGCAGCTCTACATAAAAGTCCTTGATGATTTCGCAAAATCAATCTGTCCGAATTTTGCGACCATCCAGGTTGTGGTTGCAACTCACTCGCCTGTTCTAATGTCTGACTTTCCTAGGGACTTTATATTAAGAGTATCTCCAGATTCTGGTGGTGTTGCTGAGGGGGAATTGGTCAGCTTCGCCGCGCCTCTTGAGAACATTGTGGCTTCAACCGCTGGTGCTGGATCTATTGGGAAGAAGGCAACTCAAATCATCCGAAGAGAGTTGGAGAGGGGGAGGGCGGCGGATATGAGAATAATAGATTGGATTGATGATCCGTTGTTGCGAAAGTATTTGATGGAGCAAATAGAACATGCTGGTTAAGGTGAACGACATGTGGCCACGCTCTGTGGAGATTGCCCATTCGCTTTACACTGAAGGATTGATTGAGCTCGAGGAAAAAAGGGCGCGGCCTTGGGGTGGGGCTGTTCTTGGAAAGTTTGTAAATGAAAACAAGCGAGCCATAACAACGGGTGGTGTTGAGGAGATATTAACTGCTATCGCTAGTTTTGACGATCTTTGTGGGCGCCACGGTGAAGATTGGAGGGCGAGGAGTCTTAAAAAGCTACAGGCGATTTTTGATTATGGGAAGTTTGTTCGGGCGTCGGGGGGGGCATGGGGGGCATACGAACTTTGCTCAAGGGCGAAATACGGGGTTTGCCCGTACTGTCAGCAGTCACTTTCGCTAACAGTGGTTCGCGATAACAATCTCAAGTGCTTCCGTCCAACGTTAGATCACTATTTTTCGAAGTCGGATTACCCATTCCTTGCTCTTTCTCTAAATAATTTGGTCCCTAGTTGCTATGCCTGTAATAGCTCGCTTAAGGGGTCGGCTAATTTTTATAGGAATAGGCATAAGCACCCGTATCATGATGAAGAGTGGTTAACTTTCTCTATGGATATGGATGCTTATTTTCGCGGGCGATCAGAGGGTTCAGGTGTTTGGAAAATTAGTATTTCATACGACGGCAGGGATAAGTGCCAGGTCAACACCATGAAAACTTTTGCGATTAAGGAGCGTTATGCAAAGCTTGAGTGGATGTTTGAGAGATTTGCTGAGCGAGCCTGTGATTATTATTTGAACGGTGGCGGTCGGTATCGTGAGCTGTTCAATAATACTGACTATGACGCTGTTGCTGTTGTTCGCCTTGATTTTGATGAGGCGAACTATAAAGGGGAACTTCTCGGTAAGATGAAGAGGGATGTCTGTATGAAAATCAGGGCTTCGATTGGGGTGTAAAAAGTGCTAACTTAGTTTGTTTAAATTCATTGCTTTATTTCCATTAATTTTCATCGAGAAGCGCGCCGCCGAACTGGGCGTGGCGAGCCACCTCACCAAAATTTGAAGTTCTTGTGTCTTGGGGTGCTGTGCTTGGGTTTTCCTTTCGGTTCTTTTTTGATTTCTTGTTGTTGTCGGATTGGTGGTCGTTAATTGATATTGTTGGAATTACTTTTGTGGACGCAGCTTGCATGCTAAATTTCTAATTTTTATGATTTTAGGTTTAATGGATGTCCGGTGGTAGCGATTTTCTTTAAAGGATGCATGGTTCACGCAACTCAAGTAAGTGAAGTGCAAAGTGGTCGAATGAGGGGCAAAGAGATCAAGGGCTGCGCTGGTCCTTGAGATCATCTGGGGCAATACCACCGTGGCCGCTGTTAGCCGCCAGTTCGGCCTGCCCCGAAGGAGAGTGAAAGCGGGGGCAAGGAGGGTCAGCGCAGCATGGAGAGCGCCCTGCAGGCCATGCCTGAGGAACTAGGCGCCATATTCGACAGCAGCGTCCCCCAGTGTATGGTCGAAAGCGCGATTCACGACTATGCCTTCGGCAAACTAGTGTTTGTCTCGTTTCAGAATTTTATCTTCCAGTTTCAAGCAGAATCAGTCCAGTGAGCCGAATGGGGGCCATGGAGTTTCGTCCTGCATACGCTGATATGCCGGCCCCTTTTCGACGGGGTAGCGTCAGAGCACCTCGCATGTGACACCTTTGGCGGAGCCATAGGTGCGGACAAGGTCGCCATCGGGACTACGGGTATGCCTTCTTCGCGCGGCTGCGATTGGAGCGGTAAGAAGCGCTGAGGGAGATTCATAAGGGACGTTTGGTGCTCAGGACCGCCGGCGGCCGTATCTACTCCCGCACCTGCAACCGCTCAATAGCCTGCGCAGTCAACGCCACACAAGCCATCTTCAGCCCTTCCATCACCCGATCCCCCAGGTACTCCTCGGACGCGCCGTTCTGCCGCGTGCGCTCCGCAGCCAGCATCAGCTCCGCCACCACGCGCAGCCCCGCCAGCGCGCAATCCGCGTCCGCCAGCTGAAGGCAACGCCCAGGCAGTTGATGCCGCTCTGGCCAAGGCTGGCCGTCTGCGGCCGCACCGGTGCCGATGCGATGCAGCGTGGCGACGAAGGCGTTGGGATCGACGGACGGTTCGCGCTCAGGCTCGGCGTTGTCCGGATCGTATTGCGCGTGCAGTGAACGGAAGTCCGATGTGTTCATGGCAATGCTCCGTACAGGACAGATAGCAACGCCACCCATAGAGGCGGCGGACGGTGCGTGGTTCGAAAGCCGGACAGTAACCAAGCCGGTGGGTCCGAAGACCCCCACGCACCGCCCGCCATGGAACGCGAACGGATTGCCAGCCGGCGCCACACAAAAGGTGACGCCGGCTGACAAGCGCAAAACACAAGGCTACTGAGCGGGCTTTCGAACCCCGCGCCACCCTTTTCCGGTGGCACGCCAAGGTGTACTCGCATGGTTGCGAGATGCCAAGGAACCGTAGGCCGCAGAGACCGCAAATGCTGACGCTTACGGCATTGTTGCATGGCGAGCGCGTGGCAGAACCCTTGCGGTGCAGTGGTTTCGGCCGGTGTTAAGTTACCGCCCGGATGCGCTTCAAAAAGTACGGTTTGCAGCCGTGTAGGATCCCAAAAGCGACACCTAGCCCGCTGGGCTGATACGCGCAGCGTGCCGATTGCGACACGGCTTAACTTTGCAGCGCCACGCCCGGCCGTGGCCACAGCGCATCGTCGCGCTCCAGGTCGTAGTCGCTGCCGAACGCCAGCGCCGCGTCGCGTGGCGGAAGGTCTGCGTAGCAGCCCAGCAGGTACTCATCCATGCCTGCGTCGCCATGATCGATGGCGAACAAGTAGAGAAGTTCCCTGTCGAAGGCTTCCAGCCATACGGGGTCGATCTTGGTCATGGTCATCCTCCCGAAGCAGGGGAGGATGACCTGGGGAGGTCCCAGGGGCTGCGACCTCTGGCCCGGAGGAAGGCCGCCTCGACCTGGGCGATCAGCCCATGCGCATGGCGTGGCTCTGCTGTTCCTGCGTACGTGCATCCAGCGCCTGCTGCGCATTCTGGCGGGCGAGCTCGCGCTGATCGCCCACCACAGCCAGTTGCTGCAGCGACTCAGCCACCGGCGTTTGTGCAGCCACGGCAGTGGGCATCCCTGCACGCAGGTGGGCGGGGTCAGATAGGTCGCCTTGTACAACAAAGATGGTGTGACCCGCCGGCTGATTGGCCGTGGCGTTGCTCAGCACCACATGGTCCACCTGTTCCAGACCCTGCTCGCGTGCCTTCACTGTCAGGCTGGCGGCGAGGTTCTCACTGGTCGCGTCGAAGGGGCGGCCGTGCTTCTCGTCCAGTGCAGCGACGCCCTGGCGAATCTGCTGATGGAGCGCGTAGTCCGGGCTGCCCGGCTCTATCGCTGCGATTCGGCGACCTTCCGTAAAGAGAGGCTCGGGTTCCTGCGTAGACACCACGCGTGGGCTCTTGGCGATCTCTCTGTAGGGATCTTCAGGATGAAACTGCTTCGCCTTGGCCTCGCGTTCCAAGCGAACTTCGCGGGTCTCGTTCAACGCGGAAATCTCGGCGGGATCGGTCTCTTTGGTTGTTCTATCGAGCGGGGGAACGCCCACTGTGCGGTTCCAGCTGCCGTCCCTGGGGTCGTAGCTGTGATAGTCGAACTTGGTACCAATCACGTTCGGATCGACGGCGTCGCGCTGCAGGAGCGCTGCGCCCTCGAACTTGCTCAGCTCAACGAAGTAGAAATGTCCAGCGGGCTGCGGCATATCCAGGTGCACGCTGACGGCCGTCTTGCCGGCACGGAATGCGCCGGCAGCGCTGTTGTCCAACATGTTCTGCCAGACCTTCTCGGCTGCCTGCTCACCGCGTTTGTGCTCCGTGGACACCAGCAGCAAGCGCGGCGTCCAGCAGTTCACATTGAGGTCGTTCTTTTCGAACGAAACATCGTGGGATTTGAGCGTGCTGGTGTAGGGCAGGTTGAGTGCCAGATCGGGCCTGCCGGCCTCCATCCAACTTCTGCGCTCCGCCAGGTCGTTCCTGATCAGATCCTGGCCGAAGGTTTCTTGCCTGCGTTCGGTGAACGCTACGTTCTTCTCGTTGCCGAACAGTATGGCCTGTTGCTCGGCAACGGCGGTTGCAAAGCTGTTGGCCACCCGGCCGGGGAGGCTGTCGTTGCGCACAACACCCAACGCCAGCAGTCCGTAGCCATCATTATCGGGAAGCTGCGCGAGATAGTTCCAATACAGCTCACGGTTTCCCTCCTTCGCGTAGGAGGACAGGACACGAATGTCCTTATCGGTAAGTCCGCTCATGATTCATCCTTGAGATGCGGTTTACGGCTGAACGCGATAGCGGCTCAGAAGATCACGAACGCTAGTTTCCAGGCGCTGCCAGTCGCTCAGCATGACGCGTGCATAGTTCATCTCGATGGCGATGCTGTCGCCAACTTCCACGATGGAATGGCGGCACATTGCGATCTGGCCTTCTCCTGCGCGTTGAAGTGTCTTGCCCTGAATCGTGAGCCCGTCAGGAATGCGATCTGCCGGGTCGCAGCTGATGAAGGTTGCCAGTTGGCCGTCCGCGGCGCGCGCCACATACCAGTCTGGTTCCATCCCCGGGTTGTGCACGTAAGGCCTGCCCAGCGCAGCCTCCGAATCCTTTGCATAGGCTGCCATCAACGATGGGTCGATCGCATACGGCGTCAAGCCCCAGCGTTCGGGTTGTGCAACGCGCAGCGCAAGGTTCTCTACCGGGTCCCTTCGCTCCAGTGATCCCGGCGCGCTGGTGGCTTCGCTACTGGAACGACGCGCCAGATAGTTCTGGATGGGAACGCGATCGATGTACCTAAGCTCGACCAGCACCTGCCGCCGGCTGTCCTGCGTGCTGCGCACCGGGCGATCACCGGGGGGCGCTGCATCGAAATCCGGCCAGAACACCGTGAGCATGACGCCCCCATCGGCCAGGGGGCCCGTCTGGTTGTAGTAGAGGTTGGCCGGGAACATGAAGCGGTGCGGGCCAAGCCGAGCTTCCACCGGCTGCGTCGTGTAGGTCTGTCCGCCCACCGTACGTGGGCTGGTTGCGGTTTCGGACATGGGGGTTCCGTTCGGGTCCTTTTCCGTGGATGGGGCCTTCGCGCAGGCGGTGGTGCTCAACACGGCCACCAGGGCGAAGGAGGCAAGCCGGCAAGCCGGTGCTCTGCTCATGGGCGATTCCCTTGCATGATCGAAACGACTATAGATCGGTGGAAAGGCAAGCTCCAGTCGTTGCCGGGACCTTGCTCGCGCCAAGGTCCATTACTGCATTCTGGCTCACATATTCAGCAAGTCGTGATCAACGCTTTCTATCCCTCCACCTGCTCCCCATCCCACCTATGCCATCATCCGTCCAGGACCGCAGTACCCAACAAGGCTGAGCAGGCATGGAGCAGGCAACACGCTACACGGTAACCCTTTATCTGGCCGCCCCCGGCACCCCGCTGAAGAGTGGGGGCATCTCGCCGCGCGGCCACATGTACCTGCAGGTCGCTGCGGGCGACGAGGCCCACAGCTACGGCTTCGCACCACCGCGCCAGGCACCGGGCGAAACCCGCACCGGCGTGCAGTACGCGCAGGTGCTCCACGACGATGCCGACGAACATCTGGACCCGTACTACAGCCGCACCCTGGAAATCACCGAGGAGCACTACGGCTGCCTGCGTGATTTCGCCGAGGAACCGGCCGAGTTCGAATTCGATGTGGATCGCCCGGCCACCATCAACCGCTGCAGCGATTTCGTCTGGGCCGCGCTGCATTACGCCGGGCTGCATCCGCTGCCGACGCCGCTGGATGGGGGCAGCAACCTGGGCGAGTTCGCGGTGCTGTTCAACCTGCCAGAGATCCAGTGCATCGCCGCGCCGTTCCCGGGCAGCGATCTGAATGCCGAAACCCACAACGCGATGCCCGAGCACGAGGCCGAGCACCATCGCCAGGGTGACCGTGCCAGCGATGAGCCGCCGCCGACGCCGATTGAAGTGGCCGGCACGCTGCTGGACCCCTCACATCCGGACCATCGCCTGTTCTCGCAGCTGATCCAGAAAGTGGCCGAACTGGACGCCGCGCACGGCCGCCCGTTCGATGCGGCCAGCCAGCGCATCAGCGCCAGCCTGCTGGTGCTGGCCAAGCAGAACAATCTCTCGCGCGTGGACCACGTGCTGCTCAGCCAGCCGACCAGGAACAGCCACGCCGCCGAGAGCATCTTCATCGTGCAGGGCGACCGCAACGACCCAGGGCACCGCCGCGCCAGCATCGCCACCGAGGTGGCGGCCAAGACCGATGTGGCCGATTCGCTGCGGTTGAAGAAGCAGTAGGGGCGGGTTCTCCAAGGCCAGCGGAAGTTGGTCCAGCTCCGTCAAAGTGGTGTCGCGCCAGGAGTAGGGGCCCTTCTGTCAGGGTCTGTCGGCTTTGCCTCTTGCAAATCGAAGCTTTGGGATCGCCAATTGATTGAGCCAATGGTCATGCCACCACTAGAATTCCCCCGTCTATGGGACGGGGTGGGTCATGGCTGCACAGCAGGAAGTGTTCAATTCGGATGGGTTGGTCATTGGCAAGACCTACAGCCGCAAGGAGATGGCTCATGCGGGTGGTGTAAAACCCCCTACTGAATCCCGTGATCCACGCTGGACGAATGGCGTAGTTTCCTTCAGTAACGCCACCTTGCTGCTTGTAACCCTGGAAAAGGGGGATGGCGGCTATGATGATTCCTTTGAGGGTGAGCAATTCCACTGGCAGAGCCAGTACCGCCAGAGCCAAACATCTAAGCGCATCGTTGCGTTGAAGAAGGGCGCCGTGAAGGCACTTCTATTCGTCCGCATCTATGCAAAACGGGGGCGGGACGCGCAGCCGTTCTACTACTGTGGTGAGGTCGTACTTCGGTCCATGGAGAGGAACAATCCCGTCGATTGCGTCTTCGATGTCAAGGAAGCTTTGCAAGGCAGAAGCGATGCGCTCGACGAGATTCTTCGTTGGCGCCCCATTCGTCCTGGGGACACGCTCGGAGCGGAGTTGTTTAGTGCGCAAGAGGCGGCAGAGCAGGAGGCGGAGGCTGCGGATGACACAGATCGTCGAAACAAGACGTTGCGGGCCATCTACGTACGCCGGGGGCAGCGAGCGTTCCGCCGAAAGCTACTGAAAAGCTACGACAAGACGTGTGCCGTAACGGGGTGCAAGATTGAGGCACTTCTGGAGGCGGCGCATATCAGCCCGTATCTTGGTGACCACACAAATTCCGTTAACAACGGATTGCTGCTCCGTGCGGACATTCATACGCTCTTTGACCTTGGACTACTTTGGATCGCGGAGGACTTCATCATTCAAGTCGCGAAATCCGCGCGGGGCGCTCCTTACGCCGACTTGCATGGCAAGCCTTTGAAACTGCCAAAGGCCGCAAACGATCGGCCTAGCCCGGAAAGGCTTCAACAGCATGCGAAGGTGGCTGCTGCGCGCAGAAAAAAGTACCGAGCCGCGCACTGAGCCTCGTTTGATGGGGTGGGGCGGTGAACTGAAGGGCGACGAAGGTCGAACGTCTGCCATGCCCGCGCCGGCGCACGCCACGCCCCCCCACCTGCTACCATTCCCCCGCAACCCCAGCCAGCCCACCCGCGCAGACAGATGCAGGTCGGGCCGTCGCAGTACGGCCCAGCGAGCCAGGACACCTTCCCGTGCCCATTCAAGGACGCTCGCATGTTCCGTAATCCTCTCTTCCGCTCGGCCGCCCTGGCCCTTGCTGTATCGCTCAGCCTCGGCGTGCCTTCGGCGTTCGCCGATAACGCGCCCGCCGCCAGCGCCACCACCGCCGTGCAGCGCCAGGCCGTGGCCAAGGGCCTGTACGAGCTGGCCTATAGCCCGAAACAGAACGCCGTGTTCGTGGCCTCCTCCGGCGGCTTCGGCGATGACGCCGGCCCGGCCCAGGTGCTGCGCCTGAACCCGGCCACGCTGGCCGTGGAAACCCGTATCCCGCTGGAGCGCAAGGCGTTCGGTGTGGTGCTGGATGACGCTCACAACCGCCTGTACGTAGGCAACACCGTGGATCTGTCGGTGACGGTGGTCGACACCGCGCAGAACAAGGCCGTCGGCACCATCCAGCTGATGGAGAAGAAGACCGGCAAAGATGGCAAGGCTGCCTACACCCACGACCTGCGCGAGCTGGTGGTCGACAGCGCGGCCAACCGCCTGTACGTGACCGGCCACAGCAGCCAGCCGGACGTGAGCAGCGTGCTGTTCGTGATCGATACCACCACGCTGAAGGTGATCAACACCATCGACGGCCTGGGCAATGCGAAAGCGCCGGGCCTGGCGCTGGATGCGGCCAACAAGCGCGTCTACACCAGCAACCTGCTGGCCGATCTGGTGGTGGTGGGTACCGATTCGAACAAGGTGGTGGCGCAGCACAGGATCGCCGCCGAGCAGCCGATGAACATCGCGCTGGATCCGGCCGGCAAGCGCCTGTTCGTGACCGACCAGGGCTCGGAATTCCTGCGTGGCTACCAGGCCAAGAGCAGCGGCCTGGTCAGCAAGCATCCGGGCCAGCGCGTGCTGGTGCTCGACCGCAGCACCGGTAAGGAACTGGCCAGCATCCCGACCGACGCCGGCCCGTTGGGTATCCTGCTGGACGCACCGCGCAAGCGCCTGTACGTCACCAACCGCGAAGCCGGTACGGTGACGGCCTACAACAGTGACAGCTACCAGAAGGTGGCGACCTACAAGGTGCCGACCCACCCGAACAGCCTGGCGCTGGATGCGAAGAACAACGTGCTGTTCGTGAGCATCAAGAACGGCGAGAAGGATGACAAGGGCGCTGACGAGAGCGTGGCGCGGATTCAGCTGTAACGAGCAAAAGTCGGCCGCGCTTGAGAGAGGCGCGGCCGATTCATTGGGTTCTACGCAATACGATATCGATAGGCGAGAGCTTGCAGGTTCGCATCTGAGATTTGCCACGGCTGCTGAATGTGCGCGGTTCCGCCGGCGCAAACGGGTATGCCGTCGTGCGACTGCAGTTGGATACCGTGGACGACGAACAGGCCGTTGTTCGGATGATGCTTTAGGTGGTGCTGCACTTCGTTCTTGGTGAGCACGATGTCCCCCAATCCGCCGGTGGTTCCCTTCACCTCGATGTAGTGAACCTGGCCTTCTTTTCTGATCTCTAGATCGTAAGAGGCGGTGGCACTCGTATCCTTGATTTCATATCCCGCGCTGCCGAAGTGCTCCTTGGCCAGTGCCATCGCCCGCAGCTCCACTGCACGGCGCTGAGGCTGAGTGAGCCCAAAGCCCTGTCCAGAATTCTTGCGACCCGAGGCGGCCTCTTCGATCGCCTCGACCACTGCAATAACATCCGGTGAAGTCTGGCCGCTACGCTTCTGTGCCGGCTCGCCTCGATAGATGCTCTTCAGTAGACGCGCCATCGTGAGCATGTCGGTGCGCAATTGGTCATCAGATGGAACGTGATCCTTGGCGTAGAAGTATGAAACTGCCGTCGTGCTTTCGTAAGCCTTGGCCAGGCGGTGTGCACCTAGTGCCATATTGGTGGTTAGGCGAGGGTCCTGCGCGATCTCTGGCGCAAGGATCTCGATCGCCCACTTGGTTAGGCGTTGTGTCTCATCATGCGATCGACCAACGAGCCGGCCGTCAACGTTCCTGGTAGAAGCGTGGGACAGCGCCAAATAGACTCCAGAACCGCCCTCTGTGAACAACCAAACTACGTACCAGCCAACAGTTGCGGAAGGTGAGTGTGTTTGGGATGAGAAGCGCGCCCAGGGAACTCTGGATTTTCGGGTAACCCCGTCTTTCCCCTCTACCAGGAGGTCGCTTTGACCAATGCCTACCGCGTTGCTGAGGCGCTCGCTGTCACTCCTGATAAGAGTGGGTAGCCGCTGCTTGATGATCTGTCCACGCGTCTGCATGGCAGCTGTCGGCAATGAACTGTATTGAGGCTGCAGTTCCATCACGTTCTGCAACTCGTCCCTGATACCCACGACGCCCCCTGCGCTCTTTTCGATAGGCGCAATTAATGCATGCAGGGGTATCGATCCGCAATGCGTATCAAGCTGGAGTCATTGGCGCCAAGGCTTGTCGTTTGTGGATGATTTGGCGCAGATATGGCCAGTAGCGCCCGTAGTTCGAGGTAAACGGGGCTACGGTCGGGATGGCTTGTGATTGGGCTGAGTCTCAAGTAGGGCGCTGCAGTTCAGCGGGCGCCCTGGTCACGTGTTGGCCGGCTCTGAGCAGCGCCGGCGTGGTTACCCCATCCGCGGAGTGGGATTCTGCATTTCCTGCGCCTGCGGCTCGACCTGCTGCTGCACACCCAGCCCCAACTTCTGCATCGACTGCTCCACCGGCGTCTGTATCGCCACAGCGGTCGGCATCATCGCGCGCAGGTGCGCCGGATTGGCCGGGTCGCCCTGCACCACGAAGACGTTGTGCCCGGCCGGGTGCTGGGCCGTGGCGTTGCTGACCAGCACGTGGTCGACCTGCTGCAGGCCCTGCTCGCGGGCGAGTACGGTCAGGCTGGCGGTCAGGCGCTCGCTGGTCTGGTCGAACGCACGGCCATGCTGGGCATCCAGAGCGGACACGCCCTGGCGGACCTGCTGATGGAGGCCATAGTCGGGGTGGTTGGGGGTGAGTTCTGCCATGGCGATCGAACGGTAGCGGTGGGTCGGGGTCAACCCCGCCAGTATAGATCCGGCCGGTGAAGGGCGCCGGAGAGGTCAGTCCGCCGGCCGGTGGTCATAGCTGATCACCCGTTCGGCCAGCCAGTGCCCGTCCACGCGGCGCCAGACCTGGATGAAACGGGCCTGGCCGACCCAGTGCTCCACGCCGTCCTTGCCGCGCTCGTGGAAGCGGTGGTCGCCGATTTCCAGCGCCCGCTCGTCGTGCAGCGGGAATACCTGCAGCGAGGAGTCCACCAGCTCGCGCCGCAGGCGCCAGCCGCCCTTGCGCGCGTTGTCGCACAGGTTGGCTACGCTGCGGCGGAAATCCTCGCGGTTGCTGGCCGACTTGCCGTCCTTGTCATGGAAGAACTCCATGTCTTCGGTGGTCATCGCGGCGGCCTTGTCGGCGTCGCAGGCCTCGAAGGCCATGGCGAATAGTTGGGTATCGGCCTGGCGGATCTGCTCGCGCAGGTCATCAGGCGGCGCTGGCGCGGCAACCAGGCCGGCGGCCAGCAGGGGCAGGGTGAGCAGCAGCATAGCAAGACTCCCGGGGATGGTCTGCGCAGGCTGCCATGCCGATGACCGCGGCGGTACGGCCCTGCGACGAAACCATCTGGGCGCGGTGCGAAGGCCGGCCAGGCCGGTGCGGCTTCGCGTGGCGGCATGTGCAGGCGATGTCATGAGGGGGCGCGATTCCCTCACGGCTGCCACAGGGCGCGGCCGCTAGCCTGCACTCCTCCCCTTCCACAGGAGCGCCCATGCCTGCTTCCCGCATCCGCCTGCATGTTGAAGATACCGGTGGCGACGGCCGCCCGGTGATCCTGATCCACGGCTGGCCGTTGTCCGCCGATGCCTGGAAGACCCAGGTGGCGATCCTGCGCGACGCCCAGTATCGGGTCATCAGTTACGACCGGCGCGGCTTTGGCCGCTCTGACAAGCCGGCCGACGGCTATGACTACGACACGCTGGCGGCGGACCTGGCGGGGGTGATCGAGGAACAGGACCTGCGCGATGTCACCCTGGTCGGTTTCTCGATGGGCGGTGGCGAGGTGGCGCGCTACGTGGCCAACCACGGCCAGGATCGCCTGCACAGTGTGGTGTTCGCTGCGGCGGTGCCGCCGTTCCTGCTGCGCAGTGACGACAACCCGGAGGGGCCGCTGACCCAGGACAAGGCCGATGAAATGCGCAGCGGATTGGAGAAGGACCGCGAGGCGTTCTTCGACGGCTTCACCCGCGACTTCTTCAGCGCCAATGGCCAGTTGATGGTGACCGAAGAAACGCGCCAGGCGGCGATCGCGCTGTGCCATCAATCCGACCAGACGGCGGCACTGGGCTGCATGCACGCGTTTGCCACTACTGATTTTCGGGATGACCTGAAAAAGATCACGGTGCCGACCTTGATCCTGCACGGTGACAGCGATGCCATCGTGCCGTTCGAGGGCTCCGGCCAGCGTACCCACAAGGCCATCAAAGGCAGCGAAGTGGTGATCCTGGAAGGCGCGCCACATGGCTGCAACACCAGCCACGCCGACCGCTTCAATCTGGCCCTGCTGAACTTCCTGAAGCGCTAAGCTGCGGCCATGCGTCAGACCAGAACACCCCCGTGGAAGAAGCCCAACCCCAAGGGCCAGACATCGCAACCGCTATCGGATGCGCAGAAGGCGGCGGCACGGCAACGTGCCGAGGAGAACGGGCGGCGCTATCCCAACCTGGTCGACAACATGTGGGCGGCGAAGCTGCCGCGTGGGTCGTGATTCAAAGGCTGGCTGTGGGCCTGGTGTAGCGCCGAGCCGATGCTCGGCTGGCGCGCGGGGCGCGGGCCAGCCGGAGAAGGGGCAAAGGGCAGCGGAGCATGGGCTCGGCGCTAAGGGCCGGGCAGTGGCTGCCAGCCCGACTCCCTCCATGGCGCAACCTCGCGTTGCTGTACGTCAATGGCCTCGATTGGCAACCCGGCCAGCCGTGCCAGTTCCGCACGCAGCATTTCGGTGTCCAACGGCAGCGCGACGGCCACCTGCAGGCGGTCGCCCTGCTGCCGGACCTGCACGGGCACGACCGCATGGGCTTCATGCTCACCGCCGGTGCGGCCGATCGGGTAGCGCATCGCCGTGGGCCGCCCCAGCTGTGCGAGCGCGGGTTGCCATGCCCGCAGCACGACGGGCTGTGCGGCCACGGGAACCTGCGCCTCGACGACGGTTCCCGCATAACCGGTGAGATTGTCCACCATCACCTGGAAGCGTGCGCCATCGGGGATGACCAGCACGGTGGCGATTAGCGCCATCAGCGAGAGGATGGCCGCAGCGATGTGCCAGCTGCGGGGTGCGGTGGCGGCGCGGGTTGCCGTACGCAGGCCCGGCTTGCGCCGCAGCTTGCGCGCGTAGATGCGTCGATCCTTCCTGCGGGGGCTGCTGCTGTGCTCCGGCAGGTTCAACGGGACGCGTGGCATCCGGGCGACGCGCGCATTGATCAGGCGCGAGAGCAGCCACCATGCGAGCACGAACGCCAGCAGTGGCAGCAGCGTTCGTACCACCAGATACAGCATCACCATCGGGAACATCCTGCTTGGCACACACGGATTCAATCAACCTCGTCATCGTAACGGCGCTGCGTGGTGCGTGTCGCATCCGCCAGCCGACACGTGCGAAGCGCTTGGTTAGGATGGCTCTTTGCTGTCATGGATGAACCGATGAGCGCCGCCACTTCCCGAATCCGCCGCATCTGTGGGCAGGGGCCGATCCTGTTGATGCTCCAGTGGGTCGCGCTGCTGTCTGTGGTGCTGGCTGCCGGCTTCTTCCATTACCGCGTGGAGCTGTTGCTGGAGCCGGTGACGGTGGCCTGTGGGGGCCCGGACGCGCAGGCGCGATTGCAGGTTGCCGAACAGGTGATGGCGCGTGCGGGCGCACTGGATGACTGGCAACCCCTGGGCTGGATTCCATGGGTAGGCCTGGTGCTGGCCTTGCTGGGGGCCATGGCGGTATGCGCAAGCCGTGCGCTGTGGCTGCGCGATCGGCTGCGCACGGCGAACGTGGCGCTTATGGTGCTGCACGGTGGCGCACTGGCTTTGGCCGGATGGGTACTGCACCTGTACGAGGATGCATGGAGTAATGTGGCGCGGCTGTCACCCACGGCGTGCCTGGTGGAGCTGGTGTCGGAGGGCGATGTACCGCTGGAGCAGGCGCAGCGCGTGGTGTTCCACATCCTGACGCGCGTGAACGCGCCACTGCTGCGTAATCCGGATGATCTGGCGCTGGTGTTGACGGTGCTGTTGTTGGCCGCGATGGCCGGCGGCGTTGCCCTGTGGCGTGCGATCGCGCGGGCCCGGGCCGGCTGAGCACGCTCGGCGGCGCGCGGCAATCGCGCTACAGTCGACGCCTCGCCACTCCAGGGAAGACCCGATGCGCTTGTTGCTGCGTGTGTTGCCGTTGTTGCTGTTGTCGCTGGCGGTGCATGCCGCCGAGGTGGACCGCCGTATCGCGGTGACCATCGATGATCTGCCGTGGGCACGGCTGGACCAGATCGTGCCGCCGGATCTGCAGGCGCGGCATGAGGGGTTGATGGCCCAGCTGCACCAGGCAGGCGTGCCGGTGGTCGGCTTCGTCAACGAGAACAAGCTTGAGGTGGAGGGACAGGTGCAGCCGGCGCGGGTGCAGATGCTGCGCGACTGGCGTGATGCGGGCTATGTGCTGGGCAACCACACCTACTCGCACATGGATCTGAATGCGAAGGGCCTGGCGGCGTTCCAGCAGGACTTCCTGCGCGGCGAGACGGTGCTGCGGCCGCTGCTGGCCGAGAAGGGGCAGGCGCCGCAGTGGATGCGCCACCCTTACCTGCGTGCCGGGCGCACCGCGGATGAGCGGGTGCAGATGGATGCGTTCTTCAAGCAGCATGGCTACCGCGTGGCACCGGTGACGGTGGACAACGGTGAGTGGGTGTGGGCGTTCGCCTATGCCAACGTGATGAACGAGCAGGCGGACTCGCCCGCGCGCGCGGCGACGCTGGCGCAGCTGCGCAAGGGCTACGTGCCGTACATGCTGAACAAGCTGGACTATTACGAGAAACAGTCGCAGGCGCTGCTGGGGTACGCGCTGCCGCAGGTGTGGCTGATGCACGCCAATGAGCTCAACGCGGCCACCTTCGCCGAACTGGTGGCGGCCACGAAGCGCCGCGGCTATCGCTTCATTTCGCTGGACGAGGCGATGCGTGACCCGGCCTATGCGCGGGGTGCCGAGGGCTACAACGGCCGCTATGGCCCTAGCTGGCTGCACCGCTGGGCGATGGCGGAGAGCAAGCCGAAGGATTTCTACGCCGGCGAGCCCGAGGTGCCGGCGTGGGTGATGAAGCTGGCCAAGGTCGATTCGGAGTAAGGCTCAGCGCTTGACGGCCAGCACGCCGTCCAGCGCCAGTTCGGCCTTGAAACCGGCCTTTTCCAGGCGCTTGGCCACTTCGCGCGGCACGTCGCGGCCGCTGGTCAGCTTGTTCGGCGCACCGGTGTAGTGGAACAGGCGGCCGCCCTTGCGGATCACGCGGGCGAGGTGGTCGTAGAACACCTGTGAGTACAGCTCGCCGGCGATGCCGAAGCGCGGGGGGTCGTGCAGGATTGCGTCGACACTGTTGCTGGCCACCTGTTCGATCTGCTGCGAGACGTCACCGTGGCTGAACTGCAGGCGGCCACCGGCGGCAGCCGAGTCCGGATCCGGCGACCACGGGTTGAGCGTGCGCAGCCACATCACATCGGTGTTCTTCTCGAACGAGCGGATCTGGCCGACACCGGCTTCCAGCGCACAGGCGGCGAAGTAGCCGAGGCCACCGCAGGTATCGAGGATGACCTTGCCGGCCGGGGCGACCAGCTCCACCTTGCGGCGTGCATCCTCGAACGGCGACAGCTTCGAGGTCGGCAGCATCTTGATGCCGTCGATCTCGAAGGTCGGTGCGCCCCATTCGGTCGGCACCAGCTTGATCAGCGAGCCGCTGTAGCGCGAGATCGGCGCGAAGTCCTCGCCATCCCAGTAGTACAGCGTGCGGTCCTTCAGCTTGCCCGGCCAGGGATAGGGCTGGCCCCGGAAGTGGAAGCCGTCCGCATCGAGCGCCACGCTGTCCTGGCTGCGCCCGAGGTCGAGCGAGCCCTGCCAGTCGGCGGCGCCCTTTTCATGGGCACGGCGCAGGGTATCGGCGCTGTCGCGGGTCAGCAGGGGGCCGGTGTAATGGGGCACGGCGGGTACCGGGGCGGTTCGGGGGAGGGCATGGTACCGCAGCTGTTGTAGAGCCGAGCCCGCCCTAGGCTCCACCATGCCTGCATCCACGCATGGCGTGGATCTACTGCAAACGTAGCCGAGCGTGGGCTCGGCTCTACAGTTCAATCGCACTTCACCGCATACACCGGCCCAGCCCCGATCAGCATCAGCGCCATGTAGTCGCTGTCGCTGGCCTTGCCCTTCAGCGTCGCGCCCTTGTTGAAGTGGAAGATGCCGAAGCCGCCGGACATGCGGATCAGGGCACTGTCGATCTGGTCGGCGTCGTCGCGAAAGTAGCGGCTGATCTCGCTGGACGTGGCCTTGTGCAGGGCGTTCGGTTCGCGCTGCCACTGCTCGCCACGGCTGAAGGAAACGAAGTACTGGCCGCCTTCCTTGTCGATGCGGAAGTCGGCGGCCTTGCGCGCGCCGGTGGCGAAGCAGCCCTGCAATGGGTCGGCGGAGAAGGGAAGCCGCGCATCGTCGCCGCAGGCAGTGAGCAGCAGGAGGGCACCGGGCAGCAGCAGGCGGAGCGTGCGCATGGGATGTCCCTACAGGGCAGGTGCGGCTAGTGTAGGCAGCACGCGGGCGTGGCCCGTACAGAAATTCGGCAAGGACACAGGGGTTTTCGGATGGCGCAGGGAAAGGCACCGTGGTGCGGCGTGGCCAGTTGGCTGGGGATTGCTGTGGGGTGGGGCGCGGGCACCGTGGCGGCGCAGGCAGCGGTGGCGGCAGGCGGCAATGGCATGGCCGCTGGGCTGGGCGTGGGCGTGCTGGGCGCGGCCTTGGTGGGCGGCGGCCTGGCAGTGGCCGCGCGCGTGCGTGGTGAGCGCTGGCCGTGGATCGGCATCAGCGGTGCGGTGCTGAGCGCGCTGCCGCTGCTGATGTACCTGCTGCGGATGATGCTGAAGCTCTAGCGGTAGTGCCGGCCGCTGGCCGGCAACTGCAGGTGGCGTGCAGTGTTCATGGGGTTGCCGGCCAGCGGCCGGCACTACCTGGCGTGGATCACTCGCTGCGGTGGATCTCCACCGTTACATGCACCAGTTCTTCGTGGATGGCCAGCGCGTTGCGCACGGTATCGGCATCCAGCGTGGCGTCACTGGTGACCACGCTGGCGCTGACCGCGTACTTGCCGCGACCCACCTGCCAGACGTGCAGGTCGGCCAGGCGTGCCGGCCACGGGCCCTGTTCGATCACTTCGCGCACTTCGGCCACCACCGGCGCGTCCATCTGCGCGTCGAGCAGGATGCGGCCACTGTCGCGCAGCAGGCCGACCGCCCACACCGTGACCAGCACGGCGCCGACCAGGCCCATCACCGGGTCCAGCCAGGTCAGGCCGAGCAGCTTGCCGCCGAGCAGGGCGACGATGGCCAGCACCGAGGTGGCGGCGTCGGCCAGCACGTGCACGTAGGCCGAGCGCAGGTTGAGGTCGTGACCGTGCGCATGCCCGTGGTCGTGGTGTTCGTGGCCATGCCCGTGGTCATGGCCATGGTGATGATGCGCGTGGCCCGGGCTGTCGTGCAGCCACCAGGCACACAGCAGGTTCACGCCCAGCCCGACCGCCGCGATGGCGATGGCTTCGTTGTAGTGGATCGGTGCTGGTACCCACAGCCGCTCCAGCGACTGCACGGCCATCAGCGCGGCCACGCCGAGCAGGGCGATGGCGCTGGTATAGCCGGCCAGGATCTCGATCTTCCAGGTGCCGAAGGCGAAGCGCGGGTCGTGCGCGTAGCGGCGTGCGCAGCGGTACGCAAACACCGAGAGGCCCAGCGCCAGCGCATGCGAACTCATGTGCCAGCCGTCGGCGAGCACGGCCATGGAGTTGAACCACCAGCCGCCGACGATCTCCACGACCATCATGCTGACGGTGAGCCACAGGGCGCGGCGGGTATTGCGTTCGGCCAGCGGGTTGCCGTCGTCGAAGCGGTGTTCGTGGCGACGGGCGGAGGCGAGGGCGTCCAGGTGCATGGGGGCGAGAGGTGGAGTGGATACCCCCATAGGGTATATGATTCCGGCATGGCTCATGTACACAAGCATCGAAAGCAGTTGCTGACCCGGGTGCGCCGCATCGGCGGCCAGGTGGCGGCGTTGGAGCAGGCGCTGGACAGGCCGGAGGGTGAGGCCGGCGACTGTGCGGACGTGCTGGTGCAGGTTGCCGCCGTGCGCGGTGCCGCCCACAGCCTGCTGATGGAGCTGCTGCACGAGCACCTGCAGGAACACGTGGTGGGCGCCGAAGACCCGCAGCAGCGGGCGGCCGAGGCCGAGGTGCTGGTCGAGCTGCTGCGCCGCTACGGCAAATGACCAGGTAGTGCCGGCCGCTGGCCGGCGACTGCAGGTTGTCTTCCCCGTTCATGAGGTTGCCGGCCAGCGGCCGGCACTACCCGTGGCGGTGTCGCGCGTTCCAGATATGCGTGGCGGCCAGCAGCAGGCTGCCGGTGACCGTCATCGGTGTTTCCCAGTCGTGCGAGGGCAGCGCCAACGCGCCGGCCAGCAGCAGGCCGAGCCCAGCGCCGGCGGTGGCCCAGGCCAGCACGGGCAACGGATGGCGGCGCTCGGCCCGCCACAGCGCGTAGCCGGTCAACGGCAGGGCGATGGCCACGAACAGCAGATGCACCCATTCCGCTTCGGCCCACGTGCCGAACAGCGGCAGCGCGGCGGCAAGCAGGGGCAGCGCCAGGCAGTGCAGCAGGCACAGGCTGGACAGGGCGACCGCGCCGGCATCAAGCAGGGCCGCAGAAGGCGACTTCATCGGGGGAGGTCCCTTGCGTAGCAATTGTTATACAGTAACATTTCCGTTCCGCAGCCAACCCGCTCCGACATGAACACTGTTTCCCGCGCCGACCGTCGCCTTCCGGTCACCGTGCTGTCCGGCTTCCTCGGGGCCGGCAAGACCACCCTGCTCAACCAGATCCTGCGCAACCGCGAGGGCCTGCGTGTGGCGGTCATCGTCAACGACATGAGCGAGGTCAACATCGATGCGCAGCTGGTACGCGAGGGCGGCGCCGAACTGCGCCGCACCGAAGAGACGCTGGTGGAGTTCAGCAATGGCTGCATCTGCTGCACGCTGCGCGATGACCTGCTGCAGGAAGTGCGGCGCCTGGCCGATGCGGGGCGCTATGACTATCTGCTGATCGAGTCGACGGGCATCGGTGAGCCGATGCCGGTGGCGGCCACCTTCGCGGTACGCGACGAGCAGGGCTTCAGCCTGAGTGACATCGCGCGCCTGGACACGATGGTGACGGTGGTGGATGGCAGCGCGTTCCTCGCCGACTTCGGCTCGACGCTGCGCCTGGCCGAGCGTGGCCAGCAGGCTGGGCCGGATGACGATCGCGGCGTGGTCGACCTGCTGTGCGAACAGGTCGAGTTCGCCGACGTGATCGTGGTCAGCAAGGTCGATCAGACCGATGACGAAGTGCTGCAGGACACGCTGGCCGTGCTGCGTGGCCTGAACCGCGACGCGAAACTGCTGCTGTCCAGCTTCGGTGACGTGCCGCTGGCCGAGCTGCTGGACACCGGTCGCTTCGATTTCGAGCGTGCGCAACGTGCGCCGGGCTGGGTAAAGGAGCTGCGTGGCGAGCACACGCCGGAAACCGAGGAGTACGGCATCGCCAGTTTCGTCTACCGCTCGCGGCGACCGTTCCATCCCGCGCGTTTCGCCCGCGCGTTGCAGTCGGGCATGCCGGGCGTGATCCGCAGCAAGGGCTGGTTCTGGCTGGCCAACCGCATGGACTGGGTGGGCGAGCTGAACACCGTAGGTGCCGCGACGCGGACGCAGGCGGCGGGATTCTGGTACGCCGCACGCGATCGCGTGCGTGCTGGGCTGGAGGACACGCCGCCGTTGCTGCCGCCCACGCCGCTGCCGTACAGCGACCTGGGCTGGGCGCGGCAGCAGGCCGATTGCTGGAGCGCACCGTTGCCGGGGCCGGAAGACTTCCCGGATGCGGCCGCGCACTCGGCGATGCAACGCCTGTGGCACCCGTTGTGGGGGGATCGCCGCCAGGAGCTGGTGGTGATCGGCGTGCACATGGATGAGCGCGCAGTGCGCGCAGAGCTGGATGGCTGCCTGCTCAACGACCAGGAGCTGCGTGCGGGCCCGCTGCTGTGGCATCAGTTGCCGCAGGCGTTCCCGGTGTGGAAGCGGTGACGGTGCACTGAGGATCCGTGGGTTGCCGGCCAGCGGCCGGCACTACCCCCGGTCGATATGCCATGCGTGGATGGATGCATGGCGGAGTCGAGCATGGCTCGACTCTACAATGTGATCCGTCGCGGCCAATCCTGTAGAGCCGAGCCCATGCTCGGCTGCTGCAGTAGATCCACGCATGGCGTGGATCTACAAGGCGTCACGCCACTGCCAACCCTCGGTGCTCACCTGCAGCACCTGCGTCGGCCGCAACGCCTGCAGCAGATGCCGGTCGTGGCTGACCATCACCAACGCGCCCGGCCAGGCCACCAGAAGTTCTTCCAGCGCCTGCAGGGCACCCAGATCCAGCGCATTGCCGGGCTCGTCCAGCAGCAACAGCTGCGGTGCGGGGTCGGCATACAGCACGCTGGCCAGCGCGCCTTTCACCCGTTCGCCATCGCTGAGGTGATGGGCTGCACGCTGGATGCGCTGCGCGTCCAGCCCGAGCAGGGCCAGCCGTGTGCGCAGTTCACCGGTATTGGCCGCCGGGTTGGCAGCCTGCACGGTGTCGAGAATGCTGCGTTCGCCGGAGAGCCCCAGCAGCTGCTGGTCGAGCAGCGCCAGTGGTGCATGCCGTTGTACGTTGCCACTGCGTGCAGGCAACTGGCCGGCCAACACGCGCAACAGCGTGGACTTGCCACTGCCGTTGTCACCAACCACGGCGAGGCGCTGGCCGCGGCGGATGTCCAGCTGCAACGGCGCGCGGCAGCCATGCGGCAGCACCAGCGACTCCGCCTGCAGCAGGCGTGCGCTGCCGCGTTCCCCCTCGCCGGCAAACAGTGCCAGCTCCGGTGTGGCGTGAACCGCCGAGGCTGCAGCGCGCAGCTGGTCTGCGCTGGCCTGCAGGCGCTCGGCCTGTACCTGCTGTGCGCGGCCGTGGCTGGCCTCTGCACGTTGTTTCTGCCGGCCGAGCAGGATCGGTGCCTGGTTGGCCTGCTTTGCATCGCGATTGCCACGTGCCTGGCGTTGCTGTTGCCGTTCGTGCTGTTCGCGCGCACTGCGCTGCTGCTGCCGGTGCTGGGTGCGGGCGTGGTCGAGCTGTGCCGCGGCCGCTTCGCGTTCGGCGGCACGCGCGTCGGCGTAGTGCTGCCACGGCCCGCCATAGCGATGCAGCCCGCGCGCGTCGAGCTCGACGATCTGCTGCATGTGCGCCAGCAGTTCGCGATCATGGCTGATCACCAGCAGGCCGCCGCGCCACTGCTGCAACCGTTCGTACAACTGCTGGCGATGGCGGGCATCGAGGTGGTTGCTGGGTTCGTCCAGGATCAGCCAATCAGCGCCGCTGGCCCAGGCGCCGGACAGCGCCACCTGCATGGCCTGGCCACCGCTGAGGCGCGCGGCGGGTTGGGCGGGATCGAGGTCGTCGGGCAGCCGTAGCGCCTGCCATTGCTGCTGCAGGCGCTCGCGCAGGTCCCAACGGTCGCCGACGCAGGCGAAGTCGGCCTCGTCCACGCTGCCGGCTTCGATGCGTTGCAGTGCGGCCAGTTCAGCGCCAACGCCGGCCAGTTCACCGACCGTGCCAGCGGGTGGATAGCCGGGCGTCGGCAACAGGAACACGCGGCCGCTGCCGCGTACCTGCCCGTTCTCTGGCTGCACCCGGCCGGCGAGCAGGCGTGCGAGCACGCTCTTGCCAGCGCCATTCGCACCGACCAGGCCTGTGGCGACCGGATCGAAGGAAAACGTCAGATCGGAAAACAGCGGGCGGCCGTCGGCCAGTCGATACGACACGCGATCGAGCGTGAGGGAATGCGGGGTCATGCGACCTCCATGGATGCCGGGTTCTCCCCTGCGCGCAGGGGCGGGAAGAGTCAGGCCGTCTGATGGGAAGACGGCGGCATCAATGGCGCATCGGTCGCGATGCCTCTTGGAGGAATGAGGGGCCAGTATAGCTGCGCTGGCTGAATGGTTGCGTGCAGCTGTAGAGCCGAGCCATGCTCGGCTGACCTTAAGCATCCACGCATGGCGTGGATCTACGGCACGGTGTCCAGGCGGGCGCCGACGAAGTCGATGAACACCCGCAGCTTCGGCAGCACATGGCGGCCCGAGGGCCACAGCAGGTGGAAGGTGCCGCAGGAGTGCACATGATCCTCCAGCACGGTGACCAGGCGGCCGTCGGCCAGCGCATCGCGCACCGAGTGCACCGGAACGAAGGCCAGGCCGACATCACGCAGTGCCAGCGCCACCCGCGCCTCGATGGTGTTGGCCACCATGTGCACCGGAAGTTCCTGCGGTGCTTCGTCATCGGGCCAGTGGATCGGCCACGGCTCCAGCTTGCCGGTGCTGGGGAAGCGATAGTGCAGCAGCGTGTGCTGCATCAGTTCCGCCGGCGTGCGCGGAACCCCGCGGCGCTGCAGGTAGCCCGGCGAGGCGATTACACGGCGCGGGAACACCCCCAGCCGGCGTGCGTTCATCCGCGAGTCGCTGGGTTCACCGACGCGCAGCACCGCATCGAAGCCTTCCTCGATGACATCGACCAGGCGGTCGCTGAAATCCAGGTCGAGACGGATGTCCGGATACGCCGCCATGAACTCGGCCATCAACGGCAGGGTGAGATCGCCGACCAGCGGCAGGCTGATGCGCAGCGTGCCGCTGGGCGTGGCATGCGGTTGTGCCAGCTCGGTGCGTGCGGCATCGCGCTCGTCGAGGATGCGCCGGCAGCGCGCCAGGAACAGCTGGCCCTCGGCGGTGAGCGTGATGCTGCGCGTGCTGCGGTGGAACAGGCGCACGCCCAGTGCATGCTCCAGCCGGGCAACGCACTTGCCGGCGGCAGATGCGGAGATGCCCTGCAGGCGCCCGGTCTCGACGAAGCTGCGCGTGTCGGCGGCGTGCACGAAGGTCTGCAGGTTGGCGAGATTGTCCAGGACTGACATCGGCGTAGGGGCAATGAAAGCGGCAGGGTAGGGGCGGCGTGATCACGGCGGGCGGCGCCGCCACCGCAACACTGTGGTGCAGGGTGGGGGCGCCTGCTGTTACGGCCTTGCAGTTCCGGCCATCATGCCGATTGCGGACTGCACGGTCCATGATGCCCGGAGCGGCAACCGGCTTTTTGCGCCGCGCCGTGCTGCCTAACGTGGCGGGCCTCTCCCCACGGATCACCGCGATGAATGCCGCTCTTTCCCTCGAACCTGCACCGATGCTGCCTTCGGTGCAGCGGCTGCTGCAGCAGGTCCACCCGACGCGCCTGGTCGGTGCGGTGGTGCTGGTGTGCGAGCACGGCGTGCTGCGCCATGCCAGCGCGACCGGGCAGGCCGATCGCGAGTCGGCCCTGCCGATGCAGCGCGATCAGCTGTTCCGGCTGGCATCGGTCAGCAAGCCGCTGTTGAGCACGGTGATCCTGCGCCTGGTGGCCGAGGGCGTGCTCGACCTCGATGCGCCGGTGCAGCGCTGGCTGCCGGACTTCCGGCCGGCGCTGGCCGATGGCCGCAGGCCGCCGATCAGCCTGCGCCAGCTGCTCAGCCACAGCAGCGGGCTGGGCTACCGTTTCCTGGAAGCCGATGCGCACGGACCGTACGCCCGGGCCGGCGTCAGCGATGGCATGGACGCCAACCCGGTGTCCCTGGCCGAGAACGTGCGCCGTATCGCACAGGCGCCGCTGCTGTTCGAACCGGGCAGCCAATGGCTGTACTCGTTGGGCGTGGACGTGGCCGGTGCAGTGGCCGAAGCGGCGACCGGTGAAACGCTGCAGGTGCTGTTCCAGCGTTTGCTGGCTGCCCCCCTGGGCCTGCGCGATACCGCGTTCGCCACGCGCGCTGCCGCACGGCTGGCCACGCCCTATGTGAGCGGCACGCCGCAGCCGCATCGCCTGCAGGAAGGGGAGGTGGTCGCGCCGTTCGAGGGAACGGTGGGCATCGAGTACAGCCTTGCGCGTGCCCTCGATGCCAGCCGTTTCGCTTCGGCCGGCGCCGGCCTGGTGGGTACTGCCGATGACGTGATGTCGGTGCTGGAGGCGCTGCGTGACGTGCAGCGCTCCGGCCTGCTGCCGCCCGCGCTGGCGGCAGAGATGGCCAGCCCGCAGGTGGGCGAATTTGGGCCGCCGGAACCGGCCGGCTGGGGCTTCGGGCTGGGCTTTGCAGTACTGCGCGAGGCCGCTGCCAGCGGCACGCCGCAGCGCGAAGGCACCTGGCGCTGGGGCGGCGCTTATGGGCACAGCTGGTTCGTTGATCCGGCGCGTGGGCTGAGCGTGGTGGCGCTGACCAACACCCTGTACGAAGGCATGGATGGCGCCTTTGTCGATGGCCTGCGCGATGCGGTCTATGCAGACCTGGAGGCTGCGCGATGAGCGGCCACGCCATCGATGCGGCCAGCCCGGCCGGTGAGGCCACGCGCTTGCCGTGGGCGGGCCTGCTGGCGCTGGCAGGCGGCGGCTTCATCACCCTGTTGACCGAGACCCTGCCGGCCGGCGTGCTGCGACCGATGGGCGACAGCCTGGGCGTGAGTGATGCGGCGGTGGGCCAGCTGGTGAGCGTGTATGCGCTGGGCTCGGTGATGGCAGCACTGCCGATGACGGCGTTGACCCAGCGCCTGCCGCGGCGTCCGCTCTTGCTGGCGGCCATCGCCGGCTTCGTGGTGGTCAACACGTTGACGGCGCTGAGCAGCAGCTATGCGCTGATCCTTGCTGCGCGTTTCCTGGCCGGCGTGAGCGGTGGCCTGCTGTGGTCACTGGTGGCTGGCTATGCCGCACGCATGGTGGTGCCGTCGCTGCAGGGGCGCGCGATCGCGGTGGCGATGGTGGGATCGCCGTTGGCGCTGTCACTGGGCGTGCCGGCCGGTACGTTGCTGGGCCAGCAGCTCGGCTGGCGCTGGGCGTTCGCGCTGATGAGCGTGCTGGGCGTGGGCCTGCTGGCGTACGCGCGCTGGGCACTGCCGGCGCTGCCAGCGGCCGGTGCCGGTCAACGTGCGTCGCTGGCCAAGGTCTGGCGCATGCCGGGCGTGCGCAGCGCGCTGCTGGTGATGGTGCTGTACGTTCTGGCGCACAACGTGCTCTACACCTACATCGAACCGTTGGCGGTGGAGGCGGGTGCCGGCCCGTGGCTGGACCGGCTGCTGCTCGCCTTCGGCGTGGCGGCGATTGCCGGCATCGGCATTGCTGGTTGGGGCGTGGATCGCCACCTGCGTGCGCTGGTGTGGGCGGCGGTGATCGGCTTCATCGTACCGGTGCTGGCCTTGCTGGTATGGCCCGGCGTGGCCAGCACGCTGCTGCTGGCGACGATCCTGTGGGGCGTGGCGTTCGGCGCGGTGCCGACCCTGTTCCAGACCGCCTTGGCACGACGCGCCGGGGCCGCTGCGGACCTGGCGCAGTCGATGCTGGTGACCGGCTGGAACCTGGCCATTGCGGCCGGCGGCGTGGCGGGCGGCGTGCTGCTGCAGGCCAGCGGCCCGAGCCAGCTGGGATGGTTGCCGCTGCTGTTGCTGGCGGTGACCGTCGCGTGGTTGCTGGCACGGCCGAAGGCGTGGGCGTAAGCGCCGATCAATGCTGGCGCGGTGCCGGCCAGCGGCCGGCACTACCGTGGGCCGCGCCATCCACGCATGGCGTGGATCTACCGAGTGCAGCGACCCGCGTTTGCTTTCTTCTGTTGATTCCGTGGTAGGACCGCCGCCGGAACCTGTCAGAGACCGTCCCGGCCAACGCCGGGATAGCTGTACGCGACCCACCACGAGGGGCTCTGCCGTTGGCCGTCCTACTCGATCCCTTCACGCTCGATCGGCACGCTGCGCGGGTTCTGCATGTGCTCGCGTGCAGCGCCGTACTGCTGCTGCCGCTTGTGGTGGAAGGCGACGAACTCATCACGCGGCAGCGGCCGCGAGAACAGCCAGCCCTGGCCGAATTCCACATGCCGGCTGTGCAGGTAGGCCAGCTGCGCTTCGGTTTCCACGCCCTCGGCCACCACCCACAGGCCCAGCTCCTTGGCCATGTCGATGATGTGCGGCGTGACCGGGCTGGTGGCGCTTTCGGTGCCGATCGCATCGATGAACGACTTGTCGATCTTCAGCGCATCCAGTGGCAGCTGCTGCAGGTACTGCAGGCTGGAGAAGCCGACGCCGAAATCGTCGATCGCCACGCTGTGGCCGGCGCGGCGGGCGGCGGCAAGCATGGTGCGCGCGCGGTCCAGGTCGAGGAAGCCACGTTCGGTGGCCTCCATCCAGATCTGCTGCGGCAGGATGCCGCTGCCGGCCATGTGCCGGGAAATCATCTTCAGGGCGCGGCCGCTGCTGATGTCTTCGGCGGCGAGGTTGATCGCGATGTGCGCGCTGCGGTCGGCCACCAGCAGCTCGCGCATGTCGCGCACCACGTTCTCGATCACCAGGTCGGTGACGTCGGCGATCATGCCGGCCTCTTCGGCCAGCGGAATGAGCAGGTCCGGCCGCACCTGGGTGCCATCCGGGCGTTGCCAGCGCACCAGCGCCTCGGCGCCGACGCAGATGCCGGTGTCCAGTTCGATGATCGGCTGGTAATGCAGGTACAGCTCGCGGCGGCGGATGGCGGTGGCGAGCTCACCGCGCAGCGACAGGCGGCGCCGCGACAGCCAGATCACCAGGCCGGCCCCGGCGGCGGCCAGCAGCAGGCCGACCGGCACGTACAGCCATGCCTGCTGGCGGAAGGCGGCGGCCAGCGCGGTGCGCGGCGTGGTGGCGATGGCCAGCCATTCCTCGTTGCGCGCGGTGGCGAACAGCGTGGCGTGATCCAGGCCTTCGCCGGGGTCGCGCAGCAGTGCCTCCAGCAGGTCCGGATCCAGGCCGGGCTGTTTGGCCAGCAGGCGTCCATCGGGGCTGGCCAGCGCCAGCCGCACGTTCGGGTCGGCAATGACATCGACGAAGCGGCGCGGGTCCACCAGTGCGTCGTAGGACCCATACAGGACCGCCAGCACCTGGCGGCGGCCGCTGATTTCCGGGCGCACATCCACTGCAATGCCTGCGCCGTCGCTGGTGACGTGGTCCGGCGTGGGTTGATCCACATCGGACAGGAACGGACCCCACGAGGTGCAGCGCAGCTTGCCACCTTCGAAGTAGCCCATCTGGTCGATCGATGGGGTGGTCATCACCAGGGTCTGCATGCGCCGGATGTGTTCGGGACTGCAGGGTACGTAGGCGCCGGCCTCGGCCGATTTCAGTGCCGCCAGCGCTTCCTGGTAGGACAGGTCGGAGCGGCGCAGGGTGCGATCGGCGATGTCGCGCAGGCGCTGCTGTTCGACGCTGATCGCGCGGTCCCAGGTGGCGTAGGCCATGACCGCGATCGGCAGCGCAGCGGCCAGCAGGGCCAGGGCGGTGCCGCCGATGATGACGCGCAGCCGGCTCATGGCCGGGGCTCCAGCGGGGCGGGCGGGGCAGGGCGCATGGTGGGCCGGTCCTTGGGCAGGTGCGGCTATCTGAGCATGGCGCCGGGCCGGGCGGAATGGGATCAATACGGTATTCGGTCACATTGTGGTGAAAGCGGCCCGCTTTGACGCAATAGGTCCGTTTGGCGCTGGCGCTCGGCGCCGCGGAGGACTACCGTCGAATGCTTCGCCCGCCCCTTTTGCCCGCGCCCATGACCGAGCCCGCAACGCCCCCCGAGCACCTGCGCCGCAGCCTGTCCAACCGCCACCTGCAACTGATCGCCATCGGCGGTGCCATCGGCACCGGCCTGTTCATGGGATCGGGCAAGACCATCAGCCTGGCCGGCCCCTCCATCGTCTTCGTCTACCTGATCATCGGCGCGATGCTGTTCTTCGTGATGCGCGCGATGGGCGAACTGCTGCTGTCCAACCTGCAGTACAAATCCTTCATCGATTTCTCCACCGACCTGCTCGGCCCGTGGGCCGGGTTCTTCTGTGGATGGACCTACTGGTTCTGCTGGATCGTCACCGCCATCGCCGATGTGATCGCCATTGCCGCCTACGCGCAGTTCTGGTTCCCCGGGCTTGAAGCTTGGAAACCGGCGCTGGCCTGCGTGATGCTGCTGCTGGCATTGAACCTGGTGACGGTGAAGCTGTTCGGCGAAATGGAATTCTGGTTCGCGCTGATCAAGATCGTGGCGATCTGCGCGCTGATCATCACTGGCGCCGGGCTGGTGGCGTGGGGCTTCACCTCACCCAGCGGCCACACCGCGTCGCTGTCGAACCTGTGGAATGACGGCGGCATGTTCCCGATGGGGCTGGTCGGCTTCTTCGCCGGCTTCCAGATTGCGGTGTTCGCCTTCGTCGGCATCGAGCTGGTCGGCACCACCGCCGCCGAAACCGCCGACCCCGAGCGCAACCTGCCCAAGGCGATCAACTCGATCCCGGTGCGCATCATCATCTTCTACGTGCTGGCGCTGATCGCGATCATGGCGGTCACCCCGTGGCGCCAGGTGGTGCCGGACAAGAGCCCGTTCGTGCAGCTGTTCGTGCTGGCCGGCATTCCCGCCGCCGCCAGCCTGATCAACTTCGTGGTGCTGACTTCGGCCACGTCCTCGGCCAACAGCGGCATCTTCTCCACCAGCCGCATGCTGTACGGCCTGGCCGAAGAGGGCCACGCCCCGCGCGGGCTGTCGAAACTGTCGCGCGCCGCAGTGCCGGCCCGTGGCCTGCTGTTCTCGTGCCTGTGCCTGCTGGGCGGCACGCTGCTGATCTACCTGATTCCCAACCTGGTGACCGCCTTCACCCTGGTGACGACGCTGGCGACGGTGCTGTTCATCTTCGTCTGGTCGCTGATCCTGGTGGCCTACATGGCCTATCGTCGTCGCTATCCGGAGCGCCATGCTGCATCGATCTTCAAGATGCCCGGCGGCGTCGCGATGTGCTGGGCCTGCCTGGTGTTCTTCGCCGCCGTGCTGGTGCTGCTGAGCCTGCAGGGCGACACCCGCCAGGCGCTGATCGCCAGCCCGGCGTGGTTCGTGCTGCTGGGCGTGGGCTATTGGGTGCGTCGGAGGACCGCGAAGTGATCCGAAGTGGGGTCAGATCCCGTTGCTCAGCAACGGGATGTGACCCCGGCAGGTCGCGGGAGGTTGCCGGCCAGCGGCCGGCACTACCACGGGTGCAGGACGCCGCCCTGCCGGCCCCCATTCACCCAACATTAGCGGGCACGGCCGGATCATCCGGCCGCCATGTCCCCTCGCCCCGTCCTGCTCGCGCTGTTGCTGCTGCCCAGCCTGTGGCCCGGGCTGGCCGCCGCGCGCACCGTCTACCGCTGCGTGCAGGGCAACACCGTCAGCCTGGCCACCGCGCCGGAGCCGGGATCGCGGTGCACGCCGAAGGAGATCGACGACAACGCCGTCCAGACCCCGAACCTGTGGGGCAACATGGGCGTGTTCAGCGGCGTGCTGTACGAGCGCGAACAGGACGGGGCGCTGGTCTACTCCACGCGCAACCTGCCCGGCTCGCGGGTGTTCCTGAAGTTCACCGTGGCCACGCCGCCAGGCGAGCCGGCGCACGAAGGCCTGGGCAAGGTCGGCACGCCGCAGCTGGCGCAGCACGCCAGGCAGTTCAAGGCCGCGTCCAGGGCCACCGGCGTCGATGATGCCTGGCTGCGTGCCATCGCCCACGCCGAAAGCAATTTCGACGCGCTGGCGGTATCCAGCAAGGGCGCACAGGGCGTGATGCAGCTGATGCCCGAAACCGCGCAGGAATACGGGGTGAGCGATCCGTTCTCGCCGCAGCAGTCGATCGAGGGTGGCGCGCGCTACATGCGCGCGCTGCTGCGCCGCTACAACGGCGACCGCCCGTTGGCGGCGGCCGCCTACAACGCGGGCATCGGTGCGGTCACCCGCTACAAGGGCGTGCCGCCCTACGCCGAAACCCTGGCCTACGTGGACAAGGTAATGGCGCTGTACGCACGCTACCGCGAAGCGATGGGCATCCGCACCGAAGTGCCGGCGCGCTAGCGGACGGTGCTGCCTGCACGTGGCGTTGTAGAGCCGAGCCGATGCTCGGCTGCGCCAATTGCAGCCGAGCATCGGCTCGGCTCTACACAAAAGCCGCTCAGCGCGAGGTGGAGGTGCTGACCAGGTCGTAGCGCTCGATGCGGCCGACGCGTGCCACCTCGGCCTGCACGTCGGCACGCTGCTTGAGTGCACGCCACGCGGCATCGATGCGCACATCGCCCGGCAATGACGGATAGGTTCGCATGTCCTGCAGGCTGGCCAGGGTTTCCCCGCGTTCGATGGGCGAGCGCAGCTGTTCGATCAGCACGGCGGCGGCACCGTCCAGGTTGCCTTCCTCCAGCAGCATTTCGCGATGGAACAGGCGGGCATCCTCGCGCTGGGCCAGGATCACCGCGCGTGCTGCGTCGCGCGCCTTGGCGTCACCGCGCTCGCGGGCGGCGGCGAACTGCAGCAGCGCCTGCGCGGCCTTGCCGTAGCCGGCGAGGCCCGGCATGTCATTCACTGCCTGCGCAGCGTCCTGCATGCGCCCCAGCGAACTGAAGACGAAGCCCACATTCATCTGATGCTCGACACCATCCGGGCCGAGCGCGCCGATGCGTTGGGCCTGTTGCGCCGTGGCCAGTGCCTCATCGGTGCGGCCCAGCCGGCGCAGTGCGGTGAGCCGGCTGTTGAGCAGCCAGGCCACCCATTCCGCTTCGGCGGCGGCAGGTGATTCGCCGTTGCTCGCGGCACCGGCCATGCCCTCGGTCAACGACAGCACTTCCTCGTTGCGGTCCAGCATGAGCAGGGTGGTGCTGAACTCGGCCATGCGCGCGTCCAGTGCACGGTCGAGCAGGCCGGAGACGCGCAGTTCATCGAGGTGGCGCTGCGCCGCCTGCACCGGATCGAAACGCGCATCGCCGCGATCGACATAACGGTCGAAGCGCTTGTCGCTGCGCAGGCGGATGATCTCGGCCGGGCTGTCGATGCGGGCCAGCGTGGCTGGAATGCCGTCGCCACGGCCATTGTCGGCCTGCAGCGTGGCCAGTGTCAGCCACAGCCCGGTGGGTTCCAGGCCGGCACTTTTCCAGCCGTTGTCAAACAGCGCCTGCAGCAGGTCCATGCGCTTCATCGGCTGGTCACGCAGGCGGTACTGCAGGTAGTTGATGGCATGGTGATCGACCGGCAGCGGCGCGTCGGCATGCTGCAGTGCCTTCACCAGGAAGGTGGTGGCTGCGGCCGGCTGGTTGTCCGACAGTTCCACCGACACCTGGGTAAGCAGGATCTGTGCATCCTCCGGCAGGGCCTCCTGCGCCCGCTGCAGGTAGCGGCGGGCCAGGGCCGGCTTCTTCTGCATCAGTGCGGTCCAGCCAGCGACCTGCGAGGCGCGGCCACGATGCTCGGCATCGAAGTCGTCCAGCAGGGGATCCTCCATCAGCCGTTCCATGCTGATCAGCGCGCCCAGCGTGTTGCCGCCACGCGCCTGCTGGATGGCTTCATCCCAGCGCGTGGCATAGGCCTGATGCATCGCATCGGCGGTGATTGACGGCTTCTGCGGCGCCACCGTGATCGAAGCAGTGGCGGATGTGCTGGCCAATGCGGCCAGCAGCAGGGCGGTGAGCGGGAGAACGCGGGGCATGGAGAATCTCCATCCGTGGGAACCGCATTGAACCTGCTGCAGCCAGCGAGGACAAGCACGACGAAGCGAATTCTGGCGTTCAGCCGCACAATCGGCCGTGGCGGATCGCACGCGCAGCGTCTATTGTCGGTGCCTCTTCAGACAGCAGGCAGGCAGCACAGCACGATGGCACGGTGGCAATGGATGGCGGCAGGCGTAGCGTTGGCGACGGTAGTGGCATTGGCTGCGACCTGGTGGGAGACACCGCTGCATACGCTGGCTGAACCGGCGGGTCCGGCTCCGACGCCGTTGGCGTGGACCGCGCAGATCGAACCGCTGGCCGGCGATGGCCACCCGGGTGACCGTGATGGCGCGTCCGCGCAGGCACGCTTCGCCGATCCGTACGCGTTGCTGCGCAGTGCCGATGGCAGCGTCTATTTCACCGATGCCGGCGACAACAACCGGATCCGTCGCCGCCTTCCCGATGGCCGCGTTGAAACGGTGGCCGGGCAGGGCGAGGGACGTGTCGATGGCCCTGCACTGCAGGCCAGTTTCAACACGCCTTCGGGCATTGCCGCCGACGCGCAGGGCAACCTGTATGTGGCCGACACCGGCAACCATGCGATCCGCCGCATCAGCACCGATGGCCAGGTGACCACGCTGGCCGGTGGCGAACAGGGCCACGCCGACGGCCCTGCCGCGCAGGCCCGCTTCGATGCGCCGATGGGCATCGCCGTGGATGCGCAGGGCCAGGTTTACGTGGCCGATACGTTCAACGATCGCATCCGGGTGATCGGTACGGATGGCAGCGTGCGCACCCTGGCCGGTGGTGATCGGCCGGGCCTTGCCGATGGCGTGGGCGCCGCTGCGCGCTTCGATACGCCGGTGGCGCTGGCCTTCGACGCGCAGGGCGCGTTGCTGGTGGCCGACCTGTTCAACAACGCCGTGCGCCGGGTGGGTGCCGATGGTACGGTCAGCACCGTGGTCGCCGCCGGTGGCGTGATCAATGGGCCGCTGTCGTTGGCCACCACCCATGACGGCGTGCTGTACGTGGGTGATCTCGATGGCCGCATCGTGCAGGTGACGCCGCAGGGCCATCAGATCGCGCTGGTCGGCAATGGCCGCCTGCCGCGCCTGGCCCGCCCCAGCGGATTGGCGCTGGATGCCGATGGCAGCGTGCTGGTGGCCGACGCCGCCAGCTACCGCCTGCATCGCCTGCGCCCGCTGCCGGTGGGCGACCTGCCGGCACCGGCACTGGTCGGCCCGGCTGCCGATGCCGCGCTGCCGAAGACCGGGGGCCGTTGGCCGCTGGCACCGCAGGACGGCTGGCACGAAGTGGTCGGCACCCTGGGCGAGGTGCGCGGCAACTTCACCGGTGAGAGCCGCCACCACCTGCATGGCGGCTTCGACGTGCGCGGTGATGTGGGCCAGACCGTGCTGGCGATCGCCGAAGGCAAGATCAGCAGCCCGGTGGCCGCCTGGAACCTGGGTGAGCAGGCCGAGGGCCTGGTCGTGGATCGCCTCAAGTACATCCACATGCGGGTCGGCCGCACCCCGCGCGACGAACCCTACGATGCGCGCTGGCAGGCGCTGTACGACGAGCAGGGCAGGCTGGAGCGGATGCGCGTGCGCCGCGGCATGCGCATCCACGTCGGTGACCGCCTGGGCAGCATCAACAACCAGGCGCACGTGCACCTGGCGGTGGGTACCGGCGGCTTCGAGACCAACGCGGTGGCGCTGGGCTTCCAGGGCTACGCCGACCACTTCGCGCCGCGCATCACCGATGTGGCCCTGCTGGATGACAACGACCAGCCGATGGCGGCGGGCGGCGATGGCGTGGTGATGGTGGCGCGCCAGGGCCGCGGCGTGCAGATCGTGGTCGAGGCCTGGGACCAGGTCGACAACAACCTGCCGCGCCGCCGCCTGGGCATGTACCAGGTGGGCTACCAGATCCTCGACGCCGATGGCCGAGCGCTGCAGGGCTATGAACAGCCACGCTGGAACATCGTGTTCAACCGCATGCCGCCGCAGAAGGAAGCGGTGCGGGTGGCCTACGCCCCCGACAGTGGTATCACCGTGCACGGCAGCGCGGTGACCCGGTTCCGCTACCTGGCCACCAACACCGTGCGCGACGGCCTGATGGAAACCGGGCGCTGGCAGCCGGCGGCGCTGCCGCCGGGCGAGTACATCGTGCGCGCCAGCGTGCGCGACTACAGCGGCAACGAAGGCGTCGGCCCGCGCGAGATCAGGGTACGGCTGCTGCCATAGCCGCAGCCGGGGCGCCGCAGCGTTCGCGCTCGGCGTCCATGTCTTCCAGCGGCCGCACTTCAATGCTGCCGAAGCGCGCCCACGGGAAGTCGCGGGCGATGCGCATGGCTTCGTCGCGGTCGCGGGCGACGATCAGGTTGAAGCCGGCCAGCAGTTCGCGGGTTTCGGCGAACGGGCCATCGAGAACACGGCTGTTGCCATCACGCACGCGCAGGGTCTGTGCAGTGTCGACCGGCTGCAGTTTCTGCGCGGCCAGCAGCGTGCCTTCGGCCTGCAGCTTGTCGGCGTGGGCCAGGCAGTCGCGCATCAGCGCGTTGAATTCTTCGATGGGCAGGGCCTGCAGCAGGGCAGGCTCGATGTAGATCAGAAGCAGGTACTGCTGCATGGCACGGTCCTGGCGGGGGCGGGGTGCCCATGATGGCGCAGGATGGCGCATGGGCATGTTGCAGCGCAGAAGCGCGCCTTCGGCGGGGACGGCGAACGGCGGAGCCCCTCCGTGGTGGCGCTACAACGTGATGCTGGGGCTTGGCCGGGTGGGTAGGCGGGTCGGGGGACGCCGTAAACCCATCCATGGGGGCTTGGCCGCGGCATCCATGCCGCGGACACCCCCGCCCCGCCTACCCACCCGGCCCTGGACAGTTTCCTGCGGCGTCCACCCCGGAAAATCACAAACAAGAGCAAAAGCGGGTCGCTTCGCTCGCAAAGCTGAGCCCGCCAGCCAACCGCCGTTGCTGTTGCTTTTGCTGTTGCTTTTGCCTTTTCTCTTGATTTTCCCGTGGTGGGGCAGCCGCAGAGATCTGTCTGGGGCCGGGCGGGTGGGGTTGGCGGGGTATCCGCGGCATGGATGCCGCGGCTAAGCCCCCACGGATGGGTTCACGGCGTCCCCGCCAACCCCACCCGCCCGGCCCACTCCCAGAAAACCAGCTTTCAGCGACCAACCCAAACCCACCACGGAGGGGCTCCGCCGTTCGCCGACCTCCGCCGAAGGCGCGCTTTCCACGGAAGAAATAATTTTCAGAGGACGTGTCGATTCCCAGCCCCCTGGTTCGTTGTACCCAATGAAGGGCACGCACCACGCGTCCCCACGGGAGACCGCAATGAAAGTGATGGTGATCGTGAAGGCCAACGCCGACTCCGAAGCCGGCCGCATGCCCAGCGAACAGGAACTGTCCGAAATGGGCGCCTTCAACGAACAACTGGTGGCCGCCGGCATCATGCTGGCCGGTGAAGGCCTGCACGCCACCCAGCGCGGCCGTCGCATTCACTTCGGCGGCGGGGCACCCCAGGTCGAGGCCGGTCCGTTCGGTCCTGCCAGTGAACAGATCGCCGGCTTCTGGCTGTGGGAGGTGCGGTCGCTGGACGAAGCGGTTGAATGGGCCAGCCGCGCGCCGTTCGGCAGTGGCGGCACGCTCGAACTGCGTCCCCTGATCTCCGCTGAAGACTTCGGTGAAGCCTTCACCCCCGAATTACAGCAGCAGGAACAGCGTCTGCGTGCACAGCTGGAAGGTTGACCCGATTCATCTCCACGCCGGGCACGACCCGGCGCTACCGCCCTGAACCACATCACGGAGTATTGCCATGAGACTGATTCCCTTCCTCGGCTTCAGCGGACAGGCCCACGAGGCGATGGCGTTCTACGCCAAGGCACTCGGTGGCCAGGTCACTTCGGAAATGAAATACCGCGACATGCCGCCCTCCGACGGCTCGCCGGGCTGCAACGAGATGCCGCCGGAAACCTTGGACCACGTTGCGCACAGCCAGCTGGAGATCGGCAACGCCATCGTGATGGCGGCCGACGGCCCCGGCGGCGGCGAGGGTGGCTCGACCACCATCAATGTTGATGTCGACAGCATCGAAGAAGCCGAACGCGTGTTTGCCGCGCTGGCCGAGGGGGGCCAGGTGCAGATGCCGATCGCCGAAACGTTCTGGGCGCACCGCTGGGGCATGCTGATCGACCGCTATGGCAAGCCGTGGATGGTCAACTGCATGAAGCAGCCCTGATTCCTCTCTTTCTTTCATCCCCAAGGAGCTTCACCGATGAGTGCACCGCAACCGCAGATGATCTTCGTCAACCTGCCCGTGCAGGATCTGAACGCATCCAAGACCTTTTTCGCAGCGCTGGGCTACAGCTTCAACCCGACCTTCACCAATGACGATGCCGCCTGCATGGTGATCAGCGAGAGCATCTTCGTGATGCTGCTGACCCAGCCGTTCTTCAAGCAGTTCACCACCAAGCCGATCGCCGACGCACGCAGCCAGACCGAGGTGATCACCTGCCTGTCGGCGGACAGCCGCAAGGCGGTGGACGTGATGGTGGACAAGGCTCTGGCGGCCGGCGCCAGTGAACCGCAGCCCGCGCGCGACTACGGTTTCATGTACCAGCGTGGCTTCCAGGACCTGGATGGCCATCTCTGGGAAATCGCACACATGGACGGCGAGCCGGGCTGACGGCCGCCGCAGGGAGAACCCGCATGGCTTACGTGGACGCTTACGTGCTGCCGTGCCCGCAGGACAAGGTGGCGGCCTACCGTCGCCTTGCCCGCAAGGCCGGTGCGGTGTGGAAGGACCATGGCGCGCTGCAGTACATGGAATGCGTGGCCGACGATGTGGAGCCGGGCAAGAGCACCTCCTTCCCGCGCGCGGTCAAGGCGAAACCGGGCGAGACGGTGATCGTCGCCTTCGTGGTGTTCCGCTCGCGCGCGGCACGCGACCGCATCAACGCAAAGGTGATGGCCGACCCGCGGCTGGCGTCGCTGGGCCCGAAGGACATGCCGTTCGATACCCGGCGCATGTTCTGGGGTGGCTTCAAGCCGATTGTTGAAGCGTGAGCTGCGGCGCTTGTGCGGGCCGGGCGTGCGTGCTGTGATCGGCGCATGCTCGAGCACGCACTGACGCAGCGTCTGGAAACCCTCTGGCGGATGGAGTCGCCAGTGCTGATTGCGCGCCTGGCGCGGCTGCTCGGTGGCGATGTCGGCCGTGCCGAGGAGCTGGCCCAGGACACCTGGCTGGCCGCGCTGGAGCGTTGGCCGGAGCAGGGTATCCCGGACAACCCCGGAGCCTGGCTGATGACCACCGCGCGCAACCGTGCCATCGATGTGCTGCGCCAGCACCAGCGGGTGGCGCAGCAGCATGCGCAGTGGGGCGAGGAACTGCATCCGGCGGCACTGCCGGCGCCGGATGACAGCCAGGCACTGGAGGACGACCTGGGCGATGACCTGCTGCGGCTGATGTTCGTGGCCTGCCATCCCGTGCTGCCGGCCGACGCGCGGGTGGCACTGACCCTGCGCCTGCTCGGTGGCCTGACCACCGTCGAGATCGCGCGTGCGTTCCTGCAGCCGGAGCCGACCATCGCCCAGCGCATCGTGCGCGCCAAGCGCACGCTGGCGCAGAAGCAGGTGCCCTATGAAGTGCCACGCGCCGACGCGATGCCGGAGCGCCTGGCCTCGGTGCTGGAAGCGATCTATCTGGTGTTCAACGAAGGCTACGCCGCCAGCGCCGGTGATGACTGGATGCGCCCGGCGCTGTGCGAGGAAGCGCTGCGGCTGGCCCGCATCCTGGCGCATCGGTTGCCGGTGCCGCCGGTACTGGGCCTGCTGGCGCTGATGGAACTGCAGGCCTCGCGCGCAGCGGCACGGGTGGACGCGCAGGGCGCGCCGGTGCTGCTGGACCAGCAGAACCGCGCGCGCTGGGACTGGCTGCAGATCGACCGCGGGCAGCAGGTGCTGGCGCGCGCGTTGGCCATCGGTGGCGACCAGGATCCCTATGTGCTGCAGGCGCGCATCGCGGCCTGCCATGCGGCTGCGCGGCGCGCCGACGCGACCGACTGGCCGCGTATCGCCGCGCTCTATGCACAGCTGCTGCAGGTGCAACCTTCGCCGGTGGTGGCATTGAACCGGGTGGTGGCGATCCTGCGCAGCGAAGGCCCGTTCGCCGCGTGGGCGCAGCTGCAGCCCCTGCTGGTCGACGCGCGCCTGCGCGACTATGCGCCGCTGCAGGTGGTGCGCGGCGAGCTGCTGCAGGCACTGGGGCGTGAGCAGGACGCACGTGACGCTTTTGGCCAGGCCGCTCGGCTCAGCCAGAACCAGGCCGAGCGCGGACTGCTGCGGCAACGGGCGGGCCTGCCCCCCACGGACTGAGCCGACAAAGGCAGCACTTGTCGCCGGCCGCCTGAGCGGCTATGTTTCGCGCCCAGCGGACGCATCAGCGTCCGCGATCCGTGCGTATTGACCGAGGAGCGGTTGGATGTATTCAAGGACGAAGAGCGCATCGCGCGCTTTTGCGCGCCTGCTTGCCTGTGCCCTGTGCGTGGCCGTATGGCCGATGGCCGTGCAGGCTGCGGACAAATCACAGCAGGCCTATTGGGCCGGTTTTGCCTATACCGCTGACGCCGCCGCCGTGCAGGCGACCACCCCGCATGCGCACGCGGTGCTGGAACGGCGTGGGCTGGTCCCGCTGAACCAGACGCTGGCACAGTCGCTCAAGCGCCACGCACCGGCCCACCTGGAGCTGATCGACCAGCCGGTGGCGATGCTCGACGGCACCACCAGTGCCACCGTGCTGGCCGCTGCGCTGGATCGCGAGCTGGTCTCGGTCGAACCGATCGGCGACCAGTACAAGGTGCTGGTGGAAGTGGCGCTGCAGGCGTTGTTCTTCGACTTCCGCGAGCGCCAGGTGATCGCCTCCTATCCGCTCACCCTGCAGCGCATCGACGTGCAGGACTACCGTCCGGACAACGACGATATCGACGCGATCGTCGCCGATCTGCTGTACGGCGGTGCCGATACCAGCCTGTCGCAGGTACTGGCGGCCAGCCTGGCGCAGGCCCGGTTGCCCGATGCCGCCGTGCGTCGCCTGCAGGTGGGCGGGGTGACCCTGTCCGACGCGGCACGCGCCAAGCTGCCCGATCCGAAGTGGGAAGCACCGCTGCGTGCCACGCTTGCGCACGAACTGTCCAAGACGCTGTCGTCCAACACTGGCGTTGGCCTGCTGCCGCCGGCCTCGGGCCAGGCGATCGGCGGTGCGATGGCCGCCCGCTTTGCCGACGGCAAGGTCTACCAGCTGAAGATTCCCGAACCCGACTACGTCATCCAGCTGCAGGTCGATGCACTGAAGAACGGCGTGATCGAGGAAACCCCGGCGATGAAGACGATGCTGTTCGGCGCCTTCTTCACCGCCAAGGTGAGCGAGCCGTTCTCGGGCAAGGTCTATTTCGAACAGCCGCTGCGCAAGGGGGCCACCAAGGTGGTGCCGGTCACGCAGTGGCAGGTCGACCAGTGGTCGGCCAGCTACGAAACCCTGCTGGCCGGCTTCGACGCCTTCGCCGGCGCCGCCGCCAAGCGTGCCGATTCGCGCGCCTGGCTGGACGAACAGAAGCCGGGCGGCCGCCCGTTGCAGCAGCAGACCCAAGCCCTCCAGGAGTTGATCAAGTCATGTCGTTGATGCGTACCATCCTGCTCATCCTCATCGCGCTGGCGGTGGCCTCGCCGGTCGCTGCGCAGACCGCGAGTTCGCGCGGTACCGGCTCGGCCAGCTACGGCCTGCGCCTGAGCGCCGATACCCGTGCCCAGGCCCTGAACAAGGCCAAGGTCAATGCCCTGGAGGCGTACATCGCCGAAACCGGTGCGGCCAAGCTGCGCCTGTTCGAGGCGCGCCGCGCCGAGTTCATCGGCGAGATCGACCGCTACGTGCTCAGCGCCGTGCAGCTGTCGGACACCGAAGACAAGAAGGCCAAGACCTACAGCGTCACCGTCCGCGCCGAGATCAACACCACCCTGCTGCAGACCAAGCTGGATGCGGGTTCGGCCGTGGCCGGCGCCACCGCTGCGCAGCGCTCGCTGCTGACCTTCCTGTTCATGGCGCGCTCGCAGGACACCGTGCAGTCGTTCCAGGACAAGGAATACCGCCGCGTCGACGCCAGCAGCAGCTACAGCGAGAACACCCGTGAAGGCGACAGCTTCCGCGGCAACTCGGTCAGCACCAACGGCAGCATCAACCAGAACGGTTCGGTGTCGGTCACCAGCGGCGGCAGCACCACCGCGCGCGCCGACAACATCACCTGGAAGGTGGCCAACGCCGCCGAAGTCAACACCGCGATGACTGGTGCCTTCAGCGCCGCCGGCTACGAGGTGGTTGAAGCCGAATACGTGGAAGGCGAGTCGCGCGGCCTGCTCAGCATCGAGCGCATCCGCAAGGACTTCAGCACCGGCAACGACCTGGCCCCGGCTACCCTGCGCGACACCGCCAATGGCATCCGTGCGGCCAACATCCCGTACATCGCCGTCGGCACCCTCGACGTCGGCATGCGTGACCGCGATCCGGCCAGCGGCAACACCCGCGTGTTCGTCACTGTCACCGGCAAGGTGCTGGACGTGACCGGTCGTTTCCCGCGCACCGTGTCGTCGGTCGGCCCGGTGCAGTTCTCCGGCACCGGCCCGAATGAAACCGTGGCCCGTACCAATGCCCTGCAGCTGGCTGCCGAAAAGGCCGCCCAGCAGATGATCAACGAACTGAACGTCAAGGCGGTCCGCTGATCCGCCGCCCCGTTGGGTGCCGAGCTCGCTCGGCATCGCCCCTGGGTTACCGATTCCCCACGTGCCGCACGCGGCCGTTTCTTCCAAAGGACTCTCACATGATCCGCAATACCGCTCTTGCCCTGGCCATCGCGGCCGCCACCCTGTCGATGCCGGCCCATGCCGGCCTGGGCAAGCTGAAGGACCTGGCCGGTGGCTCCACCGGCTCCTCCAGCAGCACCTCCAGCGCCGCTGCCCCGGACGAAGCCGCGCAGGAAGCGCTGGTGCGTCGTTTCGTCAGCTCGCAGTCGCACTCGCTGCAGGCCCAGACCTCGTTCGCCCGTGCCTTCGGCCTGGCCGAGCAGGTGCAGCTGCTGGAAGCCGAGCGCCAGGCGCTGTCGTCGGGTTCGGTCAGCGTCGATGCGATGAAGAAGTCGGTGTCGGTCAGCGAAGCCGCCCAGGCCGCGATCGACGAGCGCCAGGCCGCGCAGCCGGAGCTGAACGCTGAATCCAAGCAGCACTACGCCGAAGGCCTGGTCTCGCTGCTGTCCTCGGCTGCCGAAGCGCAGAAGCTGGGTGGCGAAGCCAGCAACTTCACCGCCGGCATGAAGAACCTGGGCGCCACCCAGATGGCTACCGTCGGCCGCAAGCTGGCCGCTGGTGCATGGGTGGCCAAGGAATCGCCGGGCTTCATCCAGGGCCTGTACGGTTCGACCAAGTCGGCTGTGACCTTCGCCAAGAAGAGCAAGGTCAAGGTGCCGTCCAACGCCGATTCGATGCTGGGCCAGCTGGACAAGATGAACTGATCCGAGGCGAATCCCCATGCGTACGACCTCCCGTTTGATCGGCCTGGGCCTGGCTGCCGCGCTGCTTGCAGCCTGTGGCAAGCAGGACACCCCGGCCGAAGCGCCCGCACCTGCCAAGGACAAGGCAACCAGTGCACTGGCCAGCAATGCGCCAGTGGAAGCAGCGCCCCTGCGTGGCACGCCGGATTTCGGCGGCACCACCCAGGTCGCGCGCGAGGCCGACGGCATCGGCAGCACCCCGGAACTGGCGGTGCTGGCGGCGTTGCAGTCGGCGGTGGCGCAGGTCAACGGCGTACGCGTGGCCAGCCAGATGCAGCGCCTGCGTGCAGGCCTGCATGTGGATGTGGATGACGAACACGTCGGCGATATCCGCGCCGACGCGTTCACCCAGCAGATGATCGCCGGCTCGCAGGGCGCGGTGCTGGGCTATGAAATCCTGTCGCAGGACGAAGTGCGGCAGCTGGATGAAGAAACCATCGCGCGCGTGCGCGCCAGCGACGAAGGCTGGAGCTTCAAGGGTTCGGCCTCTGCCAGCGCGTCCGGCGAGGCCACGGCCAAGGGCGGCGGAGCCTCGGCCAGCGTCAAGGAGAGCTACGACGAGAAGGTCAGCGTCGATGCCAAGCGTGGCGCAAGCTCGTTCGATTCGGACGTGACCCACCGCAGCATGCGCAGCTACTGGAAGGTGCGCGTGCGTGCACAGATTGCCCAGTACCGCGCACCGGACGAGCAGGGCAAGCCGAAGATCGTGGTCGCGCTGCCGCGCACCAAGGCCGGCAGCTATGCCGTGGGCGATGGCCGCGTGAGTGCCGATGAAGTGGCCGACGCGATCCGCGCGCGCCTGTCCGACACGCTGACCCAGACCCAGCGCTTCATCGTGCTGGATCGCGAGTTCGGCGACGAACTGCAGGCCGAGATCGACCATATCAACAGCGGCAACGTACGCCTGCAGGACACCGCACGCGTCGGCCAGCAGCTGGCGACCGACCTGATCCTGATCCCGACCATCGAACGCTTCGAGTACCCGCGCAGCGTGCGCAACCTGCGCATGTCCGACCGCCAGGTGACCTCGTACTCCGGTGGCGGCCGCATCACCCTGCGCCTGGTCAACGCCACCACCGGCCAGGTGGTGATGTCCGACAGCTTCGACCACCAGCTGGCCTCGACCGGCCCGAGCACCCTGCCCCGCGTGGTCAACGGCCGCAACATGGCCGCGGCGATGATGGAATCGCTGTCGGGCCAGATCGGTACCACCATCGTCACCACGCTGTTCCCGGTGTCGGTGGTTTCTGTGGACGGTGACCAGGTGGTGCTGAGCCAGGGTGGCGAAACCCTGCAGGCCGGCCAGCGCTGGCAGGCCGTGCGCCTGGGCGAGGAACTGAAGGACCCGCAGACCGGCCGCTCGCTGGGCCGCAGTGAACACCCGTGCTGCACCATCCGCATCGACCGCGTGGCCGCACAGACCTCGTACGGCACCATCGAAGACGGCGTCGACGCGATGCGCGGCGGTTTCCGCCCGGGCCAGATCGAACTGCGCCAGAAGCTGGGCAGCAAGCCGGCTGCCGCCGCAGGTGCGACTGCCTCGGCCGCTCCCGCCGCCGCCGCACGCCCGGCGGCCAAGCCGAAGCCCAAGCCCGCTGCTGCCCCGGCCGAAGACCCGAACTGGTAACACCCTGAGGGGGTCAGATTCCTTTTCCGGCGGGAAAAGGATCTGACCCCTTCGTGTTTCCGTGCGTGTCGACCAAGGTCGACACCCACCAACAGCAGTGGGACCCCGCCTACCTTCAGGAAACCGGCTTTTGCTGTTGCTTCGGCTGTTGCCGTTGTTTCGGCAGGTGCAGGGCGCAGCCCTGGCGAATCCCATTACACTCCAGAAGGATTTCCCTGCTGGAGAGAGCAATGAAACGAGTGGTACTGGGCGTGCTGGCCCTGTCGGTGTCGAGCGCACTGATGGCGGCCACCCCGAAATTCGATGGCGCGCGGATCTCCGCCGACGTCAAGGAACTGGCCTCCGACGCCTACGAAGGCCGCTCGCCGGCCACCGCCGGCGAAGAAAAGACCATCGCCTACCTCAGCAGGCAGTTTGCCGACGCCGGCCTGCAGCCGGGCGGCGACCTCAAGGACGGCAAGCGCCTGTGGACCCAGGCCGTGCCGCTGCGCAAGGGCGACATCGTCGGCGCACCGCAGCTGGCGCTGCACCAGGGCGGCAAGACCCTGCCGCTGGAGCAGGGCAAGCAGATCGCCGTGCGCGCCGCCATGAACGGCGCCAGCAGCGTCGACATCAGCAAGGCCCCGCTGGTGTTTCTCGGCTACGGCGTGAAGGCACCGGAGCGCAACTGGGACGACTTCAAGGGCGTGGACCTGAAGGGCAAGATCGCCGTGGTGCTGATCAACGACCCGGACTTCGAAACCGGCCAGGGTGATTTCGACGGCAAGGGCATGACCTATTACGGCCGTTGGACCTACAAGTACGAGGAAGGCGCCCGTCAGGGTGCGCTGGGCGTGCTGATCGTGCACGAGACCGCACCGGCGTCGTATGGCTGGGCCACCGTGGCCGGCTCCAACACCAACACCATGTTCGACGTGGTGCGTGACAACCCGGCAGAAAGCCACCCGCTGCTGGAAGGCTGGATCCAGCGCGACCTTGCCGTGGAGCTGTTCCGCTCGGCCGGACAGGATTTCGAGGCACTGAAGAAGAAGGCGCAGCAGCGCGACTTCACCCCGGTGCCGCTGACCGGCGCCAGCCTGGACGCGAAGTACGCGGTGAAGACCGAAGTGATCACCTCGCACAACGTGGCCGCGCGCCTGGAAGGCAGCCGCCATCCGGACGAGACCATCATCTACAGCGCGCACTGGGACCACATCGGCGTGGGCGAGCCGGACGCGCGCGGTGACCGCATCTTCAACGGCGCGCTGGACAACGCCAGCGGCACCGCCTCGCTGGTCGAGCTGGCCCGTGGCTTCGCCAAGGAGAAGCGCCCGCAGCGCTCGCTGCTGTTCCTGGCGGTCACCGCCGAGGAAAAGGGCCTGCTGGGTTCTGAGTACTACGCCACTCATCCGCTGTATCCGCTGGAAAAGACCGTGGCCGTGATCAACATGGACGGCATGGCGCCGTTCGGCCCGTCGCGTGACTTCGGCATCTACGGTGCCGCGCGCTTCGAGCTGCTGGACCAGCTGAAGGACGTGGCCAAGGGCTGGGATATCCGCTACACGCCGGACCCGAAGCCGGAAGCGGGCCTGTTCTTCCGCTCCGACCACTTCCCGTTCGCCAAGCGTGGCGTGCCGGCGCTGTCCTGGTCGGCCGGCCAGGACTGGGTGGACGGTGGCGTGGCCGCAGGCAGGAAGGCCTCCGAGGACTACACCGCCAAGCGCTATCACCAGCAGGGCGACGAGTGGCAGCCGGACTGGGTGTTTGCCGGTGCCGCGCGCGACCTGGAAGTGCTGTACACGCTGGGCAACCAGCTGGCCAATTCCCGCGATTGGCCGAACTGGAGCAAGGACGAGGCGTTCCGCGCCGTGCGTGACGCCAGCGCCGACCAGCGCAAGTAACGGCGTCCGGTAGTGCCGGCCGCTGGCCGGCATTGCCGCCCCCGGAAACGCCGGGCCGTGCCTGGCGTTTCCATAACGGCTTCCATCCCAACTTTCCCGGCCTTCGTCGCAGCCTGCTTGCTTGCCCGGCGGGCCGCCCTATGCTCGGCTCACCCCCTTCCTCAAGGCGCCGCCGTGTTCGCCAGCCTCTCTCTCCTGATCCGCCACCTGCTGGCCTGGGCTGCCGCGCTGGTTGTCGCCGGCATGGTCTGGAGCGGCATCTTCAGTGGCATGAACGATGGCCCGGGCTGGATCTTCGGGCTGCTGGCGATGTTCCTGATCATTTCCGCGCTGGGCAGTGCCATCACCCACATCCGCCGGGTCTGGCTGGTGGCCGGTCGCCTGGATGCCACCACCCTGTCCGGCCGCCAGCGCCGCCAGATCGAACTGCCGATGGACGCGGGCCACGCCTTCTCGGTGGTGGAGGCGGCGATTTCCGAACTACCGCGCGTCGAAGACGTGGAAAGCTCGGCCGGCAGCCTGCAGGTGCGCGCCTATGTACGCCGGGTCGACCTCTGGAACGGCCGCCAGCCCTCGCGCTGGAATCTGCCGGCACGGCTGGCGATCAAGCGCAACAGCGTGCTGGCCACGGTGACACCGGGGCAGGGCACCAGCACCGTGACCCTGCTGTTCGAACCCGATGCCGGCTGGTGGGCCGACCTGCTGGCGCTGGACGAGGGCAGCAACTTCGAGAACGCCGAAGCAGTCACCCGTGCGATCAGCCGCCGCGTCGCCGACCAGCGCCGCGACGAACAGGCTGCGGCCGAACAGACCCAGGTGGAAAAGGAACTGTCGGTGGCGCGCTTGAACCTGTTGCATGCGCAGGTGGAACCGCACTTCCTCTACAACACGCTGGCCAACGCGCAGGTACTGACCCGCACCGATCCGGCGCGTGCCGAACAGATGCTCGGCCACCTCATTCAATACCTGCGCAGCTCGTTGCCGCAGGTGGACGAATCGGTATCCACGCTGGGCGTGGAGCTGGACCGCACCCGCGCGTACCTGGAAATCCTGCGCATCCGCATGGGCGCACGCCTGGCGGTGGAAATGCAGGTACCCAACGAACTGCACGGCGTGCACCTGCCGGCGATGGCACTGCAGACGCTGGTGGAGAACGCGATCAAGCACGGCCTGGAACCCAAGCCCGGCGGTGGCACGATCTGGATACTGGCGCGCGGCTTCGATGACCACGTGACCGTGACCGTGGCCGACGATGGGCTTGGCTTCGGCCAGGGCACCAGCGGTACCGGCATCGGCCTGAAGAATCTGCGCGAGCGCCTGCGCCTGACCTGCGGCGAGCAGGCCGGCGTGGCGATCGTTGCCAACTTCCCCAGCGGCGTGGCCGCGACCATGACCCTGCCGCAGTCGCACAAGGAGCGCAGCCATGCCGCTTGAAGCCCTGATCGCCGAAGACGAAGAACTGCTGCGGCAGTCACTGGTGGAGCAGCTGGGCCGGTTGTGGCCGGAGCTGAAGCTGGTGGCCGAGTGCGAGGACGGTGCCAGTGCACTGGAGCAGCTGGCCGAGACGCAGCCGGATATCGCTTTTCTCGACATCCGCATGCCCGGCATCAGCGGCATCGAGGTCGCGCGCTCGCTGTCCGAGCTGAGCCCGCGCACCCAGGTAGTGTTCGTCACCGCCTACGACCAGTACGCCATCGATGCGTTCGAGCAGGGCGCGATGGACTACCTGTTGAAGCCGGTCAGTGACGAGCGCCTGCTGGCCACCCGCGAGCGCATCCTGTCGCGGCTGCCATCGACGCGCCAGGACGATGCCGTGCTGGAGCGCCTGCTGCAGCGGCTGGGCCCGTCGCAGGGCGCAGCGGAGCGCCCGCCACTGGCCTGGATCACCGCCAGCAACGGCCGCGAGACGCAGCTGATCATGCTGGAAGATGTGGCCTACTTCCGCGCCGACAACAAGTACACCACCGTGGTCACCGCTGCCGGCGAGAGCCTGTTGCGCACACCGTTGCGCGAACTGCTGGAAGTGCTCGACCCGCAGCACTTCCGCCAGATCCACCGCTCCACCATCGTCAACATGAAGGCGGTGGCAGCGGTGAGCCGCGACGATACCGGGCGCGGCGTGCTGCGCCTGCGCGGGCGCACGGAGACGCTGGTGGTCAGCCAACCGTTCATGAGCCTGTTCCGCGGCATGTAGCCGCGCCGCAGCCTCTGTCACCAGGAGCATTGCATGCGTTTTTTCCTGCTTGTCGGCTTCGCCGCATTGGCGCTTGCCGGTTGCCAGAAGTCCACTGAAACCGCGATCACCCGCACCACTGCCAATGGCGTGGACACGCTGTACAGCAAGCGCACGGTAGTGGACGGCGTGGCGCGTTTCGAGTGCATGGCCAGCCGCAGCGGCCAGCGCCATTACCTGGTGCTGGACCCGGCCTGTCGTCCTGATGCCGCCTGTGCGAAAGCGCCGATACGGTCGTTCGCGTTGGCGGCCGGCACGACCCGGGAGTTCAGGGGCCTGCCCAAGGGCTTCGCCCAGTGCGTCAGCGAGGATCGGAAAGAACAATGCCACCGTGAGTGATCACGGTGGCATTGTGGCTCCCCCCGCTTCCCTGAAGGGTCAGTAGGCAGGCTGTAGTGTCAGGTCGTGGTGGTGCTCGTTCTCGCCCACGTGGTTGAGGCGGCCGACCAGTTCGGAGTGCTGCTTCATGCGCCCGATCTCGGTCATGATGCGGATGTCCTCGTGGCGCAGCTCGCGCTTGGCGGTGACCGCCTGCTTGTAATCGAGCACTTCCGGGTAATGCTCGGCCAGGTCCAGTGCCTCGGCCACGTGCTCGACGCTGTCGGCCTTGGAGCTGATGCGTGCGCGACTGTTGAACGCCTTCATCCAGCGCTCGAAACCGGCCTGCTGATCGAACATGTTGGCCATGAACCAGATCACGAACAGGATCGAGACCCACGAACCGAACACGACTACCACGCGGGTGAACGTGATATGGAAGTCGTCGCGCCAGAGGTAGTTGGCGATCAGGCCAAGAATCAGCAGCGAGGCTGCCTGCCAGCCGACGATCGAGGCGATAAGCCATTGGCACTTGGCCTGGGCCAGCACCGCGACTTCATCGCGGATCTGCTGCTCGCTGAGATTGCGCCAATGCGCGACCTGTTTATCGAACGGGCTGCTGTAGAGCTCGTTGTCGCGAAGCAGAATTCCCAAACCCTTGAACAAAGCAATCATGGCTGGCTCCTTGTGGAACGTGCGTCGATCAGCATTGGACGGTGTGGCGGTTCCAGTTCTAGCACTTCCAGCGAGCCGTGCAATGGGCGCAATGCCAAGCTGCGCAAGGGCTTTCCCTGAATCGGTGAATGTTGTTGCATCGCAGCATCGAAGGCGCTGCCTGCGACAGGATGTCGCAGGGTGAAATGTGCTGCGGCCGCACATGAAACCGTGGCTGAGTACGAAGACTCGCCGCCGGCATCGTGATCGCCCAGAATCGGGGCCGACCGCGCAACTTGCGGCCATTCTTTCGCTTTTCCTGGACCAGTGATGCCGGCTCTGCTGCAGCGACTCTCCCGCCCCGTCACCGCGCCGATCCGGCGCTGGGTGCTGGAGGCCTTCCCCCGTGGCCAGAGCGGCATCGATTACGACCAGCCGCTGGGTGACCCGGGTTGGTTTGGACCCGACAGCGTGACCTGGCGCCTGCACGCCGAGTTCCCCTCGATGCTGGCCGGTGGCCTGTGCGCGCTGATGCTGCAGACCCTGCATCCGCGCGCGCTGGCCGGGGTCTACGATCACTCCAATTTCCGCCAGGACCTGGTGGGTCGCCTGCGTCGCACCACCGCGTTCGTTGCCGGTACCAGCTATGCGCCCACCGGCGAGGTGGAGGCGCTGGTGGCCAAGGTGCGCCGCATCCATGCACGGATCCGCGGCCAGACCGCACAGGGCGAACCCTACGCCGCCGATGATCCGCAGCTGCTGACCTGGGTGCATGTGACCGAGGCGTTCGGGTTCCTTCAGGGCTTCCGCCGGTACGGACGGGAGGTGCCGGCACACATCGCCGACCGTTACTACGATGAGTACCGCTGCGTGGCCGAGGCACTGGGTGCGGTGGACGTGCCGCGCAGCGAAGCGGAAGTGGCGGCGTACTTCTGTGCGCGGCAGCCGGAGCTGCGCGTCGACGAGCGCTCGTGCGAGGTGCTGGAGGTGCTGTCCGGCGTGCGCCTGCCGGTACCGGTGCCGGGGCTGTCGCGCGAAGTGTTCCTGGGTGCAGGCGCGGCACTGCTGCCGGACTGGGCCGAAGGCATGCTTGAACGCAGTGGCCGTCAGCGCGCGCAGGCCGCCGCGTCGGCGAAGCTGATGCAGGGCATGGCGCCGCTGTTCCGCCGTGCGTTGCCTGATGGCCTGGCCAGCCGCGCCTGTGCGCGCATGGGCGTGCCGGTGTCGGTGCTGCGCGAGTGGCCCGCCGTTCCCCGGTAGGTGCCAACCTTGGTTGGCACGCGTTGCGCGCGGTGCCGCAGGAGCGCCAACCAAGGTTGGCCTCTACCCGTGCGGATGCCGAAGTAGATCCACACCATGCGTGGATGGGCCTTACCCCGCCGACTTCAACCCGCGCAACAGCATCTCCAGCGCCGCCGTCGCCTGCCGCAGGCGCACGTCGCCATCCTCGCCCTCGGCGATCCAGAACGCGGCCTCGGCCAGGCTGCCATAGATCAGCGACGCCAGCGCCTGCGCATTCACCGGCGCCACCACGCCCTGGGCAACCAGATGTTCGATCAGGTGCTGCATCGAATGCACGCAGTGGCGCTGCGATTCCGGTGAGGCGCCACCGAGCACCGCGCGCGCATCGCGCAGCACGATGCGCTGGATCTCCGGTTCCAGCGCCATCTCCAGGTACGCGCGGCAACGCTGCACGAAGCCCTCCCAGGCATCGTCGGCGGCATCACTGATCGCCTGCAGGCGCTGGTCGGTCTCGGCATCGAGCTGGGCGACGACAGCCGCCAGCAGACCCTTCTTGTCGCCGAAGTGGTGGTACAGCGCGCCGCGGGTCAGCCCGGCCTGGGCGGTCAGGTCGTCCATCGAGGTGGCGGCATAGCCATGCTCGCTGAACACCCGGCGGGCGGTGGCCAGGAGGGTGGCGCGGGTTTCTTCCATCTCGGCGCGGGTGCGGCGAACCATTCAGAGCTCCTTACATACGCAGTGCATGATTATTTACATACGGCGCGTATGAATGTAGCCTCTTATTCATACGCCCCGTATGTATTGTCATGGCGCCCCGTGCGCCAGGCAAGTCGCTGCCTTGGAGAACCTGATGGCCACCCCCTATCGCGACCTGTTCGCGACCCCCGGCACCGCCGGCCTCGCCCTGGCCGGGCTGCTGGCACGCCTGCCGCTGCCGATGACCGGTATCGGCATCATCACCTTGCTGTCCCAGCTGCGCGGCAGCTATGCACTGGCCGGTGCAGTGTCGGCCACCTTCGTGCTGACCTATGCGTTGCTGTCGCCGCAGGTGTCGCGCTGGGTCGACCGGCGCGGGCAGGGCAGGGTACTGCCATGGGCCACTGCGGCCAGTGCGGCCGGTCTGCTGTTGCTGCTCGCGTGCACGCTGCTGGCCGCGCCGGACTGGACGCTGTTTGTTGCGGCGATGCTGGCCGGCTGCATGCCCAGCGTGTCGGCGATGGTGCGAGCGCGCTGGACCGCGACCCATCGCGGACGACCACAGCTGCAGACCGCGTATTCGCTGGAGACCGTGTTCGACGAGGTGACCTTCATCGCCGGGCCACCGTTGTCCGTCGGATTGTCGGTGGCGGTATGGCCACAGGCTGGCGTACTGGCGGCCGCCCTGCTGCTGGTGGCCGGCGTCGCCGCACTGGTGCTGCAGCGGGGCACCGAGCCGCCGATACAGCACTACGAAGGTGCAACATCCTCGCACTCGCTGCTGCGGCAACCGGAGATCCGCCTGCTGGCGTTGCTGATGCTGGCGATGGGCGTGATCGTCGGCACCGTCGACATCACCAGCGTGGCATTGGCCGAGCTGCGCGGACAGCCACTAGCTGCCAGCTGGGTGCTGTCGGCCTACGCGCTGGGCAGCTGCGCGGCGGGCCTGCTGTTTGGTGCCCTGAAGCTGCCGATGCCGCTGCCGCGCCTGTTGCTGGCCGGAGCAGCGGCCACCGCATTGACCACGTTGCCGCTGCTGTGGGTCGGCAGTCTGCCGGCACTGGCCGCTGCGGTACTGCTGGCCGGGGTGTTCTTCGCGCCGACGATGATCGTGGCGATGTCGCTGGTTGAACAACGCGTGCCCGAAGCACGCCTGACCGAAGGCATGACGTGGCTGCTGGCCGGCCTCAACATCGGCGTGGCGCTGGGCGCGGCGCTGTCCGGACAGAGCGTCGATGCGGCGGGCGTGCGCAGCGGTTTTGTGGTTGCGCTGGCGGCAGGCGGTGGCGTGCTGCTGTTCGCCTTGCTCGTGCAACGTGCGCTGCGCCCGTCTGCCGCGTCCACATCCCCTGAAGGAATCATCCCGTGAGCGCTTCATCGCCTGCGCATGCCGCGTCTGTGCCCCGCCATCCGTGGTGGGCGGTCTCCGCCGTCGGCCTCGCCACGTTCTCGGTGGTGACCACCGAAATGCTGCCGGTCGGCCTGCTGACTCCCATCGCCGAAGATCTCGGCGCGTCCACCGGCACCGCCGGCCTGATGATCTCACTGCCCGCCCTGCTGGCGGCAGTGTTCGCCCCGCTTGCGGTGATCGCAGCCGGTGGCATCGATCGTCGCCGCATCCTGTGTGCGCTGTTGGGCCTGCTGCTGGTCGCCAACCTTGCGTCGGCGCTGGCACCTGGCATCGGCTGGCTGTTGGCCGCGCGTGTGCTGGTGGGGTTCTGCATGGGCGGCATCTGGACCATTGCCGGTGGGCTGGCAGCGCGCCTGGTACCTGCGCAGCGCATCGGTCTGGCCACCTCGATCATCTTCGGAGGCGTGGCCGCAGCTTCGGTGCTCGGCGTTCCGTTGGGCGTGCTGATCGGGGATGCATTGGGCTGGCGCAGCGCGTTTGTGGCGATGACGTTGTTCAGTGCGGCGGTGATGCTGCTGCATCTGCGGGTGGTTCCCGCGTTGCCGGTCAGCACATCGGTGCGGCCGCGGCAGTTCGTGCAGCAACTTGGCCAGCGCAACCTGCGGCGTGGCCTGTGGCTGACCGGGCTGCTGGTGTCCGGGCACTTCATCGCCTTCACGTACGTGCGGCCGCTGCTGACGTCCGTATCGGGCGTGGATGCGTCGTGGATAGGTGCACTGCTGTTTGGGTACGGCCTGGCTGGCATCGCCGGCAACTTCATCGCCGGGCCGCTGGCTGCGCGCCATCCACGGGGCATGCTGCTGGCGATAGCCTCGGGCCTGCTGCTGACGCCTCTGCTGTTCCTGTGGGTGGGAAATACGCCCTCCGCAGGTATTGCGGTGCTGCTGCTGTGGGGTCTGGCCTATGGCGGTGTATCGGTGGGCCTGATGAGCTGGATGATGAAGGCGGTGCCGCAGGCCGTGGAGATCGCCACCGCGTTGTATGTGGCGGTATTCAACATCGGCATCGCAATGGGTGCGTGGGGTGGTGGCCGCCTGCTGGATGGCGTGGGCCTGCATGCGAATCTGTGGGCTGCGGCGGTGTTGGCTGGGAGTGCCCTGCTGATGGCTGCCATCACCCGCAGGTAGATCCACGCCATGCGTGGATTCCTACCCCGTGCCGACCAAGGTCGGCACCCACCAGAGCAAAGTATGTGCCGACCAAGGTCGGCACCCACCAGAGCGGAGTATGTGCCGACCAAGGTCGGCACCCACCAGAGCGGAGTATGTGCCGACGAAGGTTGGCCGCTACCCGGAAATGAAACGGGCGCCTTGCGGCGCCCGTTCCGGTTACATCACCACACCTTGACCCGCTTGTCCGGGGCCAGGTACAGCTTCTGGCCTTCCTTCACTTCGAACGCCGGGTACCAGGCGTCGATGTTGCGCACGGTCAATGCGCGGAACTGGCCCGGGGCATGCACATCGGTCAGCAGCGAGTTGCGCAGCGCCTGCTCGCGGCTCTTGCTGCGCCACGCCTGGGCGAAGCCGAGGAAGAAGCGCTGGTCCGGGCTGAAGCCTTCCAGGGTCTGGCCCGGCTTGCCCTGCAGCGACAGCTGGTAGGCATCGTAGGCGGTACCCAGGCCAGCCACGTCGGCGATGTTCTCGCCCAGGGTCAGCTTGCCGTTCACGTGCACGCCGGGGAACGGCTCGTAGCTGCTGAACTGCGCGGCCAGCGCATCACCGGCGGCGTTGAACTGCTTCAGGTCCTCGGCGGTCCACCAGTTGTGCAGCTTGCCGGTCTCATCGAACAGCGCGCCGGCGTTGTCGAAGCCGTGGCTGATCTCGTGGCCGATCACCGCACCGATCGCACCGTAGTTCAGCGCGTCGTCGGCAGCGCCGTCGAAGAACGGCGGCTGCAGGATCGCGGCCGGGAACACCAGGCGGTTCTCCAGCGGCACGTTCATCGCATTGATGGTCTGCGGCAGCATCGCCCACTCGCTGTGGTCGACCGGCTTGCCCAGCTTGGCGATGTTGCGCTGGTACTCGAACAGCTCGGCGCGCTGTGCATTGCCCAGCGGGTCATCACGGCGGATCTCCAGGCCGGTGTAGTCGCGCCACTTCTCCGGATAGCCCATGCCCACGGTCAGGCCCGTGACCTTGGCCTTGGCATGCGCCTTGGTCTGCGGCGACATCCACGACAGCGCGTCGATGCGCTTGGCGAAAGCGGCGATGATGTTCTTCGCCATTTCGTCCGCGCGCTCCTTGGTCCTGGCGTCGAAGTGCTTTTCGACGTAGCGCTTGCCGATCGCTTCGCCGACGGCATGGTTGGCATCGTCCACCGCGCGCTTCCAGCGGTCGCTCTGCTGCGGCGTGCCGCTCAGCGCGGTGCCATGGAAGGCGAAGCGGGCATCGGCGAACCTCTTCGGCAGGTAGGCGGCGGCACGGTCCAGCGCGTGGAACGCCAGGTAGTCCTTCCAGGCGTCCAGCGGCTCGGTGGCGACCAGCCTGGACAGGCCGGCCACGGCCTTGGGCTGCCACACGATGAAGTCCTGCTGGTTGCCCAGCGCGGCCGCATCGAGGAAGGCGTTCCAGTCCAGGCCCGGCGCCTTTGCATTGAAGTCGGCCTGGGTCCAGGGGTTGGCGCCCTTGGTCACGTCGTTGGTTTCTTCCTGGGTGGCATGCGCCTGCGCGATCTTCGTTTCCAGCGCAAGGATGCGCTGCGCCTTGCCGGCCGGGTCGGCGACGCCGGCCAGCTGCAGCATCTGTGCGATGTAGGCCTGGTACTGCTTGCGCAGTTCGGCCATGCGGCCATCGCCCAGGTAGAAATCGCGGTCGGGCATGCCCAGGCCGCCCTGCACCAGGTACGGCGCGGTGCGATCCGGCTGCAGCATGTCCACCGACACCCACAGGCCGAACAGGCGGTCGGTGTAGAAGTTGGTGGCGTTGAGCAGGTCGACGTCGGCGCGCAGGTCGCCGCCGAGTGCGCGGGCCAGCCCGGCCTTGTCGGCGATCGCATCGATGGCCTTCAGCTGCGGCTGCACCGGCGCCAGACCGTGCTGCTCGATGCCGGCTTCGTCCATGTAGGCGGCGTAGTAGTCGCCGATCAACTTGTCGTCGCCGCTGGCCTGGGTGTTGCCGGCGGCCCCTTCCAGGATGGCGCGGGTGTCGGCCAGGGTCTTCTCGGCAATGACATTGAAGCTGCCGAAGCGCGAGCGGTCGGCCGGAATCTCGGTGTTCTTCACCCAGGTGCCGTTGGCGAAGCCGAAGAAGTCGTCGCCGGCGGCGATGCTGCGGTCCATGCCGCTGGCATCGAAGCCGAAACTGCCCAGCATCGGCTTGGCCGCAGCGGGGGCGGCATCGGCCGGCGCGGTGGCACCGACGGCCGGGTCGGCCGGGCGGTCACAGGCGGCCAGGGACAGGCTGGCAACAATGGCCAGCGCCAGGGTGGGACGGCGCAGCTTGGACATGGACTTCTCTTGCAGCGGAAAACCCCAAGTCTAATCCGCTCCGGCGCCACTGGCCGCCCCCCTGCGGGGCCCGCCCTGTGCAGGATCTGGCTGAACGTGCGGATGCGATCTTCACGCCGTCACCGGGGTGGTGCATGCTGGACCCTCGAGCCCTGCGCGGACACGGGGAGGTGGCCATGCAGGATGGGGTCAGGCGTCAAGAATGGCGTCCGCCGGCCGTTGAGGTCGGGGACGTGGAGGATTCGTTCGCGCATGAAGCCAGCCGACTGCACAAGGAACATCAACCGATGCCCGCGCTGAAACGGGCGTTGGCCCGGCCGCTGCGCGCCATCACCTGGGGCGGTGTGCTGCTGGGCGTACTGCTGGTGACCGGTCTGGCCCTCATGCTGGTCAACGACCACCACCGCCGCCTGGAAGCGGCGCAGCGGCAGAGCCGCGCGCTGGCGGTGGGCAGCGAGCGCCTGCTGGCGCTGGAGCTGCGCAACCTGGAGCGGGCCATGACCGGCATCGCCGCCGACGCCGCGGAACTGTTCCGCAGCGTGCCGGCACAGGCGCCGGCCTTGCTGGATGCCTCCATCGGCGGCGTGCTGCGCCGGCACGCCGAACTGCACAGCATCGTGGTGCTCGACAGCTATGGCCGCGCATTGACGGCCGGCAAGGGCGACCTGCAGTTGCCGTTGTGGACCGATCCGCAACGGCGCGGCTCGGGCAGCGCGCTGTACATCGGCCCACCGCAGCGCGCCAGCGACGGGGGCTGGGTGGTCCCGCTGGCGCTGCCGATGGCCGATGGGCGCTGGCTGCTGGCACGGCTGCGCTGTGGCGAACTGCAGCGCATCGTCGGCGGCCTGGATGTCGGTCCCAACGGATTGGTCTCGATCAGCGATGCCCAGGGCTACATGCTGGCCCGCGTACCCGATCCGCATGGCACGGTGGGCCGCCGCTATGACCTGCCGCGCCGGGACCTGCTCGGCACGCAGGCAGTGGTCGAGCTGGGCAGCATGCCCGGCGTTGTCGACGGCGTGCCGCGCATCCTCACCATCAGCACGCTCGAACGCAGCCCGCTGGCGGTGCAGGTCGGCCTGGCCGACGAAGATGTACTCGCACCGTGGTGGCCGTACCTGAAGGCGTCGGTGGCGATCGTACTGGCCTACATCGCGGTGTTGCTGGTACTGCTGTACGCCGTGCGCCGCAGCACCCGCAGCCAGCAGGCGATGGCCGAGGAACTGAAGACGGGCCACGCCGAGCTGCGCCTGGCGCACCAGGTCGGGCGTGTCTGCACCTGGTACGTGGATGAGGACGCCGCGCTGCTGCGCTGGTCGCCGCTGGCCCGCGAGATCTTTGGGGTACAGACCGACGCCTTGCCGGTCGCGGATTTCTTCGCGCGCGTGCATCGCGATGATGCCGCGCGCCTGCAGCAGGCCTTTGACCAGGCCTTCGCCGGCAGCGCTGTGCTCGACCAGGTGTTCCGCCTGGTGCTTCCCGGGGGCGAGGTGCGCTGGGTCGGCGCGCGCGGGCAGCGGGTGGAAGTGGCCGACAGCGAGCGGCGCATGATCGGTGCGCTGACCGACCTGAGCGAACGCTATCAGGCGCGCGAGCAGATGAGCGAAGTGGAACGCCGCTTCCGCCTGCTGTTCGACCGCAATCCGGCACCGTTCTGGGTGTTCGACCCGGATACGCTGCGCTTCATCGAGGTCAACGACGCTGCAGTGCGCCAGTACGGCTACAGCCGCGACGAGTTCCTGGCGATGAGCATCCTCGACATCCGCCCGCGCGAAGGCTGGGACGAAGTGCGTGGTGCCATCCAGCGGGCGCAGGTGGGCGATCCCCCCGACGCGACCGTGCGCCTGCACCGGCGCAAGGACGGCAGTGTGTTCGAGGTGCGCGCACACCTGTCCAAGCTCGACTTCGACGGACAGCCCGCGTGCCTGGTGCTGGCCGAGGATGTCAGCGAGCGTCTGGCCTACGAGCGCGACCTGGCCTATCAGGCACGGCACAACCCGGCCACCGGCCTGCTCAATGTGCGCGCCCTGACCGAACAGCTGGACGAGCAGGAGGAGGGCTACACCATCGCCTTCGTGCAGCTGCGCGGGCTGCAGCTGGTGGCCGATACGCTGGGCCGCGAGATCGGCGATGCGGTGCTGCAGTCGATGGCGACCCGGCTCGGGGGCCTGGGCGCACGCTGTGGCACGCTGGCGTTCCAGCCGGCCGAGGATTTCGTCTTCGCCATCGGTGCCGAGCACGATACCCAGCGCGTGCTGGACGACCTGCTGCAGATCGTGTCGGCGCCGATGCGCGGCAAGGACTCGCTGCACCAGTTCGAGCCGCGCATCGGCGTGGCCGTGCACATCGCTGGTGACGGGCACACGGCCGAGCAGGTGATCGGCATGGCCGCGCAGGCCGCGCATGCGGCGCGCGCCGAGGGCAACGTGGTGGTCTGGTTCGACGCGGCCGTGACCACGCGCCTGGCCGACCGCCTGCGCCTGGCCGGGCGCATCCATGCCGCCATCGACAACGAATTCCAGCTGTATTTCCAGCCGATCCGGCATGCCGGCGATGGCAGCCCGGCAGCGCTGGAGGCACTGCTGCGCTGGCCGCAGGCCGATGGCAGCTTCATCCCGCCCAACGAGTTCATCCAGCTGTGCGAGGACACCGGGTTGATCCTGGCACTGGGCCGCTGGGTGATCCGCGCGGCGGCGAAGGCGCAGCGCCGTCTGGTCGAGGCCGGGTGGGGTGAGTTGCCGATCGCGGTCAACGTGTCGGCGGTTCAGTTCTTCAACAGCGACCTGGTGGCCGAATTCACCCGTGCCCAGCAGGATTTCGGCCTGGCCCGTGGCGCGCTGCACGTGGAGCTGACCGAGAGCAGCCTGATGCGCAAGCCGGCACAGGCGATGCAGACCATGCAGCGCCTGCACGAGCAGGGCATCCGCGTGTCGCTGGATGATTTCGGCACCGGCTATTCCAGCATGTCCTACCTGCAGCACCTGCCGCTGGACATCCTGAAGATCGACCGCAGCTTCGTCGCCGACGTGGAAACCAATCCACGCAATGCCTCGATCTGCCGCGCGCTGCTGTCGCTGGGCCACAGCATGGGCCTGACCATCATCGCTGAAGGCGTGGAGACGCCGGGGCAGCTGGACTGGCTGGCTGCGCATGGCTGTGACCAGGTGCAGGGCTACCTGTTGGGGCGGCCGGCGCCGCTGGAACAGATCATCGACGCGCTGGATGAGGTCCCCGCCTGATCGGGTTTCGTATGTGCCGGCCAGCGGCCGGCACTACCGGCAAGCGCCAGACTCGGCTACACCCCGGTGTCCACCAGATGGTCGATGAAACTGCGCACCTTCGGTGCCAGGTGGCTGCGGCTGGTGTAGACCGCGAAGATGCCGATCGGCGAGGCCTCCCATTCGGGCAGCACGCGCACCAGGCGGCCATCGGCCAGCGCGTCTTCCAGCAGGAAGTCGGGCTGCAGGATGACGCCCATGCCGGCGATCGCCGCTTCACGCAGCACGTCGCCGTTGTTGGCGTGCAGCAGGCTGTTCACCGCTACTTTCACTTCGCCGCCCGGCCCCTGCAGCGGCCAGTGGTCACCGGCGGCCCAGTAGCTGTAGCCCAGGCACGCGTGCGCCTGCAGGTCCTGCGGGGTCTGAGGGGCGCCGCGTGCGGCCAGGTAGGCCGGCGCGGCGCACAGGCTCACCCGCGATTCGCCCAAGCGGCGGGCGATCAGGGTGGGGCCCGGCTCGCGGGTGATGCGGATGGCCACGTCGTAGCCTTCCTCGACCATGTCCACCAGGCGGTCGGACAGGGCCAGGTCCAGTTCCACCTGCGGAAAGCGTTCGCGGTAACTGGCCAGCAGTGGGCCGAGGCGGGCGATGCCCCAACTGACCGGTGCATTGATGCGCAGCATGCCGGAGGGCTCCAGCGCCTGCGCGCCGATGCTGGCCTCCAGCGCGTCGAACTCGGCCAGCAGGCGCACGCATTGGGCGTAGTAGGCGGCGCCGGTGCTGGTGGGGCTGACCCGCCGCGTGGTGCGATGGAGCAGGCGGGTGGACAGGCGCTTTTCCAGTGCGGCGACCTGGCGGGTAACGCCGGCGGTGGACATGTCCAGGGCCTGGGCGGCGGCGCTGAAGCCGTTGCGCTCGACCACCGCCACGAACACGCGCATCGCCTCAAGGGTGTCCATTGTTGCGCCTTCTGAAATAAATACGGTCAATCGATCGTATTTATCGGCCCGTGAAGGCGCAATAACCTGAGCCCACTCCCTTCAAGGTGCTTTCCGATGCACGCCACGACCGCTCCTGTTTCGCCGCTGGCCCCGTATGGCGCCACCCTGCTGCGCCTGGCCCTGGGCGTGCTGTTCCTGGTCCATGCGCTGACCAAGCTGCTGGTATTCACCCCGGCCGGCACGGCAGCATTCTTCGAGTCGCTGGGCCTGCCCGGCGTGCTTGGCTACCTCACCCTCGGCGTCGAGCTGGTGATCACTGTCGCGCTCCTGCTGGGCATCTATGCGCGCTGGGTGGGCCTGGTCGGCGTGCCGCTGCTGCTGGGCACCATCGTCACCGTGCACGGCGCCAACGGCTTCGGTTTCGCCAATGCCGGCGGCGGCTGGGAATACCCGGCGTTCTGGGCGCTGGCGCTGGTGGTGCTGTTCCTGGTCGGCGATGGCAAGTGGACCCTGCGTTCGCGCTGATCGCCGCCTGATCCTGCAACTGGAGAATTCCATGTCCCGCCTGCCTTCGCTGTACATCTCCCATGGTTCGCCGATGACCGCCCTGCATCCGGGCCAGGTCGGTGTGCGCCTGGCCGAGCTGGCGCGCGACCTGCCGCCGCCGCGCGCCATCGTGATGGCCTCGGCGCACTGGCTGGGCCGGCAGCCGCTGGTCGGCGCACATCCGCAGCCGCCGACCATCCACGACTTTGGTGGCTTCCCGCGCGGGCTGTTCGAACTGCAATATCCGGCGCCGGGTGATCCGGCACTGGCCGAAGAAGTGGCTGGCCGCATCGCCGCCGCAGGCCTGCCAGTGGCCATCGACCCGCAGCGTGGCCTCGACCACGGCGCGTGGGTACCGCTGCGGCTGTTGCGCCCGCAGGCCGACATCCCGGTGGTGCCGGTGTCGATCCAGCCGCTGCTCGGCCCCGAGCATCAGTTCGCGCTGGGCCGCGCGCTGGCACCACTGCGCGAACAAGGCGTGCTGCTGGTCGGCTCGGGCAGCATCACCCACAATCTGCACGACTGGGGCGACTACCAGGACGGCAAGGAAGCGCCATACGTGCGGCCCTTCATCGAGTGGGTGGAGCAGCGGCTGGCCGCTGATGACCGCCAGGCGCTGTTCGATTACCGCCGGCAGGCCCCGTTCGCCGAGCGTGCGCACCCGACCGACGAGCACCTGCTGCCGCTGTTCTTCGCGATGGGAGCGGCCGGTGAGGGCGGTTTCGGCGCACGCCGCATCGACGCTGGCATCGATGCCGGCTTCCTGGCCATGGATCTGTACCGGTTCGACGGGGCATGAGCCGGGGCTGACGCGCGGCGGCCCCGGCCGTCGCGGTCAGGGCCGCATGTGGTAGTTTTTTCCGGGTTTCCGGCGCTGGCCCTCGTGCCTCCCCACGCGCCGCTTCCTGGAAGAAGCATGCATACCATTGAAGTCGTCCTGGCGATGCTGGTGGCCGTTGTCGCCAGCGGCTACCTGGTTCGCGTCCTCCCGTTCTCGCTGCCGTTGCCGCTGGTGCAGATCGGCCTGGGCGCGGTGATCGCCGGCGTGTTCAACCGCGGCCATGCGCTGGAGCCGGAAGTGTTCTTCCTGCTGTTCCTGCCGCCGCTGCTGTTCCTGGACGGCTGGCGCATTCCCAAGCAGGGCCTGTTCCGCGACAAGGGCGCGATCCTCGAACTGGCGTTCGGCCTGGTGGTGTTCACCGTGATCGGCGCCGGCCTGCTGATCCACTGGATGATTCCGGTGATGCCGCTGGCAGTGTGCTTCGCGCTGGCGGCCATCGTCTCGCCGACCGACCCGGTGGCGGTCGGGGCGATCGCCTCCAAGGCACCGATCCCGAAGCGCCTGATGCACATCCTGGAAGGCGAGTCGCTGCTCAACGATGCGTCCGGCCTGGTCTGCTTCCGTTTCGCGGTGGCCGCGGTGATGACCGGCTCCTTCTCGCTGGCCACGGCCTCGCTGACCTTCCTGTGGGTGGCGGTGGCCGGCCTTGCCGTGGGCGTGGCGGTCACCCTCGGCGTGTCCACCTTCCAGCGCTGGTTGTGGCGCCGCTTCGGCGAAGAGCCGGGTGCGGCGATGCTGGTCAACCTGCTGATTCCGTTCGCGGCCTACCTGCTCGCCGAAGAAATCCATGCCTCGGGCATCCTCGCTGCGGTCGCCGCCGGTATCGCGATGAGCTACGTCGAGCTGACCGGCCGTGTCTCCGGCAGCATGCGCGTGCAGCGCGCGGGCGTCTGGAACATGCTGCAGTTCAGCTTCAACGGCATCATGTTCGTGTTGCTGGGCGAGCAGCTGCCGGGCATCGTCGAGCGCGCCACCACCACCATGAACGAGTCCGGCCACCAGAGTGCCTGGTGGCTGCTGGTATACGTGGTGGTGATCAACCTGGCGCTGATCCTGCTGCGCCTGCTGTGGGTATGGCTGTCGCTGCGCTGGAACCTGCTGCGCGCGCGCCGCCGTGGCCTGGAGCGGGGCGAGGCGCCGAACTGGCGCATCGTGGTGGCGACCTCGGTGGCTGGTGTGCGCGGCGCGATCACCCTGGCCGGTGTGTTGACCCTGCCGCTGTTCCTGCCCGATGGCAGTGCGTTCCCGGCGCGCGACCTGGTGATCTTCCTGGCCGCGGCGGTGATCCTGTTCTCGCTGATCGGCGCCAGCGTGGCGCTGCCGCAGCTGCTGAAGGGCCTGCAGCTGCCAGCCGATTCGGGCGAGCGCAAGGAAGAGGACCTGGCACGCAAGCTGTCCTCGAAGGCCGCGCTGGCCGGGGTCGAACGCATGCGCCAGCAGCTGGTGATGAACCAGAACACCGAGAACGTGCAGCTGTACAACGATGCTGCCTCGCGGGTGAGCCTGCTGTACCAGCGGCACCTGGAGAAAGACAACGACGGCCCCGACGTGGACCCGGAGAAGGTGCGGCGCATGGAACTGGGTTACCGCCAGCTGCGCAGCGCGGGCCTGAATGCCGAGCGCGAGGAACTGTTCCGGTTGACCCGGCGCGGGGTGATCTCCGATGAGATCTCGCGGCGCCTGATCCGCAACCTGGACCTGCTGGAATCGCGCAAGCGCGAATGACGCGGCGGTCGTGCGCCGTCGAGCGGGGTCAGGTCCCTTTCCGCAGGAAAGGGACCTGACCCCAGGTCGGAACAGCGGGTTATTCCGGCTTCTGGTCCAGGAAATACACCTCGACCTTGCCCTTGACCTTGATGGTCATCGGATTGCCGCGGCGGTCGCGGGCCTTGCCGGCCTGCACGCGGATCCAGCCTTCGCTGACCGAGTATTCCTCGACGTTGTCGCGCTCGACGTCGTTGAAACGCACGCCAACGCCGCGCTCCAGCGCCTGCGCATCATGGAAGGGGCTGGCCGGGTTGATCGCCAGGTGGTCGGGAGGGGTATCGCTCATCGCTTCATTCACAGTGACGGCCACCAAGGCCGGCTTCAGCGGCACAGGATAAACCGTAGAATGCGGGCCTGCCCCAGAGGACGTTCCGCCATGCCCGACAACAGCGACTATTTCGACTTCGAGGAAGACATCCACGACTTCGACGAGGAGGGCTTCGAGGCGCGGGTCTGGAACCTGCTGGTGCTGATCAACCCGGGCGACGAAGAGCTGGCCCTGCAGCAGTTCAACCGCTGGCGCGAGCACCTGTCCGAGGACGGGCAGCCGCTGGAAGCGGACAGCGACTGGCTGCCGGCGCTGTTCACCGCCATCGCCTGGCAGTCCGGTTTCGATGTGGAGCGCGATGACCTGGAATCGCTGCAGTCGGCGGTGAACGAGCTGTCGGCGCGCTTCAACCTGCAGCTGGACTGGGGCGGCGACCTGGACGACGAGGACTTCGCCGAGGGCCTGGACGGCGTGCAGCTGATGTCCACCGCCTTCGACCGCCTGCGCGAGCACAACTACACGCTGTGGAGCGTGGATGCCGGCAGCGACGGCTTCACCGGCGTGATGGCGCTGACCCGCGACGACGACGCGATGCTGGCGCTGTGCTCGCTGCTGAACGTGGAAATCCGGCTGGGCAGCGACCCGTTCTGAGCGATGGGCCGATCCGCCGGGCACGACCCGGCGGGGACGATCTGCTGGGCGCGGCCTACGGCCGGTACTGCGCCCTGGCGTTGGCAATCACCGCTTTGACCAGGTCACGGTCGGTGTGCCGGGAAATCGCCCGCGCACCGAGCGCTATTGCCTGTGCGCGCAGCTCGGTAGTGACGTCGTAGTGCGCACCGCTGGCCTTGTTCTGGAAGGCCCGCAGGGGAATGCCGAGCTGCGCCGCCATCGCGTGCAGCTCGGCCAGGGTGTCGGCCATCAGGTGCGCCCAGCGCTGTCCGCGCCAGGGATGCACCGCGTCATCGACGTAGACCGTCACCCGCCGCGGCCGGTTCAGGCCTGCGGCTTGCTGTCGCTGTCAGCGGCCGGGGCGGCCTCGGCAGCGGCTTCTTCGGCCGCGTCGCCTTCGACGGCTTCGCCTTCTTCGCCTTCAGCGGCGTCGACGCCTTCGAACTCGGCAACCAGCTTGTCCAGGTATTCGTCAGCGGTCTGCTCGGATTCGGCAGCCAGGGTGTCCAGCAGCTTCTGCAGCAGTTCGGAGTACTCCAGGTTGACCTTGCGGCCTTCCTTCTCCTGCACGTTGGCCAGGTGCTTGAGCATGGCCAGCATCGGTACCGGATTCTCGGCGTTGCCCATGGTCTGGCCGCCGATCGCCAGCAGCCACTCACGGCCCTGCAGGCCGATGGCCGCGACCACCTGGCCGTCTTCGTTGGTCAGCACGGCATGGTTCTGCACCTGCTGCTGGGCATTCAGGCGGAGGAACGGGCGCTTGGCCTGCTGCTTCTTGCGCTTGTCGCGCTTGGCCTTGGAGTTCTGGGACATGGAGTGGGGTCACCTGGAAACGGAAAGACCGCCATTGTACCGGCCGCACGCAGGCGGGGTCAGATCCCTTTCCATGGGAAAGGGATCTGACCCCGGTTCAATGTGCCACGGGCGCGGCCTCACCTTGCGCGGCCTGCACGTCCGGGTCCGCGGTCGGCGCCGACAGTCCCACCTGCGGGCCGGCACCGGCCAGGGCGGCCGCTTCGGCGGCCTGGGTCATCACCACGATGCTGATGCGGCGGTTGATCGGGTTCTGCGGGTCGGCCTTGTCGAACAGCACCGACGAAGACAGGCCGACCACGCGGGTGATCTTGCTGTCCTCCAGGCCACCGTCCACCAGCGCACGCCGTGCGGCGTTGGCACGATCGGCGCTCAGCTCCCAGTTGCCGTAGCCGCGCGCGGCCGAATAGGCGGTGATGTCGGTGTGGCCGGTCAGGCTGATCCGGTTCGGCACATGGTTCAGGTAGTTGGCCAGCTCGTGCAGGATCTGTTGCGTGTACGGCTTCAGCGTAGCGCTGCCGAGGTCGAACATCGGCCGGTTCTGCTTGTCCACGATCTGGATGCGCAGGCCTTCCGGGGTCAGGTCCAGCAGCAGCTGGTCCTTGAACGGCTCCAGTGCCTGGCTCCTGCTGATCGCTTCCTGCAGTTCCTTCATCAGCGCTTCCAGCTGCTGCTTGTCGCGCTGCTGCTGGTCCACCGGCTGTGGCACCGCTTCCTTCTGGTTCTGGAAGGGATCGTTGCTGCTGCCGCGCGAGATGTCGGTGGCACCACCCAGCTTGATCATCGAGGTGCTGGCGCCGCCCGGACCGGCCATGCCGGGCGCCGGCGTGGCGTTCTGCCCGCTCAGCGGGCTGGGGTTGCGGAAGTACTCGGAAATGGCCGCACGGTCGTTCTTGTTGGTGGTGGCCATCAGCCACAGCACCAGGAAGAACGCCATCATCGCGGTCACGAAGTCAGCATAGGCCACCTTCCACGAACCGCCATGATGGGCGGCGTGGCCGGCCTTCTTGACCCGGCGGACGATGACAGTGGGCTTGGTCTCGGCCATGGTTTACTTGACCGTCTTCAGGTGCTGCTCGAAATCGGAGAAGGCCGGGCGCACGTTCGACGGCAGCGTCTTGCGGGCGAATTCCAGCGCGATCTTCGGGTTGTAGCCGCGCAGGCAGGCCAGCAGGGCGGTCTTGACCGATTCGTAGATGCGGCTGTCCTGCTCGGCGCGGGCCTCCATTGCTGCCGCCATCGGGCCGACGAAGCCGTAGCCCAGCAGGATGCCGAGGAAGGTACCGACCAGCGCGCCGGCCACGTGGCCACCGACCTCGACGATGTCACCGCCGATCGAGCCCATGGTGATGACGATGCCGAGCACCGCCGCGACGATGCCGAAACCGGGCAGTCCGTCGGCGACCTTGGTCAGCACCTGCGACGGCGCCATGGCCTCGGCGTGGTGCTTCTCCAGTTCCAGCTCCAGCAGCGGCTCGAGCTCGTGCGGCTCGATGTTGCTGCCGATCATCAGGCGCAGGCAGTCGGTGATGAAGTCGATCAGGTGGTGGTCGGCCTGCACCTTGGGGTAGTTGGCGAACAGGGCGCTCTCGGCCGGCCGCTCGACATGGTCTTCCAGGGCCATGAAGCCTTCGCGGCGGGCCTTGTTGAGCAGTTCATAGAGCAGGCTGAGGACATCGATGTAGTCCTGCTGCTTGTAGCGCGGGCCCTTGAACACGCCGACCATGGCCTGCAGGGTCTGCTTGACCGTCTTGGCCGGGGTGCCGACCAGGAACGCACCCAGTGCGGCACCGCCGATGATGACCAGCTCGTAGGGCTGCCAGAGGGCACCCAGGCGGCCGTGGGCACCGAGGTAGCCCCCGATCACGCTGATGATGACGACCAGGAATCCAACGATGATGAGCATGGGGCGACGCAAGGAGAGGGGATATCTCCTTGTCGGCCCGTCACCCCGTTTTCTGAAGAGGGAATTCTGTGAAATCGGTCGGCGGGGTGTTTCAGCCCGCCACACCGCTTTCCGCGCCGCCACGCTGCAACGGGTCGGGCCAGGGCTCGCCATTGCCGGTGAACGAAAGTGAGACGGAGTTCAGGCAGTGGCGCTCGTAGGTGGGCGGCGGACCATCCGGGAATACGTGGCCGAGGTGGCTGCCGCAGCGCGCGCAGGTGATCTCGGTGCGCACCATGCCATGGCTGGTATCGCGGATCTCGCGCACGTGCGCCGGGTCGAACGGGGCGAAGAAGCTGGGCCAGCCGGTGCCGGAATCGAACTTGGTGCTGGAGCGGAACAGCGGCAGCGCGCACAGCCGGCAGCAGTAGACGCCCTCGCGCTTGTTGTCCAGGAACACGCCGCAGAACGGCGCTTCGGTACCGTGCTGCAGCAGCACGCGGCGCTCTTCGCTGCTGAGGCCGGCGATCAGCGCCTCGGTCTGGGTGGCAGTGGGGGGCGTCAGGTCGAAGGCAGTCATGCCGGCTCTCCGTGGGGTCGATGGCCTAGGGATGCCGGAAAACGTGGGGGTGCCGGCGCGCGCTTGCAAGTGTGACGGCCGTTCATGGGCGGCACACAGGTGCAGGCGCAAGGTAAATGCGATCCACGCCGGAGCGTGCCATGAAACCGACCCTTCCCCTGCTGCTGATGGCCCTGTTGCCCACGTTGGCGCTGGCCCAGGTGCCTGCTGCCGACCCGACGGTCACCCGCAGCGCGACCACCGTGGCTCCGGCGCCGGTAGTACCGCCGCCGCAGGCCGCACGCCCGCAGCCGCAGGTGCTGCCGTCGCCGCAGCCGGCGCAGCCGATCAGGTCCACGGGTCCTGCCCGGATTGCGCCCACCCCGGCGCCGAGGCCGGCCGACAAGGTCTATGACCGCAATGGCCGCATCGTGCCTGGCGTGCGCCCTGCTGGCCCGAACCGGGTGTTCGATTCGCGTACCGGCCGCTATTACGACAGCGTGCCGGCCGGCGATGGGCAGCAGATCAAGCGCTGACCTCGGATGCCAGGCAAGGGTGGCAGCTTCCACACACTGCACGGCCTGAACGCACGAAAACAACATCCTGCCGATCACTGCTTTTTCGCCTGCGATTAACCGTGCCGGGACCACCGTGGCCCTGCGCCGGCATTCCGCCGCCGCATGTCCTTTGTCCACTGGATCGCGATCATGAAAAACCAGCAGAACCGTCATCCCGGCAAGGAGCCGCAGGGCCGCAACCCGCAGCAACAGCAGCAACAGCAACAGATGGAACCGCAGCAGCCGCACAAGGGTGGCAAGCAGCAGGAACAGCGCTCGCAGAAGCATCCGCAGCAGCGCTGACTGTCGACATGACCGGGGTCAGAGTCCGCTGCGCGGGATCTGACCCCTTGCCTGACCCCGACCGGGGCCGGATCCCGCAACGCGGGCTCTGACCCCAACCTGCGACCGCCTCAATCCGGAATCGGCAGGCTCAGCGTTTCCTTCACTTCTTCCATCACGATGTAGCTTTTGGATTCACGCACATGCGGCAGTGTCAGCAAGGTGCTGCCGAGCAGCTTGCGGTAGGAGGCCATCTCACTGATCCGCGCCTTCAGCAGGTAATCGAAGTCGCCCGAGACCAGATGGCACTCGAGCACATTGGGCAGCTTCAGGGCGGCGCGCCGGAACTCTTCGAAGATGTCACCGGACTTGTAGGCCAGGCTGATCTCCACGAATACCAGCAGGCTGGCCTTCACCGCCGCCGGGTCCAGGTGGGCGTGGTAGCCGGTGATCACCGCTTCGCGCTCGAGCCGGCGCACGCGCTCGGTGCACGGGGTGGTCGACAGGCCGACCCGCTCACCCAGTTCGGTGAAGGAAATACGGCCCTCCGCCTGCAGGATGCGCAGGATCTTGCGGTCGATCTTGTCCAGTTCGCGGGTACGGGTGGCCATGGCCGTCAACCTTGGGGAATGAATTGCAGGAGAACATCCTGCCGGTTGATTTCAAAACAGGCAAATCAACTGGGAATGGCTGTCTATACTTCCCCAATTATGGTCCCGGCACGCTCCAGTGCAGGGAATGATCGGGTTGGAGAAGTCCCATGCGAGTTCTAGTCCTCGGCAGCGGCGTGATCGGCACCACCAGTGCCTGGTACCTGCGACAGGCCGGGTTTGAAGTCACGGTCATCGACCGCCAACCCGGCCCGGCGCTGGAAACCAGCTTCGCCAATGCCGGCCAGCTGTCGTTCGGCTACACCTCGCCGTGGGCCGCCCCGGGCGTGCCGAAGAAGGCCATCGGCTGGCTGTTCGAGAAGCATGCGCCGCTGGCGATCAAGCCGGGCATGGACCTGGCCCAGTACCGCTGGCTGTGGCAGATGCTGCGCAACTGCACCCACGAGCGCTACGCGATCAACAAGGCGCGCATGGTGCGCATGTCCGAGTACAGCCGCGACTGCCTGAACGAGCTGCGCGCGCAGATCGGCATCGAGTTCGAAGGCCGCGACCTGGGCACCACGCAGCTGTTCCGCACCCAGCAGCAGCTGGATGCCTCCGCGCAGGACATCGAGATCCTGGCCCAGTACGGCGTGCCGTACGAGGTGCTGGACCGCGCCGGCATCATCCAGGCCGAACCGGCCCTGGCCCATGTCGACGGCCTGGTCGGCGCGCTGCGCCTGCCGCGTGACCAGACCGGCGACTGCCAGCTGTTCACCCGGCGCCTGGCGCAGATGTGCGTGGACGCCGGCGTCGAGTTCCGCTTCGACCAGGACATCACCGGCCTGGAGTTCGAGGGCGACCGCATCACCGGCGTGCGCATCGACGGCAAGCGGGAAACCGCCGACCGCTTCGTGGTCGCGCTCGGCAGCTATTCGCCGGCGCTGGTCGCACCGCTGGGCATGCGCCTGCCGGTGTACCCGCTGAAGGGCTATTCGCTGACCCTGCCGATCACCGACCCGGCGATGGCGCCGACCTCGACCATCCTCGACGAGAGCTACAAGGTGGCGGTCACCCGCTTCGACGACCGCATCCGCGTCGGTGGCATGGCCGAAGTGGCCGGTTTCGACCTGTCGCTGTCGCAGCGTCGTCGCGAGACCCTGGAGCTGGTGGTCAGCGACCTCTACCCGAAGGGCGGCGACCTGTCGCGCGCGCAGTTCTGGACAGGCCTGCGCCCGGCCACGCCGGACGGCACGCCGGTGATCGGCGCCACGCCGTTCCGCAACCTGTACCTCAACACCGGCCACGGCACCCTGGGCTGGACCATGGCCTGCGGCTCGGGCCGTTACCTGGCCGACCTGATGAGCGCGCGCCAGCCGCAGATCAGCACCGAAGGCCTGGATATTTTCCGCTACGGCCAGTACGGTCACGCCCCGCAACATGAGAACCGCACATGCGTCCTGCCCGCGCGCTGATCGATCTGGGCGCCCTGCGCAGCAATTACCGGCTTGCCCGTGAACTGGGCGGTGGCAAGGCCCTGGCGATCATCAAGGCCGATGCCTATGGCCATGGCGCGGTGCGCTGTGCACAGGCGCTGGAAGGCGAGGCTGATGGTTTCGGCGTGGCCACCATTGAAGAGGCGCTGGAACTGCGCCAGGCCGGGATCCGTGCGCCGATCCTGCTGCTGGAAGGCATCTTCGAACCCAGTGACATGGCGCTGGTGGCCGAGCACGATTTCTGGTTCGCGGTGGGTTCGCCGTGGCAGCTGGAAGCGCTGGTCGCATTCGAAAGCCCGCGCCCGCTGACCGTTTGGCTGAAGCTGGACAGCGGCATGCATCGCCTCGGCCTGGACGTGGACAGCTTCCGCACCGCGCATGCACGCCTGTCGGCGCTGCCGCAGGTCGAGCGCATCGTGCTGATGACCCACCTGGCGCGTGCCGACGAGCTGGACAGCGAACGCACCCATGAACAGGCGGCGACCTTCGCGCGCGCCATCGACGGCCTGGATGGCGAGACCAGCGTGTGCAATTCGCCGGCACTGCTGGGATGGCCGGATGTACGCAGCGACTGGGTGCGCCCGGGCCTGATGCTGTACGGCGCCAATCCGCTGCCGGACAACACCGCGCTGACCGAGCGCCTGCGCCCGGTGATGACGATGCAGTCGAAGGTGATTGCCGAGCGCTGGATCGAGGCCGGTGAGCCGGTGGGCTATGGCGCACGCTTCGTGGCCAAGGCACGTACCCGCGTGGGCGTGGTCGCGCTTGGCTATGCCGACGGTTATCCGCAGTTCGCCCCCAACGGCACGCCGGTACTGATCGATGGCCAGCCCGGCGTACTGATCGGGCGCGTGTCGATGGACATGCTGACGGTGGACCTGACCGCGCATGCGCAGGCCGGCATCGGCAGTGTGGTGGAACTGTGGGGTTCTGCGCCGACGCTGTCGGAACTGGCGCCGCGCTGCGGCGTGAGTGCCTACCAGCTGCCGTGCGCGGTCAAGCGCGTGGCGAAAGTCTACGTGTAGAGCCGAGCCCGCGCTCGGCTCTGGTAGCAGCCGACCTTGGTCGGCACCGTGCAATGCGTGTCGACCAAGGTCGACACCTGCCGGCAGGTAGAGCTGCCCGGAATCATCGTGCAGCAGTAGCCCGCGTGCTCAGCTCACGCTTCACCCAGTCGTCGATCAGGCGCTTCTCGTAGCGCAGCGGATCGCTGTCGCTCTTCAGCCCCAGGTTGTGCAGGTAGCCGGTGTCGCTGAGCTTGGCTTCGCCCTCATCGACGATGCGACCGCTGGCGTCCTTCAGCGTGTACTGCAGGGTGATCCGCGGCGGATAGATGTCGCGCATGATCCGGATGTCGCTGCCGCGCGGGCCGTGCCAGGGCTCGTAGTCGCCGGCGCGCTTGATGTCGACCAGGGTCACGTCCAGGGTCTGCCCGGGCTGCAGCGGCTTGGCCGCCGTGGTCTGCACGTAGCTGGCCAGCTGCTGCACCCAGTTGCCGCGTTCGGCCTCGAAGCGGTTGGTGCTCTGGCGGATTTCGGTGAATCCGGCTGGATCGTCCCACTTCACGCTGACCGGGCCATTGGCCTGCAGCGCGCGGGGCGCATCCGGATCGGTGACGGCGCGCGGCGCGGCGTTCGCGCTGCCCGCCATGAGGGCGCCTGCCAGCAGCAGGGCAGTGGCCAACGAGCGGTTCATGACGGTCTCCTGCGCCCCATCGACGGGGACGATGCGATTTATAGATCGAGTGTGATCCCGCTTTCCAGCCACCGCAACGGCCGATTGCGACACCGACAAGAGCGGTTGCCGCCAATTCATCGTCGTCAACCATGACTGACGGCGCTTGACGCTGTGAATACGCGCTTTGGAAGATGCTGTGCTTCCAATCCGGCCCGTCCAGACGCCCTTGTCCACACTGCCGCCCCTCGTGGAGCGCCCACCGATGATGGTGCAGGCGCCCGAACCCGACCTGCATCATGGCGTGCTTGAGCGCATCAACGCTGGTTTCTGCGTGATCCAGGTGCTGTTCGAGGGCGATCGTGCGGTCGACTATCGTTTCCTCGAGGTCAACGATGCCTTCGAGCGCCACACCGGGCTGAAGGATGCGCGTGGACAGCGCATGACCGAGCTGGAACCCAACCATGAGCAGGACTGGTTCCGCATCTACGGCGAGGTCGCACGCAGCGGCCGTCCCGCCCAGTTCGAGATGGAAGCGCGTGCGCTGGGTCGTTCGTTCGCGGTCGACGCGGTGCGCGTGGGCCGGCCAGGCGAGGACAAGGTCGGCATCCTGTTCTTCGACATCACCGCGCGCAAGCAGATGGAAGTGGAGCTGGGCGAGAGCGAAGCGCGCTTCAGCGCACTGGCCGACGGCCTGCCGATGCCGGTGTGGGTGCTCGATGAGCGCGGCCATGCCCGTTTCGTCAACAGCGCCTTCAGCGAGTTCTTCGGTGGCGACGAGACGCGTGTGCCGGAAGATGTCTGGCGCGGCCTGGTGCATCCGGACGATGCGTCGGTATTCGAATACGAACTGCAGGAAGCGCTGAAGGCGCAGCGTTCGATGCACGCGCTGGTGCGTGCGCGGCGCGCCGATGGCCAGTGGCGTTGGCTGGAGATGAACGCACGCCCGCGTTTCTCGCGGATGGGCCGCTTCATCGGCCTGGCCGGCAGCAGCCCGGACGTGACCGAACGCCGCGAGATCGAACTGGCCCGCGAGGAACTGCTGCAGTCCGAACGCGCCGCGCGCAGCGCTGCGGAGAACATGGCGCGGCTGAAGGACGAGTTCCTGGCCACGCTGTCGCATGAACTGCGTACGCCGCTGACCACCATCCTCGGGTGGAGTGAGCTGCTGCTGCAGCGTGTGGACAACACCAGCCCTCTGTACAAGGGCCTGAACGTGATCGCCAACAGCGCCGGCGCGCAGAAGCGGCTGATCTCGGACATGCTGGACCTCAGCAGCATGCTGCTGGGCAAAGTGCAGCTGGAGGTGGAAGTGCTGGACCTGCGCACGGTGCTGGGCGAGGCCATCGGCGCGCAGGAACTGGTGGCCGAAGGCAAGGCACTGGACGTGCACCTGCAGCTGCCCGAACAGCCGAGCCTGGTGCTGGGCGATGCCACGCGCCTGCAGCAGGTGTTCTGGAACCTGCTCTCGAACGCGATCAAGTTCACCCCGGCTGAAGGCCGCATCGACCTGCAGCTGCGGGCCGACGGCAACCACTGGGAGATCACCGTGCGCGACACCGGTGATGGCATCGCACCCGAATTCCTCAATCACCTGTTCAGCCGCTTCCGCCAGGCCGATGGCACCACCACCCGGCGCCATGGTGGACTGGGACTGGGCCTGGCGATCGTGCAGCAGCTGGTCGAACTGCATGGCGGCACGGTCGCTGCGGCCAGCGAGGGGCACGGCCATGGCGCTACGTTCACCGTGCGCCTGCCGCAGCACCTTCCCGATGCCGAGCGGCGCCCGCTGCGCGAAGTGATCAGCGGGCCGATCCTGGAACCGGTGATCGTCGAGCCGTATCCGCTGCGCGGCATGCACGTGCTGGCGGTGGAAGACCAGCCGGAAGTGCTGGAGTACCTGCGGCGCATGCTGGAAGAGCAGGGCGCCAGCGTGTCGGCGGCCAGTTCGGCCGGTGAGGCGCTGGCGTTGCTGGCCGACACCGGCCATCTGCAGTACCACGTGATGCTGACCGACATCGGCATGCCGGGCATGGATGGTTATGGCCTGGTGCGCACGCTGCGCGAGGACATGGGCGTGGATGCCACGACCCTGCCCGCGGTCGCCGTCACCGCGCTGGCGCGTGCCGATGACCGCCGCCGTGCGCTGGCGTCGGGTTTCCAGGAACACGTGGCCAAGCCGTACTCGGTGGCGCAGCTGGTGGCTGCGGTACGCAAGGTGCAGGTACCCCGCGCCGACAGCGCGCTGCACTGAGCATTCACGGCCGATCGGCGACCCTGCATGCAGGAGGTCGCCGATGTCCCGCATAGCTCCCCGTATCCATACCGATCCGGCGCAGATCGCGCGCCTGGAAGCCCTGCTGCCGCAGCTGGAAGGTGAAACGCAGGTGGAACTGATTCTGCACGATGGCCGTCGCCTGCTCGGCACGGTGGCCGTGAGGCCAACCGTGCAGCAGTACCGCAACGTCGCTGGTGATGAAGGCAGCAACGGCCAGCTGCGCCTGGATGACTACGACACGCCGGTGCAGCAGCACCATGTGTGGCTGGACGAGATTGCCAGCATCAACCGCCTGCCACCCAAGGCGCCTTGATCCGAGATAGAGCCGGGCCCACGCTCGGCTGGCGCCCGAGCATCTGCTCGGGCGCTACGGATGTGTCAATGCTCGAACAAGGTCGGCGTCGCTTCGAACCGGCGCGCGTAGGCGCGTTCTTCCGCCACCCGGGCCACCTCGTCATCGGCCAGGTCCGGTGCGCCATATACCGCATAGGCCACGCTGCCATCGGCGCCATGGCCGACCTGGTGCAGCCGGTAGCGCGAGTGCCCGCCGCCGGTGTCCTCGGGGTAGTGCACGGGCGGATGGCTGCCTTCCAGGTCCATTTCACTGTTGTCGACGACGCCACCGACGAACAAGGCTCGCATGCAGGTTCTCCTGGGTTTCCGGGGGAGCCTCTACCCTGAACGTTTCAATGTTTCTGGCAGATCAAGGCCCCGTTCGGGTTTCGCAAAGCGGCCTGCCGGGGCCGGCCCGGCCAAGCCGGTACAATGGACAGCCCTCACGCTTGAAGTACCCGCGCCGATGGCCTCCAGCGACGACGCCCCCCTGCAGACCCTGCTCCTGCCGTTCTCCCAAGGCGCCCTGCGCTGGCCGGAGGGCCCGGTGGCTTTCCTGCGTGCCCGCGATGGCTGGCCGCTGCGCGAAGCGGCCGGCAACCGCGAGCTGCACTGCGAACAGAGCTTTGCCCCGTTCGCGCAGCCGCTGCAGCTGGCCGCCGGCTGGACCGTCAGCGGCCAGCTGGACGATGTGGCCGGCAAGGGCCGTTACCCGCTGGTGCTGGTGCTGCCACCGCGCCAGCGTGAAGAAGCCCGTGCGCTGTTCGCCCGCGCGTTGGCGCTGGTCGCCGAGGGCGGCCGCATCGTTGCCTGCCAGGCCAACAACGAAGGCGCGCGCTCCGGTGAAGGCGACCTCAAGCAGCTGGCCGGTCTCGGCGGCTGCCTGACCAAGAACCACTGCCGCGTGTACTGGACCGCCCCGCTGCAGGGCCAGCACGACGCCGACCTGGCCAAGCGCTGGTCGGCGCTGGATGCGGTGCGCCCGATCATGGGCGGACGCTTCCTCAGCCGCCCGGGCGTGTTCGCCTGGGACCGCATCGATCCGGCATCGGCGCTGCTGGCCGAGCACCTGCCGGCCGACCTGGCCGGCCGCGCCGCCGACCTTGGCGCCGGCTACGGCTATCTCTCGCGCGAGCTGCTGGAACGCTGCCCGAAGATCACCGCGCTGGACCTGTACGAGGCCGAGCAGCGTGCGCTGGCCCTGGCCGAACTGATCCTGGCGCCGCCGCCGCGCGCGCTGCCGCTGCGCTTCCTGTGGCGCGACGTCACCGCCGGCATCGAGCCGGGCTACGACGTCATCATCAGCAACCCGCCGTTCCACACGCCGTCGCGTGCCGACCGCCCGGACATCGGCCAGCGCTTCATCGCCGTGGCCGCGCAGGCGCTGCGCCCGGGCGGGCGCCTGTACGTGGTGGCCAACCGCCATCTGCCGTACGAGCACACCCTCAACGACAGCTTCGGTGCGGTGCGCGTGGTCGCCGAGCGCGACGGTTTCAAGCTGGTTGAAGCAGTGAAGGGGAAGGGCAAGTGAAGCTGGTCAAGCTGATCGCCAACCTGGGCTATGGCAGCCGCAAGCAGGTGCAGTGGATGTTCCGCGAAGGCCGCGTCACCGACGCCGACGGTGAGGTGCTGTACGCCGATGACCAGGTGCCGCACGAGGCGATCCGCGTCGATGGCGAGCCGCTGGACCCGCCGGTGGGGCTGTCGATCGCGCTGCACAAGCCCGCCGGCTACACCTGTTCGACCAAGGACACCGGCCGCCTGATCTACGACCTGCTGCCGCCGCGCTTCCGCGACCGTGATCCGGTGCTGTCCACGGTGGGCCGCCTCGACCGCGAGACCAGTGGCCTGCTGCTGCTGACCGACGATGGCGGCCTGCTGCACCGGATCATCTCGCCGAAGTCGAAGCTGCCGAAGGTCTACGAAGTCGAGTTGAGCGAGGACCTGCGCGGCGACGAAGTGGCGTTGTTCGCCAGCGGCACGCTGATGCTGGAGTCCGAGAAGACGCCCCTGCTGCCGGCTGAACTCGAAGTGCTGGAGGCGCGTCGCGCACGCCTGGTACTGCATGAAGGCCGCTACCATCAGGTACGCCGCATGTTCGCCGCCACCGGCAACCACGTGCAGGCCCTGCACCGCAGCCGCGTCGGCGGGCTGGACCTGCAGGGGCTGGACGAAGGGCAATGGCGGCAGCTCACTTCCACCGACCTGGATACGTTGTTCGCTCCATGACCCCCTTCGCTGCGCTGCCGTTCCTGCCCGACGCCGTCATCTTCGACATGGACGGCCTGATGATCGACAGCGAGCGGGTCTCGCTGGCCTGCTGGAGCGAGGCCGCCGACGAATTCGGGCTGGGCCTGGAGGAAGCGGTGTTCCTGCGCATGGTCGGCCTCGGCGACCACGATACGCATGCGTTGCTGCGCGCGCAGGGCATCGAGGACAGCGTGATCGACGCGGTGGCGGCACGTTGCCATGAACTGTACGAAGCACGCACGCAGACCGGGCTGCCGCTGCGGCCGGGCATCCTGGAGCTGCTGGAGCTGCTGAAGGCGCACGCGGTACCGCGTGCGGTGGCGACCACCACGCGGCAGCCGCGCGCCAACCGCAAGTTGGCGGCCGCAGGCCTGCTGCCGTACTTCGATGCCGTGATCACCAGTGGTGATGTAGCGCGGCCGAAGCCCGCGCCGGATATCTACCTGCTGGCCGCGCAGCGGCTGGGCCAGGCGCCCGAACGTTGCCTGGCGCTGGAAGATTCACCGGCCGGCACGCGGGCCGCACTGGCCGCCGGCATGACCGTGATCCAGGTGCCGGACCTGGTGCATCCGGATGAAGAGCTGCGCGCACTGGGCCACCGCATCGTCGGCTCGCTGGTGGACGCGCACGCCCTGCTGCTGCCGCTGCTGCCGAAGTAGCGGTGGGTGCCGACCTTGGTTGGCACTGAGCCGGGCATGGGTTCGGCTCCACATCTTCTGGTGGGTGCCGACCGTTGGTCGGCACACCTGTTCAATCACACCCGCCCGAACACCAGCGCAGCGTTGGTGCCACCGAAGCCGAAGCTGTTGGACATCACCGTGTCCAGCTTCTGCTCGCGGCTCTCGCGCAGGATCGGGAAGCTCTCCACCTTCGGGTCCAGCTCGCCGATGTTGGCCGAACCGGCGACGAAGCCATCGCGCATCATCAGCAGGCAGTAGATCGCCTCGTGCACGCTGGCCGCGCCCAGCGAATGGCCGGACAGCGCCTTGGTCGAGGACAGCGGTGGTACCGCATCGCCGAACACTTCACGGATCGCGTTGAGCTCGGTGACATCGCCCAGCGGGGTCGAGGTGCCGTGGGTGTTGAGGTAGTCCAGCGGGCGATCGACGCCCTGCAGTGCCATCTTCATGCAGCGCACCGCGCCCTCGCCGGACGGCGCGACCATGTCGGCGCCATCGGAGGTCACGCCGTAGCCGATCAGCTCGGCATGGATGCGCGCGCCACGCGCAACGGCGTGGTCGTAGTCCTCCAGCACCAGCATGCCGCCGCCACCGGCGATGACGAAGCCGTCGCGGTCCTTGTCGTACGGACGCGAGGCGCTGGCCGGGGTCTCGTTGAAGCTGGTCGACAGCGCGCCCATCGCATCGAACATCACGCTCATCGACCAGTGCAGGTCTTCACCGCCACCGGCGAACATGATGTCCTGCGCACCGTGGCGGATCATGTCCGCGGCAGCGCCGATGCAGTGCGCCGAGGTCGCGCAGGCGGCCGACAGCGAGTAGCTGACGCCCTTGATCTGGTAGGCCGTGGCCAGGCAGGCCGAGACCGTCGAGCACATCGTGCGCGGCACCATGTACGGGCCGACCTTGCGCACGCCACGTTCGCGCAGCAGGTCGACCGCGCCGATCTGCCATTCGCTGGAGCCGCCGCCGGAACCGGCGATCAGGCCGGTGCGCAGGTTGCTGACCTGCTCGGGGCTGAGCCCGGCATCGGCGATGGCATCGCGCATGGACAGGTAAGCGAAGGCCGCCGCATCGCTCATGAAGCGCTTCTGCTTGCGGTCGATCAGCGCCTCCAGATCGAGGTCGACGCGACCGCCGACCTGGCTGCGCAGGCCCGCTTCGGCATGGTCGGCCAAGGCGGTGATGCCCGAGCGCCCTTCGCGCAGCGCGGCCGAAACGGTATCCAGATCATTGCCGAGGCAGGACGTGATGCCCATGCCGGTGATGACGACGCGACGCATCAGAAGCTCCCGGTTTCAGTGAACAGGCCGACGCGCAGGTCGCGCGCGCTGTAGATTTCGCGGTCATCCACGTACATGCGGGCGTCCGACTGGGCCATCACCAGCTTGCGGTTGATGACACGGCTGATGTCGATCTCGTAGCGCACGAGCTTGGCGTCCGGCAGTACCTGGCCGGTGAACTTCACCTCGCCGCAGCCGAGTGCGCGGCCCTTGCCGGGGGCACCCAGCCAGGTCAGGAAGAAGCCGGTCAGCTGCCACATGGCGTCCAGGCCCAGGCAGCCGGGCATCACCGGGTCGCCGATGAAGTGGCAGCCGAAGAACCACAGGTCCGGGCGGATATCCAGCTCGGCGCGTACCATGCCCTTGCCGTGCGGTCCGCCGTCCTCGTGGATGTCGGTGATGCGGTCGAACATCAGCATCGGATCGTTGGGCAAACGGCCGGCGGCGGTGCCGAACAGTTCACCGCGTGCGCTGGCCAGCAGCTGTTCGCGGTTGAACGCGTGGAGACGGGTCATGAAGCACAATCCTGGAAGCGGGGAAACAGGGAAACAAGCGTTCGAGGATGCCCGTGGAAACTGCGCCGATCAAACATTTCAACCGTACGCAACCGTAGTGTTTTCAATGGAATACGCGCATCCTGTTGATGTGCAACGACCATACTTCGGCGTGTGGCCCGTTCGGCACGCCCCCGCCCTTTCCGCCTGACATGACCCGACTGCGCAAGATCATCCACGTCGACATGGACGCGTTCTACGCGTCGGTGGAGCAGCGCGACGATCCGTCACTGCGCGGCAAGCCGGTGGTTGTGGCATGGCGCGGCGCGCGCTCGGTGGTGTGTGCGGCGTCCTACGAGGCACGCGTGTTCGGCGTGCGTTCGGCGATGCCGGCGCTGCGCGCCGAACGCCTGTGTCCGGACGCGATCTTCGTGCCGCCGGACTTTGCACGTTACAAGGCGGTGTCACGCCAGGTACGCGAGATATTCCTGCGCCACACCGACCTGGTCGAGCCGTTGTCGCTGGACGAGGCCTACCTGGACGTGACCGAGCCGAAGAGCGGCATCGAACTGGCCACCGACATCGCCCGCACCATCCGTGCGCAGATCCGCGAGGAGACGAACCTGACCGCTTCAGCCGGGATCGCGCCGAACAAGTTCCTGGCCAAGATCGCTTCGGACTGGCGCAAGCCCGATGGCCAGTTCGTGATTCCACCGCAGCGGGTGGACGCCTTCCTGCTGCCGCTGCCGGTGAACCGGGTGCCAGGCGTCGGCAAGGTGATGGAAGGCAAACTTGCCGCGCGTGGCATCGTCACCTGCGGCGACCTGCGGCAGTGGTCCCTGGTCGACCTGGAAGAGGCGTTCGGCAGTTTCGGCCGCAGCCTGTACAACCGTGCACGCGGCATCGACGAGCGGCCGGTGGAACCGGACCAGCAGGTGCAGTCGATCTCCTCGGAGGACACCTTTGCCGAGGACCTGTTGCTGGAAGACCTGGGCGAGGCGATCGTGCAGCTGGCGGAGAAGACCTGGAATGCCACGCGCAAGACCGAACGCGTCGGCCACACCGTGGTGCTGAAGCTGAAGACCGCGCAGTTCCGCATCCTCACCCGCAGTTTCACCCCGGAGCGCCCGCCGGAATCGATGGAAGAACTGCGCGACATCGCACTGGCCCTGCGCGCCCGCGTCGACCTGCCGGCGGAGACGCGTTACCGCCTGGTCGGCGTCGGGCTGGGTGGGTTCCGCGAAAAGGAGGCCATGGTGCAGGGGGAATTGTTCGAGCACGGACCGAGCGATTCCACATCCCTCTGATCGGCAAAGGCGGGGTCAGAGCCCGTTGCGCAGCAACGGGATCCGACCCCAGCAGATTGCCGAGATCTGTCGAAGGCGAGGTGGGTCCGGTTGCGGGGGCGTGAGCGGCATGGATGCCGCGACCAAGCCCCCATGGACGGGTTCACGGCGTCCCCTGCCATCGGACCCACCCCGCCAACCCACAGATATCCAGCTGTTGCCGTTGCATTGAGCAGGTGCAGGGCGCAGCCCTGCAAAACAACCCTTTACCTCAAGGCCACTGCATCTCGCCCTTGGCCACTTTCGCACTCAGCTCCAGCGATGCCACGCCATCCAGCTTCGGGTAGCGCGACTGCATTGCTTTCACCAGCGCCGCACTGTCCCTGGCCTTTGCCGTCTCGGCATCGAACGCGCGGATGTAGTCCGCGGTGAAGCGCAACGCACTGGCATCCAGCGCCGCACCCGGCGCGTAATGCCCCGGCACCACCACCTTCGGCTTCAGTGCCTGCAACCGCTGCAGGGTCTGCAGCCAGTCGGTGTGCGACTTCGGCGTCTGCGTGTCGGCCATCCACACGTGCTCGCCGGCCACCACCGGAATGCCACCGACGATCGCGCGCAGCGACGGCACCCACAGCACCGTGCGGTCCGGGGTCGGGCCATCCAGGCCGATCAGCGGCAGGCGCTGGCCTTCCAGCTCCAGGGCATCGCCATCCAGCACCTGCGGCAGCACGATGCGCGCGGGCACGTCGGCACCCATCTTCGGTCCCCAGTAGGCCAGCTTGCCGGCCTGGGTCTGCTGGATATGGGCGACGGTCTGCGCGGTGGCGACGATGCGCGCCTGCGGGAACGCGTCCTGCAGGGTAGCCAGGCCGAAGTAGTAGTCCGGATCACCGTGGCTGATGTAGATCGTTGTCAGCTGCTTGCCGCTGGCGCGGATCAGCTCGACCAGCTTGCGCGCATCGCTGGCACCAAACTGCGCATTGACCAGGATCGCGTCGTGGCGGCCTTCGATCAGCACCGAGGACACCGAGAACATTGCCTGCGGGCCGGGATGGAAGGTCTGCAGGTGCAGCTGGGATTTCGTCGCCGCCGCCGGCGCCGTGGTGGCCGGTGCGGCCAGCAGCGGCGCACTGGTGAAGCTGGCGGCCAGGGCGAGGGGAAGCAGCAGGGCAGCGGTACGCATGGGAATTCCTTGTGTAGAGCCGGGCCAATGCCCGGCTGCATGTTCGCGTAGAGCCGAGCGCGGGCTTGGCTCTACATGGGACGTGCGTGGATCAATACGCTGCGGTGATGATCTGCTTCGGATACGCGTGCGCTTCCAGTTCGGCGACGAACGCCGCGCCATAGTCGGCGTAGCTGATGCGGCTGTGGCCGCTGGTATCGGCCAGGAACGCCTTGGGCTGCACGCGGTACTGGCCGCGCTCTTCACCCGGGCCGATTTCGGCGGCCGGCGAGAAGAAGGTCCAGTCCAGGTCGTCCACTGCCTGCAGGCGGTTGAACGCCTCGCGGTGGGCCAGCGCGTACGGCTTGTAGGCCTCCGGGAAGGTGGGGGTGTCGACCAGCTGCACGCCGGGTGCGACTTCCAGGCTGCCGGCACCGCCAACCACCACCAGGCGCGGCACGCCGGCCTTGCGCGCGGCAGCCGCCAGCTGCGCGGCGACCTCGCCGACGCGGCCGATGTCATCGCCCGGGCGCGGGCCGTAGGCACTGGCGAGCACGTCGTGGCCGGCGATGGCGGCAACCAGCGCGTCCTGGTCATCCAGCGAGGCGATCACCGGATGGGCACCGGCCAGCTCGGCCGGGAGGTCCTGCGCGCTGCGCACGATGACGGTGAGTTCGTGGCCGCGGGCCAGCGCGTGGCGGGCGATCTGGCGGCCGATGTTGCCGGTGGAACCAACGAGGGCGATCTTCATGGCAGGACTCCGTGGGGCGCTGTGGGGTGGGAATGGCGCCACTCTAGGCCGCTGCAGTCGCTCGAAAAACAGCGTATAACGCGCTTGTTTGTTGCATGGATCGAGCATATGGACCGATTGACCGCCATGACCGTGTTCGTCGAGGTGGCCGAGCGCGGCAGCCTGACCGCGGCGGCAGAGGTGCTGGACATGTCGCGGGCGATGGTCAGCCGCTACCTGGCTGAGGTCGAGGGCTGGCTGGGCGCACGCCTGCTGCACCGGACCACGCGCCGGGTCAGCCTGACCGGCCCGGGCGAGGCGGCGCTGGCGCGCTTCCGGCAGATGCTGGCGATCGGCGAGGAACTGCAGGGCGAGCTGGCCAGCGATGATCCGGAGCCGCATGGCACGCTGCGGGTGACTGCCAGCGTGTCGTTCGGGCAGAGCCACCTGGCGCGGGCGGTGGCCGGCTTTGTTGCGCGCCATCCGGCGGCACGCATCGAGCTGCTGCTGGTCGACCGCACGGTGAACCTGGTGGAGGAGCGGGTGGACCTGGCCGTGCGCATCGCGCGCCAGATCGATCCCAGCCTGATCGCGCGGCGGCTGGCCACCTGCCGCTCGGTGCTGTGCGCGACGCCGTCCTACCTGCAGGCACGCGGCACGCCGACTGCTCCCGAGCATCTGGCCGCGCACAACTGCCTGACCCACCACTACGTCGGCAAGAGCCTGTGGCAGCTGCACCGGGACGGCCGTTCGCTGTCGGTGGCGGTAGGCGGCAACATCAGCGCCAACGAGGCCTCGCTGCTGCTGGAGGCGGTGCGGGCCGGTGCCGGTATCGCCATGCTGCCGACCTACCAGGTGGCGCCGCTGCTGCGTACCGGCGAGCTGATCGAACTGCTGCCCGAATTCAGCCTGGACGAACTCGGCATTCATGCCGTGTACGCGTCACGACGACAGCAGCCCGCTATCATGCGGCGATTCCTGGACTACCTGGCCGAGTGTTTCGCCAGCCCGGCCTTCCAGGATCTGGATTGGCGCCCACCGGGCAAGGAGAACACATGAACCATGGACAGGCCTTGATCGACCACAACCGTGCTGCCTGGGACCGCCAGGCCAGCGAAGTGCGCGAATGGTCGCGCCCGGTGGAAAGTTCAACCATTGCCGCCGCGCGCGAAGGCCGCTGGCAGGTGCATCTGACCCCACGCGCGCTGCCATTGGACTGGCTGGGCGATGTGCGTGGCCGCCGCATCCTGTGCCTGGCCTCGGGCGGGGGCCAGCAGGCACCGGTGCTGGCCGCTGCGGGCGCCGACGTCACCGTGTTCGATCTCTCCGACGGGCAGCTGGAACAGGACCGCAGCGTGGCGGCGCGCGATGGACTGCAGCTGCGCACGGTGCAGGGCGACATGCGCGACCTGCACGTATTCGCCAACGACAGCTTCGACGTGGTGTTCCATCCGATCTCCAACCTGTACGTACCCGACGTGCGCCCGGTGTGGACCGAATGCCGCCGCGTGCTGGCGCGCGACGGCATGTTGATGGCCAGCTTCTACAACCCGGTGCTGTTCGTCGGCGCGCGCGATCCGCAGCTCGATGCGCAGGGCCTGATCCGGCCGCAGTACGCCATTCCCTATTCGGACCTGGAAGACCTGCCCGCCGCAGAACGTGAGGCGAAACTCGGCCGCGGCGATGCGCTGACCTTTGGCCACAGCCTGACCGAACTGATCGGCGGGCAGCTGGATGCGGGGTTCGTCATCGATCGCTTCATGGAAGACTGGCAGCCGCAGCCGCGCTTCCTGATCGACCGCTACCTGCCAACGTTCCTGGCCACCCGCGCACGCCGGATCGGTTGAGGCGGATCGGCGCAGAAACCAGCGGCGTACAATGGGCGGCCCCACGTCGTGCAGGTGCCGTCCCTTGTCGTATCCCTATCCGCTGGTCGTGTTCGACCTTGATGGCACGCTGGTCGACAGCGCAGCTGATATCGCCGAAGCACTGAACCGCACGCTGGAAGACATCGGCATGGCACGCGTGCCGGAAGCCACGGTTCTGGGCTGGATCGGCGACGGTGTGCGCCGCCTGGTCGAGCAGGCCGTGCATGCCGCGGGTCGTGAGGTCGACCTGGCCGAAGTGATGCCGGTGTTCATGGTGCACTACCGTGAGTGCCTGCTGCGCAGCCCGCGCCTGTTCGATGGCGTGGCCGAAGCGCTGATGCAGCTGCGTGCACGCGATGTTCCGCTGGCGATCTGCACCAACAAGCCCGAAGCGCTGGTGCCGCCACTGCTGCAGCACCTGGGCATTGGTGATGCGTTCGCGCTGGTACTGGGCGGCGATTCGCTGCCGCAGCGCAAGCCCAGCGGTGAGCCGCTGCGGCACATCGCTGCGCACTTCGGGCTGGCGGTGGATGCCTGCCTGATGGTGGGTGATTCGTTGACCGACTACCGCGCCGCTGAAGAGGCGGGTATGCCGATCGCACTGGTGCGTTACGGTTATCCGCGTGGCCTGGACCTGGCCACCGCACAGGCGGTGGCGGTGATTGACGACCTGCGTGAGTTGCCGGGGTTGCAGGGCTGACGCAGGGGGTAGTGCCGGCCGCTGGCCGGCAACCCCGAGGACGTTGCCGAGGGTCACGATGTTGCCGGCCAGCGGCCGGCACTACCATGACCGTCGCGGTCATTTCGGCTGGTAACGCACGCTCAGCTGGTATTCGCGGCCGGGTTGGTTGAACCACGCCACCGTCTCGTAGCGGCGGTCGAACACGTTGGCGGCACGTGCCAGCAGCGACCACGCCGGCGTCAGCGCGTACTCGGCGCGCAGGTCCAGCGTGCCGTAGCCACCGACCTTCACCGCGTTGGCGGCATCGTCATAGCGCTTGCCCGCACCCTGCACGGTCAGGCCGGCGCGGAAATCGCCGAAGCGGCGGTCGACGTCCAGGCGCGCGGTCTGCTGTGCACGGCGCGGCAGCCAGTTGTCGAACTGGGTGCTGCCATGGGTGCGGTTGCGCGGGTCGGTGTAGCTCAGCTGCGCGTTGAGGTCGAAGCCGGCCAGCAGCACGCCACCGGTCAGTTCGGCGCCACGGATGCGCGCCTTCTCCACCTGCTGCATTTTCATCGTGGACGCATCGTAGGTGATCAGGTCATCGATGCGGGTCTCGTACACGTCCAGGCCCCAATGCCAGCCCTGGCCCTGCTGCGAAACACCGAGGTTGGCGCTCTTGGACTTCTCCGGCTTCAACGTCGGCACGCCGCTCCACGGGTCGTACAGGTCGCTGAAGGTCGGTGCCTTGAAGGCGGTGCCGTAGCTGGCATTGACGCGCAGGCCGTGGTCCAGCTGCATTGCCCAGCCGAGACTGCCGGTGGCGTGGTTGCCGAACTGCTGGTTGTCGTCGTTGCGCGCGCTGGCCTGCAGCTGGTGGCGGCCGAAGCGGCCCTGGTACTGCACGAATACACCGGTGTTGCGGCGGCTGTCGACAAGGTAGCCCGCGCTGCTGCCATCCAGGTTGTCTTCGCTCCAGTCCACGCCGGTGCTCAGCAGCTGGCTTCCGGTCAAGGTGAAGTCACCCTGCAGCGAGGCGCTGTCGCGGTGGGTCTGCGCGCTGCCGCGTGCGCCGAAGTCGCCGAAGTTGTCCGACTCGTTGTCGCTGCGGCCGACGTTGGCGGTGAAGGCCAGGCGCCCGGACGGGGTGTAGCGCACCTTGCCGGCCAGCACCTGCTGGCGGATTTCCGAGTAGTTGTAATAGCCGTCGTAGTGGTTCCTGCCGTCGGCGCGCAGCGCACTGCCTTCCACATTCCACTGGTCGTTGAAGGTGTAGCCGCCACGCAGGCTCTTGGACAGGTTGCGGTAGCCGTCGCGGTCGGGTTCGTCGGCGAAGCAGCCGGTGAACAGCGTCGCCGAGCCACGGCAGGCATCGACGCCATCGGAATGCTGGTAGGCGATGTCGGCGCCGAACCAGCCGCGTTCGGTGCCACCTCCGATGCCGCCGCTGGCTTCGCGCAGGCCGTTGCTGCCACCACCGAGCTGGAAGTGCGGAGCAAAATCGCCCTGGTTGCGGCGGGTGAAGATCTGGATCACGCCACCGATGGCGTCGGCGCCGTACAGGCTGGACTGCGGGCCGCGCACGATTTCCACGCGTTCGATCTGCGCCAGCGGCAGGTCCTGGTACATGGCCAGGCCGAGGTCGGCACTGTTGATGCGCACGCCATCGACCAGCACCACGGTGTGGCCCGAGTTGGTGCCGCGCAGGAACAGCGAGCTCTGCTTGCCGAGCCCGCCGGCATTGGTCAGGTTGATGCCGGCGCGGCCGCGCAGCAGTTCCTGCAACGAGGTGGCCTGACTGGATTCGATCTGCGCGCGGTCGATCACCTGGGCTGGTGCGATGCTGTCCTGCAGGGCGATCGGGGTGCGGGTGGCGGTGACCAGGATCTGGTCGAGCGCGGTGGTGTCATCGGCGGCCTGGGCCAGCGCGGGCAGGGCGGCCAGCACGGCCAGGGACAGCATTCGGGACTGCAGCTTCATGGGGGACTCCAGGTGCCACGCACGCCCGCGTGGCGAAGGGGAGGAGCCGCGAAGGCAGGCATGCGCCGACGCCGCAGCGCAGGCTGCGGTCATCCAGCGCCATGCCCACCGCACCGCGACCTGAGGCTTCCGGGCCGGTCTCCGGGCTTGCCGCCGGGTGGCGCGAGGCCACCGTCCAGGCGCCTTCCCATGCCTGCGGCACAGTGGCGTTGTTGCCTGGAACTGACGTGCTTACCGTTGCGGGGGCAGCGCCGGCCTGGCGTGGATTCACGCGTCACCGGCTTCCCGTTTCAACCTGCCGGCCATGGCCGCAGGTCACCTGGAAGTGCGCGCAGTCTACGGCATCGCAGGCGGCCCGTAGCGTCGAGCGTACCCGACTGCCTTTGCTGTGCCCTTAGAATGGTCCCTCGATCCCGTGGTGCCGTTGCCGATGTCCGCCCGTTTTCCGCTGTTCCCGCGTTGCCTGTACAGGACGCACGCATGATCCTCGACCTGGTCCGCCATGCCGGCAACGGTCGCGATGAGTTCCTCGATGGCCGCAGCGATCCACCGCAGCTGGCCCGCCTGCCGCAGGAACTGGTCGACGCCTACGCTGCGCAGCCCTGGGAACGGGTGATCAGTTCGCCGCGGCTGCGCTCGCTGCACACGGCGATGGCCCTGGCCACCCCGCGCGGGCTGGACGTGGAAGCGGAGGAGGAATGGGAAGAGCTGGATTTCGGCGATTGGGACGGGCAGCCGCTGTTCGACCTGCCGGAGGATGCACTGGCGGCCTTCCATGCCGATCCGCATGCATTCCCACCGCCCAACGGTGAAAGCTGGGGCCACTTCGAGCGGCGTATCGCGCGCGCGCTGGATCGACTGCTCGATGATGACGACCCGGTGCCAACGCTGGTGGTCAGCCATGGCGGCCCGCTGCGCATGGTGCTGTCGCAGGTCTGCGGCCTGCCGATGTCGCTGTGCTGGGCACTGCGCATCGACCACGGCACGCGCCTGCGGGTACGGCTGGAACGTGGCGAAGCCGGGCTGGCAGGCGAGCTGCTGGAACTGCAGCAGCCGTAACCCATCGGTAGTGCCGGCCGCTGGCCGGCAGTCTCGGGAACGTTGAAAAGACCACGCAGTTGCCGGCCAGCGGCCGGCACTACCGGTGCAGTCAATCCTCGTCCGCATCCTCGGTCACGCTGTCTTCCGCGTCATCGTCGGCATCGAAGCGCTGCTCATGCACCGGACCCGACGCCGGGCCGGCCGCCTTCAGCGGATGCGCGGCGATGCGTGCTTCGTAATCCTGCACCAGCGCCTCACGCTGCGGCTCGCTCAGTTCCTGCCAGTGGCAGTCCAGCAGCGCGCCTTCCAGCGAGTACAGCAGGTTCAGGCTGGGCTTGAAGCCGGCGCGCTTGACCTTGACGAAGGCGCCGACCGCGCCGGTCGCGACCAGGTCCTCGCGGCTGCGCAGGCCGACCTGGCGCAGCCACGCTGCACTCTTGGGGCCGATGTTGCGCAGCTTCGGCGCGCTCATCCCAGCGCCTCGACGAACACGCGGGCGATGGCTTCCAGGCCGGCCTGGTCATCGGCATCGAAGCGGCCGATCTTGGGGCTGTCGATGTCGAACACGCCGATCAGTTCATCGCCGCGCAGCAGCGGCACCACCAGTTCCGAACGCGAGGCCGAATCGCAGGCGATATGGCCGGGGAAGGCATCGACGTCGTCCACGCGCTGGGTCACGCGCTGGCTGGCGGCGGCACCGCACACGCCCTTGTCCAGCGGGATGCGCACGCAGGCCGGCAGGCCCTGGAACGGGCCGACCACCAGTTCCTTGCCGTCGTACAGGTAGAAGCCCACCCAGTTCAGGTCGGGCAGGGCGTGGTAGACCAGTGCGGAGAGGTTGGCCGCGTTGGCGATGCGGTCGGACTCGGCGTAGACCAGGCCACGGGCCTGTTCCAGCAGCTGGGCGTATTGTTCCGGCTTGCTGCCGGTAAGCGAGGCATTGGCGAACATGCCCGCAGTCTAGCAAGCGCGCCGGGCCGGCGATAATGCACGCTCTGTTGCCCTGTTGGAGCCCATCGATGCCGTTGCCCGCTACGCTGCCGCCCGCCCTGTTCATCACCGGCACCGATACGGAGATCGGCAAGACCGCGGCCAGCACCGCGCTGCTGCATGGGCTGCGCCGGCGCGGCCTGCGCGCGGTGGGCATGAAACCGGTGGCCAGCGGCAGCGAAGACCTGGGGCAGGGCCTGCGCAACGAAGACGCGCTGGCGCTGCAGGCAGCCAGCTGGCCGGTGCCGGACTATGCCGATCTGAACCCGTATGCGCTGCGGCAGCCGCTGGCACCGGAGCTGGCCGCTGCCGAGGACGGCGTGCAGGTGGAACTGGCGCCGATCGTCGCTGCGTTCGCGCGACTGCGCGCACAGGCCGACATCGTGGTGGTGGAAGGCGCCGGTGGGTGGCTGGCGCCGGTCTCGGCCACGCTGGACCAGCTGGACCTGGTGCGAGCACTGCAGTTGCCGGTGCTGCTGGTGGTGGGCATGCGGCTGGGCTGCGTCAACCATGCGCGGCTGACTGCGCAGTCGCTGCAGGCCAGCGGCGTGCAGTGCCTGGGCTGGATCGGCAACCACATCGACCCTGCGATGCAGCGCCAGGATGAGAACATCGCCACGTTGCAGCAGCGCCTGCCGATGCCGTGCTGGGGACGGCTGCCGCATCTGCCGGGTGCGGATGGCGAAGCGCTGAGCGCGCACCTGCTCGAGTGATCCTGGGTAGTGCCGGCCGCTGGCCGGCAACCGCGTCCACCCGGTGATCCCGATGTTGCCGGCCAGCGGCCGGCACTACCGTGCTGCGGGCGCCAGCTCCCGCGCGATCGCGCCCAGTCGTTCCACCGCGCCGATGAAGCGCGCATCCAGGGTCTGGCAGCACGACAGCCGCAGGCAGTGGCGGTATCGCGCGCCACGTGAATAGACCTGGCCGGGCATGAACACGATGTCCTCCTGCAGCGCTCGCTCGAACAGCTCGCGCGTATCCACGCCCGGCAGTTCCAGCCACAGCAGGAATCCGCCCTGCGGTTCGGTGGCGCGGGTGCCGGCCGGGAAGTGCTCGGCCACCAGCTGGCGCAGCCGTCCCACCTGTTCGCGGTACAGCCGGCGCATGCGATGCAGGTGGTGCTCGTAGCTGCCCGCTTCCAGATACGCCGCGACCGCGTCACCGAGCAGCTGCGGCTCGCCGCCGGTGGACTGGAATTTCAGCAGCGCGATGCGCTCGGCGAAGCGGCCGCCATCCAGCCAGCCGATGCGGTAATCCGGCGCCAGTGTCTTGGAGAAACCTCCGACCACCATCACCCAGCCGTCGCGATCGAAGGCCTTCAGCAGGGGCGCCGGCGGTTCGCAGAACTGCAGCTCGGCGTACACCGCGTCCTCGATCAGCGGCAGCTGCCGTGCGTTGACCAGCTCGGCCAGGCGCTGCTTGGCGGCGGTCGGCATGGTGCAGCCGAGCGGGTTGTGCACGGTCGGCATCACCACCAGCGCGGCCAGCGGTGTGTGCTGCAGCAGCGCGTCCAGCGCATCCACATCCAGTCCGTGCTGCGGATGGGTGGGCAGCTCGATGGCCTGCAGGCCGAGGTTGGCCAGCAACGGATACAGGTTGAAGTAGGACGGTGCCTCGATGCCGACCGCATCACCGGGCTGGGTGACCGCGCGCAGCGCCAGCTGCAGGCCCTCCATCGCACCATGGGTCAGCAGCAGGCGTTCGCTGTGGGTGTGCAGCCCCATGCGCGGGCCACGCCGCACGATCTGCGCCAGCAGCCGTGGCGAGCCGTTGGGGCGCGCGTAGGTCTCCACCGTCTGCTGGCCGTGGCGCAGCACCTGTGCGGTATGCCGGGCCAGCTGCGCGCCCGGATAGAACTGGCGCCCGCGCGGACCGGCAAAGGCCAGGTCGATCACACCGGGGCGGCGCTGTGCTTCCAGCACGCGGGCCATCAGCACCTGCTGCAGTGGTGCGGTGGGTGCGGACGGGGTATCACGCAGCGAACGCTCTGGCACCGACAAGCGCGGCGCCACCTCGAAGCCGGCTTTGGGCCGCGGAATGACCAGGCCGGCGTCCTCCAGCTGGCGATAGGCGGCAATCACCGTGTTCAGGCTGAGCCTGCGCTGCAGGGCCATCTGCCGCAGCGAAGGCAGGCGGCTGCCAACCGGAAGGCGTCCGCCGTGGATGGCCTCGGCCAGCTCGTCGGACAGCCGTTGGTAGCGGGGTGGGATCATCGCGCTCTGGTCATCTGTATCCATCGAATTTCCCACCATCTGGTGCTGTACCCATGATGATGGCGAGCCTAGCATGTCGTTGTCGGCCGGGCCTGATCGGGGCACGGCCGATACTTCCCAAACGCACGGCTGGATGGCCGTGCGTCTTTTTCTGTGTGTAGAGCCGAGCCCATGCTCGGCTGCACTCCCGCCAACAGCAGCCGAGCGTGGGCTCGGCTCTACAGAGAGCACCGCCGAGCGTCGGTCAGCCCAAGGGGGAATGCCGGCTACCGCATCGGCACCAGCACCGCCTCGCGCCGGTACAGCGCCGGGAACTGCCTGCCCAGCGCGGCCAGCTTCGGTGCGTCGTAGTAGCGGATGTAGGCCGCCTGCGGGTAGTTGGTCATGTAGTTCTGGTGGTAGCTCTCGGCCGGGTAGAAGCGTTGGCCGCTGACCAGCTGGGTGACGATCGGCGCGCGGTAGCTGCCGGCCTGGCCGAGCTGGGCGATGTAGGCGCGGCTGGCAGCCTGCTGGCGTGCGTCGTCACTGAAGATCGCCGAGCGGTATTGGCTGCCGTGGTCCGGCCCCTGCCGATTGAGCTGGGTCGGGTCGTGCACCACCGAGAAGAACACCTGCATCAGCTGCCCGTAGCTGACCTGGCGCGGGTCGTAGTCGATCTTCACTGCTTCGGCATGGCCGGTCTGGCCACCGCTGACGCGCTCATAACGCGCATTGGCCGCACTGCCACCGATGTAGCCGGACACGGCATTGCTCACGCCCTTGACGTGCTGGAACACGCCCTGCACACCCCAGAAGCAACCACCGGCGAACACCACGCTGGCGTGGCTGGCGTCATCGCGGAACGCCGCATCGCCGGTGGGGGCCGGCAGTGCCTGGATCTGCGCGCTGGCCTCGACCGGCGCCGCAATCGCGCCGTGGTCAACCAGCAGCACACCGGCAATCAAGGCCGTGGCCACCAGGCCGGCCACACCGGCGGCGATGCCCTGTTCAAAGGAGAGTTTCATCATGTCCTCCCGGTTCAACCGAAGGTGAAGGCATAGGCCTGCACGCCCGCATCGAGGAACTCGATCTCGAAGCGATGCGGACCGACTGCGCCGCGCTGGCGCACCAGCTGGTACAGGCGGTGCTCGTCGACCACGCCACTGCCATCGGCACCAACATCACTGCCGGCATCGGCGGCGGGCAGCGCTTTGCCGTCCAGCCAGACGCGGAAGCGCACCGGCCTGCCGTCCTCGCTCGGTGCCAGCACCAGGTGCAGGTCGCGCGCATGGAACTGGAAGGCGATGCGGCCGCCGGCCTGCTGCAGCTGTGCGGCCTCATCGGTGACGGTCCAGCGCCCGGACAGCCCCCACTGGTTCAACGCCAGGGTGGCCGGCAGCGTGTAGTCGAACGCGGCGTCGCTGCGCTGCCCGCCGGGCGAGGCGAACTGCTCGGCGCGGGCGTGGCCCAGGTAGGTTTCCGGCGAACGCAGGTTGCCCATGTCGGCCTGCACGGCCACGCCCTTCAGGCCGGCGGCAGCGGGATCGGCCGGTGGCGGCAGATTGGTCTGCCCGGCTTCGGTCAGCAGGCGACGGATCATCTGTTCCGAGCGCGCATAGTTGCCCTCGCCGAACTGGTGGCCGCGGATATTGCCCTGCGCGTCGACGAAGTACTGCGCCGGCCAGTAGCGGTTGTTGAAGGCGCGCCAGATCGTGTACTGGTTGTCCAGCGCCACCGGGTACTCGACCTTCAGCTGCTGCACCGCTTTCATCACGTTGCGTGGGTCACGCTCGAAGGCGAACTCCGGCGTGTGCACGCCGACCACCACCAGGCCGTGGTCGCGGTAGCGTCGCTCCCATTCGTGCACGAACGGCATCGCGCGCAGGCAGTTGATGCAGGAATAGGTCCAGAAATCGACCAGAACCACCTTGCCGCGCAGCTGCTGTGCACTCAGCGGCGGGCTGTTGAGCCAGCCAGTGGCACCGTCCAGCGCGGGCAGCGTGCCCTCCACCGGCAGCGCTGCATCGGCACCGGCATTGGCGCCGGCCATCATCATCGGCGGTGCCGCCGGCTGCGCGCCGGGCACTGCATCCAGCAGGCGTTGCTCGATACGGGCGGTGCTGACCGTGGACAAGCGGGTCAGCAGGCCGGTATCCCAGCCGAGGCCGATCGCCACGACGGCCAGCAGCGCGGCCACACCCAGCACCTTGCGAAGTGCATCGCCGAGGCCGAGCCGCGCCTGCATCGCGCGGAACACCCGGCCGCCGATCCACACCGCCAGCGCCAATGCGGTGATCGCACCCAGTGCGTAGGCCAGCAGCAGCGCAGTGGTACCGACGCTGGCGCCATGCAGGGCGGCGCCGGTCAGCACCAGACCGAGGATCGGCCCGGCACACGGTGCCCACAGCAGGCCAGTGGCGATGCCGATCAGCAGCGAGGTCCACGCGCCGCCGTGCCCCGCGGCATCCGCCGCATCGGCGCGCGCACTCAGGCGGGCACCCATGCGCTGGAACGGCGCCAGCAGGTGGTCGGCCAGTCGTGGCCAGAGCAGGGCGACCGCGAACAACGCCATCAGCAGCAGGGCGACCCAGCGTCCGACCTGGTTGGCCTGTGCCACCCATTGGCTGCCCACCGCGGCCAGGCTGGCGACCACGGTAAAGGTAAGCGCCATGCCCAGCAGCAGCGGCAGCGTGCTGCGCAGGAACGGGCGATCGGCACGCGCGAACACGAACGGCAGCACCGGCAGGATGCAGGGGCTGAGCAGGGTCAGCGCGCCCCCCAGATAGGCAAGCAGCAACAGCAGCATCGTCAGGCTCCGGAAGCAGGGGAAGAACCGACCGGCACCCGCCAGCCGTCGGCAGTGCCATCCGTGGCGCCGGGAGCGAACACCATCGCCGCACCGTTCATGCAGTAGCGCAGCCCGGTGGGGCGTGGCCCATCGTTGAACACATGGCCGAGATGGCCGCCGCAGCGGCGGCAATGCACCTCCACCCGCAGCATCCCGAAGGTGACGTCGCGGTCTTCGCCGATGGCGTTGTGCAGCGGCGCCCAGAAGCTGGGCCAGCCGGTACCGCTCTCGAACTTGGTGGACGAGGAGAACAGCGGCAGTGCGCACCCGGCGCAGGCGAAGGTGCCCTGCCGGTGTTCCTTGTTGAGCGGGCTGCTCCAGGGGCGCTCGGTGGCCTGCTGGCGCAGCACCGCGTACTGCGCCGGCGTCAGTCGCTGGCGCCACTCGGCATCGCTGTGCATGACCTCGAACTGTCGCGACGGGCGCGCTTCGGCGGCGGCCGGGGCGGCGCGGCTGCAGGCCCCCAGGCCGAACAGGCCGGCGGCGGTGGCGACACCGCCCAGGCCCAGCAGATGGCGGCGGGAGAGGGACATGGCGGACTCCGGGAAGGGGCGACGGGGCCATGCTGCGCCCGCCCGGGTCAACGAATCCTCACGCAGGATTCAATTTTTCGTGAGGTATCGGCGGCCGTCCCGCGCCACAATGCAGCCAGCCTCCCCACTGGCCCCGAGCTGCCGATGTCGACCAAACGCGTGCTGATCGTTGAAGACGATGCCCACATCGCCGACCTGCTGCGCATGCACCTGGGCGATGAGGGCTACGACGTCGCCCATGCCGCCAGCGGCGATGCCGGCCTGCGCCTGCTCGAGCAGGACGGCCCGTGGGATGCGCTGGTGCTGGACGTGATGCTGCCCGGCGTGGACGGGCTGCAGGTGTGCCAGCGCGCGCGCGCGATGGCGCGGTATGTCCCGATCATCATCATCAGCGCGCGCGGCAGTGAAACGCAGCGCATCGTCGGCCTGGAACTGGGCGCGGACGATTACCTGGCAAAACCCTTTTCGATGCCGGAACTGGTGGCACGGGTACGTGCGCTGCTGCGCCGCGCCGAGGCGATGGCGCAGAGCGCGCGCATCGATGCCGGCGCGATCGAGCTGGGTGGGCTGCAGCTCGATCCGGTCGCGCGCACCGCTTCGGTGGATGGCAACACGCTGGAACTGACCCCGCGCGAGTTCGACCTGCTGCTGTTCTTCGCCCGTCATCCGGACCAGGTGTTCGCGCGCATGGAACTGCTCAACCAGGTCTGGGGCTACCAGCACGATGGCTACGAGCACACGGTCAACACCCACATCAACCGCCTGCGCAGCAAGATCGAACCCGACCCGGCCAACCCACGGCGGTTGCTGACGGTGTGGGGCCGCGGCTACAAGCTGGTCGACCCGGCCGGGGCGGCGGCATGATCAAGCCGAACCTGTGGCAGAAGCTGGCGGTGGTGACCGCCGCGCTGATGCTGATGTGCTGCATGGCGCTGCTGGCACTGCAGATGCGTGCCAACACCCGCCACGAGCAGGAAGTCGTGCAGCGGCTATCGCTGGGCCTGGCCGAACATATCGCCCAGCGCAGCGAGCTGATGGACACCAGCGGCATGCGCGATGCCGCGGTGCGCGCGCTGTTCGGCCAGCTGATGGCGGTCAACCCCAGCGTCGAGGTCTACCTGCTTGACGACCAGGGCCGCATCCTCGGTCACGATGCACCCAGTGGACATCTGGTGCGCAACCGGGTGGACGTGGCGCCGTTGCGTCGCCTGCTGGCCGGTGCACCGCTGCCGATCCTCGGCGATGACCCGCGCAGCGCCGATGGCCGCAAGGTGTTCAGTGCCGCACCATTGATCGTGCAGGGCCGGCCGGCCGGCTATGTGTACGTGGTGCTGGTCGGCGAGCACCGGCAGATGCTCGCCGACGATCTTGCCGCCGGCAGCCAGTGGAACACCACGCTGTGGTCGGTGGTGCTGGTCGGCAGCCTCGGCCTGTTGGCCGGGCTGGTCGCGTTCTACTGGGTGACGCGTCCGTTGCGGCGGCTGACCCGGCGGATCCAGGCCTTTGATATCGATGCGCCGACGCCGCTGCCGCCGCCGGAGCCGCTGCGCGCTGGTGAGCGCGACGAACTGGTGATCCTGGAACATGCGCACGCGCAGATGGCGCAGCGGCTGGGCGAGCAGTGGCAGCAGCTGCGCCAGCAGGATCTGCAGCGCCGTGAACTGGTCGCCAACATCTCGCACGACCTGCGCACGCCGTTGTCGTCGCTGCACGGCTACCTGGAAACGCTGGCGTTGAAGGACGCCACGCTGTCACCGGATGAGCGCCGCCGCTATCTCGGCATTGCGCTGGCACAGAGCGCCAAGGTCGGCCGGCTGGCGCGCGCGCTGTTCGAACTGGCGCGGCTGGAGCACGGCGAAGTGCGGCTGGAGTGGGAAGTGTTCGCGCTGCCGGAGCTGCTGCAGGACGTGCTGCAGAAGTTCGAACTGGCGGCACAGGCGCGTGGCCAGCAGCTGCACGCGGCGTTTCCGCCCGGCCTGCCGCTGGTCCGTGCGGACCTGGGCCTGGTCGAGCGGGTGCTGACCAACCTGCTCGACAACGCGCTGCGCCATGCACCCGAGGGTGGCCAGATCGAGGTGCGCCTGCGCGCGACCGCCGACAGCGTGGAGGTCTGCGTCGCCGATGATGGCCCCGGGGTAGCCCCGGCGCTGCGTACCCAGCTGTTCCAGGCACCGGCCGCGCTCGGCGCGCGGCGTGGCGACAACGGCGGATTGGGCCTGTTGATCGTGCAGCGCATCGTGCAGTTGCATGGCCGCCGCATCGAACTGCGCGACAGCGAACGAGGCGCGCTGTTCGTGTTTGCCTTGCCGCGCGCGGAAACGGCGGTCTAGCAGGCTGCCTCGGCCTCCACGACACCGCCGGTTTCCAGCGGCAGGTGCAGGCGGATGCAGGCGCCGCCCAGCGCCGAATCGGTCACCTCGACCTGGCCGCCATGCTTGTCGGCCACCACCTGCACCAGCGCCAGCCCGAGGCCGAAGCCGGGGCTGCCCGGGTCCAGCCGCACATAGGGTTGCAGCACCTGGCCGCGCAGTTCCGGTGCGATGCCGGGGCCGTCGTCCTCCACCTGCAGGCACAGCCAGCCGTCATTGACCGTGCTGGCGATGCGGATCTGCCGACGCGCGTAACGCAGCGCATTGCCGAGCAGGTTGCGCAGCGCCAGTTCCAGCATGTGCCGGTTGACGTTGACCAGGCCCACCGGCGACAACGCCTGCTGCACCGGGATCGGCAACGGTGCGAACTGGGCCACCACGCCGCGCACCAGCGCCGCCAGCTGCAGGCGCTGGCGGGTCAGCTGATGGCAGCGGCCCAGTGCGGCGTATTCGACGCCGGCATCGGTGAGGTGCTGCAGCCGATCGACGTCGGTGCGCAGCCCGCCCAGCGCATCGCGCTGCACATCGTCGAGCGCAGTGTCCTCCAGGTCGGCCAGGCCGAAACGCATCCGTGCCAACGGCGTGCGCACCTCGTGCGCGACCGCCTGGGCCAGCACGCGCTGGCTTTCCAGCAGCTGCTGCAGCTGCTCGGCCATGTGGTTGAAGGCGTTGGCCAGCGGCCGCACCAGCGCGGTGCCGGCGCGCGGCGCACGCGTGTCCAGCTGGCCGTCGCGCATGCGGCGGGCCGCCTGGGCCAACTGCGAGACGTCGCGCCACAGCCGGTACACCATCACGTACATCGGCAGTGCCACCGCCACCATCAGGATCAGCAGCAGGATCGCCACACCGGATACTTCGCTGTCCTGCCAGCCTTCGTCCGGCAGCGCCTCGTCCAACGGGCCCAGCATCACGGCGTAGTCGCTGTCGCCGATCCGCTGCAGGCTGCGCATGTGCTCCAGGTCGATCTGTACGCGGCCGTTGTTGAACGGCGGGCGCTGGCTGGCCGGCAGCGCCTTCACCGCCTCGGCCAGCGGCACCATGCGCAGCGCGTAGGCGAAATCGGCGTCGAGTTCGCGCGCCAGTGCCGGCCACTGCTCGCGCGGGGTTTCGGCGAAGCGATGCTGCAGCAGCGCGTGCGTGCCGCGCATCTCGGCCTGCAGGCCGGCTTCGGTGCGGTCTTCCAGCAGGGCGTCCCAGGCCCACAGGCCCAGCACGATCAACAACAGGTGGGCGACCAGGAAACCGATGCCGTAGCGCAGGAAGTGGAAGGCGTGGCCGCGCATCGCCGACGGTGTGCGTTTCATCCCCATGCCGAGCGGCTGAACAGGTAGCCGCGGCCACGGACGGTCTTGATCCGTTCCGGCTGCTCCGGGTTGTCGCCCAGCTTGCGGCGCAGGCGCGAGATGCGGGCATCGATTGAGCGGTCCAGGCCATCGAAGGCGATGCCACGCAGGCCGCGCAGCAGCGCGTCGCGGTCCAGGATCTGGCCGGCATTGCTGGCCAGCAGGAACAGCAGGTCGAACTCGGCGGTGGTCAGCTCCAGCAGGCTGCCCTGCAGGTGCACGTTGCGGGTGGACGGGTCGATGCTCAGCTCGCCGAAGCGCAGGCTGCCGTCACGCGGTTCGACCCGGCGGTGGCGGCGCAGGTGGGCGCGCAGGCGGGCCAGCAGCACCCGCGGTTCGATGGGTTTGCCGATGTAATCGTCGGCCCCCAGTTCCAGGCCCAGCACCTGGTCGATGTTGTCGGTACGGGCGGTCAGCACGCAGATGATGCCGTCATAGTGGGGCCGGATCTGCCGACACACTTCGAAACCATCCTGGTCGGGCAGGCCCACATCGAGCAGCACCAGGGCCGGCTTCTCCGCCAGGATCCGGGCCACGGCGCGCTCGCCGCTGCGCTCGTGGGCCACCTGGTAGCCATGCCGTTGCAGGTAGTCGCTGACCATCGTTCCCAGGCGGGCATCGTCTTCGACCAGTACGATATCCAGCATTTCCAAGGCCTCCGTGGGCGCAAACGTACCGCCACGGCACGAGCGCGGCGATGCTATCCCAGGCTTCGGGCCGCCCGGGTCCCGGGGGCGGGCGCCATTCAGCCGGGGTTGCTGGCGCGCGGGCCGGGTCTCAGTCCCGGCAACAACTTGGCGGCCAGCATAGCCTGTTGCTGTTACAAAACGTTACCTTCGTGATACGGCTGGTGACGATCGCTGACAGCAAAGCGACTGACGCCGCGCGCCCCCGCGCCGAGCATGGAGTCTCCTCCGCTCCGCGTGCCGTCCCCATGTCGCCCGCCGCCCCCTGCCTGCCGAACCTGTCCCGCCGCTGCCAGTGCGGAGGCTTCCGATGAGCGGCGTGGTCGGGGCCTGGCTGCCGCCCGCCGAGGATGAGCAGCTGCTGCAGCAGCTGGCGCCGATGCTGCGCGCGCTGCAGCAGCGTGGGCGTGGCCGCATCGGCTACTGGACCGACGCCGAGGCCGGCCTCGCGCTGGGCCATTGCCGGGCGCCGACCGATACGCCGTTGCAGCCGCTGAGCTCGGACTGCGGTCGCTACGTGCTGTGCCTGGACGGCCGCCTGTACAACCGCGGCGACCTGCAGGCGCAGCTGCGCGATCTGCCCCGCAGTTGCAGCGATGCGCGGCTGCTGCTGCAGGCGATCGTCGAATGGGGCGTGCAGCGGGCGCTGTCGCGCATCGAAGGCGCCTTCGGTTTCAGCGTCTGGGACCGGGAGTCGCGCGTGCTGTGGCTGGCCCGTGATCCGGTGGGCGAGCGGCCGCTGTATTACGGCTGGTATCAGGGCCAGTTCCTGTTCGCCTCGGAGTTGAAGGCGCTGCAGGCCTTCGCCGGCTTCGCGCCGAGCATCGACCAGGATGCCCTGAGCCTGCTGCTGCGCCACGACTATGTGCCGGCGCCGCACACCATCTACCGTGGCATCCACAAACTGGTGGCGGGCGCGATGCTGCGTATCGATCTCAGCGACCATGCCGCGGGTTGCTCCAGCCAGGCCGCGCAGGGGGGCGCGCGTTACTGGTGCGCACGCGACGCGATGCAGAGTGCACTGCAGGAGCCGCTGCAGCCGGCGCCGAGCCTGGAACAGGCCACCGACCAGCTTGAAGCGGTACTGCAGAAGGCCATCGCCTCACGCATGCACTCGCCCCTGGCGTGCGGCGCGTTCCTGTCCGGCGGTACCGACTCCTCGCTGGTGACGGCGATGATGCAGGCACAATCGACCCTGCCGATCGAAGCGTGGACGGTCGGCTTCGACGATCCGGGGCATGACGAGAGCGACTGGGCGTCGCAGGTCGCGCGCCATCTGGGCGTGCAGCACCACCTGCATCGCATGGACGCGCGCCAGGGCCTGGACCTGCTGCAGCGCCTGCCGCAGGTCTGGTGCGAACCCTTTGCCGACGCCTCACAGCTGCCGACGTTGCTGGCCAGTGAACTGCTGGGGGCGCGCAAGCCGGTGGCACTGACCGGTGACGGTGGCGATGAACTGTTCTTCGGGCATCCCAGCTATGGCCGCGCGCTGCGCAATGCGCGCCTGTGTGGTGGCCTGCCGGACTGGGTACGCGACCTGGCGCGGCGCAGCGGCAACCGCATGAACGTCGAGCGCGGCCGCCTCGGTGGTTGGCGCGCCCTGGTGGCCGAGGTGGCTGCCAATGATGTGGAAGGCCACTACCTGCAGCGCGTGACCCGCTGGCGGCAGCCGGCGCAGGTGGTGCTGGGCGCGCGCGAACCGGTGACGATCTTCCAGCAGCAGGACACGGCGCTGCCGGCCGAGGCGCGCATCCAGCTGCTGGATTTCCGCATGGACCTGGCCGAGGGCATCCTGGCCAAGGTTGATCGCGCGGGCATGGCGGCGGGTGTTGAAACCCGTGCGCCGCTGCTGGACATGGAGGTGGTGCGCCTGGCCTGGCGGCTGCCGCAGCACCTGAAGTACCACGATGGCGAGCACAAGCTGATCCTCAAGCACCTGCTGGCGCGCTACCTGCCGGAACCGCTGGTGTACCGCCCCAAGCGCGGCTTCGGCCCGCCGATGGCGCGCTGGCTGGCTGGTCCGTTGCGCGACTGGGCGGAGGCGCTGCTGGATCCGCAGCTGCTGCGCAATCAGGGCTGCTTCGATGTGGCGCGCGTGCGTGGTGTCTGGGAGGCGTTCCTGCGGGGCGAGCGCAAGTGGCACACACACCTGTGGAACGTGCTGATGTTCCAGGCGTGGCACCAGCACTGGCACGGTGGTCGCGGGCGCTGAGCCGTTCCTGCATCGCGTGCGGCGGGTTCAATCTGCGCGGCGCAGGGCGGATGCCCTTGCGTACGAATGTCCTCCGGCGCCGGCCGTTGGCCGTCACCTCCCCCTTTACTTCGTACGCAAGGGCATCCGCCCTGCGTTCGGAGTTCGTCGGCGCCTCATTGAAGGCAGATTGTTCGCAGCCTTACCCACCGCAAGCCGAGCCTCGTCGGGGCGGGCAGGGGGTTGGGCAAAGTAAAGGAGGAGGGGACGGCCAACGGCCGGCGCCGGGGGACATTTGCCCAAGCCCCTGCCTGTCTCGGCGGGGCCCGTCAGTTCGCGGGGAATCGGGACGAAGACATGCGTGCGGCGGGTTCATTCTGCGTGGCGCCGGGCGGAGGCCCTTGCGTACGAATGTCCCCCGGCGCCGGCCGTTGGCCGTCACCTCCTCCTTTACTTCGTACGCAAGGGCCTCCGCCCTGCGTTCGGAGTTTGTCGGCGCTTCCTTGAAAGGCGGCCGCGCGTGCTGCGCTCTCCTCACCGCACGCCGAGCCTCGTCGGGGCGGGCAGGGGTCTGGGCAAAGTAAAGGAGGAGGGGACGGCCAACGGCCGGCGCCGGGGGACATTTGCCCAGGCCCCTGCCTGTCCCGGCGGGGCCCTTCAGTTCGCGGCGAATCAGGACGAAGACACGCTTGTGGCGGATGCATTCTGCGCGGCGCAGGACGGATGCCCTTGCGTACGAATGTCCTCCGGCGCCTCGTTGAGAGGCTGCCGCGCGTGCTGCGCTCTCCTCACCGCACGCCGAGCCTCGTCGGGGCGGGCAGGGGTCTGGGCAAAGTAAAGGAGGAGGTGACGGCCAACGGCCGGCGCCGGGGGACATTTGCCCAGACCCCTGCCCGCCCCGGCGGGGCCCTTCAGCCTGCAGAGACGTCGCACGAAGACGCGCTTCGGTATCCAAACGACAAGCAAAAAAAGACCCGGCAGAGGGAGGGATCTGCCGGGTCCGGATTGCGTGGGGGGAGGGACCCACGCAATGAGTGTTGCGTCGCGTCAGTGGTTGTTCGCGTCCGCCGTTGATTCGTTGTAGCCCTGCACCAGCTCGGACCAAGCCTTGCTGGCCTGCAGGCCGAGACCGACCACGTCCTGCTGGGCCTGGCCCAGCCGCTGCAGGTTGTCCTGCCACAGCTGCGCGCCCTTGGAGAGCGTCCCGGCCGCATCCTCGCCGCGGGCCAGTTCACCCAGCCAGCCGCCGGTCGCAGTCAGGTTGCGCTCCATCACCTTCAGCTGCACGCCGAACATGCTTTCCGCGTTCTCCAACGCCAACCGGTTCGCACGCGTTGCCGCGGCGGCGAGCTGGCGGGTGGCATCACTGAAGCGATCGCTGAAGGCGGCGGCCATGGGGGGCGTCAGGGAGTGGCTTGATGCATTGCAGCATACGCCCTTGATGCGGCAATGCAACAAAAATAACAAAGGCGCGCGGGGCGCCTTTGAAACACCTTTCAGATCAATGGGTTGATCAGGCAGTGGGGCCGCGGTAACGGCACCCCGACGTGCAGGTTTCGTGCACGGTGATCTCGCTCAGCGCCGGCAGGCCGGGCTTGAGCTCGTTCCAGATCCACACCGCCAGGTTCTCGCTGGTCGGGTTCTCCAGACCGGGGATGTCGTTGAGGTAGTGATGGTCCAGGCGATCGTAGATCGGCTGGAAGGCCGCCTTCACGTCACCGAAATCCATGATCCAGCCGGTCTGCGCACCCGGCTCGCCCTCGACCTTCAGTTCCACCCGGAACGAGTGGCCGTGCAGGCGCGCGCACTTGTGCCCCGGCGGTACGTTGGGGAGGCGGTGCGCCGCCTCGAGCATGAAGACTTTGAAGATTTCCATGGCGCAATTGTACGCCGCAGGTGGCCGGCCATCCTGAGCGGATGCCGGGCTCTCGTGAAGTAACTCTTTCCATCCGGATGAAGAGATGATAGTTTCTCTTATATCCGTATGAAGAGATGTTATTGGCCGGACCCGGGCCAGGCATGGACTACTGCGGAACTTCATCGCCCTTACCACCTCCCCCACATCGTCATGCCCAAGCACTCCCTGCTCGTGGCGGCCCTGGCCGTCGCTCTGGCCGCGCCTTTGTCTGCCGCCGCCGAAACCTCCGCCGACGCCAGTGGCGAAGCCAGCACCCTGGCCGCCGTGCGTGTCACCGGTTCCAACATCAAGCGCACCGATACCGAGGCCTCCAACCCGGTGCAGGTGATCGGCCGCCAGCAGCTGGAACAGACCGGCAAGGCTACCGTGGCAGATGTGCTGCGTTCGATCTCGGCCAACACCGGCAACGCGAGCAACGAAACCACCAACAACGGCTGGGCCTCCGGCTCGGCCGGCATCGGCCTGCGCGGCCTGTCGCAGAAGAACACGCTGGTGCTGCTCAACGGCCGCCGCCTGGCCAACTATGGTTTCCCGGCCGGTGGCCTGTCTGACACCTTCGTCGATCTCAACGCGCTGCCGCTGGTCGCGGTCGAGCGCATCGAAGTGCTCAAGGACGGCGCCTCGGCGGTGTACGGTTCCGACGCCGTGGCCGGCGTGGTCAACATCATCACCCGGCAAAACTTCGAAGGCGCCGAGATCGGCGGCAGCTTCGGCGGTGCCGACCAGGGCGGCCTGCACGAGCAGAACCTGAAGTTCGTCGGTGGCCTCGGTGATCTGGACACCGACGGCTACAACATCCTCTTCAGCCTGCAGGGCTACAACCGCGAGCGCCTGGACCAGGACGAACGCAACCTGACCAAGAGCGGCATCTACACCGACAAGCCCGGTGGCCGCTGGAACGGCTGGTCGGCCAAGGGCGCGCGCTACCTGGTCAACGGCGTGTCGGTGCCGATGCTCGACGCCAACGGCAACTGCCCGGTCGGTACCACCCGCGTCGCCAGCGCGCCGATCGACGGCCTGGCCGGCGACACCTGCGGCTTCAACCAGGCCCCGTTCACCACGCTGATCCCCTCGACCAAGCGCTACCAGGCCTATGCCAACGGTACCTTCCGCCTGAACGACAACGTCGAAGCCTTCGGCGAAGTGCTGTACAGCCAGATCAAGAGTGCCGCATGGTTCGGCAGCAGCCCGTTCTTCACCCTGGAGAGCGGCCGCTTCGCATTGAACGCAAACAGTGGCCTGGCCGAACCGGTGTCGTCGCTGCTGCCGGCCAACAATCCGTACAACCCGTACGGCCGTGCGATCCCGATCGAATACACCTTCTTCGACCTCGGCGGCACGATCAAGACCAACCGTTCCACCGCCTATCGCGGCGTGTTCGGCCTGCGTGGCACCACTGCGAACTGGGACTGGGAAGTGGCTGCATTCGGCGCACGCAGCAGCGAGCGTGAGAGCGTGTCCGGCGGCTTCGCCAATCGCTGGGCGCTGGCCGATGCGCTGGCCACCGGCAGCTACAACCTGCTGAATCCGGCGGCCACGCCGCAGTCGGTACGTGATTCGATCAACATCGCCACGCTGCGTCCGGCCGAGTCCAAGCTGCAGGGCGTCGACGCCAAGATTTCCGGCAGCCTGGGCCACACCTGGGCTGGCGAGATCGGCTTCGCCGCCGGTGCCGAGTGGCGCCGCGAGAAGCTCGATTCCAACAACCCGTGGCAGATCGATGCCGGCCTGCAGGTGCGCCCGGCCATCGCCGAAGTACATGGCCAGCGCCAGGTCAGTGCCGCCTACGCCGAAGTGAACGTGCCGCTGGCCTCGACCCTGGAACTGTCCGCCGCCGCGCGTGCCGATCACTACGATGATTTCGGCGATGCGTTCTCGCCGAAGATCGGCCTGCGCTGGCAGCCGCTCGATTTCCTGCTGGTGCGTGCCTCGGCGTCGAAGGGCTTCCGTGCACCGTCGCTGTCGGAGAACTCCAACAGCACCAGCATCGCCTACGGCAGCATGGCCGACCCGCGTGATCCGGACGTGCCGGGCTCGCGCCAGAATCCGACCTTCTTCACCGTTGGCAACAACGCACTGAAGCCCGAGCGCACCAAGAGCGTGAACTTCGGCGTGGTGCTGTCGCCATGGGCCAACACCAACCTCAGCGTGGACTACTACCGCATCCAGCTGGACAACCTGGTCGGCACCAACAACACCCAGACCCTGGTCAACGACAACGTGGCCGGCGCCGTGCAGCGCGACGAGCGCGGCAAGCTGCAGGCCGTCTACAACCGCTACCAGAACCTGAGCGAGCTGAAGACCTCGGGCATCGACGTCGAGCTGCGCCAGCGCATCCCGACCGCTGCGCTCGGCGACTTCACCGTGTCCTCCGCCTACACCCACGTGCGCGACTACCGTCGCCCGACCGTGGTCGGTGGCCCGCTGGTCGACTACGCCGGCAGCAACCTCGGCGCGACCCTGCCCAAGGACAAGGCCACCACCACCCTGGACTGGAAATACGGCGACTTCAACGCCGCGGTGACCTGGTACTACACCAGCAGCTACCGCCAGGAGGCCAGCACCGCCGCCAAGGCCGTGCAGCAGCGCGTCGGCAGCTACAGCCAGTACGACCTGTACCTGGCCTACACCGGCATCGACAAGCTGACGGTGTACGCCAAGGTGCAGAACCTGGCCGACAAGACGCCGCCGTACGATGCCTCGTTCCCGGGCATCCGCGCGCCGTACGACTTCAGCCAGTACGACCTGCGCGGCCGCTACTTCACGCTGGGCTTCGACTACCGCTTCTGATCCACCCGCTGCGACCGGTCTCCCCAAGGGACCGGTCGCGCGACCGCCTGCCGTTGTATTCCAGGGGAGTCACTGTGTCCTTGCATCGTCGTGCCGTTCTTCCGTTGCTGCTTGCCGCCGCCACCGCACTGTTCCAGCCGCAGCCGGTACAGGCACAGAGCACCTACTTCTTTCCGCAGGCTGCCGATGCAGCGGCGTTCGATACCGCCGTGCCCACGCCGGAGCAGTTCCTCGGCTATCCGATCGGCAGCCGTTACACCCGGCACGACCAGCTGGTGGCGTACTTCCAGGAACTGGCCCGGCGCTCGGACAGGATCAGCGTGCGCGAGATCGGCCGCAGCTATGAGGGCCGCCCGCTGTTGATCGCCACTGTCACTGCCGCAGGCAACCACGCGCGGTTGGAACAGATCCGCCAGCAGCACGCGACCCTGGCCGATCCGGCGCAGCCGCGCAGTGCGGCGGGCGACAGCCCGGTGGTGGTGTGGCTGGGATACAGCGTGCATGGCAACGAGACCTCCAGTGCCGAGGCGGCGATGCTGACGGCTTACTACCTGGTGGCCAACCGCAGCGCCGAAACCCAGCAGTGGCTGCAGCAGGCGGTGGTGCTGTTCGACCCGGCGCAGAATCCGGACGGTCGCGATCGTGCCGCCAACTGGCACAACGCGTGGGCCTCCGATCCGGCCTCGGCCGACCCGGTCGACAAGGAGCACGTCGAACCGTTCCCGCAAGGGCGCACCAACCACTACTTCACCGATCTCAACCGCGACTGGCTGGCCCTGACCCAGCAGGACTCGCGGCCGAAGGTGGAGGTGTTCCACCAGTGGTACCCGAACGTGCAGATCGACTTCCACGAAATGGGCAAGGACAGCACCTACTACTTCGAGCCCTCGCCGAAGAGCATGCACAGTCCGCTGATTCCCGCGGCGTCGTACGAATTCAACAAGACCCTGGCCAGGTACCACGCGCAGGCGCTGGATGCGCTGGGCTCGCTGTACTACACCGGCGAGAACTTCGACAACTTCTCGCCGGTATACGGCTCGACCTACCCGGACTTCCATGGTGCCGTCGGCGTGACCGTCGAACAGGCCAGCTCGCGCGGCCGCGTGCAGGAATCGGTGAATGGCCTGCTGACGTTCCCGTTCACCATCCGCAACCAGGTCGCCACCGGGCTGGGCACGGTGCGTGGCGCAGTGACCGAGCGCAGCGGCCTGTTCGACCTGCAGAAGCAGTTCTTCCAGAGCGCGCTGAAGCAGGCCGCACAGCAGCCGGTGAAGAGCTTCGTGTTCGGTGATGCGCATGACCCGGCCCTGACCCGTCGCCTGCTGGAACTGTTGCTGCTGCATCGCGTCGAGGTGCGCGCGCTGGATCGTGCCGTCACTGTCGATGGCCAGCGCTTCGATGCCGGCAGCGCCTACGTTGTGCCGGTCCAACAGGCGCAGTTCCGCCTGGTGCATTCGATCTTTGCCGAGACGCCGCCGATCAAGGGTGATGTGTTCTACGGCAGCACCAGCTATGCAATCGCACCGGCCTACGGCGTGGCCTTCGCCGGTAGCCGCAGCCGTATCGAAGGCGGTGCACGCGTGACCGCGCTGCCGGCTGCGCAGGGCGCGGTGCTGGGCAGCCAGGCCGGATTCGCCTACGCGATCGACTGGCGCGACTACAACGCCGGGCGCGCGCTGGCCGCACTGCAGGGCAAGGGCGTGAGCGCACGTGCGGCATTCCAGCCGTTCACCACCGCGACCGCGCAGGGCGAGGTCAGCTTCGCCGCCGGCAGCCTGGTGATTCCGGTGGCCGGGCAATCGCTGCAGGGCGCAGCGCTGCTTGAGGCAGTGACGTCGGCCGCGCGCGAGGCGGGTGTGCAGGTGCACGCATTGCCCAGCGGCCGCAGCCGCGAAGGCATCGACCTCGGCAGTGACGGCGTCAAGGCGCTGCGCAAGCCCACGGTCGCGCTGGTGATGGGCGAGGGCGTGGCCGCCACCGAGATCGGTTCGGCGTGGTTCCTGCTCGACCAGCAGCTGCACCTGCCTGCCAGCAAGCTGGACCCGCAGCAGCTGGGCAAGGTGCCGCTGGACCGCTACACCACGATCGTGCTGTCCGGCGGCACCTACACCGGCATCGATGCCACGGCGGTGGCCGCACTGAAGCGCTGGGTGCAGGCCGGAGGTTCACTGGTGACCTACGGCAGCGCCTCGAAGTGGGCGATCGAACAGAAGCTGGCCGACGGTGAGAAGCTCGGAAAGGAAGAAGAGACTGCCGACGAGAGCCGCCGTGCGTTCGGCGACCAGCGCGACATCGCCGCGATCGAGCGGGTCAGCGGCAACATCCTCAGTGCCGACGTGGATACCAGCCATCCGTTGGCGTTCGGCGTGCCGCGCCGGCAACTGGCGATCAACAAGGAAAACACGGTGACGCTGCAGCCGAGTGCGAACCCGTTCTCGACGGTGGTACGCATCGACGCGCCGCCGCGGGTGAACGGTTACTTGTCCGAGCGCAACCGCACGCGGGTGGCGGGCAGCGCGTGGCTGCTGGTGTCGGCGCAGGGGCAGGGTAACGTGGTGCTGTTCGCCGATGATCCGGCGCATCGCAAGTACTGGCATGGCACGGACCGGCTGCTGATCAACGCGATCTTCTTCGGGAATCTGGTGAATCCGGCGAAAGCGCGGGGTTGAGGTGTTTGGCGCCGAGTTTCTGTTGTGCTTGGGAGGCAGGGGGCCTCAGCCAGGACACGCCGTAAACCCCGCTCCGCGGGCCGGCCCAGCCGCTGGCGGCTGGGCGTTCGGTCGCTTGCGAAGCCGTGCTTCGCAGGCAAAGCGCCCTCACCCATGGGGGCTCGATGCGCCTTGCTCGTGTGCGCTGTCCTGCGCACACGGCTAGACCGGGGTTGGGCGTCCTGCCCAACCCGCCCGAGGCATGCCTCGGGCCCCATGCCCATCCGCCCTCAGCGCAACACACCGCCAGCTTCTACTCACGGTAGCCAGCAACAAAAAAAGGACGGCGCGTCAGCGCCGTCCCTCGGTAAGAAGCCCCCGCGCAGCGGGAAGCACACTCCCTGTCAGCTGGGATCAGCCGGCGCGACCGCCGCCGTTGCCACCCTGGCCGCGGCCACGGCCGCCACCATTGCCGCCACCGCCACGACGCTGGCCCTGACCCGCGCCCGCACCGGCACGCTGCTGGCCATTGCCACCGCCCTCGCGGCGGCCACCACCGGCCTTCTTCGGGCCAGCATGCGCATGGCGCGGCGCATCGCCGTGCGGACGGCGCGCGTGGCTCTTGCGCGGTGCGCGCTCACCGGTATCGTGCTCGGCCTTGCCCGGCGCACTGTTGCCCCAGCGGATCGGCGTCTGCAGCTCGAAGCCCGGCACATCGCGGATGTCCATGTCGCGGCCCAGCAGGCGCACGATCGCGCGCAGCAGCTTCACTTCATCCTGCGCCACCAGCGAAATCGCCTGACCGGTCGCGCCGTTGCGGCCGGTGCGGCCGATGCGGTGCACGTAGTCCTCGGCCACCATCGGCAGGTCGAAGTTGATCACCTTCGGCAGCTCGTTGATGTCGATGCCGCGCGCGGCGATGTCGGTGGCCACCAGCACGGTCACGCGGCCGGCCTTGAAGTCACCCAGCGCACGCAGGCGCTGGCCCTGGCTCTTGTTGCCGTGGATCGCCGCGGTCTTGATGCCCGACTTTTCCAGGAACGTGGCCAGCTTGTCGCTGCCATGCTTGGTGCGGGCGAACACCAGGGTCTGCTCGCGGCTGTCCTGCGCCAGCAGGTGCAGCAGCAGGTCGCGCTTGCGGCCGGCGTCGACCGGATGCACGCGGTGGGTGATGGTTTCGGCCACGGTGTTCTTCGGCGTTACCTGGATCTGTTCCGGGTTGCGCATGAACTCCAGCGCCAGCTGGCGGATGTTGTCCTCGAAGGTGGCCGAGAACAGCAGGGTCTGGCGGTTCTGCTTCGGCAGCTTGGCCAGGATGCGCTTGATCGACGGCAGGAAGCCCATGTCGAGCATGCGGTCGGCTTCGTCCAGGATCAGCACTTCAATGCCGGACAGGTCGACGCTGCGACGCTCAAGGTGGTCGATCAGGCGGCCCGGGCAGGCCACCAGCAGGTCCACGCCACGGCGCAGGATGTCCAGCTGGTTGCCCATGCCGACGCCGCCGTAGATGCAGGCGCTGGGGATGCGCAGGTACTTGCTGTAGCCACGCAGGCTGTCATGCACCTGGGTGGCCAGCTCGCGGGTCGGGGCAAGGATCAGCGCGCGCGGCTTGCGCGGGCCGGCACGTACCTCCTGCGAGGCGGTGCCCAGGTGCTGGAGCAGCGGCAGGCCGAACGCGGCGGTCTTGCCGGTGCCGGTCTGTGCGCCGGCCAGCAGGTCGCGACCGGCCAGCGCCAGCGGGATCGCCTGCTGCTGGATCGGGGTCGGGTTTTCGTAGCCCTGCTCGGCGAGCGCGCGCAGCAGGAAGGGCGCCAGGCCCAGCGATTCAAAAGACATTGAGTTTGCTCCAAGTACAAGAAACGCCTGTCCGAGCGGACAGACGGGGGCAGATCAAACTGATCGGCTGACTCGGAGCGTTCCCGTGAACCGCGCTGCGAGAATTGGGTGCAGCCGGCACGAAGCGCAGGCTGGAATGCGTGACGAACGGCGTCGGAGTGGGGGCGGGCGAAGAGGGCGGACCCTGGTCGCCGGCGATCCCGGAGGGAAACGGACGGCCGCTGCAGACCCTGCAAGTCTAAACGATGTTCGAGACTTCGCGCAAAAAGGCCTGTTCAGGTAGGGGTTCTCTCTGCAGGGCTGCGCCCTGCACCCGCAGAGGCTGAAGCAACGTCAAAGGCCGGGTTCCTGTGGGAGGCGGGGTGGGTCCGGTGGCAGGGGGCGCTGCAAGTACGTCCATGTAAGCTCGGTCGCCGCATCCATGCGGCTCACGCCCCTGTCACCGGACCCACCCCGCCTTCGACAGTTTTCCGCGATCTGTCGAATCTCATTCGATCAATTTCGGTGTCCGACGGATCTCGACGATGAATGATGTGGATGTTCGATCAGTCATTGGGAACCTGTCGGGGGTGGGGCGGTGTGGGTGGGCAGGACCGTTGGCGCCATGGATGGCGCCATCGAGCCCCCATGGACGGGTTTACGGCGTGTCCTGCCCACCCACACCGCCCCGCCCAACCAGTAGAAAGCCAGAGCCGCTTTTGACGTTGCCGTTGCTGTTGCATTGAGCAGGTGCAGGGCAGCAAGCCCTGCCGAACCCCCCACTACGGTAGGGTGGGCCGATGCCGCGCTGCAGCTTGGCGTCGCCGCAGATTTGATTACACTTGAAACTTGTTTGCCCACGACTCCGGACACCCACCCATGAAGCTTGGTTCTTTGAAGGAAGGCGGCCGCGACGGCACCCTGATCGTCGTCTCGCGTGACCTGCGCCACGGCGTGCGCGCCACCGGCATTGCCGCCACCCTGCAGCAGGCCCTGGAGGACTGGAGCCACATCGCCCCGCGCCTGAACGCCCTGTACGCATCGCTCAACGCTGGCGATGCCGATGGCGTGTTCGACCTCGACCCGCAGGCACTGGCCGCGCCGATGCCGCGCGCCTATGAGTTCGTCGATGGCAGCGCCTACCTGCCGCACGTCGAGCGCGTGCGCCGTGCCCGTGGCGCCGAGGTGCCGGAGAGCTTCTACACCGATCCACTGATGTACCAGGCCACCAGCGCCGGCTTCTACGGCCCGCGCGATGCGGTCAAGGTGGTCAGCGAGGACCACGGCATCGACCTGGAAGCGGAGATCGTGGTGATCACCGACGACGTGCCGATGGCGGCGACCCCGGAACAGGCAGCCGGTCATATCCAGTTGGTCGGCCTGGTCAACGATGTCTCGCTGCGCAACCTGATCCCGGGCGAGCTGGCCAAGGGTTTCGGCTTCCTGCAGTCCAAGCCGCGCTCGGCGCTGTCGCCGGTGTTCGTCACCCCTGACGAGCTGGGTGCCGCGTGGCAGGACAGCAAGGTGCACCTGCCGCTGCTGACCCACATCAACGGCCAGTGGTTCGGTGCGCCGGAAGCGGGCGTGGACATGCAGTTCAATTTCGCCCAGCTGGTTTCGCATGCGGCCAAGACCCGTCCGCTGGTCGCCGGCACCATCGTCGGCTCGGGCACCATCGCCAACGAGGACACCAGCAAGGGTGCGTCGTGCTTCGCCGAGCAGCGCGTGGTCGAAACCCTGCGCGATGGCAAGCCGAGCACGCCGTTCATGTCCTTCGGCGACGTGGTCCGCATCGAGATGCTCGATGCCGCCGGCAACAGCATCTTCGGTGCGATCGAGCAGCGCATCGAACAGGCGGCCAGGCCCTGAGCATGGAGGCGGCCATGGAGATCCTGGTTGACGACGGCCCGGTCGACGACGGCATCGTGCTGTACACCTACTGGCGATCCAGCGCCGCCTACCGCGTGCGCATCGGCCTGGAGCTGAAGGGCCTGGCCTGGGAGGCCCGGCCGGTGCATCTGGTGCGCGACGGTGGCGAGCAGCACCGGGATGCCTATCGGGCGCTCAACCCGCAGCAGCAGGTGCCAACCCTGCTGCATGAGGGGCATGTGCTGACCCAGTCGCTGGCGATCCTCGAATACCTGGACGAGCGCTTTCCGCAGGTACCGCTGCTGCCGGCCGACGCCGCCGGCCGCGCGCGGGTGCGGGCGCTGGCCCAGCTGGTGGCCTGCGACATCCACCCGATCAACAACCTGCGGGTGATGCAGTACCTGGAGCGCGATCTGCAGGTGCCGGCCGATGCGCGCACGCAGTGGACCCTGCACTGGATCGCCGAGGGCTTCGCGGCGATGGAAGCCCTGCTGGTCAACAGTCGTGACACCGGCGCCTTCTGCCATGGTGACCGTCCCGGCCTGGCCGATATCTGCCTGCTGCCGCAGCTGTACAACGCCCACCGCTTCGGCCTGGACCTGGCACCGTACCCGACCCTGCGCCGCATCGAAGCGGCCTGCCAGGCAGTGGATGCCTTCGACCGCGCACGCCCGGAAAACCAGCCCGACGCCGCCTGAAAAAAAGGGGACGGAGGGGATTAAGTCGTATATGCACTTACGACTTAATCCCCTCCGTCCCCTTTCTGCCGCAAACGGGCCAGGTCATCGCGGAACACCCGGTAGGCTTCCTCGCGGCGCGCATCGTCGGCCTGCCGCAACACCCATGCCGGGTGCACCGTGGCGTAGCCGCGCGTGCCGTCCTCGAGGGTGTGCCAGCGTCCGCGGTCGCGTGCGAGGTCGAAACCACGACCGAATACCGAGGCTGCGGCTGTCGCGCCGAGGCATACGATCACCTGGGGCCGCACGCGTGCGATCTCACCCATCAGCCAGGGGCGGCAGGCCTGGATGTGGCGGCTTTCCGGCCGCTTGTGCAGCCGCACCTTGCCGCGCCGCTCATGGTGGAAGTGCTTCACCGCGTTGGTGAGGTACAGCTGGGCGCGATCGATTCCCAGTTCCGCCAGTGCGCGGTCCAGCACCTGGCCGGCAGGTCCTGCGAACGGCTGCCCGCGCAGATCCTCGGTATCACCGGGCTGCTCGCCGATCACCATCACCCGCGCATCGGCAGGCCCCTGCCCGAACACGGTCTGCGTGGCCTGCTCCCATAGCGGGCACTGGCGGCAGGCACTGGCCTGTCCGCGCAGATTGTCCAGGCTGCTGGCATCGGCTGCCGGCGTCGCAGCGTTCGCACGCGGGGGAATCCTGCGTTGCGGTGCCTGTGCCGGCCGGTCATGCATTTCCTGCACGCGGTCGGCCGCGTCGCGCACCAGGCGTGGCAGCAACTGTGCTTCAGGCAGGTGGCGCCAGTACTTTGCCGGCATCTCCTGCATCATCATCCGTGTGTTGAGCCGCGCCGGATTGAAGATGCTGGCGTAGTAGGTCTGCCACAGCGACTCGCGTGCATCCTCGGCCGGGGCATCTTCGCGCCGTGCACCGGGGCCGAAGGCAAGCGCCTGCCCATCCCAGGCGACGCTGCGCGAAGGGGTCAGGATCGCCCAGCGCATGCCGGTGAAGCGGCGCGCGAAGAACGGCGCGACCCGGTCGACGATGTGGTGCTGCGGCTCGAACCAGGCGATGAACGCATCAGGCTGGCCAGGTACCTCGCGGAAGCGCACGAATGCCTTCATCTTGTGCGTGTCACGGCGGACGGCCTGGGCGAGGGCTGTCGCGCGCAGGACATCGGCGTCGGCGGGGTTGCCCAGCGCTGATCGCTCGCCATGGGCGATGCGCCACAGCAGGCGATACAGCAAGGCCAGGCGCTGGGGATCGCGATGGCACAGGCAGGTGGCCGCCAGCTCCAGGAAGTCACGTGGAACGTTGGGTGCACCGGCATCGGCAAGCATCGGCGCCTGCTGCACGGCCGGCGCATCCAGCAGCGACGTGTCACTCCCTTCCAGCCAGTCCAGCTGCGGCGGGGCAACGCCGCGCAGCAACGCTTCGCGCGCAGCATCGCGCCAGGCCTGCAGCGACCACGGCGGATCCACCCGCAGCGACCACCGCTGCGCGTCAGGACGCAGACGGGGCATCGAAAAGCGAACCCTGGCGCGGCGGCGGGGCCAGCTGCGCGCGCAGCGCCGCCGGATCATCCAGTGCTTTGCGCGGGTGATGGTCGGCCAGCAGCACGAACGGCAGCAGCTTGCTCATCGGTGCCTTCAGGCGCGCGATGTCGGCCACGCGCAGCCGCCCGTGGCGGCGTGCCATCAGCACGCGCTTGACGTTGCGCACGCCAAGGCCGGGCACGCGCAGCAGCATTTCCTTCGGTGCCCGGTTCAGATCGACCGGAAAGCGCTCGGGATGGCGGATCGCCCAGGCCATCTTGGGGTCGATATCCAGGTCGAGCATGCCGTCCTGGGTGGTGTCGGTAATCTCCTCCACACCGTAACCGTAGAAGCGCAGCAGCCAGTCAGCCTGGTAGAGGCGATGTTCGCGCTGCAGCGGTGGCGGCTGCAGTGGCAGCTGCCGGCTGGCGTCCGGAATCGGGCTGAACGCGGAGTAGTAGACCCGGCGCATGCGGTAGTTGCCGTACAGGCTGTCGGCGCTGGCCAGGATCTGCTGGTCGTTTGCCCCGTCCGCGCCGACGATCATCTGGGTGCTCTGCCCGGCCGGTGCGAAACGCGGAGGGCGCGGGCGAACACTGCGACTGGCCGTCGGCGCCACCGCTGCGGGGGACTTGCGAGCCTCCTTGGCTTCCTCGATGCGCCAGCGCAGTTCGCCCATCGCGCCACGGATCGAGTGCACCGTCTTCTCCGGTGCCAAGGCGCTCAGGCCGGCTTCGGTCGGCAGTTCCACGTTGATGGACAGGCGGTCCGCATAGCGCCCGGCACTGGCCAGCAGTTCCGGCGAGGCCTCGGGAATGGTCTTGAGGTGGATGTAGCCGGCGTAGCGGTGTTCTTCGCGCAGCTGCCGGGCCACTTCCACCATCTGCTCCATGGTGTAGTCCGCATTGCGGATGATGCCGCTGGACAGGAACAGGCCCTCGATGTAGTTGCGCTTGTAGAAGTCCAGGGTGAGCGTGACCACCTCGTCCACGCTGAAACGCGCGCGGGCCACGTTGCTGGAGACCCGGTTCACGCAATAGGCGCAGTCGTAAATGCAGAAGTTGGTCAGCAGGATCTTCAGCAACGAAACGCAGCGGCCATCGGGCGTGTAGCTGTGGCAGATGCCCATGCCCTCGGTACTGCCGATACCGCCACTGGCGCGCGAATCGCGCTTGCCCGAGCCGCTGGAGGCGCAGGACGCGTCGTATTTGGCGGCGTCGGCCAGAATGGCCAGCTTGCGGATGGTTTCCATTGAGGAAACCTACGGATGAGGGGTCTCATTGGATGAGACCGCCCATGAACGCTTCAGAAAAAAGGGGACGGAGGGGATTAAGTCGCAAATGCACAAACGACTTAATCCCCTCCGTCCCCTTTTTCGTGGGGTCAGAAGCCGTGGGTGATGCTGGGTGCGCCGGCCGAGAAATCGGCGTACGGGTCGTGCTCGCCGCTGCTGCCTTCGGACAAACGGAACTTCAGGGCCAGGCCATCGCGCGAGTCGGCCGCGCGCAGCGCTTCCTCCTGCTCGATGATGCCCGCCTTGGCCAGCCGGAACAGGCACTGGTCGAAGCTCTCCATGCCTTCTTCCAGCGAGCCTTCCATCGCCGCCTTGATCTCGTGCACCTGGCCGCGACGCAACAGGTCGCGGATCATCGGCGTATTGATCAGCACCTCGGTGGCCGGCAGGCGACGGCCCTCCTTGTTCTTCACCAGGCGCTGGCTGATCACCGCACGCAGGTTCAGCGCCAGGTTCATCAGCACGTTCTTGTGCGCGCTTTCCGGGAAGAAGTTGAGGATGCGCTCGATGGTCTGGTCGGCGTTGTTGGAGTGCAGGGTGGCCAGGCACAGGTGCCCGGTCTCGGCGAAGGCGATCGCCGCCTCCATCGTTTCCGCATCCAGGATTTCGCCGATCAGGATCACGTCCGGCGCTTCACGCATCGCGTTCTTCAGCGCGTTGTGGAAGGCGTGGGTGTCCAGGCCGACCTCGCGCTGGTTGACGATCGACATCTTGTGCTTGTGCAGGTACTCGATCGGATCCTCGATGGTGAGGATGTGACCGGTGGTGGTGCTGTTGCGGTGGTCGATCATCGACGCCAGCGAGGTGGACTTGCCGGAACCGGTGGACCCCACCACCAGCACCAGCCCGCGCGGGGTCATGATGACGTCCTTCAGCACCTGCGGCAGGTTCAGCTCCTCGATGCTCGGGATACGGCTGCGGATGGCGCGGATGACCATCCCGACCTCGCCCCGCTGCTTGAACACGTTGACGCGGAAGCGCCCGGCATCGGGCAGGGCGATGGCCATGTTGAGCTCCAGCTCGCGCTCGAACTGCGGCACCTGGCCTTCGTCCATCAGCGAGTAGGCGATTTTCTTGACCATGCCCGGCGGCAGGCCGGTGTTGCCCAGCGGATAGAGCTTCCCCTCGATCTTGATGTAGACCGGTGCCCCGGTGGTCAGAAACATGTCCGAAGCGTTCTTTTCGGTCATCAGCTTCAGGAAGTAGCCGATATCCATTGCGAATTTTCCCCAACGAAACGGCCGACGCCCGTTGCCAGCACGGTGTCGGCTTGACGACAATGGCCGTGAACCGACAACCGGTACGGCCTCCCCAATGAAACGACTTAGCTTCGCACGAATGCGCCATGGCCTGTATGTGATGGCGTTTGCATTCGCACTGTCTGCCCCCGCCTGGGCGCAGGACGCCGCCCTGGAACTGGCGCAGGCCCGGCAGGCGGTCGACAAGGCCACCCAGGCCGACGCCGACCAGTACGCCCCGGACCTGATCGGTCTGGCCCGGCAGGGGCTGGAGCAGGCCCAGCGCGCCGCCGGCGACCGCCGCGAACGGAAGAACGCCCCGGCGATGGCCCTGCGCGCCGCCGCCGATGCCGACCTGGCACGCGTCCGCAGCGAGGAAGCCACCGTCACCGCGCAGCTGCAGCTGCGCCGCAACGAGGTCAACCAGCTGCAACGCCAGCTGTCGACCGGGGAGGACCGCCGGTGAAGCCGATGACCGCCGCAACCCTGGCCGCGCTGCTGGCGCTGCCGACCCTGGCCGTGGCCGCCGACAACCCGATGGTGGCGCAGCTGAGCCAGCGCCTGATGGCCATCCAGGCCAACCCGGATACCGCTGAGCTGGGCGCCTTCGAGCGCATGCAGGCCCAGCAGGCCATCGCGACCCTGGACAAGGCCAAGCGCCGTGACCAGGAGCTGGCCACCTACCTGGCCGAGCGCCGGGTGGAGATTGCCGAGACGGCCGTGCGCACGGCGATGGCCGCGCGCGAGGTCGACCGCCTGGAGCGCACCCGCAGCGACCTGCTGATCGAGGCCAGCCGCCGCGACGCTGCCCGCGCCCGCCAGGAAGCCGAGCAGCTGCGCATGCAGGCGCAGATGCAGGCCGAGGAGGCCGAACGCCTGCGCCAGGCCGCCGAGGCCGAAACCCTGGCCCGCCAGGACGCCGAAAACGCCCTGACCAGCGTGGCCGGCAAGCAGCAGCAGCGGCTCAGCGCTGCCCAGCAGAACGCCGCCAAGCTGGCCCGTGAGGAGGCCGAGCTGGTCTCCGGGCAGAAACTGCCGGGTTCGAAGTTCGACGGGCGAGGCGAAGTCTTCACCTTCAATGGCGACGCGTTCGCTGCAGGTGCCTCCAGCCTGTCCGGTGGGGCCCGCAACCAGGCCAAGGCGCTGGCCGAGTACCTGAACATCGGCAAGAAGGGCCGCCTGCGCATCGAGGCCTACGACAATGCCAACGGCGTGGGTCAGAAGCGGGCCGAAGCGCTGCGCGACGCCCTGGTCGCGGCTGGTGTCGCCAGCAACCGGATCCAGGTCAGCGGCAAGAAGGCAGCCTCCACCCGGGCCCGTTCGGCCGAGGTCATCATCGCCCCGTAATGCATTGATATTGTTTGTTTTTCGTTGCAATGAGCATTCAGCCTGAACCCCGCCCCGGCGGGGTTCGGTCTTTTTGACGCAGGGGTCTTGTACCCCGCCCTGAGCAGGCGTAGGGTCAATCGTCCGGGACGCAATGCCGCGGACCGGACGATGGGAGGGCCGGGCCGATGCAAGCAGGGCGCGAACCGCAGCAGATCGACGTGCGCAGGCCAGTGCCGCAGGTCGTTGCAGGCGTCCAGGTGGCCATCGGCCGGCGCTCCTCCATGAACAACGCCCCGTGCCTTGTGGCCGGGGCGTTCGTGTATCTGTCGAAGGAGGTCCATCATGTTTGAAGATCAGCCCCAGAGCGAGATCGACGCCCGTCGCGCGCGTGATCCGGAGTTCAGGGCACTCCATGACCAGCACCGCAAATTGAACAAGAAGTGCATGGACGCGGAGTTGGGTGTACTCCCGATCGATGATGTCACCCTGGGTCGCATGAAGCGTGAGAAGCTGCTGGCCAAGCAACGCCTTCTGCGAATGTACGAAACACCGCTCCCAACGACGTCCCCCACGCTTTGACGCACCCCGTCGCGCCCGGAACGGCGTGACCCGGCCATCGATGGCCCCGCCGGGCGACCCCGCCCCGGCATCGCGGCACCGCCGATGAGGCGGCCGCGCCAAGGCATCACAGGCGGTGGTGCCTTGGCCAGCAGGCACAACTCACCGATGCGGGCGGTACCGGTCTCCTCGTCGATCCGGGGCCGCCCGCATCCCTTCATGGGGCAGGCGGGCGGCATGCCTGCACCGACCTGACATTCAGCGCCATCCGTCGGATAATCATCGGTCCGGCCCTGCGTGGCGCGAACCGAAAGTCCTCCGAATGCCCATCCATTCTTCCGTCCTCGAACTCATCGGCCAGACCCCGATCGTCAAGGCCCAGCGCCTGGACACCGGCGTCTGCGAGCTCTACCTGAAGCTGGAGAGCGCCAACCCGGGCGGATCGATCAAGGATCGCATCGGCCTGTCGATGATCGAGGCGGCGGAGCAGCGTGGTGACCTGAAGCCGGGGGCGACCCTGGTTGAAGGTACCGCCGGCAACACCGGCCTGGGCCTGGCGCTGGTGGCACAGCAGAAGGGCTACAAGCTGATCCTCGTCGTTCCCGACAAGATGAGCCGCGAGAAAATCTTCAACCTGAAGGCGATGGGCGCTGAAGTGCGCCTGACCCGTTCAGACGTCGCCAAGGGCCATCCGGAGTACTACCAGGACCTGGCCAAGACCATCGCCGAGCAGACCCCGGGCGCCTACTTCATCAACCAGTTCGGCAACCCGGACAACCCGGCCGCGCATGAGTTCGGCACCGGCCCGGAAATCCTCGAGCAGATGGGCGGTGACCTCGACGCCATCGTGTTCGGCTGCGGCAGCTCCGGCACCATGACCGGCCTGTCGCGCGCGTTCGCCAAGCTGTCGCCGAAGACCGAGCTGGTGCTGGCCGATCCGGTCGGCTCGATCCTGGCCGAATACATCAACGACGGCGTGCTCAACGACAAGTCGGGCAGCTGGCTGGTGGAAGGCATCGGCGAGGACTTCCTGCCCTCGATCTCCGACTTCAGCCGCGTCAAGAAGGCTTATGCGATCAGCGATGCCGAGAGCTTCCACACCGCGCGCGAGCTGCTGGGCAAGGAAGGCATCCTGGGCGGTTCGTCCACCGGCACCCTGCTGGCGGCGGCGCTGAAGTACTGCAAGGAGCAGACCACGCCGAAGAGGGTGCTGGTGCTGGTCTGCGATACCGGCAACAAGTACCTGTCGAAGATGTACAACGACTACTGGATGCTGGACAACGGCTTCCTGCAGCGCCCGCAGCACGGCGACCTGCGCGACCTGATCCTGCGCCCGTACGGCCAGCGCGACACCGTGGTGATCGGCCCGAACGACCTGCTGACCACCGCCTACCAGCGCATGAAGCTGTACGACGTCTCGCAGCTGCCGGTGATGGACGGCGAGAAGCTGGTCGGCATCGTCGACGAAAGCGACGTGCTGCTGCATGTCTATGGCGACGAGGCGCGCTTCCGCGACACCGTGGCCACCGCGATGGTCAGCAAGCTGGACCGGCTGGACGTGAAGTCGCCGATCGAGGCCCTGCTGCCGGTGTTCGACCGCGGCCAGGTGGCGATCGTGATGGACGGCGACGCCTTCCTCGGCCTGATCACCCGCATCGACCTGCTGAATTACCTGCGTCGGCGCGTTCAGTAAGGCGTTTATCGCCGCAGATCGCTGCTGAATCCCGGTTTATCCGCGTCAAAGCTCGTTAAGGCCGCGCTGATAGACTCCCGCTCCTTCGACGGCGCCGGTCATCGGCGCCAATCAGGAAACAACATGTCCAACGCTTCTTCCCCGGACCGCGCGCTGGCCCTGGCCACGCTGGCCATCCACGGCGGCCAGTCGCCCGACCCCAGCACCGGCGCGGTGATGCCGCCGATCTACGCCACTTCGACCTATGCCCAGTCCAGCCCGGGCGAGCATCAGGGCTTCGAGTACTCGCGTACCCACAACCCGACCCGGTTCGCCTATGAGCGCTGCGTGGCCTCGCTGGAAGGCGGTACCCGCGGCTTTGCCTTCGCTTCGGGCATGGCGGCCAGCTCGACCGTGATCGAGCTGCTCGACGCTGGCAGCCACGTGGTGGCGATGGACGACATCTACGGCGGCAGCTTCCGCCTGTTCGAGCGCGTGCGTCGCCGCACCGCCGGGCTGGACTTCAGCTTCGTCGACCTGACCGATCTGGCGGCATTCGAAGCCTCCATCACGTCGAAGACGAAGATGGTCTGGATCGAGACCCCGACCAACCCGATGCTGAAGATCGTCGACATCGCCGCGGTCGCCGCCATCGCCAAGCGCCATGGCCTGATCGTAGTGGTCGACAACACCTTCGCCTCGCCGATGCTGCAGCGTCCGCTGGAACTGGGTGCGGACCTGGTCCTGCATTCGGCCACCAAGTATCTCAATGGCCACTCGGACATGGTCGGTGGCATGGTCGTGGTCGGCGACAACGCCGAACTGGCCGAGCAGATGGCCTTCCTGCAGAACTCGGTGGGGGGCGTGCAGGGCCCCTTCGACAGCTTCCTGGCCCTGCGCGGCCTGAAGACCCTGCCGCTGCGCATGAAGGCACACTGCGCCAACGCGCTGGCGCTGGCCCAATGGCTGGAAAAGCACCCGGCGGTGGAGAAGGTGATCTACCCGGGCCTGGCCTCGCACCCGCAGCATGAACTGGCCGGCAAGCAGATGGCCGGCTACGGCGGCATCGTCTCGATCGTGCTCAAGGGCGGGTTCGAGGCGGCCAAGCGCTTCTGCGAGAAGACCGAACTGTTCACCCTGGCCGAGTCGCTGGGCGGTGTTGAAAGCCTGGTCAACCATCCGGCGGTGATGACCCATGCCTCGATTCCGGTCGCGCGCCGCGAACAGCTGGGCATCAGCGATGCGCTCGTGCGGCTGAGCGTGGGCGTGGAGGAGCTGGGGGATCTGCAGGTGGATCTGGAGAGGGCGCTGGCGTGAGCAGTCGCTTGGAAAAGAGATCTTCCGGGCTGACGCCCTATGCAACTGCCCGGCGGCGGCCATTGGCGGGCTTCCTGCGTTCGCCCTTGGAGCACCGTCAACTCATCTTCCGTCTGATCCAGCGTGAGATCGTGGGCCGCTATCGCGGTTCCTTCGCCGGCCTGGCCTGGTCGTTCATCACGCCATTGATCATGCTGGTCCTGTACACGTTCGTGTTCTCCATCGTGTTCAAGGCAAAGTGGAAGGACTTTGATACCAGCGGTGGCTTTGCCTTGATCCTCTTTTCCGGACTGATCGTGCACGGCGTGGTAGCCGAATGCATCAATCGCTCCCCGGCATTGATCACGAGCAATGCCAACTACGTGAAGAAGGTTGTGTTTCCGCTGGAAGTCTACGCGTGGGTGACGCTCGGTTCGGCGGTTTTCCATGCGTTCGTCAGTTGGATCGTGCTGACCATTGCCCAGTTGTGCATGGGCGTTGCGCTGCCCTGGACCGTGATCCTGTTCCCCGTGGTGATGCTGCCGCTGTTGCTCGGTTGCCTTGGCGTTTCCTGGTTCCTTGCCGCGATCGGCGTCTACTTCCGAGACGTGGCACAGATTACCGGCACGCTTGCGACGCTGCTGCTGTTCCTTTCTCCCGTGTTCTACGCGCTTGATTCGATTCCTGAACGCTATCGTCCCCTGATCCAGGCCAATCCCCTGACGGGTGTCCTGGAGGCGGCACGCAAGGTATTGATGTTCGGTGACATCCCGTCTCCTGCGTACTTCGGGATCGGCCTGCTGGTGGGCCTGCTCATGGCCATGGCTGGTTACGCTTTCTTCCAGAAATCTAGAGATGGATTTGCCGATGTCATCTGATCCGGTCGTTCTCAAGATCGACGGCGTTTCCAAGCACTATCAGGTCTACGGCTCGCCCCAGGACCGGTTGAAGGACGCCCTTTTTTCGCGCGCTGCGCGTGTCGTGGGAAGCCGAGGCAAATCCTATGGCCGCCAGTTCAGTGCGCTGAAGGATGTTTCATTCGAGATTCGCAAGGGTGAAACGGTCGGCATCATCGGACGCAACGGGTCGGGCAAGTCCACGCTGCTGCAGCTGCTGAGCGGTACGCTGGCGCCATCGGAAGGCCAGATCCTGGTCGACGGAAGGGTTGCGGCACTGCTGGAGCTTGGGGCGGGCTTCAATCCTGATTTCACCGGCCGCGAGAACGTGTTCTTCAACGGTGCCCTGCTGGGACTTTCGGACGAGCAGCTGCGCAGCAAGTACGACTCCATTGTCGAATTCGCCGATATCGGCGAGTTCATCGACCAGCCGGTGAAGACATACTCCAGCGGCATGTTCGTGCGGCTGGCCTTCGCCGTGATCGCGCACGTGGAAGCTGACATTCTGGTCATCGACGAGGCACTGAGTGTCGGCGACGCGTTCTTCGTGCAGAAGTGCATGCGATTCCTCCGTTCCTTCATGCAGAACGGCACGGTGGTCTTTGTATCCCATGACACCGCCGCCGTCATCAATCTCTGCGACCGAGTGGTCTGGTTGTCGCACGGGAAGATCGTTGCAGATGGCGCCCCCAAGGAAGTCACCGCCAAGTATCTGGAAGATCTCTACGCGGTGGAGATGGCCGCTGCTGGTCCTGCTGCGGTGGCCGTTGACGCTCCCGAAAGTGACGCGCAACCGGCAGCTGCTGGTGCGACCGCCATCGAACCGGACCACGCAGGCATGGCGCCCCGTGATTTCCGCCAGGATCTGATCAACGCCAGTGAGCATCGGCAGGAAATCCGGGTCTTTGAGTTCAATGCAAACAAGGGGTTCGGACAAGGCGGGGCGCAGGTCGAGTTCGCTGCCTTTGTTGACGTGGATGGCAACCCGCTGTCCTGGGTGGTGGGTGGAGAGCCGGTCCGGCTGCAGATCCGCTGCCGTGTGAACCAGGTGTTGAGCTCGCCCATCATCGGTTTTGAGGTGTACGACCGCCTGGGGCAGACCCTGTTCGCGGACAACACGTATGTCGCCTCCATCGATCCCCCTCCCGGCGCTCAAGCGGGGCAGGTACTGGTGGCTTCCTTTGATTTCCGGATGCCTGTCCTGCGCGAGGGTGACTACACCATGAGTGCAGCCATCGCAGACGGCAATCAGCATCACCATGTCCAGCACCATTGGCTGCATGACGCGCTTGCCTTCCATGTTCATGCACGTGGCATCTGCCTTGGATTGTTCGGCGCACCCATGCAGCGCGTGCGCCTTGTAGTCGAGCAACAAGATCTGGTATCCGGGTGACCGGCTTCAGCAGCAATCATGTATTGAGGTGACCCATGGCAACCCAGCTTGACGAGCACGTAGAAGATCTCGCATTCACCGGCGAACGGTTCATGCCCGAAGTGGCCGGTCAGATCGCCTTCGAACATCTCCATCGCTATCACTTCGCCGCCAGGTTCTGTGCCGGCAAGCAGGTGGTGGACGTGGCCTGTGGCGAAGGTTATGGCAGCCAGATCCTGTCTGGCGTTGCGGACTCGGTGACCGGCATAGATATCTCGGCCGAGGCCGTCGCCCATGCGGCTGGCCGCTACGGGTCCGATCGCTTGCGCTTCGTCGAGGCGTCTGCTGCCTTGCTGCCATTGGAGGACGACTCCGTTGACGTGGTGGTGAGTTTCGAGACCATCGAGCACCACGACCAGCATGAGGAAATGCTGTCGGAGATCCGGCGCGTTCTACGTCCGGGTGGGATGCTGATCATGTCCAGTCCGAACAAGCAGCACTATTCGATCGACCCGGGCTACGAAAACCCCTATCACGTGAAGGAGTTGTTCCGTCACGAGTTGATCGAACTCATCCAGCGCTACTTCCCGCAGCAGCAGGTGTATTCGCAGCGCGTCGTCTACGGTTCCCTGTTGGTCGCTGACGGTCCGGCGGCCTTCGATTCAATCCTGGGCACCGGCCCTGAAACCAGTGAATGGGCCGAAGGCCTCAGCCGCCCGCTCTACGACCTGGTGGTTGCGACGGATGGGGTGCTGCCTGTGCAGTCGTCCTCGTTCTTCGAACTGAAGGTTCATGGAATGGATGCCGGCGCCTTCTACGGGGTGCACTTGCCTGAGCGCGTCCAGAACGCGGATATCGAAGTCCTGCAGCTTCGCGCCAAGGTCGAGGAACTCGAGGCCCAGGCCCAGTCCCATCTTTCCCATCGGGAAGCCGCTTCCCTGGAGGCGGCGGAGGAACTGCGGCGGACGCGCGAAGCGCATCTGGCCGAGATCGAGCGGCTTCGTGACAGCCGCAACGAGGTGCTGTCCTCGATCTCCGTGCTGGGTTCGCTGGTCGATGATGTTCGCCGCGAAGGCGGTCATGATCGGCTGGCCCAGGAACGCAGGCTGGAAAGCCTGCAGAATGCGCTGGATCAGAATCGAGCGCTGGTTGCTGAAGCAGCCAGCAGCCAGTCGATCGACAACGGTCAATTCAAGGCTCAGCTGGCCGAACTCCGCCAGCAGTTGATTCAGGCCGTTGCCACCGAGGAAAGGGTCCGCTCCCTCGAGCGCATGCTTTCCGAGTCCCAGGAGATGGTGTTGGGGCATATCAATGCCAACGGCAGCCTGCGCGAAGAAATGTCCGCTCTGCGTGCGGAAATCGACCGGACCATGGCCGAACGGGATGAGGCAAGGCAGTCCGTGCAGCAGCTGCAGTTGGCCGTAACCGAGCAGCGCGTCATCAGCGAGCACCGCGAACGGGATGTGGAACTGCTTAAGGCGTCACGGAGTTGGCGTTACACTGCATGGCTCAGGAAACTGTCAGGAAGTGCCAGGAGGCACCTGTAAGCGATGCATCAGGGTCAGAAAATGGGAAAACTGGGGGCAGTTGCACGCCGCATGTACATGGCGGTGCCGGGCTGGAATGCGCGGCTTGCACTGAAGGATTTCCTGTTCCGGAACTTCAGCTTCGCCTTTGCCAATACAAATGCCTACCGCCGATGGAAAACCTTCGGCGCAGGGCAGGAATTTGCTGTTGTCACGGCGGGCGCGCAGCAGCCGCCAGCCGCTGCCGCTCCGATCGTTGCCGAAGGCGTGAAGGTGTCCTCCGTGGCGCGTATCTACGCAGACGCCTTCGACGTCGCTGCAGGCGTGCGCGGGTCTGAGTACGTGGAGCTGGCGCCTGCGCTACAGCCACCGACCAGCCTCCGCTTCAAGACGATCGCGTTCTACCTGCCGCAGTTTCACCCCTTCGCCGAAAACGACGCATGGTGGGGCAGGGGCTTCACCGAGTGGACCAATGTGAGCAAGGCCGTGCCACAGTTCCAGGGGCATCGCCAGCCGCACCTGCCCGGTGAACTGGGTTTCTATGACCTGCGCTTGATCGATGTGCTCAAGCGCCAGGCCGAGCTTGCCAAGCTGTACGGCGTTCACGGCTTCTGCTTCCACCATTACTGGTTCTCCGGTCATCGACTGATGGAGCGGCCGGTGGACCAGCTGCTCGCGCATCCGGAGATTGACCTGCCGTTCTGCATCTGCTGGGCCAACGAGAATTGGACCCGGCGCTGGGATGGGCATGAAAACGATGTGCTGATTGGTCAGAACTACACGGCTGACAACGACATCGCGTTCATTCGTGATGCGATGCCGTACCTGTCTGATCCGCGGTATATCCGCATCGATGGTCGGCCGTTGCTCATCATCTACCGGCCATCGCTGCTTCCCGATGCCCGCAAGTCGCTGGATGTCTGGCGCGGCTATGCGCGTGAGCAGGGCCTTGGCGAGCTGTTCATCGCCATGGTCCAGTTCGACGTCGATGATCCGCGCACGTACGGCTTCGATGCAGCCCTCGAGTTCCCGCCGCACAAGGTGGCGCGTGGCCTGTCCAGCATCAACCACACGCTGCACATCGCCAACCCGCGTTATGAAGGCTACGTGGTCGACTACCGCGAGATGGCCGAACGTTCCAGGAACTGGCCGGAAGAAGACTATCCGCTGTTCAAGGGGGTTACGCCACGCTGGGACAATGAAGCGCGAAAGCCGGGGCGCGGCTACACGTTCGCCCATTCCTCGCCGAGCGAGTACCAGCGCTGGCTGGAATCGGCGGGCGAGTTCGCACTGGCCAAACCTGTGCGTGGCGAGAGCGTGGTCTTCATCAACGCCTGGAACGAGTGGGCCGAAGGCGCCCATCTGGAACCGGACCGTTACTACGGTTATGCCTTCCTGCAGGCGACGCGCAATGTCACCGCCGGCACGGCGAAGCCGCGTGTCGCACTGATTTCCCATGATGCGCACCCGCATGGCGCGCAGTACCTCGCGCTCAACATGGCACGCAAGATGACGGCCGGCCTGGGACTGGACGTGCATGTCGTGCTGCTCGAAGACGGCCGCCTGCACAGCCAGTTCGCCGAGTGCTCCACGGTCCACCTGCTGGGCGACCGGGATCCAGCGGTGCTGGCCAATGAACTACGCCAGCTGGGCGTGCGCTCGGTGCTTGCCAATACGGCGGTCAGCGGCCGCATCGTGCAGGCGTTGGGTGATGCAGGTCTTACCGTGGTGTCGATGATCCACGAGCTGCCGGGTGTCATCCAGAGCTACGGCCTGCAGCCTGCACTGGCGGACATTTCCCGTGTGGCCAAGCGCATCGTCGTCGCCTCGGACGCAGTACGCGAAGGTTTGCAGCCCTTCCTCGACCCGGCAGGGCAGGCCAAGGTAACCAAGCTGCCGCAGGGGCTGTTTGCAGCCAACCGCCATCGCGGGAAGCGCAATCGAGACGCTGCGCGCGCAGCGCTGCGGCAGCGCTTGGGTCTCAAATCCACGGACAGGATCGTGTTGTCGGTGGGCTACGCCGATGCGCGTAAGGGTGTCGACCTGCTGGCCGAGGCGTTCACCAGCGCATTCGCCCAGCGACCTGATGTCCACGTCGTTTGGGTCGGTCACCGTGAAGAGGCTGCGTGTGAGGCCGCGGAAAAGGTGCTCCGCAGCCATGGCATGCTGGAGCGGTTTCACTTCGCCGGTCTCGACTTTGACACCGATGACTACTACGCAGGCGCTGACATCTACGCGCTCGCGTCGCGGGAAGATCCTTTCCCATCCGTCGTGCTGGAGGCCTTGTCTGTCGAGCTGCCGGTCGTCGCATTCGCAGGCACGGGGGGCGGTGCGGACCTCGTGGCCCAGCACCAGGCGGGCGTGGTCGTGCCGGCACTGGACGCCGTCGCCTATGGCGGCGCCTTGGCGCGTCTGCTCGATGAGGATTCGGTGCGAGCAACGGCAGGCGAAGCCGGACGACGCCTTGTCAATGCCGACTTCTCCTTCCGCAGCTACCTGCTGGACTTGCTGGATCTGGCCGGGCATCGCATTCCGCGTGTCTCGGTGGTAGTGCCGAACTACAACTACGCCCACTACCTGGAAGAGCGTCTGGCGTCGGTGTACGGGCAGGACTTCCCCCTGTATGAGGTCATCATCCTGGATGACGCCTCATCGGATGGGAGCCTGGCAGAACTCGAACGCCTCTGGCCAACATTTGATCCGGAGCCGCGCCTTGAGGCGTCGTCGGACAACAGCGGGTCGGTCTTCCGCCAGTGGATGAAGGGCGTGAGCCTGGCGCGCGGCGAGTACGTCTGGATCGCCGAGGCCGACGATCTTTCCAAGCCAGCATTCCTGCGCTCGCTGGTGGACCTGCTCGAGTCCAACCCCCGCTCGGTGATGGCGTTCTCGCAGTCGGAACAGATCGACGAGTTCGGCGAGGTGATGGCTGGCGACTATCTGGAATACACCAATGATCTCTCGCGTGATCGCTGGCGCAGCAGCTATTCGGCGATGGGTTCCGAAGAAGTTGAAGCCGGTCTGGCTGTTAAGAACACCCTGCCCAACGTCAGCGCCGTGCTGTTCCGTCGCGAGGCGCTGCTGCGCGTGATGCAGGAGCACATCGAAGAGATCACTCAGTATCGGATCGCGGGCGACTGGCTGGTCTACCTGCTATTGCTGCGCGATGGCGGCCTCAGCTTCAATGCGGAATCGCTCAACCAGCACCGCCGCCATGGCAACAGCGTGACCATCGGCTCCAAAGCGCAGGGTCACCTGGATGAAATCCGCAGCCTGCATGCCCACGCCCAGCGGCTTTTCCCGTTGAGCGCAGCCACGCGGAGCGCGGCCGCGGCATACGAAGACAAGCTGCGCACCCACTTCGGGTTGCGGAACCATTCAGCTGGGACGGAGTGATTGCATGAGCGCGTTGGTCATCGGTGGCAATGGTTTCATCGGTTCACGACTCGTCGCCGCGCTGCGTACGCGTGGTGAAGAGACGGCGGTGCTGGATCGCTTCCCTGCCCGCACGGACATGGACTGGGCTGGTGTGCGCTACTTTCAGGGCGATTTCCACGACGCTGATGTACTGGAGCAGGCGCTGCAGGATGTCGATTCCGTGTACCACCTCGCCAGCTGCACTGTGCCGAGCACTGCTGATGCTGATCCGATCGCTGATATCGAAGGCAATCTAATCGGTACCCACCGTTTGCTGGAGGCAATGCGCGTACGGGGCGTGCGTAGGCTCTGCTACTTTTCCTCTGGAGGAACGGTGTATGGCAACCCCGACACCCTTCCCGTTCCCGAAACGCACGCGCTGCGACCGATTTCCTCCTACGGCATCGTAAAGGTCGCCATCGAGCACTATCTGACGATGTTCCAACGTCAGGGTTGGCTGGATCCGGTGATCATCCGTCCCTCAAATCCCTACGGGCCAGGGCAGTCCACGCGAGGGATCCAGGGCGCAGTGGCTGTATTCCTGGGACGCGCGCTGGCAGGATTGCCTGTCGAGATATGGGGTGACGGGGAAACCGTCCGAGACTACGTGTTCATCGACGACCTCATCGATCTTGCGCTGTTGGCAACGGAGTCCGGAAGGACAGGAGTATTCAACGCGGCGTCTGGTAATGGCATCAGTCTGAATGAGCTCTGCGCGGCAATTCGGGTAGCTTCGGGCAGGGCATTGCCTGTGCAGTACAAGCCTGGTCGCACGTTTGATGTGCGATCCATTGTTCTCGACGTCCAGCGCGCCAAGCAGTTGCTGGGCTGGACACCAAAGATCGCGCTGGCGGAGGGGTTGATCCTCGCCTGGCGAAGCATGCAGGACGCGACGGGCAGCTAGATTCGCTTGAATCTCCGCGACGGCGTCGCACGGAGACGCAGGTGAATGTGCCCAGCAAGCAGTCGTGTGGCTTCATCGAACACAACTCAGTGTGAACTGAATCTGGCCTCCAGTCCTCGTATCGCTCGTCTTCAAGTGCGATTCCCTTCCCAACTGCAGTCTCGACGAGCGAGTCTGCGGAATTTTTCGAGTATCGGCACAAAGGAATGAGCAGAACAGCGTCCTCCCAAACAAGTCACTTCCCGCTGATAGTGGCTATCTGCGCCGCCCTCGGACTATTCGTGTACGTGGCGACTGCCATGATTTCACCTCTCAACGGCGAGGATTTCGCATTGACGCGGGATATGGCCGGCGTTGCGCCGATGGATCGTTTCGGCTGGATCATTGAACGTTCGTCGGCACAGATTACGCAGTGGAACGCACGTCTTGGAGAGCAGCTCGCAATCCTCTGGCTGAGCGTACCTCGGATCTACTTCGTCCTGGCGACGACAGCCTCGCTGCTGTTCTTCTGTGCCGTGGTTGCCGTGTATGGGCGCAGGCAAACGGATCGCGATTCGTTCCTGCATGGCTCAATCTACGCGCTGGCGATGCTCTGGTTGTTCTGGCCGGGTTACGAAGTTTTTTTCTGGACGACGGCCCAAGCGGCCTACTTCCAGCCGATGATTCTCACCCTTCTGTTGATGTCCTTTTACTTTACCGCCGAGGCGACGCAGAAGCTTGGTGAATCGAACCTCCGCTGTCTTGTTGCGGTCGTACTGGCGTGCCTTGTTGGCCTTTCGTTCGAGAACGTACCGCCTGCGCTGGGTGCGGGAATGGGGCTGGTACTTCTGCTGAGCGGAAGGGCTCGCTGGCGAATACGCGCAATTGTTCCCATCATCGCACTCGCCGCTGCGTGGGGAGTGTTGATGCTGGCGCCCTCCACAGCAATCCGTCGTGCCGCATACGCAGCCATGTATCCAGCCAACCTCGGTGTTGGTCACGTGCTTGAGCGGTCCCATAGTGTTTTTGGCACGTTGGTGAGTACAGGCTGGCTGCTCGTGTTGGCAGGGACGGCGGCTAGCGTTTACCTGTGGCGCGTGCACGGATGGCGGCAGCAGGTGGTGCTGGCGTGGACGGTGTCCTCTCTCACTGTGCTCAGTGTCATTGCCGCGCCCTACACGGAGCCTCGTGCCTTTATTGTTCCGTGGGCAATCTGGTACATGCTCGTTGTCGCCGCTGTCATTCGACTGGTGTCGATCAGTTGGTTCCGCTCGGGTGCAGCGATTGTAGCCGTTGCCAGTCTTTACCTTCCGCTGCAGGCGAATCTCTCATATGTTGAGTTTGCGCGCAGCCTGGAAGAGCGAGATTCCTACATACGAATCATGTCTAGGACCGAGCGCTGCCAGCAAGGCATTGATGTCGGGCATGCTACTAAAGCATATTCTTATAAGTATCTGAACAGTCGCGAAGCCTGGTTCGTCGCAAATCCTGCTTACGTAAGCGCCTACTACGGTTGCAAGGTGCTGCCGCAATGAGCAGTCGCCGATGGATGCCATTCCTGCGATATGCGGTCACTGGTGGCCTGAATACTGCCGTGCACTGGATGATATTTGTGCTTCTGGTATGGCTGGGTAACCCACAGTCCATCTCCAACCTCTGCGCGTTCCTGGTGGCGGTCACATTGTCTTTCTTCCTGAATGCTCAGTGGACATTCAAGACCCGGACCAGCATCAAGCGGTATGTGGTGATGGTTCTGACAATGGGGACGCTCAGCTTCGTTCTGGGTGCCGTCGCAGATGCGCTCTCACTGCATCCGATCGTTACAATGGTCGGGTTTTCTGCCGTAAGCTTGGTGATTGGTTACCTTATTGCAAAGTTCATTGTTTTCCGGGAGGTCCCTTGAAAATCAGTCTTGTCATACCGGTCTTCAATGAACAAGAGGCCATCCCCATCTTTTACCGGGCGGTGCAGATGCTGCCTGGACTTGAGGGGCATGATCTCGAGCTTGTTTTTGTAAATGACGGCAGCTCCGATGGAACCGAGTCGGTCATCACTGCGTTGGCGGCGGCGGATCCCAAAGTCACGCTGATCAATTTCTCGCGTAATTTCGGTAAAGAACCAGCATTGCTGGCTGGCATACACGCAGCGCGTGGCGATGTCGTCATCCCGATGGATGTCGATCTCCAGGATCCACTGGAGTTGCTTCCCGCCATGGTCGAAAAGTTCAAGGCAGGTGCCGATGTTGTACTCGCACGGCGCGTTGATCGCGGTAGCGATGGCTTCCTCAAGCGAAACAGTGCCAACTGGTTCTACAAATTGATCAATGCGATTTCAGAAAGTCCTGTAGAGGCAAACGTTGGTGACTTCCGCCTGATGTCCAGGCCTGTCGTTGAAGCGATCAAGCAACTGCCCGAGAACCGGCTGTTCATGAAGGGCTTGTTGAGTTGGGTTGGCTTTTCAACCGACTTTGTCGACTACTCACGACCCGAGCGCTCTGCCGGTGTCTCGAAGTTCAATGGTTGGAAGCTGTGGAATTTTGCGCTTGAGGGAATCACCTCGTTCAGTAGCGCGCCGTTGCGCGTGTGGACGTACGTCGGCAGCACGATTGGATTTTTCTCGATTGCCTACGGGGTCTGGATTGTGATCGACAAGCTGCTGCATGGGAACGCAGTGCAGGGTTACTCCTCTTTGATTGCAGCCATTCTCTTTCTCGGTGCCGTCCAGTTGATTGGAATTGGCGTCCTCGGTGAGTACATCGGGCGTATCTATTCCGAGGTGAAGCGTCGTCCCCGCTACATCGTCCGCAGCACAGTGCAGCATGAGAAGAAGGACTGAACGGATGGAGGCTGGCGCGTACCGTATGTGGGTAGCGGGACTGTTGGTGAGCCTGGTCGGAATAGCCGGGTGCTCAGAACAGGTGCCCGAGGTGACAGTTCCGGCCGGGATGGTCCACGGCGAGCGGGCAAGCCCCTCCGCCGTCATCCAAAAGCCGCATGTCGCGCAGGGCTGCAATCTTGAGACCGTCAATGGGCAGCCCGTCGCCTCGTTACCGGTCCAGGCGTCAAACGGTCAGATTGCATTGAGTGGTTGGGTCGCGGGCCAGATCGATGATCGTGGCGAGCTGGTCGGCGAGACTTCGCTGGTGTTTTCTGCGGGTCCCGGAACCACGGAAATTAACGTCGCCGGAGCAGATGTTCATCACCGTGAGGATGTTGCGCGTTCTCTCGGAGAGCCTGCGTTGTCCGCGGCAGGATTCGAAGCTCTCCTAGATGGATCAAAGCTGTCGCCGGGCACATACGCCCTCACGCTGAAGCGAGGCTCTTACGTATGTGCCCAACCATTCAGTCTGCAGAGGGGCAATTGAAGTCTGATCCTGCACGCTCCGCGGGCCACTTCCTGCACAGCGGATTCACTTGTTTTATGAGGTTCGCGTGAGCCTGCCCCCGCGCAGCTTGTCGTACAGACGTTGGCCAGGTACTTCCACGAAGTAATATGTGAAAGCTGCCGTCACTACCACGCAGGCGAGCGTGACCAAAGCTGCAGTGGCAAATGCGAGTCCACCGTGTCCGATGTGCGCATCTATTTGCGCGTAGATGCCATGCATCTGCAGGAGTTGGATCAGCGGGAACTGCACCAGATGCTGTAGCTTACAAGGCCAAGCCAGCGGGTTACCTTGTTGTCGAGCCATCGCGGGAAACCCGCTATCGACATGCCGACCATCAAGGGCGCTGCAATCGAAAGCAGAACTTCTTCTGGCAGGCCGAACGGTGCGTGCAAGGAATAGATGGTGCATGCCAGCAGCGCCAGGAAAGCAACACCTACGGCTTGGCGCTGCATTGCATTGCGTGCTGTCGGCATGCCGGCACGGCTGAGATGTAGGATAAGGAGGCCGAGAACGAAATATTGGCTGTGGACCAGTACGTTGAGTGATGCGAACTCGTTCAGTTGGCCATCAAAGCTGTCCTGCAGGTAGCGCTTTGAAAGTACTGCAATCGGGCATAGCACTACCCACGCGAGTGCTGCCGACTTGACTGTCCTGATGGTCGAAAGCAGCAGCGGGAACATGAAGTAGAAAAGCCATTCGATACCGATGGACCAACCGCCGCCGACGAGGCCGCTCTGCTTGCCTGGTACAAGCGTAAACAGGAAGCTTCCTGACAGCATGAAGTCGAGCAGAGGTGGCATCGGTTGATCCATGGCCAGCCGAAAAGCCACGCCTGTGAGGATCATGAAGTAAAACAGCGGAGCGATTCGGAAGAATCTTTTCTGGTAGAAGACCTTGATCGCTTCGGTACTGCTCATGCGTGAATAGTAGGCATGACCGATAGCAAACGCGCTCAGCACGAAGAACACGCGGACGAAGAAGTCCATCCTTCCGGTAATGGCCGCAGCCGTCTCATTGATCGGGATGCCCGAAAGATAGAGGACATGAAACATGACCACGCCGAGCGCCGCCAATCCGCGGAGGACGTCCGGCCCGTGGATGCGGTCTTGCATCTGATTGTTCATAGTAAGAAGTGAACCCGTGAAGGAGAAAAGGGCCGGCTGAACTTCAGCCGGCCCTTGGATGGCGAAAGGCCTCTGCGCTGAGTCGTCAGAGCGCCTTTTCCAGCTCCGGCAGGATCCCAAACAGATCGCCCACCAGACCGATATCGGCGATCTCGAAGATTGGCGAATCCGGATCCTTGTTGATCGCCACGATCGTGCCGGCATCCTTGATGCCGGTCAGGTGCTGGATGGCGCCACTGATGCCGACGGCCACGTAAAGTTCCGGCGCGATGATCTTGCCGGTCTGGCCGACCTGCAGGTCGCTGGGCACGTAGCCGGCATCAACCGCAGCGCGCGAGGCACCGACGGCGGCACCGAGCTTGTCGGCCAGCTGGAAGATGACCTTGAAGTTCTCTTCCGAACCGACACCACGGCCACCGGAGACCACGCGCTTGGCGCTCTGCAGGTCCGGGCGGTCGCTGGCACCAGCGGCGAGGCCGACGAAGCGGGTGTGGGTCGGCAGGGCAGCATCGACGCTGGCCGCTTCGATGGTGGCGCTGCCGCCCTGGGCGGCTTCCGGCCACGAGGCGGCACGCACGGTGGCGACCACGATCTGGTCGGCCGGGGCTTCCACGGTGATGATCGCGTTGCCGGCGTAGATCGGGCGCTTGAAGGTGTGGCTGCCTTCAACGCTCATCAGGTCGGAAACCTGGTTGACGCCCAGCAGGGCGGCCACGCACGGCATCAGGTCCTTGCCGAAGGTGGTCGACGGGCCGAACACGTGGGTGTAACCCTTGGCCAGCTGCGCGATCTGCGGTGCCAGCACCTGGGCGATGGCCTGCGCGTTGGCAGCGTTGGCCACGGTCAGGACCTTGGCGACGCCAGCGATCTTCGCGGCCTCGGCAGCCACGGCAGCCGGATCGGCGGCCAGCACCAGCACGTCGATGCTGGCGCCGCTGATGGCGGCAGCAGCGCTGACGGTCTTGGCGGTGGCGGCGTTGAGCTTGCCGTCGTGGTGCTCGGCGATGACGAGAATCCAGCTCATTACAGCAACCCCTTCTGCTTGAGTGCGGCAACCAGTTCGGCCGCGTCCTTGACCATCACACCCTTGCTGCGCTTGGACGGCGCGGCGTACTGGGTGGTCTTGAAGGTGTCGGCGGCTTCAACGCCGAGGTCGGCCAGCTGCAGGGTCTCCAGCGGCTTGGCCTTGGCCTTCATGATGTCCGGCAGCTTGATGAAGCGCGGCTCGTTCAGGCGCAGGTCGGTGGTGACCACGGCCGGCAGATCGACTTCCAGCGTTTCCAGGCCGGCGTCGACTTCGCGGGTCACCGTGGCCTTGCCGTCGGCAACGTCCAGCTTGCTGGCGAAGGTCGCCTGCGGGCGCCCCCACAGCGTGGCCAGCATCTGGCCGGTCTGGTTGGCGTCGTCGTCGATCGCCTGCTTGCCCAGGATCACCAGGTCCGGCTGTTCCTTCTCGATCAGCTTGAGCAGGGTGCGCGCGGCGGTCAGCGGCTGGATGGCCTGGTCGGTGACCACATGGACGGCGCGGTTGGCGCCCATGGCCAGGCCGTTGCGCAGGTGCGCCTGGGCATCGGCCGGGGCGATGGTGGCGACCACGACCTCGCTGGCGATGCCCTTGTCGCGCAGGCGCAGGGCCTCTTCCAGGGCGATTTCATCGAAGGGGTTGGGGGACAGCTTGACGCCGTCGGTGACCACGCCGGAACCGTCCGGCTTGACCTGAATGCGGACGTTGTAGTCCACCACGCGCTTGTACGCGACGAGGATTTTCATCTGGTACGGGGTCCTTCAATAACGGAGAGAACGTCCGGTCCTCGCACAGCAACCGGTTCGGGGGTGGGACCCCGATTCTAGCTGGCTTGAGGGGACCATGCGAATGCGTATGGTCTTGTAGTGATGCTGCGCCGCCGCATAGCTTTGGCGTGAAGGCAGCTTTCTGATGTCATGTTCACGTCATGCAGGCAGTCGTGAAGGTTTCCCCGATGTATCCTGTCCCGCTATGTCGGGCACCGTGGGTGCCTGTGGACGTCATCATTGAACAGGAGATCAGGTAGTGCCCACATGGCTTGTCACCGGCGGTGCCGGCTTTATCGGCGGAAATTTCGTCCTCGAGGCAGTTGCCCGTGGCATCAAGGTCATCAACCTCGACGCCCTGACCTACGCCGGCAACCTGAAGACCCTGTCCAGCCTGGACGGCAACCCGAACCACGTGTTCGTGCAGGGTGACATCGGCGACGGTGCTCTGGTGACCCGTTTGTTGGCCGAGCACCAGCCCGATGCGGTGCTGAACTTCGCCGCCGAGAGCCACGTCGACCGTTCCATCGATGGCCCGGGTGCCTTCATCCAGACCAATGTGGTGGGCACTCTGGGCCTGCTGGAAGCGGTGCGTGACTACTGGAAGGCGCTGCCGGCCGAGCAGGGCGCGGCCTTCCGCTTCCTGCACGTATCGACCGACGAGGTGTACGGCACCCTGGGCGAGACCGGCAAGTTCAGCGAAACCACGCCGTACGCCCCGAACTCCCCGTATTCGGCGTCGAAGGCCGCTTCGGACCACTTGGTGCGTGCGTTCCACCACACCTACGGGCTGCCGGTGCTGACCACCAACTGCTCCAACAACTACGGTCCGTACCACTTCCCCGAGAAGCTGATCCCGCTGGTGATCGCCAAGGCGCTGGCTGGCGAACCGCTGCCGGTGTACGGCGATGGCAAGCAGGTGCGCGACTGGCTGTTCGTGTCCGACCACTGCGAAGCGATCCGCACCGTGTTGGCCAAGGGCCAGGTGGGCGAGACCTATAACGTCGGCGGCAATTCGGAAAAGCAGAACATTGAAGTGGTGCAGGCGATCTGCGCACTGCTGGACCAGCGCCGTCCGCGCGAAGACGGCCAGCCGCGCAGCAGCCAGATTACCTACGTCACCGACCGCCCCGGTCATGACCGCCGCTATGCGATCGATGCCTCGAAGCTGAAGAACGATCTGGGCTGGGAACCGGCCTACACCTTCGAACAGGGCATCACCTTCACCGTTGACTGGTACCTGGACAACCAGGAATGGGTCAACGGCGTGCTGGACGGCAGCTACCGTCTGCAGCGCATCGGCACCGCAGCCTGAATCCAGGAGATTTCATGACCCAGCGTAAAGGCATCATCCTGGCCGGGGGCTCCGGCACCCGGCTGTATCCGATCACCAAGGGCGTCAGCAAGCAGCTGCTGCCGGTGTACGACAAGCCGATGATCTATTACCCGCTCAGCGTGCTGATGCTGGCGGGCATCCGCGAGGTGCTGATCATCAACACCCCGCACGAGCAGGCGCTGTTCCAGCAGCTGCTGGGCGACGGCTCGCAGTGGGGCATGGACATCCAGTACGCGGTGCAGCCGAGCCCCGATGGCCTGGCCCAGGCCTACCTGATCGGCCGTGATTTCGTCGCCGGCAAGCCGAGCTGCCTGGTGCTGGGCGACAACATCTTCCACGGCCACGGTCTGCGAGAAGTGCTGCGCAACGCCGACCAGCGCGAGCAGGGCGCGACCGTATTCGGCTACTGGGTCAACGACCCGGAGCGCTACGGCGTGGCCGAGTTCGACAAGGACGGCAAGGTCATCGATCTTGTCGAGAAGCCGGAGAATCCGCGGTCGAACTATGCGGTTACCGGCCTGTATTTCTATGACGGCAATGCCAGCGACTATGCGGCCGAGCTCAAGCCGTCGCCGCGTGGCGAGCTGGAGATCACCGATCTGAACCAGCGCTACCTGCGCGAGGGCCATCTGCATCTTGAGGCGCTCGGCCGTGGTTACGCCTGGCTCGATACCGGCACCCATCAGTCGCTGCTTGAGGCGTCCAACTTCATCGAGACCATCCAGACCCGTCAGGGCCTGCAGGTGTGCTGCCCGGAAGAAATCGCGTTCGGCAAGGGCTGGATCAACGCCGAGCAGCTGGAAGCACTGGCTGCGCCGCTGATCAAGAATGGCTACGGCCAGTACCTGCACAAGCTCGCCCTGCGTGGAGTCGTTCCGTGAAAGTGATTGAAACCAAGTTGCCCGGCTGCGTGGTGATCGAGCCGGCGGTGTTCGGCGATGCCCGCGGTTATTTCTTCGAAACCTGGAACGCCGAGCGCTTCGCCGCGCTGGGCCTGCCGGACCGTTTCGTGCAGAGCAACGTGTCGACCTCTGCGCAGGGCGTGCTGCGCGGCCTGCATTACCAATGGCCGCGGCCGCAGGGCAAGCTGGTCAGCGTGCTGGAAGGTGAGGTCTATGACGTGGCCGTGGATATCCGCCGCGGTTCGCCGACCTTCGGCCAGTGGGAAGCGGTGGTGCTGAGCGCGGAGAACAAGAAGCAGTTCTGGATTCCGGAGGGCTTTGCCCATGGCTTTGCCGTGTTGTCCGAGCGTGCGGTGTTCAGCTACCTGTGCACCGAGGTTTATCTGAAGGACTTCGATGCCGGCGTGCGCTGGAATGACGCAGGCATTGCCGTGGACTGGCCGGTCAGCGCACCGACCCTGTCAGCCAAGGACGAGAATGCACCGTTCCTGAAGGACATTGCTGAAGATCGCCTGCCGGTCTACGTGCCATGACCGTGCTGGTGTTCGGTGGCAACGGGCAGGTGGGCCAGGAGTTGCTGCGCGCGCTGGCGCCGCTGGGGAAGGTGATTGCAACCACGCGCAGCGGCCAACTGCCCGACGGAAGTACCTGCGAAACGGCCGACTTCGGCCAGCCCGACAGCCTGCCGGCATTGCTGGACCGCGTGCAGCCGTCGCTGGTGGTCAATGCGGCCGCCTATACCGCAGTTGATCGTGCGGAGCAGGAGGTCGAAGCTGCCTTCGCTGCCAATGCGCAGGCGCCGGGCGTGATCGCGCGCTGGTGTGCGGCGCATGGCGTGCCGTTCGTGCATTACTCCACCGACTACGTGTTCGACGGCCAGGGCAGCGCGCCCTACTGCGAGGACGAGCCGACCGCACCGCTGGGCGTGTATGGCACCAGCAAGCGCGATGGCGAGGACGCGGTGCGCGCGGCCGGTGGCCGCCATCTGATTTTCCGCACGGCGTGGGTGTATGCCTCGCACGGCGCGAACTTCCTGCGCACGATGTTGCGTGTGGGTGCAGAGCGTGACGTATTGCGTGTGGTGGCTGACCAGATCGGTACGCCGACGCCGGCGGCGCTGATCGCCGATGTCACCGCGCAGGCACTGCAGCATCCTGGACAGTTGTCGGGTACCTGGCACCTGACCGCCAGCGGCCAGACCAGCTGGCATGGCTTTGCCGAGGCCATATTTGCCGAGGCGTTGGCCAGCGGCGTGTTGGCCAAGGTGCCGACGGTCGAGGCGATTCCCAGTTCCGAATATCCGACCCCGGCCAAGCGCCCGGCCTGGTCGGTGCTGGACAACCGCAAGCTGCAGCAGGATTTCGGCGTCGTGCTGCCGAGCTGGCAGGATGGCCTGAAGCGGGTGATGGCGGAGCTGGCCTGACGGCCGTAGCGCCGGGCCAAGCCCGGCGACGCAGCGCTGCCGGGCCGATCAGGGACGGGTCAGAGCCCGCTGCGCAGCAACGGGATCCGACCCCGGGCAAACCTCAGCGGCGCCCGTAGGTATCCTCGAAGCGCACGATGTCATCCTCGCCCAGGTAGCTGCCGGACTGCACTTCGATCAGTTCCAGCGGCAGCTTGCCCGGGTTGCGCAGGCGGTGGGTCACGCCCAGCGGAATATAGGTGCTCTGGTTCTCGCTGAGCAGGATCACCTCGTCACCACGGGTCACTTCAGCGGTGCCGCTGACCACTATCCAGTGTTCGGCGCGATGGTGATGCATCTGCAGGCTCAGCGTGCCGCCGGGCTTGACCGTGATCCGCTTGACCTGGAAGCGCTCGCCGTTGTCGATCGAATCGTAGGCACCCCACGGGCGATAGACCTTGCGGTGCCAGGTGGCCTCGCTGCGGCCCTCGGCCTTCAGCTGCGCAACCACTGTCTTGACGTCCTGCATGCGGTCGGCCTTGCCGACCAGCACCGCGTCGTCGGTTTCCACCACCACCACGTCATCCAGCCCGACCAGCGCCACCAGGCGCTGTGCGTAGGCATAGGTGTTGCGGCAGTCGATGGCGATCACGTCGCCCTGGTGGGCGTTGCCATCGCCGTCCTGCTGCGAGACATCGCGCAGCGCGGTCCACGAGCCGACATCGTTCCAGCCGGCATCCAGTGGAATCACCACGGCATCGGCGGTCTTCTCCATCACCGCATAGTCGATCGAATCGGACGGAACGGCAGTGAAGGCCTCCTTGTCCAGGCGCGTGAAATCGGCATCGCGACGCGCCTGCTGCCAGGCCTGGCGGCTGCCGGCGAGCATGGCGGGCTGGAAGCGTTCCAGCTCCTGCAGGTAGCGCGAGGCCTTGAACAGGAACATGCCGCTGTTCCAGTAGTACTGGCCGCTGCTGACGTAGCGGGTGGCGGTGCCCAGGTCGGGCTTCTCGACGAAGCGCTCGACCGCGCGCAGGCCCTGGCCATCGGCGGCCTTGATATAGCCGTAGCCGGTTTCCGGGCCGGTCGGCACGATGCCGAAGGTCACCAGCTTTCCGGCTTCGGCGGCAGCGGCGGCGGCCTGGACGGCGCTGCGGAATGCAGTCTCGTTGTTGATCACATGATCGGAGGGCAGCACCAGCAGCAGCGCGTCGCCGCCGTCGCGGGTGGCTTCCAGCGCGGCCACCGCGATCGCCGGTGCCGTGTTGCGGCCGACCGGCTCAAGGATGATCGCGGCTGGCTCGGCGCCAACCTGCTGCAGCTGCTCCGCGGCTACGAAGCGATGCTCTTCGTTGGCGATCACCAGCGGTCCACGCGCGGCGATCGGCGCCACGCGCTTCCAGGTGGCCTGCAGCATCGTCAGTTCGCCCGCCAACGACAGGAACTGCTTTGGGTACGCCTCGCGCGACAGCGGCCACAGGCGGGTACCGGATCCACCGGACAGGATGACGGGCTGGATGCTGCTCATGCGTTCCTCGATTACTGCTGGATGAGGCGGGAGATGTCGTCGGTACGTGCCTGCATCAGTGCGGCATCGCCCCGGGCTTCAACATTCAGGCGCAGCAGCGGCTCGGTGTTGGAGCTGCGCAGGTTGAAGCGCCAGTCGCCGAAGTCGGCGCTGATGCCATCGGTGTGGTCCAGCGTGGGCGACTGCGCTGCGAAGTGCTCCATCACGCGTGCGACGGCGGCCTTGGCATCGCTGACCTTGAAATTGATTTCGCCGCTGCACGGGTAGGCAGCCATGCGGTCTTCGACCCAGTCGGCCAGCGAGCGCCCGCTTTCGGAAACCAGCTGGGCGATCAGCAGCCACGGAATCATGCCCGAGTCGGCATAGGCGAACTCGCGGAAATAGTGGTGGGCGCTCATCTCGCCACCGTACACCGCGTCTTCGGCGCGCATCTTTTCCTTGATGAAAGCGTGGCCGCTCTTGCACTGCACCGGTACGCCGCCGGCCTGTTCGACCATGTCCACGGTGTTCCAGACCAGGCGCGGGTCGTGCACGACCTTGCCGCCGGGATTGCGCGCCAGGATTGCCTTGGCCAGCAGGCCGACCAGGTAGTAGCCCTCGATGAAGCGGCCGGTATGGTCGAAGAAGAAGCAACGGTCGAAGTCACCGTCCCAGGCAATGCCGAAATCGGCACCGTGTTCGCGCACGGCGTCGGCGGTGGCGGCGCGGTTCTCCGGCAGCAGCGGGTTGGGAATGCCGTTGGGGAAGCTGCCGTCCGGCTCGTGGCAGATGCGGATGAACTCGAACGGCAGGTGCGGCGACAGCAGGTCGACGATGGCCCCGGCACCGCCGTTGCCGGCGTTGACCACCAGCTTCAGCGGTCGCAGCTTGCCAGCGTCGACATAGCTCAGCAGGTGCTGGATGTACGCGCTCTTGTCGTGCTGCGCGCTCTGCGCGGCACGCGGCGGCTGTGCCGCGGACGTATCGGCGGCAACCGCATCGGAAATCGCGAACAGGCCAGTATCGGAGCTGATCGGTCGTGCGTTTTCCTTGACCAGCTTCATGCCGTTGTAGTCCATCGGATTATGGCTGGCGGTGACCATCACACCGCCGGCCGCGCCCAGGTGGTCGGTCTGGAAATAGACCTCTTCCGTGCCACACAGGCCGATGTCGATCACCTCGCGCCCGGTACCGCGCAGACCTGCGGCCAGTGCATCCTGCAGCGCGGGGCTGGTCAGGCGCACGTCATGGCCCAGCACCACCGGGCCCGGCGCAAGCTGCGCCGCCAGGGCAACGCCGATGCGGCGGGCCAGATCTTCGTTCAGTTCTTCCGGCACGCGGCCGCGGATGTCATAGGCCTTGAAGGCGGGCAGGGGCATTGATCGGGATCCTTGGGTGGCTCAGCACGCGATTGTAGTACCTGTCTTGTATGGGAAGCGTTTCCATGCCGCAACGCCACGTGACCGCCTGCCGTGCTGGCCTAGAATGGTGTGATTACATCAACGAAGTGAGGGCGTAGATGAGCAATCCGGCAACGACCGGCGCAAAGCGCGGCAAGCGCTTCGCCAGTGCGACGGAGGCCCTGCAGGGGGTGGTCGCCGATGGACAGACCCTGGCCGTGGGCGGCTTTGGCCTGTGTGGCATCCCCGAGGCGCTGATCGCTGCGCTGCGCGACAGTGGCGTCAAGGGCCTGACCGTGATCTCCAACAATGCCGGTGTCGATGGCTTCGGACTGGGCCAGCTGCTGGAAACCCGGCAGATCAGCAAGATGATTTCGTCCTACGTGGGCGAGAACAAGGAATTCGAACGGCAGTTTCTGGCTGGTGAGCTGGAGCTGGAGTTCAACCCGCAGGGCACTCTGGCCGAGCGCCTGCGTGCCGGTGGTGCGGGTATTCCGGCGTTCTTCACTGCCACCGGCTATGGCACGGTGGTTGCCGAGGGCAAGGAAACCCGCGAGTTCGACGGCAAGCACTACGTGATGGAGACGGCGCTGCGCGCCGATGTGGCGCTGGTCAAGGCCTGGAAGGCCGACGAGGCCGGCAACCTGGTGTTCCGCAAGACCGCACGCAACTTCAACCCGGCCTGTGCGATGGCCGGCAAGGTCTGCATCGTGGAAGTGGAGGAGGTGGTGCCGGTCGGTGCCATCGACCCGGACCAGGTGCACCTGCCAGGCATCTATGTGCACCGCATCGTGCACAACGCGCATCCTGAGAAGCGAATCGAACAGCGCACCATCCGCGCGGAGGGCAACTGACATGGCGTGGACCCGTGACGAGATGGCGGCACGCGCCGCCCAGGAGCTGACCGATGGCGCCTACGTGAACCTGGGCATCGGCCTGCCGACGCTGGTTGCCAATCACATTCCCGAAGGCGTGGACGTGTGGCTGCAGTCGGAGAACGGCCTGCTCGGCATCGGCCCGTTCCCGACCGACGCTGAAGTCGACGCGGACCTGATCAATGCCGGCAAGCAGACGGTTACGGCGCGTGCCGGTGCCAGCTACTTCGGCAGCCACGACAGCTTCGCGATGATCCGCGGTGGCCATGTGAACCTGGCCATCCTTGGCGCCATGCAGGTCACCGACAAGGGTGACCTGGCCAACTGGATGGTGCCCGGCAAGATGGTCAAGGGCATGGGCGGGGCAATGGACCTGGTCGCCGGCGTGCAGCGGGTTGTGGTGCTGATGGAGCACACTGCCAAGAACGGCGAGCACAAGATCCTGGCCGAATGCACGCTGCCGTTGACCGGCGTGGGCGTGGTCGACCGCATCATCACCGATCTGGCGGTGTTCGACGTGACTGAAAAGGGCCTGTTGCTGGTGGAGGCCGCGCCGGGTGTCAGCGATGAAGAGCTGAAGGAAAAGACCGGCGTCGCGTTCCAGCGCGGCTGAGGCTGCAAGGGCGGCCAAACGTGCCGCCCTGCTTCTTGAGGTGCCGCCATGCTGTTCCCCCACGACCTGCCCGATGCCGATGTCCTGCACCTGCCGGGATGGCTGGCTGCGGCCGAGGCCGACCAGCTGCTGTATTCGCTGCAGGCCGAAGTGCCCTGGGAAACCCATCGCATCCGCATGTTCGGCAACTGGGTGGACTCGCCGCGGCTGAGCTGCTGGATCGGCGACCCGCAGGCCCGCTATCGCTATTCCGGTGCCGAGTTCGTGCCGCGCCCCTGGCCGCCGGTGTTGCAGGCCATGCGCGGGCGCCTGGAAGCCGAAGGCCACGGCCGCTTCAACAGCGTGCTGCTGAACCGCTACCGCGGTGGCGGTGACTACATGGGCTGGCACAGCGATGACGAGCCGGAGCTGGGCCCGGCCCCGGTGATCGCTTCGCTGAGCCTGGGCGCGGCGCGCCGATTCCTGCTGCGACGCCGCGACGACCCGGCACGCAAGGCTGAATTCGTGCTGGGCCACGGCGACCTGCTGCTGATGGCCGGACAGACCCAGCGCTTCTACCAGCACGCGCTGCCGAAGATGGCACGGGTGCAGGGTGAACGGATCAACCTGACGTTCCGTTGGATTTCGCCGCGTTGACGAAGAAGGGGTCAGATCCCTTTCTGGCCGGAAAGGGACCTGACCCCGTAACCACATGCCCGGCGAATGCTGCGATCAGCGCGCAACGGTCGGCTGGTCGGCCTGCCCGCTCTGCAGCGTCCAGCCCACCACGTCCTGCGCCAGCTGCTGCAGGCCACGCTCGAACGCGGCGGTCACCGCCGGTACGTCGGTGCTGCCGACCGGCTGCGCCTGGCGGAAGGTGCGGTCAGCGACCACACGCTGGTCGGCGACATGGATCAGCTTGGCGTTGACCTCGATCACCACGGTGGGCGTGGCCTGGCCCTGGTAATCCGATTCGAAGCGGCGCACATCGGTGGACAGCTTGTAGTCGGCGCGGATGCCGGCGGTGCTGCGGGCCACGCCGCGGATGCGGCCGGAATCCTCGAAGCCACGCAGCAGGGTGTCCTCGATCATGTCGGTGGCCGGCTGCGCCCAGCTGGCACCCTTGTAGATCTCAAGCTGCGACGGTGTCGGCCGCACATTGATGCGCGGGCTGTCGACCATGCGCGCGGCGCTGGGCTTGGCCAGTACCAGCTGCCAGCTGGCCTGCGGCCACGCCGGGTCTGCCTTGACCTGCACGGACGGCGAGTACAGCGTCACCGCGGTTTTCTCGCTGCTGCCGAGGATGGAGCAGCCCCCCAGCAGGGTGACCATCGAAGCGGCCAGCAGCAGGCGCGGAAGGGTGGTCGGGCTCATTTGGGTTCGAACTCCTTCGGTGCGTCGCGGCCCAGCAGGTAGCGCGCGGGGTTGTTCTCGAGGCGGTCGCTGACCCGGCGCAGGTCGCGGATCAGGCCGCGCAGTTCGGTCAGCGTCGGGCCCAGCTGGCCGAGGCCATCGTTGGCGAAGCTGTTGATCGCGGCGCGGTTCTCGCCAAGGATCGAATCGGCGTTGCCGGCGGCCGAGTCGAGCTTGGCCAGGGTCGCGTCGAGCTTGTCGATGATGCCGGGCAGCTGCTGCACCAGGTTCCTGTCCAGGCGCTCGATGGTGCCGTTGGTGGTCTTCAGCGTGGTGTCCAGGCTGCGGGCGGCATCGCGCGCGCTGAGCAGCAGCGCCTGCGTGCCCTGGTCACGGTCGGCCAGGCCGCCGCTGATCGTCTCCAGGTTGGCCAGCGTCGCGTTGATCGAGGCCACGTTGCGGTCGCTGAGGATCTGGTCCATGCGCTCGACGATGCGGTTGGCGACGTCGGTGATGTTCTGCAGCGCAGAGGGCGTGGTCGGGATGATCGGTGCCGGGTCCTTGTTGACCGTGGTCAGCGCCGGCGACTGCGGCGTGCCGCCGCTGAGCTGGATGATCGACGGGCCGGTCAGGCTGGTGATCGCCAGCTTGGCGCGGGTATCGGTCTTGACCGGCGTGTTGGAGTTCAGGCGGATGCGCGCGACTACCTGGCGCGGGTCGTCCGGCACCAGGTTCAGTTCGGTGATCGAGCCCACCGCGATGCCGTTGTACTGCACCGGGCTGCCCACCGACAGGCCGGTCACCGCTTCGCGGAACACCACGCGGTACTCCTGCCAGGTACGGTCGGAGGAGTATTTGGCGGCCCACAGGCCAAAGGCCAGCAGAGCCAGGCCGGTGATCAGGGTGAACGCGCCGATCAGCACGTAGTTGGCTTTGGTTTCCATGGCTCAGGCACTCTCGATCTGTTCGCCACGCGCGGCGCGCGCGCGGGGTCCGTGGAAGTATTCCTGGATCCACGGATGATCCAGTTTCTCGATGTCAGGCAAGGGTGCGTTGGCCACCACCTTGCGGTCGGCGATCACCGCGACCCGGTCGCAGATCGCGTACAGCGTGTCCAGGTCGTGGGTGATCAGGAACACGGTCAGCCCCAGCGCTTCCTGCAGGGTCTTGATCAGGCGGTCGAACGCGGCCGCGCCGATCGGGTCGAGGCCGGCGGTGGGTTCGTCCAGGAACAGCAATGGCGGATCCAGCGCCAGTGCCCGGGCCAGGCCGGCGCGCTTGCGCATGCCGCCGGACAGCTGCGAGGGCAGCTTGTTGATCGCATCGGCGGGCAGGCCGGCCAGCTTCACTTTCAGCAGCGCCAGTTCGTAGTGCCAGCGCTCGGGCAGCTCGCGATGGTGTTCCTTCAGCGGCACCTGCACGTTCTCGCCCACGGTCAGCGAGGAGAACAGGGCGCCATCCTGGAACAACACCCCGGTGTTGCGCTCGATGTGCAGCCGGCTCTCGGCGTCGTCGGCCCGCGCGTCGCGGCCGAGTACTTCGATCTGCCCGGCATCGGGCACGCGCAGGCCCAGGATCGAGCGCATCAGCACCGATTTGCCGGTACCGGAGCCGCCGACCACGCCCAGGATTTCGCCGCGGCGCACATCCAGGTCCAGGTCTTCGTGCACGGTCTGGCTGCCGAAGCGGTTGACCAGGCCACGCACGCGGATGGCCAGTTCGTGGCCCTGGTCGTCGCGCATGTCGATGGAGTCGGGGAGGGCGGATGTGCTCATGTCACCAGTCCATGTGCATGAACCACAACGCCGCGAAGGCGTCGATGATGATCACCAGCGAGATCGTCTGCACCACGCTGGAGGTGGTGCGCTCGCCGACCGACTGCGCGGTGCCCTCGACCTTCAGTCCTTCCAGGCAGCCGATCAGGCCGATCACCAGCGCGAACACGGGTGCCTTGGACAGGCCGACCAGCAGGTGCCGCACTTCCATCGTCTCGTGCATGCGCGCGATGTACATCTGCGGCGGGATGTCGAGGTCGAACGCGCCGACGGTGATGCCGCCGGCCAGGCCCGCGATCATCGCGATGAAGGTCAGCAAGGGCAGGGTGACCAGCAGCGCCAGCAGTCGCGGCAGCACCAGCAGGTCGACCGGGTCCAGGCCCAGCGTGCGCATTGCATCGATCTCCTCGCGTGCCTTCATCGCACCAATCTGCGCGGTGAACGCACTGGCGGTGCGGCCGGCCAGCACGATCGCGGTCAGCAGTACCGCGAACTCGCGCAGGAAGGCGATGTTGACCAGCTCGACCACGTAGATCTCGGCGCCGAAGTCGCGCAGGATGGTCGAGCCGAGGAATGCGATCACCGCGCCCACCAGGTAGGACAGCAGCGCCACCAGCGGCACCGCATCCAGCCCCACCTGCTCCATCTGGTGCACGGTGGCGGTCAGCCGGAAGCGGCGGGGTTCCTTGACCAGCCGGGCCGCCTTGACCAGGTTCTCGCCGAGGAAACTGCACAGCGCCTTGATGTTGTGGCCAGTGGCGTGGACGCTGACACCCAGCCGTTCCAGCGCGGCCAGCACGCCGAAATCGCGCTTGGGCTTGGGCCGGTCGTCGGCCACTTCCTCGATGGTGCACACCAGCGCCTGGTGGTCCGCGCGGAACTGCAGTGCGTCCTCGTGCAGATCGGCACGGTGGGCCACGCGCAGCACCTGCAGCACGCCGGCCGAATCCAGCTGCTCGATGCCGGTGGCATCGATGCCGGTCAGCTTGTCGGGAACGCCGTGCAGGACCTCGGCCGCGGCCAGCGCGGTCTTCAAGGTCCAGGTGCCGGACAGGTGGATCAGGCCCGGGTCATGGGCATCCTGTTCGAGCTGGGGGGCGAGGTTCGGGGTGACGTGGGCCATTCGGGTCGCAGCATAACCGTTCCGTATAGGGCTTCGCGTCGAACTCGGATGAATTTCTCCGGTGGGCCCCAGCGTAGGTAATACTACGGCGCATGTCCGCAGACGCTCACACGATCCCCACGCCCCAGGCCACCTACGCACAGCGCGTGGCCTTTGTTTCCGAGATCGCCGGACGCCTGCACAGCTATGGCACCACGGCCCAGCGCCTGGAAACGGCGGTGGTGGCACTGGCCCGCCAGCTCGATCTGGATTGTGAACCGTGGTCGAATCCCACCGGTATCATCCTCAGCTTCAGCGATCCGGCGCAGGCGATCGGCTCCAGCGACATCACCCGCGTGATCCGCCTGGCGCCCGGTGAGAACGACCTGCACAAGCTCAGCGTCGCCGACCATATCGCCGAAGAAGTGTCCAACGGGCGGATGAGCATCGCCCAGGGCCATACCGCGCTGCGCCAGCTGGACAAGGATCCGGGCCGGCGCGGCAAGCTGCGCACCATCCTGTCATTCACCCTCGGCGCGGCCGGCGTGGCCGGCATGTGGAAGCTGCCGTGGCTGGACATCGCCACCGCCGGTGTCATCGGCCTGATGATCGGCCTGCTCGGCATGGTCACCGACCGCCGCCCGGCCACCCGCGAAGCGGCCGAGGCGCTGGCGGCGCTGCTGGCCGGCATGGTCGCCACCCTGGTGGCGTCCTTCATTGGCGCGCTCAACCTCAATACGGTGATCATCGCCTCGCTGGTGGTGCTGCTGCCCGGCATGTCACTGACCAATGCGGTCAATGAGCTGGCCAGCCAGCACTGGGTGTCGGGCACCGCGCGCTTTGCCGGCGCGCTGACCACCATCATGAAGCTCAGCGTCGGCGCGATGATCGCGGTAACCCTGGCCGACGTGCTCGGGCTGGATCCGGTGATCCGCGCCGCGCGGCCGCAGGGGCCGTGGGTGGAGTGGGGTTCGCTGCTGACCGCGGCCTTTGCGTTCGCGATGCTGTTCAAGGCCAACCGGCGCGATTACCCGTGGGTGATCGCCGCCTCGGTGGCCGGTTATGCGATCTCCAAGTTCGGCGGCCATGCCTGGGGCGCGCCGGCCGGCATCTTCCTGTCGGCGATGCTGCTGACCGCGGGCGGCAATCTGTTCGGTCGCCTGATCGGGCGTCCAGGCGCGATCATCCGCCTGCCCGGCATCATCATGATGGTGCCCGGCAGCACCAGCCTGCGCGGTGTTCTGACCCTGGTCCAGCAACAGGATGTCGGCGCCGGCCAGAGCGTGTTCCTCACCGTGCTCAACGTGGTGATGGCGCTGGTCGCCGGCCTGCTGTTCGGCAACCTGCTGATGCCCGCTCGCAAGACCCTGTGATGATGTCGGTGGGTGTGGACCCCGGTCCACACACCGGAGAATGAAAAACGCCGGCGTCCGCCGGCGTCTTTCATTCCAACCTGATCCCGGCCTCAGGCCTTCTTGATCAGGAAATCTTCCGGCTTCTTGTTGCCCTTGGCGGTCAGTTCAGCCATCCAGCGCGGCTGCTTGCCACGGCCGGTCCAGGTTTCCTTCGGATTGGCCGGGTTGCGGTACTTCGGTGCAACCTTGCCCAGCTTGCGGCCGGCGGTCTTCGACGGGGCCTTGGCGGCCGGGGCGGCCTTGCGGGCACGCGTGGCCGGGGCGCTGCCGAACAGTTCTTCGATGGTGTAACCCTCGGTCTTGGCCAGCTTGGTCAGCTGGGCCCGGACCTTGGTGATCGGCCGGCGCTTGGCGACGATGGTCTGCTGCTTCTTGGCGGTACGGATCAGGGCGCCCAGCTCGCGTGCTGACAGGCCGGTCAGGTCAATGCTCATTTACGGTTACTCCGGAAACTAATGTGTGGACGGGACAAGCCAGTCCATGGCGTCGGCGGACAGAATAGAGATGAATTAATCACAGCACAAATGCAGGCGGGTCATGGCGTGGCGGCATGCAGACGCCGTCGCGGTGATTTTGACCGGATTATGTCCGCTGCAATATCGGGGAAGGGCGCGGGCAAAAAAAAAGACCGGGGCAGGCCCCGGTCTTTTCCTGATCAGCCCTGCAGACGCTGCAGCAGGGAGGCCTTGTCCAGGTTCTCCGCGTCGCTGGCGCGGCGCGAGCGGTACTCGTAGGTGCCAGCGGCCAGGCCGCGTTCGCTGACCACCACGCGATGCGGAATACCGATCAGCTCCATGTCGGCGAACATCGCGCCCGGGCGCAGGCCGCGGTCGTCGAGTGCAGCGTCCAGGCCCGCCTCGCGCAGCTCCTGCAGCAGGTTGGCAGCGGCGTCGGCCACGGCCGCATCGCCCTTCGGGTTGATCACACACACCACCACCTGCCACGGCGCCATCGCGTCCGGCCAGATGATGCCGGCATCGTCATGGTTCTGTTCGATCGCGGCAGCCACCACGCGCGAGATGCCGATGCCGTAGCACCCCATCGCCATCACCGCGGCCTTGCCGTTCTCGTCCAGCACGGTGGCATCCAGCGCTTCGGCGTACTTGCGGCCGAGCTGGAACACATGGCCGACTTCGATGCCACGTGCGATCTTCAGTTCACCGCCGTCCACGGCACGGTCGCCGGCCCGCACGTTGCGGATGTCGGCCACTTCCGGTTCCGGCAGGTCGCGGCCCCAGTTGACGCCGGCCAGGTGGAAACCGGCTTCGTTGGCGCCGACGACGAAGTCGGCCATCGCCGCCACTTCGCGATCGGCGACCACGCGGATGGCCTTGGCCGGCGCGACCGGGCCAAGGAAGCCCGGCACGCTGCCCAGGTGCTCGGCGATTTCCGCCTCGCTGGCGAAGCGCTGCTCGTCCAGGCCGGCGACCTTGGCCAGCTTGATCTCGTTGACCTCATGGTCGCCACGCACCAGCGCCAGCACGAACTGCTGTGCCTTGCCTTCGCCGGCGATCAGCGCCACCGACTTCACCGTGCGCTGCAGGTCGATGCCGAGCAGCGCCGCGACGTCCTCGCAGGTCTTCTGGGTGGGGGTATCCACCTTGCGCATCGTTTCGGTGGCGGCCGCACGCGGCGCCGGATCGGCGGCAATCGCCGCTTCCATGTTGGCTGCGTAGTCCGAGCCGGTGGAGAACACCAGCGCGTCCTCGCCGGAATCGGCGATGACGTGGAATTCCTGCGACGCATCACCGCCGATGGCACCGGAGTCCGCCTGCACCATGCGGAAATCCAGGCCGAGGCGGGTGAAGATGCGGCTGTAGGCCGACTTCATGTTCTCGTATTCGCGCACCAGGCACTCATCGTGCAGGTGGAACGAATAGGCGTCCTTCATCAGGAACTCGCGCGAACGCATCACGCCGAAGCGCGGGCGGATCTCGTCGCGGAACTTGGTCTGCACCTGGTAGAAGTTCACCGGCAGCTGCTTGTAGCTGGACAGCTCGCTGCGCGCGAAGTCGCAGGCGGCTTCTTCGGCGGTCGGGCTGTAGCAGAACACCTGGTCCTTGCGGTCCTTGATCTTCAGCAGCTGCGGGCCGAACTTCTGCCAGCGGCCGGTCTGCTCCCACAGTTCCTTCGGCTGGATGGTCGGGATCTGGAATTCCACGGCACCGGCCCGGTCCATTTCCTCGCGCACGATGCGCTCGACCTTGCGCAGCACGCGCAGGCCCAGCGGCGACCAGGTGTACAGGCCCGATGCCAGCTTGCGGATCATGCCCGCGCGCAGCATCAGCCGATGGCTGGTCAGCTCGGCGTCGCTGGGGGTTTCCTTGGTGGTGTGCAGGTGGAACTGGGAGAGGCGCATCGTCGGCTTCGGATAACGGCAGAGACCTCTATTCTGCCAGCCCGGCCGGGGGGAGGGGTATCGGCAGGGCTGCGCCCTGCACCTGCGGGTAGTGCCGGCCGCTGGCCGGCAACAGCAACAGCAAAAACGGGTCTCCTGGGAGATGGCGGGGTGGGTCCGGTTACAGGGGGCGCCGTAAATCCGTCCATGGAGGCTCGGTCGCGCCTTGCTCGTGTGCGCTGTCCTGCGCACACGGCAAGACCGGTGTTGAGCGTCCTGCCCAACCCGCCCGAGGCATGCCTCGGGCCCACGCCGCTCACACCCCTGCCGCCGGACCCACCCCGCCTTCGATAGTTTCCTGCGAGCTGTCGGAATGGCTCCTGGGGTCAGATCCGTTTTCCGCAGGAAAACGGATCTGACCCCGAATTCAATTCGAGATCTGACAGATTTCATCCACGTATGGCGTGGATCTACCACCGTCACCGGGAAACTGTCGAAGGCGGGGCGGTGTCGGATTGCGGGGTGTCCGCGGCATGGATGCCGCGGCCAAGCCCCCATGGACGGGTTTACGGCGTCCCCGCAATCCGACACCGCCCCGCCATTCCACGGAATGCCCGCTTTTGACGTTGCCGTTGCTTGCAGCCTCTGCAGGTGCAGGGCGCAGCCCTGCCGATACCCTTAACCGGCCGGTGGGCAGTACGCCTTGATGGCGGCCTGCGCCAATCCCCTCTGCGCGGTGTGCTGCTCCGGAGTCAACGGGGTATCGGCCTTGCCATCACCATCGGTGTCCTGCATCACCTGGCCACCACCGTCCAGCAGGGCCAGGTTGGCCCGGGCCGTGCTGCACTGCCCAGGGACCGGCGCGGCCGGGGTCTCGGTGCTGGCTGCGGCCTGCGGGGTGCGGGCCTGCTCGCGGGTCTCGAACTTCTTGCCCGCCGGCGGGGTCTCCGAATACTGGGTTACGCCATGGGCGTCCTTCCATTTGTAGACGGGGCCGGCCACGGCGTTGGCACTGGCCAACAGCAGCAGGCATCCAAGGCAGGACAGGGCACGCATGGCAGACTCCACGGAATGGGCGCAGAACGCCGATTGCAGCATTGGCGCCGACCGCTGGCAAGTCGATTAAACTGGATTCCATGGACCCGATCACACCGCCGCCGCGCTCGCGCACGATTTACCTGCTGCCCAACCTGTTCACCACCGCCGGCCTGTTCGCCGGTTTCTACGCGATCATCGCCGCGGCCAACGGGGATTTCGTCAATGCCAGCATCGCCGTGTTCGTGGCGGCGGTGATGGATGGCCTGGACGGGCGCGTGGCGCGCCTGACCGGTACCAGCAGCGAATTCGGCGTGCAGTACGACTCGCTGGCCGACCTGGTCAGCTTCGGCATGGCCCCGGCGCTGGTGATGTACCACTGGTCGCTGTCGTGGCTGAAGTTCGACGATCCGCTGCTCGGCCGCGTCGGCTGGGCCGTGGCCTTCCTGTATGCGGCCTGCGCGGCGCTGCGCCTGGCCCGCTTCAATACCCAGGTGGCGGTGGTCGACAAGCGCTGGTTCGTCGGCCTGGCCAGCCCGGCAGCAGCGGGCCTGATGATGTCCTTCGTCTGGGCGTTCGCCGATGGCAACCTGGGCTGGGACGGCAACCAGCTGCGGTACGTGGCGCTGGCGGTGACGATCATCGCTGCGCTGCTGATGGTCAGCCGCATCCGCTTCTGGAGCTTCAAGGGGGGCGCTGCCAAGGGCACCCGTTCGGACCGCGTGCCGTTCCTGGTGCTGGCACTGGTGCCGGTGGCGATCGCGATTGCGGTCATCGACCTGCCGCGCGTGCTGTTCGCGGTCGGCATCCTGTACGCCTTGTCCGGCCCGGTGATGTGGGCCGTGCAGCGCCTGCGCAAGAAGCCCGAGGCCGCGTGAGCCAGGACCTGCCCGTGCTGTGGTCACCGGCCCAGCAGGCCTGGCTGCAGGCCATGGGCTACACCGTCTATCACGATGGCCAGCTGGCTGCCGAGCTGGATGCCGCGCTGCAGTTGAGCGTGGCCGAAGCCGAGGCCAGCGTCGCCCCGCCGGAACCGGTGCGGGCCCCCGTGCCGTCGCGCGAACAGCATGCCGGGGTGGCGCCCGCAGCCCGCCCGGAACGGCCGGCACCGCCGCGCCGCGAAACGCCGGTCAGTGCCCCGGATACCGTGCCGGCGGCTGAGCGCCCGATGCCCAGCGGCAACGCGCGCCAGCCGGTGGTCCGCCTGCCGGATCGCCTGCAGATCGCGCTGCTGCGTGCGTCCGGCTGCAACCCGAACGACCCGGCTACGCAGCGGTTGATGGACAGCTGGCCACTGGACCAGCTGCGCCACGACCCGGCCGCCAAGCGTGCGCTGTGGCCGCAGCTGCGTGCCCTGCGCAAGCGGGGCACGCCATGAGCGCGGTCACCCGACCCGGCCCGGTCAGCCTGCGTGCGTTGCGCGAGAGCGACCTCAATGCGGTAATGGCGATCGAACTGCGCGGCTACCCTTTTCCCTGGACCCGCGGCATCTTCATCGACTGCCTGCGTGCCGGCTATCCCGGCCTGGCGATGGAGCGCGATGGCCTGCTGGTCGGCTATGGCGTGCTCAGCATCGCCGCCGATGAAGCGCACGTGCTGAACATCTGCATCGATCCGCTGGCACAGTCGCGCGGGCTGGGCCGCCAGCTGCTGCGCGCGCTGGTGCAGCTGGCCGCCGACCGTGGCGCACAGCGCGTCTTCCTGGAAGTGCGTCCGTCCAATACGCCGGCGCTGGCGCTGTATCACAGCGAAGGATTCAACGAGATCGGCCGCCGCCCGCGCTACTACCCGGCTGCACAGGGCCGCGAGGATGCGGTCGTGATGGCGATCGAGCTGGTCGACGGCGATCTGCAGGAAATGCCGCCGCTGTAACGCAGACGGGTTGCCGGCCAGCGGCCGGCACTACCGATGCGTCGCTCACGCCAGCCGCAACGCCAGCACGCCGCCCACGATGAGCGACGCTGCCAGCCAGCGCGTGCGCGGCACCCGCTCGCGCAGCAGGAACACCGAGATCAGCAGCGCGAACAGGATCGAGGATTCGCGCAGCGCCGAGATCATTGCTACCGGCGCCTGGGTCATGGCCCACAACGCCATCGCATACGAGGCGGTGGTGCCGACGCCACCGGCCAGTCCCAGCGGCCAATGCTGCCGCGCATAGTCCAGTACCGCGCCGCCGCGCGTATACAACGCCCACAGCGGCAGCGGGATGCCCGACAGCAGGAACAACCACAACGTGTAGCTGAGCGCGCTGCCGGACTGGCGCGCACCCTGCGCATCGACCAGCGTGTAGGTGGCGATCATCGCCGCGGTCAGCAGCGGCAGGCGCAGCTGGCCGCCGCGCGCCCCCAGTGCCATGCACAGGATGCCGGTGCTCACCAGCACCACGCCCAGCCACGCTGCGGCGGGCAATGGCTCACCGAGCAGGGTACCGGCCAGTGCGACCAGGATCGGCGCGCTGCCACGCATCAGCGGGTAGGCCAGGCTCATGTCGACCTGTTGGTAACAACGCGCGACCAGCCCGTAGTAGGTCACCTGCAGCAGCACCGACGCAGCCAGCCAGGGCCAGCTGTGCGCGGCCGGGAAGGGCAGGAAGGGCAGGGCGGCGGCCGACAGCAACGCGGCACTGCCGGTCACCAGCACGGTACCGAGGAACTTGTCCGGGCCGCGCTTGACGATCGCATTCCAGCTGGCATGCAGCGCCGCGGCAGCGAGGACGAGCAGGAAGATGGAAAGCGGCATCCGCCGATGATGCCATGCGGGGCAAATGGAAACGCCGGGCATCGCCCGGCGTTTCCGATTCCGCTTCGGTGGGTGCCAACCTCTCCCGCGGCAGGTGCCAACCCCCCCTGCCGTGGCAGGTGCCAACCTCTCCCGCCGTGGTAGGTGCCAACCTCCCCTGTCGTGGTAGGTGCCAACCTTGGTTGGCACGCACCAGAGCGCGGCGTTACAGCTTCGCGCGCTGCTCGCGCAGGCCGGCCAGCTGGGTGTTCCAGTCGACCAGGCGCACGCGCTCCTGATCGACCACCGCCGGTGGCACCTTGTCGGTGAACCTGGCCAGCTTGGTTTCGCTCTTTTCCTGCTCACCTTCCACGCGCTTGATCTCCTTGTCCAGGCGCGCGCGCTCGGCATCGAGATCGACCAGGCCTTCCAGCGGCACCAGCAGCTTCAGCTCGCCCACGATCGCGGCGGCCGCCGGCGGTGCGCTTTCGCCCTCGGCCAGCCACTGGATGCTGTCCAGCTTCAGCAGGAACGACAGCGAGGCGCTGAAGCGTTCGATGCGCACGCGGTCCTGCTCCAGGCCGGCCTGCAGGCGCAGCGGCACCTGCCTGGACGGCGCGACGTTCAATTCGCTGCGCACGCGACGCACCGCACTGATCACCGCCTTCAGCCATTCCACGTCGGCCTCGGCCTGGGCGAAATCACCGGCGAATTCGGCGGCGGTCGGGTACGGGCGCAGCGACAGCGTGGTTTCGGCCAGGCCCAGGCGCGGGGCCAGCTGCTGCCACAGCTGTTCGGTGATGAACGGGGTGAGCGGGTGCAGCAGGCGCAGCAGCGCTTCCAGCACGTACAGCAGGGTGTGGCGGGTGCTTTCGGCATCAGCCGCGTCGGCACCGTTCAGTGCCGGCTTGCTCAGCTCCAGGAACCAGTCGCAGAACGCGTTCCAGGCGAACTCGTACAGGCACTGCGCCAGCAGGTCGAAGCGGTACGCGGCGAAATGGCCCTGCGCTTCGGCGGTGGTGGCGGCCAGGCGCGAAAGGATCCAGCGCTCGGCATCGGTGCGCGGGGTCGGCACGCCGGTGAACGCCGCACCTTCGGTGTTCATCAGCGCGAAGCGGCTGGCGTTCCACAGCTTGTTGCAGAAGTTCTTGTAGCCCTCGGCGCGGTTCATGTCGAACTTGATGTCGCGGCCGTGGGTGGCCAGCGCGGCGATGGTGAAGCGCAGCGCATCGGCACCGTGGGCAGCAATGCCGTCCGGGAATTCCTTGCGGGTGGCCTTCTCGATCTTCTCCACCATCTTCGGCTGCATCAGGCCGCCGGTGCGCTTGGCGACCAGGTCGTCGATGGTGATGCCGTCGATGATGTCCAGCGGGTCGAGCACGTTGCCCTTGCTCTTGGACATCTTCTGGCCCTGGCCGTCGCGGATCAGGCCGGTGAAGTACACGTCCTTGAACGGGATCTTCCCGACCAGGTTGTCGGTGGCCATGATCATGCGCGCCACCCAGAAGAAGATGATGTCGAAGCCGGTGATCAGCACCGACGACGGCAGGTAACGGTCGAAGCCGCGCTCGGCCATGGCCTGTTCGTTCGGCCAGCCCAGGGTGGAGAACGGCCACAGCTGCGAGGAGAACCAGGTCTCCAGCACGTCGCTTTCCTGGTTCAGCACCACCTCGCTGCCCAGGTTGTGCTTGGCCCGCACTTCCTCTTCGCTGCGACCGACGTAGCAGCTGCCGGTGGCGGCATCGAACCACGCCGGGATGCGGTGGCCCCACCACAGCTGGCGGCTGATGCACCAGTCCTGGATGTTGTTCATCCAGTGGCGGTAGGTGTTGATCCAGTTCGGCGGCACGAAGGCAATGCTTCCGTCCTCGACCAGGTCCAGGCCACGCTTGGCCAGGTCGTCCATCTTCACGAACCACTGGTCGGTCAGGTACGGCTCGATCACCTGGCCGGTTCGGTCGCCACGCGGCACCTGCAGCTTGTGCGCCTTGGTCTCGACCAGGATGCCCAGGTCTTCCAGCTCGGCCAGCACGGCCTTGCGTGCTTCATAGCGGTCCAGGCCCCGGAAGCGTTCCGGCGCGTTCTCGTTCAGCGCCGCCACCGGGGTGAACAGGTTGATCATCGGCAGGCTGTGGCGCACGCCTACTTCATAGTCGTTGAAGTCGTGCGCCGGGGTGACCTTGACCACGCCGGTGCCGAACGCGCGGTCCACGTAGTCGTCGGCGATCACCGGCACGCGCCGGCCGGTCAACGGCAGCACCACGTTCCTGCCGATCAGGTGCGCGTAACGCTCGTCTTCCGGGTGCACCATCACCGCGGTATCGCCCAGCAGGGTTTCCGGGCGGGTGGTGGCAACGACCAGGTAGTCGCGGGTTTCGCGGAGGGTTTCCACGCCGTCGGCATCGCGCTCGACGTGTTCGTAGCTCAGGCCGTCATCCAGCGTGTAGGCGATCGACCACAGGAAGCCGTCCTCCTCGGCGCTCTCCACTTCCAGGTCGGAAATGGCGGTCTTCAGCACCGGGTCCCAGTTGACCAGGCGCTGGCCGCGGTAGATCAGGCCCTGCTCGTACCAGCGCACGAAGGCCTCGTTGACCGCCGCCGATGGCTGCGGGTCCATGGTGAAAGTGCTGCGCGACCAGTCGGCGGAGGTGCCGAGGCGGCGCATCTGGCGTTCGATGGTGTCGCCGGACTGCTGCTTCCACTCCCAGACCTTGCCGATGAAGCCTTCGCGGCCCAGCGAATCGCGGGTCTCGCCCTTGCCTTCCAGCGCCAGGTTGCGGCTGACCACCATTTCGGTGGCGATGCCGGCGTGGTCGGTACCGACCTGCCACAGCGTGTCGTAGCCGCGCATGCGGTGGTAGCGCACCAGCGCATCCATCAGGGTCTGCTGGAAGGCATGGCCCATGTGCAGGGTGCCGGTCACGTTCGGCGGTGGCAGCAGGATGGTGTACGGCTCGCCCGTGCCGGACGGCTTGAAGTGGCCGGCCTTCTCCCAGGCCTCGTAGAGGTCGGTCTCGAAGGACGTCGGGTCGTAGCTGGAGGCGAGTTGGGTCATGCGGGGGAACCGGTAATCAAGGCGGAAGGGAGATCAGCGCGACCCGAGGGCGCGGCGGATCTTCTGGTCGGTGTGGTACTGGCTGACCGCGTAGGCGGCCCAGATGGCGGCGGGCAGCCAGCCGATCAGGGTGATCTGCAGGATCAGGCAGACGATCCCGGCCAGCGGCCGGCCGATGGTGAAGAAGGACAGCCAGGGAAGAATCAGGGCGATCAGCAGGCGCATCAAGGGGTCCTCGCCGGGCTCACATGTCGTGCTTGTTGAGGTCGTAACCGGCGGCCTTGTACTGGCGCCAGCGCTCGCGCAGCGGTTCGCGCGCTTCCGGATCGGCCGGAACCACTTCCAGCACGCGTTCGCACTGGCCCAGCCAGGGCTCATCGCGCAGGTTGATCACCAGCGGGCGTGCCGGCGCGTCGGTGCCGGGTACGGCGATCAGCACCAGGGCCTCTTCCTCGTCCATGTCTTCGCCGGCAATCTGGTGCGGGATGTAGGCATCGTTGTCGAACGCCCACAGCAGCTCGTCCAGTTCCTCGGCCTGGGCCTGGTCACGGGCCAGCACCAGGGTGAACAGCCCGGCGTCGTTGGCCTTGCGCGCCAGTTCGCAGACCAGGCGCAACGGCTCGGTCAGGAAGCGGGGCTTGGCGATCAGGTAGAAGTCGGCGCGGGGCATGGCAGGGTCCGGGTCAGGCAAGGGCCCGGCAGTGCCGGGCGAGGCCCCGGCCGGCGTCTGCCGGCCAGGGTCGGGTACGGCATCAGGCGCGGGCGACCTGGTCCAGCAGCCACTGGCTCAGCAGGCCGACCGGGCGGCCGGTGGCCATGCCACGCTTGCCTTCATCGCTGGCGACGCCGGCGATGTCCAGGTGGGCCCAGCGCTGGCCTTCGGTGAAGCGCGACAGGAAGCAGCCGGCGGTGATCGCGCCGGCCCAGCGGCCGCCGATGTTGTAGACGTCGGCGAAGGTCGAATCCAGCATCGGCTGGTACTCGTCCCACAGCGGCAGGCGCCAGGCGCGGTCGAACACGTGCTCGCCGGCGGCCAGCAGCTCGTTGGCCAGGTCGTCGTGCTTGCTCATCAGGCCGGCGGTCTGGTGGCCCAGGGCGACCATGCAGGCACCGGTCAGGGTGGCGACGTCGACCAGCGCGGCCGGCTCGAAGCGCTGTGCGTAGGTCAGCGCGTCGCACAGGATCAGGCGGCCTTCGGCGTCGGTGTTGCCGACTTCGATGGTCTTGCCCGACATCGAGGTGATCACGTCGGAAGGACGGTAGGCGTTGCCGTCGATGGCGTTTTCCACCGCCGGCACCACCACCACCAGGTTCAGCGGCAGCTTGGCCTTGACCGCCGCGACGAAGGTGCCGATGACGTTGGCGCCACCGCACATGTCGTACTTCATCTCTTCGATGCCGCCCTGGGTCTTCAGGTTGACGCCACCGGTATCGAAGGTGATGCCCTTGCCGACCAGCACGTAGGGCTTGGCGTCGCCGCCATTGTTCCACTTCAGCACGACCAGGCGCGGGCGGTTGGCCGAACCGCGGGCCACGGCCAGCAGCGAGCCCATGCCCAGCGCTTCCATCTGGTGCTCGTCGAGGATCTCGGCTTCGGCACCCTCGTGCTCGCCGGCGAACTTCACGCCGACCTCGGCCAGATAGGCCGGGGTGCAATAGTTCGGCGGCAGGTTGCCCAGCTCGCGGGCGAACTCGACACCGGCGGCGATGGCCTGGCCCTGGGCCAGGGCCTGGGCGTCGTCACCGGCCACGGCCAGCTGGGCCAGGCCGGCATCGTCGGCCTTCTTCTTGCCTAGGGTGGCGGTGTAGCGGTAGGCGGCGTGATCGGCGGCGATCACTGCCTGGCGGATCGCCCAGGCCGCGTCGCGGTCCTTGATGGCCACTTCGGACAGGGTGAACAGCGCGCTGCGGACGGCGCCGGCCTTCAGCGCGCGCACCGCGTCGCCCACGGCCTTCAGGTACTGCGGCACGCCGAAGCGGGCGGCGTCGCCGAGGCCGACCACCAGCACGCGCGGCGCGGTCACGCCCGGCAGGTCGTGCAGCAGGGTGGTCGCGCCGGTCTTGCCGGACAGGTCGCCACGCTGGGCCAGGGCGGCCAGGCGGCCACCGCTGGCGGCGTCCAGGGCCTGCGCGGCCGGGGTCAGGGTATGGTCGGCATACGCGCCGACCACCAGGCAATCAACGGTGGCGGCGGCCGGAGCAACGTGGTTCAGGGTGAATTCGAGGGCCATTGAGCAGATTCCATTGGCGAGTCCGTACAATCGCAGGCCGTTTACGCCCAGACAGTAGACTGGGCGGCACCGCGAACGAACCCCAGAGTTTAAACCACCGCCCCATGCTGAAGCTCGACCGATACCTGCTGGGCGATTTCGTCCAGAGTTTCCTGGCTACCCTGATCGTCCTGCTGGTGGTCAGCGTGGGCGGCGTGCTGGTGGACATCCTCGGCAACATCGCCGACGGACGCCTGCCGGCCAAGCTGCTGTTCTCCCAGCTGGGCCTGCAGTTCATCGCCTACCTGCCGCTGATCCTGCCGCTGGCGCTGATGCTGGGCCTGCTGCTGGCCGTGGCCCGGCTCTACCGTGACTCGGAGATGGCGGTCATCACCGCCATTGGCGTGGGGCCCAAGCGGCTGCTGCGGCCACTGCTGATGCTGGTGGTGCCGGTGGTGCTGCTGGTCGGCGCCTGCTCGCTGTGGCTGGGCCCGTGGGCCGGCCGGATGGCCGAGCAGATGATCATCGAGGCCAACCGCAGCGTGCTGATGGCCGGCCTGGAGCCGGGCCGCTTCACCCCGCTGCCCAATGGCGGCGTGGTGTACCTGTCCTCGATCTCGCCCGATGGCACCCAGCTGGGCAAGGTGTTCCTGCAGCGCCAGAAGGATGACCGCCTGGAAGTGGTGTCCGCCAATGGTGGCCGCATGTTCTTCGAGGGCACCCGCCAGCGCTTCCTGGAGCTGGATGATGGCCACCAGGTGGAAGGCCCGGTGGCCGGCGCGCTGGATTACCGGCTGGCGACCTTTGCCCGCAACGACGTGGCCCTGCCCGACGGTGCACAGACCCGCACCGAGGACGACCCGGAACTGATGCCGACCCTGCAGCTGATCGGTGATGAGCGCCCGCAGGCGCAGGCGCAGCTGCACCGCCGCCTGGCACCGCCGCTGATCGCGCTGGCCTTCGCCCTGCTGACCGTGCCGCTGGGCCGCAGCTCGCCGCGCCAGCAGCGCTACGGCCGCATGATGCTGGCCCTGATGGCCTACATGGTGGGCACCAACCTGATGTTCATCGGCAGTGGCTGGATCGCCAACGGCAAGATTCCGGCCGCGCTCGGCCTGTGGTGGTTGACCGTGCCGCTGCTGGCGCTGGCGATCTGGATGTATGCACGTGATGGCCGCCTGGGCCGCTCGAAGGGAGCCCGCGCATGAGGCTGCGCCCGATGCGTTTCGATCTGTACCTGGGCCAGTCGGTGTTCACCACGGTGCTGCTGACCTGGGCGGTGCTGGTCGGCCTGGACGTGGTGATGGCGTTCTCCGGCGAGTTCAAGGACATCGGCAAGAACGGCTACACCCTGGGCCATGCCGCCGCCTGGGTGCTGTACACGGTGCCGCGCCGCGCCTACACGATGTTCCCGACCGCCGCGGTGATCGGCGCGCTGATGGGCCTGGGCCAGCTGGCCGCGACCTCGGAGCTGACCGCACTGCGTGCGCTGGGCCTGTCGCGCAAGCGCCTGAGCGTGTCGGTGGCGATCGCGCTGTCGCTGCTGACCGCAGTGATGGTGCTCAGCGCCGAGACGCTGGGCCCGTGGGGCCAGGACCGTGCCGATGCATTGAAGGCCAGTGCCAAGTGGGGGCGGGACATCTCCACCACCCGCTACTCCGGCCTATGGGCACGCGAAGGCGACACCTTCCTCAACGCCCAGAGCGGCGAGGAACAGCTGGTGGGCGACAAGGGCACGCGGCTGATCCTGCGTGACGTGCGGCTGTACCGGATCGCCGAAGACGGCAATATCGCCTCGTTGACCCATGCCGCCACCGCCGAGCACGACAAGGACGGTTGGGTGCTGACCGGGGTGCGTCGCGACACCTTCGGCGAGCGCTCGGCCACCCGCCAGGAAGTGGCGCGTGAGCCGTGGAACTCGAAGCTGGATCCGGCGGCGCTGGCCACCGGCATCGCCAAGCCGCGAAACCTCAGCGTGGCTGAGCTGAGCACCAGCATTGCCTACCGCCAGCGCAACGGGCTGGATGCGCGCGATTTCGAGGATGTGTACTGGAGCCGCTGGTTCTACCCGGTGAACGTGCTGGCGCTGTGCCTGGCCGCGGTGCCGTTCGCGTTCGGGTCGCTGCGTAGCGGCGGCATGGGCAAGCGCCTGTTCCTGGGCATCCTGTTTGCACTGGGCTTCTGGCTGCTGCAGCTGTTCTTCGGCCGCATGGCCGGTGCGCTGAAGTTCGATTACCGCATTGCCTATGCGCTGCCGCCGATCGTGATGCTGGCCGTGTCCGGATTGCTGTTCCGGCGCAAGTCGGGCTGATTCTGGTAGCGCGGGGCCATGCCCGGCGCTACCGGGGCAATCCACCGCTTCGGCATCCGTGCCAGGACCACCAGCATCCCGGCCCAGCGTGCTGGATTCTGTAGAGCCGAGCCCATGCTCGGCTGCTTTTTGCGCGCCGCCTGCCAGCCGAGCATGGGCTCGACTCTACAGATCGTGCATCACCGCTTGGGCATGCGCACCAGGCGGGTGCCGCTGGCGCGGTCGTGCCAGGTCAGGCGTTGGCGGTCGACCCAGGCCCACCAGAATCCCAGACCGCCGAGCAGCAGCGACAGCGTCCCCACCGCGAAGCGCAGCCACAGCTGGCCGCGCCGCAACGGCGTGCCATCGCGCGATTGCAGTTTCAGCCGCCACGGCCGCATGCCCAGCGTCTGTCCGCCACGGCGCCAGCTGGCCGTGGCATACCACCCCGTGATCGCCCAGCACACCGCCCACAGCAGCCACTGCCAGGTACTGAACGGCGCGATGTTCTCGCGCTGCGCGTGGCCGCTGAAGGTGTAGGCGAGGGTGAACAGCGTGCCGGCCAGCATCCACAGCGCCAGCACCGGCAGCGCGTCATAGACCATCGCCAGCATGCGCCAGGGCAGCAGCGCGCGCGGACGGGGCGTTTCGGTAGCGGCCGCAGGGGCCGTGTCGGTGGCAGGGCGGGACATGCGCCGAGCATACGCAAAGCTGGCCGTGCCCGCAGTGGCCCTCGTATCCTGCATGCATGGCCCTTGTTTCCACCCCCGCCGAACGCCGCCAGCTGGTCCAGCAACTGCCCGAGCTGCGCGCCGACGACAGTGTGCGCATCCAGCGCTTCCTCGATGCGATCTGGGCCGAGAACGGCCTGGCCCGCGCCACCCTGGACAGCTACCGGCGCGACCTGGAAGGGCTGGCGCGCTGGATGGATGGACGCGACGGTGGCCTGGCCGGCATCGAACGTCCCGGGCTGTTCGACTACCTGGCCTGGCGCACCCGCCACGGCTGGTCGCCGCGCAGCAACGCGCGCCTGCTGTCGGCGCTGCGGGCGTTCTTCGCCGATGGCGTGCGCCGTGGCGAACGCAGCGAAGACCCCAGTGCGCTGCTCGACCCCCCGAAGCTGCCGCGGCTGTTGCCCAAGGCGCTGGCCGAGAGCCAGATCGATGCGCTGCTGGCGGCACCGGACATCGACAGCCCGCTGGGCCTGCGCGACCGCGCCATGCTGGAACTGATGTATGCCGCCGGCCTGCGCGTGAGCGAGCTGGTGCTGCTGCCGGCCACGGCGGTCAACCTGCGCCAGGGCGTGTTGCGGGTCACCGGCAAGGGCAGCAAGGAACGGCTGGTGCCGCTGGGCGAGGAATCGCAGCACTGGCTGGAGCGTTACCTGCAGCAGTCGCGCCCGCTGCTGGTCGGCAAGGGCAAGGTGCATGCCCTGGCGGATGGTCAGACCCCGTTGTTCATCGAGCCGACGCTGCATGCGCTGACCCGGCAGGCGTTCTGGCACCTGGTCAAGCGCCATGCGCAGGTGGCCGGCATCGACCCGGCGCGGATCAGCCCGCATGGCCTGCGCCACAGCTTCGCCACCCATCTGCTCAACCGCGGTGCCGACCTGCGCGCGCTGCAGATGCTGCTCGGCCACAGTTCCTTGTCGACCACCCAGATCTACACCCTGGTAGCGCGCGAGCATCTGCAGAAGCTGCATGCCCGCCACCATCCGCGCGGCTGAGCGCCGGGCTGAATCGCTGCCCGGGGCCGTGCCGGGCGTCGCGGCCCGGTACCGGCGGCTGTGTCAGAATCCGGAGTCTTCTTCTGCTGCGGATCGCTCCATGCTCCGATTTGCCATCGCCGCCGTGTTCGGTGCGCTCAGCCTGACCGCCTGCGCCCAGCCGGCTCCGCCGGCCGCCAAGGCGCCTGCTGCCGCTGCGGCCAAGGCCAGCCCGGCCGCCAACGCGCCGGCCGACCAGGCGGTACGTGCCGCGTTGACCGCGCTCAATCCGGGTTTCCAGGTCGATTACATCGGTGCCGCGCCGTTCCCCGGCTTCCGCGAGGTCGTCGTTTCCGGCCAGCTGCTGTACGTGTCCGATGACGGCCGCTACCTGTTCCAGTCGCAGCCTTACGACACCCGCGCCAAGGGCCCGGCCAACAGCGAGGGCCTGCTTGGTTACCGCCGCGGCCTGCTGGCCAAGGCCAACCACGGCGATCGCATCGTGTTTGCCGCGCCGAACGCCAAGTACACCATCAGCGTGTTCACCGACATCGAGTGTGGTTACTGCCGCAAGCTGCACCAGGACATCGCCGAACTCAACCGCAACGGCATCACCGTCGAGTACCTGGCGTTCCCGCGCATGGGCCTGGGCAGCAAGGACTACACCGACATGATCTCGGTCTGGTGTGCAGCGGATCGTCGCCAGGCCCTGACCAACGCCAAGCGCGGTGGCAGCGTGCCGGCCAGGAACTGCACCAACCCGGTGGCGATGCAGTACGCGCTGGGCCAGCAGCTGGGCGTGAATGGAACGCCGGCGATCTTCGCGCCGGATGGCACCCAGCTGGGCGGCTACCTGCCGCCGGCGCAGCTGCGTGCCGCGCTGGAGAAGCTGTCGGCCAAGCGCTGATCGCCGCTGGTCTTTTCCTGTAGAGCCGAGCCCATGCTCGGCTGCGGAAACAGCAGCCGAGCATGGGCTCGGCTCTACAGGCAGGAAGCCGGGGATGCGTGTCGCATCCCCGGCTTTTTGCTTACTTCAGGCCATCACTGACCGCCTTGGTCAGCGTGCCCTGCGCATCGTCACCGCTGAACTCCCAGACGAACGCGCCGCCCAGGCCCTGGGTCTTCACGTAACCCATCTTGCGGGTGATGTTGGCCGGGGTGTCGAAGCTCCACAGCGTGCTGCCGTTGTAGATCCAGGTGGCACCGGCGGTGTTGTCGGTGTAGCCCGGCCACGCCAGGTTCTTCAGCACCTTCCAGTCCTCGATGCCGGCTTCATACGTACCCGGGGCGGCGCCGGTCGCGGTCTGGTACAGGCCGTTGTTGGCGTTGGCCACACCCGTCCAGCCACGCCCGTAGTAGCCAATGCCCAGGTTGAGCTTGGCGGCGGGCACGCCACGGCTGATGAAGGCCTCGATGGCGTCGTTGCTGTTGTACAGCTTCTGGTCGCCGGTGGACGGATCATTCGGCGAATCGAACAGCGCCGACTGGTGATTGGTCTTCGCATCCCACGCGCCGTGGAAGTCGTAGGTCATCACGTTGATGTAGTCCAGGTACGGGTGGTATGCGGCCGGATCGGTGACACGGATCTTGTCGATGCCGGCACCCACCGCCACCGTCAGCAACAGGCCCGGCCGCACCGCATCGAGCTGGCGGCGGAACTCGGCCATCAGCGCGGTGAAGTTGGCGTTGTCTTCCGGCTTGCCGCATTCGATGCCACAGGCCACCGGGTATTCCCAGTCGATGTCGATGCCGTCGAACACGCCCAGCGCGGCACCGGCACCGCCGGCACCGTCGGTCACCGGCAGGTTGCCCTTGATGTAGGCGTCGATGCACGAGGCGACGAAGGCCTGGCGGTTTTCCGGGCGCGCTGCGCTGGAGAAGCCGCGCGACCAGGTCCAGCCACCCAGCGAGATCAGCACCTTCATGCCCGGGTATTTGGCCTTGAGCTGCTTGAGCTGGTTCCAGTTGCCGCGCAGCGGCTGGTCCCAGGTATCGGCACTGCCGCTGACGCTCTCGGCGGCACTGAAGGCCTTGGTGTAGTCGGCGAAGGCATCGCCACCGGCACCGCTGTTCGGATCCGACGGCTGGGTGATGCCGACTTCGCATCGGTTGTTGCGCACGTTGCCGAACGCGTAGTTGATGTGGGTCAGGCGTGCGGCCGAGCCGCTGCTGTCGATGTTCTTGACCCGGTAGTTGCGGCCGTAGATGCCCCACTGGGTGAAGTAACCGATGACCCGCTTGCCGGTGGTGCCGCCGTCACCGGCCAGCGTGGTGGCGCTGATTTCGGTGCCCTGTGCCGACGCATTGCCGGCGTTGTCGCGGGCACGTACGCGGTAGCGGTAGGTGGTCGATGCGGTCAGCCCGCCATCCACATAGCTGGCACTGGACGGCGAACCGACCAGGCTGCCGTTGCGGTACACGTCATAGCCGGCCAGGCCGCTGCCACCGGTGTTGTCGGTGGACGGGCTCCAGCTGAGCGCGATGCTGCTGGCGGTGCGCGTTCCGGCCGCCAGCCCGCCCGGCACGCTCGGTGCGGTGGTATCGCCACCGGCAGCGTTGACGGTGATGGTGATGGTCGGGGTGCTGGTGGTGGCGTTGTTGTTATCGGTCGCGACCGCACGCAGGGTGTGGCTGCCGGCGCTGGCATTGGTCCAGCTGGCCGCATACGGCGCACCGGTGGCCACGCCCAGCGAGCTGCCGTCGCGGAAGAACTCGACCTTGGCGACGCTGCCGTCCGGGTCACTGGCGGTAGCGGTCACGTTGACCGTGCTGCCGGCGCTGAAGGTGGCGCCGTTGGCCGGCGAGGTCAGGCTGACCACCGGCGGCTGGTTGCTGCCGCTGCCATCGCAGGCACCAAGGTTGGTGTAGTAGGGCGCACCGGCCGGATGGTCCGGCGGCGCGTTCCAGATGTCCTGGTTCGCCCGATAGAGGACGCCTCCTTTCTGCAGGGTATCGCCGGCCCGGTAGATCCTGGCCTGGTCCCACTGGGCCACGCCGGCACAGCTGGCAGCCTGCGCCAGGCCGGGCAGGGCGGCGGTACCGGCGGCCAGGGCAAGCAGCCAGGCCAGGTGGCGGGGACGACAGCTTCGGGTCGAACGTTCGGCACTGCGCACAATCGGGTCGTACATGGGTAAGTCTCCGATCAAAGGGCGCGCGGGCCCCGATGGCGCCGCGCGTGACGCAGGTCCGGGCGTCGCCCGGGAAGGCGACGGAGGGGGCGGACGGGGTACCTGGGGGGCCGGGGAGAGAGTCCGGCGCCAGGTGGGGACAACGTTGTCATCAATCGCGTGGTCAATCCGTGAGCAAGCGCATGGTTCCGGGATTCGGGCGGAGAGCGGCGCTGCGCGCGGTCGGCGGCCATCGGCGGAGCCCCTCGTGGCTGGTCGGGCGCGAATTCATGGGTTTGGCCGGGTGGGTGGGGTCAGGCGGGGACGCCGTGAACCCGTCCCTGGGGGCTTGGCCGCGGCAACCATGCCGCGGACACCCCGCCTGACCCCACCCACCCGGCCTCTGACAGGTTCCTGCGCAGCCAGCCACGAAAGACAGAACAAAAAATCAAAATCAAAAGCAGAAGCCGGTCGCTGCGCTCTCCAATGCCTGATTTCTGATGTTCCCTGGTTGCCGGCCAGCGGCCGGCACTACCGCAGAGCCTCCACGCATGGCGTGGATCCACCGCACATCGCGGGAAACTGTCGGGGGCGGGGTGGTGGGGGCCAGCAGGACCGTTGGCGCCATGGATGGCGCCATCGAGCCCCCATGGACGGGTTTACGGCGTGTCCTGCTGGCCCCCACCACCCCGCCGTCCCACGGGAACCCAGCTTTTGCTTGGGCCATTGCCGTTGCCATTGCCGTTGCCGTTGCCCTGGCCTCGGCGGGTGCCGGGCGCCGCCCGGCCAAAGCCCATCCCCCCGCTTCCGGTACAATGTCGGGCCCGTTTCCCAACTACGGTTCCCCGGACATGATGGTCCTCGAGGGCGCGCCCGCCCTGTCGCCGTTCCGCCGCGAACGTCTTGAATCCCGCCTGCAGTCCATCGCTCCCTCCCTGCGCATCAGCGGTGCCTGGCACGTCTACTTCGTGCAGCCCGAAGGCAGCGCCGCCCCCGACCTGACCACCCTGTGCCGCATCCTCGAAGCGGCGCCGCAGGCCGAAGCCGTGGCCGACGGCGCGGTCAGCCGCATCGTGGTGCCGCGCCTGGGCACGCTGTCGCCGTGGTCGAGCAAGGCCACCGAACTGGTCCGCGGTGCCGGCCAGTCGGTCAGCCGGGTCGAGCGTGGCCTGCGCATCGACGTGCAGGGCTGGCCGGCCGATGCCGCCGCCCAGCAGGCGCTGGTCAAGGCGCTGCACGACCCGATGACGCAGTCGGTGCTGGAGACCGTGGAACAGGGCCAGGCGCTGTTCTCGGCACCGGCCCGGGGTGAACTGGAGCGCGTGCCGGTAGACCAGCTGGAGGCCGCCAACCAGCGCCTCGGCCTGGCCATGGCCCAGGACGAGATCGACTACCTGCGCGAGCGTTTCACTGCGCTGGGCCGGTCGCCGTCGGACGTGGAACTGATGATGTTCGCGCAGGCCAATTCCGAGCACTGCCGCCACAAGATCTTCAACGCCAGCTGGACCATCGACGGCCAGGAGCAGGACCGCTCGCTGTTCCGGATGATCAAGAACACCCACCAGCAGACTCCGCAGCACACGCTCAGCGCGTACAGCGACAATGCCGCGGTGATCGAAGGCCATCCGGCCTCGCGCTATCGCCCCGATCCGGCCAGTGGCGAATACCGCCGCGAGCCGCAGGTGCCCAGCGCGTTCCAGATCAAGGTGGAAACGCACAACCATCCGACCGCGATCGCGCCGTTCCCGGGTGCCTCGACCGGTGCCGGTGGCGAGATCCGCGATGAGGGCGCGACCGGCCGTGGCGGCAAGCCGAAGGCGGGCCTGACCGGCTTCTCGGTCTCGCACCTGCGCATCCCCGAGCTGCCGCAGCCGTGGGAAGCGCCGCGCGCGCTGAACCCGCGCATGGCGCCGGCGCTGGAAATCATGACCGACGGCCCGCTCGGCGGCGCCGCGTTCAACAACGAATTCGGCCGCCCGAACCTGCTCGGCTACTTCCGCAGCTTCGAGCTGCCCGAAGGCGCCGATCTGGTGCGTGCATACGACAAGCCGATCATGCTGGCCGGCGGCCTCGGCGCGATCGATCGCGTGCAGGTCGACAAGATCCCGCTGCAGGCCGGTGATGCGGTCATCGTGCTCGGCGGGCCGGCGATGCTGATCGGCCTGGGCGGCGGCGCAGCCAGTTCGGTGGCCTCCGGCGAGAGCGCCGAGGACCTGGACTTTGCCAGCGTGCAGCGCGACAACCCGGAAATGGAGCGCCGCTGCCAGGAGGTCATCGACCGCTGCGTGGCGATGGGCGCCAACAACCCGATCAAGTTCTTCCACGACGTCGGTGCCGGTGGCCTGTCCAATGCCATCCCCGAACTGCTGCACGACTCCAAGGTCGGCGGTGTCATCGACCTGGGCAAGGTGCCCACCGATGATCCGTCGCTGTCGCCGATGCAGCTGTGGTGCAACGAGTCGCAGGAGCGCTACGTGCTGGGCGTGGCCCAGGAGCGCCTGGCCGAGTTCGCCGCGCTGTGCGCCCGCGAGCGCTGCCCGTTCGCTGCCGTTGGCGTGGCCACCGCCGAGGAGCACCTGGTGGTGGCCTACGGTGCCGTGCCGGGCCACACCCCGGCCGATGCGCCGATCGACCTGCCGATGGACGTGCTGTTCGGCAAGCCGCCGAAGATGCACCGCGACACCGCGCACCCGCCGGCACCGCGCTGGCCGGCGCTGAAGACCGGCGGCCTGGACCTGCAGGAAGCCGGCCTGCGCGTACTCGCGCACCCGACCGTCGCCTCGAAGAACTTCCTGGTCACCATCGGTGACCGCAGCGTCGGTGGCCTGACCGCGCGTGAGCAGATGGTCGGCCCGTGGCAGCTGCCGGTGGCTGACGTGGCGATCACCCTGGCCGACTTCGATGGCGTGGCCGGCGAAGCGATGTCGATCGGCGAGCGCACCCCGCTGGCCCTGCTCGACGCCGCTGCGTCGGCACGCATGGCGGTGGGCGAAGCGCTGACCAACCTGTGTGCGGCCCCGGTCGATGCGCTGGATGAAATCAAGCTGTCGGCGAACTGGATGGCCGCGGCCGGCCATCCGGGCGAAGACGCACTGCTGTACGACGCGGTGAAGGCGGTGGGCATGGAACTGTGCCCGCAGCTGGACATCAGCATCCCGGTGGGCAAGGACTCGCTGTCGATGCAGGCGCAGTGGCACGACCAGGGCGAAGCGCACAAGAGCGTGTCGCCGGTGTCGCTGGTGATCTCGGCGTTCGCGCCGGTCGCCGACGTGCGCCAGCAGCTGACCCCGCTGCTCGACCGCGACGTGGACAGCGAGCTGTGGCTGATCGGCCTGGGTGCCGGCAAGCAGCGCCTGGGCGGTTCGATCCTGGCCCAGGTGCACGCCGACCATGGCGATCTGCCGGCCTTCGCCGGTGCCGCTCCGGACCTGGACGATCCGCAGCGCCTGCGTGGCTTCTTCGAGCTGATCCGCGATGCGCGCCAGTCTGGCCTGCTGCTGGCCTACCACGACCGCAGCGACGGTGGTGCCTTCGCCGCGCTGTGCGAAATGGCCTTTACTTCGCGCCTTGGCCTGGACATCACCCTCGATGCCTGGGGCGATGATCCGTTCCGCAGCCTGTTCAATGAAGAACTGGGTGCGGTGGTGCAGATCGCGCGCGAAGACCGCGCTGCGTTCGCCGACCTGGTCGAACGCCACGCACTGACCGAATGCGCACAGCGCATCGCCAAGCCGACCACCGCGCCGGTGGTGCGCGTGTCGCTGGGTGGCGAGAACCTGGCCGAATGGCGTTGGGACGCACTGTTCGACGCCTGGTGGTCGGTCACCCACGCGATGCAGAAGCGCCGCGACAACCCGGCCAACGCCGATGCCGAGCGCGAGGTCGCCCGTGCCTTCAACGCACCGGGCCTGAAGCCCAAGCTCAGCTTCGACCTGAACGAGGATGTGGCGGCACCGTTCATCAGCACCGGTGCGCGTCCGCGCGTGGCGGTGCTGCGCGAGCAGGGCGTCAACGGCCAGATCGAAATGGCCAACGCCTTCGAACGTGCCGGCTTCCGCGCCTTCGACGTGCACATGAGCGACCTGATCGAAGGCCGCGTGGCGCTGCAGGATTTCACCGGCCTGGTCGCCTGCGGCGGCTTCAGCTACGGCGATGTGCTCGGTGCCGGCCGTGGCTGGGCCACCTCGATCCTGGAGCGCAGTGCGCTGCGTGATGCCTTCGCCGCGTTCTTCGCGCGCGAAGACAGCTTCGCGCTGGGCGTGTGCAACGGCTGCCAGATGATGAGCCAGCTGAAGAACATCATCCCGGGTGCCGGGCACTGGCCGCAGTTCCGCCGCAATGCCAGCGAGCAGTTCGAAGCCCGCACCGCGCTGCTGGAAGTGGTGGAATCGCCGTCGATCCTGCTGCGTGGCATGGCCGGCTCGCGCCTGCCGGTAGCGGTGGCGCACGGCGAAGGCCAGGCCGTGTTCGACAACGCCGTCGACCAGGCTGCCGCCCGCGTCTCGCTGCGCTACATCGATGGCCATGGCAACGTCGCCAGCCAGTACCCGCTGAACCCGAACGGTTCGCCGGACGGCATCACCGGCCTGACCAGCACCGACGGCCGCGTCACCATCATGATGCCGCACCCGGAGCGCACCCCGCGCGCGCTCAACCTGAGCTGGGCACCGGCTGAATGGCAGGGTGATTCGCCGTGGATGCGCATGTTCCGCAACGCGCGGGTGTGGTGCGGCTGATCGCATCGTTCCGCGCAGGCCGCAATGCCACCGCGTATGGAAAAACCCGCCGCTTTGTCGGCGGGTTTTTCTTTGTGTGCGTGAAATTGCTGATCTGGCCGCTAGTTACATCCGTTTTCATGCGCCAGCAGTTCGTCACGTATGTCTAACAAAATGCCTTTATAAACACGTGAAATAGTGAACTGCTTCACGGCAATAGGATTTGTCGTGTCAAAGTCTTGACGATCTGCAAAGTTGCCGTTAACACTTGAACCCCGTTTCAGAATCATTCATTTCGCAGTAACCGGTTGGCGCACGCGCTCGGTTTTCTGTCGCTGCGCGCCGTTCGGCAATACCCCGCAGTAAATCACGCGAATAAACGCCCCCAGGGGACGTTGGGCCGGAAAGCCCAGCGGTGGCGTTGCTTTGCCCAAAACCAGTCCAATCAGGAGCCGTACCGATGAATCGGATTTATCGCAAGGTCTGGAACAAAGCACTGGGTCAATTGGTGGTGGCCTCGGAACTGGCCTCCTCCGACAGCAGCAGTGGCGGGGTCGTCGACCAGCGCCGCGATGCGACACAGGCCACGCCCGCACTGCTGGCGGTGGCACTGGGCCTGGTATTGGGGTTGGGCATGAGCGGCAGCGCGACGGCACAGTCGGTGCAGATCGGCGGCAGCGCCACCTGCGTTGCATTCAGCGGCAAGCTGCTGGAAAAGTGCCTGATCGAAGGCTCGGCCACGGCCAAGGGCAGCAACGCGGTGGCGATCGGCAGCAACAGCAATGCCAGCGCCGCCAACAGCGTGGCGCTGGGCGCTGGCTCCAAGGCCACGCGGGCCAATACCGTGTCCATCGGCGATGCTGGCAAGGAGCGCCAGCTCACCAACGTGGCTGCTGGTACGCAGGGCACCGATGCGGTGAACAAGGCGCAGCTGGACGCGCAGGCGCGCGCCACACAGGCCGCGCTGGCTGATGTCGCCGCCGATGGAAACCGCTATTTCAAGGCCGACGGCGCAGGCGATGACAGCGACGCGGCGAAGATCGAGGGGCAGGGCGCAGTCGCGGCCGGCGCCGGTGCACAGGCGCTGGCCAACGCCACCACCGCCATCGGGACCCAGGCCATTGCCGCCGGTCTCGGCGCCAGTGCCTTCGGCCAGGGCGCCCTGGCCATCGGCGATGCCAGCGTGGTGGTCGGGCAGAGCGCGGCCGCGTTCGGGCTTGGCGATACGGCCGTCGGCGCCAGCGCGTACGCAGCCAGCGAGAACGGCGCGGCCACCGCACTCGGTGCGTTGTCCGAAGCCACTGCCGATGGCGCGACGGCCGTCGGCGGTGGTGCCGTGGCGATGGGCCCGGGCAGCACCGCACTGGGCCGCGGCGCCACTGCCGCCAATGAAGCATCGATCGCGGTGGGGGCGTTCAGCACTGCCGTGGGTGAGTACAGCACCGCGCTGGGGTCCAACTCGGCGGCGGTCGCCACCGGCAGCGTGGCGCTGGGCGCCGGCTCGCTGGCCGACCGTGTCGACACCGTGTCGGTCGGCGCCGCCGAATACGGCCTGACCCGGCAGATCACCAGCGTCGCGGCGGGCACCGAAGACACCGACGCGGTCAACGTCGGCCAGTTGAAGGGCGTCGCCGCCGTGGCCGATGCCACCGCCAAGCGTTTCCAGGCCACGGGCAGCAGCAACAGTGATGCGGGTGCATTGGCCGAGGGCGACGAGGCGCTGGCGGCTGGCGAGGCGGCCAACGCCATCGGCAACGGCACCACCGCCGTGGGCGCGGGCGCCAATGCCGTCGCACAGAACGCGACCGCGGTGGGCAACAACGCACTGGCCTCAGGTCAGAACAGTGCCGCGTTCGGCAACAACGCGCAGGCCAACGGCCCAGGCAGTGTCGCCGTCGGTGGTGCTGCGGTGGATGCCGATGGCAATCCGCTGATCACCAGTGGCGGCGTGCCGGTGGAAACCGGCGCCACCAGTGCCGGTGTCGGTGGTACTGCGGTGGGTGCGAGTGCCGAGGCCGGCGGTTTCGCCGCGTCTGCCTTTGGCGTGGGCGCATATGCCGCCGGCGCGCAGTCGTCCGCGTTCGGTGCGGTTGCCAATGCCATCGGTGATTACTCCACCGCGCTGGGTACGCAGAGCAATGCCACCGGCACCAGCAGCGTGGCCATCGGCGGCCCGGCCGATCTGATTCCAGGCCTGGGCTTCTTCGTGCAGACCCAGGCCAGCGGCGAAGCGTCGACCGCCGTCGGCGCCGGCGCCATCGCCAGCGGTGATCGCGCGGTGGCCAACGGCAGCCTGACCGAAGCGTCCGGCGCCGAAGCGACTGCGGTCGGCTACTTCGCCTACGCACCGGGCGAGAACGCCAGCGCGCTCGGCGCGCAGACCTGGGCCAGCGGCGCGCAGAGCACCGCCGTGGGCTACTACGCCACCGCACGCGGTGCCAACAGCGTTGCGCTCGGCGCCAACTCCGAAGCGGTGCGTGCCAACAGCGTGGCCGTGGGCAGTGCCGGCAACGAACGGCAGATCACCAGCGTCGCCGCGGGCAGTGAAGCCACCGATGCAGTGAACAAGGCGCAGCTCGACGCGGTGGCCAGCACCGCCGACAGCACCGCGCGCTTCTTCCAGGCCCAGCCGGAAGCAGGCAGCGATGCCGGTGCATTGGCCGAGGGCGAAGGTGCGGTTGCGGCGGGTTCGTCGAGCAATGCGATCGGCGCTGGCGCGATTGCACAGGGCGCAGCGGCCTCGGCCATCGGTGACGACGCCGTGGCGGTGGGGCGCAACAGCAACGCCACCGGCAATGGCGGTGTTGCCATCGGTGGCCTCGGCCAGGCCTACGACGAGTACAACCAGCCGATCATCGGTGCCGACGGTACAGCACAGCAGGTCGGCACCACTGCCGTTGCCGACGCCACGGCGGTCGGCAGTGGTGCGCAGGCGACCGGCGCTGCCAGCAGTGCGTTCGGCAACGCCGCCAGGGCCAGCGGAGACAACAGCTTCGCGGCCGGCGGCAAGTCGCGTGCGACCGGCAGCTACGCGGTTGCGGTTGGCGACAGCGCCTTCGCCAGCAGTGACGACAGCACCGCCGTCGGTGGCTACAGCTGGGCTACCGCAAGCGGGGCGAGTGCGTTCGGTTCCGGCGCCTGGGCAACGGCCACCAATGCCTCGGCATTCGGCAACGCGGCCTGGGCCAGTGGCAGTGGTGCGACCTCCATCGGTTACAACAGCTGGGCCAACGGCACCAGCTCCACCGCCGTCGGTCGCGGCGCATTCGGTTATGGCGACAACAGCGTGGCGCTGGGCTTCCAGGCGCTGGGCAACAGCCTCAACAGCATCGCCATCGGCACCAACACGGTGGCCGGTGGTGAAAGCGCGATCGCGCTCGGTGCCGGCAGCAACGCCAGCGCCAGCAACGCCGTCGCACTGGGCGCCGGCTCGGTCGCCAACCGCGCCCGCAGCGTTTCGGTCGGCAGCACCGGTAACGAACGCCAGGTGACCAACGTCGCCGCCGGTACCCAGGCCACCGACGCGGTGAACAAGGCGCAGCTGGATGCCGTGGCGGGCGCGGCAGCCACCACCGGCCGCTTCTTCCAGGCCAGCGGCAACGGCGGTGATGTGGCCGGTGCACTGGTGGACGGTGACAACGCGCTGGCCGCCGGTGATGCGGCCAACGCCATCGGCAACGGGGCCACCGCACTCGGCAGTGGCGCCAACGCGCTGGCCAGCAATGCGCAGGCACTGGGCGTCAACGCCCTGGCCAGCGCCGCCAACGCCAGCGCGGTCGGTGCAAATGCGCAGGCGACCGCTGAATACGCAACCGCGCAGGGTGCGGAAAGCGAGGCCAGTGGCGAGCAGAGTGCGGCGTTCGGTGCGGCCAGCATCGCCAGCGGTGCTGGCAGCACCGCGACCGGCGTGCTGTCCGAAGCCTCCGGCGAGGAGGCGGTGGCAGTGGGGTACTTCAGCAATGCCAGTGGCAGCGGCGCCACCGCGGTCGGCAGCGAGAGTGTCGCCAGTGGCACCGCGTCGGCAGCGTTCGGCATCGGTGCCGAGGCGACCGGCGGCTACAGCACCGCCATCGGTGGCTATGCACAGGCCTCGGCCTTCAATGCCACAGCCTTCGGCAACTTCGCCAATGCCTCCGGCTCCAACAGCGTGGCGCTGGGCGGCGATTCGGAAGCCTCCGGTGCCTACAGCACCGCCACTGGCCAGGGCAGCCTGGCCACCGGCACCAACAGCGTCGCCGTCGGCGGATCGCTGTTCGGCGTGCTGGCCACCGAAGCATCGGGCAACTACTCCACCGCCGTCGGTGGCGGCGCCTGGTCCGGTGGCATCAACAGCACCGCGCTGGGCAACGCCGCCGAATCGCGCGCTGCCAACAGCGTGGCGCTGGGTGCCGATTCGATCGCCGACCGCGACAACACCGTGTCGGTCGGCGGCGGTGGCAACACCCGCCAGATCACCAACGTGGCTGATGGCACGCAGGGCAATGATGCGGTCAACAAGAGCCAGCTCGACGCCGTAGCCGCCGCAGCGGAAAAGACCAGCAGGCAGTTCCAGGCCAGCGGCAACGCCGATGGCGAAACAGGGGCACTGGTCGAGGGCGACAACGCGCTGGCGGCCGGCGATGCGGCCAACGCCATCGGCAACGGCGCCACCGCGCTGGGCAGCGGTGCCAACGCGCTGGCGGCCAACGCCACGGCCGTGGGCATGGATGCATTGGCCACCGGCAACAATGCGGCGGCGCTGGGCAGCACAGCGCAGGCCAGCGGTGAAGACAGCCTTGCGCTCGGCACCGGTGCCAGCGCCAGCGAGCTCGGCGCCAGCGCGGTCGGTGCGCGTGCACAGGCCAGCGGTGCGTACAGCACGGCAACCGGCACCGAATCCAACGCCAGCGGCACGCAGGCCCTGGCCAGCGGCTTCCGTAGTGCCGCCTCTGCCGATGGCACCACTGCCGTCGGTGGCTATGCCGAGGCCAGTGGACGCCTCGGCACCGCATTGGGCTACGGCTCGGCGGCCAGTGGTGCCAACACGACCGCCGTCGGCTTCGGTGCTGCTGCAGCCGGTACCGGTGCCGTGGCGGTGGGTCAGTCCAGCGAGGCCAGCGGCGAGGAGAGCGTGGCCATCGGTGGCAGCACCTTCTTCGGCCTGATCCCGTCGCGTGCCAGTGGCACCGGTGCGGCGGCGTTCGGTGCCGGCGCATGGGCGACCGAAGACTACGCCACGGCAATCGGCTGGAACTCGTGGGCCGCTGGCAGCAATGCCACGGCCCTGGGCGCCAACGCCACCGCCAACGGCAGCAACAGTGTCGCCCTCGGTGCCGGCTCCAAGGCCGACCGTGACAACACCGTGGCCGTCGGCAAGGCCGGTGGCGAACGCCAGGTGACCCATGTGGCAGCCGGTACCGAAGCCACCGACGCGGTGAACAAGGGCCAGCTGGATGCCGTTGCCAGCGTCGCCGACAGGACCAGCCGCCAGTTCCAGGCCAGCGGCAATGCCGATGGCGAGGCCGGTGCCCTGGTGGACGGTGACAACGCCTTGGCCGCCGGCAACGCGTCCAACGCCATCGGCAACGGTGCCACCGCGCTGGGCAGTGGCGCCAACGCGATGGCCGCCAACGCCACGGCGGTAGGCGCCGACGCCCTGGCGACCGGCAGCAACGCGGCGGCACTGGGTACCAACGCACAGGCCAGTGGTGTCGACAGCGTGGCCGTGGGCAGCGCTGCCAGCGCCAGTGAACTCGGCGCCAGCGCTACCGGCGCCGGCGCCCAGGCCAAGGGCGCCTACAGCACCGCCAGCGGCGCGCAGGCCACGGCCAGCGGCACGCAGTCGCAGGCCAGCGGTTTCCGCGCCACTGCCTCGGCCGATGGCGCCTCGGCGCTGGGCAGCTACGCCGAAGCCAGTGGTCGACTGGGTACTGCGGTGGGTTACGGCAGCAAGGCCACCGGTGCGAACGCTACCGCGGTGGGTGTAAGTGCCAACGCTTCGGCGGCCGGCAGCATCGCACTGGGCGCAGGCTCGGTGGCTGATCGTGCCAACACCGTGTCGGTCGGCAGTGCCAGCAGTGATCGACAGATCACCCGTGTCGCCGCCGGTACCGAGCGCACCGATGCAGTCAATCGTGGCCAGCTCGATGCGGTCGCGGCGACCGCCGATGGCACCGCACGCTACGTCAAGGCCAGCGGCGCGGGTACCGCCAGTGCCAGCGGCAGCGATGCCGCAGCGATCGGTTCGGCCGCCAGTGCCAGCGGCGCACGCAGCAATGCGCTGGGTGCCAATGCGATGGCCATCGGCAACGGTGCGCTTGCATTGGGCAACAGTGCCGGCGCGTCCGGTGCGAACTCGGTGGCACTGGGTGCGGGCTCGCGTGCGCTCGATGCCAACGTGGTGTCGGTCGGTGGTGGCAACGGCACCGATGGCCCGGTCGCGCGCCGCATCGTCAATGTGGCCGACGGCCGCATCGCCGCCGGCAGCAGCGACGCGGTCACCGGCTCGCAGCTCAACGTCACCAACCAGCGCGTAGGCGCAGTGGAAACCCGTGTCGGTGATTTCGACTCGCGCATCGCCACGGTCGAGACCACGGCGGCCAGCGCCGTCGGCTATGACGACGCCAGCCGTGACCGCCTGACCCTGTCCGGCTTCCAGGGCACCACCATCGACAACGTCGGCGCGGGCAACATCGCCGCCGGCAGCCGCCAGGCGATCAATGGCGGTCAGCTGTTCCAGTCGCTCAGTGATGCCGCCAGCTTCCTCGGCGGTGGTGCCAGCGTCGGCATGCAGGGCGTGTTCGTGGCGCCGAACTACGTGATCCAGGGCGCCACCTACAGCAATGTCGGCGATGCGCTGGGCGCGCTGGACCGCAAGGTCAGTGAGATTGACCGTCGCACTGCCGGTGGCACGCGAGCAGGCGCGTCCAGCCTGCGCGCAATGAGTGCTTCGCTGGATGAAAGCCCGCTGGCCAGCGTGGCCGACGCACCGGCAACGGCCGATGCCGCGCCGGCCAGTACCGCACGCGTGCAGGGCACGCCGACGGTGGCCGCGGCGGGGGCGGGCATTCCGGTCGGCACCCCGGCCACCGGCTTCAACGCCGTGGCCATGGGCGATGGCGCGGTAGCCAGCGGCGCTTCGTCCACGGCCATCGGCCAGGGCGCCAGTGCCACGGCGGCAAATGCCGTGGCGCTGGGCCAGGGCTCGGTTGCCGATCGTGCCAACACGGTCTCGGTGGGCAGCGAAGGCAACGAACGTCAGGTCACCAACGTCGCCGCCGGCACCACCGCCACCGACGCCGTCAACAAGGGCCAGCTGGACCGTGGCATGGCGACGGCGAACAGCTACACCGACAGCCGCGTCCAGGCCGTTGCCGACAGCTTCGATGTGTTCAAGGGCGAGATCGACGGACGCCTGCGCCACATGGACCGCCGCATCGACCGCCAGGGCGCGATGAGCGCAGCGATGCTCAACATGGCCACCAGTGCCGCCGGTATCCGCACCCAGAACCGTGTCGGCGTCGGCATCGGTTTCCAGGGGGGCGAGTCGGCGTTGTCGCTGGGTTACCAGCGTGCGATCAGCGATCGCGCCACGGTCACCTTCGGCGGCGCCTTCAGCAGTGACGACAGTTCGGTCGGCGTCGGTGCCGGCTTCGGCTGGTAAGCCACTCCATCGCGCCGGCGGCCACCCACGCCGGCGCCGTACCTGCAGTGAGGGCCTGGGGGGAGGTCACGGCAATCCCGGCTGGGCCGGCCGGGAGTCGTCAAGGAATGATGGCCGCAGTGTTGGTTCGATCCATGACCCAGAAGAGGAATTCGACGTGATCAAGAAGCAGAACCTTCGCATCAATGTGCTTGCCGCCGCCGTGCTGTCGATGACGGCGGTCGGTGCCGTCCACGCCGCCGGGTTGCCGACCCGTGAACCGGTGCGCCAGGCCAGCACCGCCCAGCCGGGTACCGAGCGCATCATCGTCAAGTACCGGGCCGGCGCTGCTGCCGCCACCGACCGCTCGGCGAAGCTGTCCACCGTGCAGTCCGCACTGACCCGTGCCAGTCTCTCCGGCGGCACGTCACGCGCCAGCACGCTCGGCCCGCAGGTGGTCCGCAAGCTGTCTACCGGTGCGGACCTCATCCGTGTGCAGGGCCGCCTGGCACCGGCCGAACTGCAGCGCGTGCTGAAGGAACTGAAGGCCGATCCGTCGGTGCAGTACGCCGAAGCCGACGTGAAGCTGCGCCGCAGCGAACTGCGTGCCGGCAACGTGCAGCCGGCGCTGGTGCCGAACGATCCCTTCTACCAGCAGAACCAGTGGCATCTGCACAATGCGGTCGGCGGCATCAACGCACCGGCGGCGTGGGATGTCTCGCAGGGCGAGGGCATCGTGGTGGCAGTGATCGATACCGGCGTCCTGCCGCAGCATCCGGACCTGGTCGGAAACCTGCTGGAAGGCTACGACTTCATCAGCGATGCGGAGACCTCGCGGCGCCCGACCAACGATCGCGTGCCGGGTGCGCAGGACTACGGTGATTGGGTCGAGAACGACAACGAGTGCTATGACGGCTCGCTGGCCGACGACAGTTCCTGGCACGGCACCCACGTCGCTGGCACCGTGGCCGAGCAGACCAACAACGGCGTCGGCATGGCCGGTGTCGCCTACAAGGCCAAGGTGCTGCCGGTCCGCGTGCTGGGCAAGTGCGGCGGCTACCTGTCCGACATCGCTGATGCGGTGACCTGGGCCTCCGGCGGTACCGTGACCGGCATCCCGGCCAACACCAATCCGGCCGAGATCATCAACATGAGCCTGGGGGGCGGTGGTTCCTGCGCCAGCACCTACCAGGACGCGATCAACGGCGCGATCTCGCGCGGTACCACGGTGGTGGTGGCTGCCGGCAATGAAGCCGACAACGCGTCCAAGTACCAGCCGGCCAGCTGCGAAGGCGTGGTGACCGTGGGTGCCACCCGCATCACCGGTGGCATCACCTACTACTCCAACTATGGAGCCCGCGTGGACCTGTCCGGTCCGGGCGGTGGCGGCAGTGTCGACGGCAACCCGGGCGGCTACATCTGGCAGACCGGCTCCAATGCGGCCACCACGCCGGAATCGGGCACGCCGGGCTACATGGGCATGGGCGGTACCTCGATGGCCTCGCCGCATGTGGCCGCCGTTGCGGCACTGGTGCAGAGCGCACTGATCGCCAAGGGCAAGGATCCGTTGACCCCGGCCGCGATGCGTACCCTGCTGAAGGAAACGGCGCGTCCGTTCCCGGTCGCCATCCCGGCGGCGACCCCGATCGGTACCGGCATCCTCGATGCCAAGGCCGCGCTGGCCAAGGCACTGGAAGAACCGTGCACCGAAAACTGCGGGCCGGTGGCCACGCCGCTGACCAACAAGGCCGCAGTCGGCGGCCTGAACGGTGCTGCCGGCAGCAGTAAGCTGTACAGCTTCGAAGCCGTCGCCGGAAAGCAGCTCAGCGTGATCACCTACGGTGGCACCGGCAACGTCTCGGTCTACATTGCCCAGGGGCGTGAGCCGAGCGCCAGCGACAACGACGGCAAGTCGACCCGTCCCGGCACGTCCGAAACGGTGCGGGTGAACAAGCCGGTGGCGGGTACCTATTACATCAAGGTGGTGGGCGAAGCGGCATACAACGGCGTGAGCATTCTCGCCACGCAGTAATCACCTCATGTCGTAGTTGAACGGCCGACGCCCGTCACCCTGTGTGACGGGCTTCGTCTTTTTACGAAAGGTGGCCGCAGGGCGGCGGAAATCACGGCTTAACTGCTAAAGTCGGGCCGATTGACAGGAGAGTCACGTGAACGCGCTCGCTGCAACCGTTACCGACGACGCCGAAGGCCGCATCCTGGATGCGTTGCTGGCGCGCGGCCGGCTCAAGGAAGGAGACCTGGCACGCGCGCGGCCGTTGCATGCCGAGGCCGGCGGCAGTCTGCTGGGCCTGCTGGTGCGCCTGGGCCTGGTGTCTGAACGCGACCAGGCACAGGCCAGCGCTGAGGTGCTGGGCCTGCCGCTGCTGGAGGGCAAGCAGGTGCCGGAGGCCCCGCCGCAGGCGCTGGCCGAGGGACTTCCGCTGTCGCTGCGCTTCCTGAAGCAGTTCCATGTGTGCCCGCTGGAGTTGGATGAACACGGGGTGCGGCTGTGGCTGGCCGATGCCCACGACGCCTATCCACAGCAGGCCGTGCAGTTGGCCCTTGGGGTCCCGGTGACACCGGTGCTGGGCATGCGCGCGGAGATCGATGACCTGGTCGAGCGCTGGTTCGGCCAGGGCCGCAGCGCGATGGGCGCGATCGTGGAAACCGCGGATGGCGAGGGCGGTGCGGTCGACGACATCGAGCACCTGCGCGACCTTGCGTCGGAAGCACCGGTGATCCGCCTGGTCAACCTGGTGATCCAGCGTGCGGTGGAGCTGCGCGCTTCGGATATCCATGTCGAACCGTTCGAGAGCCGGTTGAAGGTCCGCTACCGCGTCGATGGCGTGCTGGTGGAGGGCGAAAGCCCGCCGGCCAACCTCACCGCTGCGGTGATCAGCCGCATCAAGATCATGGCCCGGCTCAACATCGCCGAGCGCCGCCTGCCGCAGGACGGCCGCATCATGCTGCGCGTGCAGGGCAAGGAGCTGGACCTGCGCGTGAGCACGGTACCGACCGCGCATGGCGAAAGCGTGGTGATGCGCCTGCTGGACCGCGAAACGGTGGTGTTCGATTTCCACCGGCTCGGCTTCACCGATGCCTTCCTGCCGCAGTTCCGCAAGGTGCTGGAACAGCCGCATGGCATCCTGCTGGTCACCGGCCCGACCGGCTCGGGCAAGACCACGACGCTGTACACCGCGCTGAGCCAGCTCAACACCGCCGACGTCAAGATCATCACGGTCGAAGACCCGGTGGAATACCAGATAGAAGGCATCAACCAGATCCAGGCCAAGCCGCAGATCGGCCTCGACTTCGCCAATGCCCTGCGCAGCATCGTGCGCCAGGATCCGGACATCATCATGATCGGTGAAATGCGCGACCTGGAAACCGCGCGCATCGCCATCCAGTCGGCGCTGACCGGCCACCTGGTGCTGTCCACCCTGCATACCAACAACGCAGCCGGTGGCATCACCCGCCTGCTCGACATGGGCGTGGAGGACTACCTGCTCACGTCCACCATCAACGGCATCCTGGCCCAGCGCCTGGTACGCCGGCTGGAGCCGACCCACGCCGAGCGCTACGAAGCCTCGCCGGAAGAGATCGAGCGGTTCGAACTGCGCCGCCTGCAGCCGGAAGGGCCGATCCACCTGTACCGCCCGAAGCCGTCTGCGCTGGCGCCGACCGGCTACCTGGGGCGTACCACCATCATGGAATTCCTGGTGATGAACGATGCGCTGCGCCGTGCGGTGATGCGCCGCGATGGCATGGGCGAGATCGAGCGCATCGCCCGCGAGGCCGGCATGCGCACCATGTACGAGGATGGCCTGTCCAAGGCGTTGAGCGGGCAGACCACCATCGAGGAAGTGCTGCGCGTGACCGAGGAAAGCTGATGCGTGCAGGACGCCGGGGCTGACATGCCGAACTATCGCTACAAGGCGCTCAATCCGCATGGCGAGGTCTTCGATGGGCAGATGGAAGCGGCCAGCGAGGCCGAGCTGATCGCGCGCCTGCAGGACCAGGGCCACCTGCCGATGGAGACGCAGCTGGCCGACGCCGGCGCGATCGGCGGCAGCAGCTGGCGCAACCTGCTGCAGCAGCGCCCGCTGCAGGGGGCCGCGCTGCTGCAGTTCACCCAGCAGTTGGCGACCCTGCTCGGTGCTGGCCAGCCGCTGGACCGCGCGCTGTCGATCCTGCTGGGGTTGCCCGAGGACGAACGATCGCGCCGCGCGATCACCGACATCCGCGACGTGGTGCGCGGTGGCGCACCGCTGTCCACCGCGCTGGAGCGCCAGCATGGGCTGTTCTCGCGTCTGTACGTGAACATGGTGCGCGCCGGCGAAGCCGGTGGCAGCCTGCATGAAACCCTGCAACGCCTGGCCGACTACCTCGAGCGCAGCCGCGCGCTGCAGGGCAAGGTCATCAACGCGCTGGTCTACCCGGCGATCCTGCTGGTGGTGGTCGGTGGCGCGCTGTTGTTCCTGCTCGGCTACGTGGTGCCGCAGTTCGCGCAGATGTACGAAAGCCTGGACGTGGCGCTGCCGTGGTTCACCAACGCGGTACTGCAGCTGGGCCTGTTCGTGCGTGACTGGTGGGTGCTGCTGCTGGTGGTGCCCGGCGTGCTGGTGCTGTTCTTCGAGCGCAAGGCGCGGCAACCGGCGTTCCGGTTGGCGCTGGATGGCTGGCTGCTGCAGCGGCGTGGCATCGGTCGCCTCATCGGCGAGCTGGAAACCGCCCGGCTGGCGCGCACGCTGGGCACACTGCTGCGCAACGGCGTCCCCTTGCTGGGGGCACTGGGCATCGCGCGCAACGTGCTGGGCAACCGCGCCCTGGCCGCTGACGTCGAAACGGCCGCCGATGAAGTGAAGAACGGCGCCGGCCTGTCGCTGGCCCTGTCGCGCGGCAAGCGGTTCCCGCGCCTGGCGCTGCAGATGATCCAGGTCGGCGAGGAATCCGGCGCACTCGATACCATGCTGCTCAAGGCCGCCGACACCTTCGAACAGGACAGCGCCCGGCGCATCGACCGCATGCTGGCGGCGATGGTGCCGGCGATCACCCTGGTGCTGGCCTCGGTGGTCGGCGCGGTGATCGTGGCCGTGCTGGTGCCGCTGTATGACCTGACCAATGCCATCGGTTGACGATGGCACTCCCTGCAACCCCGACACTCCGCAACTGAAAGGACCGTCCATGATTGCCCGTCGCCGACCGATCCGCCTTTCCTTCACCGCCGCGCGCAACCAGTCGGGCATGAGCCTGCTGGAAATCATCATCGTCATCGTGCTGATCGGCGCGGTGCTGACCCTGGTCGCCAGCCGCGTGCTGGGCGGCGCCGACCGTGGCAAGGCCAACATCGCCAAGGCGCAGGTGCAGACCGTCGCCTCCAAGATCGACAACTACCAGATCGACACCGGCAAGCTGCCGGCCACGCTCAACGACCTGGTGACGGCGCCGGCCGGTGTCGGCGGCTGGCTCGGCCCGTACGCCAAGCCCGCCGACCTGAATGACCCGTGGGGCCACGCACTGGAGTACCGGGCGCCGGGCGAAGGCCAGCCGTATGAGCTGGTCAGCCTGGGCAAGGATGGCAAGGCTGGCGGCAGCAGCGTCGACGCTGACATCCGCTACCAGCCGTAACCGCGCATGACGCACTTCCTGCCGCGCCGGTTGCCACGCCCGCGCCTGCACGGCAGGCGTACGGCTGGACTGTCGTTGCTGGAAATGCTGCTGGTGATCGCATTGATCGCAGCGATCGGCCTGATCACCGCCGCCGGCCTGTCGCGCGGGTTCGCCGGCATGCAGCTGCGCAGCGCCGGCAAGGACATCGCCAGCCAGCTGCGCATGGTGCGCGCGCAGGCGATCGCCCGCGGCGAACCGCAGCGCTTCGTGATCGAACCGGCACGGCGCCGCTGGGAGGGGGCCAACCAGCGCCACGGTGAGGTGCCGGCACAGCTGCAGGTGCAGTTCGAAGGTGCCGCACAGCTGGCCACCGCGGCGGGGCAGGGCGTGATCGAGTTCCATCCCGATGGTGGCTCCAGCGGCGGCCGTATCCGGTTGCAGCGCGACGGTGCCGAATGGCGCGTCGACGTCGGCTGGCTGACCGGCGAGGTCCGCTCCGGCCCCTGGCGGGCGCAATGAAGCGGCGCGCGCGTGGCTTCACCCTGCTGGAAGTGATCATCGCTTTCGCCCTGCTGGGCCTGGCGTTGACCCTGCTGCTGGGCAGCCTGTCCGGTGGCGCGAAGCAGGTGCGTGACGCCGAGCTGCGCACGCGTGCGGTGCTGCATGCACAGTCGTTGCTGGCCCAGGCCGGTGTCGACGCGCCGCTGCAGGTGGGCAGCCAGCAGGGTGACTGGGAACAGGGGCGCTATCACTGGGAGCTGCAGGTCCAGCCGTGGGTGGAACCACGCGCCGGCAACGCCGTGCAGGCCACGTCAGCGGGCAACCCATGGCTGGCCGAGCTGCAGCTGCGGGTGCGCTGGGGCGACAGCGAGCGCGAACAACTGCACTGGCGCAGCCTGCGCCTGTTGCCGCCCGACCTGGAGAACGCGCGATGAAGCGGCGCGCCGCGGGCTTCACCCTGGTCGAAGTGATGCTGGCCACCGTGCTGCTGGCCGGCGGCCTGGCACTGGCCTTTGCCAGCGTGCGCTCGGCGATGGCGGTCAGCCAGCGCGGCGAGCAGATCGCCGCTGAAAGCGAACGCATGCGCGCGGTCGAGTCGTTGCTGCGCAGGCAGCTGGCGGGTGCACTGCGCACCCCGCTGGAGGCCCCGGACCCCACCCGCGAACCCATCTTCTTCCAGGGCGAGGAGCAACGCATGCTGTTCGCCGCCGACCTGCCCGGTTACCTCGGCCGTGGCGGCCCCTACCTGCACGCGCTGCAGGTGGACGGACGCGGTGGCCAACAGCGCCTGCTGCTGGACCTCGTGCTGCTGCAGGAAGGCGAGCGCATCGCCGAGAATCCGCCGCGCCCGCCGGAGGTGCTGGTGGACAACCTGAAGTCAGTGCAGCTGCGCTATCGCGGCATCGATGCCAGCACCGGGCAGGTGACCGACTGGCTGCCGCGCTGGGATGACACCCGCCGCCTGCCGATGCTGGTGGAAATCCAGATCGTGCCATCCCGGGGCGCGCCGTGGCCGCCACTGGTGGTGGCGCTGCGTGCCGGTGGCAGTGGAGGCACGCGATGAGCCGTCAGCGCGGGGCGGCATTGGTGCTGGTGCTGTGGCTGATCGCATTGATGACGGCGCTGGTCGGTGCGTTCGCGCTGAGCGCACGGGTCGAGCACCTGCAGCAGCGCGTGCTGGATGACGATGCACGCGGGCAGGAACGTGCGCGCGCCGGCCTCGAATATGCCCTCATGCGCCTGTCAGCCGATCCGCAACGGGCGCCCTGGCGTGCCGATGGCCGTACCTACCGCTGGCAGTTCGACGACGCCAGCATCGAGATCAAGGTGCTGGACGAGAACGGCAAGATCAACCTGAACCTGGCCGACGCCGCACTGCTGACCGCCTTCCTCAAGGCGCTGGGCGAAGACGATGCACAGGCCCGGCAGTTGGCCGGCGCCATCATCGACTGGCGCGACGAGGACAGCCTGCTGCAACCGGGCGGTGGCGCCGAAGCGCCGGACTACGCCGCAGCCGGATTGCCCTACGGCCCACGCAACAAGCGCTTCGAGACCCTGGGCGAGCTGCAGCGGGTCCTGGGCATGCGCGGCCCCCTGTACCGGGCGATGCTGCCGCACCTGACCCTCTACAGCCGCCAGGCACGGCCGGATCCGCAGTTCGCCAGCGCGCCGGTGCTGACCGCGCTGGGCCTGGATGCGGACAGTGTGATGGCGCAGCGCGCACAGCAGGAGCGTGATGCAGATTCCGCTGGCGGCACGACAACGCTTGCCAGCAGCAGCGGCACCTATAGTATCGAGTCCGGTGCCATCGACGGCAGTGGACGCAGGTCGGTGTTGCAGGCAGTGGTACGCAGTGGCTCGGGCGGGGTTCCCGGGCGGACTTACACAGTGCTTCGCTGGGAGCAGGGAATGACAGCAAGATGACGGCGTGGCAGGACAGTCTGCGGCAGGTGCAGGGCCGGATCGGCCCGGGCGCCGGCCGTTTCCTGCGCTGGTGGCGGCAGTCGCTGCTGGCCTGGGTGCCGGTGCGCTGGCAATGGGCATTGGGCTGGGGCCAGGCACGCCTGCTGCTGCAGCACGAGGGCGACCAGCTGCAGGTCTGGCGTGAAGCCGGCGAACGCCGCGAAGGGGTGGCGCGCCTGCCGTGGCCGCTGTCGCCGGTGGAGCTGGACCGCGTGCTGGAGCCTCGCCTGCGTACTCTGCCGCGGGTGTGGCTGCTGCCGGCGACGGATGTCCTGCGGCGTAGCCTGCGCCTGCCCGCTGCAGCGGCCGACCGCCTGCGCGCCGTGGTCGGTTTCGAGATCGACCGGCAGACCCCGTTCGAATCATCCCAGGTCAGTTATGACGTGCGTGAGCTCGGCGCGGGCGGCGAGGGCCAGCTGCAGGTCGAACTGGTGGCGTGGCCATTGCGGCAGCTGGACGCATGGCGCACCAGTGTGGGCCCATGGGCCGATGCGCTGGCGGGCGTCGATGCCATCGATGCGCAGGGCAACGTGCTGCAGGTGAACCTGCTGCCGCCCGCACAGCGCCAACTGCGGCCAGACCCGATGCGACGCTGGAACCTGCTTCTGGCAGTGGCTGCCGTCGTGATGCTGGTACTGGCCGCGGTGCAGCTGCTCGACAACCGCCAGGCCGCCGCCGATGAGCTGCGTGCACAGGTCGAGCGCAGCGCGCGCAGTGCGCGAGGTGTGGCCAGCGAACGCGCGCAGCTGCAGGCGCTGATCGATGGCGCCGCATTCCTGGAGAAGCAGCGCAGCCAGCGCGCCGGCACCGTTGAAATCTGGAACGAACTGACCCGGCGCCTGCCGGAAGGTACCTACCTGGAGAAGCTGGCGATCGAGAACAACAACCTGCAGCTGATCGGCCTGAGCCGCGAGGCGTCGCAGCTGGTGCAGCTGCTGCAGGACGCACCGCAGTGGCGCAAGGTCAACCTGACCGGGGTGCTGCAGGCCGATGGCGCGGCCAGTGGCCGCGACCGCTTCACCATGACCGCCGAACTGCAGCCGTTGCCGGCCGCCGCACCAACCCCGGAGGCGGCCGATGCCGATGCCAAGCGCACGCCGTGACCGCTGGCTGGCGCTGGCACTGCTGCTGGCAGTGCTGGGCCTGGCCTATCTGCTGCTGGTGCACCCCTGGTTCACCCAGCCGCTGCGTGCGATCGATGCCGATGTCGCCGCCCTGCGCGAACGCGAGTCGCGCGTGCAGGCGCAGCTGCAGCAGCAGCCGCAGATCGAACAGCGCCTTCGCGCTACCCGCGAGGCACTGCAGCAGCGGCCAGGCTTCCTGCGCGAAGCCACTGCCGAAGCTGCCGCCGCTGCATTGGGCGCCCGGCTGCAGGATGCGGTGGCGATGGCCAGCCCGGGCAACCGCAGCTGCACCATCAGCAACCGCACGCCGCTGACCGACAACCGGCGCGACGCCGAGTTCGTGCGCGTCGCCATGCAGGTGCGCCTGCGCTGCGGGGTGGCCGAACTGGCCACCGTGCTGCACAGCCTGGAAACCGGCAGCCCACGCCTGTTCGTCGACAACCTCAACCTGATCGCGCAGCGCTTCCAGCAATCACCGAACGAATCGGGGCTGGGCCTGGACGTGTCCTTCGAGCTGGCCGGCTATCTGCTGCCGGGCGCTGCCGCCGATGGCACGGTTCCGGCGCCTGCTGCGACACCGGCACCGTCCGCGTCGCCGGCCGAGGCCGCACCTGCGCCGCAGCCGGCGCCCCCGTCCGAAGGGCAGGAGGTGGCCGATGAAACTTGAGCAGATCAGCCTGCGTACCGGCTTCCTGCTGGCGCTGGCCGGTTGGGCGGCCGCCGTCTGGCTGGCGACCGGCTTCGGGCTGGGCAGCCAGCTGCCGGGTGCCGGCGGTGATGCCGACGCCGCGCCATCGCTGCCATCGCTGCCGCCGCTGGCGGCCGAGCGCATGGCCAGCGCCGACAGCTACAGCGCGATCGGTGAGCGCCCGTTGTTCGCCGAAGACCGCAGGCCGCGGCCTTATCTGCTGGGTGGCAGCGAACCGGCGGCCAGCGCCGCGTTGCGCCTCACCGGTGTGCTGCTGACCGGCGATTTCGGCATGGCCACGTTCACCACCGAACAGAACCGCTCGCTGCGCCTGCGCCTCAACGGCGAAGCCGTGGATGGCTGGCAGCTGGTGGCGCTGCAGCCGCGCCAGGCGACGGTGATCGGCCCCGGTGGCAACCAGGTCCTGGAACTGGCGGTGTTCAACGGCCAGGGCGGTGAGCCGCCGACGGTGCTGCGCGGTGCCAACGGCGCACCGCCTGCAGGTGCGATCGTGGTGCCGCCCTCGGCGGGCGCTCCGCCGGCGCCGCCACCGCCCGCGGCAATCCCATCGCCGTCGCCCGCTGGCAATGCACCAGCGCCTGCGGCGGCCGCTGCAACAACCCCACCGGCCAACAACAACGGTCCCAGTGAAGCGCAGATGCAGGCCATCCGCGAGCGCATCCAGGCCCGCCGCCGCCAGCTGCAGCAACAGCAGCAACAACCGTCGCCGCCCCCGGGCGATGGCACCAACCGATAGAGTGAATGCATGAACCTGCGTTTTCTTCCCTGGTCCTTTGCCCTCGCGCTGCTGGTCGGCTGCAGTACGGTGTCCGCGCCGCACGTGCAGCGCAACGGCAATCTGTCGCCAAGCGCCGACGCCGGCCAGGCGGCCGATGTCGCTGCCGATGCCGCCCGTGAAAGCCAGGGGGCACCGCAGGCGGTGATCCGCCGCGGCACCGGCACCATGATCAACCGCGAGGCCGCGCGTGCGCCGGCACCGGCGCTGCACGGTGCCAGTACCGGCGAGGCGACCTTCAACTTCGAAGGCGAATCGCTGCATGCGGTGGTCAAGGCCATCCTTGGTGACATGCTTGGCCAGAACTACGTGATCGCACCAGGCGTGCAGGGCACGGTCACCCTGGCCACGCCCAAGCCGGTATCGCCGGCGCAGGCACTGAACCTGCTGGAGATGGTGCTGGGCTGGAACAACGCGCGGATGGTCTACAGCGGTGGGCGCTACAACATCGTCGCCGCCGACCAGGCGCTGGCCGGCACGGTCGCGCCAAGCACGGCACCCGCGGCCAGCGCGCGCGGCTTCGAAGTCCGCGTGGTCCCGCTGCAGTTCATCTCCGCCACCGAAATGAAGAAGGTGCTGGAGCCGTACGCGCGCCCCAACGCCATCGTCAACGTGGACAGTGGCCGCAACGTGATCACCCTGGGGGGTACCCGCGCGGAACTGGAAAACTACCTGCGCACCGTCGAGATCTTCGACGTCGACTGGTTGTCGGGCATGTCGGTGGGCGTGTTCCCGATCCAGTCGGGCAAGGCCGAGCAGGTCGCGGCCGACCTGGAAAAGGTGTTCGGCGAAGAGAGCAAGACGCCCAGCGCCGGCATGTTCCGTTTCCTGCCGCTGGAGAATGCCAACGCCGTGTTGGTGATCACGCCGCAGGTGCGCTACCTGGACCAGATCCAGCAGTGGCTGGATCGCATCGACACCGCTGGTGGCAGCGCCCGCCTGTTCTCCTACGAGCTGCGCTACATCAAGGCGCGCGACCTGGCCGAGCGCCTCAGCGAGGCCTTCGCCAGCAGTGGCAACCGCGGCGGCTCCAGCCCGGCCTCGCTGGCACCGGGCGCCATTCCGTCGCAGCTGGGCGGCGACGGCGACCGTGGCATGGACAACAGCAGCAGCAACCTGGGTTCGACGCTGGGCGGAACCAGTGGTAGTGGCAGTGGCAGCAGCAATGGCAGCCTGAACCTGCCGCAGCGCCAGCCCGGCAACGTCAGTGTCAGCCTGGAAGTGGAGGGCGACCGCGTCGGCGTGTCGGCGGTGGAGGAAACCAACACCCTGCTGGTGCGCTCGACGCCGCAGGCGTGGCGCTCGATCCGCGAGGTGATCGAGAAGCTGGACGTGATGCCGCTGCAGGTACACATCGAAGCCCAGGTGGCCGAGGTCTCGCTGGATGGCGACCTGAAGTACGGCGTGAACTGGTTCTTTGACAATGCCGTGGCCGGGCGTGCCCTGACGGGCGCATTGGGCGGCGTGACCCTGCCGGCGGCAGCGGGTGGCTCGTGGAGCAGCTTCGCCGGTGCCGCAACGGGCGGCGAAGGCCTGGGCTGGGCATTCACCGGCCACAATGGCGCGGCGGTGGTAAGTGCGCTGGACAAGGTCACGGATGTACGCCTGCTGCAGACGCCTTCGGTGTTCGTGCGCAACAACGCCGAGGCCACGCTCAACGTGGGCGACAAGGTGCCGATCAACACCACCACGGTGAACACCGGCGTGGGCACCAGCACCTACAGCTCGGTGCAGTACATCGACACCGGCGTGATCCTGAAGGTGCGCCCGCGCGTGACCCGCGATGGCACGGTGTTCCTGGATATCGTGCAGGAAGTGAGCAGCGCCTCGAACGTGCCCGACAACTGCAATCCGACCGAGCGCAACTGCAACCCGCGAATTTCCACAAAGAAGCTGTCGACCGAAGCGGCGGTGCAGAGCGGCGACACCATCATGCTGGCTGGCCTGATCACGGATTCGGGCACCGATGGCAGCAGCGGCATTCCCGGCCTGAGCCGTATTCCGGTAGTTGGCGCGCTGTTCGGGCAGAAGAGCCGCTCCAGCCGCCGTTCCGAGGTGATCGTGCTGCTGACCCCGAGCATCGTGCGCAACAGCCTGGAATCGCGCAACCTGACCGACGAGTACAGCAAGCGCTTCCGCGCGATGGAGCCGCTGAACCAGCCGCGCGCGAAGAAGTAAGGGGTTACGGCCGGGCGGCGCCCGGCACCCGCCGAGGCCGGAGCAACGGCAACGGCCAAAGCGAAAGCAACAGCAACAGCAACAGCAACAGCAGCAGCGGGTTTACTGAGGGAGGGTGGGTCGGCGTGGGGTGGCAGGACACGCCGTAAACCCGTCCCTGGGGGCTCGATGGCGCCATCCATGGCGCCAACGGTCCTGCCACCCCACGCCGACCCACCTCTGACAGACTCCCGCGGCTGTTGGTAGGTGTCGACCTTGGTCGACACGGTGGATCCGCGCCATGCGTGGATGACTGTCTGTCAGATTTCGAAATCAGAAAATGGGGTCAGATCCGTTTTCCTCTGGAAAACGGATCTGACCCCAGGCTTTGCCGACAGATCGCAGAAATCTGTCGAAGGCGGGGTGGGTCCGGTTGCGGGGGCGTGAGCCGCATGGATGCGGCGACCGAGCTTACATGGACGTACTTGCAGCGTCCCCCGCAACCGGACCCACCCCGCCATCCCCCAGGAACCCGCTCTGGCTGTTGCTTCGGCTTCGGCTCCAGCCTCCGCGGGTGCCGGGTGCAACCCGGCCGATACCCTCCCGGTGCTACGCTGTGGCCACCGACAACCACGGAGGCGGGATGGGGGCGATCGTGTTGTTGCCGCTGTGCGTGGACGATGCCGCACTCGACCGCTGCCTGGCCGCGCTGGATGCCGGCACGGCGCCAGGGACCGCGGTCTGGTTGGCCGATGACGCACAGACCGGGCCACGCGCGCAGGCGGTGGTGGAACACTGGCTGGCGCATACGCCGCTGCAGGCCGAGTACACCCGGCGCGCGCGGCCACTGGGCGAAGTCGCCCATCTGGACGAGATGCTGCGCGCCTGCGATGGCCTGGACGTGGCCGTGCTGGCGCCGGACAGCGTGCCATCACCCGGCTGGTTGCAGCAGTTGCAGGATGCCTTCGCCCGCGATGCCGCGATCGCCACCGCAACCCCCTGGTGCAATGCCGGCGAGACCGCCGCGTGGCCACGGCTGGGCGAGATCAATCCCGAGCCGCAGGACCCGGTCCTGCTGGCGCACACCTGCGCGACGCTGCCGACGCTTCACCCGGAGCTGCCATCGGCGGTCACCCACGCGGTGCTGGTGCGCGGCAACGCGCGCCGTCGCGCCGGCGGCCTGGACATAGACAGCTACGCTGGCTGGAACGCGGCACTGGTCGACCTCAGCCTGCGCATGGCCGGCCTTGGCTGGCGCAACGTGCTGTGCGAGACCGCCTTCGTCAGCCGGGCAGGGGAGGCGGTCAGCCGCGATGGCGATCTGGAGGCCCTGGCCGCGCGCTGGCCGGCCTGGGTACCGCGGCTGGCCGATTTCCTGATGCACGACCCGCTGCACGGGCTGCGCGCCGACCTGCAGCAGCGCATGCGGCAGGCGATAATGCCGAAGGAACAGGGCGACCTGTTCGTCCCGTCAGTGCCGGAGCCACCCGTTTGAATGTTGCCATCGCCGCCATCGTCGTCACTTACCAGAGTGGGAGCACCATCGATGCCTGCCTCTCGCGCCTGCGCCAGGCGCAGGATGTGGCCGAGATCCGGGTGATCGACAATGGTTCGCTGGATGGCACCCTGGACATCGTGCAGCGGCATGCCAGCCACGATCCACGCGTGCGCTTCGTCGGCAATCCGGACAATCCCGGCTTCGCCGCCGCCAACAACCAGGGCGTGGCCGACTCGCACAGCCCGTGGCTGGCCTTCATCAACCCGGACCTGATGGTCGAGCCGGACACGCTGGCCGAACTGCGCTCCCGCGCCGAAGCGCTGGGCGACTGCCTGCTGGGCGTTGAGCAGGTGGACGAGCATGGCCATGCCGACGAGGCGGTGCGCCGCCGCGACCCGGATTTCCTGAAGATGCTGCGTTCGCCCGGCAAGGGCTCGAAGCTGGCGGTTCCGCGTGAGCCGCACCAGGCACTGCAGCGGGTGCCGGCACTGTCCGGCGCACTGCTGATGATGCCGCGCGCGCTGTTCGACCGTATCGGTGGCTGGGACGCGGGCTATCGCCTGCACGCCGAGGACCTGGACCTGTGCCGGCGCGCGCGCGAAGCCGGCGCGGTGGTAGCGATCGCCAACGACCTGCAGGTTACCCATGTGCGCGGTGTCTCCAGCCGCTCGCGGCCGTTCTTCGTGGAATGGCACAAGCACAGGGGGCTGTGGCGCTACTTCCAGAAGTTCGAGGCCAGGCAGCGTTCGCTGCCGGTGCGCGCGGCGGTATGGGCTGCGATCTGGGTGCATGCGCTGATGCTGGTGCCGCGCCTGCTGCGCAGGTCGTTGTAGAGCCGAGCCCACGCTCGGCTGCATGGAAAGGGTCATCCACGCAATGGTGTGGCTCCACTCGCCGCGCCCACGGTTCACTCCGCCGGGCGCATAATCCGCCCCATGCCTATCATCCAGTCCCTGCTCGACACCGACCTGTACAAGTTCACCATGATGCAGGCGGTGCTCCACCAGCACCCCGGCGCCCAGGTGCAGTACCGGTTCAAGTGCCGCACCCCCGGCATCGACCTGGCAAGCTACATCGCCCAGATCGATGAGGAAATCGACCACCTGTGCAGCCTGCGTTTCAGCGACGCGGAACTGGACTACATGCGTGGCCTGCGCTTCGTGAAGCCGGACTTCGCCGATTTCCTCGGCCTGTTCCATCTGGACCGCAAGTACATCCAGCTGCGTGCGTCGACGGCCGTGCCCGGCGAGATCGAGCTGGACATCACCGGCCCGTGGCTGCACACGATCCTGTTCGAAGTGCCGCTGCTGGCGATCATCAACGAAGTCTGGTTCCGCAACACCACCACGGCCGACTTCGCCGAAGGCGAGCGCCGCCTGCAGGCCAAGGCCGCGCTGCTGCGCGATACCCCCGGTTTCGAGCACTGCCGCATCGCCGACTACGGCAGCCGCCGCCGCTACTCGCGTGACTGGCATGCCCGCCTGCTGCCGCTGCTGCGCGACGCGCTCGGCCCGCAGCTGGTCGGTACCAGCAACGTCCACTTCGCGCGCCTGTATGGCATGACCCCGCACGGCACCATGGCCCACGAGTACCTGCAGGCGTTCCAGGCGCTCGGCCCGCGCCTGCGTGATTCGCAGGTGGCAGCACTGGAATCGTGGGCGCGCGAGTACCGCGGCGATCTTGGCATCGCGCTGTCCGACGTGGTCGGCCTGGACGCGTTCCTGCGCGACTTCGACATGTATTTCTGCAAGCTGTTCGACGGTGTGCGCCATGACTCCGGCGATCCGTTCGACTGGGGCGACCGCATGCTGGCGCATTTCCAGCAGCGCCGGGTCGATCCGCGCAGCAAGGTGCTGGTGTTCAGCGATGGGCTCGACATCGCCAAGGTGATGCGGCTGTACGACTACTTCCGCGGTCGCTGCCAGGTCGCGTTCGGCGTTGGCACCCACCTGACCAATGACCTCGGCCCGACGCCGCTCAACATCGTCATCAAGATGGTCCGCTGCAACGGCCAGCCGGTGGCCAAGCTCAGCGATTCGCCGGGCAAGAGCATGTGCGACGACCCGGGTTACCTGGCCTACCTGCGCCAGGTGTTCGAATTGCCGCAGCCGGAGTAATACCGGCCTGCAGGGCTTACAGGTAGTCGACGACCACCAGGTAGGCGCCCTGCAGCGGCTGCTGCTTCGAAGCCTGCACGCTGTAGCGCTCGGAGAAGGCGATATCGCCGGCGCGCATCGCGCTGGCCGACACCGACAGCTTCTGGCCCTGGCGCTTGCCGTCACGCAGCGTCGCCGCCTGGCCATCGGCCAGTGCCGTCACGGCCACCGTCGAGCCCTTGGCCGACGGTGGGCAGGCCGCCAGGCTCAGCTCACCCTGGGACAGGTTCGTCGTGCAGCCCGGCTCGGCGATACGGCCGCTGAAACGGATGCTGCCGCTGCTGGCCTGGGCCAGCGCACTGACGGACATCAGGGCCACGCACAGCAGAATGGAGTTCCTCATGACACGTTCTCTGGTTCGGTGTGTCCTAGTTAGCGACAGGATCGATCAACCTTTAATAGGACGATTCCGAATCTGCTAGGGCCATCACCAAGAAAGAGTGATGCGCATCAAAGAAGCCAAATTTCCCCTGAAAAATGCCTGTTTCCGCGCGTGCCGAACGCGTCGCGCAATGCGACATCCCCAGTCGTTTGTAGCGTGACCGGGCCCCGCGTCAAATCCCCCGCACCCCGAGGCTGTGATTCGCCTAACACGTCACATTTAAGGCGTCAATGAATTGGCGTTCAGAAAAATAATGAGACTTTCATCACAGTTGTGCCTATACTTGCGTCACGGATTCAGGGAGAGGTATGTCCGAGTCCGGCCACAGGTGAGACGCAAGGATGGGTCTTGTTAGCCCGGCAGTGCTCCTTGCTTCCTCCTCTACTTCTCATCTCTTCAGTAGGGTTAGGTAAAAGCGAATGCACAAGATGAACCTCATTGCCGCTCTGATGCTGGCCGCCGCTCCGCTGGCCGCCAACGCCGCCGACGGCACCATCACCTTCAATGGCAAGGTGACCGACAAGACCTGCACCATCTCGACCCCGGGCGGCAAGGACTTCGCCGTGACCCTGCCGACCGTGTCCAAGAACACCCTGGCCACCGCCGGTGCCGTTGCGGGCCGTACCCCGTTCGCCATCAACCTGACCAAGTGCAGCGCCGGCAACGTCGCCACCTACTTCGAGCCGGGTTCGACCGTCGACTTCAACAGCGGCCGCCTGGTCAACCAGGCCTCGGCCAACGCTGCCACCAACGTGCAGCTGCAGCTGCTGGGCTCGAACAACCAGTTCCTGCCGATCAAGGCTGCTGGCGCTGGCCTGGCGCAGACCAACTCGCAGTGGGTCACCGTCGGCACCGACGGCTCGGCCGATCTGAACTACTACGCTGAGTACTACGCCACTGCCGCCGCCACCCCGGGCGACGTCACCAGCAGCGTCAAGTACACGATCATCTACAACTGATCGTCGTCGTACCCGCATTGGCCGGCGTACGCGCCGGCCAGTGCTTCGCGGCCCCTGGCCACACCCCTCGAGCGTAGTACTTCCGATGAAAGCAATCTTTCCCCGGGCGCTGCTGCTGGCAGCGTTCACGCTGCCCTTCTGCCAGAGCGCTCTGGCCGGCGTGGTGGTCAACGGCACGCGAGTGATCTATCCGGCGCAGGCGCGCGAAGTGACCGTGCAGGTCGACAACGTGGGCGATTCGCCGGCGCTGGTCCAGGCCTGGATTGACAGCGGCGACGCCAACCAGACCGCCGACAACAGCGACGCCCCGTTTGTACTGACGCCGCCGATCGCGCGTGTCGAGCCGGGCCGCAGCCAGGCGCTGCGCGTGATCTTCTCCGGTGCGCAGCTGCCGACCGACCGTGAGTCGGTGTTCTGGCTCAACGTGCTGGATGTGCCGCCGTCGCCCGACAACGCCGACAGCGGCGACCAGAATTACCTGCAGGTCGCGTTCCGTTCGCGCCTGAAACTGTTCTACCGGCCGCAGGGCCTGAAGGGCGTCGCCAACGACGCGCCGGCAGCGTTGCGCTGGACCCGCACGGGCGATCGCCTGCGGGTGGAAAACCCCAGCCCCTTCCACGTCACGCTGGCCGAAGTGCATGCCGTGACCGGCAGCAGCGAGAAGACCGTCGAGGACAAGGGCGCCATGGTCGCGCCGAAGCAGAGCCTGGAGTTCACCGCACCGGCGGGCTCCGACCAGGTGCGCTTCATCACCATCAACGATTACGGCGGTCGGGTGGAGCACACGGTCCGCCTCGGCAGTACCGGGGGCTGAACGCGCCGCGCCGGCCATGGGCCTGCGCATCCCGCCACCGCCGCCGCGCGGCGAATTGAAGGAATGTCAGTGTGATCGGAAACAGATTGACATTGTCGATCCACCAGGCGATCTGCCTGCTGGTTGCTGGCGTGGCCTGCCCAGGATGGGCGCTGGCTGCGCCGGCCAATCTCGGCGAACAGGCGCTGATGGCGCAGAGCGGTGCGGCCAATGCGCGTGCACCCGAGTCGGCCCAGTTCAACTCCAGCTTCCTCTCCGGCCAGGCCAAGCAGGTCGACCTGGCCTCCTTCACCAATGGCAACCCGATGGTGGCTGGCACCTACCGTGTCGACGTCTACGTCAACGGTGGCTGGCAGGGCCGTCGCGATCTGCAGTTCAAGGCCGATGAGCAGGGCCGCGTCGACGCCTGCCTGCCGCTGCCGATGCTGGAAGAAATGGGTGTGGACAGCGAGGCCGTGCTGCTGCAGCAGGACCCGACGCTGCCGACCGACACGACCAGCTGCGTGCCGGTACAGCGGCGCATGGCCAATGCCTATGGCATCTATGACAGCGGCAACCTGCGCTACGACCTCAGCATCCCGCAGGTGTTCCTGCGCCGCGAGGCGCGCGGCTACGTCAATCCGTCGCTGTGGGACCGCGGCATCAACGCTGGCTTCGTCGGCTACAGCTTCAACGCCATCGACAGCGACAGCCGTGTTGAAGGGGGGCAGCGCAATCGCAGCGCCTACCTCGGCCTCAACGCCGGCCTGAACCTGGGAGGCTGGCAGTTCCGCCACGATTCCAACCTGACCTGGTCCGAAGGCAACGGCCGCCACTGGCAGAGCATTGCCACCTATGCGCAGCGCGGCATCCCGCAGGTGCGCGGCATGCTCACCATTGGTGAGGCCTACACCACGGGCGAGCTGTTCGATTCGATCGGCTACCGGGGTGCCAGCCTGGCCAGCGACGACCGCATGCTGCCCGATTCGCTGCGCGGTTACGCGCCGGTCGTGCGCGGCATTGCCGAAACCAACGCGCGCATCGAAGTGCGCCAGAACCAGCAGCTGATCTACTCCTCCACCGTATCGCCGGGCAGCTTCGTCATCGACGACCTGTACCCGACCGGCTACGGCGGCGACCTGGAAGTGAGCGTGATCGAGGCCGACGGCCGCCGCCGCGAATTCAAGGTGCCGTTCGGTTCTGTGCCGCAGATGCTGCGCGAAGGCGTGTCGCGCTACTCGCTGACCGCCGGCCAGGTGCGCAACAAGCTGCTGGCCGATGAGCCGTGGCTGGTGCAGGGTACCTACCAGCGTGGCATCGGCAACCAGTTGACCCTGTACGGCGGCAGCGCGCTGAGCGAAGGCTACCTGTCGCTGCTGTACGGTGTTGGCCTGTCCACGCGCGTTGGTGCCTTCGCTGCCGACGTCACCCATGCACGGACCTCGTTCGACCACTACGGCAGCCATACCGGCGCCAGTGTGCGGCTGAGCTACAGCAACATGATCGGCGAGACCGGGACCAACCTGACCCTGGCCGCCTACCGCTACTCCACTGAAGGCTTCTACAGCCTGCAGGACGCGCTGTATGGCCGTGATTCGGACAAGCGCGGCATCGATCCGACCACCCGTGGCCGTCAGCGCAGCCAGTTCCAGGTAACGCTGAACCAGCCGCTGGGCCGACGTGGCGGTGCGCTGTACGTGACCGGCTCGGTGCGTGACTTCTACGACCGTTCCGGCACCTCCAAGCAGTACCAGGTGGGCTACAACAACGCCTGGCGCTCGGTGAACTACGGTTTCTCGGCGCTGCGCACCGAAGAAGGCGTGCTCGGCCGTTCCGATACCCAGTACCTGCTGTCGATGAGCGTGCCGCTGGGCCGGGGCACCCACCCGGTGTCGTTCAGCGCCGACCTTGGCGCGCGCGACCGCGGTGGCTACGACAACAGCCGCGTCGGCATCACCGGTTCGGCCGGCGTCGACAACAACTTCAGCTACGGCGTGGCCCTGTCCGATTCCCGCGAGGGTGGCACCACTGCGGTCGGCAATGCCGAGTACCGCAGCCGCTACTCGGCGTTGAACGCCACCTACAGCCACTCGCGTGATTTCCGCCAGGCGTCGGTCGGTGCCAACGGCAGCGTGGTCGTGCATCCGGGCGGCTTCACCTTCACCCCGCAGCGCGGCGACACCATGGTGCTGGTCGAAGCGCCGGGCGCGCGCGATGCGATCGTCAGCAACGCGCCGGGCCTGCGCGTCGATGGCCGCGGCTACGCCGTGGTGCCGTACGTGTCGCCGTACCGCCTCAACACCGTCACCCTCGATCCGCAGGGCATGGCCCACGACGTCGAACTGGAAAGCACCAGCCAGTCCATCGCGCCGTTCGCCGGTGCCATCAGCTACCTGCGCTTCGACACCCGCAAGGGCAACGCGCTGCTGATCCAGGTGCGCAACGCCGATGGCCGCAGCATGCCGTTCGGTGCGCAGGTCAAGGACGAACAGGGCCAGCCGGTCGGCATGGTCAGCCAGGGCGGCCGCCTGTACGTGCGCAGCGAGAAGAACCAGGGCCAGTTGCAGGTCGAGTGGGGCGCCGGTGCCGACCAGCGCTGCACCATTGATTACCAGGTACCGGCGGGCGCCGATGCGTCCAAGACCGGCTTCATCCCGCTGGAGGCAGCATGCCGATGATTTCTTCCCGTGGCCGCCAGGCGCTGGCCGCGCTGGCCGTACTGGGCGGCGTGCTGCTGGCGCAGCAGGCCAGCGCCGCCTGCCGCATCCAGAACAGCTGGTTCATCGCCCAGGACGTGACCATGGACATGGGCCAGATCGTGATCCTGCCCAGCACCCCGGTCGGCGGTGTGATCAAGGAAATCAGTGAACCGATCACCCAGCAGAACAGCGTTGCCCGCTGCGATTCCTGGACCGGCGGTCGTTCGATCGGTGAGTACGTCAACGCAGCGCAGAAGCGCCCCGTGGCCGGCTTCTCGAACGTCTATGAAACCGATGTGGCAGGCGTCGGCATCCGCCTGTACCGCGATTCGGGTGCGATCCAGACCTACTACCCGCACTCGATCAACTTCGGTGGCGGTTCCGTGGTCAGCCTCATCGGTGGCCAGTTCCGCATCCAGCTGATCAAGACCGCTGCGCAGACCGGTTCGGGCGTGATCGCGCCGAACGGCCGCTTCACCAACTACTACTTCGACGGCGATGGCCCCGGGCGCCCGGTACTGACCTCGACGTTCAAGGGCTCGGGCACCACCGTGGTCAGCCCGACCTGTGAAGTGCAGGCCGGCAGCCGCAACATTGCCGTCGATTTCGGCAGTGTGCCCAACACCACCTTCACTGGTGTCGGCTCCAAGGCCGTTGATCGCGACTTCGAGATCCGCCTGAACTGCCAGGGCAGCAACGTTGCCGCCTACCAGAGCAAGATCGGCATCCGCCTCGATGCCGACCAGGACAGCTCGAACATGCCGGGCGTGCTGAAGCTGAGCGCGGCCAGCAACAGTGCCACCCGCATCGGCATCCAGATGGTCCAGCGCGATGGCAGCACCGAGCGTGAAGTGCGCTTCGGCCAGACCATCAGCGTTGGCACCACCGCGCCGGGTACCAGCGTCATGGCGCTGCCGCTGCGCGCGCGCTACGTGCAGACCCAGGCCGGTACGGTGGGCGCGGGTGTCGCAAACGGCCAGGCCACGTTCACCATCCAGTACGAGTAAGGCCGCCCCGGCGGCTGCCCCTGCTGCGTTCCGCCGCAACGTCGCCCGGCTCACGGGCGGCGTTGACTGCGTCTTGATCCTGCAACGATGAAGATCGATGCCACGTCGCGCATACAGACGCCTTAGTGTGATGTATGTCGCGAATTTGGAGTTTCCTCATGAGGTGACCGTCTCCTGCCTGCGGGTGCTGGACGGCAACGCCGAAAGGATCCAGACGTGGCTACTGCTGCTCGCCCCCTTCCGCGCCGGCTTTCGGGAGCGCTCCGGTGAAGGTCCTGTCGGTGTTCGGCACGCGACCGGAAGCCATCAAGATGGGGCCGCTGGTGCGCGCCCTGGCACACGCTGCGGATATCGAATCGGTGGTCTGCATCACCGGGCAGCACCGGGCGATGCTCGACCAGGTGATGGCGCTGTTCGAGATCACCGCCGACCATGACCTCGATGTCATGGTGCCCAACCAGACCCTCAATGGCCTGTGTTCCAGGCTGTTCGAACGGCTTGACGCGCTCTACACGCAGGTCCGCCCCGACTACGTGCTGGTGCATGGCGATACCACCACGGCGATGACCGCGGCCCTGGCCGCGTTCCATCACCGCATCCCGATCGGCCATGTCGAGGCCGGCCTGCGCACCGGCGACATCCACCGGCCGTGGCCGGAGGAGATGAACCGGCGGGTGATCGATGTGGTCGGCCATCAGTTGTATGCACCCACTCCCGGCTCGCGCGCCAACCTGGCCCGTGAGCACCTGGGCGGGCAGATCCTGGTCACCGGCAACACCGTCATCGATGCCCTGCAGCAGACCGTGCAGCGGCTGGATGCCGATCCGGCACTGCGTGCGCAGGCCGACGAACCCTTCCATATGCTCGACCCCGGCCGCCGGCTGCTGCTGGTCACCGGCCATCGCCGCGAGAGTTTCGGCCAGGGCTTCGAGGACATCTGCCGTGCGCTGGCCGAGCTGGCACGGCGGCCGGACCTGCAGGTGCTGTACCCGGTGCACCTCAACCCGAACGTGCAGGGCCCGGTCAATGCCCACCTCGGCAACCTCGACAACGTGCACCTGGTGCCGCCGCAGGATTACCTGCGCTTCGTGCGCCTGATGCAGCGCGCCGACGTCATCCTCACCGACTCCGGTGGCGTGCAGGAAGAAGCCCCGGCGCTGGCCAAACCGGTGCTGGTGATGCGCGATGTCACCGAACGGCCGGAGGCGGTCGAAGCCGGTGTGGTCACGCTGGTCGGCACCACGCCCTCGCGCATCGTCGATGCGGTCAACGCGGTGTTGGCACGCCCCCCGCAGCCGGCCCGCTTCGACCCCGATGCCAGCCCGTACGGGGATGGCCGCGCCAGCGCCCGCATCGTCGCCGCCCTGCGCGGTGCGCCCCTTCCCGAATTCTCGCCCGGCGTCCGCAGCAGCGGCGCCGTCCACCCCATCCACGCGAAGTGACGCCATGACCCAGACCGGCCGCTCTTCCCTGTTTGCATCCGCCGCTGCGTTCGTCCTGTCGGGCGTGGTTGGCAGTGCCCATGCCGCCGACAGCGTCGCCGGCCAGTTCACCGAATGGAGCAGCGACAGCACGGTGAACCGGCAGATGACCCTGCGCGAACTCGGTTTCCGCCAGCCACTGGTGCTGAGCGGGCAGGAGAGCCAGCGCGAGGTCTACCTGCCGGTGCCGGCCGGTGTGGCCACCCGCGACGCGCAGCTGCAGCTGGATGGGCGCTATGTGCGCGGCCACGCCGGGCGCACCTCGGGCCTGTGGTCGGTCGATGGCGACCCGATCGCGGCGCGTTCGATCACCGATGCCCAGGGCGATGCCAGCCAGCTGCTGGCCATCGATGGCGAACCCCGCCAGAGCGGCTTCGTACGGGTCGGCGTCGGCTGGTGGTCGATCGTGTCCGATTACCAGTGCGCCGACCAGAGCGCGCCGGCCAATGTGCTGCGGCTGTCGCCGGACTCGCGTTTCAGCTACCGCTTCGACGGCCGCGCCGTGGATACCGTTGCCAAGGCGTGGGGGGCGCTGCCACCGCGGGTGCGCCTGCTGGTGGATGGCAAGGCGCTGCAGGCACCGGCCTACGATGCGGCCTGGCGCATCGGTACCGCGTTGCAGGCCGGGGGCAAACAGGTGCAGGTGGTGGCCCTGCCCAAGGTCGGTGACAGTGTTGACCTGGCCGGTATCAGCATCCCGGCCAGCCTGCAGGGCGTGCCGGCCTACGCCGCGCTGGCCACGGGTGAGCGCGCGCATGCGATCAGGGATCTGGCCGAAGTCGGCGCGCTGCTGTCATTGCGGGACAGCGGGCCGTTGGCCGCCGATGTGATGATCGGCAGCGATGCACTGCGCGCCGGCGTGCGTGCGGCGCTGGATGCGCTGGCCGTACAGGTCGGCGCGGCGGGGGCCGATGCGGGCACCGCGTTCGCCGCGTGGCGCGGTACCGACATGGGCGGCCTGGAAAAGCCCGCCGCCAACACGTCGGTCAGCGTGGTGGCCGTGGCCGGGCGTCCGACGCTGGTGGTCGACCCGGCGGCGGCGGGCAAGGTCGCCGGGCTGCTCGCCGAGCAGTGGCGCAGCTATGCACTGGGTCGCAGCCTGCAGGTCAGCGCAGCGGGCACGCCCAGACTGGATGGTGACCAGGTACTGCTGAGCCGGCTCGGCAACATCGCCGGCACCATGGATGTGGTGACCCGCGCCGACCGCAGCGCCAGCTTCGACCTCGGCGCACTGTCGGCCGATGGCCGCCTGCCCGAGCAGGTGGTGATCGATGTCTCGGCGGCCCCCAACGCGGCCGGGCAGGGCGCGGTCGCCACGATCTACCTCAACGATTACCTGCTGGGTGGCAAGCTGCTGTCGGCCAACGGCCAGCCGCAACGGCTGGTGGCCAAGGTGCCGGCCTACGCGCTGTCGGCACGCAACGAGATCCGTGTCAGCTTCCTGCGCCAGCCGGCGCGTCCCTACTGCCACGATCCGGCCACGGGCTATCCGGTCTCGATCCTGCCCAGCAGCCACCTGACCCTGGCCAAGCGTTCGCTGGGCAGTGACTTCGTGGGTGCCAGCAGCCAGCTGTCGCGCGGCAACCAGGTGTTCGTGCCCGGCACCTGGCTGCAGGATGCGCCGGCCTCGCTGGGCAAGGTCATCGCGGTGACCAGCGCAGTGGGCGCATCGCCGGAGGCATCGGAACTGAAGGTGGTCGAAGCCGGTGCCGTGGTCAGCCCGGGCGCGCCGTGGCTGGCGTTCGGCGTGGCGCCATCCGGTGTCGATATGGCCGGCCTGAAGGATGGCCACCTGCTGATCGGCGGCAAGCCGCAACCGCTGTTGGATGTGAGCGGGCTGGATCGTGCCGCGGTGGTGCAGGTGGGGTCGTCCGGTGGCCAGCTGGGCGTTGTTTACAGCGACCTCGGTGCGCAGTCACCGCCGTTCGGCGCCCCATTCCGTTTGCTGCGGGGCGATCTCGCCGTGCTCGACGGCAGTGATGCCGTGCGCGAATTCGACCGCCAGGATCCCTACGGCACGCGTATCGCGCAGGACGGCAACCCGCAATCGAAGTGGGAACGGCACATGGTCTGGCTGCTGCTGCTGGTCGGCGTGATCGTGTTCGCGCTGCTGGCCGCCCGCGTCACCCAGGTGCGTCGCCGCAAGTCCGCCAACACAGGGCACTGATCCACCGTGGACGGTCTGTTCTGGAACATCCAGCTGGCCAACTACTACGCCGCCCTGGAAACCACGGCGGCGGCGGTGGCCGTGCTGATCCTGATCTCCAGCCTCGATGACCTGTTCATCGATGTCTGGTACTGGGTACGCGAGAGCTGGCGCGCGCTCACGATCAAGCGCCGCGATGCCTACCGGCCGCTGACCCAGGACGACCTGCTGCAGCGCCCGCAGCAGCCGCTGGCGATCATGGTGCCGGCGTGGATGGAGTACGACGTCATCGCGCAGATGGTGGAGAACATGATCAACGTGCTCGATTACCGCGAGTACGTCGTGTTCGTCGGCACCTATCCCAACGACCAGCAGACCATCGATGAGGTCGAGCGCATGCGTCGCCGCTACAAGCGCCTGCGCCGCGTGGAAGTGCCGCACGACGGGCCGACCAGCAAGGCCGACTGCCTGAACTGGCTGATCCTGGCGATCTTCGACTACGAGAAGCGCCACGACATCGAGTTCGCCGGGGTGATCCTGCACGATAGCGAGGACGTGCTGCATCCGATGGAACTGCGCTTCTACAACTACCTGCTGCCGCGCAAGGACATGATCCAGCTGCCGGTCACCTCGCTGGACCGCGAGTGGTATGAGCTGGTTGCCGGTGTCTACATGGACGAATTCGCCGAATGGCACGCCAAGGATCTGGTCGTGCGTGAAAGTGTTTCCGGCATGGTGCCATCGGCGGGCGTCGGTACCTGCTTCTCGCGGCGCGCGCTGCTGGCGCTGAGCGCGCAGACCGACAACCAGCCCTTCAACACCGACAGCCTCACCGAGGACTATGACGTCGGTGCGCGGCTGGCGGCGATGGGCATGCAGTCGATCTTCGCCCGCTTCCCGGTGCAGTTCCGCGTGCGTCGCCCGTCCTGGTTCGGCTGGGGGCCGGTGCGCGAGCGCACCCAGCAGATGGCGCTGTGCGTGCGCGAGTACTTCCCCGACAACTTCCGTGCCTCGTACCGGCAGAAGGCGCGCTGGGTGCTGGGCATCGGCCTGCAGAGCTGGGAGTCGCTGGGCTGGCGCGGCTCGCTGGCCACCAAGTACCTGCTGGCGCGCGACCGCAAGGGCATCATCACCTCGTTCGTCAGCATCATTGCCTACCTCATCTTCCTGCAGCTGCTGCTGTTCTGGCTGCTGAAGATGTCCGGGGTGTGGACGATGCAGTTCCCCAGCGTGTTCCAGGCTGGCACCTGGCAGATGACGGTGGCGCTGCTGACCACCGCAGCGCTGGCCACCCGCGTCGTGCAGCGCTTCTACTTCGTCAACCGGCTGTACGGCTGGGAGCATGCCTTGATGTCGATCCCGCGAATGGTGGTCGGCAACATGATCAATTTCATGGCCACCGCGCGTGCGTGGAAGGTGTTCCTGGCTTACCTGCTGTTCGGCAAGCGCATGGTCTGGGACAAGACCATGCACGACTTCCCGGATGCGGCGCAGCTGGTGCAGACGCGCAAGCAGCTTGGCGAGCTGTTGACCACCTGGCAGGCGGTGGAGCCGGAGCGCCTGCAGCAGGCGCTGGACCAGCAGCATGCCGGCCGGCAGCAGCCACTGGGCCGCATCCTGCTCACCCAGGGTTGGCTGGATGATGAAACGCTGGCCGAGGCGATCGCCTTCCAGGGCGACCTGCCTCGTGCGGTGATCGACGTGGACTACCTGCGCGCCTGCCACTTCCCGGTCAGTGCCGATGCCTGCGTGCAATGGCGCATGTTGCCGCTGCCACCGCGCCAGCAGGGCACCTTGCGGCTGGCCGTGGCCAGCCCATTGCCCGAAGAAGCGTTGGCACTGCTGAAGCAGGAAACCCGCAGCGAGCACATCGAACAGAGCATTGCCCGCGAAAGCGAAATCAACGCAGGCCTGCGCCTGATCGGCGGCGACCGGCACTGGCAGCTGGACAACGTGCCCCTGCTGGGCGACCTGCTGGTGGAGATGCGCCTGATCGACCACGCGCGCTTCGAGATCGCATTGGACGCGTACAAGCCGCAGCGCGACGGCCGCATCGGCGATTATCTGGTCAAGCAGGGCATCACCACCGAAGACGCCGTGGCCCAGGCCATGCAGGAACAGCGCCGGCGTGCGGCCGCGCTGCAGTCGCCGCCTCCCGGAGCCTTGCCGGCATGAAGACCACGCTGCTGTCCTCCGTCATTGCCGTGGCACTGGCCACGGCGGCCGCGCCGGTGCTGGCCCAGGCCGATGCAGCACTGCCGTTGTCCGGTGCGGCCTACCGCGTCGCCGAGCAGGCGTTTGCCGCCTATGAGCGCGGTGACTACCCGGCGGCTTACCGGCAGTCCACCGAAGCGATCCGGCTTCGCCCGGACGTGGTGCGGCTGCGCCTGTTGCAGATCTATGCGCTGCAGAAACTGGGGCGGGGTGCCGAGGCCCAGCAGCAGGCACGTCGTGCACTGGATGCGGGGTTGAAGGATCCGGCGTTGCCGGCGCTGGCCGCTGCCACCGCTGCGCGCAGCACGCCCCCGGATGCCAGGAGCGGGCGTGCACCTTCCCCACCGCGTGTGGCTGGCAGCGGCGCAGACCGCGCCAGGCAGCAGGCCTACGCGCTGGCCACCGACGCCTACGCCGCTTATGACGCCGGGCGGATGGGAGAGGCAGCCAGCAAGGCCGAGCAGGCCTTCCGGCAGCAGCCAACGCAGGGCGCCTGGGCGATGCTGTGGGTGGCCGCGCTGGAGGCACAGCAGCAGCCCGAACAGGCCGACGCCGCCATTGCCACCGCGCTGCAGCTGGGCGCGCCGAATGTCGAGGCATTGCGCGCACGGCGCGTGGCGCTGGATCGACAGCGCGCGCTGGTGCAGGCCCAGCAGGCGTACCGGTCGCTGTCCACGCAGGGTGATGCCGCGGCCGTTGCGCAGGCACGTGCCGCTGTCGAGCTGGCACCGGAGGTGGCGACGTACCGGTTGCTGCTGATTACCGCGCAGCTGCAGCAGGGGCAGCTGGCCGACGCCGAGCGCAGTGCCGACCAGGCGTTGCAGGCCGACGGCCAGGATCTCAATGCGCGGGTGATGCGCGGCTACCTGCGCCAGCGCCAGGGCAACAGCCTGCTCGCCAACGAGGACTTCGACGCCGCGCTCGCCATGCCGGGCTCAACGACGCAGCAGCGCAACGTGCGCCTGCTGGCGGTGGATGCGGCCCTGGCCGCTGGGGATCGCGCACGTGCGGCTGCACTGCTGGCGCCGCTGCGCGCGGCATTGCCAGCAGATGCCAGCGATGCACGCGCGCAGCAGCTGCTGCAGCAGGGCATCGAGCAGCGCGCCAAGGCGGTCCGTTCCAGTCGCGAGCGTCCGCGCATGAGCGCGCAGACCTATCCGGCGCCGTTCCAGCACTGCCAGTCTGGCGACAGCGGCAACCGTTGCGAGTTGATGCCGGCCGACCTGCAGGGCGACGGTGGTGCCGCACAGCGTGCCTACGCGGCCTACGCGCGCCGGGACTATGCCGAGGCCATCGGCGAGGCGCGGCAGGCCGTGCAGCTCGCACCGGAGGACGCGAGCCTGCAGGGGCTGCTGACCACCACGCTGGCGGCAGGCAACCGCAGCCAGCAGGACGAAGCACGGCAGCGCCTGGATGCGGCGCTGGCACAGCGCCCTGACGATGCGGAGGCGCTGATGCAGCGCGGCTACCTCAACCAGAATGCGCACGAGCCGGCGCGCGCACTGGCCGACTTCCGTGCCGCCGAGGCCACCGGCAGGGCACCAAAGGGCGTGGTGCTTGACCAGGCCTACGCCAGCGCGGCCAACGGCGATCACCCGCAGGCGGTGACCCTGCTGCGGACGGCCATTGATCGTGCCGATGCCGGCGAGCTGCCACTGGATGCGCACCAGCGCTACAACGTGCGCAATGCCATCGCCAACTATTCGCGCGAGTGGGGCGTGATCGCCTCGGCCGGCTTCCGTGGCGCGCGCCAGGCGGCGACCAATGTCGGCGGCGCGGCGATCAGTACGCCGGGTGATTCGGTGTTCAGCACGCTTGAAGCGTTCTGGCGCCCGCCGGCTTTCAATGACCAGCACGGCACGCTGGAGCTTTACGCGCGGCTGCTCAACACCCTGTACGACCAGGGTGGCACCTACGAGTCGATCCGCGCCGTGGACCCGTGCACCGGCGAATCGACGCCCGATGCACGCGCGCGCGCCGAACGGCTCAGCCGCTCGCGTTCCACCACCGGCTGGCCGTCCACCATCGCCTCGTTCGGCCTGCGCTACGCCTTCGGCCAGACCGGCCTGAGCGCCGGCATCGAGCGTCGCCAGTTCCTCGGCAGCGCCACCCGCACGGGCGATGTCTACCCCGCTTCGGCGGCCGTGCAATGCAGCCTGCAGCTGGCCCGCAACCCGCCACTGGAAGCCAGCACACTGGCCCGCTACCGCCTGGCCAGCGGTTCCGGTGGCTGGATGTCCTACCTGACCTACGGCTATTACCACGGCACCGACCTGCGCACCGACGTCAACCAGTGGTGGATGGTCAGTGGCTACGCGCAGGGCGGTTACACGTGGGATGACAACAGCGCGCATTTCACCCTCGACGCACTCGATGCCAATGGCACGCCGGTGCGCCGGGTGGGCGATGCCAACGGGCGCCTGCATCGCGAACAGTGGTTCGCTGCCGGTGAACTGCGTGCCGGCCGCAGCTTCCGCTTTGGTGCCGGGCAGACCCACTGGGTGGTCACGCCGTATGTGGTGGTGGGGGCGGACTGGCTGGACCAGCGCTCGCGCGTGCGCGACATCCGCTACCCGCTGTTCCCGGCGCAGTCGTTCGCACTCAACGATACGCAGCGCAGCTGGTCACTCGGCGCAGGGCCGGGCGTGGGCGTGCGCTACTGGTTCCGCGAAGACCACTACAACACGCCGCGTTCCTACCTGGACCTGACCGTGCAGTACCGCTTCGCGATCGGCGGCGGTGATACGCAGCGCGCCAAGGGCCTGTTCGCCACCGCCATCCTCTCCTACTGAGGCAGGCCCCAACGTCGTCGCAGCGCCGCGGCCTGCGGCGTGTCCTGGGTCAGCCACGGCTCCAGTGCATAGACCAGCACGTGCTGCGCACCGCTGTCGTGCGCCCACGCCAGCTGCCGCTGGATGCGCGCGGCATCTGCGGTTTCGCCCTTGAACGCGCTGCCGTCGGCGGGGCTGCCGGGCAGTTCGCGGAACAGTTCGACGATCGCATCGAACCCGATGCCCTGTGCCCGGAAATGGCCGAGCAGCGGTTGCAGCTGCTGCACGTTGCCGGCGCCGGCCACCCCCACGCCGTCCTGCACCATCGGCCGCAGCGCGGCCCGTGCCAGCACCGCCTGCCACAGCGCGACCAGGTCGCCGTCGGTCTGCAGGCGGCTGAAGTAGCAGGAGATCGCACAGTCACCGCCGCGCGCGCTGGCGGCCTGCGCCAGCCCGTGCAGCCACTGCGCCAGCCATTGCTGGCGGGCCGGATCGGCCCAGTGGAACTGCTCCAGTTCGTAGGGCAGGTACCAGCCGCCGAAGGCGGGCTGCTGCGCCCACGGCGCCTGTGCCAACCAGCTGCGCGCGTGCGCCAGGCTGTCGGCCAGGAACGCCTGCAGCGTGGCGTCGTCGGCGCCGATGGCCTGCCACCAGCGTTGCTGGAAGGGCAGGCCAACGCGGATGCGGATGTCGTTCTCGCTGGCGGCGGTGAACAGCTGCTGCAGGTTGCTGTCCGGCAGCGACCAGTCGCCATCGCTGCCACCGACGATGCCGGTCCACTGCAGCACCAGCTGCCGGCAGCCCAGCGCATGGGCAAGCTTCAAGGAACGTTGCCAGTCGGCTGGCCCCCACTGCAGATGGCTGCGCCAGGGCTGCAGGAAGGTGCCATCCACCTGCACCGGCAGCGAACAGCCGGGCAGGGTGGCGAGCGTAGCGGCGAGTGGTGCCAGCACTGCCGCGCGCAGCAACCGGCGGCGCAACGGCGAAGACGGATCCGTGGGAAGGTCGGGCCGAACCATGGCCGCATCATCCCAGAGCACCGTGGGTGGGAGGTGAACCCCGCGCCGGGTGGTGCCGGCCGCTGGCCGGCATCGTGCCCCGGGTGGCAGGTGAATCACCATCCGGTAGTGCCGGCCGCTGGCCGGCATCGCGCCCCGATTATTCCAACGCGTAGCGCAGCGCGAACAGCACCGCCACCAGCCACACCGCCGGATGCACTTCGCGCCAGCGGCCGGTGCCGGCCTTCAGCGCCGCATACGCGATGAAGCCAAACGCCAGGCCATTCGCGATGGAGTAGGTGAACGGCATCGCCAGGGCACACAGTGCGGCCGGCACCGATTCGGTCAGGTCGCTCCAGTCCACGTCCACCAGTTCGCGCAGCATCAGGCCGGCCACGAACAGCAGCGCCGGTGCGGTGGCATAGCCGGGCACCATCGCCGCCAGCGGCGAGAACAGCAGTGCGGCCAGGAACAGTGCCGACACCACCAGTGCAGTCAGGCCGGTGCGGCCGCCCACCTGCACGCCCGAGGCGCTTTCAGCGAACGCGGTAGTGCTGCTGGTGCCCAGCAGCGAACCGGCCACGATCGCCGTGCTGTCGGCCAGCAGCGCGCGGCCGAAACGCTTCTGCGCGCCCGGCAGTTTCAGCAGTCCGGCGCGACCGACCACGCCATACAGGGTGCCGGTGGCATCGAACACTTCCACCAGCACGAACACCAGCACCACCTGCAGCAACACGGCGATCGGCGCGCCACCGTTGTGGTGCAGCAGGCCCGGCAGGTCCAGCTGCAGGAAGGTCGGCGCCAGGCTCGGCGGCAGCGAGACCAGGCCCTGGTACTGCACGTCGCCCAATGCCCAGCCCGCGCCCGTCACCGCCAGGATCCCGATCAGGATCGCGCCACGGATACGGCGCGCTTCCAGCACCGCGATCAGCAGGAAGCCGGCCAGTGCCAGCAGCGGCGGCGCCGTATTCAACGGGCCCAGCGCCACCAGCGTGTCTTCATTGCCGACGATCACGCCGGACTTCTGCAGCGCGATGATCGCCAGGAACAGGCCGATGCCGGCCACGATCGCCGAACGCAGCGAGGCCGGGATGCCCGACACCAGCCACGCCCGCACACCGGTCAGCGACAGCACCAGGAACACCAGGCCGGAGATGAATACCGCGCCCAGTGCCTGCTGCCACGGCAGGCCGGCGGCACCGACCACGGTGAAGGCGAAGAACGCGTTCAGGCCCATGCCCGGTGCCATGCCGACCGGGAAGTTGGCCGCCAGCGCCATCACCGCCGAACCCAGCGCCGCGGCCAGGCAGGTGGCCACGAACACCGCACCCGCATCCATGCCGGTGGTGCCGAGGATTTCCGGGTTGACGAAGACGATGTAGGACATCGTCAGGAAGGTGGTGACACCGGCCAGCAGCTCGGTGCGCACGGTGGTGCCGTGCTGCTGCAGCTGGAACAGGCGTTCGAACAGGGACATGGGGCGTCTCGCAACAATAAGGTGTCACGACCAACGGTCGTGACCTACCCGAATGCAGAACGGCCGCGCAGAGCGCGGCCGTTCTTCCTTTCTTACTTCAGCGCCTTGAAGCGCAGGCGCTTCGGCGCGGCATCGTCGCCCATGCGACGCTTCTTGTCTTCCTCGTACTCGCGGTAGTTGCCCTGGAAGAACTCCACGTGCGAGTCGCCTTCGAAAGCGATGATGTGCGTGGCGATGCGGTCCAGGAACCAGCGGTCGTGCGAGATCACGAAGGTGTTGCCCGGGAACTCCAGCAGCGCGTCTTCCAGCGCACGCAGCGTTTCGATGTCCAGGTCGTTGGACGGTTCGTCGAGCAGCAGCACGTTGCCGCCCTGCAGCAGGGTCTTGGCCATGTGCAGGCGGCCACGCTCACCACCGGACAGCGAGCCGACCATCTTCTGCTGGTCCTGGCCCTTGAAGTTGAAGCGGCCGATGTAGGCGCGCGACTGGATCTCGATGCCGTTGATGTTGAGGATGTCCAGGCCACCGGCGATTTCCTGGAAGACGTTGTGGTTGCCTTCCAGCTTGTCGCGGCTCTGGTCCACGTAGGACAGCTGCACGGTCGGGCCGATCACGATCTCGCCCGAATCCGGCTTCTCCTGGCCGGTGATCATCTTGAACAGCGTCGACTTGCCGGCGCCGTTCGGGCCGATGATGCCGACGATCGCGCCCGGCGGAATCAGCATCGACAGGTTGTCGATCAGCAGGCGGTCGCCGAACTTCTTGGAGACGTTCTTGAACTCCATCACCATGTTGCCCAGGCGCTCGCCCGGCGGGATGAAGATTTCGTTGGTCTCGTTGCGCTTCTGGTAATCCTGCGACTGCAGCTCTTCCAGGCGGGCCAGACGGGCCTTGCCCTTGGAGCGGCCGCCCTTGGCGTTCTGGCGCGACCACTCCAGTTCCTTCTGGATCGCCTTCTGGCGGGCCTTTTCCTGGTTCTCTTCCTGTTTCAGGCGCTCATCCTTCTGCACCAGCCATTCGGTGTAGTTGCCCTTCCACGGAATGCCGCGGCCGCGGTCCAGTTCCAGGATCCACTCGGCGGCGTTGTCCAGGAAGTAGCGATCGTGGGTGACCGCCACCACGGTGCCGGTATAGCGCGCCAGGAACTGTTCCAGCCATTCCACCGACTCGGCGTCGAGGTGGTTGGTCGGTTCGTCGAGCAGCAGCATGTCCGGCTTCTGCAGCAGCAGGCGGCACAGTGCGACGCGGCGCTTTTCACCGCCGGACAGGTTGGCGATCTTGGCATCCCACGGCGGCAGGCGCAGCGCATCGGCAGCCACGTCCAGCTGGTTTTCCAGGGTGTGCGCGTCGCCGGCGGCCAGGATCGCCTCGAGGCGCTCCTGTTCCTTGGCCAGCGCGTCGAAGTCGGCGCCTTCCTCGGCGTAGGCGGCGTACACCGCCTCCAGCGCGGCCTGGGCCTGCAGCACTTCGCCCACGCCTTCCTCGACCGACTCGCGCACGGTCTTGTTCGGGTCCAGTTCCGGTTCCTGCGCCAGGTAACCGACCTTGATGCCGGGCTGCGGGCGGGCTTCACCCTCGAAATCGGTGTCCACGCCGGCCATGATCTTCAGCACGGTGGACTTGCCGGCGCCGTTCAGGCCCAGCAGGCCGATCTTCGCGCCCGGGAAGAAGGACAGGGAAATGTCCTTGATGATCTGCCGCTTGGGCGGGACCACCTTGGACACGCGGTTCATGGTGTAGATGTATTGCGAGGACATGCGGTCTCCGTAGGCGCGGCCCTGCGCCCGACCCGTCACGGGAACATCCCGTTGCGGCAGCGGGCACAGAGTGGAATGGAATACCGCCAATTATAGCCGGAACCGGTTCCGGCCCGCGCCCGGCCGGAGCCGCGCAGGCTGGCCGTGGCCTGAATGCTCCGTCACAGTCCTGCAGCGGGAAGCGTTTCCAGCCGGAAACGGTTCAGATCGGTTGCGCAATATGGGCTCACCACCCACCCAAGCAGAGGTCTGACATGCGCATCAATCGAGTAATGGCCGGCGCCGTGGCCTCTGTGCTGGCGCTGGGCGCCGTGACCCCGGCCTTCGCCGACAACGACCATCGCCGCGACCACGACCGCCGCGAGTGGCGCGAGGATCGCCGTGAGTGGCGCCAGGACCGCCGCGACTGGGAGCGCGACCGCCGCGAGGCCCGGCGCGACTGGGAACGCGACCGCCGCGACTGGCACCGTGACCATGATCGCTACTACCGCCCGGCACCGCCGCGCGTGGTCTATCGCCCGGCCTATGGCCCGGGCTATGGCTGGAAGGTCGGCCACCGCTACCGCGACTACTACCGCGGCCCGGTCTACGTGGTGAACGACTACCCGCGCTACAACCTGCGCCGCCCGCCGTACGGCCATCAGTGGATCCGGGATGATCGCGGCAACATGCTGCTGGTGGCCATCGCCACCGGTGTGATCGCCCAGTACGTGCTCAGTCGCTGAGGATCGCGGCCGGGGTCGGATCCCTTTCCAACGGAAAGGGCTCTGACCCCACAACATCAATCGAAACCATACGGGGCCGGATTCCTTCGGGGATGCCGGCCCCGTCCGTTTCGGCCCCAGCGGGCCAGTGCGGAGCTACAATCGAGGGCTGAGCCGTACCCCTTTTCCCTGCCTGCTGGAGTACCCGATGTTCCCGCGTGACGTCCGCATCGAATCCTACGATCCCGAACTGGCCAAGGCCATCGCCGCTGAGACCCAGCGCCAGGAAGACCACGTCGAGCTGATCGCCAGCGAGAACTACACCAGCCCGGCGGTGATGGAAGCCCAGGGCAGCCAGCTGACCAACAAGTACGCCGAAGGCTACCCGGGCAAGCGCTACTACGGTGGCTGCGAATACGTGGACATCGCCGAGCAGCTGGCGATCGACCGCCTGAAGCAGCTGTTCGATGCGGACTATGCCAACGTGCAGCCGCACAGCGGTTCGCAGGCCAACCAGGCCGTGTACTTCGCCCTGCTGCAGCCGGGTGACACCATCCTCGGCATGAGCCTGGCCCACGGCGGCCACCTCACCCACGGCGCCAAGGTCAATGCCTCGGGCAAGCTGTTCAACGCCGTGCAGTACGGCGTCAACGACCAGGGCCTGATCGACTATGACGAAGTCGAGCGCCTGGCCCTGGAGCACAAGCCGAAGATGGTCGTGGCCGGCTTCTCGGCCTACTCGCAGGTGATCGACTGGGCGCGCTTCCGCGCCATCGCCGACAAGGTCGGCGCCTACCTGTTCGTCGACATGGCCCACGTCGCCGGCCTGGTCGCCGCAGGCGTCTACCCGAGCCCGCTGGAACACGCCCACGTGGTCACCTCCACCACCCACAAGACCCTGCGCGGCCCGCGCGGCGGCATCATCATCGCCAAGGGCGCCGACGAAGACCTGGTCAAGAAGCTGCAGTCGATCGTGTTCCCGGGCATCCAGGGCGGTCCGCTGATGCACGTCATCGCCGGCAAGGCCGTGGCCTTCAAGGAAGCGCTGGAGCCGGGCTTCAAGGCCTACCAGCAGCAGGTGGTGAAGAACGCCCAGGCGATGGCCAATACGCTGATCGCGCGTGGCTACAAGATCGTCTCCGGCGGCACCCAGAACCACCTGATGCTGGTGGACATGATCGGCAAGGACGTGTCCGGCAAGGACGCGGAAGCCGCGCTGGGCAAGGCCCACATCACCGTCAACAAGAACTCGGTGCCGAACGACCCGCGTTCGCCGTTCGTGACCTCGGGCCTGCGCCTGGGTACCCCGGCGGTGACCACCCGCGGTTACGTCGAGCAGGATTGCGTCGACCTGGCCAACTGGATCGCCGACGTGCTCGACGCACCGAACGATGACGCGGTCATCGCCCGCGTGCGCGACGCCGTCAGCGCGCAGTGCCGCAAGTACCCGGTCTACGGCTGATCAGGGCCGGGGTCAGAGCCCTTTCCTGGCGGAAAGGGATCGGACCCCGCCTTCCGGATCGACGCAGGGGTCGGATCCCTTCCCGCAGGGAAGGGCTCTGACCCCGGCATTGGAGTAACCGCGCATGGATGAGCGCCACCTCAAGTACCTGTACACCGCGCTGGCGGTGCTGTTTGGCCTGCCCAGCCTGGTGATGGGCGGCGCGGCGGCGACGATGCTGCTGCTGATGGGGCTGGGCCAGTTCGGTCATGGCACGCTGGCCTCGGTGACGGTGATGCCGCTGTGGGGCCTGGCCGGCATTGCCGGTTGCCTGGCCTGGTTGTGGCTCAGCGCGGGTTTTCTGTTGCAGGGGCGTGCCGGGCTGCACGTGCACCGCCTCTGGTGGTGGATGCTGCTGGCGGGCGGTCTCGCCGCCTTGCCCCCGCTGGGGCTGGCGCTGTGGTGGGGCATCGCCGTGCATGCCGAAGGCATCGGCTTGTTGCTGCTGGGCCCGTCGATGCTGGTGCCGGCTGCGATGCTGGTGTGGATCAAACGCCGCGCATGACGTGGCCCATGGAAGGAAATCGAACGCATGGATGAGCGTCTGCACAGACGCTGGATGGCGATCGCCGGCCTGCTGGTGGGCCTGCCCACCGTGGCAGCAGGCGGCACGGGTGCCGTGCTGGGGCTGATGGTCGTATGGGACGGCAAGTACCTGACGGGCGACGAGCACACGTGGTTGCTGCTGTGGTCGTCGGCTGGAATCATCGGCCTGCTGTCGTGGTTGTGGCTGAGCGGCCTGTTCCTGTGGCGCGGTGTTGCCGGCCTGCGCCAATCACCGGTTGTCGCCTGGGTCGGCCTTGCGCTGGGGGTGCTGGCCGCGTTGGCCGTGGTCGCCGCCGCGTTGTACTTCACCTTCAAGCATGGGGAAATCTCGACCCTGGCCTTCCTTGGGTTCGGCCCGCCGCTGCTGGTGATGGCCGGGCACCTGGCGTGGCTGCGCTGGGCACGCGCGGCCCCGGTGCCGTCGGCACCTGGTTGAACGTCTGGTCCTGCTGACCTCACTGGACGCTCTGGTTGGCCGAAATGCAGGTACTTCCGCGCAGACAGCATTTGCCGCTGCGCCCTTTCTCAGGTACCTTTGCGACGCTGCCATGACCGTGGCAATAGGTACTTTCCTGAGCCAGGCGTTCCATGCACTGCCCCTTCTGCCAACATGCCGATACCCGGGTCATCGACTCGCGCGTCTCTGAAGACGGCGCGACGATCCGTCGTCGGCGTGAATGTGAAGCCTGCGGCGAGCGCTTCAGCACCCTGGAAACGGTCGAACTGAAGCTGCCGGCCATCGTCAAGAGCGATGGCACCCGCGAGGCGTTCGACCAGCGCAAGGTCCGCGCTGGCTTCGACCGCGCGCTGCAGAAGCGTGCGGTGGCCGAAGACAAGATCGAAGCAGCGGTGCGTGCGGTGGTTCACCAGCTGCGCATCAGCGGCGAGCGCGAAGTGCCCTCGATCAAGGTCGGCGAGTTCGTGATGAACGAACTGCGCAAGCTCGATCATGTCGGCTACGTGCGCTTCGCTTCGGTCTACCGCAGCTTCGAGGACGTGGCCGATTTCCGCGAGGAGATCGAGAAGCTCGAGCGCGACCTGCCGTCCAGTACCGAACAGCTGCAGCTGCTGGGCGATGTGATCGCCCTGACCAAGAAGAAGAAGGGCTGACTGCCTCTGCCTTGGGGGTGCCAACCTTGGTGGGCACCGGTGGCCGCATTCACTGGTGGGTGCCAACCGTTGGTTGGCACTGACGGCATGGATCAACACCGGCGGCGTTACCATGGCTGCATGACCACTTCGTTCTCCGTCCTCGACCACCTGCACATGGCCAACGCGCTGCGCCTGGCCGAGCGTGCCGCCTATACCACCCGCCCCAATCCGATGGTCGGCTGCGTGATCGCCCACGGCGAACGCGTGGTCGGGCAGGGCTGGCACCAGCGCGCCGGTGGCCCGCATGCGGAAGTGTTCGCCCTGCGCGAGGCCGGCGGCGAAGCACGCGGTGCCACCGCCTACGTCACCCTGGAACCCTGCGCCCACTACGGGCGCACGCCACCGTGTGCGCTGGCCTTGATCGAAGCCGGCGTGTCGCGCGTGGTCGCGGCGATGCGCGATCCGTTCCCGAAGGTCGATGGCGGTGGGTTCGATCTGCTGCGCAATGCCGGCATCGACGTCGCCGAAGGGCTGATGGCGGCGCAGGCGCGCGAGCTCAACAAGGGCTTCCTGTCGCGCGTGGAGCGCAATCGGCCGTGGCTGCGGGTGAAGCTGGCCGCCAGCCTGGATGGCCGTACCGCGATGGCCGATGGCAGTTCCAAGTGGATCACCGGGCCGGCCGCGCGCGAGGACGTGCAGCACTGGCGCGCGCGCGCCGGTGCGATCCTGACCGGCGGCGACACGGTGCTGGCCGACGACCCGATGCTGACCGTGCGCCTGGCCGATACCGAAGTGATGGCACCACTGCGTGTGGTGCTGGATTCGCGCCTGCGCTCGCTCGAATGCAGCCGCGTGCGCGAGGGCGGGGCACCGACGCTGTACCTGCACGCTGCGGCGGTGAGCGCGCCGGATGCGGCCGATGCCGAATTCGCCAGCGTGCCCAGCGCAGAGGGGCGGTTGGACCTGGGCGCGGTGCTGGCGCTGCTGGCCGAGCGCGGCATCAACGAAGTGCACACCGAAGCCGGCGCGACATTGGCCGGTGCGCTGCTGCGCGGTGGCTGGGTCGATGAGCTTCTGCTCTATCAGGCGCCCACGCTGCTGGGCGACAACGGCCGCCCGCTGCTGGCTGGCCTCGGCATCGATGCCATGGACCAGCAGCGTCGCCTGCGCGTGGTTGACCAGCGCCAGGTCGGCGAGGACATCCGGCTGCTGCTGCGCCCATGAAGGAATGACGCAGAGCAGGGGCTACGCCCATGGCGTCAGGCCGCTTCGTCGTCTTCTTCGCCAACGGGGCATTGGCCTTTCCACTGCTGCTTCCACAGCACATGCAGGTCGCGGCAGTACGCGCCGAGCGCCTCGCCCGGCAGTTGCCTCGCCTTGAACCGCAACTGGCGACGCGTAAAACCGTCGTCGTACTCATCCGGCAGTACCAGCACGGCACACTGATCGTGATACATCAGGAAATCGCGGCAGTGGTCGTCATTGCTCATCCACGCATCCAGGTGCCTGTCGCTCAGCTGCGTTGACTCGAAGGCGACCGAGGGTTGGACGATGATGATCTTCGTGGCTTTGAACCTGGACGCTTCGGCCTGCCAGCACACCATCAGCGCCAGCAACATGAGCGCGGTCGACGTCATACGGTGTTTCATGCGGTTGCCCTGGTGGAAGAGGGCAACAGCATTGACCATGCAGGCCGCGCAGGGCCATGCAAGGGTTCTGAAAATGCAGTTGCCCTTGCCGTCGGCAACGCTGGGCAGCGCGTAGGCTCGGCGTTACATCCCGCTCACGCGCATTCGTCGGTCCACATCATCTCGGCGATCGGGCGCAGTGCCTTGCATTCCTGCGTCATGTCTTCGGCTGACTTCACCTTGGCCTTGGCCTTCAGTTCCTCGGTCATGGCATCCACGCCACTGATCTGGTCCGGCGCGATCTTCGCCACGCAGGCGCGGTGCTGCTGCAGCAGCAGGTCACAGCCGGGTACGCCGGTCACCTTCGGTGCGCTGGCCGCCTGCGCGTCCTGCATCCAGTCCTCGAACGGTGCCAGCGCGCCGGTCACGGTACCCACCAGATCGTCGAAGTTGCCGCTGTACCAGTAGCCGTTGTCCTTGGCCGGGTACAGGGTGAAGGTGCCGCTGACCGGCACGCGCGCACCGCTCTGCAGCGCCTGGGTGTAGGCGTCGGTGAACTGCCTGCGCGCGGCCGGGCTGGCGTCGGCTGCAAGGCTGGCGGCGAACAGCGGGCGCACCTTGCCGAGGTCGGGCACCTGGCAGCTGAAAGTGATGCGCGCCAGCTTCTGGTCTTCCACGTACTCGTTGTCTTCAATCACGCTCTTGCTGGCGCGGCACTTCGAATCACGCAGGGCCTTGGCATACAGCGCTTCGGTGGCGGCCGCGTCGGCCTTTGCGCCGGTGCTGGCTAGTACGACCTGCCACGGTTCGGCCAGCGCCTTGGCCAGCGCACCCGGGTTCGGGGTCACCGCGTCCTGGCCTTCGAACGCCGGCTTCAGTGCATCGTTGAGCGCGCGGGTCGCCACGGCGTCATCTTCCAGCAGCACGCGTGCGTACAGGTCGAAAGCCTGTTCGGGCGTCAGCGTGGCGGGGGCTGCGCCGGCCAGCAGCGGGGCCGCCAGCAGGGCGCTGGCCAGCAGGGTACGCAAGGGAGTCTTCATGACGGTGTTTCCTGTTCCAGAGGCGCGCAAGCGTAGCGCATCTTTGCGCAGGCCCGATGGTGCCCTGTGGCCGCCTGCCGGCGCGCGCGGGCCCAAAAAAAAACGGGCCCCTTGCGGGGCCCGTTCGATCGCACGACGAGGAGCGATCGGTAAATCAGAAGCTGGCGCGGACGCCGACCGAGTACTGGGTGACGTCGCGGTAGCCGGCGATCTCGCCCACTACACCCCAGGTCTTGGTGAAGTTGACCTGGCCGCCGACGGTACCGACCCAGGTGCCCTTGTAGTTGTTGCCGCCATCCATGTAACCGGCCTTGGCCCAGGCTTCGGTCATGCGCGACGGCTTGCCACGGATACCCATGGTGACGCGGCCCAGGTTGGTGTGGTCCTTGCCGTGGTAACGCACGCCGTCGTAGCGCAGGGTCGATTCGGCGTTCTGGCGCACCCAGGCGGCATCGGCGGTGAAGTCCAGGCGGTCGGTCCACGGCATGTGGTAGCCGATACCCAGCTCCGGCTGGTTCAGTTCCAGCTTCAGCGAGTCTTCGCCGTAGTGGCGGGTCTTGCTGGTGCGCGACCAGCCACCGAACACGTAAACCTGCTCGGCCAGCGCGACCGAGCCGCGCAGGTAGCCGCCGTCGACCTTCGGGTCGTCCAGCACGTTGTCGTCAACCTGGACCTGGGTCCAGCCGCCTTCCACGTAGGTGTAGCTCAGGGCGTCGGCCGAAGCCGAGAACGGAGCAGCGGCCAGCAGGGCGGCCACGATCAGGATCTTGCGCATGGGAATTCCTGTGAATTTCAGTCCATTGGCGGGCCTGCCCTCGCGGCTGCCCGTGGCGACCTCATGTCGTCCGCTGCGGATTTTAATGAAAGTTTTACAAAATGCGAGAGACGGCCGTCACAAGCTGGTCTGGCTTGGCCGGGGTCAGAGCCCTTTCCTGCGGAAAGGGATCCGACCCCGGTCATCAGAATGCGAGCGGGCCTGCATCGGGGTCGGATCCGTTTTCCGTCGGAAAACGGCTCTGACCCCTCCGCGATTTCGAGGGACCCGGGGTCAGAGCCCTTTCCGGGGCGGAAAGGGATCCGACCCCGGTCATCCCGACCCCGTTCAGCACGGGCTGGTACACTAGCCGCGCCGGTTCGCCGGTACACAAACGTCTTCAGGGCGGGGTGCAATTCCCCACCGGCGGTAGGTGCGCAAGCACGAGCCCGCGAGCGCCCCGGCCCACTGCCGGGGGTCAGCAGATCCGGTCCAATGCCGGAGCCGACGGTCATAGTCCGGATGAAAGAAGACGGTGCCACAGGGCCTTCGCGGCCCTGCGCCCGCCTGTTTGCCTTGCGGCGTTTTTCGCTCACTTTTCGCGGAGAACGTTACTTGTTTACTGGAATCATCGAAGGCGTCGGCCGTCTGGCCGCACGCGAATCCATCGGCGGCGATGTCCGCTTCACCTTCAATGTCGGGAATCTGCCGTTCGACAACGTGCAGATGGGCGAGAGCATCGCCATCAACGGCGTCTGCCTCACCGTCATCGCGTTCGACGCCAGCAGCTTCCAGGCCGATGCCTCCACCGAGACCCTGGGCCTGACCACGCTGGGCCAGTTGGGCGAAGGGGCGGTCATCAACCTGGAGCGCGCCATGCGCCCGACCGACCGCCTGGGCGGCCATCTGGTCAGCGGCCACGTCGACGGCCTCGGCCAGGTGCTGTCCATCCATGACGACGCGCGGGCCCAGCGCTGGCGTTTCGCCGCGCCGGCCTCGCTGCGCCGCTATATCGCCAAGAAGGGCTCGATCTGCGTTGACGGCGTCAGCCTCACCGTCAACGAAGTGGACGACGACGGTTTTGAAGTCGCCCTGATCCCGCACACCGTGGCGAACACCGCCTTCTCCGCCACCGGCGTGGGCAGCGCGGTCAATCTGGAAATCGATCTGGTGGCCCGTTACGTCGAGCGATTGATGGGTGTGCCGAGCAACGGTCAGCACCCACAGGGAGACGCAGCATGAACTTCGCCCCGATTCCGGAAATCCTGGAAGACATCCGCCTGGGCCGCATGGTGGTCATCGTCGATGACGAAGACCGCGAGAACGAAGGCGACCTGATCATGGCCGCCGAGCTGGTCAAGCCGTCGGACATCAACTTCATGGTCACCCACGGCCGCGGCCTGGTGTGCCTGCCGCTGACCCGCAGCCGCGCCGCCGACCTCGGCCTGGCGCCGATGGTGCAGGCCAATACCGCCCAGTTCCAGACCAACTTCACGGTCAGCATCGAGGCCGCCGAGGGCGTCACCACCGGCATTTCGGCGCATGACCGCGCGCATACCATCCGCACCGCGGTAAAGCCCAATGCCAAGCCGTCGGACCTGCACCAGCCGGGCCACATCTTCCCGCTGATCGCCCAGCCGGGCGGCGTGCTGACCCGCGCCGGCCACACCGAAGCCGGCGTCGACCTGGCCATGCTCGCCGGGCTGGAACCGGCCGGCGTGCTGGTGGAAATCCTGAACCCGGATGGCAGCATGGCGCGCCGCCCGGAGCTTGAAGTGTTCGCCCGCGAGCACGGCCTGAAGATGGGCTCCATCGCCGATCTGATCGCCTACCGCCTGGCCACCGAAAAGACCGTCGAGCGCGTGGACGAGCGCGAGATCGACACCGAATTCGGTCCGTTCAAGCTGGTGACCTACCGTGACCGCATCGCCCACGACCTGCACTTCGCGCTGGTTCGTGGCACGCCGGATGCGGACACCCCGACCCTGGTGCGCGTGCAGGTGGAAAACCCGCTGGCCGACCTGCTGCACTGGCGCCGCGACGACTTCGGCGTGGCGGCCACCGATGCCCTGCGCGCGATCGATGCCGAGGGCGCTGGCGTGATGGTGGTGCTGTCGGCCCCGCGCGATGGCGAAGCCCTGCTGGCCCGCCTGCGCCAGCAGCCGGCGCCGGTGGTGCCGGGCAAGGACAAGGATGTGGGCCAGTGGCGCCGCAACGGTGCCGGTGCACAGATCCTGTCTGACCTGGGCCTGGGCAAGCTGCGGGTGCTGGGCACCCCGCGCCGCCAGGTTGGCCTGGCCGGTTACGGCCTGGAAGTGGTGGAGACGGTCACCCTGTAATGGGGGATTGCCGGCCAGCGGCCGGCACTACCGGTGGGTGCCGACCCCATGCCACCGGTGGGTGCCGACCGTTGGTCGGCACACCCTGCGGGCCCCCGCCAGCCACGGCCGGGGCCCATCCACGCTAGAATTACTCCCTTATCGAGTCCCCAAGCCGCATATGAGCCACTACGAAGGCGATCTTCGCACTCCCGAGTCGGCGCGCTTCGCCATCCTGGCCAGCCGCTGGAACGCCCGCATCACCGACGCGCTGGTCGCAGGCGCGCGCCTGAGCCTGGCCGGCAACGGCATCACCGAAGCCAACATCGACGTGATCCGCGTGCCGGGTGCCTGGGAACTGCCGCTGGTGGCCGCGCGCCTGGCCGCCGCCCATGAACACGCCGCCATCCTCACCCTGGGCTGCGTGATCCGTGGCGACACCCGCCACTACGAACACGTGGCCGACCGCTGCGCCGAAGGCCTGATGCGCGTGCAGCTGGATTTCGGCGTGCCGGTGCTGAACGGCGTGCTGGCGGTGGAACGCGTTGAAGACGCCGAGGCCCGCGCAGGCGGCAGCCACGGCAACAAGGGCGAGGAAGTCGCACTCGCCGCACTGGAAATGGTCAATCTGCTGGAGCAACTGCCATGAACAAGAACACCCAGGGCAAGCCCTCCGGTAAACCCGTCCGCCGCGATGGCGTCGATCCGGTGCTGCGCTCGCGCGCCCGCCGTCGTGCCGTGCAGGCCATCTACGCCTGGCAGATCTCCGGCGGCAACGCACAGTCGCTGATCGCCCAGTTCGCCCACGAGCAGGCCCGTGAAATCGCTGACCTGGCGTACTTCGAGGCGCTGCTGCACGGCGTGCTCGACAACCGTCGTGACATCGATGAAGCGCTCGGCCCGTACCTGGACCGTGACATCGAGGAAGTGGACGCGATCGAACGCGCGGTGCTGCGCCTGGCCGCCTACGAGCTGCGCTACCGCCTGGACGTGCCATACCGCGTGGTGATCAACGAAGCGATCGAATCGGCCAAGCGCTTCGGTTCCGAACACGGCCACACCTACGTCAACGGCGTGCTGGATCGTGCCGCCGTGGAATGGCGCAAGGTCGAATCGGGTCACTGACCCACCTGTGGTAGTGCCGGCCGCTGGCCGGCAGCTGCAGGGATCCTGAGGTTGCCGGCCAGCGGCCGGCACTACCGCCCACCGCGCCTTGCGCGGCACGTACAACAGCGGGAACGCCCCATGTCCCTGGCCGAATTCGCCCTCATCGACCGCATCCGCGCCCGCACCCTCGAGCGCGACGACATCCTGCTCGGCATCGGTGACGACGCCGCGCTGCTGCAGCCGCGTGCCAACGAGCAACTGGTGGTCACCGCCGATACGCTCAACAGCGGCGTGCACTTCCCGGTTGAGACGCCTGCCTTCGACATCGGCTGGAAGACCCTGGCGGTCAACCTGTCGGACCTGGCCGCGATGGGCGCGCGCCCGGCATGGTGCACGCTGGCACTGTCACTGCCGGAAGCGTCTGAAGATTGGATCGAGGCCTTTGCCGATGGCTTCTTCGCCCTGGCCGACCAGCACGACATCGCGCTGATCGGTGGCGACACCACGCGCGGTCCGCTGTCGCTGTCGGTGACCGCGATGGGCCAGGTCGGGCGTGGCCAAGCCCTGCGGCGCGACCGCGCACAGGCAGGCGATGACATCTGGATCAGTGGCACGCTGGGCGATGCCGCCGGCGCGCTGCGCCTGTGGCAACAAGGTGCGTTGAGCATCGCCACCGCCACGCTGCTGGCCGACTACGAAAGCCTGCGCCTGCGCCTGCTGCGGCCGACGCCGCGCGTGACCCTGGGCCTGCGCCTGCGGGCCTTCGCGCACGCGGCGGTGGATGTGTCCGACGGCCTGCTGGCCGACCTCGGTCATATCGCCACGCGTAGCAACGTGGCCGCGCATGTGGACGCCGATTCGCTGCCGATCTCGCACGCGCTGCGTGAGCTGCTCGGCCGCGACACTGCGCGCGACTGCGCACTGCGCGGGGGCGACGACTACGAACTGTGCTTCACCGCCGCCGCCGACCAGCGCGACGCACTGCACTACCTCGCCGAATCGCTGGACGTGCCGCTCACCCGCATCGGTCGGATTGCCGAAGGGCAGGGCGTGAATGTGGATGGCGAAGCCGCCGACGGCGGTTACCAGCACTTCGCGTAGCCGCAGCGGTACCGCCCTGCTGGGTGCCAAGCTTCGGGGGGGCAGATCCCTTTGCGCCGCAAAGGGATCTGACCCCAAGTGAAATGCATCGATGTTGCTCTGGTAGGTACCAACCTTGGTTGGCACGGATGTGTCAGTCGCCCTTGGCAACACCGTGTCGACCAAGGCCGACACCTACCAACGCGGGCTGGTTACACGTGCGGAACCGCTGCATCGAAGCGGTTGTTGCCCGGCGTGCCGGGTAGCAGCAGGAACACCAGCACCACCAGGCCCACAATCGGCACCAGCATCAGCAGGTACCACCAGCCGGAACGGTCGGTGTCATGCAGGCGGCGCACGGTCACTGCAATCATCGGCACGATGATCGCCAGCCACACCAATGCGCCCACGCCCGTCGATATCAGTGCCAGCGTGCTTGAACCGGTGTAGCCAGCAATGAAGCCCAGCACATTCGACGGTATCAGCACGATCACGACGAACAACTGGAACCACCAGAATTCACTGCGACTGGCGCGTCCGCTGAACTGTGCGTAGCGGACAAGCGGAATCATCATCTTGTGCATCTGGGCACTCCCTGAAAAGAAGTGCGCACTATTGGTGCTCCTGTGATGAGGAGCCATCGGAATCGTTGCAATTGCGCGCAGTGCGCGACTGAACTGAGCGCTACCCCGCAGTTCTCCTTGTTGGATGCTTACACTGCCCGCAACTGCACATCCACATACTCGGCCAGTCCACGGCAGGCCAGCAGCAGGCCCTCGCGCGCGCCATCGCCTATCTGCTGATCAATATCCCCGTCCACGCGTACGCGTTCGGTGGCGTGCAGCAGCTCCAGCAGGAAACTCAGCCCCGCATTGGCGCGGTCGATGCGCGCCAATGCCAGCCGCTGACCAGGCGTACGGTTGTGGCCGGGCCACGGCTGGCCATCGGCGGCATCGCCCTGGCGGATGTACTGCAGGCAGGCCTGCAGGGTGATGGCGCCAGCGCTGTTGCCGCTTTGCAGCGCAACGAAGGTGTCTTCCAGCGTGCGGGCCAGGTCATCGGGCAGGCGCGTGGCGGCCTCGCCCAAGGTGGCGAACAGGTGCGGGTAAGGGGAAGCGGTCATGGCGGCGTCCTTGTGCAAGCGGCAAGGGGCCACCCTGCTTAACAGCGGGGGTGGCGGACGGTGAGTGGTTCCAATACCGGTGGTAACACTGCGAAACGCCGGCGGGCACGAGGCCCCCACGCACCGCCCGCCATAGGTGCGCGGACAGAATGCCTGCCGACGCCACCCAACAAGGAAAGGGTGACGCCGGCAGACAAGCGTAAACAACAGTGTTACCGATCGGGATTGGAAGCCCGTGCCACCCGTTGTCGGTGGCGCTACATGATTTGCATGCCGTGCCAGGTATGCCAATGAGAAAGATTTGAAAATTCGAAAACGTTGCAGACGTTCGGCGCGCGCTTCAATGTGGCAATTGCGACATTTCCTGTAGAGTCGAGCCATGCTCGACTCAGCGCGACCTGACCGGAAAGCAGTCGAGCATGGCTCGACGCTACAATCGCGTCGATCCGGGACCGGACCTGAACGTTGTCCACGCCTGTCGCGATCATCCATTGAATGACTGCGGCAGTGATGGTGATGCTGTCGGATCGTTCTCCGTCCGTTGCCTGCATGTCCCCTCCCGAACGTTCCCACAACGCCGCCATCGATGGCCTGCGTGCACTGGCGGTGCTGGCCGTCGTCCTTTTCCACACCAACGCGACGTGGCTGCCCGGCGGCTTCACCGGTGTGGACCTGTTCTTCGTGGTATCCGGCTTCGTGATCAGCCAGTCGCTGGCCTCGCGCGCCCAAGCATCGCTGGGTGCGATGCTGCTCGATTTCTACCGGCGTCGCGTGCTGCGCCTGTTGCCGGCGCTGCTGGTGATGCTGATGGCCACTTTCGTACTGTCGGCACTGTTCATTCCCCGCGCGTGGCGCAATGAGCAGTTCGACCAGACCGGCTGGGCCGCGCTGGTCGGTTTCAGCAACATCGTGCTGGCCGGCCAGCAGGACGATTACTTCTCGCCCGGCGCTGAACTCAATCCGTTCCTGCATACCTGGACGCTGGGTGTGGAAGAGCAGTTCTACCTGGTCTTCCCGCTGTTGTTCTTCGTGTGGCTGCGCGGGCGTGAGCGCTGGCCGGGGGCGCGTTGGCTGTTGCCGGCGCTCACCATGCTGTCGCTGGCGTGGGCGGGCTGGCAGGCGCGATCGGCGCCGGCGTCGGCGTTCTATCTGCTGCCGGCGCGGTTCTGGGAGCTGGCCGCAGGTGCGCTGCTCTACCAGTGGATGCATAAACGTACGCCACGCCAGGGCAGCGACGCGGCTGCCGTGGCGGGCCTGGCGCTGCTGGCCGCGGGTGTGCTGATCGCCCCGCAGTTGGCGATGCCGGTGCCCGGCGTGCTGGCGACCGTGGCCGGTACCCTGCTGCTGTTGGCGGGCGTGTCGACAGCGGGGACATCGCGCATCGCCCGTGCGCTGGGCTGCGCACCGCTGGCCTACCTGGGTCGGCTGTCCTATTCGCTGTACCTGTGGCATTGGCCGCTGCTGGTACTGCTGCGCTGGACGTATGGTCTGCATGGCGTCGCGCTGTGGCTGTATCCGGTGCTGCTGCTGGCGGTGTCGGCCGCGTCCTACCACTTCATCGAGCGCCCGCTGCGCAGTGCGGCGCCGCTGCTGCGGCTGGCACCGGCCAAGGTGCTGGCGATGGCGTTTCCGCTGGTGGCGCTGTGCGGTGCCGGCGCCTGGGCCACGGTCGAGTACCACGAGCAGGTCTCGCTCAGCGTCACCCGCAACGGCTACGCATGGCAGGCGCGTCGCTACCCGGCGTGGCGCCCGCTGGAACCGGTGAGTGCGCCGGCGCTTGAAGGGCGGCGCCTGTTCGTGGCCGGCGACTCGCATGCGGCGGCGTATCGCACCATGACCAGCATGGTCGCGCGGCAGACCGGCATGGAGGTGCGCCAGCAGGATCGCGGCGGCTGCAGCTTCGTCAACCTGCTGCGGGCCAGCCCGGCCGACTGCCAGGACTTCATTGAAGACACGCTGTCGACCATCGAACGCGAGGCGCGCCCGGGTGACATCGTGCTGCTGGCGGCCTTGCGCATGCCGGAACTGCGTGGGTTCGACTGGCAGCGGCAGGATGCACAGCAGATCTATCAACAGCTGCTGGCCGAGCGCACGCCCGCGCATGCACAGGCTGCACGCGACGAAGCCGAACGCGTGCTGGGGCGTTTGCAGAAGCTGGGCGTACAGGTGGTGATCGACGCACCGCTGCCGCTGTTCAAGGCCGGTGCGTACCGCTGTTCAGACTGGTTCAACCGCCGCAATCCGGCGTGTGCCGGCGGTCTGAGCATGCCGCGTGCGGATCTGGAAATGCTGCGGGCGCCGCAGATGGCACTGCTGGATGACCTGGCGGCACGTTACCCGTCAATGACCGTGTGGGATCCGCTGCCGCTGCTGTGCGGGCCGCAGGCCTGTTCGGCGGTGGAAGAGGGCGAACCGTTGTTCTTCGACAACGATCACCTGAGCGGCCATGGCAACCGCGTGCTGCTGCCCAGTTTCCGGCAGACCCTGATCGATATCGCAGCCGACAAGACGGTGTAGAGCCGAGCCCACGCTCGGCTTGCGCGATCTGGTCGAAGAGCAGCCGAGCATGGCTCGGCTCCACAGGAGCGCGAAGGTGAACGACACGTTGTTGTAGAGCCGAGCCCACGCTCGGCTTGCGCACACAGCGCGGGCGTCATCGCAATCTGGTCGAAGAGCAGCCGAGCATGGCTCGGCTCTAC
>NZ_JCAFVN010000006.1:0-223248 GCF_059372355.1 Stenotrophomonas sp. YJH_SMC_135
CCCGCTGCCGCTGGAACTGGTGCAGGTGTTCTGCGCGCCGGTACCGGAACGGCAGGCGATCCGCGTGTGGTGCGAGTGCGCCAGCGAGGCGCGCACCGGCGTGGAGATGGAGGCACTGGCCGGCGTCAACGCGGCGCTGCTTACCCTGTACGACCTGAGCAAGCCGGTGGAACCGGCCCTGCGCATCGAAGGTATCCGCCTGCTGTTCAAGGAAGGCGGCAAGCGCGGTGTCTGGCTGCACCCCGACGGCATGGACGATGCCGAGCGCACGCGTTTCAAGCCGCGTGCGCCGAAGGGCCTGGAGGGCGCGGCCTGCGCGGTGATCACGCTGAGCGATCGCGCCAGCGACGGCACCTATGAGGATATCTCTGGCCCGACCCTGGTGACCGGCCTGAAAAAGCTGGGCGGCGAGGTGGTGGCCGCTGAGGTGTTGCCCGATGGCATCGAGCCATTGGCGGGTCGCCTGCAGGCCTTGGCCGCCGAGGGCGTGCGCCTGTGCCTGTGTACCGGTGGTACCGGACTGGGCCCGCGTGACCTGACCCCGGAGGCGCTCCGTTCCCTGAACGCGCGGCCGGTACATGGCCTGGCGCAGATGGTGCGCGCGCTGAGTGCACAGCACACGCCGATGGCCTGGCTGAGCCGCGCCGAGGTGGTGCAGCTGGGCAACATGCTGGTGTTCGCGCTGCCCGGCAGCCCGAAGGCGGCGGCGCAGTGCCTGGATATCCTGGCGCCGGTACTGGGCCACGCCCTGGCGATGGTCGAGGGGGATGGCCACTCATGATTCCCTATTGCGAAGCCTTGCAGCACCTGCTGGACGCGGCCACGCCGCTGCCGGCCGAGCGCGTGCCGCTGCATGAAGCCGGCGGCCGTACCCTGGCCAGTGACATCCACAGCGGGCAGTCGTTGCCGCCGTTCGACAATTCGGCGATGGACGGCTTTGCGCTGCGCGCCAACGGCGCGACGTTCGAGGCCGGTACCGAATTCGCGGTGCAGGGCTGGCAGGCAGCCGGCGATGCCGGCGCCGAAGGCGGCGAGGGTGCCTGGGAAATCATGACCGGAGCGCGCATGCCGGTTGGCCTGGATACGGTGGTGCCGGTCGAGAACGTGGAGATCCTCGCCAGCGAGGACGGCCGCCCGACCCGCATCGCGCTGACCGCGACGGTGAAGCCGGGCCAGAACGTGCGCCTGCGCGGCCAGGACGTGCGCGAGGGTGAGCGCGTGCTGTGCGCCGGCCAGGTGCTGGATATCAATGCCCGCACCCTGCTGCACGCCCTGGGCGTGGGTGAGGTGGCGGTGGTGGCGCGGCCGAGGGCGGCGGTGATCGCCACCGGCAAGGAACTGGTGACCGAGGCGGCGCAGGCGCTGGAATCGGGCCAGATCCGTGACAGCAATCGCCCCTACCTGGTGGGCCGCCTGCAGGCGGCCGGTGCCGAGGTGGTCTGGCAGGGCACGGTGGGCGACGACGTGGCCGCGTTCAATGCGGTGCTGGATGAAGCGCTGGCCGCTGGCGCGCAGCTGCTGATCAGTACCGGCGCGGTGTCGGCCGGCCGCTACGACTTCGTTCCCGATGCGCTGCGTGGCCGTGGTGCGCGCATCGTCTTCCATAAGGTGGCGATCCGCCCCGGCAAGCCGTTGTTGTTCGCGGTGTTGCCCAATGGCGCGCTGTACTTCGGCCTGCCCGGCAACCCGGTTTCGGCTGCCGTGGGCCAGCGCTTCTTCGTCGAGCCGGTACTGCGCCGCCTGCTGGGGCTTGCACCGGAACCGGTGTTGCGGCTGCCGCTGCAGGCCGACGTGCGCAAGCCGCCCGGTCTGCGCTTCCACGCGCGGGCGCGGGTGGAAATGGACGGGCAGGGGCGCCTGAGTGCGCGCGTACTGTCCGGGCAGGAGTCGTTCCGTTTGATGTCCATGCTGCAGGCCAACGCCTGGGTGGTGCTGGAGGCCGAGGGAGACCTGGCCAGCGCTGGCACCTTCGTGCGCGTGCAGGGCTGGGGTCACCACGAACCGGTGCAGCTGGTGAGCCAGGAGTCATGATGAAACAGGTGAATCTGCAGTTGTTCGGTGCGTTTTCCGATCTGGATGCCAGCCGCGAAATCGCCGTCGATGTGGCCGGTGGCACCGTGGCCGATCTGCGCCAGGCGCTGCGCGAGCTGCTGCCGGTGCGTTGGCCGGGTTTCCGCGCGGGCCTGCTGGACTACTCGGCGTTTGCCGACCAGCAACGCGTGCTGCGCGACCACGAGGCGCTGCCCGACGATGGCCGCGTGGCGATCCTGCCACCAGTGAGCGGGGGCTGAGCGATGAGCGAGAAGATCATCGCGACGGTGGTGGACCGCGCGCAGGCGGCGATCGATCCGGCCGAAGGCATCGCGGCGGTATCTGATCCGGGCTTCGGCGGCATCGACGTGTTCATCGGCAAGGTGCGCGACGTCAACATCGGCCGGCCGGTGGCCGGGATCACGTACGACCTGTTCGAACCTTTGGTGCTGAACGAGTTCAAGCGCCTGGCGGCAGAGGTCGAGGCGACGTTCGGTCCGAAGCTGAAGCTGTATGTGGCCCACGCCAAGGGCCGGTTGGGCATTGGCGATGTGGCGGTGGTGGTGGCCGCCGGCAGCCCGCATCGAGACGAGGCATTCCGGGCCTGCCGGCAGTTGATCGAGGTGGTCAAGCACCAGTGCCCGATCTGGAAGCAGGAGCATTACGAGGACGGCGACAGCGAGTGGACCGAAGGCTGCAGTCTCTGCCATGCGGATAACGAACCCACGCAAGCTCATGACAATGCCCATGAATGTGCACACGATCACGAACATTCCCACTGACGGCATCGTGCTGGCCGGTGGTCTTTCCAGCCGGATGGGCCGTGACAAGGCGCTGCTACCGTGGCACGGGCGAACCCTGCTAGAGCACATGCGTGGCCTGCTGCGACAGGCAGGTGCGGAAAGGGTATGGGTGAGTGGCAACTACCCGGCCTTCGGTGGCATTCCTGATCGCGTGGCACGCTGCGGCCCGTTGGGCGGGCTCTACAGTGTGGCCATGTGCATGCCGGACGCTGCCGCTCTGGTGCTTCCGGTGGATACGCCCAATGTGACCCCGGCGTTACTACAACGGTTACGTGATGCGCCTTCGGCTGCCTGTGTGCTGTTTGCGGAAGAACCCCTGCCGATGCGGTTGCAGATTGATGACCATTGCCGGCATGTGTTGCGGGAATTGATCGAGAATCCGGCGGCGCACCGCTCGCTACACGCCCTGCGAGAACGCTTGGGCGCAATCGAGCTGCCACTGGCGGATAGCGAATACGACCAGCTACTCAACTGCAACACCTCAACCGAGCTCGAGTTCATTGCATCATGAAAGTCCAGCTACAGCGGCAGGCAGTTCGTCTGCGCGTTGATGAAGAGGAGCTAGCGCAGTTGCTGGCCGGCGAATCGGTGGAGAACCTGACGCGGTTCGGCGGCGATCGCGGCTGGGGCATGGTGCTATCACTGCATGCAGGGCAACAGGCGGTGCTTCTGGAGGGGAGCGAGTACTGCCGGTTGATGCTTCCTCGCGAAGCGGTTCAGTCCTTGGCATTACGTTTGCCCTGTCGTGATGGTCTGGGTTTTGGCATTGCGCTGGATGATGACATCTCGCTGCAGCTTCAATTCGATGTGGATGTACGAGACAGCCTGCGCCAACGAGGTCCGCACCGTCGTGCACCCTCTACCTAGCTCTGGGCGGGCCAGCTATGTAGCGCCTGCGATGCCAAGGATAGGCGGTGAAACCGATCTAAACCCAACCAAACGGGGAAACCAATGATGAAACGAGTTGGACTGTTGTTGCTGGGACTGCTGGCCACGGTGCCGGCCTTGGCGGCCGACCTGACGGTGTCGGCGGCATCGAGCTTGACCGAGAGCTTCCGCGAACTGGGCACCGCCTATGAGAAGGCACACCCGGGAACCAAGGTCGATTTCAACTTCGCCGCGTCCGGCGTGCTGCTGCAGCAGATCAGCCGCGGCGCGCCGGTGGATGTGTTCGCGTCGGCCGATGAAACCACGATGGACCAGGCCCAGCAGCAGGACCTGCTGGCGGCCGGCACCCGCGAGGTGTTCGCGGTGAACGCGCTGTGGGTGGTGGTGCCGCCGCAGGCCAAGGCTGCGCCGCGTACCTTGAAGGACCTGGCCGGTGCCGGTGTGCAGCGCATCGCACTGGGCAACCCGGACAGCGTGCCGGTCGGCCGCTATGCCAAGGGCGCGCTGGAAGCGGCGGGCCTGTGGCCGTCGGTGCAGGGCAAGACCATCACCACGCAGAACGTTCGCCAGTCGCTGGACTACGTGGCGCGCGGTGAAGTGGATGCCGGCTTCGTCTATGCCACCGATGCGCAGGCGATGCCTGATCGGGTGCGCCGTGCCTTCGCGGTGCCGGTGGCGGGGCGCATTGCCTATCCGTTGGCGGTGACCAAGGCCAGTGCGCAACCGGTTGAAGCCAAGCGCTTCACCACCTTCGTGCGTTCGGCACAGGGCCAGGCGATCCTGGCCAAGCATGGGTTCGGCAAGCCCTGAGGCATGGATCTCGACTGGAGCGCACTGTGGTTGTCGCTGAAGGTGGCCGGCTGGGCCACCGCGATCAATCTGGTGCTGGGCGTGGCACTGGGCGCGCTGCTGGCACGTCGGCGATTTCCTGGCCGTGAGCTGCTGGATTCGCTGCTGACCCTGCCGATGGTGCTGCCGCCGACCGTGCTGGGGTATTACCTGCTGGTGCTGATCGGCCGCAACGGCCCGATCGGCGCGTGGCTGCAGTCGTGGTTCGGCATCAACCTGGTGTTCACCTGGCAGGCGGCGGTGATCGCTGCGGCGGTGGCCTCGCTGCCGCTGGTGTTCAAGCCGGCACGCGCGGCGTTCGAGGAAGTGGATGGACAGTTGGAGCAGGCCGCACGCACGCTCGGTGTGTCCGAAGCAGCGGTGTTCTTCCGCATCACGCTGCCGCTGGCGTGGCGCGGCATCCTCGCCGGCCTGCTGCTGGCGTTTGCACGCGCGATGGGCGAGTTCGGCGCGACGCTGATGGTGGCGGGCAGCATTCCCGGCCGCACGCAGACGCTGTCGATCGCCATCTACGAAGCGGTGCAGGCCGGCCAGGACGGCAAGGCCAATGCGCTGGTGATCCTGACCTCGGTGGTGTGCATCGTGATCCTGCTGCTGGCCGCGCGGCTGGTGGGCGGACGTCGCCGGGAGCTGCGTGATGTGGCTTGACCTGCAGGTGCAGCGTCGCCTGCAGGCGGCCGGCCAGGATTTCGTATTGGACGTGTCGCTGCAGTGCACGCAGCGGCAGGTGGTGCTGTTCGGGCCCTCGGGCGCGGGCAAGAGCCTGACCCTGAAGGCGGTGGCCGGGCTGCTGAGGCCGGGCCAGGGTCATGTGCGCCTACAGGGGCAGACCCTGTTCGATGCGGCCACCGGTGTGGATCTGCCGCCGCAGCACCGCCGGCTGGGCTACGTGTTCCAGGATTACGCGCTGTTCCCACACCTGAGCGTGCGCCAGAACGTGGCGTTCGGTCTGCAGAAGGGCTGGTTGAATCCGCGGGTCGGCCAGCGCTTCGATGCGGTGGAGCAGTGGTTGCACGCATTCCGCATCGATACGGTGGGTGATCTGCTGCCCTCGCAGGTGTCCGGCGGCCAGCGCCAGCGTACCGCCTTGGCACGCGCCTTGGTGACGCAGCCGCAGGCGCTGCTGCTGGATGAACCGTTCTCCGCGCTGGACCAGGATCTTCGCCAGCACTTGCGGCAGGAGCTGGAGGCCGTGCTGGACGGGGCCGGTATTCCACTGCTGCTGATCAGCCATGATCCCAACGACATTGAGATATTTGGGGGCCAGATCGCCTGCATCGAAAATGGGCGACTGATCTCTCCTCCCGGCTCGCGTCAGAGGCCGACCCGTCAGCCCCGCCTTCTACCATCCTTAGTCGGCTCCCCAACAAGCCCGGGTCTTGAGGGGAAGAGCAACCATCAGTCAGTCGGAGACTCAGAGAGTCCAAAGCCACGATACATCTGCCCGCGAGCCGCGCAAATGGGAGACGACCCTGGTGCATAGGCATCTCTATGCCGGTAGGCGAGCGGTAGGGCCTGGACCTTCTTGCAAGGCGGATCGACTCGCCCGCGCTTGGCCGCGCTGCGTGGCTCCGGCCGAGGCGGGGACAACGCGCACCCAGCGCTTCCCATATGGCCGAATTGGCGTAATGATCCGCTCGAAGGGAGCGAGACTTCTCCAGCCTCCCGTGGCGACCGACCGCCGAGGGGCTTGGAGGGGCACGGAGGCCATTGGCGCTCTGGGCAATATGGCGAGGAGCCCCCGGTCCGTTTGGCCACCAAGAGGTCGATACTAGGCTCGTAGGGCAAGAGTTCCGGATTGGCATATGACTGAGGTCGACAGCATTGAACGTCTCAGACTGGCCTTTGGTGCACAACGTCCTACGTCGTGAGAGGGGGTGTTTTGTTCGATATGTCACCCGTCATCTAGCGGTCGAAAGATCGAAATGAACTCGAACACGAATCGACGGAACTAGCCACGCTTCAATTGTACTGAGGGAAACATGACGCCAAAGAGCGCCAACCAATCTTCCGAAGAGCGCGCAAACGGCGATCTTGCATGGCCGGACCTTGCGCGCTCATCGATACTGATCGTTGACGACGAACCTGGCATGCGTAGCTTCTTGGTTCGTGCCTTGCGACCGCGATGCAAAGTTGTGGAAGCTGCAGCTGACACCATTGAAGCGGAGCAGCATCTGACGGAGCGCCACTTTGACATCGTGATTGTGGACAACGTGTTGCCAGGGAAGAGTGGCATCGCGTGGCTGGAGGACCAGCGCAGGGGAGGGGTCTTGGCCGACTTCATTCTGATTACTGCGTACGCAGACTTGGATTCCGCTATCGGCGCTATCCGCGCGGGAGCGGCTGATTTTCTTCTCAAGCCTTTCAGAACCAATCAGTTGCTGGCCGCTATATCGCGCTGCCTGGAACGCGGTCGCCTACGGCGGGAGAATGCCATTCTCCGTCACGAGCTACATGGCTCCGGTGCACCAGCTGCGCTTCGAGACAGGCTCACAGGTAGCTCGCGTGCGATTCAGGCCACCAAGGATCTGATCGCGAAGGTCGCACCACTGCCCAGTAGCGTGCTGTTCACTGGAGAATCCGGCTCTGGAAAGGAGGTTGCCGCAAGATCGCTGCACGCGTTGTCCGCACGGGCATCTCATCCTTTCATTCCAATAAATTGTGCAGCTGTTCCCAGCGAGTTGATTGACGTTGAACTGTTCGGGAGTCTCAAAGGAACGTTCAGTGGAGCGAACTCGTCTCGCCAAGGACTGGTCGCCTATGCAGAAGGCGGAACATTGCTGTTTGACGAAGTCGCTGATCTTCCCTTGGCTCTCCAAGGAAAGCTGCTAAGGATGCTTGAAGATAGACGGATACGACCAGTTGGCGCAGATCGGGAGATTCCGATCGATGTCAGATTCATCTTCTCAACCAACAAGAATTTGGTTGCGGAAGTGAAGAATGGAACATTCCGGTCGGATCTCTACTATCGCATCAACGTTCTCGAGGTGTCGCTTCCTCGCCTTCATGACCGCGGCGCTGATGTGTTGGAGCTGGCGGCGGGCTTCATGCGTGAGCTGGGGCTGCAGCTTGGCCTTCAACCGATTCCGATCGACGAAAGGATCCGGGCATATCTTCAGAGCTACTCGTGGCCCGGGAACGTCCGCGAGCTTCACAACTACGTTGAGCGTAGCCTGATACTCGGACACTTTCCGACTCAGCTTGAGCGGTTGGAGTCACTCTCTGACCCACGAAGCCGGCTGCTCTCGGAGGTCGAGCGCAGGCACATCCTTGCAGTGCTTCGTGAGACTGGCGGAGATCGCGAAAGAGCGGCCACGATCTTGGGCATATCGCGAAAGACGATTGATCGTAAGTGCTCCAGTTGGAATGTATCAGCCTAGGAATCTGCAATGAACCGAGCGCGCTCAGTTCGCTTCCGCCTGCTTCTAATCGCGATCCTTCCAATGTTTGTGATCCTGCCGGCTATCGTCGGCGGACTCATCTACCAATGGGATTTGCGCTTCGACCGACTGCTCGCCTCGAAGGTTGGCGGGGACCTGAAAGTTGCGGGACAGTACATGAACCAGCTGCTCGTCAACGACCGCGCGACGCTGGCTGCGATTGCTGATTCGCAGAGCTTCCATGGCGTCATTAGCCAGGGGGTCAACAAGAATGCAGAGCTTGGCAGCCTACTAGCGTCGAAAGCCCAAGGTGGTTCACTAGACTTCATCGCACTGTTGGATTCAAACGGTCGCTTGTTGGCTAGTAGTGAGCCGGCCTCGCCAGCTGAGCTTGACTTGGACTGGTCAGTCATCGAAAAGGCCCTGAAGGGAGCGTCCAGCGTGGAGGTGGGGGTGGTAAGCCGGGACGATCTGATGGAGATCTCCCCAAAGCTCGCCGCACGGGCCGAGGTCATTCGTCCGCATAACGCAAGGAATCCTGTCGATTCGGCCCAGAGTGAGAAGCGGGGCCTAATGATTCAAGCTGCAACGCCGGTTGCACTTCCAAACAATCAGGTTGGCGTCTTGATTGCGGGTACTCTGCTGAACCACAACACCGAGTTCATCAAGCAGATCACTGATCTTGTCTACCGAGATAAGGCCCTGCGTACTGGCGCAACAGGGATAGCCTCCATCTTCCTTGGTGATACCCGCATCAGCACCAACGCGTTGTTGGCGGGAGGGAACCCAGCGTCGGGGACACGGGTGTCTTCTGAAGTGGCCGAGGCCGTGCTGGGCCAGGGAAAGACCTGGCAGGCGAGAGCCTACGTAGTCAATGATTGGTACATTGCCGGCTATATGCCCATTCTCAATGGCCGGGGCGTACCTATTGGTATGCTCTTCGTGGGCTTTCTGGAGGAGCCATTCACCACCGCCCGTCGAAATTCCATCGGAGCGATCGTGTTCGGTTGCCTCCTTGTTGCAGTCATCACCGTACCCCTTTTTCTGTACATCGCTCGCGGCGTGTTCAAGCCACTTGAGCGGATGGATCAGGCAATTGGACGGGTCAAGGCGGGCGACCGCAGTGCTCGCTCCGGAGCAGGGGCATCCAATGATGAAATCGGACGTGTCGCTTCGCACTTGGACCAGCTGCTCTGTCAGCTGGAAGAGAAGGAACGGCAGCTGGTCGCCTGGAACGAGGAGCTCAATTCCAGGGTAGAGGAGCGAACTGCTGGTCTCGCACTAGCCAATAGACGGTTGGAAGAGACGACCCAGCACCTGATTGTCACTGAGAAGCTGGCAACAATTGGCGAGATCGCAGCAGGAATAGCGCACGAGATCAACAATCCGCTTGCCGTCATGCAGGGGAACCTCGAGCTTCTGCGTGACTCGATCAGGGAGCCCGAGGGTCAAGGGTTTGGAGAAGAGATTGACCTCATTGAGGATCAAATTGGGCGTATCAGCACCATTGTTTCCAAGTTGCTGCAGTTCTCCAAGCCCAGTGAGTACTCCGGTCATAGTGAGCTGTTAGAGCCTGCCACGCTGATGTTGGAGACGCTGCCCCTGATTCAACACCTCATCAAGCGCCATCCCGTGAAGATAGAGAAGAACTTCCTGTCCACACGGCTCGTAACGGGCAATCGGGGCGAGCTGCAGCAAATTCTTGTGAACCTCCTGATCAATGCAATCTATGTCATGCAGAAGGGCGGAACGCTGGGATTGGCGACGTTGGACGTTGACGACGTTCATGGTCACCCTGGCGTCGCTTTGCGAGTCTCAGATACTGGAAGCGGCATTCCTCAGGACATTCTGGTCCGAATTTTTGAGCCATTCTTTACGACCAAACATCGTCAAGGTACTGGGCTGGGTCTTTCCATCAGTCAGATGCTTGCCAACCGCCACGGTGGCAGCCTGTCGGTAGTGAGAACCGGCCTGACAGGGACGGTCATTGAACTATGGATGCCCGAGGCTGCCGACGATGAACTGCTTTAGACCTGCTGTAGCAGTGTCATGCGAACGGCGTGATGTCATTCGCATTTCGAACTCAAGTGGAAGGAATTTGTTGCCTAGGCGTATCGACGCCAGCAGTCGATCAATGAATCAGAGGTTGGCATGACACACCGTCTCCCAGATGTTGAAACGAGAATGCGAAGGCAGCCGACGTTGTGGGACGTTGCGTTTGCCGTCAGGGGTACCATCCTGCCCAGGATCGCATTGCATCTACTACTGATTAGCATTGTGACCGCAGGAGCGGTGCTCGCATCAACGGAGCATCCAGGAATCTTTGCTCGCTTCAGTGCCGTTCCGTTCACGCTCATTGGTATCGCACTTTCCGTATTCATGAGCTTTCGAAACAACGCTTGCTACTCCAGATGGTGGGAGGCGAGGCACCTTTGGGGTGACCTGGTCATAGCGTGTCGCTCAATAGCCAGGCAGACGTCCCTGCTGGATCCAAACAGCCGAGCACAGATCCTGCGAGGCCTGTGTGGCTTCAGTGCTGGCCTCTATTCTCGACTGCGCCGGGCCGACGAAGCCCATGCGATCGCACCTTGGTGGGATATTGGCAAGGCATCACAAGGCCCGAATCCGACGGACGCTGTGCTCCAGGGCATTGGCTTGAAGCTTGCCCATCTGGCTCATGAGGGAAGGATCGACTCGATTCAGTACTCGGTGATGGATAAGCAGCTTGCCAACTTGGCTCGTATCCAGGGGGGGTGCGAGAGGATACTCAATACTCCGATTCCATTCTCGTATTCGCTGCTGCTTCACCGGACTGCGATCGTATTCTGCACAACACTTCCTTTTGCGCTGGCAGGAACATTGGGGTGGTGGACCTTTTTACCGGTGCTCATTGTGGCGTACACGTTTTTTGGTCTCGATGCGCTGGGCCGTCAGCTGGAGGAGCCATTCAGTTCCGCGCCGAACGCGCTCCCGATCTACTCAATGCAGAGGACGATCGAGACAGAGCTAATGTCAACGCTGGCTCTGACTGCGGTCGATCAGGAGTCGGTACAGCAGCCAGGTAGGGAGGAGTGAGGCGTGAGCGGAGGGCGGCGGGTGCACTTCTGAGGCCGCTCCGGCATGTAACGACATGCCAGCTCACGCCCTAGCGCTAGTCAGGCATGGGTTGCCAGGCTCACCTGAAAGGAACTCGCCCAAAGATAGCATTCGTACAGCCCCCTTGGTTCCGCTCGCACATATGGGATGGAGTCTGTGAGACGGGAATAGTTCCTCTAACGATCAAGAATGAGCCAGTAGGAGCGTAAGTGATGTCAACAGATATGTTCGTAATGCATTCGGATCATACGCCGGCCGGGGATCAACCCGAAGCGATTGCCAGGCTAATTGCTGGCATCGAGGAGGGAGCAACACATCAGACCTTGAAGGGAATTACAGGGTCAGGGAAGACCTTCACGATGGCCAATGTGATCCATCGGCTGAAGCGACCCACGCTCATTCTTGCGCCAAACAAGACGTTGACTGCTCAGCTCTACGGGGAGATGAAGGCGCTGTTCCCCGAGAACGCCGTGGAGTATTTCGTTTCCTACTACGACTTCTTCCAGCCAGAGGTCTATATCCCAGGTAGCGATCGTTACATCCAGAAAGACTCAGCCATCAATGATCACCTTGAGAGGCTTCGACTATCGACTACGAAGTCTCTGATTGAGCGTAGAGACGTGATTGTTGTCGCTTCGGTGTCCTCAATCTATGGACTGGGAGACCCACAGAGCTACCGGGATCTGCAGGTTGAGCTTGCGCTTGGAATCGAACTGGATCAGAGGGACTTCCTGCGTCGGCTTGCATCGCTTCAGTACGACAGGACTGAGCGGACCCTGAAGCGTGGCACGTTCCGTGTGTCTGGCGATGTGGTCGATATTTTTCCCGCCGACTCTGAGTACAAGGCAATTAGAGTAGAGCTCACGGACGAGGGGAGAGTGCAGTCGCTCACCTGGATTGATGCGGTTACAGGGAAGAAGCTTGGCGATGAGACGCGCTACCTCGTTTCTCCAAAGACACTCTTCGCAAGCCCCAAAACAGAAATCAATGAGGCTACGAAGGCCATCCTCAAGGATTTGGAGGCCAGGGTGACGGAGCTCAACGCATCTGGTCGAATCGTTGAGGCAAATAGGCTTTACGAGAAGATCACGAACGACGTGGAGATGATGAGGGAGCTGGGATATTGCTCTGGCATGGAGAACTACTCCAGTTACCTGAACTCGAAGCCTTCAGGAGCTAGGCCGACGACACTCATGGACTACCTCCCGAAGGATGGCCTGCTATTTGTTGATGAGTCGCACGTCATGGTTCCTCAGATCGAGGCGATGTTCAGGAGCGATCAGAGCAGGAAGGATACTCTAATCGAGTACGGGTTCCGTCTACCTTCGGCGATGAACAACAGACCGCTTAGCTTCTCTGAGTTTGAAGCCATCAAGCCCCAGACGATCTTCGTTTCGGCTACGCCTGGCGCCTATGAGATTGGGAGATCCAAGGGAAGATTGATTGACCAGCTCATCAGGCCCACTGGCTTGCTCGATCCGCTGGTAGAGGTGAGGCCGAGGGAGGGCTACAGGCACGATCTTCTGTCAGAGATCGCCCGTTGTGTACGAGAGGGCGACAGGGTCTTGGTGACCACGCTGACAAAGGTGTCTGCTGAGGAGCTGTGCGAGTTCCTCGAGGATCAAGGGGTGCGTGCGAAGTACATGCACTCGGATATCAAGGCAGAGGATCGAGTTGAGATCATCAATGGGCTGAGGGCCGGCGAGTTCGATGTGCTAGTGGGTATCAGCCTGCTGAGAGAGGGGCTCGATATTCCTGAGGCCTCTCTGGTCGCTATCGTTGATGCGGACCAGGCGGGCTTCCTTCGGTCGAGCCAGGCCCTCATTCAGATGATTGGACGAGCCGCAAGAAACTCGCGCGGTAAGGCGATCATGTATGCCGATACGATCACTAGTGCGATGCGGCAGGCCATTTCTGAGACTGATGACAGGCGACAGCATCAGATCGCGTTCAATGAGGAGTTCGGCATCACCCCGTCAACGTCTCGCGGAATGTTGGGATCAACAGAGGCTCGACCTGACCGGTCGCAAGCCCATTCAGCGGAGTTCTGCGCCAACCTAAAAGACCTCTGTGATCGAATTACATCAAAGGAGCGACAGCTTCTGGAGCTCTCTGATGCCGGGGACGAGGAGGAGATCGAGTTCGTCAGGCTGGAGCTAGACAAGCTATACCGCCAATTCATCTACATGTAACCACTCTTTCGAGTGGTGGGGCGTGGCTCCTACAGGAGCCCGCCTTTTGTGGTGTGGGGGTGGGGCGGGAGGGGTCTGTCACTGGCCTCTGGCGGCGGCTCGAAATCAGGCGCAGACTCAGTTGACGGAGTTAAAGACCCTCGCAGATTGCTAGCTTGCATACTATCGGGGAGTATAGTATCGTTCCCTCATGTGATACGGACAGGTGCGCAATGCCTCACAGCCCTCGGGAGAAAAAGCAGGCCCTTACCCGCGTACGTCGGATCAGCGGACAGGTGGCTGCATTGGAGCAGGCTCTGGAGAGCGGGGCGGAATGTGCTGCAGTACTTCAGCAGCTTGCTGCTGTGCGCGGGGCGGTCAATGGTTTGATGGCGACGGTTCTGGAGAGCTATCTGCGTGAAGAGTTCCCGCATAGCGACACCCACACCGACTCTCAAAGGAAGTCGATTGACGAGACCATCTCTATTGTCCGCTCCTATCTCCGTTAGTCAGTTCGCGACATTGCTTGATGGCGCTAGTACTAAGTAGAGGAGGCAATCTATGGGTGTCCGAACTACTTCATTTCCAAGTAGAACCCGCCATTCCTAACCCCTTCGTGGGTTAGGGCGTCACGACTAGGACGTTGAGGCCTTTCCAGGAGGCTCCAAGGCATGCTGGATGATGTCAGTCGAGTTGCGCCTGTCTGTATTTCTTGGAGCGGGCAATCTCTGTCGGCATCGTTGCCTTCGGCATCTGACTGAGTCATGGGAGGCCCTTTGAAGTGAGCTTCCAGCCTCGTTGCGACTCCCATGCGGTCCGCGCCTGGCTGGAAGGTGGGAGAGCAAGGGCCTGCGATCTATGCGGTGCTGTCCTCCCAGCTTGTTGTGGTTCCCACTACCGCCCTACACCAGAGCCGGCTCCACCACACGACCTTTCGCTGAGCTATCGCACAAGCAAGTGATAGACCTCCCGTGAGCGGTGTTTAGAAGATCATCCATTCTTGAGGCTATGTATGAATGACCCATCCGGCCTGAGCCAAGCTGCAGGCACGCCAGCAGAAGGCTACGTATATGGGATGCCGGCGCACGCGGACCGCCGCGCCGCCGTTGAGGAAGTCCATGCGCGACCGCACCTTCTCACCCAGTCTCCGCGAAGCCTTCTCCAGCTCTCCTTCATGACAGAAGGGGACATGAGTCGAGATCGTGCCGCGATCGACGATCTTTCAGGTCGTATGGGGGCTGCAGTCGAGGATCACACCACACCTCATCACGCGCTTACGTGGAATGAGGGTGATCTGCACTGCGAGAAGCACACTGAGTTCTCTTCCTACCTCTGGAGCGCACCACTGAGCTCAGAAACAGGTGAGCCTTGTGGGGACAACCCGTTTAGACAGGGATTCAAGCCGCCAGGACCCGTGATCTCGGCTGTTAGCGTCAGGCTTTTGCCTTGGACCGCGGAGGCGGAGAAGGAAATAGATTGCTTTGATCCCGTCAGCCGCTGCTACTCGCTGGTTGAGAACGGTGCCGCGGCCATTGTGACCGACTTCCGTCAAGACGAGGAAGGGCTAACCCACATGCTCATCCTTGATCGCGACCTGACTCCGGCGCGGGCAGGAGCGCTGGCGCAACGACTGCTCGAGGTCGAGACATACCGAACGCTTGCCCTCCTAGCGCTACCGCTGACTCGTTCCATGACGTCGAATCTTCGTCGCATGGAGGCGCGTCTGGCTGCAATTACTGAAGAGATGCGCAGGGCCTCCGGCGGACGTCGTGACAGTGACGTGCTCCTCTCGGATTTGACCAGCCTGGCTGCAGAGTTGGAGGCGGACGCCGCGGCAAATCTCTATAGGTTTGGTGCAAGTCGGGCTTACTACGAAATTGTTGAAGAGCGACTGGATGCGTTGGCGGAGGATCAAGTTGCCGGCTATAGCACCTGGGCGGACTTCTTGTATCGAAGGATTGCACCGGCCATGCGAACTTGCCAGTCAGTGAAGGAGCGACAGGGGAAGCTCTCAGACAAGTTGACGCGCTCGATCTCGCTCCTCCGGTCGTGGATTGATGTTGAGCTCGAGCGGCAGAACCGCGACCTACTGGCGTCCATGAATGAACGGGCGAAGGTTCAGCTGCGCCTGCAGCAGACGGTGGAAGGTTTGTCGGTGGCCGCCATCTCGTACTACGTCGTGAGTCTTCTCGCATACCTGCTCAAGGGTTTGCCTGGGACGCATGACATCGCAGCAACCGTCACTGCGATCTTGGTTCCCGCTGTATTGCTGCTGATTTGGTGGATTGTCCGAAGGATCAGGCATGCACACGGTGACTCGGCAGTCGAGGACAAGGCCTAAAGCCTCGCTTAAGGCCACATTCGATTCGCGATAGATGGCCTATCAAATTCAACTCAGAGGAAAGAACAATGGAACGCATTGAGCGTCACGCAAGCTTCGGTGGATGGCAGGACGTCTACCAGCATGAATCATCCAGCCTTGGTTGCACCATGAAGTTTGGAGTCTATCTCCCTCCGCAGGCGTCCAGCGGCCCGGTACCTGTTCTCTACTGGCTCTCTGGCCTGACGTGCACAGAGCAGAACTTCATCACCAAGTCTGCAGTGCAGCAGCTCGCTGCTGAGCATGGCATTGCCATCGTTGCTCCGGATACAAGTCCGCGCGGAGAGTCCGTCGCGGATGATCCAGCTTACGATCTCGGCCAAGGTGCGGGGTTCTACGTCAATGCCACCGAGGCACCGTGGTCCGACCACTACCGCATGTATGACTACGTTGTAAGTGAGCTGCCTGCTCTCGTTGAGAAGAACTTCCCTGTTAGCCAGGCTCGCTCAATTAGCGGCCACTCAATGGGCGGCCACGGTGCCTTGGTCATCGCTTTGCGAAATCCAGGTCGCTATCGCAGCGTATCCGCCTTCTCTCCGATCGTGGCACCCACCCAGGCTCCTTGGGGCCAGAAGGCGTTTTCGGCCTACTTGGGGGGAGATCAGGAGCAGTGGCGGCAGTATGACGCCGTGGAGCTGATTGCAGATGCAAAGGAGCGCCTGCCCCTGCTCGTGGATCAAGGGCTCAGCGATGATTTCTTGCAGAATCAGCTCCGCCCCGAACTGCTTCAAGATGCATGCGCCAAGGTGAATCATCCGCTTTCGCTGAACCTTCGCGATGGTTACGACCATAGCTACTACTTCATCTCCAGCTTCATTGCCGATCATCTCAAGCACCACGCATCGGCGCTGAACACCTAACCAAGGAGTGCTGCCGTGATCAAGACCTCCAGAAATCGTCATCAAGTTGTGATCGTTGGGGCGGGCTTCGGCGGACTGGAGGCCGCCACGCACCTTGAAGGAGTGGATGTCGATGTAACAATCATTGACCGGCGGAACTATCACTTGTTCCAGCCGCTGCTCTACCAGGTGGCTGGTGCGTCACTGTCACCGTCGGAGATCGCATGGCCGATCCGCTATCTGTTCCGTGACCGCCCGGAGGTCAGAACCCTCATGGCGGAGGTCGAGGGTGTGGATAAAGCTGCCCGCCAAGTGATCCTTCAGGACGGCACTCGATACCCTTACGACACCCTTGTGCTCGCTACGGGAGCAACACATGCCTACTTTGGGCATGACGAATGGTCGAAGTACGCTCCAGGCCTGAAGAGCCTGGAGGATGCAACAACCATTCGAGGCAGGATCTTGAGCGCGTTCGAGCAAGCGGAGCTCTGCAATGATCCCGAGGTTCGAGAGGCCCTTCAAACCTTTGTGATCATTGGTGGTGGGCCTACAGGTGTCGAGCTTGCCGGAACCATCGCGGAGCTGGCGCGTGGCACGCTGCAGGATGACTTTCGGTCAGTTGATCCCAGCAAAACCCGGGTATTTCTCATTGAGGCGGGTCCGCGGCTGCTCCCCGTCTTTCCTGAAAAGCTCTCCGAGTACACGAGGCGCGCCCTCGAGAAGCTTGGGGTATCCGTTTTGTTGGGGGCCCCTGTCACCGAGTGCGCCTCTGATGGGGTGATGCTCAATGGCAAGAAGCTGGCGGCATCCACAATCGTCTGGGCAGCGGGAGTTCAGGCGTCTCCAGCCGCACGTTGGCTCGACACCGAATCAGATCGGGCGGGGCGCGCAATCGTCGGCCCTGATCTAACGGTGCCTGGTTCCCCCAACATTTTCGTGATCGGGGACACTGCTTCATCAGCCACTGCGGACGGAAAGACCGTTCCTGGAATCGCGCCGGCGGCCAAGCAGCAAGGCAAGTACGTCGCGGGCCAGATTGAAGGGCTGATAACAGGGGCGCGGAGGACCGCTGCATTCAAGTACCGGCACCAGGGCAACCTCGCCACGATTGGACGCAGCCTTGCAGTAATCGATATGGGGAAGCTAAAGCTGAGCGGAGGAATCGCATGGTGGATCTGGAAGCTCGCTCACATCTACTTCCTTATCGGAGTGCGAAATCGCCTGAGCGTCGCAATGAGCTGGGTATGGAATCACAGCGTTGGATACAGAGGGGCTCGCATCATCCTCCGTGAAAAAGCAAGCAATGCCACAAGCGGCTCATTGGATGGGAAGCTGAAATAGGGGCCAAGACGCTCTGAATGCACACTCGCAACTGACTTCCCGAAGGAGAACACCTTGGCAGATCTATTCACAGCGAAACCAAGGGCACCACTGGCCGAACTGCTACGACCGAAGTCTCTCGACGAGTTTGTTGGGCAGCAGCACCTGCTGGGGCCGGGGAAGCCTTTGCGTCTTGCCTTTGAAGCAAGAAGTCTGCACTCCTTCATCATGTGGGGGCCCCCGGGCGTCGGTAAGACCACCCTGGGGCGCCTCGCAGCGATGGTGACTGACAGTCACTTCATTGCGATCTCCGCCGTACTCGCCGGGGTAAAGGACATCAGGCAGGCCATTGATGATGCGCGGGCCGAACTCGACGTACGCGGTCGCTCCACGGTGCTTTTCGTCGACGAAATTCACCGGTTCAACAAGGCCCAGCAGGATGCGCTGCTACCTCACGTTGAATCAGGGCTACTCACGCTGGTGGGCGGCACCACAGAGCATCCAGGACTGGCCGTTAACTCGGCGCTGCTTTCGCGCGCGCAGGTGTACACACTTGAGCCTCTGTCTGACGCAGATCTTGAGAAGCTCTACGAACGCGCCAGACCTCACTTGCGAGGCGTTGACCTCTCCGATCCCGCATTGCAGCTGCTGAAGGGCTTCGCTGATGGTGATGGCCGCAGATTCCTGAATCTTCTCGAGCAGGTCTCAACTGCGGCCTCTGAGAAGCGGGTGGAAGAGGTGGATCTTGAGTTTGCCAAGCGCTCCACCAGCCCGTCACTGCGTCGATTCGATAAGGGTGGGGACGAGTTCTATTGGCAGCTCTCCGCGTTTCACAAATCACTGCGTGGCTCTGATCCCGACGCCTCCCTCTACTGGCTAGCGCGCATTCTGGATGGGGGCGGGGACGTGAGCCAGGTCACACGTCGAATGATTGTTATGGCAAGCGAAGATATCGGAAATGCTGATCCGGGCGCTCTGCACTTGGCCATCCACGCTGCGCAGGCGTATGAGCGACTTGGCTCTCCTGAAGGTGAAATTGTCTTGGCCCAGGCTGCGACCTATCTGGCGCTCTCCCCCAAGTCGAATGCGTCCTATGCGGCTTGGGATCTAGCAAGGGCCTTCGTCAAGGAGCACGGATCATTACCAGTTCCCATGCATCTTCGGAATGCTCCAGCGAAGCTTATGAGGCAGATGGGGTATCGACAAGCATATCGCTACGCGCATCATGAGCCAGACGGCTACGCAGCTGGACAGACGTACCTGCCGGAGGGTGTGGAGAGGCCGAACTGGTATCGGCCCACTGATCGGGGAGCTGAGCGCGCCTTGGCTGAGAGACAGGCATGGCAGCGAGCCTTGGATGAAGAGGCATCGCAAACCGAAGCCGATCCCTCTTCGGGCCAGTGATCCAGCTGAACTTAACGTCTACAACCTACAGAGACATGCACATGCCAAACGCCACATTCGGTGAAGCTTCCTGCAGTGTCGCAGCAAGCGGCCTTGTAGAGGTGCGCGGTGCGCGTGAGAACAACCTTAGAGACGTTGATGTCTCAATTCCTCGCAACGCACTGGTCGTCTTTTCCGGTGTATCCGGTTCCGGGAAGTCATCTCTTGCATTCGGGACAATCTATGCGGAAGCTCAAAGGAGGTACTTTGAGTCCGTTGCTCCCTATGCTCGACGCCTAATCGATCAAGCAGGCGTCCCTGATGTTGACTCCATCGATGGACTCCCGCCAGCGGTAGCACTGCAGCAGCAGCGTGGTGCCAGCAATGCGCGATCTTCGGTGGGTAGCGTCACCACGCTATCCAGCCTCATTCGTATGATGTATTCCCGCGCGGGAGCATATCCGGCTGATCAGCCTATGCTCTATGCCGAGGACTTCTCACCCAATACTCCCCAGGGCGCATGCGCGACCTGCCATGGCCTTGGCCATGTGTACGAGGTGACAGAGGCCCTCATGGTGCCGGATCCAAAGCTGAGCATCCGTGAGCGTGCCATTGCTTCGTGGCCACCTGCATGGCACGGGCAGAACCTTCGCGACATTCTGGTGACGCTGGGCTACGACATTGATAGACCTTGGAAGGACCTTCCCAAGAAGGACCGCGATTGGATTCTGTTTACCGAGGAGTCGCCCACTGTGCCGGTCTATGCTGGGTTCACGCCAGCGGAGACGCGTGCGGCCCTGAAGCGTAAGACTGAGCCAAGCTACATGGGAACCTTCACTGGCGCCCGTAGGTATGTCCTGCACACGTTTGCTAACACGCAAAGTGCCCTGATGAGGCGCCGCGTATCGCGATACATGGAGGGAAAGCTTTGTCCCACCTGCCATGGCAAGCGCCTTAAGGCAGAGTCGCTGTCAGTGACATTTGCGGGTGTGGACATTGGTCAATTCATGCAGATGCCTCTTGACCAACTGGCGTCCCTGCTCGAGCCCATTTCTCGAGGAGACTTCAGTGCTCATGCTGGCGGGGGGAAGGCGAACAAGGAGGCCACCCGTCGTGATCGCGCCGATAGGGCGGCCAGTGGGCGGGCGGTCCACGCGGTGTCTCCTGACGTCCGCCGCACCTCAGCGCTGTCGGAGGAGAAGCGCCTGGCCGCGCAGCGCCTCGCTAGTGGAGTGATGAGCCGAATCAGTCAGTTGCGTGGCCTTGGGCTTGGTTATCTAACTTTGGATCGCGCTACGCCGACATTGTCCGCTGGCGAGTTGCAGCGATTGAGACTCGCCACGCAGTTGAGCTCGCTGCTCTTTGGCGTGGTGTACGTGTTGGACGAGCCGTCGGCAGGCCTTCATCCCTCCGACAGCCAGGCTCTCTATGACGCCTTGGACCGCCTCCGCGACGGTGGTAATTCCGTATTTGTTGTGGAGCACGATCTGGAGCTGATGCGCCGTGCCCAGTGGTTGGTGGATGTTGGGCCTGAGGCGGGAGAGCGGGGCGGCAAAGTGCTCTACAGTGGAGAGCCGGATGGTCTTCGTGACATCGACGAGTCACGTACCGCGTTGTACCTCTTTGACAAGGTCCCGCCCCCTAGTGGCCAAGAGCGTCAAGCGAGTGGTTGGCTGGAACTTCAGGGCATCCAGCGTCACAACCTGAAGCGCATTGATGCAAAGATACCTTTGGGCATCCTCACCGCGGTGACCGGGATTTCGGGATCGGGCAAGTCCAGCCTCGTCGCCCAGGCGTTGCCGGAGCTGATGATGCTTCAACTTGGGCACGAGCCTGAGGACGACGCGGTGGAAACGGGGGCAGCAGACGGGCCAACCGTCATCGAGACGACAGGGGGACACCTCGGCGGAGATGTCGATGCTATTCAGCGTCTCGTCCAGGTTGATCAGAAGCCAATCGGACGGACGCCGCGATCGAATCTCGCGACTTACACCGGCCTTTTCGATCATGTTCGAAAGCTTTTTGCCGCAACACCAGATGCGCGGCGTCGACGTTACGACGCAGGTCGATTCTCCTTCAACGTGGCCAAGGGACGTTGTGAGACGTGCGAAGGGGAGGGATTCGTGAGCGTCGAGCTGCTGTTTATGCCTAGCGTCTATGCACCGTGCCCAACGTGCCACGGTGCGCGATACAACGAGGCTACGCTGAAGGTGCTTTGGAACGGTAAGAACATTGCAGACGTTCTGCGGATGACTGTGGAGGATGCACGTGAATTCTTTGGCGATGAGGACGCGATCGCTCGCCCACTTCAGTTGCTGAAGGAGATCGGCCTTGGATACCTTCGACTGGGCCAGCCGGCTACCGAGCTATCGGGTGGTGAAGCGCAGCGAATCAAGCTGGCCACAGAGCTTCAACGGAGCCAGCGCGGGCGGACACTGTATGTCCTGGATGAACCTACTACGGGCCTCCATGCCTCGGACGCGGATAGGCTGCTTGTGCAGCTCCAGCGGCTCGTTGATTCCGGCAATACGGTGGTCATGATCGAGCACGACATGCGTGCCGTTGCTCAGGCGGATTGGGTAATCGACGTGGGTCCAGGTGCCGGTGACGCGGGCGGGCAGATCGTGGCGGCAGGAACTCCAAAACAGGTCGCTCGCGTGAAGAGAAGCCGTACCGCCCCCTTCTTGGCTGAGGAACTCGCCCGCGCGGGTTGACCCGACGCTCTTCTGGCCACCATGAGCGTCCCTGGCGCTCATGGTGGCCAGATCCCGTATCAGAGAGCGGCCAAGCGACTCGGCGTTAGCGCTTCCCTGCTTTGGATGGCGTTAGGGCCGAGGTGGGGGAGGGCGTCATCTGCATAAGGCTCGGTAGTGCTCCGACGGCGGAATGGAGTGCATCGAAAACTACTCTGACGCGAGGTGAGACTGGGCCGCGTTGTGGCCGATAGACGTACAAGCCCCACGGGGCAGGATCGAATTCTTCCATCACACGCTGCAGAACACCTGACTGAATGAGTGGGGCAGCCATGTAATCAGCAAGTTGGGCAAACCCCAAGCCCGCAATGACCCCTGCCATCTCCATGTCGGCATTGTCTGCAATGAAGGCCGGTGCTGTCGGCGCCACCTGTACGCCTCCAGCCAGGTACCAGGGCCAGGGCCTGCCTGTATTGATGTCCACCGACGCAACCAGTGGAAACCGCGAGAGCTCGCTAGTCTCCGCTGGTGCTCCGATTCTCTCTACAAGTGCGGGGGAGCCAACGATGTGCAGTCGCATCTCTCCTGCCTTCTTCGCAATGAATCTGCTATCACGCATGAAGCCGACGCGGATTCCGACATCGATCCCTTCATCGACAGCGTCTGCAACCCGATCGCTTAAGCGAACGTCCAAGACAATTCCCGGGTGACTTTGGGTCACTGTATCCAAGGCGGCAAGAACTGCCCTGGAGCCCATGCTGTGAGGGGCACTAATTCGGACTGTGCCCACAATCTGTGAGGCCGTCGCCTTGGTTCGCGGGCGCCACAGCTTGTCTAAGCCCTCAAGCGCCGGCCGCAGCTGATGTAAGAGATCCTCCCCAAAGGCCGTGATGCGAACCTGGCGTGTGCTTCGGTGGAACAACAGCTCCCCGTAATGACTTTCAAGGGCCTGTATCGCTCGGGTGATGGCCTGAGGAGAGCTTCCCAGTCGAACAGCGGCCTCACGAAAGCTCGGCGCCTCAGCCGCGGCCCTAAACGTCTTTAGAAGATCCAGCTCGCTGTTCATCTCAAGGCCCCCGTGGTCGTTGGGCTCATATTATTCCATTTTAGGGAATTATGAAATCCTATCAATTCCATATACAACAATTCTCCAGGTCTCCAGAATTCCTCCACACCCTCACCTGACCGGAGAACCTGATGAGCAAGTTCAACTACATCGAAGAGTACTACCAGGCATTCAACCGCGGTGATCGCGACGCGATGCTCTCGATGCTCACTGATGACGTTGTGCACGATCTAAATCAGGGGAATCGCGAAGTAGGGATCGACGCATTCCGCGCGTTCCTGAGCCGCATGGATTCCTGCTACAGCGAGCAGCTTCACGACATCGTGGTGATGTACAGCAGCGATGGTGCGCGTGCCGGCGCGGAGTACGTGGTGCACGGACTCTACCACCACACGGACGAAGGTCTCCCTGCAGCGGCAGGGCAGATCTATGTTCTTCCCGGTGGCGCGTTCTTTGACATCCGTGATGGAAAGATTGCGCGCGTTACCAACTACTACAACCTGGAGGACTGGATTTCCCAGGTCCACAAGGCGCCCTGAAATGGCTACCAACGTGCGAGTAGAGGTACTGGTCGGCACCGAAATCGAGGACTGGCTCGATCGCGTCGCTCAGCTGCGGATCGAGATATTCAGTAGCTATCCCTACCTGTACGAAGGAGACATGGACTATGAGCGTCACTACCTCCGCAACTATGCGACGTCTGACGGGGGCATCGTTGTCCTGGCCAGGGATGGAAGGGACGTTGTAGGTGCATCGACTGGCCTTCCTTTGTTGAGCGCCGATGCCGCTTTCATTCGTCCCTTCCAGGAGCACGGTCCCCGGCCAGAAGAAGTCTTCTACTGCGGGGAGTCCGTACTGAGGCCGGAGTACAGAGGAGCTGGCTTGGGCCACGTCTTCTTTGATCGAAGAGAGGAGCAAGCCCGACGAAAGGGCTTCAAGTGGTCTTCTTTCGCGTCGGTGGTTCGGTCGGAGACTGATCCGCTTAGGCCACCTGGATATCGAAGCAATGAAGGCTTCTGGACTCGCCGTGGGTATGCACAACAGAGCGCGATGAAGGTCGCTCTTCCCTGGCGGCAGCATGGGGCCACGCACGAAACCGAGCAGACACTTTCACTTTGGCTCCGTTCCTTGGAGGACGTTACATGAAGATTGCAGCAGCTAAGTACGTGATCGGTCGTCCGAAGACCTTTGCCGAGTTCGCTGCGCGCCAGCGCCGAATTCTGAATGACGCAAGGGAACAAGGAGTTGAGCTTGCAGTACTTCCGGAATACCTGTCGCTGGAACTGGGTTCGACTCTTCCAGAAGCTCTTCAGCTTAGCCTGAGGTCCACCCTGGAGTCGCTCCAGATCTATCAGAGCGCATGGTGTGAGCTCTATAGCACCTTGGCTGTCGAACTGGGAATGACCATCCAGGCAGGAACGTTCCTCACCGCAACATCCCATGGGATGTATCGCAACCGTGCCTGGTGGTTCACAGCTGATGGTCGCAGCGGATGGCAGGACAAGCTTCAGCTTACTGGCTTCGAGAAGCAGGCAGTTGTCATCGAGCCTGGCGATCGCATCGCGGCGTTTGAGCAGGACGGAAAGCGTGTCGGGATTGCGGTTTGCTATGACAGCGAATTTCCGCTTCCTGTTCGCCTCCAGCAGGAGGCAGGGGTGCGCTTGCTGTTGGTGCCAAGTTGCACCGACACCGACGCCGGTGCCACCCGTGTCGATGTTGGGTGCCGAGCGCGAGCGCTTGAGAATCGGATGTTCGTGGCAAAGGCGGTCACCGCCGGCGTCGCCGACTGGAGTGAAGCGCTTGATGTCAACACCGGTGAAGCAATGATCCTCTCACCGATGGACCATGGCTTCCCCAGTGACGGCGTGCTCGCAGCGACCTCCGACGATCAGGAGTGGGCGATTGCTGACATTGACTTCGCAGCGCTCGAAGCAAGCCGTGCACGAGCGCAGGTAGCCGTCGACAAGGATTGGGATGGTCAGCTCCGCTTCCATTCCGTTGAGGTCCTGAACTAACCAACGTCTAGATGCCTGAGCCATGAAGTGCTCGTGGGCGTCGCTGGCAACTCAAATACCTGGGGAATCAAAATGCATCGTATTGTCATTGTTGGTGGTGGGGCCGGAGGGCTGGAGCTGGCTACGCAGCTGGGCCGGAAGCTCGGGCGCTCAGGGCGAGCAAAAGTCACTCTTGTCGATGCTCGGATGACGCATCTGTGGAAGCCACTTCTTCACGAGGTTGCCTCAGGCGCGTTGGATGCCGCAGAAAGTGAGCTCAACTATCTCGCCCAGGCTAGCTGGAATCACTTCCAGTTTCAGTTGGGGCGGATGACGGGTTTGGATCAGAAGTCCAGAAAGATCGAGCTTGCCCCACTGTACGATGAGGAGGGCAACGTTATTGCGCCCCGTCGCTCGATCTCCTACGACACCCTGGTGATCAGCGTGGGTAGCGGAACGAACGACTTTGGAACTCCCGGTGCAGCGGATCATTGCCTGTTCCTGGACGATCCCGATGCCGCCATTGCTTTCCAGAAGCGGCTGCTGAGCGAGTACATGGGCGCGCAAGCGCGCGGCAAGTCAGAAACACTGGAGGTTGCGATCGTCGGCGCCGGCGCCACCGGTGTCGAGCTGGCGGCCGAGCTGCGTGATGCTGCAAGGCAATTTAGCGCTTATGGGCTGGACAAGATCTCTCCCGAGAATCTGAAAATCACGCTTATCGAGGCTGGTCCGCGAGTGCTGCCAGCTCTGCCAGAGCGCGTGAGCCTGCCGGTCGCCGAGCGACTTGTACATGAAGGCGTTCGTGTCATGTGTGGCTCGGCTGTGACCCTAGTGGATGAAGAGGGCCTGCAACTCGCCAATGGCATCAAGGTTGCTGCGAGGCTGAAGGTATGGGCGGCGGGCATCCGTGCTCCCGTCTTCCTTGCATCCCTCGGGAACCTAAAGACCAATCGCATCAACCAGCTCGAGGTATCTGAAACGCTGCAGACAACGCAGGATCCGAACATCTTCGCATTCGGGGATTGTGCAGCCTGCCCGAATGGACACAGCGGTACAAACGTTCCCCCCAGGGCACAGGCCGCTCATCAGCAGGCTCACTTCCTTGCGCAGGCGATTACCCGCCGTATCGAGGGACGCCCGCTGCCCAGCTTCACCTATCGAGACTATGGATCGCTGGTGTCCCTGTCGAGGGAGGGCGCCGTTGGCACGCTGATGGGTAACCTCATGGGGTCATTCAAGGTCGAGGGCTGGCTGGCCAGGATGTTCTACATCTCACTGTATCGCATGCACCAGAGGAGCCTGTTCGGTACACGCCGGGTGGTTGCGCGCATGCTGGCAGACGCATTGGGACGGAGTACGGAGCCTCGCCTCAAGTTGCATTGATGCGGGCGAGCTGAGGGGCGGAGCTGCGAGTCAACAATTCCAACGCAAGGAATTATGAAATCCAATCTGTTCCATATACAGCAATCCATCGAAGTCCAATACTTGGTCCCAACAGCTCGCTAAGAAGAATGCTGTAGGCGCATTCGACCTGATTGAAACGCGTTCTAGAGCCGGCGCCAGGGGCGGCGCGCCCGATGTACCACTGATCAAGCTCGCCCCAAAGACCGTTGTCGCACTTATCTCGTTACACCCAAGGAGAACTCACATGAAATCCCGTGCAGCCGTTGCATTCGGTCCCGGTCAACCGCTCGAGATCGTCGAAATCGATGTTGCTCCGCCGAAGAAGGGCGAAGTACTGGTGAAGATCACCAGCACTGGTGTCTGCCATACCGACGCATTCACCCTGTCGGGCAATGACCCTGAAGGCCTGTTCCCGGTGGTGCTGGGCCATGAAGGCGCCGGCATCGTTGTCGAAGTGGGCGAGGGCGTGACCAGTGTGAAGCCCGGCGATCACGTCATCCCGCTGTACACCGCAGAATGCGGTGAGTGTCTGTTCTGCAAGAGCGGCAAGACCAACCTGTGCGTTGCCGTACGCGCCACCCAGGGTAAGGGTGTGATGCCTGATGGCACCAGCCGCTTCAGCTACAACGGCCAGCCGCTGTATCACTACATGGGCTGCTCGACCTTCAGCGAGTACACCGTCGTGGCCGAAGTCTCTCTGGCCAAGATCAATCCGGAAGCGAATCCGGAGCACGTCTGCCTGCTCGGTTGCGGTGTCACCACTGGCATTGGTGCGGTGCACAACACGGCCAAGGTGCAGGAAGGTGACAGCGTGGCCGTGTTCGGCCTCGGTGGCATCGGCCTGGCGGTGATCCAGGGTGCTCGTCAGGCGAAGGCTGGTCGCATCATCGCAGTGGACACCAACCCGTCCAAGTTCGAGTTGGCCAAGCAGTTCGGCGCAACCGAATTCGTGAACCCGAAGGATTACGACCGTCCGGTTCAAGAAGTCATCGTTGAGATGACCGGCTGGGGCGTCGATCACAGCTTCGAGTGCATCGGCAACGTCAATGTGATGCGTTCGGCGCTGGAGTGTGCACACCGCGGCTGGGGCCAGAGCGTTGTCATCGGTGTGGCCGGTGCTGGTCAGGAGATCTCCACCCGTCCGTTCCAGCTCGTGACCGGTCGTCGCTGGATTGGCAGCGCCTTCGGTGGTGTGAAGGGCCGTAGCCAGCTGCCTGGCATGGTCGAAGACGCCATGCGGGGTGAGATCGATCTGGCTCCGTTCGTGACCCATACGATGGGCCTGGAAGCAATCAACGAAGCCTTCGAACTCATGCACGAAGGCAAGTCCATTCGTACTGTCATCAACTACTGATGCACCGCAGCACCGGGCAACCGGTGCTGCACTTCCAACAATAGGAGTTTAAGTCCATGCAACACCAAACTATCCATCCCTCGGTCGATTCCGGCGTCGTTGCCGGAACCGCCGGCTTCAAGGGCGGCACGCTGAAGTGCCTGTGCTCTGACAAGCCGGTTGAGATCTCCGTCGCAAGCAATGTGGCCCACAACCATGCCTGTGGTTGCACCAAGTGCTGGAAGCCGGAAGGCGCCATCTTCTCCGTGGTCGGTGTCGTTCCCCGCGATACCGTTTCGATCACGGCGAATGCCGACAAGCTGGCGATTGTCGATCCGGCTGCGACCATCCAGCGCCACGCGTGCAAGGACTGCGGTGTCCACATGTTTGGCCGCATCGAGAACAAGTCCCATGCCTTCTACGGCCTGGACTTCATTCACGTTGAACTGTCCGAACAGAAGGGCTGGGAAGAACCGCGCTTCGCCGCATTCGTGTCTTCGATCATCGAAGGCGGCGGCGCAAGGCCGGAACAGATGGACGGCGTCCGTAGCCGCCTGAAGGCTCTGTCCCTGGAGCCGTACGACGTGTTGAACCCGCCGCTCATGGATGCGCTGTCCGCGCATGCTGCACGACTCAGCGGCGTTCTCTCCTAAGCAGTGTAAATGCCGCCCCTTGCATGCAAGGGGCGGTACTTCCTGACAGTACGCCACCGGCGTATACATTTTCGCTCAGAGCCTGGAGTCTTCGACCATGTCCTTGCTTCCCCCCAACGCAATGCACGAGCGGACTCTGCAGGGCGTACAGAGCACCGGCAACGCACGGGCAATTACGAAGGCCGCGACTCTCACTGCGGTCATGATGTCCGTCGAAATTGCTGGAGGATGGGCCTTCAACTCGATGGCTCTTCTCGCAGATGGCTGGCACATGAGCTCTCACGTGCTGGTACTCCTGTTCGCACTTTCTATCGCTTGGTACGCTGAGCGGAATCAGAGCCGCCCAGAGCGCGCGGCTCGGGTGCTAGCGGTTGAGCTCATCGCGGCGAGCGTAAGCGCGATGATCATGCTTTGGATTGCCGCTTCGATGGCCTATGAATCGACGGAGCGTCTCCATGCGCCAGAGGCTGTTCAGTACTCAGAAGCGCTTGCCATCGCCGTTGCGGGTTTGATTACAAATATATTCTCAGCGCGGTGGCTACATTCTGCCTACCATCGCGAAGGTGCTGCGGTTGATCACTGCCACGTTCCGCATGAGCGCCATGCTGACGAGAAGGGGGCCGATGCGCGCAGGAGTCCCAATCTTCGTGCGGCCTATCTTCACGTCGCTACGGACACCGCTGTAACGGCACTCGCAATTACTGCACTTGTCGTGGGGATGATCTGGGACGTGACGTGGCTGGACTCAGTCACAGGCCTCATCGGAGCGTCGGTTGTCGCAGTCTGGGCCATTAGATTGCTTCGTAGCTCCATTTCGGCGTGGATAGGTCGGCGTAAGTAGCTAGTGCGGTGGTGCCTCCGTGCTCAGCACGGAGGCTAGCCCTGCGATTGGGAGCCTTCCACAAAACTCGCTGCGACCGGAGTCATTCCTGGACGCATCTGGCGAGCCCGCTGAGCGCATATGCCCCACCTCACATGATGCGGAGTTGCTGGCGGGGTGGCCATTCTCTCAGTCAGAGATCAACAAACTGACTGTGATTCTGAAACGTCCATCTTGAGCGGCTGACGTTGCTTCGCAGCGAGGTGACGTGCCCTTCAGTCTAGGTCAGTACCTGGGGCGCCGGCTGTTGCGGCACTAGGGGAGGGCCTGGACGATCTCTTGCTCAGGCGAACGTCTTGGCGAGCCCAAGAGCGCTAGATACTGCTGCAGGGATGCGCCGCCTTTGAAAGCAATTGGCGTGCGGCCGGCTGATGGCCTGGTGTATGGCTCAAACCCCTTCCTCCGGGTCTACTGCGACAGCGCATTAGATCTTCAATTGAACCTCACATTGAGTCAAATGGCAGCAAGCCCATGAAAAGACTGGCGCTTAGTCGGTTGTCTGTGATGGCGGCACTCGTGTTCCTGGCCGCTGCCCGAGCCCCGGTGGCCCAGGCGGCCGAACAATGTGGCCCGGACGCGATGCGCGATCACCCGCCGCAGATCAGCTTCCGCGTCGACAACGACCTGTTCGGTGGCCGCCACCAAGACCAGGGCTATACCAACGGCGCGCAGCTGACCCTGGTCTCGCCGAACCTGGTCGACTACACCGCCGACCCGTGCCTGCCGCGCATGGCGCGCTGGGTGAACCAGTACCTGGAAGGCCTGCACCCCGGCAGGTTCGAGCAGCAGAACATGATCTTCAGCATCGGCCAGGCCATCTTCACCCCCACCGACCCGACCCGCCGCGACCTGATCGAGGATGACCGGCCGTATGCCGGCGTGCTGCTGGCCAGCTTCGGCTTCAACGCACGCAGCGGCGACCGCCTGCAGACCACCCAGCTGGCCGTGGGCGTGGTCGGGCCCTGGGCCCAGGGCAGGCAGGTGCAGAACGCCGTGCACGACGCGCTAGGGGACGAGAAGTTCAAGGGTTGGGACAACCAGCTGCACAACGAGCCGGTGTTCATGCTGACCCACGAGCGCATGCGCCGCTGGCCGGCCGATGCCAGTGTCAATGCCGGCGGCTGGGGCTGGGATGCGATCAGTCACTATGGCGGTGCGATCGGCAACCTGGAAACCAAGGCCAACGCCGGTGGCGAAGTGCGCTTCGGCTGGAAGCTGCCCGACGACTTCGGCAGCACGCCGCTGCGCCCGGCCGGCGAGAACACCGCGCCGACCCGTGGTGGCCGCCTCAGCGGCTGGTCCTGGCACTTGTTTGCGACCACCGACGCGGCATGGGTAATCCGCGACATCACTCTGGACGGCAATACCTTCCGCAACAGCCACAGCGTGGACAAGCGCCACGTGGTCGCCCAAGGCGGCTACGGCATCGCGGTGATGCGCGGGCGCTGGAGATTCGCAATGGCGCGTTACCACAGCACCCGGGAGTTCTATGGCCAGCGCCAGTCGCCGGTGTTCGGAAGCTTCACTATTAGCCGCTCGCTATAGTAGGTGGCGACGATCGCGGGTGTTCGACCATGCAATGTCCTTGAGTGCAGTACCTCGCAGAGCGACTACAGAAGTAACGCGGGAGTGCATGATGGAGAGTACTGAATGATGCTAATCACCAAGCTCGTCGTAGTCATCGTCGCGCTTGCCGCTGGGATCAAGGTGATTGATTGCTGTGTCGTGTGGGCAGCGCGACGAAGGCTGGAGAAACTTCAGAAGCTAAAGGCGCCGGCCCCATCGAGATCTCCTTTACCCGATGCCCTGGTGGTCTACTACTCTCGCTCTGGGCACACCGCCTTAGCCTCTAGTTATCTGGCGAACCAGTTACACGCCGATCTGCGTGCTGTCGAAGCATTTGACTACTCATTGGGCTTGGCCGGGTGGGTGAATGCTATGGCTGATGGGGGTCTTGATGACGCGTGGATAAATCCCGCGTGGATGGATCTAGCTCCCTATGACGCTATCTATTTGGGAACACCCATCTGGCGTGGTTGCCCAGCGCCGCCGGCTTGGGAGTTTGTTAGGAGCAACATGTTCCCTGGGAAAAAGGTCGTACTAGTCACTACATCCAGAGGATCATGGAAGCAGTCAGCTATTGAGCTCCTTGGGCGAGAGATAGTTCGACGAGGTGCGCGATCATTCGAGCATCGGCCTTTGGCGCGCAAGCGTGCCTGGTTCAGAAGATCGGACCCAGATGATCTCAGAATTACGGATCTGATGTGACCGACCTACCATGAATGCCCCCGGCCAATGCTGCGTTTAGTCGGCACCCCTCGCCTTAGCTAGCGCTATGCCAATCGCCGCGTCGCCCCTTGCTGCACGCTCGTCAACGGCCTAGGGCCGTCCCGAGAGTTTCGTGAGGTGGTTTCATTCGCGATTGTCGAGCCGTCCGTTAGACAACGCATGCTGGAGAGCAATCGCAACCTGCGTCGCGGCGTAGACCCAATCGTTGTCTTCTTCGTACGGATCCACTTCCGAATCTTCTTTGCCACCATGGAAGAGGTTGTTGCGGACTTGCCGCATGGCTTCCACCAGCGCGACCGCATCCGATTCGGCATCCAATGGGCAGGGGCAAAAGCGGGCCACCAAGTTCCCGTTCTCTTCAATAATCATCTGCTTCATGGGGCGCTCATCGCGTTGACAGAGAAGGCGCGCACGCGCCGACTCAGGAACCTCTGACGCGAAATCGTCGCCCAACTTTCGGACGCGCTCTTGCACCTTGCGCCAAGCCACGTCGGACGTCGGTTGCCCCGTCCGGTCTTTCCGGAAGAAGTCCCCGTGCCGTCGGAGCTGGAATTCCAGTTTGCTCACGGTCTTGAGAAGGTCGTAGGCGAGATTGGCGCTTACCGGCATTTCAGCATTCTATGTGAGTAGTGTGAGGTCCGAATCGCAAACTGCCACAGCGAAGGCACAAGGACCACCAAGAAATGGCGCTACTTGAGAGCCGCCTAACACGCGGGAGGATGTCATCCTGTAGGCCGGGCGTCGCACCTCATCTAGATTCTTGACCTATAACCGCTTCGGGCTGGCAACGCAGGTCGGCAGTGACTTGGGACAACTTTGCCTAGACACCGCTAAGAATACTTGGATGGGGTTCGCGTGAAGGCCGCGCTTACGATTCGCCTCTCAGTAGTCGTCCATTGATTGCAGGTGAGTGCTGCGCTTCGACTTGGTGGCTGTCGAGTCTGGGTCGGGTTCATCTCCGTTCACCGTTACCCACTCGATGAGAGGGCCCAGGTCGGATTGGCGGCGGGCTTCCGCATACAGCTTGCTATAGGCGGCCATGGCGTATATCGGCGACAGCATGAGCTCCGCTGCCAAGGCGAAGACATCGGACTCGGGTGGCAGCGACACAGTGGTGAAGGCGCCGCTGTCGGCATCGGTGTGGCGCTCAGCCAGCGCATCCAGAAGACGCCGACGGAGTGCTTGCTGGAAGGGGCTATGGGTGGGATTAGGACACCTCAGGCCGTCTTCGACCGGAACCCAGGTGTCCAGTGACCAGGCGGGGGCGAGCACTTGCGGGGTTGCCGCGTCGTCAATCCCCTGTGCATTACCCTTCAGAGTGCCCATAGCCTGGTCAGAAAGCCGATTTCGCAACAACCAGCGGTCATCAACTGAACGCTGCCAGAGAGTCCATAGACTCCCACCGGACCGCCATTGGCCGATCTCCTCGAACAGTTCGGAGGCCAGTCCGCCTCGCGCCTCCAGCTTTGAGGCAAGGCTCCATGAGGCCGCCAGCGCGGGTGGGTTACGGAGCGGATGGGCCACGTTCGATAGGCCTAGCCATTGCGCGAGCACCGCAAAATCGGATAGACCCTCCCTGATTTCCTTAGGAACGGCTGCAACGCATTGTCCAACGGTATCGATGTGCTGCCCGCCCCGCTGGAAGGCAGCGAGGGCCGCGTACAAGGCCCACATCGGGCTGGCCATTGCTTGCTCGGTTGATGGCACCGCCACCTCCCGGCCGACTGTAAGCTGCGCTCGCGCCGCCTCCGTCGCAAGCCCGATCGGATCGAACAGCAGTGACGCACTTCCCATCCGGACCAGATGGATGGAGGCAGTCGCCAAGTCGAGCATTCGTGCGCCCTGAGTGTCCACCATCGGAGGGGTTGGCGGAGCTGAGGTACAGTCAAGGTAGATCTCGGTACGCCACCCCTTAATCACCGGGACGACCAGTCCGTCTTCATTCGACTCGTCCCAAGGGCTGGCCGTTCGCAGTGCGAGGCTGCCAGCTGTTGCTGCTAATTTGAGGTAGGCGTAGCCGAGCCTGTCGTCCGTACCACTGTGGATGAGGCGCTCCTCCAAGGTTGCCCCTACAAGGGAACTGAGGTGCCACTGCCGCCACGGTGGCGCGGGGTTTAGAGAGCCGTCGGGACTGAAACTGGAGTCGCGCGCGAAGACAAAGACCTCACCGATTTCGCTGAGATCGCGGCTTGGCTCCGTCGGAATCATCGAGTATTCAGCGGCATGAAGGGACTGATTTTGGTGCGTGGTTGACGTGCCGATGACGGGCGCAGCCGCGGAAAATTCGGGCCCGGGCAACCGCTGGTCGAGGGGCGCATCCGCAACAACGAACAGCGATTGCGCCGATTCGGCCCCGACGTGCACCAGGGCTTTGTAGAGTCCCGGAGCTAAGGACAGCGAGACCACTCCCGTACCGATGCTGACACGAGCGTAGCTAGCATCGAGCACCGTGATCTGCGCGTTGGGATTGTCCGTCCTCAACACCACCGGCTGCGCTGCAACCTCGTCGGTTCGCAAAGCGGGCATGTCGATAGGTGCAGCAACGGGAGGGGTGTTGCCTGCAGCTGGCAGCACCGGGTAGGGAACCTCGAAGGCGACGTCGGGTAGATTCCCTGGTGTAACGACGAGATGCAGACCCGGGGTCAGCTCCACGATGGGATGCTCGAGCTGGCGAAGCTGGCTACTGCGTAGCTGCCCATTTGGCGTCATGTCGGTGGGCGGCGCGGGTGGGTAAGGTGAGATGTCAGGATCCGGTTGCCGGTCGATGGCCGCGAATTTAGCAATGATGCGGCTCAGGTCGACGGCAACCCGGCGTGGGAGCGCGGAAGCTGGCGCCGACGCCGGGCGCTGATATATTCGAATCCGCTTCGTTGCGGGAGTCAGTGGTGGCGTGTATCCGGTTTCCTGTTCGTAGCGATCGGCCCATAGCACCTGGAAGTAGTCCGCGACGGCGCGATCCGTCACCCATCCGTCGGCGTCAGGCGGTGCGCTGCGCAGCGCGTCCAGTAGGACGCTAGTGAACAGGCCGCGAGACTGCCCGGCCGGGCCAATGTTGCGCTCAAAGGACTGACGTCCCCGCGGCGCTCCATACGCCTGGAACAATCGGACGTGTGCCGTTCGTTGCCGGTCCGGCGGGGTCCAAGTCGGCTCGAGCACCTGGCTCGCCTTGAGTACGTCCTGGCAGCAGTCCGTTACCAGGATGATTTCATCAAAGAAACCCGCGTTGGCGATTTTCGACGCATAACGCAGGACGGCGATATGCGCCGTGTCGCCGTTTTGCGCGACGGCCGAGAATAGTGCCGGGTCGTGAATCGCCGAACCGGCTGTGAACCCGTGTCCGGCGAAGAACAGATACAAGCGCTGTCCAATGCGGTCATGCCATCCGTTCGGGGTGCGCAGCCATAGATTAAGCGCCTTCTTGAGCTCCTTCTCGGTCGGGTTTGCGTCGTCCGGGGTCGCTGCCACGCCATAATCCTGCGACCGTATGACTTGGATACGTCGGGTGTCCAGGTCGCCGTACTCCGGATCGAGGAGCCATTGCCGGAACTCTTCGCCATCGTTCTCAGGTCCATGGAGGTCACTCAGGCCGGGATAACGGTTAATTGTCAGCACGATCGCGTAGTGATCATCTCGCGGCATGTCCACATCTCTCCCTGTTGCGTACACAAGGGCACCTTTGGCGTGCTCTCGAAGATGTCACCATCCGCCGAGGAGGCTCTCAACGCTGAGCAGCGTATCTTCGTCGTCGTCGAAAGCTCCGTGATCAATGCTTGTGCTGTTCAAGCCTGCTGTCTGTCCTTGGGACTTGGACCAGATCGTACGGTTCGGTGCAGCTCCGAGCCACGCGCGGACTGCACCTATTTCGGGAAACTTGCTATCTGAGTAGATGTGGTGCCAAGCGAAGAAGCGTTCCATGCCCAGCAGCGGCATGTCCGGTTCGTCGACGAGCGTTCCGTCGGAATTTGGGCGCGATTCGAGGACACCCGACACCAGATAGAGGAGGGAGCTGGGATAGATGAAGCGCTTCCAGTCCTGCCCATTGGGAAATTTAGAGTCGTCTCCGACGACCTGATCGTCCCGTTCGAATTCATCGCGCATGCCAAACAAGCGGAAGTGACGGATGCGATCGCCATGTTGGGTGATCGTGGCGGCAAAGCGCTCGTAGGTGATGGCGGGCGCCAGGAACACGACGTCGAATGCAATCTCGGCCGGCAGAAGCTCTGATGCCTTGTCAAGCCAATTGGCGATGTAGACGGCGCCAGTGCTGTGGCCGACTAGAGTGATCCTCGATAGCAGCCCTTCAGAGGCATGGGCGGCACGCAGCCGCTCCAGCAGCGCAGTTCCGGCATACAGGTCGGAGCCGTCGCCGAACGCATCGAGTGAGTCCTGCTTCATGCGGTTCCACTGGAGTGCCTTGCCCCATTCATTGAGTCCACTGCCACCAAAATGAACACCACGCAACACTTCCTCTACGACCGTTGCATACAGGCCGTGATCGCGTTGATCCGCGTACCGACGCAGAACACCCTGCAGGATGCGCTTCACCAGAAGGGAAACTTTGAACCAGACGATCAACCCGCGGCCTCCCTCGACCCCGGCGACCTGCGTTGATACCGCCTGCGAGAACGGGGTATCTCGAACGCTCGCTCCGCCCCCGATGAATGCATCGCGTGCTTCGTCTAACGCGGTTGGCAGGGTTTGCATGGCGACCACAAACTCGCTGTCGGTTTGCAAGTCGGCTTCGATCTCGGCGTCGTCGATCAGCGCACTCGCCGCACGCGCACCTGAGGGCCCCACTACAGGTTTGAAATCACGGTAGGGCACGTGATTGCGACTGGGATCGCTCCAATATGTATCAACTGCCTGGCGGACCTTCCCTGCATCGACGTTGCCCGGCGTGATGGTCCGGGCGCCGTTGCTACCTCCCAAGCGGCGGAGCGCGTACTCTAGCGCCTTGCGCACCAGATTCTTGAATACCGGCTCATCCGGCAGCTCGCGCAGGTTGTTGCGGATCGTTTCAACGAAACCCGACTCCCACACGGAAAAAACCGGATAGGCCGATTGAGAAAAGCGCCCCTCAAGTCGCTGGGCAATACCGATACCCGCGGCCTTGTCGACCAGGCCCCCGTGAAAGTAAAGCAGCAAATGACCACGCCCGTCCTTACGAAGCGCCGTGACGATAGCGTCGATATCCTCTGGCTTCGTATCGGTTCCGGCACCGATACGGCCGTTGCGACTGTGGATTTGATGCAGACTGCCCATACCTGGCCCCCTGTGACCAGAATGATGCCAACCCAGAGTGCCATGAGTTTATGAAGTGGGCAATCAGTAATCGCCTAGGTAGGGATTGGTCACCTCAATGCCGAGTAAGCGAAGGGCTAGAGTTGAATGCCCCGGACCATGCCGCAGCTGGGGCGGTAGTTTGCATTTGGCGCTCGATCGATAGGGACACGAGGGCACGGCTCATCGACCTGATCATTGAGGTACAGACGGAGAATTGGCTTTGAATGCCAATGGCGTCCATCTGATACGGTTCCTATGTAGGGTAGCTACCCAGGCAGGGGTAGCGCGGTATCCGTGCCGGGCCTCAAGTTTGGCTACGATCATGCCATCCGCTAATTCAGCTCGCCAAATAGCCACGGTTGGATCGCGGTTGGATCGTCGACGCAGAGGTGAAATTCGTTCGGCGGCTCCTTCTCTGCATCGGTGGCGCAGCGCAGTTCATGTAGTCGGTATTGGAGTAGTGCGGCACGGGTTCTTAACCTGTAGGCTGCCTTACCTCCGAAATACTCGATACGCACCATATCCTTCTGATCTGGTGTCAGATGCGGATGGGGGACGATCGACAGCTCTACCTGTGTCTGCCAGGCGGCGTCCTGGCTAGGCTCGGCCCGCTCTGGCCGAGGATCAGCCAGCTGTTTCAAGCCGCTCAGCCGATTTATAGACAGGTCCAGGAAGCGTCCGGCTTCCGCCTCGTCCTCGGCGATGACAAATGCGCGAACATGCCAGCGCCTGCCTGCCTGCACCAGCGCATGAGGGAACAGTCGTTTGGTGCGAGGTGCTGGGTTGCGCATGGACCGGTGCTCGCCAACGAGCCCCTTGCCCTCTCTGCAGGCACGATTAAGCAGTGCGAAGTGGCGTCGTTCAACGCCGCCGAGGATAAGCTGGGAGCTCTCGATAAAGCCTGTAGCTTCCTGGGGGCGCTCAAACGCAAGGTACTCTTCGATCAGCCCTTCGGTTAGGAGGGGTCTGAAGCCAGACATCGCCACGTATCCGCGCACATGGCTTCGGTACTCAAGGCCGCCTCCATTGAGTTCAGCATATTGGGTTAGCAATCGACTTACCGTGGTGATATGCAGATCAAACACTTGGCGTACTCGCTCATTGGTGACTTGCCCCTCCCAGAGGAGCAGCGTTTCGATGGCTCGAAGTGTTTCCGGACTTTTGTTTGGATTGGGGCGGGGGCGGGGCATGGGGCTGGGCCGGGGTCAGATGACACGCAGCTTAGCATTGATGCTAAGTTAGCGTTTATGATATGTTAGCGTTTATGCTAATGTGAAGTAGATAGCCCAACTTCTGTGGAGTTGCACAGTGTCCAGCTCTCTGTTTGAGGTACTGCCATCGCAACTCTTTCGCCCATTGGCCTCGGCAAATCGGGAGAACTACTGGCGGCTGCTCTTGGGTCTGTACGAAGAATTCTTCGGGCCAGAGGCTGAGGTTCCCCCGGCGACCGGCTGGGAACGGCGGCAGTTGACGCAGTTCATCGAGAACTACCTCGAACACGATGACGCTTGGCAGGCAGAAGAGGGGGTAGGCCAGCTCACTCCGCTCAACATTCGCGCCAACATGTACTTGAGCCATCTCACGGAGAATGGCTGGTTCGAAGAAGAGCAGGTGGGACTCACGCGCACTCTGTCCATGACTGCTGTGGTAAGCCGTTTCCTTGCCACCTTGCAGGTCTTCACAGAAGACACGCCGGCGATGGTGGGCGCGAAGATGCGTTCCATTGAAGACACATTACGTCGGGTGCTTGATCCTGCAAGCAATGTCTACGGTGACGACTTCGTAAACGCCGGCGACAGCGCCCATGCGCTTCTGTCCGGGATTGCCGCCATGAGTCTGAACGTGCGTACCCTGCAGCGCGAGATATTCAAGTCCGCGACCCCCGGGGCGGCTATCCGTCGGTTGTTTGAAGACTACATTTCCAAGCACGTCATGGCTGACTATGCGGACTTGGCTGGCGCCGATCACCCCCTCGCACGAAAGGCGCAGGTGTTGAGCCTAACTCAGGAAATCCATTACGGGGATCATCGGGAACGGATCATCGTGTGGTTGGCCGAGCGACGCTACAAAGGTGATAAAGGCACGGCTGAGGCTGTCTATGAGAAGGCGATCAGGCGATTGAGCAATGTCTATCGTCTGCAAGACTACTTCGATCGCTTGGGCCAGGATCAGCGCCATATCGAGCGTCGCATGCTGGCCATGATCGAGTACCAGCTTCGCGCGCCGGGCCAGCTCGAGAGACGGATCAAAAAGGCTATCGCCGGAGTCAATGCTGCGGAGAACTTCGACGCCTCCATGCCCGTTGGGCCCGGAGCATTGCTTTCCGGTGAACTCCTGTTTCAACCACGCATCGCCCGTCCGCCCATTCCCAGGACCGCGGATTCTCCGCGGCAGATGACAGCCGAGCAGGAGGCGCGGATGAACCTGCACAGGCGTGCGCGTGATGCGCGTACCGCCATGCCAACAGAGGTGAGGGTGTACTTGCAGGGTGTCATGGGAGGAGGTAGGCAGATCCGGGCGTCTCAGCTTCCCATCACCGGTATCAAGCAATTTCGAATGGTGCAGACGCTGTCCACCTACGCACAGGAAGCAATGACAGGCCTCGGAAAGAAGCACCATGAAGGAATTTCAAAGCGACTACCTGGATATCGCTTCCAAAGCGCCGGTGATGAACGAATTGCCGGGCCGTATTTGGACATGCCGGACTTCTACATCACCAAGGTGAAATGACATGGCACGCCACTGGGAAAAGGCGCTTAGCCGCGACACTATGTACGAAGAGCAGGACTACGAGCAGGCGGCCTATCGGCTAGTAACCCATCAGGTCTTGTCCGCCTCTGACCGGGCGACCCGGAAGGATTACGGCATTGTCAGCCGAAATATCAATGACTTTGAGCAGGCAGTTCGTCCCCTTGGCATCGAGCTGTTGCACGACACCAACTACCAGTACATCGTGGCGCGGCCCGTGCACGTACTGACCCAACAGCGAGCCAGCAAGGACGAAACCCTGCTGCTGTTGGTGCTCGCCGGCGTTCATCATCGCGTCCGTTTCGAGGGGCGCGAAGAGCCAAATGGCGAAACTTTCGTCGATTTGCCTGACTTGCAAGAGCACTACGAGAAGGAAACGGGCAGGGACTTTCCCTCGCCTGGGGACTTCCGCTCTTTGATGACCAAGTTCAAGCGCTGGGGGATTGCTGCCTTTGAGGACAAGGACGATGTACGGAATCAGCTCGCGAAGGTTCGCATCCATCCCGCGATCGGAGATCTGCTGCGGAAGGAATACTTGAGCCATCTGGAATCCTTCCGTAAGGAAGTGGCAGGTGAGGGGGATGCGGCTACTTTCGACGCAATGAATGAAGTCACGGAGGATGGCGATGTATCTGCTTGAGAAATTTCACTTGGTACAGTTTTTCCTATTCCGTGCCGAAACCCTGAGCTTTAGCCCTGCAACAGGCATTGTGGCGCCTAACGGATCTGGAAAATCTGCGATTCTGGATGCGATGCAGATCGTCTTGTACGGAGGGGATCAGAATCAAATCGATCTCAATGCGCAGTCAGGGGGGGTATCAGGCACTCGAGGGCGTTCAGTGCGCGAATACTGCCTCGGCTACTATCGCGGTGACGAGCATATTCGTGAGAATGCGACGTCCTATTTGACCATGGTGTTTCGCGACACTGAGGGCGAATTGCCGCCGGTTTCGGTTGGCCTGGCCCTGGGCGCGTCAGTGGGCGACCCAAAGCTGCACGTCTACGGGCGCTATGTGGTCCAAGGGGTTGCGCTCGCGTTAGATGATCATCTTGAAGCGAACGCCGAGGCGGAACTTTTGCCGTTGGCCTGGGGAACGTTCAATAAGCTGATGGAGGACGCAGTCAGTCGCGTGAATGGTAGGCTCGCAGTGCCTCCGTCGGCGGAGAAGCAGGTTGAAGCAATGTTGTTCGCCTTGCGCCCCAAAGGAGGGGGCAGCATCGACCCGAGAGCTTTTCGGCGAGCGATGAAGAATGCGCTTAATCTGCAGAAAGTTCCTGACACCAGCAGCTTTGTTCGAAATTACATTGTCGATGCCTATCCTATCGAGCTCAAGAACTTCCGCTCCCAGCTCGACAATCTGCGCTCGCTTCAAGCCAAGGTTCTGGAAACACTGGACAGGCTTGAGAACGTCAAAAGCTTGATCGCAGCCGGTCATAAGGCTACTCAGACTCGGATGCACGCAGCGACCTATAGGGCGCTGTTGGATGACTATGAGCGTGAACAACACATGGATGCTGTTGATGCGGCACAAACTACGCTGCATGAAGCGCGGGACAGGCATCAGGCAGCGCAGAATGCAGTCGACAGCGCCAAGGCGGAGCATGATCGACTCAACGGCGTGTACATCGAACTAGAGCTTCAATCAGCAGCAGATCCGGCGATCAGTGCCGCCCGTGACCTGGCCAGCGAACGAGAGAGATCACTTAGACCTATCAAAACCAACGTGGCCCAGGCCATTCGCGAGGTGGTGGCGGGCTTCGAGAAGGCCAACCGCGTGAAACCCGATCTCGGAGGCTGGCAGCATCTGGCGATGCCGTGGGTTGAGCTTCTTGATGCGGTTTCCAGTACATCCGTATCCGATGCGCTTGTGCTTGACGTTTCGCAGGCCTCGGCAGCATTGCGCGAGTCCAGCATGCGGGTTGCTCCGATCATCCAGTCGGCACGGCGTCAGCTAGACCATGACGAGCAGAGGCTGTCCAAGCTTGGAAATGAACTTAGGATCGCTAACGAGCAGATCAAACGCATCCAGGAAGGCAAAGCGGAACTCCCGCCGGCCGTCCAAGCAGTTGTGAACATACTTGGAGACAAAGGACTTCTGTGCACGCCCGTCTGCGATTTGGTTACAGTCACAGATGCCGACTGGGCACCCGTAATCGAGGGATTCCTTGGTCGTTCGCGCACTGCCCTGGTTGTCCGTAGCGGCAAGTTTGAGGATGCCTTGTCCGTTTTCAACAAGATTCCGTGGGATACAAAGCCGGATTCAGTACTGTTGGTGAACCCGGTGAAGTCGAAGGCGGATATGGGTGTGGTTCCGCCAATGGGTCTCGCGCACCTGATCGCGGGTGACAATCAAGTGGCGGTGGACTATATCCGTCTTCGACTCGGCCGGCTGGAGCGATTGGAGCGCGTCACCACGGATAGCCCAGAGGGCTTCACCCGTACTGGCGAGCAGGCTGGACGTGCTGATTTCGGCCGTCGACGCCCCTTGTCTGCAACGGAACTGGTGTTGGGACGCCAAGATGCGAGCCATCGCCTGGCGGTGCTTCGGCAGCAGCGCAGCACTTTGGGGCAGAACGCAGCCGAATGCGAGCAGGAGGCGAACCGGTCGCGCCAGTTGGTTGAAGCCCTTGAGAAGTTGGTGGGACTTGAAGGACGTATCCAGGACATTGAAAGATGGCTGAACTCGCACATTCAGGAGCAATCCGCGCTTGATGCAAAGGCGGCGATGCAAGAGATCGCAAGCGCACCTGATCTCCTTGCTCGTCAGCTGCTCATCACAGAGGCAAGGCGAGCTGCCCTGGCAGCACAGTCGAAGCTGGAAGAAAGCAGCAGAGACGTCGGAACTCATGGTGAGGCTTTCCGGCAAGCACAGAGACGGCTAGACGAGCTTGCGGATAGAACCAACGGAATCTGCTCAAAGGCGGCTCTCAGTCGCCGCAATGAATACGTGGGTGATGAGTGGTTCGAAACAAAACGCGATGAGTTTGATGGTTCCGGCCTATCGCTGCATACGATTGTGGCGAAGATTAGTGACGCTACGGTTAGAAGTGGCAATCAGCTGTCTTCCCAGGTGCAGGCCTTGGCAAGTGACATGTCTACATACGCAAACCAATTCGATCCGCAGATGGATATCGCGGTGGGCGACTTGGGTGCCATGTGCGAGACGATGGCTCAGGAGAAGCAACGGCTAGAGGAATCCGAGCTCCATCACTACCAAGTGCTTTCCGCGGAAGCTGCAGAAGCGGCAGAGCAAACGTTCAAGGTGCAGATCGCCGCCCGCCTGAGCGACCACTTCGCCAGCATGCGCAGCACGCTCAATGAGCTGAACAGTACGATGGAGCGCTTGCCGCCATTCTCGAACAACGAGAAGTATCACTTCGTCACCAATCTCAATAAAGATCATGAGTCGCTGTACAAATTCATACTGAAGGTGGCTGGTGCGGGACCGGAGGGGGATATCTTCTCTGGACAGGTGGATGCTCCTCCTGAGTTCAGGGCGATGCTTGAGGGAAAGGATGCAGAGGCCAACAGGCTTCTGGAGGACTATCGCAATTTCTTCAACTTCGAGATTGACGTTCGCAGCAATGGTGTGACGGTGACCGACTTCTCAAAGCGCATGGACAAGGGTTCCGGGGGCGAGCACCGCGCGCCTCTTTTCATCGTTGCTGCAGCGTCGATGGCGCGCGCATTGGGAAAGTTGCGCGGTGATCAAGGCGGCATGTCGCTGATAATTTTCGATGAGTTGGGTGACAAGATTGACTCAGTGAATACCCGTGCCGTCTTTGAGTACCTGAAGGCATTGGGCCTTCAGCCCATCGTCGCGGCACCGGACGATGCCTTGGGTAAGATCAACGAATCGGTGGATACCTACATCGAGATGTACCGTGACGACGATCTTATCTCCATCAAACACGTACGCATTGATGACGATGGTCATGTAATTCTGGATTCCGATAACTGGCGCAAGCATCCCGAGCTTTTCGAGGAGGAGCTCAAGCGTGTTGAAGCAAGTCGAATGCCCCATGGGGAAGGGGTCGTTGCATGACTATAGCCCGGGCCTTCCTTACGTCAATTTTCAATCGCTCCCAGAATGCAGTGAGTCGTGGCAAGGATGAGCGAATAGCTCTCAGGCTGACGGAGTCATCATGCCCAGAGTTCTTCAGCCTGCGCAGCATCGAGGATGCAAGAGCGTTTCGTTCCGAACTTGAACTGGCTGAGCGCTCTGGAGCCATCGAAATCAAGGCCAAGGTGATGGTGCAGCCGCCTCTAGATGTTGCGGGCGTTGCCGTACTGAACCTCGCAAAGCTGGCGAACTTCTTGGGCGCACGACTTCGTCGTGATTCCGTATCAGAGGCCCGTTCCATGCTGGACACTCACACCGGCCTTTTCCCCGTACTGACCGAGGTCATTGAGCGCTGGTCGCTGGGCCATAAGGTTCGCGGGCAAGAGGCTACCGATGCTTCTGTAGCGCAAATACTGGATGCAATCAGACTCATTTCAGCAAGGCGAGGTGTCGTCAGGGACGAACTGTTGCGCCGGGTTTCGGCCATGATGTTTGGTGACAGCAAGCGAGTGGAGGGCATCGTGAAATGGATCGATTTGCTTTGGTTCAACTCTATTGCACCATCTGGACTTGATAGTAGCGAGGTCTTCTCGGCCATAGGCCTGCACAAGGAACCATTGCCCGTACTGATCTCAGGTCCGCTTACGGTTGTTACGTCGACTACGGTGGTGGGAGTGGTTCATCCATATCTCGGCTTCGCTCCTGCCCACATCACTGGATTCGTGCCGAATCCAGCCGTGTTGAGTTGGCGTGTTCTCACCATAGAGAATCGACAGACATTCCATGAGTTTGCTGAAGCTGCATCTGATCAAGTCGGCCTCGTGCTGCTCTATACCGGTGGTATGCCGTCCCCATCCTGGAGACAGGTCTACATGCTGATCTTGAAATCACTTCCTTGCCAGACAACTCAGGCGTTTCATTTCGGCGACTTGGATGAGGGGGGGATGAGAATTGGCGCCGTCATCGCAGGATCTGCCGCCGAGGCGGGGTTCACCCTGAAGCCGTGGTTGATGGATCCCAGGGAGCTCATTGGTCTCGGTTACGCTCTCAAGCCAACGGCTGAATCGGTGTCTAGCGCAATATCTCGAACTTGTCGATCCATCGGGTGGAATGACTTGGCCATTCATGTGGAAACGCATCCGGGGACGCTGGAGCAGGAGGTTCTCCTTCCACAGTTTCCAGGCTCCTAGAATTCTGGGCAGTCTGACCTAGGCGACAAATTGCTTTGCGCCGTCTTTAATGCCTTGATGCGCGTGCCCCGATCATTGCGGGAAGGGAATCATGAGATTTTTTGAACTTGATGCTGTAGATATCACAGCGCTCAGTGCTGGCGATCTGCGTGAATTGGTTGCCCGTCTTTGCGAAGCGGAGGTAATCCAGCAGGGGCGTCGGCCGAAGAGCGTTATGTGGGGAGGTGCGCAGGAGGCACCTGATGGCGGTTTGGATGTCCGTATTGAGGCTATGGACTTGCCGTCCAACGACGGCTTTGTTCCTCGTGGGATCTGCGGTTTCCAGGTCAAGAAGCATGCTATGGGTGCGGCGGCATGCAGGGACGAGATGTTGGAGGGTGGCACCCCAAAGCTCGTACTTGCAGATCTTGCCGATCGAAATGGTGCCTACATTATCGTTAGTGGCAAGGACGATTGTTCAGACAGCATGTTGGCGAGTCGAGTGCGGGCGATGGAGGCGGTCGCGGAGACCCTTCCTGGAAAAGCGTCTCTGCGCGTTGACTTTTATGGTCGAGATCGATTGGCGACTTGGCTACGGCGGCATCCAAGCGTTGCGCTGTGGGTTCGTGCGCGCCTCGGCCGCCCCTTGTCCGGCTGGAGGCCTTTCGGGAGGTGGGCAGCTACTCCCCCAGCCCAGAACGACGCATTCCTTGTTGATGACCACCCCTGCGTGATTGACGCGAACTCGAGCGCAAAGACTCCTATGCCTGTTTCTGAGGGTATACATCTAGCTCGAGAACGGTTGCGCCGCCGCGGTAGTGCGGTGCGCATCACCGGCCTCTCCGGAGTGGGGAAGACGCGATTCGCGCAGGCCCTGTTTGAGGCGAACGTTGGTGAGGAGGCCTTGTCACCAGCTAGCGCAATCTACGCCGACCTGGGTGAGAACTTGACACCGACGGCATCCGAGCTAGTTTCATACATCGTTGCTAACGATCATGCGGTTCAATTGGTGCTGGACAACTGCCCGCCAGACGTGCATCGGCAGTTGCAGAAGCAGGTCTCCGCAAGTAGCGCGATGCTCAGCCTTCTGACAATCGAGTACGACATCTCGGACGATCGTCCTGAGGAAACCGAAGTGATCCACCTCGAGCCGTGCAGCGAGGAGACGGTCTCGATGCTGATCCAGCGGCGGCACCCAGACATCGGGAAGTTGAACGCGGGCAAAATCGCCGAATTTTCCGGCGGCAATTCGCGCATCGCGATCGCGCTGGCCAGCCGGGTAGATGCAGATGAGACGTTGACAAACTTCTCCGACGAGGACCTTTTCCATAGGTTGTTCAGTCAACGAAAAGGAGCGTCCAATGAACTTCTGGAATGCGCTGAAGCGCTATCGCTCGTCTATTCCTTCAATGTCTCCTCGTCCGAGTTCAATGATGAGCTTGGCGTCCTAAGTGCCATCGTTGGCCTCGATCGTCGTGGTCTGCATCGGGCTCAGGCTGAGTTGATGCGTCGTCAGCTCGCGCAGAGTCGTGGTGAGTGGAGAGCAGTTCTTCCTCATGCACTTGCCAATCGTTTGGCGAAGCGTGCGCTGGAGAACATCCCTGTCGATGCAATCAATGCCGAGCTGCTAAAGCCAGAGAACCTCCGACTTTTCGTCTCATGTGCGCATCGACTGGGATACCTGCACGATTTCGAGCCTGCGGTTCGGATGGCAAATAGTTGGGTGAGCCCCGGCGGACCGCTGCATGATATTGGATCGTGTAACGAAGGCACGCTGTCTGCATTGCTATACATAGCGCCGGTATTCCCGGAGACCGTGCTGCAGCTGATCGAGAACGCCGCAACCAAGCCAGGCTTTGCCTCGCGCGAGAACCGAAACTTCAGGTTGTTCGTGCGCCTGCTGCACCAGCTAGCTTACGACGACGATAAGTTTGATCGTGCTGCGACGGTCATGCTGAAGTTCTCCGAGGGCGAGAAGTCAGGTGAGAACAGGGACAGCATAGTTGGACAGATGCGGCATCTGTTCTCGTTGCACCTGTCAGGTACGCTGGCGCGACCAGAACGGCGGTGTGCGTTTGTCAGCAAGCTACTCGAGTCGGGCACCGAGAGGCATCGCGAGATCGCAGCCGAGCTGTTCCATGCTGCGTTCGAAGCGACGCACTGGACGTCTTTCTCTGCGTTCGACTTCGGTGCACGTAGACGTGATGCTGGCTGGCAGCCGCGAACGCGTGCCGAAGAGCTCGAGTGGTATATCGGCTTCTTGAACTTGCTGCGACCGGTGCTGACATGTGATGACTTGACTCTTCGCGACTGGGCGCGCTCACTTCTGGCAGGTCATTTCCGGGAACTATGGACGTTTGCGGGCTGTTTTGATGATCTCGAGGAGATAGTCAGAAGTCATGCTTCGAAAGGGGAATGGCCGCAGATGTGGGTCTCGGTAAAGAAGACGCTTGGCTTCGATGGCGACTCAGCTCATCCTGATCTACTGGCTCGGCTGGAGTCACTTTCGCGCGTTGCGGCACCATCCGACCTCTATTCTGAGATCGAGGCCTATGTGCTGTCCAATACTTGGGATCACATCGAGAGTAGGGGGGGGCAAGTAGCCTTCAGTGACGAGATGATCAAAGAGAAGGTCATCTCTCTTGGTGAGATGGCCGCAGCAGAGCTAGGTTGCTTAGAGCGATTGGGTCCAGGGCTTTGGTCGGGCGAGTTCGATGCACTGCATCCTTTCGGCATTGGGCTGGCGCAAGGCAGCGTCGACCTAATTGCCACTTATGAGCGTCTTTTGAGCCTGGTGCAACTGCAGGCGCCTGCGAAGCTCAATCCACAGGTGCTTCAAGGCTATATCAGCGCTGCAAACGATATCGACCCCCGCTTGGCCATGGTGATGTTGGAGCGGGTGCTAGATCATCCCTTGTTGCGGACCTTCTTCATCTACCTGCTCAGCGCCATCAAGATTGGCCCATGGGGGTTCAATATGCTGATTGAGTTGGCTCGAGGGGAAGAGTTCGAAGCGTGGCGGTTTGGACAGCTTGCCTATGGCCGCATGCACGAGTCCCTTACCGACAGCGAGCTCGCGGAACTGTTCACCATATTGAACCAGCGCCATGGTGGCTTCTACACCACGCTTAGTGTGCTAGAAATGCGATTCTTCGCGGGGAGGGGCGGAAACTACGTGCCGAGTGAAGATCTCCTTTCGACAGGGCGCGACGCCATTCGCGCTCTACTCGGGGGGAAGCGCGGACAGACTGAATTGAATCGCATCCGAGGGACCAAGCGGATCGCCCAGCAGTGCCTATCTGAGTCTGCTCCAGAACAGGAAGTCGAGGAGATCGTGAGGTTGCTTTGCGAAGGGTTGGATGATCTTAGAATTCGCAGCTCTGATTTCGAAGTCCTCATGACAACGCTATTCCGCAACTTCCCGGAGATTGTCCTTGGAGAGATCTTCACGGGCGACGATAGGGAGCGTCGTTTGATTGATCGCGTTTTCAAGTGTCGTTTCGGAGGTGCTTCGCCGTCACTCAATAGTATGCCGGTGGATCGGTTGATTACCTGGTGTCGAGGTGATCAAGAGGGTCGGCAGGGATTCGTGTAAAAAACAGCTAAAAGCGAGTTAAGTCATTGGCATGGTTAAAGTTTCCAGCGACGACTGTGCCACTGCAAGCCCCGGGTTGCTATGCTGCTCCCAGAGCCGACGCCTAGAGTGAGGCATGGAGCGCGACCGCTATCCCCCTCTCGCTGCTGAGTGCGAGCATTGGCTGCGCACCGAGGTCGCCGTGGCCTACGACGCACTCAAAGCCGATCCCACGCGGGGTTTGGCCATCGATGACGTGCGAGCCAACCTCGTCAAAGCTCGTCGCGATCGCGAAGCTGCGGCGTCCTCGTGCGGCGGCAATGGTTGGTGCAACTACTGTGGGAGCGACGTGAGTCGCGATGAGGCATTACCGGTAAAGCTTCATCACGACTCACGTCGCTCCCACAAAAGCAGGGTGGCCGCTGCGTACGAAGCGACGCCCCTTCTACGTCCCCTGCACACCCTTCCAGAACGCAACATGCCCGCGAATCTGTTTGGCGGCGTCCTTCGGCTCCGGGTAGTACCAGGCCGCATTGGCGTTGACCGCATCTCCGACCACCACGTCGTAGTAGTGCGCCGTGCCTTTCCACGGACATACCGTAGTGTGGCTGGATTCGCGGAAGTATTCGCGCGGGAGCGACGCCAAGGGGAAATAGTGGTTGTTTTCGACTACGACCGTAGCGTCGCTGCTGGCCAGGGTGGTGTCGTTCCAGATGGCTTGTTTCATTGGGGGAACCTGCAGTGAGGGTGCCGGCCAGTATGCGCGTCGACAAAAAGAAACGGACATACAGCCTCTTCCGACCTGCTGATCCTGTGAGAGCGACGTCAGTCGCGATGAAGCTTTACCGGTAATGCCTCATCGCGACTGACGTCGCTCCCACAGGAAAATCTGACTGCAGGCAGGTTTGTGAAGCTAGTGATTGCCCGCACTCAGCCACCGGGCTTCAAAACCACCTTGGTCCAGCCGTCTTCGCGCGCATCGAAACGTTTGTAACCCTCGGGCGCCTGCGCCAGTGGCAACTCATGCGAGATCAGGAATGAAGGCTTGGCCTTGCCTGCCTGGATCAGGTTGCAGAGTTGGCGGTTGTACGCCTTGACGTTGGCCTGGCCGGTGCGGATCTGCTGGCCCTTGAACCAGAACTCACCGAAGTTGAAAGCCAGGTGGCCTTGCTTGGCCAGCTTGTCCTCGGCACCCGGGTCCTCGGGAATGAACACGCCCACGACGCCTATCCCGCCGGTCGGCTTCACCGTCTTGACCAGGTTGTTCATGGTCAGGTTGGGCACTTCATGGCCCTTGCAGTTGAAACATTGATAACCGACGCATTCGCAGCCGCGATCGGCGCCGTTGCCTTCTGTGAGTTCGAGCACCTGCTCGACGCCGCTGCCTTCCACGTCGTGGATCGCGATTGCACCGATTTTTTCGGCCAGTGCCAGGCGGTCCTTCTGCATGTCGACCACCATGACCTTGCTGGCGCCCTTGATCATCGCCGAATACGCCGCCATCAGTCCCACTGGCCCGGCGCCGTAGATCACCACCGTTTCGCCAGGCTGCACGCCGGCCAGTTCGGTGGCGTGATAACCGGTGGGAAAGATATCGGAAAGCATCACGTAGTCGTTCTCCTTCTCCTGCGCATCCGGCGGCAACACCAGGCAGTTGAAGTCGGCATACGGCACGCGCAGATACTCGGCCTGGCCACCTTCGTACGGTCCCATGCCGGCGAATCCGTAGGCGCCGCCGGCGTTGCCCGGGTTCACCGTCAGGCAATACCCAGTCTTGCCGCGTTCGCAGTTGGCGCAGAAACCACAGCCGATGTTGAAGGGCAGGCACACGCGGTCGCCGACCTTGACCCGATCCACCGCATCGCCGACTTCGATCACCTCGCCCAGGTTCTCGTGGCCGAGGATGCGCCCGGCCTGCATGTCGGTGCGACCTTCGTACATGTGCAGATCGGAGCCGCAGATATTGGTGGTGGTGATGCGCACCAGGGCATCGGTGGATTTTTCGACTTTCGCATCGGGGACATCGACCACGCTGACATCTCGCGGGCCGTTATAGACGAGGGCTTTCATGGGGAATTCCTTGAGCGAGAGTGACGCCGGGTGCCGACGCGCTGTCGCAGCGTTGTTGTTGTGCGGTAAGGGTGTTGAAGCGAGCTTAGCGATCGGCGCGTATGCATCGCGGCAAGACGATGTGATCCGTGGGTGAAACCGGCTTCGTCCGGCCCTGGGGGTTTTTCTCGATGACCGACAATCGTGCTTGCCACTGAAGCGCCATCGATTGACCTGAAACGCCTGCTGGATTCATGAGGCAACCGCTCCGCAAGTAACGCCAGGTGCCGCGAATTTGTCTAAGGCAACGCTGATCAAGTCTCAAAAACCTGAGAAAATAGTCTCATGTATTGGATAGCGGGAATCGAGCGATGAAGCAGCAGACCTTGGCGATGGCGGCGGATCAGGAAGTTGGGTTCGAGCAGTACCGTCGGCCCACGCGCCGGGATGTGTTTCTTTCGACGATGGAGCAGATCGTGCCGTGGTCGGCGCTGTGCGCGGTGATCGAGCCGCACTACCCCAAGCCTGGCAACGGTCGTCCGCCGGTGGGGCTGGAGCGGATGCTGCGGATGTATTTCGTGCAGCACTGGTTCAACCTGGCCGACCAGGCATGCGAGGAAGCACTGCTCGATAGTCCGGCGCTGCGGCGGTTCGTGGGGATCGACCTGGGCCGCGAGCGGGTGCCCGACGCCACCACGCTGCTGAAGTTCCGCCGCTTGCTGGAGCACCACGAGTTGGGCGCAGCGTTGTTCGCCCAAGTGGGAGACGTGCTTGAGGACCGCGGCCTGAAGGTGGGCACCGGCACGATCGTGGATGCCACGATAATCGCAGCACCGAGTTCGACCAAGAACGCCGACAAGGCCCGCGATCCTGACATGCACCAGACGCGCAAAGGCCAGCAGTGGTATTACGGGATGAAGCTGCACATTGGCGTGGACAGCCGCACGGGGCTGGCGCACAGCGCGGCGGTGACCGCAGCCAACGTACACGACAAGCACTTGCTGGAGGACCTGCTGCACGGGGAGGAGCGGCGGGTCTATGGCGACAGTGCCTATGCCAGCCAGAAGGCCCTGATTGGCGAGCATGCGCCGCATGCCAAGGACTTCACCAACCAGCGGGTGCGCAAGGGCGGCGAAGTGGATGAAGCCGAGCGCAACCGCAACAAGTCCAGGATCCGGGCACGGGTGGAACACGTGTTCGCGGTGGTGAAGCGGCTGTGGGGCTTCAGCAAGGTGCGCTACCGAGGGCTGGAGAAGAATGCCAATCGCAGCTTCGTGGTGTTGGGGCTGGCCAACCTGTACTTGGCGCGTGCCCGTGTGGCGGGATAGATGCCCTTGGTGGGCAGCGATGGGGGTGAAAATCCCCGACCGCTGCAAGGTTCAAGCTACAAAAGTCCATGTAGGGACAAAAATCGCTTCATCGAATTCATCTTGATCAGTGCAATCGCTGTGCAGCTACTTGATCAGCGTTGCCTTAATGCCCAGCCAGACTGCGGCGATGCCGAGTACAACACTTGCGCCCGCGTACAGCACGGCAACCCACAGCTCGCCACGCCGCAACAGGTGGGTTGCTTCAAGGCCGAATGCAGAAAACGTGGTAAACCCGCCGAGTAGGCCGGTGAAGAGGAACAATCTTGTGCTTGGGCCAAACAGCTCGAACCGCTCGGCGAGGCCGGCAAGAATGCCCACAACGAGACATCCCAGCACGTTGACGGCGAACGTGCTGTACGGAAAGCGCTCTTGTGCGGTCAGGTGTAGGACGACGCCGCCAAGCTTGTAGCGAGCGACCGCGCCAATGAACCCTCCGAGACCCACGAGCAGGATGGCTTTCATGCTGTGTGACCTGCCGTGAACTCAAGAATGCGCCTGGAGAAATCGATCGGCTCGACTTCGCGCTTGAGGTCCAGCGTGTAGTCGCCGAACCGGTTGATGTGGCTGGTCCGGTATGGCGACAACCCAGCAAGCACTTCCGGGCTGATGTTAGCGCCATCTTGCCGCAGCTCCGCCAGCACCCGGGTCATCTGCTCCACGTTGTGCAGGATGACCAGGTTGGCCACCAGCTGGTTGTAACGCACGATCTTGCGCTGCTCGTGCTGGACGTTCTCGGCAATGATGCCCTCGCCGCCGAAGAACGCCCATTTGACGAAGCCGTTGAACTCCTCGCTTTTGTTGGTGGCGGCGTGGATGGTTTTGCGCACTTCGACATCGTCGATGTAGCGCAGCAGGAACAACGTGCGCACGGCCTTGCCCAGTTCGCGAAACGCCCAGTACAGCTTGTTCTTCCGGCTGTAGGTGCCGAGCCGGCGCAGGATGGTCGAGGCGGTAATCTTGCCCACTTTGATGGAAATCGCGACCCGCAGCATGTCGTGCAGGTGGGTCTCGATCAGCTTCCAGTCGATGCTGTCGCCGAACAGTGCCTGGATGTTCTCGTACGTCCGCCCCGGCTCCGGCCGGGAGAACACCAGATCCTTGATGTTGCGGATGCGAGGCATCAGGTTGATGCCTAGCAGATGCGCCAGCCCGAACACCGGGAAGCTCTGCGCCTGGGTGTCGCCGTGCACCGTGTCGGGCTGGATGTCGGAGCGGTTGGCCAGCAGCCCGTCGAGGATGTAGACCGCCTCGTGCACGCCGCACGGGATGAAGTGGCTGAACAACGCGATGTACTTGTCGGACACGTGGTAATAGCCGATGCCGCCATAGCCGCCGTACCGGATGTGGTACTCCGACAACAGGTTCTGCTCGTACACGCTCCACTTGGTGCCGTCGGCCGAGGCGCTCTTGCCGCTGCCCCAATAACCGGGCAGCTCGAACTTGTTGTACAGGTTGATCACCTCGACGATCGCCTTGTCGAGGGTCTCGTCGGTGACGTATTTCAGGTTCAACCAGGAGATCTGACGCCGGCTGAAACCCTTGACCGAGCGCGCGGTCTGGGTCGGCCCAAGATTGCAGCCGTAGCAGAACAGCGTGGTGATCACCCGCCGCAGCAGATCGTCGACCCGCGCGTCGGTGCCGGCGATCGGACGGAAGTGCACGTGCAGATCCAGCCAGCGGGTGGTGTCAACCAGGACATCGACGATGCTGGTCGGTGGCAGGCGTTCAGTGATCGCGCTATCCACCGCGGCGATCGCCTGCGTTACCTGGGCGCCCTGCAGGCGCCTGAGCACCAATCGCCCGTCGACCACGCTGGCGTGCAGGTTGTCCGGAAACCGGGCATCGACGGCATCGGCCAATGTCGTCAGCTCGGTGCGCAAGCCCTGCACAAAGTCGGCCGCGTCGGTGGCGATCCCCGATACCTCGCCGTAGGCGTCCAGCTCCTGCGCGAACGTCGCCTCGTCGACCAGCTGCTCGCGGTAGTCGTCGTAGCGCTCGCCGTGCGGGATGTACAAGTCGCCGGATTTGAGTTCGTCCTTGACCTGCGCCAGCACCGCCAGCTCGAAATACTTGCGGTGGATCCAGCCGGGGCTGGCAGCAGCCAAGGCCTTGGGCAGCACGTGCTTTCGCCAGGCGGCCGACAGCCAAGTCAGGTCGGTGGTCACCTCCAGCCCCAGCCCGGCCGCGTCGACCGCCTCGCGACGCTGGCTGCGCAGCGCGAGTACGGCGCCGATCATGTGCTCCATGCTGGGATCCTGGCTGGCGGCCCGCAGGCCCATGATCTCCAGACAGTTGAACAGCAGCGGGCGCAATGTCCCGTACGGCGCCAGCAGGAACGGCAGGTAGTTGCGGCCGGCGTAGGCCATGTGCTCATCGCATTCGGCCATCAGCAGGCTGATGTCGGCGACCAGCACGCCCTCGATCGCATCCACGCGCTGGGTATCGGTGCCCTCGACCTGGTAGGCCTGCAGGATCTCCCGGAGCTGGCCGATCAGCGCGTCGGCGCGCTTGCTGTGTTCGAGCTGGTAGGCGATCAGCTTCTGCTGCGCGGTGTTCTCCAGGTTCTGAATCAGCCGGATGAACAGGTCGGCCGCATCGTCGAGCGTCTTGCGGTACTGCGAACGGATGAAGATCGCGGCCAGCGCATAGCGCTTGACCGGGACCAGTTCGGCCAGTTCGCTGGCATCGAGCGCGCGGGCCATCGCGCGGAATTGCTTGAGCTTGGGCACCGAGACATCAATCGGCGGCAGTTGCTCGGCCAAGGTACGCAGGCGCTGGATGTGCTGCAGGTAATGGCGCACTTCCTTGTTGGTCGGCCGCTTGGGCTCGCGCTTGAGCGCGTGCCAGCCGCTGTGATGGCTGCCCGGCGGCGTCAGCAGCAGCTCGTCGATCAGCGCCCGCATCGCCGGCGTCAGCGCGTCCGTAATCTGGCGGTAGTGCGCGTCGTGGACCTGTTCGCGGGCGGCGATCGCGAGACGTTCGAGCGTGCTGAACGCCGGCAGCTCAAAGCGGTGGTGCACCAGCTCTTCGAGCATCACGTTCACGATGTCGGGCACGATGTGTTTGGTCTGAGCCGCCGTTTCAGCAACCGTGCCAAGCCAGTCACGCCCGGCGCTATCGAGCGGGCGGACATTGAGGAACGCCCGCAGCTGGGCCAGGTGCCCACGCTTGCCACCGGACGTGTCGTAGCTCGCCAACCGGTCGGCCGGTACGCGCCGCATCCCCACGGCCTGGGCGACGTGCTGCGCGATGCGTTGGGGCACCTCGTCCAGTGTCGTGAAATAACCCAACCGCTGAAACAGCTTCAGATGCAGCAACAGGGCCAGACGCGTGGCCGGGCCGCTGGTGATGCTTCGGACGCACTGAAGTTCCGCCTCGCTGGGCGTGTAGATGTCCTGCAGTTCTTTGGCGGTGGGATCGGGCTTGAGGCGTGGGTAGGCGGTTTCGTGCAGCGTCGTCATGCGCAGCTCAGTCCCAATGGCGGCCGCCCGCTTCATCGCGCAAGGCGACGGCGAGGAAGCACTGGTGGTTGTCGGCGATGCGGTGCATCTCGTCGAGCAGCATCGCGATGGTTTCTTCCAGCGCCGCGTCGTCAGATGCGGCGATCGCCAGGCGGTAGCGAGTGCCATCGGCATCGAGCCGCTGCGCCTGGTGGGGGTGCAGGCAGATCTGCTCGATCAGCCGATGGGCCTTGGCCAGGCCGCGCACGCGCGGGGTGAGCCGGGTCAGCGTGATGGTCGCCTCCACTGTCGTGCTCGGCACCGGCGCGACAGCCGGCGCCGGCAGCGCCAGGCGCGGGGGCGCGATCGGCGGCAGACTGGCTTCGATGCGCTCACGGGCGAACGGATCGGCGCCATCGAGGTAGCGCATCGCCGAATTTACGTCGCGCCAGCCGACGTACTCCATCAGCGCCTTCACGTCCCAGCCGTTGGCGTTGGCCCAGCCGGCGAAACCCCGGCGCAGCGAGTGGCTGCTGTAGTCGTCGGGCGAGGCCAGGCCGGCCTCGCGGAAGATCCGCCGCAGCAGGCGCACCAGGCTGTTGGGATGCAGCGGCGTGGCGGCGATCCCCGCCCACTGGTCGACCGCGCGGAACAGCGGGCCCTCGTGGAGGTCGGCCGCCGCGATCCAGGCCGAGGTCGCCGCGACCGGACACCAGCGCGACAGCGCCGGCACCTTGTAGGTCCGGCCGGTGTGCTGGCGGTCGCCCTTGCTGTGCGACAGGAAGCAGGTCATGCCTTCGCCGGGCACCAGGCGCAGGTCCTGCACCTGCAGACGAACCAGTTCGTCGCCGCGGAAGCCGCGCCAGAAGCCCAGCAGCACCAGGGCGCGATCGCGCAGGTGCCGGAGCCGGCCGGCCGGATCGCCGCGCGTGCCGGCCGCGGCCGCGGCGCCGTCGAGCCAATCCACCACCTGGCCCAGTTGCGTGAGCTGCAGCGGTGTGGCGCGCTTCTCTTGGCTCGGGTGCAAGGTCTGGATGCCCTTGAGCACCTTGCGCACGATCGGGGCCCGCGTGGGGTCGGCAAAGCCGTGCGCGTGATGCCACTGGGCCAAGGCTGCGAGCCGGTGCTTGAGCGTGTTGAGTGCGAGTTGCCCCGCGTAGGCGGCCAGGTAGCGGGCCACCTGATCGGCGGTCGCCGGCAGATGACCGCCCCAGTCGACCTCGAAGTGACGGGTCGCGCCGGCGTACGCGCGCTCGGTGTTGGCGCGGGTGGCCGCATCCAGGTACTGCTCGACCGTGCTCATGGTGGGTGCTCCCCGCTTGCCATCGCTGCGGACCGACGACGAATCGCCTGCGCTGAGGGTTTCGTACCGCTTCGGGCCGACTCTACCCCAGTTTTGGGGCTAAGGCGGGATAATTCCACATTATCCCGCGTAACTAGTCAGCCGTAAATACGGCTTGACTTGATATTATATAGTACGTAAATACGTAGTACGTACTACGGTACGAAATTCTCAGGAGGCGGACATGGCACGCGGCGGGCTCTACAAGTCGGAAATCAAGAAGGCGCGGGACAGCCTGTTGGCGCAAGGCATCAATCCTTCTCTCGATGCGATTCGTATCGCCTTGGGCAACACGGGCTCCAAGACGACCATCCATCGCTACCTCAAGGAATTGGAGGCGGAGGAAGGCCAGGGTGTCGGGGCGACGGTGGCGGTCAGCGATGCGCTGCAGGACCTGATCGGCCGGCTCGCAGCACGCCTGCACGAAGAAGCCGAGACTGCGATTACCGAGGCTCGGGAGCAGTTCCAGGCACAAATGCGGGAGCGCGAAGCCGCGCTGGAGAGCCAACGGCAGGAGGCGGCCGCGCTGAGCACCCAACTGCAACGCACCGAAACCGCCCTGCAGGCCGAAACCGAGGCGCGCGCGCAGGGGCAGCAGGCCCTCACTGAGGCGAACACCACGGTGCGCCAGCTGGAGGAGCGCGTCGCCGGGCTGACGACGCGCGTGGTCGAGCACGAGGCGCACGCCCGCTCGCTGGAGGAGAAGCACCAGCACGCACGCCAGGCGCTGGAGCACTACCGCACCTCCGTCAAGGAGCAGCGCGAACAGGAGCAGCGCCGGCACGAGCAGCAGGTGCAGGAACTGCAAGTCGCATTGCGCCAGGCCAACGAAGCGCTGACCGCCAAGAACCACGAGCTGCTGCAGCTCAATCGCGACAACGGCCAGTGGCTGGAGCGCCACGGGCGTCTGGAGCGCGAACTGGCGCAGGCCAAGCACACCGCGGAGGCACAGCAACGGGAACTGGATGCGTTGCGACTGACCGCGACCGAGCACCAGGCCCTGCAGACACGATGGGCCGAGGACGTACGAACGCTGGACAGCGTACGCATCGAACTCACCGACGCCCGCGCCGAAACCACCCGGGAGCGGGAGCGCCGCGAGCAAGCCGAAGCCAATGCGCTGCGCGCTGGCGTGCGCCAGGAAACGCTGGAACAGTTGCTGGCACAATTCCGCCCCGAGCACGCCAACGACAGCGCGGCCGATGCGATCTCATCCCGTGAGAAGGCCGCCCCTTAGCCTCATCGCGTTGAACGTCCGGAGACTCACATGAGCAAACTTGATGATGCCATCGCGGGGCTGGCGCCGCGCGGGAGGCTTACCACGCCCGTTGTCTTATGGTGTGGCAAGAACTGCAAGCCGCCGAGCCGGCCGCTGCGAAAGTGCCGCACAAGGCCTTCAAGCTTTACGAGCCGGGCTACTTCCATATGGACGTCAAGTACTTGCCGCAGATGGCCGATGAGCGTCGCCGACGCTATCTGTTTGTCGCCATTGATCGGGCCACGCGTTGGGTGTTCGTGGCGATCAAGAGCGACAAGAGCGCCGCCAGTGCCCACAGCTTCTTGCAGGCGCTGCACCAGGCCAGCCCGATCAAGATCGTCAACTGTTGACCGACAACGGCAAGGAGTTCACCGATCGCCTGTTCGCCACGCGCGAGCGTCAGCCCAGTGGCCATCACGAGTTCGACCGGCTGTGCCGGGCCTTGGGCATCGAGCACCGCCTGACCAAGCCCAGGACGCCGAAAACCAATGGCATGGTCGAGCGCTTCAATGGCCGCATCAGCGACGTGCTCAACACCCACCACTTCCATGGCGCCGACGACCTGGAGCACACCCTGTTACGTTACGTGGCCTTGTACAACCACCAGTTGCCGCAGTCCGTGTTGAAAAGCAAGACACCGATCCAGTCCATGAAGGATTGGTACAAGTCCCATCCGATGCTCTTCAACAAACGGCCTTATGATCGTGCGGGATGCGACAAGTAGCATCCTCTCGGGTGATCGTACGGGGTTTGCCGGCGTGCGGGCTATGCGGCACCCTTGGCAGCCAGTACGTCGAGCTTGTGGATTTCCGGGTCCTTCGCGAATAGATCCGGTGCTTGTTCCATCAGGGCTTCGGCGACCTTGCCGGATAAATGGGCGTCTCGACCGGCGTCGTCATCAAAGGTGTCGAAGATGCCAAACGTCGACGCCCCCAATTTTACGGCGTACCAGGTCGCGGTGCCGGGTTCCTGCTGAACCAGTTCAAGGCCGCTGTTGAGAAACGCCTCGACCTCGGCTTCCTTGCCGGGTTTGGCTTCGAGTGGGACCCATAGTGCTTTGCTTACCATGTCGGTTCTCCTTGGGGTTGGATGGACGCGGCCCGGGCAGCTTCAGCACTGACCCGGTCCGGTGCTGCGGTTTCGCTCTTCCTGTGACAATCTGGAACAAGACGCCGAGAATGGCTACTCCGCATACCGCCACCACATCACTTTGCATTGGTTAGACAGCTCAACTCTCGCCGAGAATGCTATGCAGGTACTGCACGGCGATCGAGCCCTCGCCGACGGCCGAAGCCACGCGCTTGACGCTGCCGGAACGCACGTCGCCAACCGCGAAGACCCCAGGCCGGTCGGTCTCCATCAGAAAGGGCCTCCGGTCACGGGCCCAGCCCGCATGGCTCAGATCTTCCGAGGCCAGATCGCCGCCGGTCTTGATAAAGCCTGCGTCGTCGAGCGCCAGGCACCCGCCCAACCACCCCGTATTCGGGGTCGCGCCGATCATCACGAACAGGTGGCGTATAGGCCTCTCCTCGGTCTCACCCGTTTGGTTGTTCCGCCAGAGCAGGCTCTCCAACGCACCATTGCCGATCAGGCCAGCGACCTCCGTATGCCGATGAAGCGTTATGTTGTCTGACGGCTCGATTCGGTTGATCAGATACGACGACATGCTGTCGGCCAATCCTTGCCCGCGCACGAGCATGTGGACGTGCCGGGCACGGTTCGAGAGAAACACCGCCGCCTGACCGGCGGAGTTACCACCGCCCACCACCGCCACCTCCTCATCCTCGCACAGCGAGGCCTCCACATGGGTCGCGCCATAATAGATGCCGGCGCCCTGGCAATCGTGTTCGTTGTCGAGACCGAGGCGCCGGTACTCGGCGCCGCTGGCGATGACGACGGTGCGGGTCTTGATCGCCTCGCCGTCGTCGAGTCCCAGGGTGAACGGTCGCTGGCGGCAATCGAGCGAGCACGCGCTGCGCGGTGTCACCACGTCGGCGCCGAACTTCTGCGCCTGGGTCAGCCCGCGCCCGGCCAGCGCCTGGCCCGATATACCCGTGGGGAAGCCCAGATAATTCTCGATCTTCGAACTGGTGCCCGCTTGGCCGCCCGGCGCGGTGCCCTCGATGACGATCACGCGCACACCTTCCGAGGCGGCATACACCGCGGCCGCCAGGCCAGCCGGCCCGCCACCCACCACGGCCACATCGTAGACCTCCACCGCCTCGCGCGGCTCCGACAGCCCCAGGCAGTCGGCGATCGCGCGCGGCGACGGCCGCTTCATCAGCTCGCCGCGGCAGACGACGGCCGGCAGGTCCGCGCGCGCAATGCCGAGCTCGCGCAGGAACGTCTCGGCGCTCGCGTCGCTGTCCACGTCGACATAGCGATAGGGGTGGCCGTTTCCCGTCAGGAAACTTCTGATGGGCAAGGCGCCGCCCGTGTGGCTTGAGCCGACCACGATGACATTGCCCTGCTGATTTTCGATCAGTGCGGTGCGGCGCAGGATGAACGCGCGCGTTACCACCTCGGCGATATCGGCATGCCGCGCGATCAGCCTCCAGAATCCCTCGCGAGCGATGAACAGCATCTGGCCTGCCTCGATCACGGTCCCGCGCACCAGGCTGCGCCGGTTGGAGAACATATCGATCTCGCCGGAAAACTCACCCGGCCCGTGCGCGGTGATCTCCTGTTCGCCCTCCCAGCCCAAGTGGGAGATGCGCAACTTCCCGCTCAGAACCACAATAAACTCGGCGTGCTGCTCGCCGACATCGAACAACACCTCGTGCGCCTCCACGTCATGCACCGTCCCGAAGGCCCGAACGGCCTCGAGCTGCGCCTGGGTCAGCGTCGGAAACGCTTGCGCGCGGCGGCGGGTCCAAGGGTCGGTCGAGTTGGTCATATGATTGCGCGGGAGGTTTTCCAGCAACGTATGTTAGCTATATGGTCGTGATGAGGTTGAAGCTGGTCGTGAGGTCAGTCAACGTCTTCGTCACTCCAGCGCGGCAGGTCCCACGCGATCGCATGAAACCACTGGGCGGCTCTCCCTCGGTCCAGGCTAGTGCCACTTTCAACGGTCGGCGCCAAGTCGGCCATGAACGCCTGCAGGACCGCTGCCGGGGCAGCGCCGTGGCCTTCACAGTACTCGGCGAAGTCAGGCGGCACCGGGATGGTGAGAAGGGGATAGCGGTCGCGCTCCATGCCAGTCCTGGAACTTATTGCGTACGAGTGAGCATAACAGCGCCCCCAAAATTCGAACGGCAGTCATCGACGATCGATGCGCCGGCGGCGTGCGGATGTGCCAAGTGTTGACACACCTACATATGCGGGCAGTCCGACATGGGTGTCAACACCCCCGAGCACGCCACGGAACGGGTCGTGGTCCTGATGCCCCCCAAGCAAAAGGCCAACGCCAGCCGCCGCGCGAAAGCGGCGCGGCTGTCGCTGGGCGATTTCATCCGCCGGCAGATTTTCGGCGATGAGGAGCTCTTATCGGCTGTGGTGGCTCAACTTGAGGAGTCGACCGCCACAGCAACCGCCGCGCTCGACAGCGCGACGGTTTGTCTGGCCGATGCGCGGGCGCTCCAACCCGAATGCGAGGCGCAGGCACGCGCGAGCGCGCGAGCCGAGTTCGCCGATGTCGACCCCGAGGCGTTCGCCGAGCTGGTCGCCGGCGCGCCGGGATCGCGGGTGCACCCGAGGGCGGGCCAATGAACGCCTTATCGGTGGTGGCATAAACCGAACCCGCATGATTCGTGAAAAGAAGATCCCGGAACCCGAGGGATATCCCTTGTTTGGCTGGACATCGACCACTGTCAAAGCCCATCTGCAGGCGCAGCCGCCGGGAGTAGGTGACGCCATGATCATCTACAACGCGCATGGCGGGTTTCATGCGTACCCGCTGGCGACGGTGGTCAACCCATCCGCCGGCCGGCAAAAGCGCTCGTGCTCTCCAAGGCCGGCAGTTCGGGAGGCACCGCGTTTTACCGCAGCGGAATCAACGCGTTCATGCCCAAAGGTCGCACCTGCATGATCCCGCCCGTGCCCGCGCTTTTGAAACACCTTACCTCGGAGTGCGACGTGGTTCTGGATATGCCGCTCAATGCGCAAGAACCGATTCGATAAGGGAAATCATTTACAGATTCAGCCTGTTAGGTAACTTTTGGCTGTTTTTCGCACGAATCCCTGCCGACCCTCATCAAGATCGGATCGTGGGTGTTGCCGCAGCGACCTGCGCCTACTCAACTGTAGAGGCAACCGATATACCACTAGAACATCCCAAACGCGTTGTCCTCAGTGCGTCCATCAAAGGCTTGCTGGAAGCCGCAGTGGACAAGCAATGCATCGTCGATGTGATGTTTGCCGGAATCCAGCCCATGAGTTGGTCTAGCTCGTTGGCTGACATCATAGAAATTCGGGCCAAAGCTTTTGCTGAGCTGCTGGAGCATCCATTGGCCGAAGTTAGGAATCTTGTGGCGGAGAGGCTTGAACGGATCGAGCTCACAGTGCGAAGAGAGCGACAGAGGGAGGCGGAAGATCACAGTCGACGGGAACAGCGCTTTGAATGATGCGTATGGGTGAGATGGAGCCGGCTAGTCATCTTGGTGTTGCGCCCCGCATAGATACTCGGTCCTGTTGGCTCATTGTGAATTCGATGTACATAGATGAAAGGACCCTGTGCACACTGATTGGTTCTACGCGGGCACAATCAGCTGTGGCCGAACAGCAACAGGGCGGCAACTCAGGCGGGACTGTCACTCAAGCAGCTTGGGACCCAGTAAGTCCTTGGTAGCAGGTCGCCGAAGAACCGCCGGATGAACGCTGTTCTTCGGCGTATCCCTGTGGTGACAGACGGCGCTTTGCGTGGTCCAGCCGATATGGGGCCAGCTGGCATCGCCAGGTGAGCCGCTCCAGGTTGTGACGCCTAACATGGCCCAGTCGGATCTGCTGGGCCGTGGGCGTATGCAGGCCGGCTACCTCAACGGGCAGCGGGGCAGCGTGGGTGCAGGCTGCGCTCAAAGATCTAGGAGAGATCTGGACCAATGGTGTCACTTCGACTAGCGCCAAGATTCGACTCTGCCTCTTTTCCAGGCTCCGCGCGAATCCTGGGAGTGACCGGCTAGAAGATATTGAAGTCTCTCCCGATTTATCCGATGCGCCCAGGAAGGATGGGCTTTAGGTTCAGCCTTGGCTCCAACAGCGATGGACCGAAGCAGGCTCAAGGCCAAACATGGATTCGGGGTGTCTATCGTGGTAGGGCAATGGCTGCTTCCGACGCATAGCGGTCGTTCCAGTTCTTACGCCAGAAGGGCTGCGTCAGCGATAACAGCCTGTAGTTTAGCGTCTAGGATCGAAGCGGAGTATGGATGGCCTTAGACCGAGTATCCGCCCTTCGCCGTTCTTAGGAGAGTTTGCCCGCAATTACTCGGCTGCTCTATATGCCTGCTTGCGAACACATTAACGGCTAAGGACTCTTTCCCATAAGCGGCGGTGAGTTGTTCCAGGCCAGCCGGCGTCACAACGAGGTAGCAACCCTCGCCCCACAGAGAATCCGCATCGATTCCAACCGGGCCAGCGTCACGCCACCAGTGAAGCTCTGCGACCACCGTTCCGCTCGCATCGAAGAATACGCTCGGTGTCTCGTCATGAGCGCGCCAGCGAAGCCCCTCAACCCAGTTTGGGCATAATGCAAACGGATTGGCCGCTGTGTCAAAGCCCATGTCCACGGAGCAGACAACTCGCCTTACCAGCGTTGGTGCCAGATCATTGTCGAGTGGGACGTACTGGCCTAGCCAAACAGCGATGGGCAGCTTGGCGTAACAATCGTCGAACTCTTCACTATCAGTCTCTGCCCAAGGTGCTCTAAAGCGGTAGAAGCGGTGCTCTGACAGTCGTGCCTTGTGGATATGGAAGCGAGACACCTCGGCCACGACTTGGCCGTCGCAGTGCGCCAGGAAAGGGGCAACATCGCCGTCAACCTCGTCAATCCACTTCTGCTCTCGCTCGGACCAACCGGCACTTCGGTCAATCAGCGGCCTTCGAATCCACTCGGGACGAACTCGCGGGAGCATCAATGGCCGAGGCGGAAGCGGGTAGCCCAATCTCTCCAACAGCATCGGACTGTCCCGGCTCTCCAACTTGCCGGCCAGGCGCAGCTCCCCTGCGACGTGGCGAAGGGCAGCAATGGCGATGTAGGCGTGTGGCTTCATGTAAGTGATCTGCATATCAAGGACACGAAGCTGAGCCTCAAGCTCTTTGACACCAGAGGGCCCGAAGGCCTCAAGTCCACCCCAATCCTGGATGAACATCGCCGCGCGACGGCGAACTGTCATCTCCTCGATGTCTGCCGCCTTTGCAATGTGACGTGCCGTCGAGCGCAACATACGAGTCCAGCCAAGCGGCGATTCGACGCGCATTGCACCAGTTCTCTCGTCCGTGAATGCCTGGTCGCTCTCTGGCAGGTCACTGAATTCGAGGAGATAGAAGAGCGGCAGTGGCGTCGCGTCAAAAGAGACAGCCAGCCCCCACCGATGCGACAAGAGCGTGGCTGACTCGGCTACTGCAATGTCACGGTGACTGACCATTGCAGCTACGGCGCGGCCCAATACGGGCTCGAGGTTCGCGCTGTCGGCAGCGAGCAGCGTTCCGAGTGCCTGCAAGGGGGCGTCCAAGTCACCGTCCATAAGTCGCCGGATAAGGGATGTGAACAAAGATTGACCCTGTCCGACTTGCCTTGCCAAGCTCAGGGCGCAATTGCGCGCGTGCCGCTGAACCTCTGCAATGGGAAGTCGATAGGCAAAGTGCAGCAACTCCTCCAAAAGGTCCGTGTCGCTGAGTGGTAGCTCGCTCGACTGGAAGGGTCGCCCCAACTGGAACTCGCGAGTGCAGGTCATCTGCTCCTCAATCAGCGACCAGATAGCCGGCCAATCTGGCGTCAAGCTGATGACCGGCAGTATCGAATCCAGCTCTGTGAGCAGTGCCTGGGTATTCTCCTGGCCCGTTGTCACTGAATCGACTATGTTCTCGAAGGCCGCAGGGCATGTGGATGATCCGTGCAGAAGCTTCTTCGCCTTAAAGTAGAAGAACTTGCCGCCACCCATCCCTTGGCTCCAGGAACTCCAGGGGTCGTTGCTTGTCTCGTAGCCTTGCATAAGCTTCTTGGCGTAATCGACCTCATCGGCTGCAGCAAACCGCTTCACCATCAGGAAACGGCAGCGTGCGTTGTCCTGCAATACCTGCCAGCGCTCAAAGACCCTTCGCGCCAGATGAATCGGAGCTATGTCTGCCAGCTCTTCGAAACGGTCCGGGGCGTTGTGGTTCAGCTCGTCGCTATCTGCTTCAAACGCGAGTTCAAGATCCGCGAGAGTAGCTTCCGAGGCGTACTTGTTAGACGTATACGAGTGTCGAGGCTCCGGCGCTTCTGGCGTCCACCGGGCGATGGCGGCTTCGAGCTCAGGCGACGAGAATCCATGCTTTCCGGAAGCCTTGTGAATGCGCTGGAGCAGCGTGATTCTCTCGTGCGCTCTGCTGGCTACCTCGACCGCCCCAAGCAGCATCAGAGCGAGCGGTTCAATCTGGTCAGGGCCGGCTGCGTCCGCGGAGGCGTCGATGAAGTCACCAACATGGGACGGATCCCGGTAGTGCGGTTCCATATAGAATGGCAGGCAGAGACCGCACCAGACGGTCGCGCATGCCAAGACGAGTTCAGGGTTTCGCCTGACCATCCCCGTCATGAGCAGGTCGACACGATTCGGCCAGCCGATTAGATGCCAATCCGCCAGTGTCTTTGACACCTCGAAGCCGAAGCGAGGTCCAACCTGCATCGCTTCCTTAATCAGTGCCATGGTAAGGCGACGCGCGGCCGACGACCCTTCCGTTTTGGTCATGCCACCGACCTGACGCATCAGGTCTGAGACCCGCTTGACACGGTTTTCCGGGTCAGCCGCGTTCGCGAGAGCTAGAGTGTTTCGCCAGATCGCGTACTGCGGGTCTTTCTTGGGAGCCAAGGCATAGCCAAGGCATTGCTCAGGAACCGTCGCCAGCAACTGATTCGCCCGCTCTAACTCCCCGACCGCAGCCAACCCGATGGCTAGATTCGCTAGCCCGTCGATCTGCTCGCTTGGTGTACTTTCTTTAAGCTCCGCCACGAGGGCATTAAGCCGATCCGCCGCCGCCGCACGATCACCGTCAACGCGATATGCATCGACAGCCAATCTGCGTCGCAGGTAAGCAGTTCCCTTCGACGCCGATGAAGCGATGGCTGAGTCAACCTCCCGAAGTACCGCGCGATACTCAGTCTCACCGCGCTCGGCGCCGAGCCTCAGCAGCGCTTGCACGAGCGTGGGGATCGCTTTCAAAGACTGCTGGATACGGTATGACTCGCTGCCGCCTTCTGATGCGAGACGTAGGACATACCCAAGGGACGTGCGGGCTATGCCTTGGATGCCGCCTGCCGATAAGGACCCGTTGACGCCGGCAGCGCGAGCTAGAAGCACACCTATCGTCGAAGCGTGCTGTTGGAGTGGATGAAGGAAGGTGTGCTTCGACGGTGTCACGCTTGGCAGTGGCCTCTTGAGCAGCGTGCAAAGCCTCGCGTGATGCATCACTGCGCCGACCAGATTGCCCAGCCCAGCCAGGTCCGTCTTGTCGTCGCACATGGAGATCATCGGTGCGACCAGCTTGTCGAACAGGGCCTCGGCTAGGTCACGACGGCCAGCTTCGAATGCGATCAGCGCCATCCGTTGACGGTAGCCGTTTGGTACCTCCCCGAACCGGGGAAGAGCGACGGCACTATCAAACAGCGCAAGCGCTTGCCCAACGTCGCCACGTCGACTGGCCGCAAGCCCTGCGTGAACCATCACCGACGGCTTATCTTCGTTGGCTACTCCGAGCTTGCTACATAGTTCTTGAGGATCGGAGCCAACCTTCTGACCTAGCATCGCCTTTGCGGCTTCCCTCCTAAGATGCAGCCGCAGCGCTACGGCAGATTGCGGATCCACCGTTTCCGGCTCCCTTAGACCCTCTGCGGCGAGATGATCAATCGCTATCTGGATCTGCTCGGTGTCTCGGAAGTGGACGGCGCGCATTGCCCATCTTTCGAATTCCTTGATGTTGTGCTGGTGCCCGTAGTTTCTGAACTTGGGCGTATGGAGCTGCGATAGTGGTTCGAGGCTTTCAAACAGCTCCTTCGCGCGGTCGAAGTCGCCTCGCGCTAGTAGGGCGTCGACGACCTCGTAGCCCTGGCTGGGGAAGTCCTGCACGAGGGAGACAGCTGCTTCAATGTTCCCCACCGCCAGCATAGCCAGCGGGAGTTGGTTGGCGTACTCAAGGGCTGATTTGCGCCGATCCACTTCGTCACGACACAGCAGCAGTCGTGTAAAGGCGGTCGCGTCGTGCGTTTCACGCACTGCCAGCAGGGCGAGGCGGATGTCGGCGTGAATCTCGGCGATAGAACGCCCGTCAGCCAGCTGCTGCCTGAAGCGAGCGGGCATCGCCAATGCCAGTACATCGGCACCGTCGCCGGCACGCGCGCGGTAGCGCAGCTCAAGCCAGTACTGTGCCGATTCAGGTGGCGCGCTCTTCGCCAACTGGGCAAGGTTGCGGTATACGCGCTGCGAGTATTCAGCGTCGACGCTCCCGAGGCGGGTTCGCGGTTGAGCGATGACGAACAGCCTAAAGCTGTTGTGGAAGACGCTCCATCCCCGGGATGAACTGCGGAGCAGGTGCTGCGCAATGACCAGGGCGCGTTCAATCGAGGACTCCTTGACCATCGTGGCCAGCAGTCGCAGGTCCATGGGTGCCTCAGCCCGAGCGATGAAGCCCAGCACATCCATGGCATCGACATCGTTTGCGATCTCGCGCCAAGCAGCTGAATATACAGTCTCAATATCGCCGTCGAACGGCATCCCGCCGCTAAGAAGGTGCTTGCGACCAGCTTCGTCAGCGTGCAGCAGTGCCTGAATCAAGTAGCGCGTTGCCAGCGGGTGGCCATGCGTGAGATTGCTGAGATCCAATCTTGGAATCTCGGCAGGCAAGCCTAGCGCATCCGCCATCCAGGTGAGTTCCTCGCGACCGAGAGGCCCCATGAGAACCTGTCGCTCGCTCTTCTCCGCTTGCGCTCTTACGGCGGGCTTCAGATTAGCGAGATCCAACCGTTGCGTGCCGAGCACGAACACGACCCCATTTGGGATTGCCGCGGGAAGAGGCAGCTCTCCCAGAAACGAATTGGTCGGCCGTTCTTCGCGTGGCACATGGTCTAGCCCGTCGACAACGATGATTGTACGGATCCCTTCGCGAGTGAAGCGCTCACCAGCCTGCCGTAGCAGGACGCCGAACTGTTCGCGGCGCTCAGATAGCGAGTCATCGCGAAGACGAAGCCCAACTAAACCGCTGTTCCGCAGCTGCGTACCTACGTCGGTCAGGAAGTTGTCGGCCTCCCCACGACCCACGCCTTGAGCCGCGCCCGGCACGTACGCTAAGTAACGAACGAGCCGGACACTTGCTTCAGTGGCCAGCGCAACCTGCAGGAGAGTGGATTTTCCGGAGCCAGGTGGTCCTATGAGTGAGACGTAGCCGTGATTGGAGGCATGAAGCGCTGCTAGTAGCTTGACCTCAGTGTCCCGATTGCGCTGGACATAGGCGCCGACCGGGAACCGATGGATGAGCAAAGTCTTGGCGGGATCGCGCCATCCAAGCTCATGAAGCAGCTCGTCACGCGTCCACCTGTCCTTGTCGCGTTCATCGGCGACTAGCTTGGGCAGCACGCTGGCAATCTCGCATGCCTGTCTCGCCTGCTCCGCATTCAGCTTGTGCGACTGGATGAAGTTCGCTGCAGCTCCGCACACCACGCGCAGGGCATGCATGAACTGTTCGAAGTCGTCATCATTTAAGCCGGCTTCGCGGCGCAGGTGGTCGATCAGTCGGCTCCATCCTCGCGCGGACCAATCCGACAGCGACCGATTTGGATGCTGTTGGAACTCCTCGAGAAATGCAGCGCTGTGCCGTAGCCTGCCGTCGCCTGGCTTGTCGGTAACCGATGGAAAGTCGTTGACGACCAAGTGAATCTCGACGCGACTTCCTGGGTTGTCCTTGGACAGGCACTGCCAAGCTTGAACTAGGGGCTTCAAGAGACCATTGGCACCAGTAAACAGCGTCTCAACAGTGAAAGTGCCTGGGAACTTGGACGTCTTGAACTGGTGACCGACCACCAATCCATCGAATCCTAGTACCAGGTCGTCCGCAATGCCCGCGTTGCGGTCAGCGACGCCAATCCAAAGCAGCTCGTCGCGCTCAAGCGCGGCATAGATGGCAGCGCCCGCGCGCTCGTACTGGCCGACGTATCCACGAAGCGCTCGGCGTTCGCCCTCCGCCGGTGCCGTTGCGGGAGCTGTAGCAGCGGATGGCTGCGAATTTTTGGGCGCTTTCGAGGCCATAAATATGGATTGGGTAGTGGGTGCGAACCTGAGAAAAGGGAGCCGCTCCAGCATAACCCGGGGGCGTCGAGCACCAGCGGGTATGCCGTCGCCGCATCGAGCGGCATTGTGAATCGAAGTATATCCGTCGTCGATCACATCGGTCACTCGCACGGACGCGAGAACGGCTGTTCAGCCCATGGCTGACATTTGTCCGTAGGAGCTGATCGGACGCATGTGGCCGCAGGCGGACATCAACGGAACAAAGGGGGGGGCAGGGGGAATTATCGGGGGTGAAGCATGGCAGCTGTCGGCCCGAAACGGAGGCTCGACTTACACCTTCCAGACTTTGCTAATCACGGGCACATCAGCTTTATCGAGTCTAGGGAGATAGGCAATCAGTTTGTAGCCGCCAGGTCGAAAGTGGTCGAGACGAAGCTCCGCTTCTGCTTGCAATCTGGTGCCGTCCGGACCTTCGACCATGACCGCATAAACGGGATTCTTCTTGCCATGCGAGAGCGGCAAATCGGACGGCAGGGTCGAGTGGCCATTGCCTTTCGCACCGCCAAGCATCGCAGGATCTTTGGTGTAGCCGCGCGCGATTTACTGGAGACGGCCGACTCAAGCATCGGGCACAGATCACCCGATCTCCGTGACGTGAGGGCCGACTGCGACGGGAGATCATCAGAGACCGACAGTGATAGATCGCAGCGAAGCCGCGACGATCAAAGGATACTTCTACTAGTTTGACCGCACGATTGCCTAGGACTCAGCGCTCGTCGTGTCTCCATACCGCCCTATGGGGCGCTCGGCACTTGACCTTGCGGCAGCTTCCAGCATTCGAGCCGCCGGATTCGTTTCGGCCGCACCGGCCTGATAGTAGCCGATGACACTGACCACCGATCGGTGATCGGTCATTGCCATAATGGCTGGCAGGGCAATTCCTTGCCTAGCACCTTCCGTTACGAAACCCGATCGTAGGCTGTGACCGCCAAAGCTCCCCACCAATCCGGCAGCGCGGGCGCGATTCTGGATGATGGTGGCCACCGACTTGGGTGACAAGCCGGCCCCAACTTTCCCGCGTGTCAATTGGCGGAAGAGGGCACCCTCCTGCAGTCCAGCCGCTTCGATCCAGGTGCGAAGCGCTTCGGCCGGTGGACCTAACAAGGGCTTGTCCGGCGAGCCGCCTGCTTTGACGCCCTCCTGAAGCGTTTTGCCGACGTCCAGGTGGTAGAGGTAGCCGCCGTCGATCGGCGCAAGCTTGCTCAAGACGGCATGGGCCGTCTCGCTCCGACGGCGCCCACCACTGGCGAAGGCGAAGTAGAGCAGGGCACGATCACGTTTCCCAACAAGATCGTCCTCACAGGTCGCAATCATCGCCATCAATTCGGTCGCAGTGATCGCCGTCTTCTTGCTCGGCCGCTCGCCGCGCTTATGTGCGGCGCGACGGCCCTTGGCCAGCAGCTGCCGAACCTCGCTGCTTTCGCAGGGATTGGCCAGCTTGAGCAATTGATGGGCGCTGGAGAGCACCGCAACGCGGTGGACGATGGTCGACAGCTTGAGCGGTCCTTGGCGCTGCTTGAATTTGCCTTCCACCAAAAGCGCATCCAGTGTCGGCGGCAGCTCCCAGGTCAGGGCATCGCCTGAGCGCCGGGCCAGATGATCGATGATGAACTGGATCACGCAAGACGCGTCGACCGGCATGGCGATGACCGCTCCGTAGCGGCCTTGGTACCAGGCCGCCCAGTAGCGCAAGGCGGTGGCGTAACTGCGCGTGGTGTTGGCCGAGGCCGCTTCGGCGAAGACTTCGCGCACCGCGTCCGCCGAGGACTGCGAGAGCTGCGCCACAGTCGGATTGGCAGGAGCCGCGGTGGTCAGAGCTGGAAGAAGGTCGCTCATAAGTGGTTGAAAGTAGGGATTAAAAATAGCCTGAGTTCCGATAAATATATCTTATCGGAACCGTATATGTCGCACTTACTAAGATCACGGAGACACGTTCGGTGTCAGTCTCGAAGGATCGAAATGGCCGTCTATGTTGTCACCTGGAATTTGAACCGAGAAGCCAACTACGACGCAAAGAGGACTGCGTTCCTCAAGCACCTGGAGCGCTACCAGAACGTAGCAGATCCTGATCTGGAGTCGGTCCGCTGGGTGTCCGGGGATATGAGCGCTCACGATCTATCTGCCGATCTTCAACAGAAGCTCGATAAGAATGACGGGATTTTTGTATCCCAGCTTGTCCGTGGCGAGTACCAAGGCTACCTCAGCAAGGCGACATGGGAATGGATCAGTCAGCGCCTTGACTGACACCGCCGAAGTCCAAGGGGTTCTGACGTGGTTGGGGCTCGGGGACCGCGACACCGGAGCCAGCAAGTGAATTGTTCGCTTGGACTCTTCAAAATTGGAGGGTCCAAGCCGCTGAGCTAGCTCAGAAATGAAGCCGACGGTCATAGCCGTCTCCCAAATTAGATGCTCTCGAAAGCGCGTGGCTGCAACGCCTTGGCAACATCATTGGAGATGCAACAGATTCGCGACGCACCATTGGTGATGCACCAAGATCACAGCGAGTCATTGGGACTGCACGTAGCTCAGCGCATCAATTGCTACAAGTTGCCGCGCAAGCTGCCCCAAATTCGCAGCGCTCAACACGCGGGTTGGGCCCGGGCGGCGGTCGCCCGGGCCAGTCTGGCTAGAACATAATATACATTATGCGAAATCGCGTATCCGCCGGATCTGGGCCTTCGTTGGCTCCGCGTGGCAATGGCTGGGCCTCTGGCTCGGCTCTTGCCTGCGCCCTCAGTCCCCGGCCAAGGATGAGATCGCGGCATGATTGAGTTCGACCCGCACCACCGTATCGACTTGACCGGCCCTTGGGCCGGTTTTTCTTTCCTCGGTGATCGCCTGATCACACCCGAAGGCCGCGAACTGGAACCGCAGGATTTGGCCTGGCTGTCGCTCACCGCCTGCCAAGCGCAGGAATGGCGCCGGATGATGGCGCAGTTGCGATCGGTGCCCGCCGGGAAGCCTTCCAGCGCAATGGATTCCGCCGAAGTGATCGACGTGGCCACATTGATGGCACGGCGACAACGGCGGTTGTCCAGGGCGTTGGCTGGCCCCGACGCCGAGCCACCAGCGGCAGTCCTGCCGGTACCGGGGCCGAGACCTCGCCAGCGCGTGTGAGGCGCTTCCGTAGGGGCGCCGCCCCTACACCCCGGCTAGAATGCGTACAGGACGCCTTGGGGGCCGTATGGAACGCGAACGACCGGAGTACCTACAACCCATCCCGCGCGCACGCTGGGAGTTTCCGTGGCTCGGCCTGTGGGCCGTGCTGCTACTGGGCATGGCCGGTGCTGGAATTTGGCTGCACCTGAAGACAGGTGACGCATGGAATGCACGATTCACGCGGAACACCGAAGCAACGCCACCGGTAATGCCAAGCACTGCCGCGATACCTCCGCCCGGTGTAATTGACGAAGCCGAAAAGCAGGCAAAAATCGCGGAAATTCGGCTGCGCCGAGCAGCTGCCGAAAGGGACGCCGAATCGAAAAGGCAACGCGAGGAACTACGCTGCATCAGTGGTGTTGCGTTCCGCCGTATCCCTGGGGGCTGGGAGAACGTGCCGGGCGAAACCTGCCGGTGAGCGCTTAGCGCTTCTGCCGAGCCTGCTGACGCGCGAATGCCCGATCCATCCATCGGGCAACCCAGTAGTGAACGTTGAGGTAGCGGCGCAGATTCATGGCCGCAGTATAGGCGCCAGAAGCCCAATGCACGCAAGGTGCGTCACGTAGTAGCCGTAGAAGGCCCACCGGCCACGCGGGACCGGCAGCGCCACCCGCGACAGGCTCACCCCCACCGGAATGGCCACCAGCGCCCACAGGTTGCCGTTGAACCAGCAGATCGCGGTGAATGCCGGCAGCAACGGCCAGAACTGGCGCCACTTGAAGGCGCACCACACCAGCAGGACGAACCCTACCCCGGCCCACTGGTAGTCGACGAACAGGGGCAATATAGCCGCGGCTAAAGCCAGGCATGCCCACCTCCGCTGGTCGACCAGCCAGATCAATACTGCGCACAGGGCGAACGTGAGCAGGATGTTCAACGGCAACCAGTACCCGAACGCCAAGGCGTGCACCGGCTGCGCAATCAGCCCCCACATGCCGAGCCTGCGCACCGACTTAACCGCGTCAGCGCCGGGCTGGGCGAGGTTGTAGGCCATCACCAGTGCGAACAGGGGAAACGCTACCCTGCCCGCCTCGCTGAGACCTGGCACATAGCCGCCGTAGATCACCTTGGCGACGTGGTCGCACGTCATGAGAACGACGGCCAGCCACTTCAACAGCTCGCGCGCACTGCTGGTCATAGCTTGTCCGGTCCTGGCGCCGTGGTCATGTAGCTTTCGGTTGGGAACGGCGGCGACTCGGGGAAGCTCCCCATGGTCCGCTCCACGTGCTGGACGACACTGCCCGTCAGTGCCACAGACTCCGCTGGGCGCGGCTGGCCGGCCGCCTCAAAGCGCTGGTCCCGCCGATCTTCCGACCGTTCACGATACGGGTTGTAAACCGGCCCATTGCGGGCGAGCGTGCGGCACTCGGGTTGGCTCAGCTCATATGCTGTCCCTTGCTCAGTGAGGCAGCGGCAGCTCGCCTCTTGGCGAACGCCCTGCGCGTCCAGCCCCTCCATGGACGACATACACACCAGCTGCGGGTCAGATCGCGCCTGACGATCATCGAAGACCGGCGCAGTCCACGGCATCGTGCTGATGCGCGGCAGATGATCCTTTGCATAGGCAGCGGCTGAGGGCCAGCGTGGCGCACCTTCCTTTCGCGAGCTGGTACCAGCGTTCGCAGGGGCCGCATCGGCTAACGCCGATTGCGTCCCCTTTGTGTCCGCCACACCCGTAACGGCGGAAGGACGTAACAACGTGTACGCCCAATAGGCGAGGCCAAGGCCAACGAGAGCCATCAGCGGCAGCGCCAGAACCTTGAGCGGAATTCGTGCCTTGATCGTGTGCACCTCAGCCGACTTGTACTGACCGAACACCTGCGACGGCAGCAACCGCGTGGTGCGTTGGGCCATGTCTCGCTTCGCGAGCGATTTGATTTCCTCGTTGAGTTCGCCCCAACGATAGACGTCAAGCATCTTCGTGCCGAAACGCCGCACCACGTGCGAGTGCGCACCTATCAGGCCGCGCACGAACGGATACAGCTGGTTTGGCTGCTGCGTGGTCCATACGAAGTCAAGGCCACGGTGTCGGTGTTCGGCTAGTTCCAGTACATGCCTGGGCGTCTGCTGCCTTGTGGCGTCATGCAGATGGCCGAACCACTTCCATGCTTCGTCCACGAAGATCAGCGAGCCGTTCGGGACGATGTAGTTACCTTCGGTGTCCTTGTTGTTCCAGTGCCGTGCGTCATCAAGGACAGTCGCAAGGCCGGGCTCGAGGCCATCAATGCCCACAGCAAAAATCGGGCGATTCGCTGCCTTCGCCTCCTCGACAAGGCGCTCCATCATGAGCGCGGTTTTACCGTTGCCGGGCTGCCCGGTGAACAGTTCGATAGGCATGTCAGGTTCGCTTCGTCAGGAACGTCTTCGCGGCACCAACCGCGAACTTTGCCGTAACAGCGGAAGCGATCATGGTGCAAGCCACATCGAACTTCATGATGCCGGCATAGGACACCACCAGCGCGCCCCACTCCCCCCCCGGCGCACCGGCACGCATTGCGTCTTCCATCTGGCTGATCCATGGATCCACGAGGAATTCATTCGTTGCCCAGGAGATGCCAAGCCACACCATGGCCTCAGCAACCCATGGACCCCACTTCGAACGGAACAGCGCAGCGAGCGCGGTCAGCAACGTACTGATGAGCATTGGCATGTTTAGGCATCCCTACTGGCGATGATGCGAAGGCAGAACAGCGCGGCGAGGCCGACAACGAAATAGCTGCCCAAGCCGAGCCACCGGCACAGCGGTGTGATATCGAACGCGATGGTTTGGCCCATAACCTCAATTGCGGGCGGCTGGGGGCATCCCCTACCCCAGCCATAGCCGGACGTATCAGGCCGCGTCGGCTGCCCGCTACTCGGCGTCCAGACATCGGAAGCGGGCCGATCAGCTGGTGTTGTGACAGAGCCTCCCGTGCCGGTGAGCGCGTCTCGAATCGCCTTTACGTCGCCGTCTCCACCGCCAGAACCGGTATTGCTCGCCATCTTTTCCAGCGCGCAAGCCGAGCGCCACTGCATCAGGAGTCCGGCGTACTCCATGGCGTCACACTTCTCACCCGTGCAAACAGGCATCGTGCTGCACAGGCCACCGGCTATATTTCGATTCCTACGCGTGTTGCACTCAATCCGCCATTGGATACGCGCCTGCCCGCACATGATCGGCGAGCCGCTGCATGACGGCGGTGAGCTGCAATCGTCGCCCCCGGAGAAAGAGTCCTTATCGCCCGGCTCGTCGGGCTTGCCGTCACCGTCGGAATCCTTCTTACACGTGCCGTCGGGACCGCGCACCTCGCCACTTGCGCATTGCCCATCGCCTGGCAAGCACTTGCCATCAGGAGACCGCACCTGACCAGCCGGGCATTCGTTGTCCTTCTTCTTGCATGTGCCGTCCGACTGCTGCGCCATGCCATCAGGGCAAGGCTCAGGCGCGCACTGCCCGAGCGAGTTTTGCTTGCCGCCGTCCTTGCACTTTCCGTCATCCGGCTCACAAGCAGACATGCCCGCATTCCAGTGATAGCCCGGAAACTGAGCATTGCACTTATCTTCATCGTAGTTGGAGCAAATGCCAGGATCGGACGTGTACTTGCCGTTGAAGTAGCCATCCCCAGTCGAGTACCACGCCTGCTTACAGCCGGCGTTACACGTCACCGAGCCGTTCTTGGGCTTGCCCCCGTTGAGGTACGGATATGGGCCGTTCCAGTCGGGACGGCTCGCGCAATCCTTGCCTTCCGGAAAGCCGTGATTTGAATCCTTATACGGGTCAAACGCCAAGCCACAGCCCCGTGGCCCCGTTGAGCCAGAGCCGATAAATGGCTGCTGACAGTTGAACATGTTTGTGCCGAGCCTCGTGCATGTACCAGCACCATACGAAGTATCGGTAGGTGTGCTGGCCGCCAGTGCCATGCAACCAGCGTAGGCCGCGCCTTCATCGGGATACCAGACCGTTGCGCGAGCCGGTTCGGCGTATAGAAATAACGTCGCTGCCAGCGCGAGCAAAAATGCGCTCAGAGCGCGGCTGCATTTGAATGGCAACAGCATCAGCTGAAGTCCACGAAGATGATCGCGCAGGCCACCAGCCATGCGCCGAGCCAGATCCACCCTTCCATCCCAAGCCCCCTGCCCTATCCAGGGCGTTAAAAGACCGGGGGGAGGGAGTCGGCCCTGCCCCCCGGTTGCCGTTACATCGCGCGGCGCACCCACTTGTAGACCTTGATGCCGACCAGCACGGTCAGCACGGCACCGCCGATGGCGGCGATGGGAGCGGCGGCACCCTGAATCGCGGTCACCACGTTGCCCACGTCGACGCCACCACTGCCGCCCGAGGCGAATGCCGGCGCCGAGGCCAGCGCGGCGGTACCAACAACTGCCAGAGCGGCACCCTTGCCCTTCAGGGCGTTGAAGATCTTGTGCATGTGTCCTCCTAGGACTGTTCGATTTTCTTGCGGATGAGCCGGAACACGTACGCCAAGGCCCACAAGAGCGCGATCTTTGCCCCAATGGCCTGAGCATCCTCAATCGGCAGTTCCGGCAGCAGCGCCGGTTGAGGAATCCAGATCACAGCCGTGCAGGTCCCCGTGGCCGTGTCCAAGTCGGCTTCGCGGCACGCGGGAATCAGCACGGCCATGACTTATGCAGCCTGCTTAGCCGGGGTGCCGGGCTTTGCGCCCTGCGGATCAACAAGCGTCATGCGACGTGCCAGCTCGATACCGAAGCGGCCGGGCACGAGGTCGGCAACAAGATGCCATTCCTTAACCGCACCAACCGGATAGCCCTTCTCGGGGCCGTCAACTTCCACTTCCACCTGGATGCGCATCGCTTCGGTTTCTAACGTTGCGCGCTGGAAATGAACCTGCTTCTGCATGCCGCTCTTGGTGGTGACGTAGCGGATTTCGACGGCGGTATTGATCGTGATCTTCGGAGCGTTCATCGGTTCGATTCCTTGGTCTGTTTGATTGGCTTTGTCGTTTCGTCGTTGGCAAATTTCGGGCGGTACTGTGGGGTCAAGCTAAGTCCCCCCCTACCCCCCCGCAGGGAGATGTGGTGGACCGCTTGTTGCCCCGTTGCGCGATGCTTGCATCAGTCCGCCCGGTGACCAGGTGTCGCCCTGGTCTATCGGATCGCGTGTTGCTGTCGCCTGCGATCAAGGCGTCTTGCTCTGGGCGGCGCGTGTAGTCGATGGGCGGCGGGTTCCATGCCCCGAAGTTCCGCGAGAAATCGACCACACCGCCTTTCGTGACGTACTTACTTACGTAGCCGGTAATGTCCGCCTGGCTGCGCGGCGCTTCGATGCGATTGCGACCGAACTCGCGGTACCACCATTCGTGCCACTCGTAGCGGCTGGCGAGGCGGTTGAGGTCATCGGTAGGTGCAGCTGCAACGGCGTGGAAGTGCAAGCGGCCATCGCGGTGAAACTCCTGTCCCCGCGCCCACTGAATGCCGCCATGCCAGCGCGATGCCCACTTGGGACCGTAGATGCTGCGATTGAGGCAACTGACGAAGTAGCGGAACGCTTTATCAGCCGCTTCCTCGTGCATGCCACCTGTTCGACTGGTCTTGCTGAGCTTGAACGTGAGCGTCCAAAACTGTTGCCAGGGAACCCGCTGGAGTAGCTCGGCGTATCCCTGCGCTTGGTAATCAACGTGCCGCAGCTGGTGCAGCAATTCAGCGTCGCATCCGTCGCCCGGAGGGTCTGTAGGCTGCCCCCGCACAGGTAGCACGGACTGTTGGGGTAGTGAGTCGTCATGGCTCATCGCCCTGCCCGCGCATGCAAGCTAGTTCTGCTGCGGCCAGTAGATCGCCGCGCTTGGTGGCGGCGATTTCTGCCTGATAGAGCTTTTCAGAAAGAGTGACCGGGTCCAGGTCGTAATCGCGACCGCCCATGAAATCCGACGCCTCCCACATCCTCTGCAGTTCGCGGTCGTAGGCGTAGGGGTCGCGCTGGTATGCGGACTCGTCATCTTCGGTCCACCCAGTGGCGGCCAGTTCGGCACGTGCCTGGGCTACGAAGGCGGCTTCGCGTGCACTGCAACGGGCAGACTCCCCGCGCCGGTCGAGGCACCACGAAACGAGTTTGGCGCTGCCAATGGAAACGGCCGCGATGGCCACCAGCAGCACGAAGGTAATGAGCGGATCAATCATCCCTGTTCCCCTGCCCCAAGCCCCAAGAGAACCCGCCAGCGGTCTTGGGGAGCGACTGGCGGGAGTGTCAAGGATTCCTCGACACCGGGACGAACTGTAAAGTACCCCTGTACACCCATGTCAAGTAGGTATCGACAATGAGCGCCAGCTACGACCTGTTCTGCCGGTGGAAGCACGTGCAGAAGATCCAGAGCGACAACGCTGGTGCGCTGGCATTGGGCGTGTCCAGGGCGACCGTTTCCCTCTGGAAACAAGGGAAAAACGCGGAAATCCACTACATCGAGCGGATGGCCGTGGACATTGGTGACAGCCCGGAAATGTGGTCGGCTGTCGTAATGGCTGAGCGGAGCAATTCCGAGGACGAAAAGGCCGCATGGCGCCGAATTGCGCAAAAACTCGCCACTGTGGTCATGGCGCTATGCCTCTTCGTGGGTACTGCCCTACCCCACGACGTGCAGGCTATGCCGCAGGCTGGTAATGCCTTGCACGATATACATTATGCGAAATGATGTGCCGGGCAGTACTTGCGTACGTGGACTCGGACTGGCAGTGGCTGCGACTGTGGCTCTGGCTCTGGCTCCGGTCGGCCCCCACGACAAGGATGAGCCGGCCCTTGGCGTGTTCTTGCTGTTGGGCGGAATCGTTACCGCAGCTCTGAATTGCTGGAGATGACGCGCAGCCCTTGCACGGTCCAGCTGGAAAGGTGACGAGATGATCCTCGCTAGAGACGCTCTCGGGGCTGCTATGAAAACCGCGAAGACTGTATGGGATGATATCTGTCGGGATCGGGCAAAATAGGTGATGCGCTCCGTATCCAGGGGCATGCAGAGCCTGAAAAGCCGGCCATTACTTCGCCCGAGCGGACCTTCTGGAAGCGCTTGGTTGCAACGGCCGTGGCATGCCTGACTGTAGGCTTCGCCCTGCCCTACATGGCTCAGAACGCTTTAATTCTATGCGAGATTCTGATGGGCTTGGGCTGGGTCTTTGGCGAGGCCTGTCCACGCCGCCTCGGCATGGTCAGCTTTCCGAAGCTCCAGCAATACGCATCTCGCACACTTTCGTGATCAATGATCCCGTAAGGCGATGCTGTTAGTGATGCACAGCAAAAACAATTAGCTGCCACTTGATTGGGCCTTGACCAACGCTGTGCTGATGATGATTCTGCGGTGGTAACGGATTGTCTTTGTTTGCTGCTATCTCACTTCCGCAGCCCGAACAACGATAAATTCCAGAATTGTGAGCGATCGTTCCTGGGGGTAGGAGTGCATCGAACGCAACGCTGTCATTGTGAACGAGGAAATTCGCGTTCTTGTAGCTTGCCATTTATCACTCCTTGGTCGTCGTCGATTCAAGCTAGGCCGCTTTTGAATTTGATGCCTTCGAATAGAGGTTGGCGATGTTCAGCATTTCTTCGACCACTAAACGGATGCCATCTCGGAGCGGCGCGATATCACTTTCGCGCGCGTTGTAACGTCTGTTGTGTGCAGAAAGGTCCCCTAGCCGCTTGAATTCCTTCAGGGCTTTGAGTCCCATCCTGCTCAGCGATATCTTGTGATCGCTCTCAACGTAAGCCACAAGCTCACTCAGCGGCTGATAGTGAGCATCTTTCTTAATCTCTACCTCTCGCCCCTGGTGTTCGTACATTTCAATAATGAGAGTCTCAAGCAGCCTGCGGCACATGACGGCACAGCAATCGTAAAGTTTGCAGTCAAAGCTCTTGTTGATCTGATCTGCGATTCTCTCGATGTAGTTTCGAGTGCCATTGACGAGCCCCAGCGGAACTACACTGTCGCTAGCTGGCAACTCGGGCGGTCCGACATAGGTTATATAATCCGCATCCAGTTTCTTTCTTGCCGGTGGCCGAAGCGACCAGCCGCCTCCGGGGGCCACTGCTGTTCGTTTGTCAGCGCGAAGCATTCGGTCTAAGCGCGAAACGTTCTGCTGCGGGTGTCCAGCCGAGCGAAGAATCTCCGCAACACTCTTCGCGCTCAGCCCGATCGACGGATTCTCACGGCCTGCGAGCCACAGAAGCGCGATTGCTCGATCCATTTGGGTCTTGCAACATTCGTCCACTTGAAGAAGAAAGGCTCGATATGGCACGTCTATTCCCTACCTATTAAAGGGATTTCCAAGCACTCCAGTCCTGCTTGCAGAAGCAGCTGGTAATCAATATTGCCTTAGAGACCTGCGCAGGATTCAAGACAACCTGGCCGCCAGGGCGAGACTGAAGCCACTCTGCGCTTTTTATGCCACGCGAGGCGTTGGGGTCCCGAAGGCCAATTGTTCCCAAGACTCCCTGAGCTTGTCCTTGGGTAACGGGGCCAATGCCACCATTTCGGGCCCATAGGCAAAGAGCTGTTGCAGCCAATACAATCGGCGCGACTGCCTTGGGCCCTCGCATAGGAAGTTCCTTCTTCATTTGCTCCCAACAATGGGAGTCCAGTCGCAGGTGCGGCTCCGAAGAAGTGGGATCGCAGGAGCCAACGAGCACATCGAGCTCTACCCCTAGCTCTTTTGCAAATTTGTTGAGGGGCTCGGCGACTGGTGTGTTCTGAGTCTGCTGCTGGGTCTGGACTTTGGATGTATTTTCAGCATCTATGGCTTGCGTTTGTGCGCTAGGAAGCGTCATAGGGTTCAATGTCGAGGAACCGCTGTTTATCGCCGAAAAAACTGCGTTCCACAGTATCGCGTCATCCACTTCTGCGACGACCACTTCATTGGCTTTCAAGACAACGGACATGCTGGCCTTGAGCGGACCTACCTTCTCATTGGCTTTCAAGGGAAACTCCTCTGTGCGCTTTCACAAACTATGCTCAATGATCCGTCTGAAGTCAATATGCGACTTCAGTTGCGTCATGCATCGGAAGCAAGGTTCAAAATGCTCTACAAGACATTGATAGATATAGGAATAAATGCCAGGCGCCCCGACGTCACTGACAGGATCTTCTCTTGGCGAAATTTTGCTCGTTGTAGCGTCAGGGAACTGAGGAGGCTCGTGTCGTCTCTCACGCATTCGATGGATGGCAATCGGGCTATGTACGAAGAAGCAGCCGTACAGGAGAGCTGCTGATGGCTGGCAATCCTAAGCCATCTTGTCGCATCCGCCTCGCTCTTGGTTCGACTGGGTGGATACCGACAGCACACAGGTGTGCGCTTTCGACACCGGGGATAGCATTGCGGCGCAAGGCCTCAGCTACGTCGCAGCATATGCGACAATTCTGAAAATGTTGAAAGTGGTGTCGGCATCGGCCTTACTGCATTGGCAACGCGTACGACCGGGCGTATTTCTTTTCGTGCCACCAATACACCGGTGGCCGGGGCTCGAAATCCCGGTAACGCGACTGTAGTTTGCGCTTGTCAGCCGGCACCACGCTTTGTGGTGCCGGCTGGCAATCCGTCGGCCGGCTATGGCGGGCGGTGCGTGGGGGCCCTGTGCCCACCGGGCCTAGTCGCGTACCGGATTTCGAGCCACGCATCGTCCGCCACCTTTATCGGTGGCGGCTTCTGCATGCACGCAAGGAGCCCAGCCATGACCCAGCCCCACTCCCCTGACCCACATCCGATCCACGACGCGTCTGCGAACAGCCCCGCGCTGGATCCGAATACGCTCATCGCCCTGCTGCACAGCATCGGCTCGGGCGCCGCCTCCGATGGTCAGCCGTGGCCGGAACGCCATCAGATGCCCGGCCGACGCATCGCCCTGGCGGATACCGATTGCTCGCTGGCCGGGCTACGCGTGGTGCTGGAGATCCTGCTGGCCGCGCAGCGTGCCCGCGAGAACGGCGAGCTGGAGCAATACGTCGGCCCGCGCGTGATGGAGGGCCTGATCATGGCCGGAATCGGCCTTACCGCACACGCCAGTACGCGGCTGCATCCGGAGGGCTGAGTGGCGTGGTGCCGCTGGGCGGCCAACGCGCTCTGTCTTGTGGCGGTGGTTGCGGCACAGGCGCTGTGGCCAGCGCCACCGGTGCCCTCGCCTGTCGCGTTCCAAAGCATCAACGACGATCGATTGTCACAGTTGCGCCGCCAGGCGATGCAGTTCGTGGACTCTCGGCCACGACAGGGCTTCCAGTTCGTCGAGCGGCATCGAGATGCCGAGTTCCAGGTTCATTGCCGAGGCATACCCGTGCTGTGGCTGGAGAGGCTCCCGCAACATCTGCTGTTGCAGGTCTCACTGGACGCGGAGCAGCGTGCGCCCGCCGTTGTGCGGTTGCGGGCGCTCCTCCAATGGCAGTTGGAGCCGTTGGATTACCTGGAGCAGGTACTGGCTGGCGTGCCGGAGCCTGTTCTGTTGGATCGGGTGCTGCAGATTCTTGCTGGTGATGTGCCTGATGGGGCGCGATGTGGCGTGCCGTAGTCGAGGATGGCTCGACTCTACAGGGCTGCGGGCAGCGAGGGTTCGGGCTCCGGCCCTACCGCTAGTCACCTGCGCGACGGGCGTTGGCACCGTGATCGTGCGACTCAACCCCAGCATCGATCCAGCCCGCATCGCGCGCACGCGCAAGATCTTCTGGCGTATCGATATCCAGGCCCAGTTCCGGTGCCTGCAGGACATGCACCGTATCGACAGGAAGTTGCCGCAGGCGCGCTCCGAAGCCCCGGTCACCGGCTGTACCGACAGGGGTGAACCAGGCGCGCGGCACGACTGCGGGAACGCCAAGCGCATTTGCGTGGCGGGTGCCCGCGCACGTTGACGCTGCGGCGCGGGCACCCGAAAGCAGCGCCTGCAGATGCAAGCTCTCGATTGCGGGCTGGTCGCATGCCACGACCATCACCGCGGTCACCGTGGGCAGCAGGTGTGCGCCGGCAACCTGCAGACTGCTCGCCAGGCCGCGTTCCCAGTGGGGATTGGTTACCGGCGTGGCGTCCAGCCCGGCAATGCTGGATGTCACTGCCTGTGCGTTCGCGCCCACCACGACCAGTACCTGCGCTGGTGCGAGATCCCGCGCCAACCGCACCACGCGATGTACCAGGGTCTCGCCCTGCCGGGTCAGAAGCTGCTTGGGCTGGCCAAGTCGGGTGCTCCCGCCGGCAGCAAGCACGACGATCGCATGCGCGTCAGTCACCTGCCGTGCGCGCCTCGCCATTGCTGCAGCTGCGCGGCGATGCTGAGCGAAATCGCCTCTGGCCCTCGGCCGCCGATGTTCAGGCCGACCGGTGATCGAAGTCTGGGGGAAAGGCGGTGGCGCTGATCCGGTGTCAGCAGCTTGAACAGGTCCTCGCGCCTTCGCCGCGGACCCAGCAGTCCAATGAACGCGACGTTGGTATCAGCCAGGGCCACCAGCGCCTCCCGGTCCAGTTCGAAATCGTGATGCATCACCAGTGCCGCGTCGCACGGGTCGCCATGAAGGGCCTCGGCCGGGCTGGTCTGAAGATGCGCATCCGCGCACTGCCCGGCTGAGGCCCAGCGCGCTCGACGTTCGGCCACGCTGACCCGCCACCCCAGGCCGCGCAGCAGCGGAACCAGGAAGGGCGTTTCGGGACCGCCCCCCAACACCAGGGCCCGCGGAAGCCGAGGCAACGGCAAACACCACGCACCCTCGCCAAAGGGCTGCGTACCCTCCATCGGATGCAGCTGCCACGCCTGCTCGCGATGGCCGGCACGGAAAACGACCTGCCCCGACGTGCGAAGGTCGCGCTGGAGTGACACGCCCTCGCGCAACCAAGCCTCGATCACGTCGTCGATGCCTGCCATGGCACGCAATGGCAGCAGCGCAATCCGAAGCCGGCCGCGGCAGCCGAGCGCGGATCCGCTCAACAGGTCGTCGTCACTGCGGGTGTCGATCTCGATCCAGTCGACCCGCCCTGCCGCGCTCACCTGCTCCGCGCGTCGCGCGAGCTCGGGCTCCAGGCATCCGCCGCTCAGCCAGCCGACCTGGCTGCCGTTGCAGAACAGCACCATGTCGCCGGCACCGGCGTAGGTGGAGCCATCGGTTTCCAGCACCAGCGCGAGCACGGCGTGCTCCCCCGCACGCATGCGCGTCAAGGCCGTCTCGAGCACGCCGCGCGGGCTGCCTTCGGCGAGGAAGCCCGGCGCTGCGGACAGGTCCTCGGCAAGATCGCCGGGCTCCCCTCCGCCTGCGGCGGAGACCTCCAGAGTGGGCGAGGCTACGGGTCGGTCCATGCGCAACGTCAGCCTATGTCGGGCAAGCCGGGCAACAGCTTGTCCAGGGTGATGGGATAGCTGCGCACGCGCACGCCGGTTGCGTTGTAGATCGCATTGGCGATCGCGGCGCCAACCCCGCAGATGCCCAGTTCACCCACACCCTTGGCCTTCATCGGCGAGATCACCGGATCCAGCGTGTCGAGGAAGACCACCTCCTGGTACGGGATGTCGGCGTGCACGGGAACCTCGTAGCCGGCCAGGTCGTGGTTGATGAACAAACCAAGCCGTTTGTCGACCACCAGCTCCTCCATCAGGGTCGCGCCCGCACCCATCACCATCCCGCCGATGACCTGGCTGCGTGCGGAGAGCGGATTGAGGATCCGGCCGCCATCGCATACGGCAAGCATGCGGCGAATGCGCGTTTCTCCAGTGTAGGCATGCACGGCGACCTCGCAGAAATGTCCTGCATAGGTGCCGACGTCGTAGCCTTGTTTGAAGTCGCCGAAGGCAATGCCGTCCTCCGCCGACAGGGTTCCCGCCTCCGCCAGCGTGATGGTCCGCCCATCCGCCTGGATGCGGCCATTGGCGAAGTTTGCGGTGTCGCCGTCGAAGCCGAGTTTCTCGCCCACCTTGCGGCGCAGGCTGACGCACGCCGCGTACACGCCCGCGGTGGAGCTTGCCGCGCCCCACTGGCCGCCGGAACCGGCGGAGGCGGGATGACGGGAGTCACCGAGGGTGACCTGGACCTGGTCCAGCGGCACGCCCATGGTCTCGGCTGCCGTCTGCGCGATGATCGTGTAGGAGCCGGTGCCGATGTCGGTCATGTCGGTCTCGACAACCACCCCGCCCTGGCCGTCAAGCCGGACCCGCGCCGCCGACTTCATCGTCGGTGCGCCGCGATAGCCCGCGGACACGCCCATGCCGACCAGCCAATGCCCTTCCCTGACCTGCGCCGGCTTGGCATTGCGCTTGTTCCAGTTGAAGCGCTCCGCGCCTTCGCGCAGGCAGCGCACCAGGTTGCGGTCGGAGAACTTCTTGGACGGATCGCCGGGCACGACCTCGGGCTCGTTGAGGATGCGGAACGCGATCGGATCGAGGCCCAGCTTCTCGGCCATTTCGTCCATCGCCACTTCCAGCGCCATGTGGCCCGGTGCTTCACCCGGTGCGCGCATCGCATTGCCTTCGGGCATGTCGAGCGTGGCGATGTAGTTGGCCACCAGGCGGTTGGCGCCTGCATAGAGCTTGGGCGTCTGCAGGGTGCCGTTTTCGCCATCCTCGCCGTTGATGTTGCCCGACCAGTTCTCATGGGCGATGGCGGAGATCCGGCCATCCTTTCCGCAGCCGATCCGCACGCGCTGGAGGGTGGCGTGCCGGTGCGTGGTGTTGTTGGGCATCAACGGGCGTTGCAGCGCGATCTTCACCGGTCGCCCCACCTGCTTGGCCGCCAACGCGGCCAGCACCGCGTCGGCGCGGATGAACAGCTTGCCGCCGAAGCCGCCGCCGACATAGGGCGAGTCCACGCGCACCTTGGCAGGATCGATGCCGAGGATCGCCGCCATGCCCTGCCTGGCCCAGTCGATCATCTGGTTCGCCGTCCACAGCGTGAGCGTGTCACCCTCCCAGGCGGCGATGGTGGCGTGCGGCTCCATCATCGAATGACTTTCGTCGGAGGTGTGATAAGTCTCGTCGAGCTTGACCGCGGCGCTCGCGTAGGCGGTGTCGAAATCGCCCAGCGCCTGCCGGTCGGGCTTGCCGTCACGCCCCTTTGCCAGCGGCGCGGTCGGTGCCAGGGCCGGGAAATCGAAGCGGCCCTTGCTGCGCTCGTAGCGGGTGCGGATCAGCGCCGCGGCGGCGCGGGCCTGCTCGAAAGTCTCTGCCACCACGCAGGCGATGGCCTGGTGGTAGTGGGCCACTTCGGGTCCGCCGAACAACGGCGCGTTGTTCCAGTTCGATTTGCCGACCGGCTTGGTTTCCGGTGCGGTGATGACCGCCAGTACGCCGGGCGCGGCACGTGCGCGGGAGGCATCCATCGAAATGATGCGCCCCTTGCCGATACCCGCACCGACGATGTAGCCGTAGGCCTGGTTCGGCGCCACGTCATGGCGCTCGTAGGCATAGGGGGCGGTGCCGGTGGTCTTGCGCGGACCGTCGATGCGCGGCGTCGGTTTGCCGACGACCTTGGCCTTGTCGAACAGGTTGTCGCCGGCGGGGGCGTTGAATTGAAGGGGCATCAGCGCTCTCCTTCCACCAGCACGGCCGCGAGGGTGCGCTCGGCGAGCGCGATCTTGAACGCGTTCTCCGGCGTCGGACGGGCGCCGGCGAACACCTGCCGGGTCGCGGCCTTTACGCCATCGCGCAGCAGCGGTTCGGCTGCCTCGACGCGCCACGGCTTCGGCGCAACTCCACCGAAGGCGAACCGCGCCGAACCGTCTCGCTGCACGACCGCAGCGACCGACACCAGTGCGAACGCATAGGACGCGCGGTCACGTACCTTGTGGTACACGTGCCGACCGCCCAGGGGCTTCGGCAGCGTGACGTGGGTGATCAGCTCACCGCGCTGCAGCACGTTGTCCTGCTGCGGCCTGTCGCCGGGGGAACGATGGAAATCGGCAATCGGGATGCTGCGCGTACTGCCGTCACCGCTGACGGTCTGGATCGAGGCGTCCAGCACCCGCAGGGCCACCGCCATGTCGCCCGGATAGGTCGCGATGCAGCTGTCCGATGTGCCGATCACGCCCATCTGCCGGGAGAACCCCTCGAGTGCGCCGCACCCTGATCCGGGCAGGCGCTTGTTGCAGGGCAGATGGGGATCGTAGAAATACGGGCAGCGCGTGCGCTGCAGCAGGTTGCCGCCGGTGGTGGCTTTGTTGCGCAGCTGCCCGGAGGCGCCTGCCACGATCGCGCGGGTCAGCACCGCGTAGTCGCGGCGCACGCGCTCATGCGAGGCCAGCGCGGTATTGGTGACCAGCGTGCCGATGCGCAGGCCGCCCTCGTCGGTGGGTTCGATCCTGTCCAGGCCGATGTCCTGCACATCGACCAGGTGCGCTGGCGTCTCGACCTCAAGCTTCATCAGGTCGAGCAGGTTGGTCCCTCCGGCCAGGAACTTCGCGCCCTCGGTACCGGCGACGGCCTTGGCGGCCTCGGCCGGGGATTTGGCGCGTTCGTAACTGAAGGCCCTCATGAGCGCCTCCCTGCAGAGGTCACGCCAGCAACCTCTTCCATCGCCTCGGCAATGTTGGAATAGGCCCCGCAGCGGCAGAGGTTGCCGCTCATGCGTTCGCGCATCTCCATGTTGGTGGCCCGGGGCCGTGCGCTGACGTTTGCCTGCACATGGCTGGGGACACCCCGCTTGATCTCGTCCAGTACCGCCACCGCCGAGCAGATCTGCCCCGGCGTGCAGTACCCGCACTGGTAGCCGTCATGCTTGATGAAGGCGGCCTGCATCGGATGCAGGTCATCGGGGGTTCCGAGTCCTTCGATGGTGGTGATGGCATCGCCCTGGTGCTGCACCGCCAGGCTGAGGCAGGCATTGATGCGCTCACCGTTGACCAGCACGGTACAGGCACCGCATTGACCGTGATCGCAGCCCTTCTTGGTCCCGGTCAGCTTCAGATGTTCGCGCAGGGCATCGAGCAGCGTGGTCCGGGTGTCGAGTTCAAGCTCCCGCCGCTTGCCGTTGATGGTGAAGGCCACCGTGTTGATGACCGGCGGCCTGGGCGGCGGGGGCGTCGCCAGTTCGGCGGCGAGCGATGACGCCCCCGGTGCGGCGGACATTGCCACGGTCGTGACGCCGCCGGCGATCACCTGGCGACGCGTCAACTTCATTCCTTCATCACAACTTGGCACAGTGACCTCCTGGCGTTCGGGAAAATCCCGTGGCTGGATGGACGCGCTCACACTACCCAAGGGGCACTATGCCCATCTGCGGGGTACAGGCCTGTGAAGTCGGCGACATGTACGATCCGACCAATGCAGGCAACCGCGACTTTTACTCTTCAGCGCGGCACTCTTGAGCCATGCGCATGCCTCACCGGATGGCTCACAGTTCTGTTTGTCCCTCACGGCGCTGGCTTCGAGGGTTCGGGCTCGTGGATAGAGCCCTCCAACAATGCCACGTAGGTATCCAGCCTGGTGCGAAGGCCGATCAGCATCCAGCCCAGCAGGTACAGCAGCACCATGGCGAAGATAAGCAGTGCGCCCAGCAGGCCAACGTCGAAAGCGCCCGCCCAGTCGCCCCATTTCCATCCGCGGAACTGCAGGTAGAGGGCAATCAACAGCGGGAATGGTCCAAGCCGCTGCAGCCCGCCATACATCATGCCCATGCGCTCAATCATGTTTGTGCGCAGGTGACTGACGTACTTGAGGCGCCGCTCGCGCTGGACGCGCGGGAATCCGCGAAGCTCGGTCACCACCGCTTGCCAGTGCGCGAAATCGCCATCCATCTCCCGCGCGTGCGAGAGCCGAGGCTGACTGAACTGGCGAATGCCCCTGCGGGCGGCCAGGACGCCCCCGACAATGAACCCTCCAATTTCGATTGCCAGGCAGGCAACAACCACCTGGAGCACTACGCCAACAGGCAGCCATCGATCCGGAACCTGGCCTGTGAGAATGCCGATGATCGCCGCACCCATGCCGATGCGGAACGCCCACGTCTCCACCCTGCCCGCCTTCGGATAGATGCTGTGCTCAACCAGCCCCTGCACTCGCTGATAGAGCCAGTGGAATGTCAGTTCCTGCGAATCGGTCGTTGCCGGCGGATCGACGCCGCCCCCTGCCTGCATGTCCATTGCACCCCTGCCCCGGCCGGCGCAGATGCCGGCCGCCCCATCGTACCTGAGCGCGCTTCGGAAGGCGCCTCAGCGGGAATCACATACCCAGCTCCGACAACCCCGGATGATCATCCGGGCGACGCCCCAGCGGCCAATGGAACTTGCGGTCGCTTTCCTTGACCGGCAGGTCGTTGATGCACGAGAAGCGGCGCTGCATCAGGCCATCCGCGCCGAATTCCCAGTTCTCATTGCCATAGGAACGGAACCAGTTGCCGGAGTCGTCGTGCCATTCGTACGCGTAGCGGACAGCAATGCGGTTTTCGGTAAAGGCCCACAGCTCCTTGATCAGGCGGTACTCGAGTTCCTTGTTCCATTTGCGTGCCAGGAACTGCCGGGCTTCCTCCCGGCCATTGGTGAATTCGGCACGGTTACGCCACTGGGTGTCGAGCGAATAGGCAAGCGACACCTTGTCGGCATCGCGGGAATTCCAGCCATCCTCGGCAAGGCGCACCTTCTGCATGGCCGATTCAAGGGTGAACGGAGGAAGTGGCGGACGGGGTTGTTCTGCGGACACGGGGAGACCTCCAATCGAAATGGATATACGGTTGCTTCAAAGGATCTGGTGTACCCAGGCGCTAACGCTTGGCCTGTTCCAACAACAGCTTCGCAACGTCCTTCGCGGTGTCTGCGGCGCCGTAATCACCCATCACACGCGACAGGGTGATGGCGCCTTCCATCAGGACCAGCAGCTGACGAGCCAATGCCGCCGGCTGCTCCACATCCAGTTGTCCGGTAAGTTCCAGCATGTAATCGAGCAGCTTCTGCTTGTGATTCCGCGCGATTTCCCGGATCGGATCGGCCGCGTCGCCGACCTCCCCCGCGGTATTGATGAAGGCGCAACCGCGATAGCCCTCGGACTGGAACCAGTTCTTGAGCACGGTGAACATGCCGAGGAGGCGTGCTTCCGGGGTGTCCGCCTTCTCGCACTCATGCCGGAACCAGGCCAACCAGCGCACGTCGCGCGCCTTCAATGCAGCGGCGGCCACGTCGTCCTTGTTCTCGAAGTGGCGGTAGATGCTCTTGCGCGCTACGCCCGAGGTCTTCACCAGCAGGTCCATGCCGGTGGCGTGGATCCCGTTCTGGTAGATCAGCGCCTCGGCCGTGGCCAGGATCTTCTGTTGGGTGTCGGTGGTGAGCTTGCTCATGGCTGCAAGGTAGAACGGGCGTTCTACCCTGTCAACAGGCGATCGCGATCGATTCGTACGCGCACATCCGTGCAAGACGATATATCAAGAAATCAGGACAGTTCATCACCCGGACGCCTGATTCCAGGCGCAAAGTACGTCTCACCACCCACCCATGAGAGTTTCCGCATGAACACCTTCGCCCGTACCCTCGCCGTTGCCGCCCTCGCCCTCTCGGTCCAGGCCGGCCTGTCCGCGCAGGCAGCCGAACCGGCCAAGCCGGCTCCGGTCACCGCCATCGCGCGCACCGCCAGCTACATCACCACCGCCGACGGCGTGCAGCTGTACTACAAGGACTGGGGCCCGAAGGACGGCCCGGTCGTGACCTTCAGCCACGGCTGGCCGTTGAACTCGGACAGCTGGGAATCGCAGATGATCTTCCTGGCCAACCACGGCTACCGCGTCATCGCGCATGACCGTCGCGGCCACGGGCGCTCCAGCCAGCCGTGGGACGGCAACGACATGGATCACTACGCCGATGACCTGGCCACGGTGATCAACACACTGGACCTGCACGATGTGACCCTGGTGGGCTTCTCCACCGGTGGTGGCGAAGTGGCGCGCTACATCGGCCGGCATGGCACCGGCCGGGTCAAGAAGGCCGTGCTGATCAGCTCGGTGCCGCCGTTCATGCTGAAGACCGCCGACAACCCCAACGGCCTGCCGATCGAAGTGTTCGATGGCATCCGCAAGGCGCAGATGGATAACCGCGCGCAGCTGTACCGGGACATTCCGTCGGGCCCGTTCTATGGCTTCAACCGCCCCGGTGCGAAGGTGTCGCAGGGGCTGATCGATGCGTGGTGGGCGCAGGGCATGCAGGGCGGCCACAAGAACACCTACGATTCGATCGCCGCGTTCTCGGCCACCGATTTCCGCGCCGACCTGAAGAAGTTCGATGTCCCCACCCTGGTGATCCACGGTGACGACGACCAGATCGTGCCGATCGATATCTCTGGCCGCCAGTCAGCGAAACTGATCAAGGGCGCCAGGCTGATTGTCTACCCGGGTGCGCCGCATGGCCTGACCGACACCCACAAGGACAAGGTCAACCAGGACCTGCTGACGTTCCTGCAGGAAAAGTGAGTGGCCAAGGCTCCGGCGCGGCGCCGGAGCCCTTCTGTTGCCTGGCGCCCACCTTCATGGACGCGCCGCGGTCGGCATCTGGAATGTGAACACGGTGCCGTCGCTCTCACTCGACTGCACGTCCAGTGTGCCGCCGTGGGACTTGGCAATTTCCGATGCAATGTAGATGCCCAGGCCAAGCCCTGGCCTGGGCAGCTCGCCCTGCTCACGCGAAAACGGGCTGAAAATCGTCCCCAGCCGCTCAGGCGCAATGCAGCCGGCGTTATGCACATCCAGCGTGAGGCGATGGGATGCGGCCTGAACCCTCAGCGTGACTGGGGTGGAACGCTCGCCGTGCTGGGCTGCGTTGGTCAGCAGGTTGGCCAGCAGCTGCGACAGCCTGCCGGTGTCGCAGACCACGCCACCTTCGATCCGCATCTGGACGTTGATGTCCTGCCGACCGGTAGCGATCGCCACTTCTTCTGCAACCTGTTCAAGCTCCGCCTGCAAGGTGTGGCTTTCCTGGAGCGAGACCGGAATGCCTCCTCCCAGCCGCCCCCTGGCGAAATCAAGCACATCACCGATGAGGCCATCCATCCGGGTGACGCCGGCGGCGATGTGCGCGAGCATCCGCTGCTGGCGCTCGGATGTTGCCTCAAGTTCCAGTGAATCGGCGGCCACGCTGATGGCCTGCAGCGGGCTGCGAAGGTCATGGCCCAGCACCGCGATGAACTGATCGCGCAGATCGGAAACACGCTGTGCCGTTGAAAGTGCTGTCTCTGCCTCCAGCAGCTGATCCTCTTTGTCGAGGTAGTTGCCAACGAGGTCGGCAAGCAGCTCCATGGATCGTTGGACATGGGCCTCATCGAAGTTGCCCGGCGACGAATCAATGGCACACAGCGTGCCGAAGAAACTGCCATCCGGCCGATGGATCGGCACGGAGGCGTAACTCTCCAGCCCATAGATCCTGGGCGTATGGTGTTTGGAATACAGCGGATGTGCACTGGCGTGCGCGAACACCACGGAGGTCGATGACTGCCTGATCTCGTCACAGAGGGTGGTTTCGAGCACCAGCTGCCCGCCCGGAACGAGCCCGAACCCCAGGGTGTCCAGGGTGGCGCAGGCGGTCCACGTGGTTTCTGTCACCCTGGCAATCGCGGTGAATCTTGAGCCTGTGATATGGGCGACGGTTTCAAGGATGCGCGGCACTGCTTCAATACGGCCGATCTCAGCGATGTCATTCAGCAGGTGCGGATCGGTCAGTGTGTGCATGTAGTGGCAGTCGGGCGCAGTGGTGCATCATCCCATGAATCCAGCCACGAACACTCAGTCCGCCCCGCCCCGTGCGTTGCGCCGCAGCGATTGCGGGGGCTGGCCGAAGGCGCGCAGGAAGGCACGTCGCATGCGTTCGGTATCACCGAAGCCCGTTTCAGTCGCCACTTCATCCATCGTGTAGCGGCTCTGCTCGATCAACACGCGAGCGGCCTCCACCCGCAGGCCCTCCACCGCCTTGGCGGGGGATTGCCCGGTTTCCTCGCGGAACGCGCGACTGAACTGGCGGGTGCTCAGATGCGCGGCCTGCGCCAGTTCTTCAACCGACAAGGTGGCGCGCAGATTGCCGCGTGCAAAGGTCAGCGCGTTCTGGATGCGATCAGACCGGGCATCCAGCTCGAGCAGCACCGAATGCTGGGACTGCCCGCCTCCGCGCCGATGGTAGATCACCAGCTTCCGGGCCACCGCCCTGCACAGATCCGCACCGAAGTCCTGCTCGATCATGCCAAGCGCCAGGTCCAGCCCCGCGCTCATGCCGGCGGAGGTCCAGATCGGGCCATCGGTGATGAAGATGCGATCTTCCTCCACCTGCGCGGCGGGAAAGCGCTGCCTGAGCGCACGTGCGTGAAACCAGTGCGTAGTGGCGCGGCGCCCGTCCAGCAACCCCGCTTCGCCGAGAAGGAACGCGCCGGTGCACACCGACGCGGTCCTGCGCGTGCGTGCGGCCGCGTGGCGGATCGGATCGATCAGCGCGCCGCTGGACGGGGCTGGCTCCAGCAGGCCGGCCACGATCATGGTATCCAGCGGCTGCTGCGCAATTGGCGCTGTCTGCATGGCCATGCCAAGCGAGCTGGGCACCAGCCCGCCCTGTTCGGACAGCATGTGCAGATCGTAAAGGCGCGCGCCTTCGGTGGCATTGGCCAGTTCGAAGGCGGACGCCGCGGCGATCGCCATGGTCTGGAATCCGGCGGGCAGGACAAATCCAACACTGGGCATGACGGTTTTTCAGGGGTGGCCGTAAACGAGGTATATATGACATTTACGACACGTACAAGCCGGCCTAGATTTCCCCTGACCCCGGCGACGTTCGCCGGTTCGGACTGACCTCTGTGAACGACCCTACCCATCACGGCACCGCACTCATCACTGGCGCATCGTCCGGCATCGGGGCGATCTATGCCGATCGCCTGGCCCACGCCGGCCATGACCTCATCCTGGTCGCGCGACGCGCCGACCGCCTGCGCCAACTGGCCGAAGCGCTGGCCCGCAGCACCGGCCGCACGGTGGACATCGTCGCCGCCGACCTGACCACCTCCGACGGGCGTGCCGAGGTTGAAAAGGTCATTCAAGGCCGAGCGGACATCCAGGTGCTGGTCAACAATGCCGGCATCGGCGCTACGGCGCCCCTGCTGCAGTCGGACATCGGCGAGATGGAGCGCATGATCACGCTCAACGTGAACGCCGCGATGCGCCTGGCCTATGCTGCAGCGCCGGTGTTTGTGGCACGTGGCCGGGGCACGATCATCAACATCGCCTCCATCGTCGCGCTGGCACCGGAGCTGCTCAACGGGGTCTACGCGGGAAGCAAGGCGTTCGTGCTGGCGTTCTCGCAGTCGCTCCACCATGAGCTGGCCGACAAGGGCGTGCGTGTCCAGGTCGTCCTGCCGGGCGCCACCGCAACCGACTTCTGGCACCTTTCCGGCCTGCCGGTGGAGCACCTGCCACAGGGCATCGTGATGAGCGCCGAAGACATGGTGGACGCGTCCCTGGCCGGGCTGGCGCAGGGTGAACTTGTGACCATTCCCGCGCTTCCGGACATCGCTGAGTGGGACGCCTTCGAGCAGGCACGCAAGGCAATGGCACCGGGCCTTTCGCGTGCGCAGCCGGCGCCGCGCTATGTGAGCGGCGCCTGATTGGCGAACGGCGTGCAGATGCCCGGCGTGGTGGAGTGCGATAGCCGGGGATGACGTCGCTACAGCGCCAGTTCCCTGGCAAGGAACGGCGCCGTCCTGCTGCCCTTGGCGCGGGCCACCTGGCGTGGCGTACCCTTCGCCACGATGGTTCCACCTGCGCCGCCTGCGCCCGGGCCGACGTCAATCACCCAGTCGGCCTGTGCGACAGACCGCATGTCGTGCTCGATCATCACCACGGTGTTTCCCGCGTCCACCAGCCGCTGCAACTGCACCAGCAGCCTGTCTGCGTCCAACGCATGCAGGCCGGTGGTGGGTTCGTCCAGCACATAGAGCGTGCGGCCGCGTTGGCTGCGCTGCAGCTCGGTCGCCAGCTTGATGCGTTGCGCCTCGCCCCCTGAAAGCTCCGTGGCCGGCTGGCCGAGCCTGAGATAGCCCAGGCCGATCTCCTGCAGCAGCTGCAGCGGCCGCGCGATGGCCTCTTCACCGGCGAAAAATGCCTGTGCCTGGTCGACCGTCATCTGCAGGACTTCGGCAATGTTGCGGCCGTTCCACAACACCTTCAGCGTGGCCTCGTTGTAGCGGGCGCCATGGCAGGCTGGGCACGGCGCATAGACACTGGGCATGAACAGCAGTTCGACACTGACGAATCCCTCGCCTTCGCAGGTCTCGCACCGGCCCTTGGCTACGTTGAACGAGAAGCGACCTGCATCGAAGCGGCGGCGTCGCGCGTCGGGGGTCGCGGCGAACAGCTTGCGGACGTGATCGAACAGGCCGGTATAGGTGGCCAGGTTGGAGCGTGGCGTGCGGCCGATCGGCTTCTGGTCCACCTGCACCACGCGCTGGATGGCGTCCACGGCTCCGGCAAGCTGGCCCCGCGTCGCTTCGATCACGGTTGGCCCGTCCTCGGGCGTGCTGTCGGCGCTGTCGTCCACGGGCTCGTGCCCCAGGTGCAGCAGCATCAGCTCGGGCAGCGCCTGCGCCATCAGGCTGGACTTGCCCGATCCGGAAATGCCGGTCACTGCGGTCAGCACTTCCAGCGGCAGCTGCGCGTCCACGCCCTGCAGGTTGTGGCGGTGGACGCCCTTCAGCTCCAGCCAGCGGTCGGCGCTGCGTTCCCGGCTGGCAGGCGCAGGCACCTGGTCGAACAGGTACCGCGCGGTGCGCGAGTCCTCGATGCGGCGCAGGCCGTCGGGCTCGCCACTGTAGAGAACGCGCCCGCCGTGCTCGCCCGCTTGCGGTCCCACGTCCACCAGCCACTGTGCACGTCGCATCAGTTCCAGATCGTGTTCAACGACGAACACCGAGTTGCCGCCATCGCGCAGCCGGTCCAGCGCGTCGTACAGCGCCTGGCTGTCGGCCGGATGCAGGCCGGCCGAGGGCTCATCGAGCACGTACAGCACACCAAACAGCAACGAGCTGAGCTGTGTGGCCAGCCGCAGGCGCTGCAGTTCGCCGGCCGACAGCGTGGGCGTGGCACGATCCAGCGAGAGATACCCCAGGCCCAGCTCGCGCAGCTGCCGTACCCGCGCCATGACCCCACCCGCCAGTCGCTGCGCGGCCAGGCGTTTTTCCTCCGACAGGGCCGAGGTCAGCCGCACATCGGGCGCACCCTCGTGGGTCGCACGGCCAGTGGCTGCCCGCTTGGCGCGATCGCGGGGCGTCGCACTCCTGCGGGTGCGTGCGCCGTGGCTGTGTGCACTGAAGTCACCCTGCGCGATGGGCTCGAGCAGCCCGGCCAGTTGATCCAGCGGCAGCCGCATGAACTCACCGATGTCCACACCGGCAAAGGTGACCGAAAGTGCTTCGGGCTTCAGTCGCTTGCCCTGGCAGGCGGGGCACAGCTTGCCTTCCATGTAGCGCGAGACACGCTTGCGCATCAGCGCGCTCTGGGTGTTGGCGAAGGTGTGCAGCACGTAGCGGCGGGCGCCGGTGTAGGTGCCCATGTAACTGGGCTCCAGCTTGCGCTTGAGTGCGGCACGCGTCTCGGCAGGCGTGAAGCCGGCATAGACGGGCACGGTCGGCGTGTCCTCGGTGAACAGGATCCACTCCCGGTCCTTCTTCGGCAGCTTCTTCCACGGCACGTCGATGTCGTAGCCCAGGGTGACCAGGATGTCGCGCAGGTTCTGGCCATGCCAGGCCGGCGGCCAGGAGGCGATGGCGCGCTCGCGGATGCTCAGCGACGGGTCCGGCACCATCAGCGCTTCGGTCACTTCGTAGACGTGGCCCAACCCATGGCAGGTGCTGCAGGCCCCCTGCGGCGTATTGGGCGAGAAGTCCTCGGCGTACAGCATGGGCTGGTGGGCCGGGTACGCGCCTGCACGCGAATACATCATGCGTACCAGGCTGGACAGCGTGGTCACGCTGCCCACCGATGAACGTGCGTTGCTGGCACCGCGCTGCTGCTGCAGGGCCACCGCCGGCGGCAGGCCGTCGATGGCATCCACGTCGGGCACGCCCGCCTGGTCGATCAGGCGGCGCGCATACGGTGCGACGGATTCAAAGTAGCGCCGCTGGGCCTCGGCGAAGACCGTGCCGAACGCCAGCGAGGATTTGCCCGAACCCGATACCCCGGAGAACACCACCAGCGCATTGCGTGGAATGGAGACGTCGACGTTCTTCAGGTTGTGCTCGCGTGCGCCGCGGACCTCGATGCAACCGCTGGCCGCGGCAGCGCATGACGACTCGCCAAAGGGGGTGTTGGACATCTTCGCGATCCTGCTGCCAATGAGTGGAATACGTGCATGCGCACACGGGCGGTTATTGTCGCTGCTGCAGGGTGAATGGAGTGAGGGGATGTCTGATTGCGTGCAGCGTCGGAACACCAGGTGACCGACGCCAACCGCGCTACGCGGCTGATTGTTAACCTGCATTGGCTGAAGGCTTGACGCCACGTTGCCGCACCCTTGATGCAGCCGCTCACAGTGCGGCTCCTATGCTGGGCCCGCCACTACGGCAGTGGGACCCAACCTGGAGATTCACCATGCAACGCGATCAGAAAGACCTGCCCCACCCGGACCCGGAAGCACAGCGCACCGATCCGGTCAGCCCGCTTCAGGCCAAGCTGCATAACCATCGCAATCATGAAGAGGCGTTGCAGGAGACGTTCCCGGCCAGTGACCCGATCTCGCCCTTCGTCGCAGCCCCGACGCCCGACGAGCAGGCTGCGCGCCTGGGTGAGCGGGTCAAACTGCCAGACCGCCGAACGGATGAGGAGGCCGGCGGAGGTGAGCAGTGATCCGGCGCGGCTTTGCACGCGTCGCGGCGGCCACGGCGCGGTTGTCCGGCAGTCTGGGGGCATTCGTCGCGGCACTGGGGGTGATCATCGCCTGGGCCGCCAGCGGCCCGGCCTTCCACTTCAATGACACCTGGCAGCTGGTGGTGAACACCGGCACCACCATCGTGACGTTCCTGATGGTATTCCTGATCCAGCATACCCAGAACGCTGACACCGCTGCGCTGCACATCAAGCTGGACGAGCTGATCCGGGTCAGCAAGGACGCCAACCAGGAGCTGCTGAACCTGGAATCGATGGAGCCGGCCCATCTTGAAGAGATACGCCAGCGCTACGAGGCACTGGCGAAGACCGCAGCGGACATCAAGTCCAAGAAGGAGCGCTGCATGCCCTGCGAAGCGGATGCAACCGCCGAAGCCTGAGGTCACCGCTGCGGCGGCGGCCTACAGCGCCGCCGGTGTGAGGTCCTGCCTGGCGGGGCCCTCCAGCAGGGCCCCGGTGGCGGAAAAGCGGCTGCCGTGGCACGGGCAGTCCCATGTGCGTTCATGGCCATTCCATTGGACGACGCACTTGAGGTGCGGGCACAGCGCCGACATTGCGTGCAGCTGGCCATCATCATCGCGGTAGATCGCGGTGCGCTCTCCGCCCACGTCCAGCAGCGCACCGCACCCGCGGCCCAGCTCGCTGGGAGCGCGCGACGACGCGGTTCCAAGGCGATCGCCCACCATGTGCCGCGCAACCGTGGCGTTGGTGCGGGCCCAGCCTGCAGACGAGCGCAGCGGAGTAAAGCGCATGGGGCTGAGCAGCTGCTCGATCTCGCTGGTCGTTCCCGTGATTCCCTCCGTGATCGCGCGCGCGGCCACGCCCGCCCAGGTCAATCCGTCCGGCCCATAGCCGGTAGCGACCCATACATTGTCGTGCGCGCTGCTGCCGATGTAGGGCAGCTGATCCGCGGCCCGGAACTGTTGCGCGGACCAGCACAGCGGCTCGCCCTGCACGCTGAAGTTGCGACGCGCGTCGGCGACCAGATGCTGGGCCGGATCCATCGCCGGGGTTTCGCCAGTGCGATGTGTCTCCCCGACCAGCACCAGCCAGTCGCGGCCATCAGCGCCATGCACCCCGCGCAGCGAGCGGTGCCGGTCGGCGATCCAGTGAATGCCTGCCGCTGGCGGATTGGCCACCGGTACCGCTACGCCGTATTCGCGGTACACCTCCATCTCGGCCTGCACCAGGTTGAATCCTGCTGGCGAGTGGGTGGCCAGCACAAAGTGCCTGGCATGGATGCGGGCACCAGGGGCCGTCGCCACTCCGGCTGAAGCCTCGATGCGGGTGATCCGGGTCCAGTCGTGGATGCGCACGCGGCCCACCAGATGACGGGCCAGTTCCCTGCAGAACGCCGCCGGATGCAACTGCGCCTGGTCGGGAACGCGGAAAGCGTGGCCCAAGGTGAACGGCAGCCCGGATTGGCGGTGCTCGCAATGCAGGCCAACGCGTTGGTAGGCCTGCAGCTCGCGTTCGAACTGCGCCGTGGCCTCGCGCGAACGCTCCTGCACGCCGTACTGCATGGCCACGCGCTCGAAGCCACAGTGCAGATCGTAGCGGTGGACCAGTGTTTCGATGGAACGCAGCGCGTGTTGCCGCCACTGCACGACACGACGTGCCGTGTCACCGCCCCAACGCGCGATCAGGTCTGCCATCCGGGACACGGGAGCGTAAAGATTGCCGGTTGACATCACCGTGTTGCGCCCGCCGATGGGGCCGGCATCCACCACCACCACATCCAGGCCGCTGTCGGCCAAGCGGGCGGCGGTCAACAGGCCGGTCATGCCTGCACCGACCACCAGCACGTCCGCGCGCGTGGTCCCGGCGAGCGGGCGGAAGCCGTGCGGATCGGAATCAGCTGACCATAAGCTGGCGCGCGGGGACGGGTCGGCCATGAAAAGGATCCTTGCAGGTTCATCGGAGAGCCTTCCCTGATACGCCCTGCCGGGTGAAACGGCGGTGGCGTGTCCGTGCAGGAAATGCTCACGTGCGTGGCACTGCCGCGGTGAGGATCAAGACGGGGTGAGTGCCGCATGGACACGATGCCAGCGTCGCCTGTGCAAACCGCTACCCTCTGCTTGCAGCGTGATTGCTAACGTGGCTGCATGGAGGGCCAGGCAGTGAGCACGCACCTGGAAATCGACCTGATGATCGCGCAACTGGAGGAAATGCTGCCGACCTGGGCGGCGTTCTATCCCGAGCCGCAGTTCATCCGCATGCTCGCCGAGGCGCTGGACTACATCGCTGCCAGTGCTGACCCGGATGCCCGCCTGTACTGCGTGATGCGCACCGGGCACCTCGATTCGTGCAGCGGCGAGATCCCCTGGGCGGCGCGCTATGGAGGCCGCTAGGCCGATCGATCACGCCGCGACGGCATAGGGTTCCACCAACCTGGCCAGGACATCCATCGCCGTCTCGGTTGGCGCATCGTCACCGGTCCGCTGGGCGAACCCTGACCAGTCCGCGCGGGCAAGACTCTTCAACTGCTCGGGTTGCGTCGGCAGCCAGCGCATCGGCCAGAACGGGAGACGCCGGTTGCCTACCCTGCCGCGCTGCAGTTCGATCAGTCCCGTGTGGCTTGTAGCACCAAGTACCCGCGAGTACGCCACATTCAAGCCATCTTCGGGTCCTTCCATGTACTGCAGGAAGCGGGCGCCATCGAACAGCAGTACGCCGGTAACGCCGGCATTCCGGTTGAAGCGGGCGGCATCATCGACCAGGTCGTCCAGCTTCCCGCTGCGCAGGCCCAACGGGTCACCGGCAACGGCCGGGCCCGCCTCACTTATGTATGCGACTGCCCTGATCGGCATTGGCTGCTCCTGTAGCGAATCCCCCCAGATTCCGTATCGCAAGCATAGGCCAACCGCGCCGACGATATGTTCCGGCCCTGTGTATTCTGCGAATCAGTTGGGTTCGGGCTGACGGACGGTACGCAGCACGGGCCTGGCCTACGCGTCTGCCCGGGCCCATCGGGCGAGATTCTGCTTCACTTTCGCGATGCCGGCCCAAGGGTCCTTGCGGCGACGTCTGAGCTTTGCGGGTACGTCCTTGATCGTGAAGGCGTCGGCGCGCTTGAGTTTCGCCAGATCACCCCAGGCGATCGGCAGTGCCACCGGCGCGCCCGGCCGGGCGCGCAACGAATAGGACGCGACCGCCGTTGCACCGCGCCCATTGCGCAGATAGTCGACGAAGATCCGCTTGTTGCGCAGGCTCTTGGTGGCGGTTGCCAGGAACCGCTGCGGTTCGGACTGTGCCAATGCATCGGCGAAACCCTTCGCAAAACGCTTGGTCAGGTCCCAATCGCACCCTGGGTTGAGCGGCACGACCACGTGCAGGCCCTTGCCGCCGGAGACTCGCAGGAACGATTCCAGCTCCAGCTGCGCCAGCAGTTTCCGGATGTCGGTTGCCGCTTTCTTGACTTCGGCAAAGGGCACATCCGGTCCTGGATCCAGATCGAACACCACCCGGTCGGCCCTGTCGGGCGCCTCGGCGTGGCTGCCCCAAGGGTGGAACTCCAACGCGTTGAACTGCACCAGTTCCAGCAGGCTGGCTGCGTCCCGCACCACCAGGTAATGGGCGTTGATGCCGCTTTCCTCCTTCAGCCTTACCGGATCGACCAGCGCCAGCCCGGCCGTATGGTGTTTCTGGAAGAAGCAGGGCTTTGCGGTGCCGCTGGGGCAGCGGATGATCGACAGCGGACGATCCACCACCTCGGGCAGGAGGTGCTCCATCACTGCTGCGTAGTAATCCCACACGTCCTGCTTGGTGTAGCCGTCGCCGGGAAACAGGATCTTGCCTGGGGACGACAGCACGGGGGGCGCGCGATCCGTTGCCGGCGCCCTTTCCACCCGGCGCCCACGCCGCGCGGGCGCTTGCGACCGCGCGGCGGCCGGGGCCGCTCCGGCGCGATCGGAATCGGCGAGGTCGGCGATATCCTTGTCCGCCCGCACCGCCTTCAGCGACGCCTGGCGCAACAGTTGCTGCCCACCGATTCCGCGGTAGAAGACCTCCACCACGAAACGCGGTTCGAACCAGGTCGCAGCGCGCAGATCGGTGTCCTGCGTGGGCACGTACGCGGTTGGCTTGCGGCCGCCGCCGCCCTTGATGCGCTTGCTGATGTCGCCAATCAGTTCATCCGAGAACCCGGACCCGACGCGCCCTGCGTAGAGCCAGCCATGCGTTGCGTCTGGCCGGGCCAGCAGCAGCGAACCAAAGCCGGTGCGGCTGACTTTGGGTGCGGTGTAGCCCACCACCGCGAACTCGTCGCTGGCCAGCTGCTTCGTCTTGCGCCAGTCCTCGCTGCGGCCGCTGTGGTAGCTGCGATCGGCGCGCTTGGAAATGATACCCTCGAAGTGCTGCTCACCGGCCAGACGATAGGCCTGGTCGCCATCCCCCTGTACATGCGAACTGAATGCCAATGGGCCGCCCTGCCCCTCCAGCACCGATTGCAGCAGGGTCTTGCGCTCAAGCAGGGGCGCATCGGCCACATCCACGCCATCAAGATGCAGCAGATCGAACAGCGCATACGTCAGGACGCCTTGCTTCTCGCCGGAAAGCGTGGCCTGCAGCAGGTTGAAGTCTTCCTTGGTGCCGGCGCCGGCGATCAGCTCGCCGTCCAGTGCCGCCGAAGTCAGGCCCAGGGCCGCGATCGCGTCACGTATTTCGGGAAGTTTGGCGGTCCATTCCAGCGCGTTCCGTGACCACAGCTGCACGTTGCCCTCAGCCACCGTAGCAAGGATGCGGTACCCGTCCCATTTGATCTCATGCACCCACTGCCCGCCCTGGGGCGGCGCTTCGCCCAGCTTGGCCAACTGCGGCTCAAACGGCCCGGACGGCGCTGCCGCCCTTTTCGCCTTGCTGAGCGCCAGGGCCTTCTTCGCCCAGTTCTTTCGCCGGGCGCGTCTGGCAGGTACCGCCGTCAGCCGCTTCTTCGCGGCCTTGCCGGCGCCGGCACGCTTCAGATCCTCCGGTGGCGCTTCAGCGACGTCCCCCAGCAGATCGTCTGCCTCGATATCGCTGGCAAATTCGTCGTCGTCCTTGAACAGCAGCCACTGTGGCTGGCGCGCGGGCTTTCCCGACCGGACCAGATGCCAGCCGCCTTTCAACTTGGTACCGAACAGCTCGAAGCGCAGATGGCCCTTGGCGAGCTGGGCTTCCGGATCGCCCTGCGTGGCCCATACACCGTGGTCAAACTGGGCGACATGGCCGCCGCCGTACTGGCCCTTGGGAATCTCACCCTCGAACGTCGCGTAGTCCACCGGGTGGTCTTCAACTTCCACCGCCATGCGCTTGACCTTCGGGTCGTAACTGGGGCCTTTGGGCACGGCCCAGCTCTTCAGCGCATCGCCAACCTGCAGGCGGAAGTCATAGTGCCTGCGGCTGGCATGATGCAGCTGCACCACGAAAATGGCGCGCTGGCCTTTCGGCAGCGCCTTGCCCGGCTCGGGCTCCTTGGTCTGGTCAAAACGACGCTTGCGGCGATACTCGACCAGGGACATGGCCAGCTCCGCGCTATTTGCCCAGGTGCTTCCGGACAGCAACCGCCGTGGGCCCGACTGACGCGACGGCCGCGCGAAGTTCGTCGGCGGACACGCCCAGCGTCGTGGTCCAGTACCGCAGTTCGTAATCCTCATTGACGTTGATGCGGTCCCGGTCCGGGCTGCCGGCGTTGTTCTTGTCATCGCTCATGGGAGTCTCCAGCGTGATCGGGGGTGAACTGACCGTACCGGCCATTCCATGGGCACGGAGCGATGCCACTGTGAAGCCATGGCGAAGGCCGCCGGCACGGCGTCCTGCCGATGCGCGAAAGACGCTGCTTCGTGAAGGCAGCGCGCAGGGTCCGCGTGGGAATTCACATGCCGCCTTCACTCCTTCCCCGCCTGATCGCAACCGGACGGGACCTACTCTGGGCACTCCATTCACAGCGGAGCCCAGCATGGCCATCAAGACGGCGGAAGATCTGTTCATCCACGAGCTCTCGGACATCTACAGCGCCGAGAAGCAGCTGACCAAGGCGCTTCCGCGCCTGGCCCGTGCGGCCGAGAATCCGGATCTGGCCGCAGCGTTCGAAACGCACCTGGAAGAAACCCAGGGGCAGATCGAACGCATCGACCAGGTGGTCGAGGTGCTCGGCATCCGCCTGAAGCGCATCAAGTGCGCGGCGATGGAAGGCCTGGTCGAGGAAGGCAAGGAGGTGATCGACAGCATCGACAAGGGGCCGGTGCGCGATGCTGCCCTGATCGGTGGCGCGCAGAAGGTCGAGCATTATGAAATTGCCTCCTACGGCACCATCGCCGCGCTGGCCAAGCAGCTGGGCTACAAGGATGCCCTGCCGTTGCTGCTGGAGACGCTGGAGGAAGAAAAGGCGACCGATGAGAAGCTGACCCTGCTGGCCAAGGGCGGCGGCAATGCCAAGGCCGCGCAGGCCGCCTGAGTCGAATCGCATGCCCCTCGGCCGCCATGGAAGGCGGCCTCAGGGTGGGTAGAGCACCTGATCGTTTGGGCAGAAGAACGTGCGCCGCCGCGTCGTACCCATGTACAGCTTGCTGATGGGGCCACCGCAGAGCGGGCACACCTTTCGCGTATGCACCTGCCAGTGCTTCTTCAATTCGAAGCGCCGTTTCCATTCCAGGAAGTCGAAGCTGTAGGCACGGGCCTGGTTGATCAGGGCGGTGAGCTTGCGCGGTGGCAGGTCGCCCAGTCGCGTGGCCGGATGCACGCGGATGCGGAACAGCACCTCGTTCTTGATGATATTGCCGACGCCCGCGAAGATCGTCTGGTCCAGAAGCGCATCACAGACCAGGGTGTCCGGCAGTGCCTTCAGCTTGCGCCGGGCCAGTTTTGGATCCCAGGCGTCGTTCATCACGTCCGCCCGCCAGTCGTAGAGGTCGTCCAACGGCGCGTCGATCAGCCGGACGGAACACGCGTAGAAATTCAGTTCCCCGTTGTCCAATGCTAGCGACACCCGTGCAGGAGCTGGCTTCCGTTCGTCGATGCGCCAGCTGCCGAACATCATCAGATGGATGCGCAGCGTGTGGTGGCTGAACTCCAGCAGGAAGTGCTTGCCCCAGCTGCGAACCGCCTTGACCCTGCGTCCCTGCAGCGGTGACAGGTCGATGCGGCTGTTGCCGGAGACGCCGCGCACGACGTGACCCTTGAAGCGGCTGGCGGCTTCGCGCAGCAGGACAATGGACGGGCCCTCAGGCATGCGCGTTCTCCTGCAGCAGTGCCTGCAGGTGCAGGGCGTTGCCGGTCGCGTGGCCCAGCGCGGTGTTGTCCAGTACGCACCAGGCGCGGCGCTGCGCAGCGGCTTCACGCTGCAGGTGCTGGGCCAGCCCCGCCAGCGCCTGTTCGCTGTAGGGGCTGCGATAGATCTGCGGCTGCCCGTGCCAGCGCCAGTAGCTCCACGTGCGGTCACCGCCCGGGACAGCTGCTGCCGGTACCCGGGCCGGGTCAGCCGCGACCCGTGCGATGCCATGGTCGCTCAGCAGCGTGTCGACGTCCGCAGTGAACCAACTGGGATGGCGCGGTTCGCAGGCGACATCAACCGAGGTGCGTGCGCGCAGTCCGTGCAGGAATGCCGTTACGGTCGCCGGCTCATACGCCAGGCTGGGCGGCAGCTGGAGCAGCAGCGGCCCCAGCCTGTCCCCCAGCGCGATCACGCCATCAAGGAACAGCGCCAGCGGCTGCATCGCGTCGCGCAGCCGGCGTTCATGGCTGATCACGCGCGGCAGTTTCACCGCGAAGCGGAAACCCGCGGGCACGCTCGCCGCCCACCGGGCGTAGGTCGCCGCCTGGTGGGGGCGGTAGAACGAGGAATTGATCTCGACCATCGGCAGGCGGGTGGCATAGCGCTGCAGTACGCTGTCGCCTGCGCCGAACGCCGCCTGCGCCGCGCGCGACAGCGACCAGCCTGCGCAGCCGATGCGTACCTGTCCTGGCGTGCCCGGGGCGTTGGCTGCGCTCATCGTGCCACCGGTCCGTCCGGCTCCAGCAACCGGCCATCGCCGGCGCCTGGCGGCGCCTGCGCCACCGATTGCAGTCGATCAAGCGCACTGGTGCCAGGAGCGAGCGCGGAGGCGCTGCGCACGAAGCCGGTCCAGTCGGAGATCGCGATCTTTCCCAGCGCCAGCTCATCCACGCGCACGCTGTGCATGCGCCAGTGCGGGAACTGCCGCCGCCCCACCCTGCCCCGGTTGAGTTCGACCAGACCGTTGTGGCTGCCGGCCGCCAGGATGCGGGTGTACGCCGCGCTGACACCGGACTCCGGGCCTTCGAGACATTGCAGGAAGCGCGTGCCGTCGAACAGGAGGACGCCGGTCACATCAACCGACTCGTTGAACAGCATCGCGTCCGCGACAAGCTGCTGCAGCCGTTCTGCAGTCAGGTTTCGGGTGGCTTCACTTACATATGCAATGGCACGAAGAGGCATGACAGCACCGGGTTGTTGCAGATGGCTCTACCTTAGCGGTGCGGATCAAACGCGCGGTGACACCGGCGTGGAGGCGGCGTTGAACCTGTACGTGCCAACGGCGCGCTGCGTTGACACCCGGCTCGAGCACCACGACCGGCATGCCGTGTCTTCCGCCGATGGATTTGCTTTCGTGGAGAATGCATGAGGAAGCGCGTGCCTGCGCATGACATCACGTTGGCAGTGGTGCCACCGCCGTCTAGCGGCGGATCTGGAAGATGGTCGCTGCCGCCAATCGGGCGGCTCACTCCAAGGAGACTTTCCATGGCCAACCAGAACCAGAACCAGGGCAGCAGCAACCGCGGCTTCGCTTCGATGGACGAAGACAAGCAGCGCGAGATCGCCGCCAAGGGCGGCCGCGCCGCGCATGAGTCGGGCAACGCCCATGAATTCAGCTCTGAAGAAGCGCGCGAAGCCGGTCGCAAGGGCGGCGAAGCGGTGAGCCAGGATCGCCAGCACATGGCCGACATCGGCCGCGAAGGCGGCCAGAACAGCCATGGCGGCGGCAACCAGGGTGGCAACCAGGGCGGTCGGCAGCAACAGCAGGAACGTGGCGGCACCAACAACCGCGGTGGCCAGCAGCGTTGATCGAGACTGACCGGTTGCACCCCATGTGGGCGGACAGCGTGTCCGCCCACTTTTTTTTCACGCGAAACGTGGGGCGGAGGCCCGCCCCGGCCTGTCCCGCGTCAAGGCTCCCGTGGCGGCAGGTCGAGCGCACCGGCGCCCGGCCCGGCGCCCAGTTCGGCACCGGTTGTCGGCCGTGCTTCGGGATCGGAAAGCGTTCGCAGGGTCATGGCCTGCACCGCCGCCTGCTCGCGTGGGTCCAGGCCCACCGTGGCGCTGCCGTCACCGCCGTCCACAGCGGCCTGGGCCTCGCGGTCGCTGACCCGCTCCCACAGCTCGCCGCTGTTCCAGCTGCCCAGCAGGTCATCGGCGCCGTCGCCCTGCGACATGTCCATGTACAGGTCGGTAAAGGCGGGGTCACCCGGCTGCTTGCCCGGTGGGAAGTTGGGCTGGATGCTGTGCAATGCCTTTTCGAAGGACTTCTGGTGGGCGATTTCGCGCGTCATCAGGAAGCGCAGTGCGTCCTTGATGCCTGGATCATCGGTCACCGTGATCAGTCGTTCGTAGACCAGCTTGGCGCGGGCTTCGGCGGCGATGTTCGAGCGCAGGTCGGCGGTGGGCTCCCCGATCGAATCGACGTAGGCCGCCGTCCACGGCACCCCGCTGGAATTGACCAGCGCCGGGCCGCCCCCATACAGGATCTGTTCGGTATGGCTGGTGCTGTTCTGGCCCAGCAGCCGCATGTCCTCGGCTTCGGCAAGACCCTCGGACTGGATGGCCTTCGGGCCGCGGTTGAGCATGGCGATGATGGTGCCGATGATCTCCAGGTGGCTGATCTCTTCGGTGGCAATGTCCATCAGCAGGTCCTTACGGCCCGGATCGCATTCACCGAGTCCCTGGGTGAAGTAACGCATTGCAGCCGCCAGTTCGCCTTGCGGGCCGCCAAACTGTTCCAGCATGAGGCTGGCAAGCTGCGGGTTGGATTCGCGCACGCGCACGGTGTACATCAGCTTCCTGTGGTGAAAGAACATGGGACTGTCTCCTGTGTATGGCAGGCGGGATCGGGATCAACGCTTGGCTTGGGCGCCAGGCGTTTCGTCACGGTTGAGGAAGGCGCCGACCAGGCTGTCCTGGTGCTCTTCCAGCCAGCGCGCCATGGCGATCTCTTCCTGCAGGATCTGGCCGCACACGGCCGCGATATCCGGCGCGGCGGCCCGCTCGGCCGCGATCACCAGTGCCCGGTAGGTGGCGATCTCGGTGTTCTCGAAGCCAAAGGAGATGCCGATGCTCTTGACGACCTCGTCCTCCATCAGGGTGTTGCCGGCGGCGTGGATCGCTGCGGTCATGCTCGCGAACAGCCCCTTGGCGGTGGGCACGCTTCCGCCGAGCGCTTCAATGCACTCGCGCAGGGAGGCGGCCTGCTGCTGCGTCTCCAGCACGTGCTGGCCGATGCGTGCGGCAAGATGGGGATAGTTCTGGATGCGCGAAGCCATGGCCTTCATCATGGTCTCCGCCTCCTGCTCCATGGCGTAGGCATCCTGCAGCCATTTCAGCAGGCGCTCGCTGCGGGCGGTGTTCTGGTCTGCCATCACGGTCTCCGGTAGTGGGGCGACATGCCTCCGGAGACCATGGTGGCGAGGCAGCAATCACTGCCTCGTCGGCCGGCGTGAGCCGGCGGGCGTGCGCGCTGCACCTGGCGCTGATGCGGTCATAACATCCGCGGGCGACTGGCAACGCCGACCGTACGGTCAGGCGGGCATCGCGCCGGACACTACAGCGCTGCCGGCGTCGCGACGGGGGCTTGCTGCGGGTGCGCGCGCGCCTGCGGACGCCTTCAACGCCTGGATCACCCGGTGCTGCGCACGGTGCGCGTCACCTTCCACGCCCACCACGTAGACAAAGCGGCCATCGAACTTGGCCTGGGCACCCTCCAGCACGTCATCCTCCTGCAGGGCGCGCTTGAGCGACTTCATCCATGCCCGTTCGGGGGTGCGATCCAGCTCCACGACGATCGCAGCGCCGCCGCAATCCAGGGACATGCACTCCACGCGCAATGCGCAGGGGGCGGTGGGGTCGGTGGCGGATCGAGGCATGGTCATGGCTCCAGTGCTGGGGGACGGCGGCAGTATCCATGGCCGCCGCCAACGCGCCGTCAAAAAAAGCGCACCGCCTTCCACGCCGCATCGACGGCATGGAGCACCTGCGCGGGGCGGCTTCGCGCTGGGCTGACACGGCCCACGCGCGCCGTTGATGCAATACAGCACACACTGCAGTTCCCAAGGCAACACAGGCATGCGCGCATGCAATCGGAAATGGACCAGCGCAGGTGCAACCTGCTGCTGGTTGAAGACCAGCTCGACCTGGCTGCACTGATGGAACAGGCGCTGGAAGACGGTGGCGGCCGGGTGACCCACGCCTACAGCGTGTTCGATGCGCTGGGGTTGCTGGATACGCAACGTTTCGATGGCGCGGTTCTGGATGTGGAGCTCCGCGATGGCGTGGTGTTCCCGGTGGCCGATCGACTGGCGGAACTCGGCATTCCCTACCTGTTCGTGTCTGCGGTTTATGACCAGCTGGTGCCGCTGCGCCACCGCCGCGCAACCTTCGTGGCCAAGCCGTTCCACATCGACCAGTTGCAGGAAGCCGTCCAGCAGGTCGTGGGAGACGCCTGCGCGCCCCCTGCCACGCATTGAGCGGCAGACGCCGGGATTATGCCAGGTGTGGGGCTACCACCTGGCCCAGCTGGCGCAGCGCACCACCACGGGAGAGCCCGCTCCAGTTGCCACGAGCGACGCTGCGGATGTCGGCAGGGTCGGTCCAGAGCAGCCGCATCGACCAATAGGGAAAGAACCGGCCGGACACCCTGCCCCGGCCCAGCTCAAGCAGTTCGCAATGGCTGCGGGCACCGAGGATGCGGCTGTATACCACGTTGATGCTGTCTTCCGGTCCCTCGATGTACTGGAGGAAGCGGTGCCCATCGTAAAGAAGCACACCCGTCACGCCTGCTTCGAAGTTGAAGCGGGCAGCGGCCCTGGCGAGGTCGTCCACAGGGTCCATGGAAAGCCCCGGTATCGCCTCACTTGCGTAAGCGATTGCGCGGAGGGGCACGTTGATTCCTTCTGACGCAGGAAGTGTCCTGCCCTTCCATGATGCTGCCCTTGTCGTAGAGCCAAATGAGGCGGTTCACAACCTGCCTCGCTCCATCCTCTCCCCTGCGGCACACTGCAGTAACAGGTTTCCGGCTCAGGCGGCCTTTGCGTAGGGCTCGACAATCAGCAGCAGCTTGCCCATCGCCGTGGCATCGGCCTGTTCGGTCGCTGCCCGCTGGATGAAGCTGGTCCAGTCGGCACAGGCGATCTCGCGCAGCTCATCTGCAGTGACGGACAGGCAACGCATGGGCCAGAACGGCAGCCGCCGCTGGCCGACACGCCCCCGCGCAAGTTCGATCAGGTGGATGTGACTGCTGGCGCCGGCGACACGGGAGAAGGCCACATCCAGTCCATCGGCAGGGCCCTCCATGTACTGCAGGAAGCGTTCGCCGTCGAACAGCAGCACCCCGGTCACCCCTGCGCCCCGATTGAAGCGCGCGGCATCGTCCATCAGCGCTTTCAGACGTTCCGGCGAGAATCCACTGACGGCCTCGCTGACGTAGACGATGGCTCGATTCGGCATGGTGCCACTCCTGCTTCCCAGCGCTTCACTCTAGGACGGGCATCGTGGCGAAACCGTAAACGCCGGCCGGGAAAACATCACATCACGCCCAATTCAGCGTGGTTTTCGAGGCGCTTCCAGGTACCGCCATCCGCCGATCTGCCGCCGTGGCGGGGCGCGCACCCTCCATTCCGGCCAGGTAGGCGGAGAACCCTCCGGTCGCGCGTCCCACCAGGCGGGCACTGGTCATGACGATGGGAGCGCCGGCCCACCTTACGTCAGCGCCGAGGCGTTGCAGCCTCCTCACCAGTGCAACATCCTCTCCACAGCGCAGGGGAGCAAATCCCCCGGCCGCCAGATAGGCCTGGGCGGAGACGCCGAAATTGGCACCGTGGATGCGCCCATGATCGTCGCCCCACTGCTGCCGTTTCTGGAACGCGCGTCGCAGGCGCTTCTCCGTCCTGGAGGTGGTTGCTATGTCCACCAGTCCGCAGAAGGCGTCGCACCGGCCTTCAAGCTGGGCAACCAGCCATTCGGGAGGTACCTCGCTGTCGGCATCGGTGCTCGCCAGCCATCTCGCACCGCGTCCGAGCAGCTCAGCGGCGGCCGCTGCCCTGGCAACGCCGACGCAGCGTGCTTCCAGGCGCACCGTATCGACCCGCTGCTGCTGGCAGATGGACGCGGTGGCATCCGAGCAGCTGTCCAGTGCAACCACCACCTGCACTGCTTCGCCGTGCAGCCCGGGATGCAGGGCTGCCCTTCGGATCGATTGCAGGCAGCGCTCCACGCTGGCTGCCTCGTCATGGGCCGGAACCAGGATGCCGATCATCGCAGGCCCTCGTTGCGGGCCAGCGATAGTGCGCTGCGCGTCCAGCCCTGCAGCACGAAGTCCGCATCACGATAGTGGAAGGCTTCGTGCAGGCCTTGGCCAAGGCGCCGATGCACGACGTCGGTGCGACTTGCGCGCCCATGGAACGAAGGCAACCAATGGCAGGCGACCAGCAGTCCGTCGTCGCGAAGGGCCGAATCGATGCCGGCGCGCAGCTCGTGTAGCGCTGCTGCACCCAGGTAGTAGCCCATTTCCCCGCAGACGATCAGGTCGAAGCGGCCCGGCGGCCATTGCTCGGGATGGCTGGCGCAATGGACCTGCACATGCGGCAGGTGGGCCAGGTTGCGGCGGGCCCGGAACGCTGCGCGTGGGCTGATGTCGGTGGCCAGCAGGCGCTCGCAGCGGGCGGCCAAGGCCTCGGTCAGCACGCCGTTGGAGCATCCCAGCTCCCAGCCCCGAATGAACTGGCGCTGGCTCAGGCTGGCCAGCAGCAGCGCACGCTTGCGTTCTTCATACCATCGGCTGCGATAGCCGAAGGGATCCTCCTGCTCATGCAGTTCATCGAAGTACGGTTGCGCGCTCATGCCAGGAATACCTCGTAGTTCCGGAAGAATCGGGTCAATACATGTGCGGGCAGCACCGGCGGGCTGTTCAATTCCGGCACCTCGCCGGTCTGGGTCCGGAAGTGCGCGATGGCGTTTCGTTTTGCGGCAGCCACTGCTGAAATGTCGATCAGCCTGGGAACCTCCCACGCCATGTGTGCGCAGGCGGGGTCAAGCCAGTGCCAGCCCCACACCGGGTACTCCAGGCGTCGGCAGCCCACTGTCCGCACCGCCCTGCAGGCAGCACGCCCTGCGGCTTCATGATCGGGATGCCCATCAAAGCGCCAGGGTGCCAGGACCAGGTCGCTCGGCTGGAGGTGCTGCTGCAGCCAATCTTCCAGGCCCTGTTCGTGCGCACTGACCGCGCCGTCGGCGATGCCGAGATGAAACGCGGATCCAGGCCGGATACCGAGTTCGCCCAGCGCTGCGGCAAGCTCGGCGCGTCGCGCCGAGCGCAGGCGTTCTGGCGTCCACCAGTGCTCGTCCGGATAGCACGCTTCGCCATCAGTCACGGCGACGACGCGTACCTCCATGCCCTGCTCCGCAGCGTGACGGAGCAGTCCACCACAGCCGAGGATCTCGTCGTCTGGATGGGGTGCGACCACCACGACGCGATCATGGCCGGCGCACAGGGCATTGGCCGATGTTGCCGGCCGCTGCCACAGCCAATCGCAGCGCAGCCATGCCTGCTCCTGCGTTCCTTCCCCCTGCAGGGGTGTCCTGGCTACAGCGCCCATGTCGCCTCCTGGCTCGCCCGCTGGCCGCCCAGCCATTCCCAATCGCGATCTGCGTGGCTCTGCCGAAGGAACACGGTCAGGTCCGCGCAGCGACGGGCGTGGGCATCTTCCAGGCACATCGGCGCCGGGCCCAGTGCGCGCCCCGCCAGATCCAGGACACGCGTCGCCGCGCGCTCGACCACGCAGCGCAGGCGCACGACCTCTTCGCGGTGCGCCGATTCCGGCGCGGCGTCGATGCGCGCCGCCACTTCGCGAAGCAGCGCCGCCGCCGGGCCCAAGGCGAGGTCCACTTCACCCAGTAATCGCGCGCGATTCCCCTCGGTGCAGGCTGGCCGCATGCGCTCGGCCAGGGCGGCCGCCGCGCCGAACCAGACTGCCGCGATGCCCGCACCGCCGTGCCAGAAACCCGGTCGCTGCAGGTACTCATCGCGCGTTCCCAGAAGCGCCATCGGTGCGCCGTCGAACCGCACCGTGGTGGACGGAACGCCGGCCATGCCAACGGCCGGCCAGGGCTCATCTGCAAGCGTGCGCCAGTGCTTCGCTGCCACCTGGCACAGCCACACGCCCTGCGCGTTGCGGACGGTTACCAATGCCGCATCCACCCACGCGCTGCCGGAACACCAGGGCTTGTCACCATGGAGCTGACCGTGGACATCGAAGCGGAGTGTGTTGGCTGGACCTTCCGCGGCCCAGACCGCCAGTAGCTGGCCTTCAGCCAGGGCGGGCGCGTTCAGTTCGGCAATGATCGCTTGGGCGTCGTAGTGCGCCTCAAGCACTTTGGCCAGGCACAGGTCTTCCGCCCCCCATGCCGCCAGCGCCTGCCACCGCCGCAGCGTGAGGCCGCTTCCGGGCAATGGCAGGTCGGGCCGCTGGACCACTACCTCGCGAGCGCGGCTCTCCAGCGGGGATGGCGGCGTCACATGCTGCATGAAGGGGCCTGAAATGGAGAGACATGTCGAACGTAGGCGGCAAGCGGTCACATCACTGTCTGGGAGGCGTAGCCGGCGCATGAATTCTCTGCGCGATGATCCTCACGCGCTCGCTTGCCCGCGCTGCCGTCGTGCGCGCAGGCACTGCAGCAGCTCCCACAACCATGGCAGCACGACCACGCCCAGCGCCGGCAGCAGGACCAGCCGCCAGACGCCCGGTGCTGCAGGCTTCACTTCGAGCGACCACCGGGGGTGGACCTGCCAGCCCACCCAGCCCAGCAGGACCCACGGCGCGGCATCGAGCACGCTGTGCACATGCTGCTCTGCCGGGCTGATGCGTCGTCTGCCGTCCGCGCTGACGGTGTCGAAGTAGCCGGCGATTGCGTGCGCGAGGACCAGAAGTGCCAGAAACGTGACGAGCGACAGCGTGTTTTCCAGCAGGAGCCATGCGAGCACCCCGCTTCCGATCAGCAGCAACTGCACCCCATGCAACAGGCTTTCGCGCATCGCAGAGGTGTGTGGAAGGTCGGTCCGCCGGTGAAAATGGAAGTCCAGCCAGCCGGCAGCCAGCCACAGTGCGTAGACACCGGCGGCAATCGCGCTCATGGCAGCATGCTCAGGGTGTCAGCACGATCTTGCGGCAGTCGTCATCCTTGGCATCGAATATCGCGTAGCCCTGCGCAGCGTCGGCCAGGCGCATCCGGTGCGAGATGATGTCACCCGGATCCAGCTTTCCTTCCATGATTGCGTCAAGCAGTTCCGGCATCAGCCCCTGCACATGGGTCTGGCCCATCTTGAATGTCAGACCTTTATCGAACGCATCACCCAGCAGAAAACCATGGATGAAGCCGGCATAGACGCCTGGAATGCTGACCACGCCGCCACGGCGCGTTGCCGCGATGCATTGCCGTATCGCCACGCCACTGCTGCCTTCCAGCTTTACAGCGGTCAACGCTGACTCCAGCGCACTGCCCTCGGCCTCGAAGCCTACGGCCTCGATGCAGGCGTCTACGCCCCGCCCACTGGTCTGGGTAAGGATGTAATCGGCCGGGTCTTCGATCTCCTTGAAGTCGATGGGGGTCACGCCGTAGGCACGGCGTGCATAGTCTAGGCGGTAACGAAGGTGGTCGACCATGAAGATGGTCTCTGCTCCCAGCAGCCGGCAACAGGCCGCGCTCATCAGCCCAACCGGACCGGCGCCGAAGATGGCCACCGTCGAGCCGGGCTTCACACCCGCGTTCAGCGCGGCCTGATAGCCGGTCGGGAGAATGTCAGACAGGAACAGCACCTGCTCATCGGCCACGCCTTCCGGAATGCGCAACGGGCCCACGTTGGCCTTCGGCACGCGTACGAATTCGGCTTGGCCACCGGCTACGCCGCCATACAGATGGCTGTATCCGAACAAAGCAGCTGGAGGCAGCAGCCCTTTCTGGTTCAGCGCCGCGCCCTTGCCAGGATTGGTGGTCTCGCATGCGGCATATTCGGCCAGCCTGCAGTGGAAACACTCGCCACAGGCGATCACGAACGGAATCACCACGCGATCGCCCGGCTTCACCTGGGTCACGCCGCTGCCGACCTCTTCCACCACGCCCATGAATTCGTGGCCCAGTACATCGCCATCGTGCAGATCAGGAATCTTGCCGCGGTAGAGGTGCAGGTCCGAACCGCAGATGGCGGTGGCGGTCACCCGCAGTATCAGATCGTCATCCGCCGCCAGTACCGGGTCGGGCACAGTCTCGACGCGCACATCCCTGCGGCCGTGATAGGTCAATGCCTGCATCGTGCTGCTCCAGGAGCTCGGGCCTTCAGCATCGCAAGGCCGCCATCCGGCTGCAGTGACATCCCGGTGTGCGCGGCGTTCATTCTGCAGCGTCGTGGCGTTAACCCGGCGCGGTGCAGGCTTCACTCTCTCGCCGCAGGAGCTGCCCATGAACGACAAACTGCCCTTCAATCCAACGACGGATGTGGACGATCAGTCAAAAGCGCACACGCCGGACAAACGGCGCAACGATCGAGCCAGATGGAAGGAGCACGACATGCCCGACGACGGCGACGGCCCCAAGGCGGTACCGGAGGACTACGAGCGCCCTGATCCCGATCCGACGGGAAAGCGTTGAGTCCGCCTCACATCCCGGATGCGCAGCAATCACGAGGCATGGCCCTTTGCCCACGCAAGCTTCATGGACGATCTTTGGAACGGCCTGAACGAGGTGTTGCATGTGGAAACGCAACGGTCTCTCGCTGGTGCTGCTTGCGCTCACGTTGGTGTTCATTGTGGGCCAGGCAGTTGCGGGGCATCACGTGCACAACCAGGAACTGGTCGAGCACGGACGCGTGCCGATCGATTTCTGGCACTACCTGGCTACCGGGCACTTCGTCAGCGCCACGTTCGAGAACTGGGAGAGCGAGTTCCTGCAGATGGGGATGTACGTTCTGCTGACGGTCAGCCTGCGCCAGCGCGGTTCGGCCGAATCGCGGCCGCTGGACCCCGCGCAGGAACAGAATCGCATCGAACCCGGCCGCACGCCCTGGCCGGTCAGGCGCGGTGGCCTGTGGAAGGTTCTTTACGGTCATTCGCTGGCGATTGCGTTTGGGCTGTTGTTCCTGTTCAGCTTTACGCTGCATGCATTGGGAAGCTGGCGCGCCGAGGAGGCCGAACAGCAGTTGAAGGGATTGCCGCCGCCAGGCTTTGTGGAGCACCTCGCCAGCAGCACATTCTGGTTCGAATCCATGCAGAACTGGCAAAGCGAATTCCTGGCCGTGCTGTCTCTGGTGGTGCTGACGATCTTCCTGCGCCAGAAAGATTCGCCGCAGTCCAAGCCGGTCGAGGCGCCGCATACCCAGACAGGAGATTGAACCATGGCAGATGATCCGTCGACGGCCTTGCTGATCATCGACATGTTCAGCCGTTTCGATTTCCCGGGCGCGCAGGAGCTGGCGCCCGCGGCAGAGCGGGCGGCCCGGCAGATCCGGCGCCTGAGGGATCACTTCGGCGAACGCGGGTGGCCGGTCATCTACGCCAATGACAATTTCTCGGATTGGAAGCGCGATTTCCGCCAGCAGGTGGAACAGTGCCGGCGCGACGGCGGTCCGGCGGGGCGAATTGCCAGCCTTCTCTCGCCCTTGCCCGGTCATTACTTCGTGCTCAAGCCCAAGCACTCGGCGTTCCTGGCCAGTCCCTTGCCGATTCTGCTGGCCAAATTGGGCGTGCGCCGCCTGTGCCTGAGTGGCATGACGGCCGATTCGTGCGTTCTGGCCACCGCGCTGGATGCCAACGCCAGAGAGTTCGACGTCGTGTTGGCACCGGAGGTCGTGGCGGGGCTGCCTTCCCGGAAGCGGCGCGCACTGGCGCTGCTGGCTGATTCGGGCGCAGCCCGGATCGCGCGGCTTTCTTCGCTTGTCTCTGGGCAGGAAGCAGGAGGGCGCTGAAGGCAGCTCAGGCCCGGTCGGCTATCCCCTGTACGCCGGCATGACCGGCGCAATGTGCACAGCAGAAGATCTGGCCATTTCCTTCAACGCCATGCCCAATGACCGCGCATTTGCAGTGTGCGCAGCGGGGTGCGAATGCGTGGATCGCGCACTCGAACGAATCGAACGTGCCGCTGCGCCCGCCCTGCTGCAGGGTAAAGCTCTTGTCGTAGTTGTTGCCGCAGACATCACAGGTAGCCATGGGGCACCTCGTGCTGTGGAAGGAACATGCAGTGTGGCAGCGCGAATGTCGGTGGCCGTGAATGCACCGTGTCGCGAGGGTGTAGGACGTGCGCATCGTCGCCAAGCGGGCGCGGCATGCTTCATTGGTCATTGCCGGGCTCGGCACTGTTGCCACGTGGTGTGCCGCGACCACAGGGAAACGCCGTGCGCAGCCCTTCGACAACCAGTGGCGACGCATCCTGCTGCAATCGCTCGCGGGGCAGTCGCCGGAGATGGGAAGACACATGGTCGACCAGTTCATGCGGAAGGATCTGGCCCTGCCCGCACCACTGTCCGCGGCTGGCAGCGGCGACGCCCAGGATATAGCCGCTGGCGCGAGCGCTGGACAGGCTCCGGCACTGTTCGCCGTCGCAGAACCCGTCATCGCCTTTCCCCTGCAGGAGGGTGATGAGTTCCGTGCCGCTGACAAGCCAGGTCCGTGCCGGCTGCGTTGTTCCGGCCACAGCGGACCCAGCCAGCGCGCAGAGGCCAAGTGCGAGGAGCCGAGGCATGACGCGGCGCGCCTGGGGTTGGTGATGTCCCTTCATGTTGAGGCCCTGGCTGTTGCTTTCATGGATGCCACGCGGCAGAGGTCAAAGCCGATCAAGCTGGCCGAGAAACGCGATGAGATCGTAGAGGCTTCCAGAATACGTCGTATTGGCCGTTTTCCATGCGCCACTGCCCGGAGATGCGTCGCCAGTCGGACCAGCGGGATGCTGAAGGCACGGGCGCTGCCAGCCATCTGGAAGGATCGTGGTGGGATGCCTGCAGGCGGAGCAGTGCTCTGACAAGGCGATCCTCCACTGTGTCTGCGTACAGTTGGCTTGTAGCAGACAACGCATGACCCGCCAACATCTGGCGGCTGCCGCAGGCCGGTGCCGGACTATCGCCCAGCCGTCGACCCTCTCACCACGCACCTTCCCGTCATCACCAGCCTGCGCACGGGCAGCTCCGGCATGCGCAGGCGTTCCAGCAACAGCGACATCGCAGCGCGCCCCATGTCTTCAACCGGCTGCTCGACCACGGTAATGCCAGGTTCGACCAGCTCGGTCCAGCGCTCGTTGTCGAACCCTGCCAGCGCCAGCTCTCCTGGAATGGCGAGACCGGCGCTGCGTGCCGCCTTCAATGCACCCATGAGCAGCAGGCTGTTGCTGGTGACCAGCGCGTCGGGACGCGAAGGGCCGGCCAGCCATTGGTCGACCGTTGCGATGGCGGCCTCGGCCGTTGGCTCGACTTCGCGGTAATCCGGCTCCAATCCGTGCGTGCGCATCGCAGCAAGATAGCCGTCGCGGCGCTCGGCCGCCGTGGTGCTGGTGCTGCCGAACAGGCCGCCGATGCGGCGATAGCCACGCTCGACGAGATGCTCGACCAGGGCGCCCATCGCCGCGGGATTGTCCAGCACCACGCTGTCGATCGACCCGCTGGCCGCGGCGCGGTCCACCAGTACCGTCGGGAAGTCCAGCGTGAGCCGTTCCAGCCGCCCCACCGTGGTCCGTGTGGGCGCAAAGATCAGTCCACTGATGCGCTCCTCGTGCATCAACTGCAGGTACAGCGCCTCGCGCTCGGGGTCTTCGTCGGTGTTGCAGAGCGTGACGCGCAGGCCTTCGCGATAGGCGACCTCCTCCACCGCACGGATAAGCGCAGTGAAGAACGGGTTGCGGATATCCGCAACGATCAACCCGATGATGCCGGTGTGCCGGGAGCGCAGCCGCCTTGCCTGCAGGTTCGGCCGATAGCCGGTCTGGCGGATCGCCACCTCGACCCGGCCGCGAACCTCTTCGCTGACCGGGCCGCCCCCGAGAACCCGCGACACGGTGGACTTGGATACCCCCGCTACACGCGCGACGTCATTGATGCTGATACTCATTGGAAACGTTCCCGGAAAAGTGCGCCTGCCATGGCCCGGCGGCTGTTCAGGACAATGCTAACGCCAAAGAGCTATTGGCATTTTGTGCAGTGCACATTGAAATAGGCGGTGGGAACGTTCCCAATATGCCCAGCCATCCTTTTGCCGGAGCCGCCCTTTGTCGCCCCAGACCTTCCCCTCCCCCGTCAGCCGGGAACTGATCCGCCTGGACGCGCGGGCGCAGGACAAGACCGATGCGATCGCCCAGGTCGCGCAGATGCTGGTCGCGGCCGGCTGCGTGGCGCCGGGGTACGAGGCCAGCATGGGACGGCGCGAAGCGCTGGCCAACACCTTCCTCGGCCATGGCGTGGCAATCCCCCACGGGCTTGGCGAGGACCGCCATCTGGTGCGCCGCGATGGCATTGCCGTGCTGCAGTTGCCGGAAGGCGTGGAATGGAATCCGGGGCAGGTCACCCGTCTGGTGGTTGGCATCGCTGCCCAGTCCGATACCCACATTACCCTGCTGCGCCGCCTGACCCGGCTGATCCAGGATGAGGCAACGCTGCAGCGCCTGTTTGCGACCACCGATGCGGGTGAGATCGTCAACGCGCTGACCGGCGACATTGCGATCACGACCGCCCAGGTAACGGCCACCGATCTGGCCGAGCGCTTTGACTGGACCATTGCCTACCCCAGCGGCCTGCACGCGCGCCCGGCCACGCGCTGGGCAGAGACGGCGCGCCGCTTTGCGGCCCGCGCCCAGGTGCGTGCCGGCGACCAGGCAGCGGACGCCAAGAGTCTGGTCGCGCTGCTGCAACTTGGCCTGCGTCATGGCGATGCCGTCAGCGTGTCTGCCGAGGGGGCGGATGCCCCCGCCCTGCTGACCGCGCTGCGCAGGGTCATGGAGGACCTGGTGGCACAGGAAAAGGCCGACGCCGAGCGCGCAGCACAACGCAAGGCCGCGCCGGTGGCAGGCTGGAATCCGCCCGAGGCACAGGCTGCCATCGTCGGCATCGGTGCCAGCCCTGGGCTGGCAATCGGCCCGGTGCATGTATTGGCCAGCACGCAGGCCGAGGTCGCCGACCGCCCGGCCCCGCTCGGCGAAGGCGGGGCGCGTCTGCAGGACGCGCTCGCCCGCACCCGCCAGCAGTTGGCCGCGCTGCAGGATGACACCCAGCGCCGGCTTGGCGCCTCGGACGCCGCCATCTTCAAGGCCCATGCCGCGCTGTTGGACGACACCGACCTGATTACCCGTACCTGCCAGCTGATGGTCGAAGGCCATGGCGTCGCATGGTCCTGGCATCAGGCCATCGAACACATCGCCTCGGGCCTGGCCGCGCTGGGCAACCCGGTGCTGGCCGGGCGCGCCGCCGACCTGCGTGACGTTGGCCGCCGAGTGCTGGCGCAGCTTGATCCGTCGGCCGCCGGTGGCGGCCTGGCCGACCTGCCCGCGCACCCGTGCATCCTGATCGCGGCGGACCTGTCGCCGTCCGACACGGCCAACCTCGACACTACCCGCGTGATTGGCCTGGCCACCGCGCAGGGCGGGCCGACCTCGCACACCGCCATCCTCTCGCGCACCCTCGGCCTGCCGGCGCTGGTCGCCGGGGGGGGCGAGCTGCTCGCGATCAGCGCCGGTCGCGAGGCGATCATCGACGGCAACTGCGGGCGGCTCTACCTGTCTCCGTCCGAGGCCGATCTCGCCTCGGCGCGCGCGTGGATCGCCGAACAGCAGCAGATCCGCGAGCGTGAAGCGGCGCAACGCGCGCAGCCGGCACAGACGCCGGACGGCCACCGCATCGACATCGGCGCCAACGTCAACCTGCCCGAGCAGGTGCCGCTGGCACTGGAGCAAGGCGCGGAAGGCGTCGGCCTGATGCGCACCGAATTCCTGTTCCTTGAACGTGGCAGTACGCCCAGCGAGGATGAGCAGTACACCACGTATGTGGCGATGGCCAAGGCACTCGGCGGCCGCCCACTGATCGTGCGTGCGCTCGATATCGGTGGCGACAAGCAGGTGGCGCACCTGGAGCTGCCGCATGAGGAAAACCCGTTCCTGGGCGTGCGCGGCGCGCGCCTGCTGCTGCGCCGGCCGGACCTGCTGGAACCGCAGCTGCGTGCGCTGTACCGCGCGGCGAAAGACGGCGCGCGCCTGTCCATCATGTTCCCGATGATCACCTCGGTGAGCGAGCTGGTCGCACTGCGCGCCATCTGCGAGCGCCAGCGCGCAGCACTGCAGGCGCCCGGGGTACCGATCGGCATCATGATCGAAGTGCCGGCCGCTGCGGCGCAGAGCGATGTGCTGGCCCGCCACGCCGACTTCTTCTCGATCGGTACCAACGACCTGACCCAGTACGTGCTGGCGATCGACCGCCAGAATCCGGAACTGGCCGCCGAGGCCGACAGCCTGCATCCGGCCGTGCTGCGCGCGATCCGCGCCACGGTGGAAGGCGCACGACTGCATGGGCGCTGGGTGGGCGTCTGTGGCGGGCTGGCCGGCGATCCGTTCGGCGCACTGCTGTTGGCCGGCCTGGGCGTGGACGAACTGTCGATGACCCCGAACGACATCCCGGCCGTGAAAGCACGCCTGCGTGGCAGCGCGCTGGCCGATCTGCGAACGCTGGCTGCGACGGCGCTGGACTGCGAAACCGCCGAGCAGGTGCGTGCCCTCGATGGAGCGCGCGCATGAGTTCCCGCGCCGTCACCATTACCCTGAACCCGGCAATCGACCAGACCGTGCGGCTGGCGAACCTGCAACCGGGTCACGTGCATCGCGCCCGCAGTTCCCGCGACGATGCCGGCGGCAAAGGCATCAACGTGGCCGCCTGCCTGGCAGACTGGGGCGTGCCGACCACTGCGCTGGGCGTGCTCGGCGATGGCAACGACGGCGTGTTCAGCGCACTGTTTTCCGATCGGGGCATCGCAGACGCGTGTCTGCGCATTCCGGGCCGTACCCGCACCAACATCAAGCTGGTGGAAGACGCCAACGGCGAGACCACCGACATCAACCTGCCCGGCCTGTCACTGTGTGACGCCGATCTGGACGCGGTATCGCGCCGACTCGACGCACTGCTCCAGCCGCAGCTGCCGGTGGTGCTGTCCGGCAGCCTTCCGTCCGGGCTGCAAGCCGATGCATGGGCCCGACTGCAGGCGCAGGTGCGCGCCGCCGGCGCGCGCGTACTGCTGGATACCAGTGGCGACGCGCTTGCCGCCGCGTTGAGTGGTGCACAGGGTGCACTGCCCTACGCGGTCAAGCCCAACCGCCATGAACTGGAGGCCTGGGCCGGCACGCCGCTGCTGGATCGCAGCGCCCTGCGCGCCGCGGGCCGGGCCCTGGTCGAACGCGGAGTTGCACTCGTAGCGATCTCGATGGGCGCCGACGGCGCGCTGTTCATTGATCGCAGCGGCGCCCTGGTCGCACGACCGGCGCGACTGGCGCAGGGCAGTACGGTCGGTGCCGGCGACGCCATGGTCGCCGGCATCGCCGCCGCCTTGTTGGAGCCCTCCCCCGACCTGGCCGGTTGTGCGCGACTGGCCACGGCGTTCTCGATGAGCCGGCTGGAGAGTGGCGACGCGCGACGGCTGGACCCGGCGCAGGTGCGCGCGTGGACCGGCGATGTACTGATCGAGCGGTTGGATTGAAACCCCTGCAGAGGGGGCTGCGGCTGGCCTTGGGCCACCGATGGCCCCTGCTGCAAGGACGAACCCGAAGAATTCCAGGAGTTGCCATGCAAGCTTCCACCGTAGTCATCGCCGCTGGCGAACGCAGCATCGAGGCCGTTCTTGCCGCCGAAGCGCTGCGCCGCGCCGCACGCCAGCAAAGGGTCGAATTGGCGATCGAAATCCGCAGCAATCAGGGCGTGACCGGGGCACTGTCCGACGCGCAGGCTGCCGCCGCAACGCAGCTGCTGCTGGTGGGTGACGGCGAGGCGGACAGCGCCCGCTTCGGCAATGCCCAGATCGTGCGCGCCGGCCTCGGTGAAGTGCTGGACGACCCGCTCGCCGTGCTGGCGCAGCTCGCCGCAGCATCGGCACCCCCTTCCAGGGATGACGCGGGCAAGCGCATCGTCGCCGTCACCTCCTGCCCGACCGGCATCGCCCACACGTTCATGGCGGCCGAAGGCCTGCAGCAGGCGGCCAAGGCACTGGGCCACGCGATCCGGGTGGAAACCCAGGGCTCGGTCGGCGCCCAGGACGCGTTGAGCGACGACGAAATCGCCGCCGCCGACCTGGTGCTGATCGCCGCCGACCGCGAAGTCGATCTGTCGCGCTTTGCTGGCAAACGCCTGTTCAAGAGCGGCACCAAGCCGGCGATCAATGACGGCCAGAACCTGATCCGCAAGGCGCTGGCCGAGGCTGGCGTGCAGACCGGCAGGGTGGCTTCAGGTCGCACCACCGAGAAGGCCAGGGTCACCGGCCCCTACAAGCACCTGATGACCGGCGTGTCGTTCATGCTGCCGTTCGTCACTGCCGGCGGCCTGCTAATCGCACTGGCGTTCGCGCTCGGCGGCATCTATGCCTTCGACGATGCACACAAGGGCACGCTGGCCTGGTCGCTGTTCCAGATCGGCGCCAAGTCCGGCTTCATGCTGATGGTGCCGGCACTGGCCGGCTACATCGCCTACTCCATCGCCGATCGCCCGGGCATCGCCCCGGGCATGATCGGGGGATTGGTGGCAGTCAACATGGATGCGGGCTTCATCGGCGGCATCCTGGCCGGTTTCATCGCCGGCTACGGCGTGCATTGGATCAACCGTGCGCTGCGCCTGCCGCGCAGCCTGGAAGGCCTCAAGCCGGTGCTGATCCTGCCGGTGCTGGGCACGCTGCTGGTCGGCCTGTTGATGATGTATGTGATCGGTACGCCGGTGGCTGGGCTGCTGGCCTGGCTGACCGACTGGCTGCGCGGCATGCAAGGCAGCAGCGCGATCCTGCTTGGCCTGTTGCTGGGCGGCATGATGGCGGTGGACATGGGCGGCCCCGTCAACAAGGCGTCCTACGCCTTCTCTACCGCATTGATTTCCAGCCAGGTCTACACGCCGATGGCGGCGACGATGATCGGCGGCATGACGCCGCCGCTGGGTATCGCACTGGCGACATGGCTGTTCAGCAACCGCTTCACTGCCGAGGAGCGTGGCACGGCCGGTGCCGCTGGCGTGCTTGGTCTCAGTTTCGTGACCGAAGGCGCGATCCCCTATGCCGCGCGTGATCCGCTGCGCACCATTCCGGCGCTGATCCTTGGTTCTGCCGTGGCCGGTGCGATCTCGATGGCCGCAGGCGTCGAACTGAAGGTGCCGCATGGCGGCGTGTTCGTGCTGCCGATCCCGAACGCAGTCACCCACCTTGGCATCTACCTGCTGGCACTCGTGGCCGGCGTCGCCGTCACCGCGATCGCGCTGCGCATGCTCAAGAAGCCGGTCACGGCTCCCACCCTGTAAAAGGAACCCGCCCATGACCTCCCCTTCCCGCCGCCTGCTGCCGACAGTGATCCTGCTGGCCCTGCCATCACTGGCCGCAGCCGCCGACGCGAGCGACGTCTTCGCTCCGAAGCTCGCCTACACCGGCGAAGCGGCCGCCACGCTCGACGGTGGCAAGCGCAGCGGCACGGCCTATGCCGGCCAGCTGATGTTCGGTGCCGACGTGGACCTGGACGCGGCGTTTGGCTGGCGAGGTGCGACGGTCAAGGCCTACGGCATCAACCGCCATGGCACCAATCTCGCCAACAGCAGTACAGGCAACAGCACCTCGGTGCAGGAAATCTACGGCGGCCAGGGCACGCGCCTGGCCAACCTGACCCTCGAACAGAAGTTGTTCAACGACCGGTTGGTGCTGGAAGCAGGGCGCAGCGTCGCCAACATCCACCACCTGGGTTCGGACCTGTGCCAGTACTTCCAGGGCAACTCGGCCTGTGGCAACCCGACCTACGTATTCCGCACCAGCAGTTTCACCTGGTGGCCGGTATCGAGCTGGATGGCCGATGCCACGGCCTGGGTGACGCCCGATGTCTATGTCCGCGTCGGCGCCTACCAGGTTGATCCCAGCCAGGCCGAGGATGGCCAGCATGGCCTGAAGTGGAATACGAACCAGGCCACCGGCTGGATCGTGCCCTACACGATCGGCTGGCGCAGCCCTGCTTCGGCACGACTGAAAGCCCGCTACGAACTCGGTGGCTGGCAGGACAACTCGACCTATCGCGATCCGCTGCGCGATGCCAACGGCATTCCCGCGCTGCTCAGTGGCCAGGAGTACGCGACGCGTCACGGTCGCTCCGGTGCGTTCGCCCGCTTCGAGCAGCAGCTCACCAGTGATGGTGCCGGCCGCGGCCTGACCCTTTTCGGTGCGGCGCTCAAGGGCACCTCCGGCCAGTTGATCGAGGATCATTTCCTGCAGGCCGGGCTGGTGCAGAAAGGCACGTTCGCCCGGCGGCCGCAGGACAGCATCGCTTTCGTCGTGACCCAGCAGAAGTACAGCAGCATCGCGCTGGAAGACCTGCGCCTCGCCCGCGCCGCAGCCGGTGGCAGCGGCACCCCGCACGGGAGCCAGGTGATGATGGAGCTGAGCTACGGCATCCAGCTCAGCCCGCAGCTTCGTGTTGCACCGAACCTGCACTACATCGTGCACCCCGACCAGTTCAATGAGCCCGCACGCCAGCACGACCTGCCGGATGCGCTGATCGCGGGCATGCGGATCGACTGGAACCTGTAGGAAATGTCAGGTGGTCCTGGGGCGCGGCCCGTGTCAGGCACCGGGTCCACGGCCGGTCCAGGCGGCGTACCGACCGCCCGGCACCCGGGTGACCGCCTGCCCTGGCCGGGGTTTCAGGTGCTGTCCGCCGCCCACGCCAGTTCGAATGTCAATGCGAGGCGCTGGCCGGGCTCCAGCCGGTGCGGTGCCAGGGTGTAGCCATCTGGCGGGCCGCTCTGCGGCTCGACACAGGTGGCGTGCGGCGTACCATCGTAGACCACCCAGTGGTCGTGGTCCGACCTCAGCCGCAGGTGCTGGCCTTCGCGTATCAGCGTGACGTCACCGTCGGCGATGAAGCAGTCATCCCAGGGGCCGGTGGTGGGCTCCACGCGGGGCAGCGTGGCAATACCTTCCCTGTCCCGCGGATACATCAAGCGAGGACTGAAAAGCAGTCGTTCCGGCTTCCGGAACCAGGGGTGCCAGCCCAGCACCGCCGGCATCGCCTGGCCGCCGGCCTGGACCGAGAGGTCCATCTGCAGGCTGTGAGCTTGCAACTGCAGGTCCAGCACGGCAGCGCCACCGAAAGGCCAGTAGCCGTCGCGCGGCAGCTCCAGCGACAACCGGGCTGCCGCCGCGTCCAGGCGGTCGATCCGCCAGGGTCGCGAGAAACCCACCCCATGGATGGCGTGCCCGTCGAAGTTGAGCGGCAGCCGATGCGGCCTGCCGTCAAAATGGAACTGTCCACGGCGGATGCGCCCGGCCCACGGCACCATCGGGTAGCAGCCCCACGCGATCGCCGCCGGGCCTGCCTGCTGCGCATCCACCAGCCATTCCACGCCCTGGTAGCGCAGGTGCGCCACGCGCCCGCCCGCCCCTGCGGCGAACGCAACCTCCAGTTCGCCGCACCTCAGCCAGTGCAGCTCGCCGGCTGGCAGCGGAGCCAGCGCATCATCCACCGGCAGCATCCGCTCAGGCCCCATACGGGTTGATCGTGCGGATGCTTCCGTCCGGCTCCATGTGCAGCGGCGTGCACTTGGCCGAGCGCAGGTGGGTGATGCCGCCGGACATCAGTGCATCGTGATAGAACAGGTACCACTGCCCTTCGAACTGGCAGATGGAGTGGTGGGTGGTCCAACCGACCACGGGGGTGAGGATCACGCCAGCGTAGGTGAACGGTCCATACGGGCTGTCGCCGATGGCGTAGCACAGCTGGTGGGTGTTGCCAGTGGAGTACGACAGGTAGTAGCGACCCTGGTACCTGTGCAGCCACGGACCTTCGAAGAAGCGGCGCGCATGGTCGTCCGCGCGCAGCGGCTGGCCATGCTCATCCAGGATCTGCACTTCGCGGGTGGGTTCGGCCAGCTCGGTCATGCCGGCATCCAGGCGGCCCACGCGCGGGCCCAGGGCCGGCGCGCTGCCCTCGGGCTCCTCGTGGGCCCCGCTGTACTGGTTGTCACGATACTTCTGCAGCTGCCCGCCCCATATGCCGCCGAAGTACAGGTAGTGGCTGCCATCCTCGTCTTCGAACACGGCCGGGTCGATCGAGTACGCACCCTTGATCGGCTCCGGCTGGGGCACGAACGGGCCCTCCGGCCGCGTACCGATCGCCACGCCGATGCGGAACCGGCCCTCGGCATCCTTGGCCGGGAAGTAGAGGTAGTAGCGGCCATCACGGCAGGCGGCATCGGGGGCCCACATCTGTTTCCGGGCCCAGGGCACGTCGCGCACATGCAACGCCATGCCGCAATCGACGGCCGTGCCGTCGGGCGTATCCATCTTCAGCACATGATAATCCTGCATGCCGAAGTGGCCACCTTCGTCGTCGAATGGCTGGCCGCCGTCGATGTCGTGCGACGGATAGATGTACAGGCGCCCCTCGAACACATGCGCCGAAGGGTCGGCGGTATAGATGTGGGTCACCAGTGGTTGCGAAATGGCGTGCGCGGTGAGCTGCGCAAGACGGGCTTCGCTGGCCTGGCCGTCTTCGCCGGCAGAGAGGTCGATCATGGTCGTCATCTTGGGGTTACGCGGAGGCGTCGGCGGAACGGCGACGCAGGTGGAGGTCCTGCTCGATGCGGGTTTCGGTGCGCTTGTCGATCCTGTAGAAGACCAGCAGCGCCACGGCGAGCAGGAAAGGAAGGGAGCAGTAGACGCTTACGGTCAGGCGGATGCCCTGCACCACGGCCTCAGGCTGCTGCGCCAAGCCGGCCTGGTAGCCGTAGTGGGCGAGGATCGCGGCGACCAGCGCGCCGCCCACGCTGAGGCCGATCTTCAGCCCGCACAGCATCGCCGAGAAGATGATCGCGGTTGCCCGCCGATGGTTCTTCCACTCCGAATAGTCCGCGACGTCGGCGATCATCGCCCACAGCAACGGGATGGTGATGCCGTAGCAGAAGCCATGCAGCATGAAGGCGCCGAACGCCACCGCCACCGCCGTGGGTGGAAACAGGTAGAAGGCAAGCAGGAACAGGGTCGAGACAAACAGGGCGCCACCGAAGACGTCGCGCTTGCCGAAGCGGTCCGCCAACCGTCGCGATGCGCCGATACCCAGGATCATGCAGAGGATGCCGCACGCGTTGAACAGGCTGAACGCCGAGGTGGCCGCGTCCTTCGGCCAGGTGAACGCCGCGAAGCCGGCGCTGGCCAGCGTAGCATTCAACGCGCTGACCAGGCCGTTGAACCCCGAGTTTTCAAGGAAGCCGGCCAGCGCCGCTTCACTCATGTAGTACTGGAAGTAATAGATGTAGGTACCGCCTTTCAATGCCAGGTTGATGAACACCAGCACGGTCAGGGCCAGCATCACCTGCCACGGGCGGTTGTGCAGCAGGTCCGACAGGTCCTGCACTATGCCGCCAGTCTGTTCACGCGTCGGCACGATGCGTTCGCGGGTGGTGGCGAACGTGATCAGGAAGAACGCCGTGCCGATGATGGCGAATGCGGTCATGACCTGCTCGAAGCCGCGCACCCGGTCGCCGTCACCCAGGATCAGCACCAGCGGCATCAGCAGCACCTGGATGATGAACTGCGCGATCATCACGGCCACGAAGCGGTAGGCCGAAAGGCTGTTGCGCTGGGCCATGCTGCCGGTCAGCACGCCGCTCAGCGCCGAGTACGGCAGGTTGTTCGCTGCGTACACGCACACCAGCAGCGCGTAGGTGGCCAGTGCATAGATCACCTTTCCGCGCTCGCCCAGGTCCGGCGTGCTGAACGCCAGCAGGGACAGTACGCCAAAGGGAATGGCCGTCCACAGGATCCACGGCCGGAAGCGGCCCCAACGGGTGGACGTCCGGTCAGCCGCGATGCCGATCAACGGCGTGAACACGAACGCACCCAGCAGGCCCACCACGAAGATGATCGTGGCCGCGGTCGCAGCTGGCAGGCGGTAGACGTCGGTGTAGAAGAACGCCAGGTAGGTGATCAGGGTCTGGAAGATCAGGTTGGCGGCGAGATCGCCCAGGCTGTAGCCGAGCTTCTCGCGTATCGATAGCGCGTGTTCAGTGCTTGCCATGCAGCGGACGTCCTGGAAAAGGGATCTGGGCGGAGGGAAATCGATGCCGGCGAGAGCGATCAGTCATGCGCGGACACCACCGTGAACCTGCCCTGCGCGCGTGCATCGGCACTGGACGCCCCCACCCTGACCTCGTAGGCACCGGGCCGCACCTCATACGCGGCGCGCGCTTCGTCATAGTGGCGCAGGGCCTGCGCTGCCTCCAGGGTGAACGTCACCGTGCGGTGTTCGCCCGGGGCCAGATGGATCCGCTGGAAGCCACGCAGCTCCTGCACGGCATCGCCGCTGCCAGCGTGCTCGCGCCGCACGTACAGCTGCACCACTTCGTCACCGCTGCGCGTGCCTGCGTTGGTCACATCGACCGCCACGCCCAGGCGGCCATCGGCGCGGAGGCTGTCTGCATCGAGGCGGAGCGTTCCATAGTCGAACCGCGTGTACGACAGGCCGTGACCGAACGGATAAAGCGGCGTGCCGCGGAAGTAGCGATAGGTTCGGCCCTCCATGGCGTAGTCGTCGAATGCCGGCAACGCTTCGCCGGCCTTGTAGAACGTCACTGGCAACCGGCCGGCGGGATTGACGTCGCCGAACAGCGCCTGGCCGACGGCGGTGCCGCCGCGCTGCCCGGGGTACCAGCTCATCAGGATCGCCGGCAGATGCGACTGCGCCCAGTCCACGGCGATCGCCGAGCCGCCGGTGAGCACCATCACCACCGGCTTGCCGGTAGCGTGCAGGGCCTCCAGCAGGGTGCGCTGCGGCGCGGGCAACCGCAGGTCGGTACGGTCGCCACCGGCAAAGCCTGGATAGTTGACCGTCATTTCCTCGCCTTCGACATCGCCGGTAAGGCCACCGACGAACACCACCACATCGGCTTCGCGTGCGGCATCGAGCGCTTCATCGAACGGCGCCTTGGCGCCGGGCATGCGCCAGCCCAGGCGCACGCCGGCATCGCGCTCGTCGTCGTAGTACTCCAGCGTCAGCGCGTAGGCACGCCCGGCCTGCAGCTCCAGTTCGATGCCCTCGGCATGCAGGCGATCTGTGTTCACCCAGTGATCGATCACGCGCTTGCCGTCCAGGTACAGGCGGTAGCCATCATCGCCGGCCACCTCCAGCCGGTAGCGGCCGGACACGGGTGGCAGCAGTTGGCCGCTCCAGCGGATGCTGAAGCGATCGTTCGGGATCCCCTGCCCCGGTGCCGCTTCGCCGCGTGCCAGCAGGTTGTCGGTCGGCGAGCCGCGGTCCCAGCGGAAGCCGATCTGCGCGTCGGTACGCACCAGGGCCGGCGTACCGGACAGGTCGGGCGTGCGGAAGTACTCGCCACGCAGGCCACGCTCGGGCGAGTCCGCCGAAGGCCGCAGGAAGGTCGGCTCGATCAACGGCGTGGCACCGGGATCGTCGCGGCCCTCCACCAGGTCCACGCCGCGGGCATAGCGAACCTCGACGCCCTTGGCCGCCTCGCGTATGCCCTGCAGGATCGTGACCGGCGCGGCCGGTGTGCCGAAGTAGTTGCCGAGCAGCGCCATGGTGTCGTCGGCAGTGGGTCCGACCACGGCAATGCGCTTGATGTCGCGTGACAGCGGCAGGATGCCGTCGTTCTTCAGCAGCACCAGCGACGCCTGCGCGGCCTTGAGCGCCAGCGCATCATGGGCCGGGGCCTGGTTCACCGAGGCCGGAATGCGCGCCCAGCGCACCCGCTCCGGCGGGTCGAACATGCCCAGGCGCATCCGTGCGGTGAACAGACGGGTCACCGCATCGTCGATCTCCGCTTCGCTGATCAAACCCTGACGCACGGCTGACGGAAGCGTGGCGTACTCCTGGCCGCATTCCAGCTCGGTGCCATTCCTGACCGCCAGCGCCGCAGCGGCTTCGCGCGTGGTCACGATATGGTGGTGCTTCCAGATGTCGACGATGGCCCAGCAGTCCGAGACCACGTAGCCCTTGAAGCCCCAGTCGCGTCGCAGCACATCGCGCAGCAGGAAACGGCTGGCACTGGCGGACTCGCCGTACACGCGGTTGTAGGCGCCCATCACAGCATCGACGTCGCCCTCCTTGACCAGCGCCTCGAATGCCGGCAGGTAGGTGTCATACAGGTCGCGCCGGCTGGGCCGTGCATCGAAGTGATGGCGGTCGGCCTCCGGCCCGCTGTGCACGGCCAGATGCTTGGCGGTGGCGTCCAGCTTGCGGTAGACGGGGTCGTCGCCCTGCAGGCCACGTACGAAGGCCACGCCCATGCGCGCGGTGAGGTACGGGTCCTCGCCATAGGTTTCCTGTCCGCGGCCCCAGCGCGGGTCGCGGAAGACGTTGACGTTCGGCGACCAGAAGGTCAGCCCCTGGTAACGGCCGTGCGCGCCTTCGCGGAGGAACTGGTGGTGCTTTGCGCGGGCCTCATCGCTGATCGTCGTGGCCACCTGCCCCATCAACGGCACATCGAAGGTCGCGGCCAGGCCGATCGCCTGCGGAAAGACCGTGGCCTGCCCTGCCCGTGCCACGCCATGCAGTCCCTCATTCCACCAGTCGTAGGCGGGCACACCCAGGCGTTCGATTGCCGGCGCGGCGTTCTGCATCTGCGCGGCTTTCTCTTCCAGCGTCATCTGCGCGACGAGTGAGGCAGCCCGTTGCTCGAAGCTGGCCGAAACGTCCAGCCAGGGCCGCGGCGCGGCTGCGGATGCGGCCGCCGCGATGCAGGTCAGAACGAACACAGTGAGCCCGCGCCGCAACGTGCGGCGACGGGCGTTGGACGACAGCGACAGCCTCATTTGCTTCTCCCGGTGCGCTCATCGCGCGCGAAGGGACCCAGCAGTGCGCCTACGAAGCCGCCCGCCCGGTCCGTGCTCAGAACGGTGCCATCCACCTTGCCTGCAAGCAGTTGCCAGCCCTGCCCGTCGCCGGTATCGAACGAGAACGCGTAGTCGCCCTCGTTGCCGTCGATCTTCAGGCGCAACGCGTCCGGTGCCCGCACCTCGCGGGTCGCCACGATGCGCGTACTGCCACCGCCATCACGAACTTCCAGGAAGAGCGAAAGTCGCTCGTCCGGAAGGCTGCGAACGCCAAGGAAGTACCAGTACGCCTCGCTCTGGAACGCCGCCAGGCCGGCCGCCACGCCAGGCCCCGGCCGGCTCATCGCGGCGCTCGCCTCGAAGCGCAGGTGCTGCTGGCGTCGGCCAAGGAACGCGGGATTGCGCAGCGTGTCCAGATCCTCGGCAAGCGGGTGCACGGCCAGCATTCCCGGGCGCGTGGCGAGGTCGGCCCAGGCGTGCTTGGGCACCCGCACGCGCAGCCACTGGCGATCGAGCCTCGGGCCATCGAAGTTGTCGCGCTCGACGAAGTTGCCGGTCGAGGGGGCCTGGGATGCCTCGCCCTGCATCCACGACGGCGCCTTGACCACATAGGGGATGGGCTGGTCGGCCGGCAGGATCCGTGGCCAGCCGTCCTGCCAGCGCACCGGCAGCAGATAGGTCTCGCGCCCGGTGTTGTAGTGCCGCGTCTGATAGTTGCGGCTGGCCAGGAACACCGCCCACCACGAACCGTCCGGGCCTTCGACCAGGTCGGCATGGCCGGCATTGGTGATCGGTAGCGGTCGGTCCTCGGGCAGCTCGCGCTGGGTCAGGATCGGATTGCCCGCGTAGGGGTCATACGGGCCCCACACGGTGCGGCTGCGCAGCACCACCTGGGAGTGCTGCGGCCCGGTGCCGCCTTCGGCATCGGACAGGTAATACCAGCCCTGGCGCTTGTAGATGTGGGGGCCTTCGATCCAGATCGGGTTCTTCGCCGGCTCCACGCCCGCGTCGACCAGCACCCGGCGCGGCCCCACCGGCTTGAAGGCAGCCAGATCGATCTGCTGCATCCAGATGGCGCGGTGCCCGTCGTAGCGTGGTGTGCCGGGCGGCGCGTCGTTGTTGACCAGGTACACCTTGCCGTCGTCATCGAAGAACAGTGATGGATCGATGCCATCGATGCCGGGCAGCCAGTGCGGATCGGACCACGGACCGGCCGGGTCGCGCGCGGTGGCAATGAAGTTGCCACCACTGTCGGTGGCCGTGGTCACCACGTAGAAGACCCCATCGTGGTATTCGATGGTGGGCGCGAAGATGCCGCGCGAGACGCTCAGCCCGTCGAAATCCAGCTGCGTGGCGCGGTCGATCACGTTGCCGATCTGCTTCCAGTGAACCAGGTCGGCACTCTCGAACACCGGAATGCCCGGGAAATAGGTGAAGCTGGAATTGACCAGGTAGAACCGGCCGTTCGCGCTCACGATGCTGGGATCGGCATGGAAGCCGGCCAGCACCGGATTGCGGTAGTGGCCGGCCGGCAGCGGCGTGTCGAAGGCCGCGTCGTGGCCGCGGTATTCGAACCAGTCGAAGTACACCGGCGGTGCGTCCGGCGGCGCGCTGGCCGGGCTGGTTGCGGCCGACAGCAGGAGTGCCGCCGCCAGCAGGTGGCGCGCCATCGACCTCAGGCCGGCCCTGTCGCGGACCGGAGGGGACTGCTTGGACAGCGTCATCATCGTCGCGTCTCGGCTTCGGCAATGGGAAGTTCGAACGGGCCTGCCGGTGCCCCGCTGCCGTCGCGCAGCGTGCACACCGGGCCATCGGCCCAGCAGTAGCGGACATGCGTTGCGTGCGTCGACAGCGGGCCGCGCAGCAGGATCCGGCGCCCATCCAGTTCAGCGTCGCCGTAGTCGCAGTGGCCGCTATCACCCCTGGTCTCGCACAGTTCAAAACCAATCGGACGCAGCGCGCCGGTCGCGGTGAGCACGCCTTCGACATCCTCGAACGCAATGGCCACGCCAGCGGGCGTGCGCACGGCCGTTACCGCTCGCGGACCCGACGGCGCCACGTCCTGCTTGCCGTACACCACGTGGCGCGCCAAGCGCGCCAGGCGGCGCCCGAGCTCCTGCTTGTTCGGCGGATGGATGTCATAGGCGTCGCCGATGTCGATGGCAATGGCGAGCCCGCTCAGCGCGTCCTCGGCGGCGACGCGCCGCTGCGCCTCACGCACCTGCGCCCAACCGCTGGCGGCGGGCGCCACCGGCGGCTGGCCGTAGCCGGCCAGCTGCACCAGCAGCAGTGGCGTGCGCGCACCGAACTGCCGCCGCCAGTCCTCGCGCAGCGCACGCAACCGCATCGCATACGTCGCACCATCGCTGGTGTTCGATTCACCTTGATACCAGAGCATGCCGCGCAGCCCGAAGCCCCCGAGCGGTGCGATCATCCCGTTGTACAGCGTCGACAGCCCGGTGGCGGCCTGCCATGGCGCGAAAGGCGGCGCCTGCTGGCCCGCCGCCACCCGGTATTTCCAGGGGCCCTGCAGTGCCACGCGCTCGCCGTTGTCGAACTGCAGGCCGTATGCCGTTGAGGGGCCGGCCAGGCCGCCTTCGCCGTAGGTGTCCAGCACATTGACCGCAATGCTGTTGGATCCCGCCTTCAACAGGCCACTCGGCAACGGATAGCGCCTCTGGCCGGCGCCGTACTGGCTGCCGACGGCGACCCCGTTCACCCAGGTCACGTCCACCTCGTCGGCCGATGCCAGCTCCAGGGTCGCGCCGCGTGCAGCCTGTTCAGCGCTCAGCACCACCTGCGTGCGATACCAGACCATGCCGTTGTAATCGGCAAGCGCGGGCTCGTTCCACCGCTCCCATGCGCCCAGTGTGGCCGGTGCGTGCGACCATGCGCGGTCATCGGTATCCGCGCGCCAAGGTGCGTCGCCCGGCAGCGCCCCTTCGCGCGTCTCCCACCAGTGCTGCCAGTGGCGGCCCCAGGCTGCGCGTGCCTCCAGCGGATCACGGGCAGAGCGCGCGAGAATATCGAGGGCCTCGTCCATGCCACCTTGCCCGCGCAGGGCATCGGTACTGGTCCAGGTCTCGATCCGCGAGCCGCCCCACGCTGCCTGGATCAGCCCCATCGGTACGGTAACCGTGCGCTGCAGTTCGCGGGCGAAATAGAAGCAGGCTGCAGAGAAGCCGCGCACCGAATCGGGCGTTGCCCGCGTCCATCCAGGGTCACCCTTGAAGCTCTCCTGCGCCTGCACGGCCGCGTCCTTCGGCACGCTGAACAGCCGGATCCGTTGCAGCGTGGCCGAGGCGATCTCGCTGGCTGCGTTGAGCGAGCGCCAGACCGGCAGCTCCATGTTCGACTGCCCCGCGCACAACCAGACGTCGCCGACCAGAAGATCCCGCGCCGTCTCACGCCGGGTCCCGGCGGTTGCCTCGAGGGTGTACGGGCCGCCTGCGGCGATGGCGGGGAACATGGCCTGCCAGCGGCCTGCCCTATCGGCCTGTGTGGCCACCGCCTGGCCCGCGAAGGTGGCCGATACCGCCTGCCCAGGGCTTGCCTGGCCCCAGACGGTGATCGGCCGGTCGCGCTGCAGGACCGCATGGTCCTGGAACAGCGGGTGCAGCAAACCCGTCGTTTCGCCGGCCGCCACCGGTGCGGCAAGCCACGCCAGCACCATCAACGCCGCCGCGCGCGCGGACCATCCGAACCGGTTCATCGCCCATCTCCGGGTGCGAAAGGAAACTGCAACGCCTGGTAGTACGACAACGGCTGTGGCGGTGGCCGTTCTCCCGCCGGCAGCGGTCGGCCGCTGACTGACTGGAAGTACGCCATACTGGCATCGCGCCACCACTGTGCTTCCTCACGCTGGATCTGCAGGAACGCCGCCACCTGCTGGTGCCGCTGCGGATCGATCCGGTCGCGCAGGCCCGCCCAGGTCGCCTGCATCGACTGCACCTGGTGCACACCCCGCGAATAGCGCCCGACCAGTTCGTCCCACAGCGTCCTGCCCGAGCGCATGCGGCGGTCCCACGGCACGTGATGGAACCACAGCAGCAGCGACTCGGGCACCCGCGCCGGATCGCCATAAACCCCGGCAACCGGCGGGAAGTACTGCCCCACGGCGTTGCTTCCGCTTGCGCTGCGGTCAAAACCGATGCCGTTGCGGTCTGCACGGTGGTAGTAGACCGACGTCCAGTCCGCACGCGGGCCGCCGTCCACCCAGGGGCCGGGACCGTAGTGATGGCCGCGTGCCATGAGGTGATGCAACCCGAGCGGCGTCATGTAGTCCACTGCCGCCTCGCGCGAGTCCATCATCATCCGCACGATCGGGCCGGTCACCTGCGGGTCGGGCGAGAAGGTCAGCGCGACCCAGTCCTCGGCAATGCCGCGCGCGGACTGCTGCGGATTCCATGCCAGTCGCCCGAACGCGTACCAGTTGGCCTGGTCGAAATGCGAGCCGCTCCAGGTGCGGTCTACGCCGATGTTCGCAACGCCGGCGATGCCGGTCAGTGCATGACCTTCCAACGAGCCATCGACCACGCGGGCGACCGTGGAGCCCTCGCCGCGTGCATGGGTGTCGGCCTGCAGCACTTCTTCGTAAAGCGTTGCCAGGTACACCAGGTGCGTCGCGAAACCCAGGTACTCCTTGGTGATCTGCAGTTCCATCATCAGCGGCGTGCGCGGCATGGCGCCGAACAGCGGATGGAACGGCTCGCGCGGCTGGAAGTCGATGGGACCGTTCTTCACCTGCACGATCACGTTGGGGCGGAAGGCACCGTCCAGCCCGACAAACTCGCTGTACGCCTGCTTGGCGCGATCTTCGGGGACCTGGTGCGAGTACACGAAGGCGCGCCACATCACTACGCCGTTGTAGGGCGCCAGCGCCTCGGCCAGCAGGTTGGCGCCGTCGGCATGGGAACGACCGTAATCCTGCGGGCCGGGTTGCCCCTCCGAGTTCGCCTTGACCAGGAAGCCGCCAAAATCCGGAATGCGCGCATGGATCTCATCGACCTTGTCGCGCCACCAGCGCCGCACAGCCGGATCCAGCGGATCAGCCGTTGCCAGGCCGCCAAGCTCAATGGGCGCACTGAAGCGCGCGCTCAGGTAGACCCGGATGCCATAGGGCCGGAACAGGTCGGCCAGCGCAGCGGCCTTGGCCAGATAGGCCGGCGACAGGCTCAGCGCACTGGCATTGACGTTGTTGAGGACGGTGCCGTTGATGCCGAGCGAGGCGTTGGCACGGGCGTAGTCCGTGTAGCGTGGGTCACGCCACTGCGGCAACGTCTGCCAGTCCCACAGCGAGCTGCCTGCATAGCCACGCTCGACGTAACGATCCAGGTTGTCCCAATGGTTGAGCACACGCAGTGCGACCTGCGGCGACTCACGCACATCCAGCGCCTGCAGTGGGGTGCCACGCTGCAGCAGGCGCAGCAGATGGAACATGCCATACAGCACGCCGACATCCTGGCGTGCCGCCACAAGCAGCACATCGCGCCCCTCGATCCGGACCCGCCGGATCAGGAAGCCCTCGTTGCCCAACGTGGCGATCTCGTTGCCGTACGCGGCGACGAGTGTCGAAGATTGCGGCGTGCCCAGCACCAGGGCACGCTCGGTACTGATTGCCGTTCGCATTGGCGGCGCCGCTCCCAGCAATCCAGGGAGGCTGCGCGCAAGCTCGTCGCGGGTGGCGCGCTGCATTGGCGTGCGATCCGGGGCCACCACTTCGGCCAGTTGCCGCCGGTAATCGGCAGCGACCGTTGCGGCAACCGGCTGGTAGCGCATCCACAGCGCATAGCCATCCTCCGCCCGTGCCCCGCCAACACAGGCCAGCAGCACGAGCAGGGCCCGCAGCTGCGTGCCGACAGCGCGCAACAACGGCGTTAACATGCGCCTTTGTAGACTACGTCCGGGCCCGGGGCAGCGCATCATCGTCCTTTGCACCCGCGCGGCAGCGCCACCAAGAACAAAGGGATCGTGCATTGGACAAGCCGAAGAAATCGGTTCGCCGCAGAACCGCAGGCGTGACGATCGACGAGGTTGCGGCCCTTGCCGGCGTTTCGCCGATGACCGTGTCGCGGGTAATCAACCAGGGCAAGGTGCGCGACGTCACCCGAGAGCGCGTGCTGCGCGCCGTGCGTGAGCTGGGCTATACGCCCAATCTTGCCGCCAGTTCGCTGGCCGCTGCACAGCACACGCGCATTGCGCTGATCTACACCAACCCCAGCGGCGCCTACCTGCGCGAACTGCTGGTGGGCCTGCTGCGCGTCGCCTCCAGTTCCGCCATCCAGCTGGTCATCGACTACTGGGACAACCTGGATGCCGAATCCGAACGCAGGGCGGCGCGTGCGCTCGCCGGACGCGTCGACGGCGTGATCCTGCCGCCGCCGCTGTGCGAATCGCAGGCCGCCGTAAGCGAACTGGTCAAGGCTGGCATTCCGGTGGTGGCCATCGCATCGGGTCGCCTGAGCGAGGCCCTGTCCTGCGTCCGCATCGACGATTTCAGTGCGGGCAGGGAAATGACCGATCACCTGCTCCGGCAGGGACACACCCGCATCGGTTTCATCCGTGGGCGCGATGACCTGAGCGCAAGTGCGCTCCGCTACGACGGCTTCGTCACCGCCCTGCGCGAGGCCGGGCTGGCGGTGGAGCCCGGCCTGGTCCAGCACGGTGACTACACCTACCGGTCCGGCCTGGCCGCGGCCGAGAAGCTGCTGTCCCAGCGCCGGCCACCGACCGCGATTTTCGCCAGCAACGACGACATGGGTGCCGCCGCCATCTCCGTGGCGCATCGGCGCGGGCTGGAAGTGCCACGCGACCTGTCGGTGGTGGGTTTCGATGACACCTCGGCCGCCACCACCGTGTGGCCGGAACTGACCACGATCCATCAGCCCATCGCCTCGATGGCCAACGCGGCCATCGACATCCTGCTGCGCACCATCCGCCGTCCTGCGGGGGACGCAACGGTGCTGCGCGAACATGTGATGCCGCATCGGCTGATCGCTCGCGGTTCGGTAGCCGCACCGCCCACGCGCCGGTAGCGCAGGCCCCGCCCTCATGCCTGCGCCTGCGCAGTACGCGGCAGGGTGTCGGTCAGGCCGGCAGCAATCATGCGCCGCATCCAAGGGCGACCTCGGCTTCGTTCAGTGCGCCCAGCGCGACGCGTGACACGGAGATCGTCATCGCATCGGCCGTCACCACCGACCACGGTCGGTCGATCGCGTCCAGCTTTGCACCCGCCTTGGCCAGGCACTTCAGCGGCACGCCAACGCGCTTCCACTGGCCTTGTGGAAGCGCCGCCAGCGACGGCCCGATGGCGATGCGTGCCGAGCAGCCCACGCCGCAACCGACCGACAGCCACGCCTCACCCTCCGGCGCAGCGTCCACGCGCAGCGTGGTCAGCAGCATCAGGTCACCGTTGGATTCGCGCTGCAGGTCCAGCGCCGTGTGCGAGTGCAGTGCAGCAACGGCCTCGCCCTTGCCCGACCAGGCCAGGCGGCGCCCATCCTCCTGCGCCAGATGATCCACGCCGGTGATCTTCAGCCGATCATCGGGCAATGCGTCCGGCACGCGGGTCACGGTCAGGCCCTGGCCTGCGGCCTGCTCAAGGCGCAGCGCCATGCCGGGGCCTGCATCACCGCGCGCGAAGAACACGCCGGTCGCGCCCTCGTTGCCGGTCACGCCCGATGCCTCCGGCAGCGCGGCCAGGTCGCCGTTGTCGGCGTAGGTCAGGCCGAAGCCGAACGCAAACAACGGATCGTAGTCCTTCTGGCCGACGTTGTTGGCGTACTGGGTGGCGGTGCGCGGCCAGCTGAAACTGAGCTTGCCCTTGAAATCGTGCTGCACCCGGCCATCGCTCCCGCGCAGCAGTACATCGGCAATGCCGGCGCCTTCCGAGCCCGGCAGCCACGCGGCCACGAAGGCATCGGCGGCATTGATTTCCCGGTTCACCCAGAGCGGCCGCCCGCTCAGGAAGACCGCGACGACCGGTATGCCATCGGCCTTGAGCCGCTTGAGCAGCGCCAGATCCGTTTCGTTGCCGGGCTTGTAGGCCAGCGTCGGCCGGTCTCCCTGGAACTCGGCATAGGGGTCTTCGCCAAACACCACCACCGCCACGTCGGGTTTCACTGCATAGCGACCGTCAACGGCAAGCACGGCTTCACCACCGGCCGCCCTGGCCTGGTGCGCGATGCCCTCGTAGATGGAGTCCGCATTGGGGAAGTCCTTGCGGGTGGTGCCGGTGCCCTGCCAGTTGAGCGTCCAGCCGCCGGCCTGCTTGCCGACATCGTTGGCACCGTCGCCGGCCACGAGGATCCGCTGCTTCGGCGACAGCGGCAGGACGCCGTTCTGGTTCTTCAGCAGGACCAGCGATTCGCGCACGGCCTGCCGGGCCACCGCGCGATGTGCCGGCGCGCCGATCAGTGCGAACTGCCCGCCAACGGCCCGCGTGGACGGCCTGCCGGCCTCGAACAGCCCCAGGCGGAACTTGACCCGCAGGATCCGGCGCACCGCATCGTCCAGGCGCTGCGGCGTTATCCGGCCGTCCTTCACCGCAGCCAGCGTCGTCTCGTAGAAGCCTTCCCAGCTGTCCGAGGCCATCGCCATGTCCAGGCCCGCGTTGATCGTGGCCGGGCAGTCCGTGGTGGTGCAGCCCTTGACCTGGCCATGACCATTCCAGTCGCCCACCACGAAACCACCGAAGTTCATGCGTCCCTTGAGCACATCGGTGAGGTAGTGCCGGTGCCCGTGCATCTTTTCACCGTTGACGCTGTTGAACGATGCCATCGCGGTCTGCGCGCCGGCGGCGATGGCCGGCGGGTATCCGGCGGCGTGGATGCGTACCAGGTCCGGCTCACTGATGCGGGTGTCGCCCTGGTCCTTGCCGTCGGTGGTGCCGCCATCACCGAGAAAGTGCTTCACTGAGGCGATCACATGGCGGCCATCGAGGAACTCCGGTGTTCCCACCCTGCCCTGCAATCCCTCCACCATGGCGCCGGCATAGCTGGCCACCACCTCGGGCGATTCCGAGTAGCCCTCGTAGCTGCGGCCCCAGCGATCATCCTGGGGTACCGCAACGGTCGGTGCGAACGTCCACTCCATGCCGGTGACGCGGGTTTCCAGCGCGGTGATGCCACCGATCTGCCGCAGCAGCTCCGGATTGCGCGTGGCGCCCAGCCCGATGTTGTGCGGGAACAACGTGGCGCCAATGATGTTGCTCTGCCCATGCACGGCATCGATGCCGAACAGCAGCGGAATGGCCTTGCCGCCTTTCGACGTGTCCATGGAGGCGTCGTAGAAGGCGTCTGCCAGCGCCAGCCACTCGGCTGGCGACGCATCGTAGCGGCCACCGGGGTCGGAATTGCCGCCGGCCAGGATCGAACCAAGGCGGTAGCGCCGCACGTCATCGGGGGTGAGGCTGGCGATGTCGCCCTGCACGAGCTGGCCGACCTTTTCCTCCACCGTCATGGCGGCCATCAGGTCGGTGATCCGCTTCTCCAGCGCAGGATCCGCGGCCAGTGGCCAGGTGACCTGTGGCCACGGGTCGCTGGCGGCTCCCGCAGTGGCGGCGGGCCGGTCCTGGCCGTGGCAGCCCAGCAACGCCAGCGTCAGCACGGCGACCAGCACGCCGCTGCGGGATAAGGAGGTCTGCGATGTCATGGCGCTCATCCTTCCATCTGCTCCAGTTCCTTGCCCTTGGTCTCGTGCACATGCCGGACCACGAAAATCACCGAGATGATCGCCGCCACCAGGTAGATGCCGTAGGTGGCCGCCAGCCCTGCCGCGGCCAGCAGCATCGGGAACGTCACCGTGATCACGAAGTTGGAGGTCCATTGCGCTGCGCCGGCGACCGCCAGTGCCGAACCGCGGATCTGGTTCGGGAACATCTCGCCCAGCATCACCCACATCACCGGCCCCCACGACAGGTTGAAGAACACGACATAGGCATTGGCCGCCACCAGCGCCAGCGTGCCCATGCGCCCGGGTAGCTGCAGATGCCCGTCGGCCAGTGAACCACTTGCAAACGCGACCACCACCAGTGCAAGCGACAGCGACATCCCGGCCGAGCCGAACCACAGCAGGGGCTTGCGGCCGATCCGGTCGATCAGCAGCACCGTGACCACGCAGGCACCGATGCTCAGCGCGCCGGACAGCACGTTGATCAGCAGCGCGTCGTTTTCGGAAAAGCCGACCGCCTGCCACAGCACGGCGCCGTAATAGAACACCACGTTGATGCCGACCAGCTGCTGGAAGCAGGCCAGCCCGACGCCGACCCACACAATCGGGCGGATCCGCCCGGTCGCCCGGCTCTTCAGATCGGACAGGCGCGGGCGATGGTGGTCGTTGGACAGCGAGGCATCGATCTCTTCGAGCGTGGCGCGGGCCTTGTCGTTGCCGAGCAGCCGGGTGAGCACGCGCAGCGCGTCGTCCTTGCGCCGCTTCACCACCAGGTAGCGCGGGCTCTCAGGAATGGTCAGCAACAGCAGCAGGAACACCAGCGATGGCGCGGCCTGCATCCAGAACATCCAGCGCCAGGCAGCCTGTCCGGCCCACAGCGGCTCGGTCGACGCGCCCGCTGCGGCCGCCAGCAGGTAGTTGGACAGGAAGGCAGCGGTGAGCCCGGTGATGATCGCGATCTGCTGCACCGTGGCCAGGCGGCCGCGATAGCGGGCCGGAGCGACCTCGGCAATGTAGGCCGGCGAGATCACGCTCGCCGCGCCTACCGCGAACCCACCCACCACCCGCGCCGCAATGAACCAGCCCGACGAGGCCGCCGCCCCGGCACCGAGTGCCGACAGCAGGAACATCACCGCCGACAGGATCAGCACGTTGCGACGGCCGAGGCGGTCGGCCAGGCGGCCGGCACTGAACGCGCCCACCGCACAGCCCAGCAGCATCGACGCGATCTCGAACCCCTGCATCCATTCACCGGACCGGAACGCCTGGTGCAGGCCGTCCTGGGTGCCGTTGATCACGCCGCTGTCGAAGCCGAACAGAAAACCGCCAATCGTCGCTACCACGCTGATCAGTACGATCAGCCGGGTGTTCTCACCGCTGCCTGCTGCCTGGTTCATTCCCGTCCCCTTGAGTGCACCGTTGCCGCGCTCAGCGCAGCAGGTACTGGTTGAGCAGGTTTTCGTAACGCTCCTGCTTGCCGCTGGCCTGGTGCGGTTCGCCGAGGCGGGCGGCCAGGCCCGCCAGGTCCGGCAGGCTGAGCGTGCCACGCTCGAACTCCTGGCCGGCGCCGCTGTCGAAACTCGCGTAGCGCTCCTTGCGCCATTGCTCCCAGGGCGACTCGGTCAGCAGTGCATGGGCAACCTCCAGCCCGCGTGCGAACGCATCCATGCCGCCGATATGGGCAATGAACAGATCCTCAAGGTCGGTCGACTCACGGCGCACTTTGGCATCGAAGTTCAACCCGCCCTCCAGCCCGCCCTGGCGCAGCACGACCAGCATCGCACCCACCGTGTCGTACAGATCGCTGGGGAACTGGTCGGTGTCCCAGCCGTTCTGCGCGTTGCCGCGGTTGGCATCGATGCTGCCGAGCAGGCCATGGTCGGACGCAACCTGCAGGTCGTGCTCGAAGGTGTGCCCGGACAACGTGGCGTGGTTGGCTTCGATGTTGAGCTTGAAGTCCTTGTCCAGCCCATGCTCCTTCAGGAAGCCCACCACCGTGGCACTGTCGAAGTCATACTGGTGCTTCATCGGCTCCATCGGCTTGGGCTCGATCAGGAAGTTGCCCTTCAGGCCGATGCTGCGGCCGTAGTCGCGGGCCATGGTGAGGAAGCGCGCGAAATGTTCGATCTCGCGCTTCATCTGGGTATTGGCCAGCGACGCATAACCTTCGCGTCCGCCCCAGAACACGTAGTGCTCGCCGCCGAGTTCGACCGTGGCCTCCAGCGCGGCCTTGACCTGCACCGCTGCGCGCGCGACCACCGCGAAGTCGGGGTTGGTCGATGCGCCGTTCATGTAACGCGGGTGCGAGAACAGGTTGGCCGTGCCCCACAGCAGCTTGACGCCGGTGGCCTCCTGGCGCGCCTTGGCCAGGGCCACCATGTGCGAGAGGTTCTTCTGGTACTGGCCGATGTCGTCGGCATCCGGCGCCAGGTCGATATCGTGGAAGCACCAGTACGGCACGCCCAGCTTGGTGAAGAACTCGAACGCCGCGTCCACCTTCGCTTCGGCCGTGGCCAGTGGCGAGGCTGCGTCCCACGGGAACTGCCGGGTACCCGGGCCGAACGGATCGTGCCCGGCATTGCAGAAGGTGTGCCAGTAGCACACGGCGAAGCGCAGATGCTCCTGCATGGTCTTGCCACCGATGACCCGGTTCGCATCGTAGACCTTGAAGGCAAGCGGATTGTCCGAGCCCTTGCCCTCGAACGGAATGCGGCCGACGCCGGGGAAGTACTCCTTGGCGCCGATGAAGGGCTGCGTGCTCATGGTGCGTGCTCCTGTCGTTGTACGGGGTGTCGTGGAGGAGCCATCAACCGCGCTGCAGCGGCGTGATGGCATCAAGATGGCTGAGGAAGCGTGCGTAGGCCCGTGCATAGGCAGCGCTGCGATCCGGATCCGGCCGTGCGGACAGCGCCGGATCGACGGTGACGTGGCGCGCGGTGATGTCGCTGATCGATGTGGCGTCTCCCTGCGCCCGGGCGAGCGCCCACAGCGCCTGCAGTGCCGCACCAAACGCCGCGCCTTCGGCCTGCACCGGGACGTCCACCGGCAGGCCGAATACATCGGCCACCAGCTGACGCCAGGCCGCGCTGTTGCTGCCGCCGCCGGTGAGCACGATGCGATCGAACTGCATGCCCGCGCGGACGAAGGCGTCGTAGCCGTACCTCAGGCTGTAGGTCGCGCCCTCCACGGCGGCGCGGTACACGTGCGCCGGGGTGAAATTGGCGATGTCCAGGCCTGCCAGCACGCCCTTGCCCAGCGGCAGGTCGGGGGTACGTTCGCCATTGAGGAACGGCAGCATCACCAGCCCCCCTGCGCCCGGCGGCGTCGCGTGGAGGTGCGCATCGCCGTCGCGGCTGCTGAAACCAAAGGCGCTGGCCACGCGTTCGGTGGCCACGGTGCAGTTCATGGTGCAGATCAGCGGCAGCCAGCCGCCGGTGGACGAGCAGAACGCCGCCCACGCACCGTCCGGATCGATCACCGGCGAGCCGGAATAGGCGAACAGCGTTCCGGAGGTTCCCAGGCTCATCGCCAGCCGACCTTCCGTGACGCAGCCGGTGCCGATCGCCGCCATCATGTTGTCGCCGCCGCCAACGGCCACCTTCACCGCCGCTGCAAGCCCGAGCGCGGCCGCGGCCTTCGGCGCGATATCAAACAGGGCGTCGGGTGCGGCGATCGGCGGCAGGCAGGCGGCAAGATCAAGATCAGGATCGGTGGCGCGCAGCAGTTCCTGCGACCAGGTGCGTGTGCGCACGTCCAGCCAGCCGGTTCCGGACGCATCGCCAAGCTCGCAGAACCGCTGCCCGGTCAACACGAAATTCAGGTAGTCGTGTGGCAGCAGGATGGTCGCCAGCCGCGCATAGGCGTCGGCACGGTGGATCCGGGTCCAGGGCAGCTTGGACGCTGTGTAGCCGGCCAGGATCGGGTTGCCCGCCAGCGCGATGGTCCGTTGGAACCCGCCCACGGCGTCCATGATCTGGATGCATTCGGCCGAGGTGCTGGTGTCGCACCACAGCTTGGCCGGCGCCAGTACCTCGCCAGCATCATCAACCGGCACGAACCCATGCTGCTGCCCCGATACCGCCAGCGCGACGATGCGAGCGCGCAGCGAGGGATCGATCCTGGCAAAGCAGTCGCGCAGGGCCGACACCCAGTCGGCAGGCGCCTGTTCACGGCTGCCGTCGGCACCGCTGTCCAGCGCGAGCGGCACGCTGGCCGAGGCCACCACCACCTGCGTCCGCGGGTCATAGACCAGCACCTTCAGGCTCTGCGTCCCTGCATCGATCCCTGCAACCAGACCCATCGAAACCGCCTCCGATCAAAAAAAAGGTAGCGCTAACATTCCGTGGACTCAAAAAGGGGGCGTGGTGTCCGGCCCCCTCGTTGCCACCGCGCGGGTCATCGCCAGCGGTGTTGCCGCACTGTAACCAGCTGCAGCGGAAAAAGCGTGCTGCAACGCAAAACCCTGCTACGCGCTTGCTGCCGTCGAACGCCACACGTCCACGCCGGACCTGCAGTACTGCGCGATGAACTCCGCCTGCGCCGGCATCTGCGCGGCAGCCTGCTGCACAGGCTGTTGGATCCCCCTCAACAGGGTGCGCAGATCGGCGTCACTCACGGCCCGCGCCAGCGGGTGGGCGGGACCGGGCGCGATGCCCTGCCCAAGCAGCACGCTGGTCCAGGATTCCACGCGGAACAGCTCGCCGGGGTCCTGCCACGCATGTGCACGCTCGCGCCACGCCTGCAGCCGCTGCTGCAGCGATTCGGGCACGCGCATCTCGCGACAGGCCTTCCACATCGGTTCGCTGCGCTGCGTGGCGTGGTAGTGCAGGATGATGAAGTCGCGCACGTGCTCCATTTCCTGCCGGCTGACATCGTTGTACAGCTGCACCAGCGACGCACTGATGCCGTCGAACGGGAACAGCTGGATCAGGCGCACTACCGCGCTGATCGTCAGATGGATGCTGGTCGACTCCAGCGGTTCGATGAAGCCGCTGGCCAGCCCGAGCGACACCACGTTCCTGTTCCAGGCCTTCAGCCGGCGCCCGCTGCGGAACGGCACCTTCCATGGATCGCGCAAAGGTGGAGCCCCGGCATCGCGCAGCAGCTTCGCTGCGGCCTCGTCATCGGACAGGTGGCGGCTGTCATACACCAGCCCGCAGCCAACGCGGTGCTGCAGCGCGATGTGCCAGCGCCACCCCGCTTCGTGGGCGATCGCCCGGGTATAGGGCACCGGCGGCGCCACCGCTTCGGTCTGCACCGCCACGGCGCGGTCGCACGGCAGCCATTCGTGCCAGTCCTCGTAGCCGGTGCCCAGCGTCTGCTCGATCAGCAGGCCACGGAAGCCGGTGCAGTCGATGAACAGATCGCCCTCGATCACCTGGCCGTCGTCCAGTACCAGCGCCTGCACCGAACCATCGTGCACGTGCTGCCTGACCTGGGCGATCCTGCCTTCGATCCGGTGCAGGCCGTGGGCCTCAGCCCTGCGGCGCAGGAACCGCGCATACAGGCTGGCATCGAAATGATACGCATAGCTGGCCTGCGGCTGGGTGTGCAGCGAGAAGCGGTCGCCATGCGATGCGATGCTCTCCAGGCTGAAGTCGCCCAGCTCCGAGGGCATGCCGCGGCGCAGGCTGTCCAGCCAGAAGTGATGGAAGGGTGCCGCCCAGGTGCCGTGGCCGATGGTGCCGAACGGATGGAAGAAGCGTTCCCCCGGCAGGCGCCAGTTCTCGAATGAGATCGACAGCTTGAAGGTGCCGGCCACCGCGCGCAGGAACTCCTGCTCGTCGATCTGCAGGAAGCGATGGAAGGTGCGGATCGGCGGCACGGTGGACTCACCGACGCCGACCGTGCCGATCTGCTCGGACTCGACCAGCGTGATCTGCAGCTGGTCACGGAACTGATGCGCCAGCGCGCAGCCGGCCAGCCATCCCGCCGTACCGCCACCGGCAATGACCACCTTGCGGATGCGCTCTGCAGGCGTGCTCTGGGTATCCAACACGGTGCCCTCTCTCAGCGGTTGAGCCTGCCCAGCAGCATCGCGCGCATGCGGCGGGCGCGCTGCTCGTCGAACGGTGCCAGATCCCCGCGCGCCGTGTCGGGCAGGTGTTGCCCGGCGCGCTCGCCGGGGCCGAATACGTAGTAACGGAAGAGCCCTTCCCAGGCCTGCTTCTCACGCGCTGGCAGGTCACGCACGGACCACATCGCGTGCTGCAGCGCCGCCAGCGGCGACCCCAGCCAGGCCGGCGAGCTTCGCCACCAGTAGTTCACCAGCACGTTGAACGGCTCCAGGCTGCGTACATGGTGCCACCACATGCTGGGAATGAAGATCGCATCGCCGGGTCCAAGTACCGCGCTGCGTGCATGCGCCAGCGCCTCGCGGAAACGTGGATGCCGATCGAAGTCGGGGCGCTCGAAGTCCACCACGCTGACCACCTGTCCGCCCGGCGTGGGATCGAGCGGGCCCGGATACAGGTTGTCGATCTGGGCGGGCGGGAACAGGGTGAACTCACGCCGCCCCACCGCGCAGCAGGCGAGGTTGTCGGGTGTGTCGAAATGGCACGAGGCCGTCACCCGGTTGCCGATCCAGATGCTGGCGGTGGCGTCGATGCCGTGCTTCGCCAGCCCGGCATCGTTGGCCTGCGCGAATGCCGGCAGCAGTGCCCGCGTGATCGGCAGCGAGGCCACGTAATAGGTTGGCGGCCGCGGCGCATGCAGCGTCGCGGCGATCTCTTCCAGCACCTGGGCGAGTACACCGCGCCGCACTTCGAAGTTCAGCTGGGTGAAGTCCGCGCTGTAGAACGGGCGGCCCGCGATCTCGGCGCCGCCGAACGAGTACTGGATGGGCGCACCCGCATCGACGCTGCACAGGTACGCCATCGCGTCACGCACGCCGCCCAGTCCGGCCTGGACCAGTGGCCAACCGCTGGCGATCCCGCGCAGTACGATCGGCTCACCGGCCTCCACCAGGGCGGCCAATGGCAAGGCAGCAGGATCGATGCCTTCCAGGCTCCGTATCGGCAGGCAGGCTTGCACCGGTCAGTTCCTGACCGCCTGCGCGTTGCCGTCCTGGACGCGGAGACGGCGCTGCTTCTCGGCGATCAGGCGGCGCATGTTATGCAGCGAGGCAAGCATCAGGTACGCACCTTCCAGGTAACCGGCGCGGTTCAACGCAGCCAGGCGTGAACTGTCCAGCGACGCCAGGCGCTCGCGGTCGATGCCGTGCAATCCGCTCACGCCCACGCGGTGATGCGGCGCGAGCTGCACATCAAGCGTGACCGGCTGGATGAGGCCACAGTCGTCGAGCATCGTGAACATACTGGCCGCGAAGGCACTGCCCTCGTGGATGCCGCGCAGCACGCCGGCGATGTGGTCCAGGTAAGGCGTGTTTCCACCCTGCGGCAGGAACACCGGCTCACCGGCGCCGGAGGTGACACGCGGATGGTCCAGGTCGACGTGCATCACCGCGTCCTGGGTGAGCAGGCCGTCCACGTAGTGCTCCTGGAAGCCGATCAGGAACGGCCCTTTTGCGGCCGCGCCGGGCAGGTAGGAGGCATTCCAGCGTCCGTCCTGCAGGTACAGGTTCTCGTGCTGCTCGAAACCCAGCAGGGCCACGGACTGCCACGCCCCGGTCCCGGCCTCCCGGCGCAGGAAGATCGGATACTCGCGCTGCAGTTCGGCGAACTCGCTGGGATAGGCCGGCACCATGCCCACCGCATCGCCGAACTGCGGCCCGAATCCGGTGGCGACCCTCAGGTCCCGATGCGCGATGTTGTTGAGCATTTCATAGCGGGCCATCAGGGTATCCAGTCCAGTGCGGGGTGGCTGGTCAGCAGGGTAGCGCAGGCGTGCGACAGGTGCGGCGAGATGGTCCCGGGCGGCACCGCCGCGGACAGCGGTGCCGTGCCGGACGCATCGGCAACCAGGCTCAGAACTTGTAACGGACGCCCAGCATGTAGCGCGGGCTCTGGTCGGCCAGCTTGACGATCATCTGCGAGGTGCGCGAGCGCCACCGCACATCCTCGCCGGTCAGGTTGATCGCCTCCAGGCTGAAGGACCAGTGGTCATCCAGCGCGTAGTTGACGCTGAGATCCCACTGCTCGTACGGCTCCACGTAGTACGGATTGCGGCTGGAACCCTGGTTGGCCAGGATCAGGTACTGGTCGCGCCAGTTCCATGCCAGGCGCACCGACCACCCGTACTTCTCGTACATCAGCATGGCGTTGGCAGTGTCGCTCAGGCCGGTGAGCGAGAACTGGTCGATACCCGGATCGCCGCCATTGTTGTAGCCGACATCACCTTTGACCACGGTGTAGTTGGCCAGCACGCCGAAGCCGGTGTCACCGAAGAAGTACTGGCCGCCCAGTTCCCAGCCATGCAGCTTGGACTTGTTCTGGTTGATCGGGCGATTGACGTTGAACTGGTACAGCGGGTCGTTGGCCTGCCCATACAGATCGTAGGCCGCTTCGGTGGCCAGTACCTGCGCATCGGTGCCGTTGTAGGCGCCCAGGCCAGCTGGATTGTTGCGCAGCAGCGCCAGTGCGGTGAACAGCGAGGTGTCGTTGGCTGAGCAGGCGGCCGCATTGGCCGGCCCGACCTGGGCCACGCAGGCGCCGCTGGTCAGGAAGTCCAACGCCGCCCGCGCATCCGGCCCGGAGGTCGGGTCGGTGAGGCCGTACAGGCTTTCCTGGACGACCGTGTTGCCGATGAAGTTGCTGACCGACTTGTTCCAGTAGGTCAATGACACATAGCTGGCATCGGCGAAGTACCACTCCAGCCCCAGGTCGAGGTTGTCCGATTCCAGCGGCTTCAGGCTCGGGTTCTGCGAATTGCCGCTGGCGCGCGACGACGGATCGATCAGCACCGAGCCGAACGGCTGCTGGGCACCGGGCCCTGCATACAGGTTGCCGTACGGCGCGCGGGCGATGCTCTTGCCGAACGAAACGCGGCCCTTCAGTTCCTCGGTGAGGTCGATGCTGAAATCAAGGTTGGGCAGGATGTAGCTGTACCGCGCCTTCTCGGTGAAGGGCTGCTGCTCATCGGACAGCACGATGCGGAAATCGTTGTTGGCCTGCCACTCGATGGACTCGGGAACGGCAATGACCGAGGTCGACACCACGTCGGTGGTTTCATAGCGCACGCCCAGGCGGGTATTGGTGCGCATGCCGCCCAGCTCCCCGTCCAGCTCCACCTGGAAGTACGCCGCCTTGGTCTTCTCTTCCACGAAGTTGTCGGCCGCGCGTTGCGGGTTCACACCCAGGCCGACGCCGTACTCGCGCGACGCCCATTGCGCGAGCTGCCCGGCATTGCCGCGCCAGGCCGGCCAGCTGTTGGCACTGTAGTCATCGAACAGGCCGACGATGCTGACTGGCTGCAGCAGGTCCATCAGGCCGGCGGCGGTATCCCGGTCCACGTTGGCCACGCCCCAGTCGCCCAGTGTCGAATAGGCCTCGGCGGCCTGGATGCGGTGGGTGGTGGACTTGTTCGTATCCACGCCGAACTGGAAGCGGCCGTGGTCGAAGTTCCATTCGCCGTCGACACGCGCCTGCTTGATCTTGCTGATCTGGGTCTGCGCGTTGACGCGCAGCACCTGGGTGCCGATCTCGCCTTCCTGGAAGCCCGGGTTGACCACGCCATTGGTCCCGGCGATCGCATCGGCAGTACTGGGATACCAGACCTGGGTGCCGACCGGCAGGCCATTGTTGAAGTTCAACTCCTGTACCCAGGAGCCACCGCAATGCGGGCCACGGGTGCAGTTGTTGGTGCCGGCAATGCTCATGAAGATGGAGCCGCCGCCGGTCAGTGGGTCATTGGGGCGGCTTTCATTCTTCGAATTGTGCGCATCGAAGCTGAGCTTGAAACGGTCGCTGACATTCCAGACCGCGTTGAAGCCCAGCGAGCCCAGCTTGTACTCCTGCATGCTGCGCTGCTGTTCCAGCCCGAAGTCCTTGGTGCCGGCGATCTCGCGGATGTAGACCGGGGTGGCGACCGCACCGGAGGTGTCGAATTGGACATTGGTGTAGTTGCTGTTCTGCAGCCACATGCCCTGCTCGCCACGATTCTCGGTGATCTCGTTGGTCGAGTAGGTGTAATCCATCGTCAGGGTCAGGCTGTCCGTCGGTGCGAACTGCAGCACGGCCTGCCCATTGACTCGCTCGCGCTCGAATTCGGAGAACGCGTAGCGCAGGTCGTTGGGCCGCGCATAGAGCTGGCCGACGGCCGGGGCGTTCACCACGGTCGGGTTGCCCGGCATCGACCCCGTCCAGGGCTGCACGTTCCAGTAGTTCTCCGTGGCCTGCACCGAGCCGCCCTTGCGCTTCTGCTGGCTCGCGCTGAGGCTGACGCCAAAGGTCTTTTCCGGATTGCTGTAACTGAAGATGCCCGACAGCTCCGGCGTCAGGTCGTTGTCGAACGGCTGGCTCTGGTCGGAGACCAGCTTTGCCCCGGCATTGGCCACGATGCCGGCGTGGTCGAGCGGGCGCGAGGTCAGGATGTTGATCGTCGCGCCGATGCCACCGCTGGGCACCTGCGCCTGGCTGGTCTTGTAGACCTCGATGCCATTGATGGCCTCGGCGGCCAGCTGCGCGAAATTGAAGGCGCGAGTGCCGCCGTCGACACCGCCGATGGCCACCTGCCCGGAGGCACCGAATGCATCGGCGCCGGGCATCTGGCGACCATTGAGCGTGACCATGTTGAACTGCGGACCAAAGCCACGCGCGGTCACCTGCGCGCCCTCGCCGTCACGGCGCTCGATGGAGATGCCGGTGATGCGCTGCAACGACTCGGCAAGATTGGTATCGGGGAACTTGCCGATGTCCTCGGCGCTGATCGCATCGACCACGCCCGCCGAGTCGCGCTTGATGTCCATGGCCTGGCTCAGGCTGTTGCGTATGCCCGTGACCTGCACTGCATCGAGCTGGGTGGGCTGCGACTGGCTCTGCGGCTGCTGCCCGGTTGCCGTTGCTGCGTCCTGCGCAAACGCAGGATTGATGACCAGGGCGCCACCCACGAAGGTGAACATGGCCCGGGACCGGAACTTCGCCAACGCGCGGCTCATGAACCGGACCTCGGGCCCGGGGTGCCACGGAAACTGCAAGTGCTCATGAAAGTCCCCTCTGACATACGATCGAATGGATGTACCGCCCCCTCCCAGGGGCACGCACGGGCGTGGCCCGCATTCCAAACCGAACAGCACGGCTGCTGGAGCACGCCGCGACTTACACTTGCTTTTCAAGCCTGCCAGGACAAACACGCGGCAAAGAAGGCAGCCCCTGGACCCTGGATCCCCGTCCGACTGGTAGCGCTACCATCGCGTTGCAGCGGAGAGTAATCACCCGGGTTCGCGCTTGTCACCATGCAGCGCAGCAAATCGGCAGCGCGCGTAGCGGCGCTGGAATCACCCCGCTACTGATGACCGGGCTGCTGCTGCATCCGGTCACCGCTCACCCGCCGCAGGAAAGATGCCCGCGCCTGCGGGTCATCCAGAAAGGAACGGACCGTGAACGCTCTCCAGCGCATCGCCGCCGCAGTCGGCTCGCCGTACTCGTTCCGTCCGGCTCCGCCGTTTTCGCCGCCAACGCCGTGATCGTGGACGGAGCAGATGAGCCGTTCACCGTGGCGCTACGCAGGGGCTACCACTCCGGTCCCAGCAGCTTCATCACTTCGGCCTCCAGTTTCTGCGCGGCCTCGTCCTGGGAGGCGACCTTGATGCACAGCCCCGACTGCGCCGGCCCGGGCATCAGCTGGTATCGGTTGATGGTGCCGCCCCCGTCGCCGTCCAGCGCCACGCGCGCCACCACCGTGCGCCCATTGGCGTGGAAGGTCCAGTCCTGGTAATCAAACATGCTTCAGTATCCCGGCGGCCAAGGGGTCATCCCACCTTAGGCGGCACGACAGTGAAGAAGGCTCCAGGAAGTTGTTCAGAGCGCGTGGACATGATGATGGCAGCACCTACTGCAGTGCCCGCGCCAATTGCATGACATCGGCGAAGAAGGACGCGTAGTCGTCCTGTGGGGCGCGGTGGCTCTCGCGCCGATGGATCAGGCGCACTGCGACGACGCGTTGTTCCGGAACGATCATCAGGTATTGGCCCAGGTAGCCGTTGGCGGCAAAGCCGACGACCGGTCCCCGTGTGATGTCGTAGAGATCGGCGAGCTTCAGGCCGCGCGCGGTGATCTGGCTGGCGTAACGTTGCGGCCCGTCTGAGCCCAACCGTTCGGTGAGGAATGCGATCAACTGCCCCCGGCTGTCGAATGTGCGCCCCGCGCTGGCCTGCACGGCGCGGCGCACGTCATCGTCAACGCCGTGCCCGGCCAGCAGGTCATCCAGCCGGGGTTTGAGCTGATAGCGTTCCCACGCTGGTATCCGCCACCACAACAGGCCCACCTCAGGCGAGCGGGCACTTTCAGCAGTGATCAATGCCACTGACCGTTCACTCAACAGTCGTTTGCCATCCGGCGCCACGCCTCCATCCAGCAACAGTTGCCCGATGGCGGCAAGATCGGCGGCGCGCAGGGACAGGCCCGCCATTCCCAGCGGAGTGCCTGCCTCATCCTTCATCCAGGTGTGGTGGGCAATGCCCAGCGGCTTGAACAGGCGCGCATCCAGGTAGGCATCCAGCGGCTCGCCTGCCAGGCGCTCGACAATGCCGGGCAGCAGGTTGGTGGCCTTGTTGTTGTAGGAAAACACGGCGCCCGGGTCGTCACTCAGCTCGGCTGCCAGTGCCAGTTTGACCAGGTCCGGGGCCCCTTCCAGTTCGGCGCCCGCGTTGGCCACGTTCTGCAGGCCGGAGGTGTGGTCCAGCAGCATGCGCACGGTGATGCGGCTCTTCCTGCCCTGTTTCCATTCCGGATAGATCTGGCTGACCGGTACGTCGATCGAAGCCAGCTTGCCTTCGTCCAGCAGCAACGCAATGCCCAGCGCGACGACGGACTTGGTTGCCGACATCAGGTGCACGGATTCCTGCGCGGGGGCGGGCTTCAGCTCAAGCAGCGTGTCCCGGTCATGCATCACGAGCAACGCATCGGAATGCGAAGCACGCGCGTTGCGCTCGATCGTGGCGAGGGCGTCGGCAGGCGGCGTCGCATGGGTGGGCCCCGCGATGCCGATCACGAGGGCCAGGGCGCAGGACAACCAGCAGGACGTTGGCATTGCGTTCTCTTCCAGTGAGTGTGCGTGCAGTGTGACTACAAATGTAGTCACACCGCAGTGCCTGAAGTCATGCCGCGCTTGATTGCCCATCCGCACTGGACGCCGGGTTCGTCACCAACGCGCCCGGCCCCCCCAGCAGTCGCCATGCCAGTGCGCACGGTATGATGCGGCGATCCCGGAACCTGCGATGATTGCAGCGGCCGCCCATCCGCTGATTGCGTGCGCCAGGAGCACCTGCGCCGGGGTCGCTGCCGGTGCCGCTGAAGCCCCCACTCCATGCTTGCCCCCCATTCCCCCCTCGTGATCTGGGCAGCGGTCGCCGTTGCCACCATCGGCCTGCTGTTCCGTCCCTTCCGCATCCCCGAGTATGTGTGGGCGCTGGGTGCTGCCGCCCTGTTGCCGCTGCTGGGCGCGGTATCGCTGCAGACCGCATGGGGCGCGGTAGCCGAAGGCCGCGACGTCTACCTGTTCCTGGTCGGCATGATGGTGCTGGCCGAACTGGCGCGGCGCGAAGGCCTGTTCGATTGGCTGGCGTTGTACGCGGTGCGGCATGCGGGCGGATCGGGGCGACGCCTGTTCGACCTGGTGTTCCTGGTCGGCACGCTGGTGACGGTGTTCCTGTCCAACGATGCAACGGCCGTGGTGCTGACACCGGCGGTCTACGCGGCCTGCAAGGCGGCGCGCGCCAATCCCCTGCCCTACCTGTTCGTCTGCGCCTTCATTGCCAATGCGGCCAGCTTCGTGCTGCCCATCTCCAACCCGGCCAACCTGGTGGTGTACGGCCAGCACATGCCGCCACTGCTGCAGTGGCTGGCGCAGTTCGCGCTGCCGTCGGCGGCGGCGATCGGTGCCACCTACCTGGTGCTGCGCTGGGTACACCGGCGCGAAATCGCGCAGCCGCTGGTCGCCGCACCGGAACATCGCCCGCTGACCGAGGGTGGCCGACTGAGTGCATTGGGCGTGCTGTTCACCGGCAGCGTACTGCTGGTGACGTCCGCGCTGAACGGACCGCTGGGCCTGGCCACGTTCTGCGCCGGCGCGCTGAGCGTGGCGGTCGTGGTGATACGCCAGCGCCATAGCCCGCTGCCGCTGCTGCGGCATGTCGCCTGGGGCGTGCTGCCGCTGGTGGCCGGTCTGTTCGTGCTGGTGGAGGCGGTGGCGCAGACCGGCGTCATCCAGACTGCGGCAAGCGCACTGCAGGCCATGGCGCAGGCTTCTCCCCACCAGGCCAGCTGGCTGGCCGGTGGCGCCGCTGCACTGCTGAGCAACGTAGCCAACAATCTGCCGGTCGGCCTGGCCGCCGGTTCGCTGGGCCAGATGGCTGAACTGCCCGCACAGACCCGTGCCGCACTGCTGATCGGCGTGGACCTGGGCCCGAACCTGTCGGTGACCGGCTCGCTGGCCACGATGCTGTGGCTGGTGGCGCTGCGCCGCGAGGGCGAGCATGTCAGCGCGCTCGACTTCCTGCGCGTCGGCGCGCTGGTGATGCCGCCTGCACTCATCGCTGCGTTGTTGCTGCTGTGACCAGAATGCAGGCGGCGGCCCGGCCCTAGAAGGCCAGCTGCAGACGGGTATTGAAGGTGGTGCCTTCATCCCTGCCCGCAGCACCGCCGCTGCGGTGGCGGGTCTGCCAACGCACGGCTTCGAACATCACCCGGCTGAAATCGTTGAGGTACCAGTTCGCGCCCAGTGTCCACGCGTGACCGGTACCACCACTGGGCAGTTCGGCGTAGTCCACGTCCTCATAGCGGCCCTTCAGCTCCCACGCACCGCTGCCGCCGCGCGTCACCGGATCGGCCACCTTCACCTTGCCCCACGTGCCGGCCTTGCCCGAGTAGGACGGCAGCGCGCCCGCCAGGAACCAGCCGGCCGAGATCGCCCACGCTTCGTGGTCGCGATCATAGCGCCCGCTGGCATCGGCCCCGCGCAGGCTTCGCGTACCCCACTCGCCGGTTGCCCACGCCGGGCCGAAGAAGCCGGCCAGTTCCGCGCCGTAGGCGGTGCTGCGCTCGGCGCCCACCAGCGTGCCCGGTGTGATCCTGACCAGATCGTTGAAATGCCCCGCGATGGCCGAACTGCGCACCACGCCGCTGGCCCCGGCGGGAATCTTCTCGTGGAAGGCCCATGCGCCCAGATGCACCGTGGCGTCGGCGGTGTCCAGCGGATTCCAGTGGACGCGGGTGGCCCAGGTCTGGCTGTCGTTGTCGGTGCCGGCGTTGTTGAGGTCGTTGCCGGCTACCGACAGGCTGGCATGCCAGCCCCTTCCATACACCCGCTCGGTGAGCCCGACACCAAACAGGCCGCGCTGCGGCAGCAGCAGCGTGCCGACCACGTTGCGTTCCTGGAACGGCGTGTTGGAGGTGCTGCTTGAGCCATCGATACCGCGATCGTTCAAGCGGTTGCCCATCGTGAGATCGGCCGGCAGGCCGAACAGCGTGTGGTCCAGCGTGGCGTAGACCGACTTCCACGCCACCGCGTTGTCGGCGAAGTCGCCCTCCACGACCCAGCCCAGGGTGCCGTAGCGCCCCTCGGCCCCCAGGCGCACCGAACGGACCTCGGTACCCGAAACGTTGCGGCCGGCGACCGCCGAACCGTCGGTGCTGGAGGCATCGACGAACAGGCGGCCACGGGGGCGGAACACCGTCGTGCCGTCGGCACTGCTGAACTCCGGTGCACCCTTGGCCCAGGAGACCTTCGGCAGCCTGGACTGGCTGGTTTCCAGTGCGGCCACCCGCGTTTCCAGCGCAGGCGCGGGCGGCGTTGACGGTGCCCCCGCACTGCCCTGCCCGCCCTCGACGGCGCGGAGGCGTGCTTCCAGTTGCTGGATCTGCAGTGCCTGCTGCTGCACCAGGCGTGACAGCTCGGCCTGGCTCAGCGGCGCGGGCAGCGACGACGTGGACTGTGCGTCGGCATGGCCACTGGCCAACAGCAGGCCGAGCGCGGCCGACAGCGCTGCCCGCGGCAGCACGTTGGAATGGTTCATGGGCTCTCTCCGGCCAGCCGGCCCCCTGGCCTGGCGCTGGCCCGTTGCGGTGGTGCGGGGGAAGATCGGGGAAGGAAGCGCGCGCCGCCGGATCGGCCCGGCGGCGCGGCAGGCGGGCTCAGCCCGTCCGGGTCAGCTGGTGGCCTGTGCCTGGGCGTTGGGACGCCAGGTGATCAGCTTGTTCTCGACCACGTCCAGCAGCGCGTCGATGACCAGCACGAAGGCGGCCAGGATGATGATGCCGGCGAACACACCCACAGCGTTGAAGTTGCCTTCTGCCTGCGCGATCAGGTAGCCCAGGCCCGCCGAGGCGCCGAGGTATTCGCCGATGATCGCACCGACCACGGCAAAGCCGACCGAAGTACGCAGCGAAGACAGGATCCAGCTCGCCGCTGCGGGGAAGTAGACATGGCGCAGCAGGTCACTGCGGCTCGCCCCCAGGATGCGGGCATTGGCCAGCACCACCGGATTCACCTCGCGCACGCCCTGCATGGCATTGAAGAACGTGGTGAAGAACACCAGCGTGACCGCCAGCGCCACCTTCGACCACAGCCCCAGGCCCAGCCACAGCACGAAGATCGGCGCCAGCACCACGCGCGGAATCGCGTTGAAGCCCTTGATGAAGGGATCGAGGATGCGTGCCGAGCGGCGGCTCAGGCCGAGCCAGACGCCGCCGGCCACACCCAGGCCGGTGCCGATGATGTAGCCCAGCGCGGTTTCGGTCAGCGTGATGTAGACATGCTGATAGAACGACGTATCGGACAGCCAGGTCCAGGCCTGCTGCACGATGGCGGTTGGCGATGGGAAAAAGAACGGGTCGATCACGCCCAGCGCGATGCCGCCTTCCCAGCCACCGAACACGGCGACCACCAGCGCGAACTGGATGAACTTGTCAGTCTTGGCGTGCATAGCTCTTCTCCACTTCGCCGCGCAGGCAGGCCCAGATGTCGCGGTACAGGTCGGTGAAACGGTCATCCAGCTTGATTTCGGCCACGTTCCTCGGCCGTTCCAGATCCACATCGAAACTGCGCACCACGCGGCTGGCCGGGCCGGAGGACAGCACCACCACGCGGTCGCCCAGGGCGATCGCTTCTTCCAGATCGTGGGTGATCAGGATCACCGAGCGCCGGTCTTCCTGCCACAACCTCAGCAGCTCGTTCTGCATGAGGTGGCGGGTATGGATGTCCAGCGCCGAGAACGGCTCATCCATCAGGATCACCTTCGGCTCGACGATCAACGCCTGGGCCATCTGCACGCGCTTGCGCTGGCCACCGGACAGCTGGTGCGGGTAGCGATGCTCGAAGCCGGCCAGGCCGACCTTGGCCAGCCACGCGTTGGCCTTGGCCTTGCGTTCAGCCTCGGGCACACCACGGAAGCGCAGGCCGAGTTCAACATTCTGGTACGCGGTCTTCCACGGCAGCAGCGCGTCCTGCTGGAACAGGTAGCCGACCGACTCCTGCACGCCGCTGACGGCACGGCCATCGATGCTGACCTGGCCCGACGACGGCTTCAGCAGGCCCGCCACGGAATTGAGGATGGTGCTCTTGCCGCAGCCGGTGGGTCCGACGATGGCAAGGAACTCGCCGTCACCCACCTGGATGTCGACATCGCGTACGGCGGTGAATTCGCCGAAGGACATGGTCACCTTGTTGATGGCGACCATGGTCTGTGCAGGCTCCAGCTGCGGCGCGCCATTGAACTGGCGCACGGTGGCATTGAGGGCCATGGTTTACCTCCGCTTACGGTTGGGCAGCCGGCGCCGCAGCGTTGGCACGCTCGACGAAGGCATTGGTATAGGTCCGGGACAGATCGATATCGGCCTTGGCGACATCCGTGTTGAACTCACGCAGCACCTTCAGCGGTGTTTCCAGATCGGCAGGCGTGAAGTGACCGTCCCGGGTGAAGATCGCGCGCGCGTTCGCCACCGCGCGGGCATAGGTGGCGCGGTCACCGGAGACGTAGCTGTCCGGCAGCGCGGCCACGATGTCTTCAGCACTGTTGTCGGCGATGAACTTCAAGGCCATCTGCTCGGCGCGGGCGATCTTCTCGGCCGCTTCGGGTCGCGTGTCCAGGAAGCTCTGGTTGGCGTACATCACCGAGGTCGGGTACAGGCCGCCATAGACCTGGCGGGCGCCGTCGTCGCTGCGCGCGTCGAGGATGATCCTGCCGACCTTGCGCTCGGTGATCAGGGTGGCGGCAGGATCATAGTTGACCAGCAGGTCGATCTTGCCCTGCTCGAGCGCGGCCACCGCTGCGGCGCCCGAGCCGACGCCGATCAACGAGATGCTGTCGGCCGGAATATCGTGCTGGGCGAGGAAGTGACGGACGAAGAAGTCGGACGAGGAGCCCGGCGCGGTGATCCCGACCTTCTGGCCCTTGATGGTCTCCGGGCGCGCCGGATCGAAGGTGGCATCCTCGCGGCCGGCCATCACCAGGCCGGAGTTGCGCGAGAGCAGTACGAAGGCCACCACGTCCTTGCCCTTGGCCTGCATCTGGATGGTGTGGTCGTAGAAGCCGACGGCCACGTCGGTGGAATTGGCCACCAGCGCCTGCAATACCTTGGAGCCGCCCTGGGCGAAGTTCTCGGTCTTCACCTGCAGGCCGACGTCCTTGAAGTACCCCTTGGCGTCGGCGATGAAGAACGGCAGGTTGTTGAGGTTGTAGGAGCCGACGCTGATGCGTACCGGTGCATTGTCGCCACCGCCGGCGGATGCGCCTTCGCTGCGCCCGCTGTTGCTGCATCCGGCCGCGGCCAGACCGGCCGCGCACAGCGCGGCCAAGAAGAACTGCTTGTACATCATCCCTCCCAGGAGTGAAGCATCTACGTTGTAATGGCGGGCATGCGCGTCTACGCAGGCCCGTCCGGGTTCAGATCATGCCGCTGACGTCCATTGGCGGGCTTGGGTGGCACTGGCCGTGGCGGGCGCGGGCGAAGTCGCGTACACGCGCCCCTCGAACAAGCGGCGTGCGGTGCGGACCACGCTGGCAATCACCGGCGAATCGCCCGAGCTGCGACTGAGGCCCACCTCCAGGGCCCCACTCGGATGTTCGAGGGTAATGCTGCCGGGAACGGACCGGCATCCGACCAAAGTGTGGGCCAGCGTGCCCGGCGTGACGGCGGCGGTGGCCAGGCCGACCGCACCGGTAATGGCCAGTGCGGTGTGGCATTGGTGCGGCATGAAATAGCGCACCTGCAGATCGCCGCCCTGTTGCGGCGCCGACAGCAGCACCGGCTTGGGAATGACCTTGTTGCCGGCGTCGGCGATGCCCATGCGGGCGCCCGCTTCGATGCGCAGCGCTTCCAGCCGGCGCATGAACGCCGCGTCCGCGTTCAGTTCGGCGGGCGAGGCATCACCGCGCACGCCCAGGTCTTCGGCACGCACCAGCATCATCGGCATGGCGCAGTCCACCAGGCTGGCCGGCACGCCATTGATGGTTTCCTGCGCATGCCCGCTGGGCAGCAGCTTGCCGGTGCGGGCGCCCGCCGCATCAAGGAAGGAGAGCCTGACCGGCGCGGCTGAGCCCGGCGCGCCGGCAATGCGCGTATCACCGCGGTAGGCCACAGTGCCGCCCGGCGTTTCCACCGTGGCGATGATCAGCTTGCCGGTGTTGACGTTGTGGATGCGCACCTCGGTCTGCGGATCCTGCGCCTGCACCAGCCCACGCTCGATGGCATACGGGCCCACGGCCGCCAGCATGTTGCCGCAGTTGGGCGAGGTATCCACCACCTGCTGCTCCACCCGGACCTGGGCGAACAGGTAGTCCACGTCGGCGTCCGCCCGGCTCGAGCGGTCGATGATCGCCACCTTGCTGGTCAGTGCGTTGCCACCGCCGATGCCGTCGATCTGCAACGGATGGCCCGAGCCCATCACTTCCAGCAGCAGGCGATCCCGTTCGGCGGTGTCCGCCGGCAGGTCGCTGGCCAGGAAGAACGGGCCCTTGGAGGTGCCGCCGCGCATGAGTACGCAGGGAATGCTGAGCAGATCGTTGGACACACGTGTGCTAGATTGATGCGTATAGGGGATGAATGACCCCTCTGTGATTCGATACTGGCATGACCCTAATTGATCTGTGAATTGCTGATTTTTGGATGATTGATACCCAATGAGCATCAATTGCGAAATCCTGGATCTACGCGCGTTCCTGCTGGTATCGGAGACACGCAGCTTCCATCGCGCCGCTGAAATCCTGCACGTCTCCCAGCCGGCGCTCAGCCGACGGATACAGAAGCTGGAGCAGGCCGTGGGTTCGCCGCTGCTGGAGCGCACCACGCGCAGCGTCAGTACCACCGCTGTCGGCGAGAACCTGCTGCCACTGGTGCGCCGCATGCTGGAGGAATTCGATGGCTCGCTGTTCTCACTGCGCGGCCGGGAGGACACCCGCGGCGCCACCGTGACCATCGCGTGCCTGCCGACGGCGGCGTTCTACTTCCTGCCCAGCGTGATGGCGCGTTTCCACGAAGCACACCCGAACGTGCGCTTCCGCATTCTGGATATCCCGGCCACGGAGGGTCTGCAGGCAGTGGAACGTGGCGAAGTCGAGTTCGGCATCAACTTCATGGGCGCCAACGATCCGAATCTCGACTTCGACGTGCTGGCTGAGGACCCCTTCGTCCTCGCCTGCCGGCGCGATCATCCGCTGGCCCGCAAGCGCAAGGTGGAATGGGCTGATCTGGCCGAGCACCAGCTGATCACCGTGCATCGCACCAGCGGTAACCGCACGCTGCTGGACGGCGCGCTGGCGCGCGAGAACCTCAAGTTGAGCTGGCACTACGAGGTGACGCACCTGTCGACGTCACTGGGCATGGTCGAGGCCGGCATCGGCGTGTCGGTGCTACCGAAGATGGCCACGCCGGACGGGGATCACCCCACCCTGGTGACGCGCGCGATCGGCAACCCGGTAGTGTCGCGCACGATCGGCATCGTCCGCCGACGGGGCGCCCTGCTCTCGCCCACCGCAGAGCGATTCCTTCAGATGCTGATGAGCCAGTGGCGTGGGGAGGCGTGAGCAACCGCGCGGTTCACGCGCTTGTGCTGTCCTGGCTCCAGGCGAATGTGCTGCTGCCACCCATCAATCGGGCCGTCTGCATCGACCATTCCTGCAGAAGCTGCCGCGCGCCTGATTCGCCACCTCGCCCGATTGCCTCCAGCATCCTGTCCAGTCTTCCGCGGATCGCGCTGGACACCGGCAGTGCGAGCAGATTCTTCAGTGCAGCGTCTGCGGCCGGGAAATCGCCCAGGCGAATGGTGGACAGGTACTTCACCCATTGGCAGTAATCGCCCTCGAAACCGGCCTCTTCAACATACATCAGAAGGTCCGCAGCTGTTCTCACCCCTTCGAGCATTGCGAGGTGAGCCTCGTGCGTGCCGCGGAAAAAGTCCTTTGGATCTTCCGGGCAAGCGACCCTCTGGCCGAGAGACATATGCAGGTGTGGCAGGCCGTCATAGACCGGAAGTGCGAAGGTCCATACATAGATGGAGGACGGCGCTGGGTCCATGGCAAACCCGGAGATCACATCGCGCGTGTACGAAACAATCAGAAAGTTGCCAACCACCCGCAACCCAGCCTTCCTGGCGTTCCGTTTCATTGTCCACAGATCAATGGATCTCATGCGTGCGCCCGACGGTTGGCGACGGCATAGGACTTTCAATGTTCAACTGGATGCCCTGCACCATTCGCCTTCCGTCGCGTAGGACAACAAGGGCTCGATCCAGATCGCGCCTTGCAATGGAAATCGATCTCAGACCAAGCGATTGAGCGACCTCGCACTGCGAGAAGAAGATGTCATAGGTCTCCATCAACTCGGCATGAAACAGCTGATTGGGGGCGTTGTCGATCACCCTGGAGAGGTCCGTCATGAAATTCCATGCATCCACGACCTCCCCGGGGTCGACCTCCCGCCCTGAATCTACAGACGAGATCAGCGAGTCGAGGTCAATGACGGACTCTCCTTCCCAGTCCAGGACTCGGCCGCGCGCGGCAACCTGACCCTCCAGCCCTTCCTTGCTGCTATCGCAGACAGGCCTTCCATTGCTGGACATCACCCGATCATGGTCACCTGATACCCAGGCAAACCAGATGATCCGCATTCCCCCTGCAACGCCGACCGGATATATCGCTTCCACTATCGATTCCTGCTCAGATGGTTCCATCCATCCCGGGCTCTCACGGGAGGTACAGCCGCTCCGATGGTAACGCCAAACTCGATTGCCGATGACCTGCGGAGCCTCCAGCGACCGGCACTACCAGGTCAATCAACCTGCGGTTTCCAGCCCCTTCCCCGCCGCATCCGTCCGCAGCGAGGCCAGGTAGCGACAGTACTTGCCCACGAAGACGCCAGTGAACCCGCCGGTCAGCAGCAGGTAGGCGGCGCTGAAGCCGGCACTGGCGGTCAGCGTCGGCGACACCGTAAATGCGACCTCGAAGCCGTACTTCACCAGGAAGGTGACCAGCAGCAGCGGCAGCAGGCTGAAGTCCGCGCTGCGCCAGAGCTTGCCGGTGCTGCGGTCCAGCGTCAGCTTCAATCGACCCAACAGCAGCCAGGCAAGCGCGGCCCCCGTGGCGATGCCGGCCAGCCACTCGCTCCAGGCGATCAGCGACGCGCCGAAACGATGACTGATCGACCACGCACCCCAGACGGCAAACAGGCCGGGCACGATCGCCAGCTTCTGCAGCGAGGTCTGGGCCGGCTTCATGGCGGCAATGCCACGGGTGACCAGGAAGGCCAGGAGCAGCCAGACCCAGATCGGCGTCTGCGAGGCGAGTTGCTGGAGCATGTTCATGAGCGGTCCCCCTGGTGAGTGGTGGCTGAGTGGTGGCGAGGTGTCCTCGCCTTGGCGCTCACTATTCGCTTCCGCCCGGGTTGCAGCCAGTGACAGCTGTCAGCCATCGCGGATGACCCGCCGGCATGCTGCGCGTCCCCGGCAGCGGTCGGGGTGGATTCACCCGGTTCACCCTGAGCGGGCCGGCCCTCGGTCCGCGCTACCATCACCACGACGCCGCTGCGAGCCACGTGCATGTACCACGACCCTGTTCGACGCCGCCTGTGTGCGGCGCTGCTGGCTACCGGCTGCGGCCTGTCAGCACCATCGGCGCTGGCGAGCCGGGCGACGTTGGCGGGATGCGGTTCGCTGACCGCATTGCTGCAGGCCGAACGGCAGCCTGGCATGGCGGCCGTTCTGGTCGATCACGGGCGCATTGCCGCGCTGTCCACGACCGGGCGGCTCAATGACACCCGGCCTGCACCGATTGATCGCCATACCGTGTTCGAACTGGGGTCGATCACCAAGCTGTTCACGGCCCTGCTGATATTCCGGCTCCAGCAGCGGCATCTGCTCGACGTCACCGCGCCCATCGGCGAGTACGTGGAAGGGTTGCCTTCCGTATGGGCATCCACTTCGCTGCTGCAGCTGCTGAGCCATACCTCAGGCATTCCCAACTATCTGAATGAAGACAACTTCCTGCGGTTGATGCCGACGAATCCAGCCCCCCGTGAATTGCTCGCAGAGGTGGCCGAGCGGCCGCTGGCGTTTGCGCCCGGTGCGCGGCACGCCTATTCCAATACGAACTACATCCTGCTCGGCCTGGCCATCGAGCATGCAACCGGCATGGACTACTGGCGGGTTCTGCAGGAGGAGATACTGTCGCCGCTGGGCATGCGCGATGCGGGACCGCGTCGTGCCGACGATCGGCGCCGTGTTGCCCAGGGGCATCTGTTCCAGGATGGCCACTGGCGCGCACCGCCACCCACTGCTCCGGGCTCAGCATGGGCCGCTGGCGGCCTGCTCGCCAGCATCGACGACATGGCGCGCTTTGCTGTGGCGCTGGACCAGCATCGACTGTTGCCCGAGTCGGCCCTGAAGCGGATGTGGTGCGACACACTCCTCGCCAATGGCAGCAAGGCGGGCTGGGGGGCCGGCTGGGAAGTTTCCGATGGCGGAAAGGTAGTCGGCCATGGCGGCGGGACCGCAGGCTTTACCGGGTATCTCCGGCACCGTCCCACCGATCGAAGAACGCTCGTCGTGCTGATCAATCGCGCCGGAGATATCAACCCGCAGGGCATTGCAGAGCGCCTCGACCTGGGCATGCGTGGCTGCAATGGGAGGCTTTCCACCAGGCCGGCGCCTTCGCTGGATCAACCCGGCACCCGGACAACGCGATCCGTGCCATGACGCAGATCATCGGCGCTGGCTGATGGAAATGTGGCGCCGGTACTGCGCCACCCACTCCAACGACGGCGCAATACCGCCGAACGGGAAGAAATGCGGGCTGACCTGGCCATGGGCGCGGGTCAGCCCCTTCACCAGGCAATCGACGAACACCTCCGGCCCTGCCGTGCCGAGCAGCCGGCCGATCGAGATGCCATACCGGGCCAGCATCGATGCACTGGCGCCCACGCCGCACATCGCGGCGTAGCGCAGCAGGCGAGAGACGCTGGCCGGGCCCGGCACGCCGACCAGCACCGGGACGCTGATGCCACGCGCGCGCAGTGCATCCAGCCAGGCCAGCACGGCATCGGCATCGAAGGCGAACTGGGTGACGATCAAGGGGGCCATGCCGCGCGCTTCGATGCTCTGGCATTTACGCTCAAGCGCCTGCCAGCGTTCGTCACTGCTCATTACCGGATGCCCTTCCGGGTGTCCGCCGATACCAACGACCTTGATCCCGGAGTGCTCCAGAAGACCGGTCTGGATGATCGAAGCACTGTCGGCAAACGGTCCGGCGGGCGTGGCCAGGTCGCCCGCGATCAGCAGGCAACGCGCGACCCCGGCGTCGCCGGCCGCACGCTCCAGGAAGCGCGCAAGCGATGCGGCTGACCGGATGCGGCGGGCAGAGAGATGCGGCATCGGCTCGAATCCGAGCGCGCGCACGGTGCGCACGGCGGCCAGGCGGGCGTCGTCATCCTCGCTGGCCAGCCAGGGAATGGAGATGACCGTACCGCGCGGGATCCGATCCGCCTCGGCGCGCAGCGCAGGCATGGCCTTCGCGCTGACTTCCAGTGAAAAGGCGTTGATGAAGGCTTCCGCCCGCAGTGACAGGCCTGCCGACATCAACGCGCTCCGCCCACATTGCCGGCAAGCGGCGAGCTGTTGCGGGCCAGTTCGATGAAGGCCTGCAGGTAGTCGATGCCGGTATCGGCCTCGCGCGCACCCAGGTAGATCTGCTTGGGGATGCCCTTGGCGCCCAGCCGTACGGGCACCACGTCCATGCGCGTGGCGTACTCCTCCACCAGCCAGCGCGGCATGGCAGCCACGCCGCGGCCGCTGGCCACCATCTGCATCATGATGTCGGTGGTTTCGATGGCCTTGTGGCGCCGCGGGGTGATGCCGGCCGGCAGCAGGAACTGGTTGTAGATGTCCAGGCGCTCGAACGGCACCGGGTAGCTGATCAGCACTTCCTGGCCGAGCTGGCGCGGCTTTACGTGGTCCACCTTGGCCAGGGCGTGGTTGCTGGCCACTACCAGCACCTGCTCGTAATCGAACACGGGGATGAACTTCAGGCCCGGCTTCAGCAGTGGATCGGGCGTGACCAGCAGGTCGATCTCGTAACCGAACAATGCGCCGATGCCACCGAACTGGAACTTCTGCTTGACGTCCACATCCACGTCCGGCCACGCCGCCAGGTAGGGAGAGACGATCTTCAGCAGCCACTGGTAGCACGGATGGCATTCCATGCCGATGCGCAGCGCGCCGCGCTCGCCCTGCGCGAACTGGCCCAACCGCTCCTCGGCCAGGTCCAGCTGCGGCAGTACCCGGTTGGCGACCGCCAGCAGGTACTGCCCGGCCTGGGTCAGGCGCAGGCTGCGGCCTTCGCGCAGCCAGACATCGGTGCCCAGCTGCTGCTCCAGCTTTTTCATGCTGTGGCTGAGCGCCGACTGGGTCAGGTTGAGCACGCCGGCGGCCGCGGTGAGCGAGCCCTGCTGTTCGACCTGCTGCACGATGCTGAGGTGGATCCGCTCCAACATGACGATGAATCTCATTCATGGATTGGTGAAGTAATACCATTTTACGTCATGGAAGGGCATGGCTAGGATCGGGTCATGCCTTCGGTTGCCTGCCAGCCTGCTGACCCAGCCGGCCTGCGGGGCTGCGCACCTGCAGATGCCCGAAGGCGCTCCCCTCCCCCGCTGATAGCGAACAGATGACCCGCCCCCTCCGTATCGTCGCCGTTTCCGGCGGACTGCAACGCCCCTCCAGGGCCGCCGCCCTGGCCGAGCATCTGCTGGACCTGATCGGCGAGGACATCCACAGCGAACAGCAGCTGATCGAACTCGGTGAGCTGGCACCGCAGCTGGCCGGTGCGCTGTGGCGCTCGCAGCTGCCCGAGGCCGTGGAGCGGCAGCTGGTTGCGGTTGAACAGGCCGACGTCCTGGTGGTGGCCACGCCGGTCTACCGCGGCTCCTACACCGGCCTGTTCAAGCACTTCTTCGACTTCATCGACCAGGATGCGCTGGTCGACACCCCGATCCTGCTGGCCGCCACCGGCGGCAGCGAGCGCCATGCCCTCGTGATCGACCACCAGCTGCGCCCGCTCTTCAGCTTCTTCCAGGCCCGCACCCTGCCCCTGGGCGTCTACGCCACCGACCGCGATTTCGCCGAGGGCCGCGTGCACAACGACGCACTGATCCAGCGTGCGCGACTGGCCGTGCAGCGGGCGATGCCCCTGCTGGCGCTGTCCCATCGCGCCGCGCCTCCCGCTACCGCAGAGGCCACCGCAACGCTTTGAATGCCAGACGCCGCCGACCTGCATCTGGATGTCACCCCGCAACCCGGAACGCCGCCATGACGACCGATACCTTCACCTTCAGCATCACGCGCATCCCCTTCAACGAGGATTACCAGCCGGCCGAGGGCACGCGCATCACCACCAACTTCGCCAACCTGGCCCGTGGCGCGTCGCGGCGGGAGAACCTGCGCAACACGATCAGCATGATCAACAACCGCTTCAACGACCTGGCACATTGGGACAACCCGAATGCGGACCGCTATGCGGTCGAGCTGGACATCATCTCCGTGGAGATGCACATCGACGGCGCCGACGGCAGCGATCCGTTCCCGTTGATCGAAGTGCTGCGGCCGACCATCGTCGATACGCAGACCGGCGTGCGTAGCGAGGGCATCGTTGGCAACAACTTCTCGTCCTACGTGCGCGACTACGACTTCAGCGTCGTGCTGCCGGCCAGCAACGAGGGCAAGGACACCTTCGGCATTCCGGAGGGCTTTGGCGACCTGCACGGCAAGCTGTTCCAGCACTTCCTGCGCTCGGACGCCTACCGCGCCAACTTCAGCAAGGGGCCGGTGATCTGCATCAGTGTTTCCAGCAGCAGGACCTACCACCGCACCGAGAACCATCACCCGATCCTGGGCGTGGAATACCGCCAGGGTGAGTTCTCCCCCACCGACCAGTACTTCGACAAGATGGGCCTGCAGGTGCGCTATTTCATGCCACCGGGCAGCGTCGCGCCGCTGGCGTTCTACTTCCAGGGCGACCTGCTGGGCGATTACTCGAACCTGGAACTGATCGGCACCATCAGCACCATGGAAGCCTTCCAGAAGATCTACCGCCCGGAGATCTACAACGCCAATTCCGTGGCCGGCAAGGTCTACCAGCCCAGCCTGAAGCACCAGGACTACTCCTCCACCCGCATCGTCTACGACCGCGAAGAGCGCAGCCAGCTGGCGGTCAAGCAGGGCAGGTTCACCGAAGAGCACTTCATCAAGCCGTACCGCGCCGTGCTTGAGCAGTGGGCCGCCCGCTGATCCATCGATTTACCAACCGCCCCAGGACACACGACACAATGCCGACGAAGACGCTGCTCCCCACCTCCACCGCAGGCAGCCTGCCCAAACCCTCCTGGCTGGCAGAGCCCGAAACACTCTGGTCACCCTGGAAGCTGCAGGACGAAGCCCTGCTTGAAGGCAAGCAGGACGCCCTTCGTCTGTCCCTGCAGGAACAGCAGCACGCCGGCATTGATATCGTCAGCGACGGCGAGCAGACCCGGCAGCATTTCGTCACCACCTTCATCGAGCATCTCAGCGGCGTCGACTTCGAGAAGCGCGAAACCGTGCGCATCCGCAACCGCTACGACGCCAGCGTGCCGACCGTGGTTGGCGCGGTGAGCCGCCCGAAGCCGGTGTTCGTGGAGGATGCGAAGTTCCTGCGCCGCCAGACCACGCAGCCGATCAAGTGGGCGCTGCCGGGCCCGATGACGATGATCGACACGCTGTACGACGCGCACTACAGGAGCCGCGAGAAGCTGGCCTGGGAGTTCGCGAAGATCCTCAATGAGGAAGCGAAGGAACTGGAGGCCGCCGGCGTTGACATCATCCAGTTCGATGAGCCGGCCTTCAATGTGTTCTTCGACGAGGTGAACGACTGGGGCGTGGCCGCCCTGGAGCGTGCGATCGAAGGGCTGAAGTGCGAGACGGCGGTGCACATCTGCTACGGCTACGGCATCAAGGCCAACACCGACTGGAAGCAGACGCTGGGTTCGGAATGGCGCCAGTACGAGGAGTCGTTCCCGAAGCTGCAGACCTCCAGCCTCGACATCATCTCGCTGGAATGCCACAACTCCCATGTGCCGATCGACCTGATCGAGCTGGTGCGCGGCAAGAAGGTGATGGTCGGTGCCATCGACGTGGCCTCCACCACGGTGGAAACCCCGGAGGACGTGGCCAACACCCTGCGCAGGGCGCTGCAGTTCGTGGACGCCGACAAGCTCTACCCGAGCACCAACTGTGGCATGGCGCCACTGGCGCGCGACGTGGCCAGGGGCAAGCTGCGCGCACTCAGCGCGGGGGCGAGGATCGTGCGCGAAGAACTCTCGGCATAACCCTGGCTGGGGAGGAATTGCCGTTCGAATGTCGGTTTGACGGAGCCTGGCCGGGTATCGACCAGGCTCCACCCCGCCCCTGCACTTCCGGTCGGGTCTTCATCGCGGGCTGTCGCGGCGCCAGTGCCTGCTTGATCCGTACCACCTCCCCCGCCCCGGCCTCGGCCAGGCGGCGGGCCTGCTGCCGTTGTTCCCGCGAAAGCGCGGGCGACGGCGCAGCGCCTGCTTCCGGCGCTACGTCCACCAGGCGTGCCACTGCCTCGCGCAGCCGCAGCTGTGGGCAGAGCCGCGCAGCACACCAGCGCTCGGCGTAGCGCCTGGCCTGCCGCACATTCGTGGCGGCCACCACCTTGGTCTGGGACATCCTGCGTGCATCCAGGTAGACCCGGAAGCCAAGTTCGGCATGCGGCACGATGTTGGCCACCGAGCGCCCGTTCCACCACAGGTCCCAGCGCTCGCCGCTCCGCACCCAGCCGGAGGGCCGGGTGACCGTCATGAACTCTGGAAGATCGAAGGGAGAACTCATGCCGGGAAGGATACGAGCGCCCGTCGCACTGGCTGAGATCCGCACCGTGCGCTTGTTCGAGACCATGAATCGTTAAGGCGCGCTTGCTTCCGCTACGCCTGCTCCGCACCGTCGGGCTACGGGAACAAGAACTAAAGTGACGCGTCACGCTCGATGATGCTTTCGATCCAGTCGATGTAGCGGGACACGCGCACGTTGTAGACCACCTGCCCATAGAAACCCGCTTCCAGCGCATGCTCGGGTACGGCGGTGATCCAGGAACCGAGGCCCACCAGCTGCCAGGCCCCATCTTTCTCGATCACCAGCGGGCCGCCGCTGTCGCCGTTGCCGAGCACGCCTTCAAGGGGAAGGCCCTGCGGAGGCGGATCAAACCGGTACCAGAGATAGCGCGTGTTGCCGCCGGTGATCGCGTTGCAGGCCCGCCGCAGCGTCGTACGATGCGGCCCGCCGGGCACCAGGCCAGTCGCACCATTGCCGGTGGCGCCTCTCCCTATCAGGGCGGCGACCTGCGTGACCTCGTCGGCGCCCCGGTAGAGTGCGACCGGCGGCACATCGCTCACCGGTGCGGCAAGTCTGATCAACGCAATGTCATCCGATGCTGCCAGGAACGCGTGGATTTTCGACGCGCTCCCGGTTGCCATCGCTTCCTTGCCCAGCGCTTCGGGCATCCTCCGGTAGCCGGGGTGCAGGAAGACACGCTCGACGCCGTAGACGTTCCCATTGATGGTGATGGTGGCGCCCCTCCCTTCCATCGGCGCGGCATGCGCGGCGGTCAGCACCCAGCGCGGCGCGATCAGGACGCCGTGCCCCTCGCCCGGCATGTCTGCCAGTGCCGGGAACACCGATGCGTCGATCTGGTAACTGGCATCGTCAACATCATCGCGGATGACCACGGCGCCGGCGGCGAACGGGAGCGTGGCCAATGCCAGGAAAATCCAGCGGTTCATGGTTGCTTGCATCCCAGCAGTTCAATCCCAACAGCCTAGGGCATGGCCCTGCCATACGGGGAGATCGTGCGACCAATCCCCGGCGATGGCCGACGAACGCGGGGAAACGGGAGTTGAAGCCAGGCGGGCCATGCCCTACCTGCGGCCCCGATAGGGTTCGCAGCCCACGCCATCATTGTCGCGATCGAGGTGCGGGCCATAGCCCGGATCACCACGCCGTACCGGCGCCGCCCCGGCGGCGCGGGCCTCCGCGCAGTTGGCAAACACCCGGGAACTGCCCGCGGGCGCGGGGGCGAAACTGCTGCGCGGAGTGTCGACGTATCGAGGTGCCGCTGGAGCGCCTCGATGACGGTGATACTCACCCGTTTTCCGGTTGGTGTGGCACCCCTGCTTGTCGAGCCCGCCCGGATGCGCGAGCGCATTGGCGGACAGTGCCAGTGCGAGCATGCCGGATGCAGTCAATACGCTGGAAACGCGGCGTCGTGTGTCCATGCCTTCCCCCGGCACTCCTGCCAAGGAGAAAGCTAGCATGGTGTCTCGACCGCCAGGTTTGACGCTGCAGCGGCTGCCACTCAACGCAGGTAGTGCTTCAGGAACAGCCAGGTGATCAGCGTCGGCAAGATCAACAAGAAGAAGCTGCGCGTGCTGCACGACCCGGAGGCAGGCGCCGGCAGTCGCTGATCCCTGGGCGGCCACGGGCTGTGCGCCAATGCGGGGAAATCAATGCACCCGCGCTCCTGTTCCGTCGGTTCCGCCGCATACATCGTGGCTGGCGCCGATCCTCCCTCGCCCCTCGCTCCTACAGTGGATTCGCGGCGACGCACGGCCTGCACCCCCGATGGCAACGCCGCCGCCCCCACTTTTCGAGCCCACAGGAGCGAGACATGGCATGCCTTTCCCGGACTATCGCTGGCACAGCGGCAATGCGCCCAGCCCCCTCCACGCAGGTTGAACGGGGGGGTGCACCATGAACCAGGTCTACGTCGCAGTCTGGGATGGAGCCCACTATCTGGTCGTCCGCAAACGGGTGCTCAACAGCTGGTGGGGCAGCAATTCCGTGGTCGTACTTTCTGCCGAGGCGATGGCCGCTGTGCTGGCCATCCGCAACGCGTCCGGCGGTGGCACAGAGCAGGACTGGGATCTGGTGAAGAAGCTGCTTTCCGGCGCCTGGCGCGCCGCAGGGTCAGTCGCCTACCGCGGCGAACGCACGCTGCCCCGCACCATGGACGCACTGGACCGGGCGCTTGAAAGCGCCGAACGCACGCATCCGCAAACCGATGACATCGCCATGGAGACGCTGGCCGCTCTGCAGAGCCTGTTCCGCGAGGACGCAAGAACCCCTCCCACGTTCAGCGCTGCGCGTGCAACCTTGCGGGAGCTCTCCATCGCGTTGCCGCCGCCCACCCGGGGTGCGCCGAACTGGGCCGCTGCGTTGATACTGGCACAACGCCTGGTGGCGGAAGTCGGAGCGTGGTCGGATGGCCTGCCCCCGGCGCTGGTGAACCAGGCGGGGCAATGGGCCCTGCCCGGCGGCGGCCGCCTGAACAACGAACGCAAGGAGCGCGCCGCGCGCCGCGAGTTCGAGGAGGAGCTCGGCATCTGGCTTGGGCAGGGACGCGCCGCATGCGATCTGCGTGCCCGGCTGTTTCCGGATGGGGGAGGCAGCTTCTCCCTGGTTCGCTTCTGCACCACGGCCGAGGAGCTTCTGCGGATGGCGCAGGAGGCCGAGAACAACGTCCAGGCCAGTGCCAGCAGCCCTGCGCGCCCCCAGTCCTGCCTGGTGACCGACTGGGAGGTGGCGAGCATCGGACGGGTGCCGGTGACCGAACTGCGCAACATCCTGGGAGCAAGGGTGGAGGTTCCGGGCGCAGGAACACCGGAGGTTGACGAGGCCCTGGCCGGCGCCAGGCCCGGTAGCCAGGAGATCGGCTGGTACCGGGAGATCGCCGCCCTGCTGTCACCCGCCTGAGCGTCCAGCGCGAACCCATGTGATCCCCTGCAAGCCCAGCGAGGCCCACCATGAAAGAGAGCACGCCCGAGCGCGAGGCCCGGCGCCACATCAGCAAGCAGCTCACCGCGCAGATCAACAACGCGCAGGCGTATCCCGACGTCCGTTCGGTCGTGGTGAAGGCCCTGTCGGACATCAAGGACCAGCTGCGCAGCCTGTCCAGCAAGGTACGGCGCGACTACAGCCTGAAGCCTGACGAGCCGCTGATGTTCTTCTACGTCAAGGGCGGCAACGCACTGGACGCACTGCTTGAACGCCCGGCCCAGCCGCCACCGACGCTGTTCGATTTCGGCCGGTCCGACTGGGATACGCAGGTGGTGATCAATCCCTGGATTCCGATCCCGGCCCAGGACGCCCTGCACGGCGGCGTGGAGGACATCGTGATCGAGGTGATGCTCGGCGCCGGCCTCAACATCGCATTGGAGATCAGCGTCTTCCCACCCAACCAGAATCCGCTGGCCGGCCAAGTGGTGGATCTTGCACCGGTGGACATCCATGTGCCGCCCGGCCAGCAGTGCCTGGTGACCTGTGACACTCCGCAGACGTTCCGGAAGGTCTACCAGCGTGACCGCGCGGGCCTGCATCTGTTCACCAGTGAGCCATTGAAGGGCATCGGCGCGCCCGCGCCGGTGACAAGCCCGTCCGTGCTGCCCCCGCCGCAGCCGCCACTGCCCGTGCAGCCGCCACCTACCCCTCCGCCGCCACCCGGCATCATCCTCAACGACGGCATCAAGCCGTTCGTGCTGTACCGCATGGGCTACACCTGGCACGCGCGATGGGTGAAGGATCCGAAGGCGCCTGCCGGCGACGACCCGGTGACGCCGCGGCCGATCCTGATGGAACTGATCGATGTGACCACGCCGCGCCGCGATACCGTGGAGGCCGTGACAGTGTGGTCGGACATCATCCGCAACCATCTGGTGATTGCCGAGGATGCCGGCGCGGAAGAGCGCTGGCGGCTGCCCCTGCCCAGCATGGAGTACCACCTGTGGGAAGGCCTGACCATGCTGTGCGAGATCGCCGCCTATCCCGGCTGGCCGGGTGCGGACAAGCTGGAGAAGCGTCGTCGCAATGTGCAGCGCATCCACGACTGGTACCGCGACCAGCAGGGCGACCTGGCGACGTTCGGCAGGGTGATCGATGGCATCTCGGCGGCGCCGGTGTTCGCCGATGACAGGGACTGCATGCAGCAGGTCGATGCCTGCATGCGTGAGGTCAAAATGCGTATGCAGGCGTCATCTTCGGGATTCGATCACGGCGCCCTGTCGGCCACCCACACGCATCGCCTGCGGCAGGGGCGGCAGTGGGTCGCGCAGCGGGTCGCAACGCTGCTGCAACGCCTGCAGACATCTGCCGCATCCTGTGGCTACAGCGACGATCTGGCGTTGATCGGGACGCTGGCACAGAATCCCTACCTGGATGTCACCCAGGTACCGATCTCCGACGTCGACTGCGCGATGATCATCCGCACCGACCCTGCAACGCTGCGCAGGGCGACGGCGGCCAACTGCTTGAATGCGCTTGCCGAGGATCTCGGCGCGCACATGACCATCGAGGATTCCCTGCACTCGACCGTACGTGCGACGGGTATCAGTTACGAGCGAACGCTGGTGATCTTCGATGCGCCGCGTTCGCCGTCGGCGCGCGTGGCCAAGGCGATCCTGACATTCACCACGGCTGGCCCGGTCGGTTGCCCGTTCCGGGACAGCCCCGACGGTTCCGGGCAGGCCATCGCACCGTTGCTGGACATGGACAACCAGCGCAAGGTAGCAGCCTCGATCGTCCAGGGTTTCGTGCAACGGGCGAATCTGTCCGGGCAGCACGAGATGATCCGGGTGCTGTTGCCACAGGGGGAATGATCCTCCATCAGCGCAGCGCGGGCGGCGGGTTCCGATCAGGTCCGATCAGTCCCTGCCCTCCAGGATCCATGCCTCCAGCGCCTGCGTGTCCCGCATGTCCCCCGCGTAGCGGCGATCCGGCACGTAGGGCTCGTTCGAACCGCGCCCGCGACCGCGGTAGACCTTCATGGGTACCGAAATCCGGCTCAGCCCACTGGGCAATGGCTGAGGCCTGATATCCATGTAGACACTGTCGGCGGACGTCTCGACCCCCACCTGCAGAGCGCCCAGCCGCTTCCATAGATCCAGTGCATCCAGGCAGGCTGAGCCGCAGGAGGCGTCCGCCACGATCACCACCCTGCCGCTGCGATCCGGAACGGCTGCAGCGGGCGGACGCATCGGCCCAACCGGCGCGTCCGCCGGTTCGCGCCACAGCGCCTCACCGTTCGCACCGGCACGGGCCATCCCTGCGGTGACCGTTTCCAGCATGTGCAGCAGTTCGGGCGACGCGTCGTGTGCTGCCTTCAGCTTCTGCAGGAAGCCGCGCAGCTGCGCGATGTTGGCCTCCGACGTCCGCCATTCCGCCCAACTCTCGTCACGCAATGCATCCACCGCTGCAGGCCCCCAGATCAAACGGGCCAGCGCGATGCTCCAGTGCGACGCACCTCCGGTATTGCCGCGCACGTCCAGCACCACCCGCGGTGCCTGCTGCAGTGCGTCGGCCACCGGGGTGAGTTGCTGCAAAAGCTCGGTCAGCTGCTGGGCATTGCGCGTGGCTGGATCGGCATTGAAGCTGCTGGTGGTGATCCAGTAGCCGCCACCGGCCAATGTGTGCCAGCCATTGGCTGGGCGGAAGCTGCGACGGGTATCGGCCAGTCGCGCTTCGCGTGTTGCCGTATCAATCGGAAGCCATTGCAGCGTGTAGGCGCTCTGGCGCCCATCCACCCAGAAGACGCAGCTGTGCAACGTCGGCACGAACGGGTTGCCCTGTTCAAGCAGCACCTCGCCGCCCGCGTGGATACGGCTCGCCTGCAGGTTCCAGCGCCCGTTGAAGTCGCCCACGCGCCACTCAGCCAGTGCCTGTGCATCGACGCCATCACAGGACAGCAATCGCGCGCCCATGGGCGGCCGACCGGGGCGTCCATCCACGACCATCACCACCTGCGCGTCACCTTCGAAGCCCGTCAGGAACCCGGGCCATCGGGCCGGCAGCATGGGGCGCCCGCCAATGGATTGAGACTCACGTGGCCATCGTTGAACGTGGCCGCATAGCCCTTCATCGCCCACCAGTAGCCGGCGAAACTGTCGACCTGGCGCGCGCGCGACCGTGCAAGTGACAGGGCGCCGTCCATCTGGGAGACGAAGCCGGGATTGTGCGGGTCAACCACCCCGGGATGGCTGTCGCGCAGGGCGGCGTCAGCAGCCTCCAGATCCATCAACAGCGTGCTCGGCCAATCTGTGGCAGAGCCTTGGGTGCCTGCTGCCAGTACCGCGCCGACCAGCAACGATGCGAGCGCCATCGATTGACCTCTCGACTGGATTGCGCTCCAGTCTGGCAGCTTTCAGGTCTGTCGTGCCGCGCCCGCCGCAACGGGCGCGGCGCCACGTCAATGCAGGGGCACCTTCAGCACCGAAGGCGCGTTGGCCGGTGAGCTGAAGGTCACCGCACCGCCCAGCTGGCTGATGCCCGCATAGCGCAGGTCCACGGTATCGACCACCAGGGTCAGGCGGCTGCCGGCCGGGAGGTTCCAGCTGCTGGCTTCCAGGCGGAGATCGATTGTTTTCGGCTGGCCGGGCGTGGCCCCGCGCAGGGTGTAGGGCTTGTGGCTGACCAGCTGGCCGTTGCCCAGCACGTCTTCGGCATACAGGTAGGCATACAGCGTGGTATTGGCGCGGCTGGGCGTCACCGTCACCCGCACTTCCGGTGCGCCATCCAGGCGACGTGCGCTCCAGTAGATCGGGCCCTGCCAGACGCCGGCGGCGTTGCGGCCGACGAACGGTACATAGGCGCCGGGCGGCAGGTTGATCATCTGCAGTGCACCGGAGGCCATCACCACGCCGGAATTGGCAGCCGTCAGCAGCCCGCTGCCGATGCGGTAGCTCCAGCCGGTAGCGCCACCGTTCTCCGCCAGGCCGCCGGTGGGCAGCAGCAAACCGGAGGGTGCGGTCAGGCCGTAGCTGACGGCGCCCGCATTGGTGGCCTGCCAGTCCGGATAGCGGCTCCAGCTGCCCTTCTGCGACTTCAGCTGCACCGCTGCCTGGCGATCGATGCCATTGTCCACGCGCTTCAGGTAGTGGTCGAACCAGTCGCCTACGGCGACATAGACCTCATTGGGAATGCCGAACGCACCGAAGGCCTCGTTGAGGGCATGGTCGCCGTGGCGCAACTGCAGCTGCTTGGGCCCCTTCAGGCGGTTGAAGAAATCGACCAGTTGGCCCGGCGGGAACAGGCTGTCATTGAAGGCATTGGCGAGGAATACCGCCGGCTGGTTGGCGTTGATCTCTTCAAGGCTGCTGGCCGGGCTGCGCTGTGCGGCCACCGGCAGCAGCGAGTCCACCGCCCCCTGGTAATTGCCGACCAGCACATTGCGGTTGATGGTGGCCAGCTCCGCGCCGGGGCGGCCGGTGGCCAGGCCCGCCGCCACCAGCAGGGCGATGCCCTGGGCGCTGGGTGTGTCATGGCTGTACAGCGACGCCTGCAGGTCGGCCCAGCCACTGAGTGCGGCAACGGCCTTGATGCGGGGGTCGCGCGCCGCCGCCAACAGGCTGGTGCCGGCGCCATAGGAGATGCCCGAGACCCCGATCCTGGCCGGATCGGCGCGGGTGTTGTCCAGCGCCCAGTCGATCAGCGCGCTGACATCCTCGACCGTGGCGGGCCCGGCGATGTCGATGCTGCCACCCGACTCCCAGAAGCCGCGCGAGCTGTAGCTGATGACCACATAGCCGCGCTGCGCCAACGACTGTGCCACGCCCACGTACTCCACGCTGGGCACCGCCCAGCTGCTGGGCATGACCAGCAGCGGATAGCGCCCGCTGCCGGCATCCTGCGGCTCGATGACGAAGGCCCCGAGAGGCGTGCCATCCCAGCTGGGAATGGTGCGATGGGTGGTCTTGACCGTGGCGGCCCAGGCGGTGGGCGCCAGGCCGGTCAGCAGGATCAACAGCAGCAAAAGCTTGCGCATCGTCGTTTCTCCCCGTCGGTGGTGGTGCAACGGGTCGGACCGTACCAGTGCGAATGGTGGCTGGCACCTTGCGACGCAGCATGGCGCAAAGCGCACCTTGGTATGCTTCGCGGCACTGCGGTCCTCCGCAGGCTCCCATCAATGCAAGGATGCCCCCCCGATGCGCAGGACGCTCTTCGTCGGCACGCTCTTGAGCGTGGCCAGTCTGTTCGCCCCTTCAGCCGTGGCGGCCCGGGACCCCGACGTCACGGATGACTGCAGCGAAATCGCGCAGTTGATGTCCAACGACGACTTTCCGGCACTGGACGCGATGGCCGCGCGCCTCCGCACGGGCGAGCTCAACGCCGCCGGCGAATCCCGGCTGGGCCGTTTCTACCTCTGCATGTCGCGTGCAATCGGCACGGCGCGGCAGGAGGTGGAGGCCTGGAACCGCTGGTCGGCCTGGGCGGCGCGCTGGGTTCAGCATGCGCCGAAGTCGCCGGCAGCCCACCTGATGACTGCACGGATTCCGCTCAACCTGGCCTGGAGCTACCGCGGAAATGGTTACGCCAACACCGTCAATGCCGAAGACTGGGCTCAGTTCCATGAGTACAACGCGGCTTCGCAGGCCTACCTGCAATCGCATGAGGGCGTTGCCGGCGGCGACCCGTTCTGGCACGAGATGAGCGTGCTGATCGCGCTGCGCGAGGGCGCGGATGACGAAGAACTACTGAGGCTCGTCGACCGTGCAGCGAAGGCCTTCCCCGACTACGAGCCGCTGCACTTCATTGCCCTGCAGCACTTCACGCCGGCCTGGGGCGGCAGCGCACAGAAGATGGAAGCCTTCGCACGGCGCTCGATGGCCAGTATCGCGAAGAAAAAGCGGGCCATGCGCTACGCACGGCTGTACTGGTCAGCCACCGCGTATTCGGCCGATCACTTCCGCGCGGCGACACCCGATTGGCCGCTGATGCGCCAGGGGCTGGACGAAATCGCACAGCGCTACCCGACCATCGACAATCTGGAGACCATTACGCGCTACGCCTGTTGGGCGCGTGACGGCGATGCCCTGGATCGGTGGAATCGCCTGTACTTGAGCCGAAGTGGTTTCAGCGAGGCGGTCATTGCGGACTCGAGCGAGCAAAGCAGGGCCGCCTGCCTGGCGCCGGATGCTGGGCAAGAGGCTTCCTTGTAGAGCCAATCGGTGCGGAACCGGGCCGCGGAGGATGCGCGGTCCAGCATGCACTTCACACCTGCAGGGTGCTTAGCACGTACGTATGTCAGCCACGGACCGCGTGATCTGACACATCACCAGTGCTTGCACCCGGTCACAGCTTCGCGTTCTCGTCGTTGACCAAAAGACGACAGCTTGTGACGCTTGCGACACCGCGCGGCCCTCCGGGCCTCCTCATCGCGGCCTCGCTCTACTGCACTCCGCATCACCCGTATCCGCAACGCCTTCACATGACACAGGCCCGGCCTGGTCGTGGCGGGCAGCTGCGTCCTGAACTCTTTGCTGGAGAATCGCAATGCGCCTTGCAAGCTTCGTCTTTGCCTTCGTCCTCAGCGCCTTTGCCGGCGCAGCCCAGGCCCAGGTAGTCACCCTCAACAAGGGCGGCTTCGTGCTCACCTACGACTGCGGCATCCACAGCGCCACCCGTTACGAGTACACGCTCACCGCCGATACCGGTTCGGCCGCACGGCCGTCCAGCTTCTACAAGGACCCGGACCTGCCGGCCGGTTGCCTGGGCCAGACCAGCACCGCGTCCTACGCCAGCATCAAATCCGGCTATGACCGTGGCCATCTGGTGACGTCCAACCACATGGATTACGACGCGACCTACATCCGTCGCGCCAACTACATGACCAACATCGTGCCGCAGGTGTCCAGCTTCAACCAGGGCATCTGGGTGAAGGCCGAGAACGTGGCCGAGTGCTACCGCGACATCGCGCCGGTGGACGTCTACGGTGGCGTGGTCTACGGCGATGCCGCCAACGATTATTTCCTGGCCAGCCATGGCATTCCGACGCCGGAGTTCTTCTGGAAGACGATCATCACCCGCGACCCGAACACCGGAACCGCCAAGGCGATCAGCTGGATCATCCCCAACGAGGCCAACCTGGGCAGCCTGGACAACTACCTGGTGACGATTGCGGATCTGGAGGAACTGCTGGGCGCCAGCTACGTGGCGATCAACGCGCCGGCCTCGCTGAAAAACATGCTGCCGGCCACCACCTGGCCGCAGCCGGCCGGGTGTGACCTGGGCTGATCGGGGGGCAGAGGAACGTCACGATGCCTGTGCGCGCAGCCATCGTGACGCCAGCACTCTGGCCAGCAGGAACTGCACTGCGGCGCCGACGGCGGTGGCAACGACAAGCCCGCGACCTGTCGTCGGCGCCCCAGCGGACAGCGCTCGCAGAAGATAAGCCATGCTGGCCAGGATGATCAGCAGCGCCGTGGCAAGCAGGATCAGCGACACCACCATCGTGCGCGCCGTCGATGCGGGTTCCGGCGACGGCGCGCCGGCCCATAGGCCGGCAAACGTGGCCAGCGCGCAGGCCACCAGCAGGATCAGGCTCGCAATCTGCAGCTGCGCGGCGCCGTCGGCAACGGGCATGATGAACTCGCCGGGCGAGAATCCCACCGGCAGCTGCGCCACCAGGATGGGAAGCAGGCAGCTGCCGGCCACCAGCGTCACCGCGCCGGCGATGCTGGCACTGATGAGGTGATGGTGCCCGCCCTCGGCAGGGATGCGCCGCTGCATCAGCAGCGCCGGCACCAAGGCCAGCAGCGTGAGGACCAGTGCATGCGCAAGCGGCATCAGACTGATGGCTGCGACGCTGTAGACTGGAAACGGCAACTGCGCCATCGGAATGCGCATGGCGCGATCAAGCACGATCAGCAACCCGAAAAAGGCGACCGAAGCGATCACCGGATGCCGGATCCGCAGCGCGCCGCGACGCCCGAACAGCAGCATCGACACCAGTACCGCCGCTCCGGCGAAGAGACTCAGCCTGAAACCGAGCTCAGCCAGCGCGTAGCCGATTTCACGTGAGGCCTCGGGCGGGCCCAGACGGCGCCCGAATTCGACCAGGCGGAGGGCTACGGGCAGATACAGGCAGAGCACGTAAAGCTTGGCGGCCATCGCGAACTTGATGGGGTACGCACTGAAGAATGATCGCAATCGGTTCAAGGCGTATTCCCGTGCAGGCGCTGGGCGGGCTGACCTGGCAGTCTAGCGTTCCTGTGGCCCGCGTGCCCCGCTCGACCCGCTATGGGAAAATGGCGGGCACGTCGCCCCTTTGGCTGTTCCCGGAGTAGTAGATGTCCCGTTTCCCCTTCGATGCCGTGCTGTTCGACTGCGACGGCGTACTGGTCGATTCCGAGCCGCTGGTGGCCCGTGTGCTCTCGGAAATGCTGACCGCACGCGGCTGGCCGCTGACCCCGGCGCAGGCGGGCGAGGTCTTCCTCGGCCAATCCGTGGCTCATCTGGCCGGGCTGATCGCAGAGCGCACCGGCAAGCCGTTCACCGAGCAATGGCTGGAGGAATTCCGCCAGCAGCGCAACCGTGCGCTGGAGCAGGACCTAGAGGCGATCCAGGGGGCGCCCGAGGCCGTGCGTGCGATTGCCGCGGCCACCGGCGGGCGGATTGCCTGCGCCTCCGGTGCCGACCTGTTCAAGGTGAAGCTGCAGCTGGGCAAGGTCGGCATCCTTGATGCCTTCGGTGCCCATGTGTTCAGTGGCCAGGACATGCCGAACACCAAGCCTCACCCGGATGTCTATCTGGCCGCCGCCGCAGCGCTGGGCGTGGACCCGAAGCGCTGCGCGGTGATCGAAGACACCGTGACCGGCGCCACCGCCGGCGTCGCGGCAGGTGCGGCCGTGTTTGGTTTCAGCGAGGGCGGCCCGCACCACAGCACGCCGGAGGCCCTGCGCGCTGCGGGCGCGAAGGTGATCTTCCAGCGCATGGAGCAGCTGCCGGCAGTGCTGGCGGCCTACGCCGCCGACGCAGCCGCCTGAGGCGGCCTCAGCCCGCAGCGCCCAGCGCGGCGCCGCGGCGTTTCCCGGCGTAATGCAGCACGAACAGGTACAGGCCGGTGAACAGCTGCAGGAACAGTGGCGGCAGCGGCGAATAGGTGATCCACGCTGCAGGCTCGCCCTGCCCCAACCCGCGGACGACGAAGTTGGCGATCACCGCCAGGGTGAAGACGATCGAGGTCCAGCGATGTACGGGCCGCGCCCAGCCACCGCGGCTCATTGACGGTGCCTCGCTTCGGAGCGCGCTTCGATCATCTTCCAGCCATTGCCGGACGGGTCGCGGAACCCCGCATCGATGGCGCCGTAGCGTTCGACCGGCTCCTGGGTGAACTCCACGCCCTGCGCCAGCCATTGCGTGTAGCGCGCCTGGCAGTCATCCACGGCCAGCACCAGCGGCGGCATTGCGCCCTTGGCCACCAGCTGCTGCAGCGCCTGCGCGGTGGCCGCATCGTGGGTGGGCGGACCGGGCACGAACAGGCCCAGCTGGAATCCGTCCTGGCCGGGGCTGCGCACCGTCAGCCAGCGGTAGCTGCCATTGCGCACGTCGGTATGCACTTCGAAGCCGAGCGTGCCGACGTAGAACGCGAGCGCCTCATCCTGGTCGCGCACATACAGGCCGACCGTGTTCACAGTGTTTGTCATGGGACCTCCCTCAGGTGGGATCCACGTTAGCAACCGCCTCGCGGCGGCGCTTCTCCAAAACTGCGATGTTCAGGTCCGGTCGCTGCGCGGCACGTGCGTGGCATTCCGGCACGCTGGCCGGCGTCGCCTCGCCGGCGCGCTCGCGCTGGCGCACATTGCCCGGGCTGTCGCCGGTGATGTCACGAAAGATGCGCCCGAAGGTGCCCAGGCTGCTCCAGCCGGTCTGCGCGGCGATCTCGGTGACCGGCAGCTCGGTGTCACGCAGCATCGCCACGGCCCGTTCGATGCGGCGGCTGAGCAGGTAGCGGTGCGGCGGCAGGCCGAATGCCTGCTTGAACGAACGCGCGAAATGCGCAGGCGATACCGCACTGACCTCGGCCAGGCGGGCCACCGGCCAGTCCTCGTGACTGGCGTGGTCCATCCGGTCCTTGGCACGCAGCAGGCGCCGCAACAGTTCCGGGCTCTGGTTCATGGCGTCACCGCGTGTGCCAGATGATGTCGCGACGCACGCCTGGCCTGCGCGGCCTGCTCGCCCAGCCAGTCACCGAATGCGATGACCTTGGCGCTGCGGCTGCGCGCCGTCGGTGCCACGAACCAGAAACCACGCCCGTCGCTGGCCACACCGGGATGTGCCTGCACCAGGCGCCCACTGTCCAGTTCGGCCTGGAACAGGATCGGCGAGCCGATGGCGATGCCCTGCCCGGCAATGGCAGCACCGACATCCAGATGCTCCATCGCAAAGGGGGTGACGAAGCTCTCCGGGTCCGGTGGCCGAACAGCACCATGTGCGGAAAACCACAGCGCCCACCAGTCAGGCCTGCCGAGCAGTGGAACCTCCAACGCCCGCCGACCGAGCCCGTCTGCCGCCGGCAGCAGCGCTGGCGCGCACAGCGGAGTGAAAATGCTGGGGAACAGGGGCGTGGCCTGCAGCCCGGGCCACGCACCATGCCCGTTGCGGATGGCGGCATCGAAACGCCCGGCGGCCAGGTCCTGCGGCTCTGCCGACAGGTCCAGTTCCAGCACGATGCTTCGATGGCGCGCGCGGAAACTGCCCAGGCGCGGCGTCAACCAGCTGGTGCCCAGCGTCGGCAGAACGGACAGGCGCAGTCGTGCCGCATCCATGTCAGCGGCGCGCATGAAACTGGCGCGCAGCGCGTCGAAGGCCCGGGTGGCCTCCACTGCGACGCTCGCACCGGCGGCGGTCAATTCCACATGCTGGGCGTGGCGCAGGAACAGGCAGGTCCCGGTCTGGGCCTCCAGCCGGCGCACGTGGTAACTCACCGATGCCGCACTGGTATCGAGCTCCTCGGCGGCGCGGGCGAAACTGCCCAGCCGTGCCGCCGCCTCGAAGGCGCGGATGGCGACAAGCGATGGCAGCTGACGTTGGGTCACCATAAGTGTGGCTTAGCCTGAGCCCCGATTTCCGCGTGGTCAATCCCCCTCGCACGCGCAACGATGGAGGCACCTCCGGCAAGGGATCACGCACATGGATCGACGGCAGTTCCTGGCCACCCTGGCCGCCACGGCAGCGTCCACCGCCCTGCCCTCCGGGTGGGCCCTGGCCAGCCCCAGCGCAGACTGGAAATGGTTGCAGGGCAACTGGCAGGTCCGGCACCAACGCCTGAAGGAGCGCCTGGTGGGCGATACCCGCTGGGACGCCTTCACCGGCGCCAGTGCGGTCTGGCTCACCCTGGGCGGGCTCGGCACCATCGATGACAACGTCATGGCACTGCCTTCGGGCCCCTACAGGGGCCTGGGCGTGCGTGCCTTCGATCCGGTGTCTTCCACCTGGTCGATCTGGTGGATCGATGGGCGCACCCCTGCCCATATCGAAGCGCCCGTGCGCGGCGCCTTCGCAGGCGATGGCGGCAGCTTCCGTGGTCGCGATGACTTCGAGGGACGCCCCATCGAGGTCTGGTTCCGCTGGCATGACATCCACGGCGATGAGCCGTGGTGGGAGCAGGCGTTCTCCGACGATGCCGGTGCCCATTGGGAAGTGAACTGGCGCAACTGGTTCCGCCGCACTGCTGCGATCCCCACTCCGCTTCCGAAGCTGCCGGATGCACCGGGCGATTTTGATTTCCTGGTGGGCCATTGGAACGTGCGCCATCGCCGCCTGCGGGCTCGGCTGGCAGGCAGCGATGCGTGGGACGCGTTCAACGGCACCCTGCACAACTGGCCGGTACTGGGCGGATTCGGCAACGTGGGCGACAACCTGATGGACGTGCCTGGAGCACCGCTGCGCGGCATGGGCATCCGCGCCTGGAATGCGGCCGAGCGGCACTGGCTGAGCTGGTGGCTGGATGGCCGCGCGCCGACCCGGATCGGCGCGCCACTGCGTGGGGGATTCGAGGCCGGTGTCGGCCGCTTCTTCGGCGAGGACCAGCACGAGGGACGGGCGATCCAGACGCGGGTGATCTGGTCACGCATCACCCCGCGTTCGGCGCGCTGGGAACAGGCGGCCTCCGCCGATGGTGGACGCAGTTGGGAAACCAACTGGGTCAGCGACTTCGAGCGACAGGCATGAAGGCGCTTCTGGCCGTGATGCTGCTGGCATCGGCATTGCCCGTGCCCTCCCCGCCCGTGGTGCTGCGGATCATCGGCCCCGCCGAGCGGTTCGCCCCCGGCATTGCCTCCACACAGCATGACGAGATCCGGCTGACCCTGAGTCCGGACGGCAATACCGCCCTGTGGTTCAGCCGCAACCGGCCGGGGGGGGCTGGGGGCTACGACATCTGGATCTCGCACCGCGAAGGTGACCGCTGGCGGCCGGCCACGCCAGTGCCGTTCAACACGCCGGGGCGCGACTTCGATCCCGCATTTTCCGCAGATGGGCGCGTGGTGTATTTCTGCTCGGACCGCGCAGGCGGCCGGGGCGGTGACGATCTGTATCGGGTCAGCATGGGGAGCGACGGTCGATTCGGGGAGCCAGTCAATCTTGGCCCCGCAGTGAACAGCGCGGCCGATGAGTTCGCGCCGATGCTCTCGCCCGACGGTCGTACGCTGTTGTTCTCCAGCGATCGTGCGGGCGGTGCTGGCGGCCATGACCTCTACAGCGCGGCGATGATCGGCGGCGTCGCGCAGCCGGCACGGCCGCTGGCGGGAGACCTCAATACCGCAGCGCAGGAGTTCGATGCCACCTTCCTGGGCGACGGCCGAACGGTGGTATTTGCCCGCGCCCAGGACTTCGGCAGTGCACCGGTGCGCCAGTTCATTGCCTACGAACGTGGAGGCCGCTATGACGCAGGCCATGCTTTGCCATCGCCCGTGAACGCGCCCAGCGGCGACAGCTACGGCGCGATGCTGGATGGCTCGCGCCGCGACACGCTGACCTACTCGGCGCGACGCGCCGGTGGTGAGGGACTGGACCTGTACCGCGTCCGCTACCGGATGATGCCGCCCTGAAGGCAGTGGGTGTCGATTTCCCACGCGCCCGTTCGTCGAGAGGTTGAGTACCCCAGGAGAAAATGCAGATGCCTTCCCAACAGTCCCTTGCCTGCGCCTGCGGCCAGGTCCGCCTGACCACCACCGGCAGCCCCATCGCCAGCGTCGAATGCTGCTGCGACAGCTGCCGCAGGGCCGGCGCCCGGATGCAGGCGATGCCCGGCGCACCGCAGGTGCTGGGGCCTCAGGGCCAGACGCATTTCGTAATGCAGCGCAAGGATCGCGTCCGCATCGATGCCGGGCATTCCCGGCTGCACGCGTGGCGGTTGTCCAGCACGGCCGGCAGCCGCCGCGTCGTGGCGGGCTGCTGCAATACGCCGCTCTTCCTGGAGTTCAGCGGTGGCCATTGGCTGAGCCTGTATGGGCTGTTGTGGCCGGACGCGATACGCCCCGCCGTGGAGATGCGGACGATGGTCAACGATCTTCCCGACGCGTCTGTCCTTCCCGGCGATGTGCCCAACCTGAAGACCCACTCGCTGCGGTTCTATGCCCGGCTGTTGAAGGCGTGGATCTCCATGGGCTTCCGCAGCCCACGCATCGAGATCACGGGAGACAGCCATGCCTGAGCCCGAGCGGATCGAGATCGAGAGCATCACCACGCCCGGGCACATCCAGCGCGTGGATCGCGCCAAGTACATGGCCATGCGCGCGGCCCTGCTGCGTGCCTTGCCCAGGCAACCTCGCGGGATGACGGTGGCGCAGGCGAAGCAGGCGCTGTTGCCGCACCTGCCCGCATCGCTGTTTCCGCAAGGCGCCACGGCCGGTTGGTGGCTGAAAGCCGTGCAGCTGGACCTGGAGGCCAAGGGCGTGATCGAGCGTCTTCCAGGCACGCCACTGCGCCTGTTCAAGCACGTGCCGGCCGGCTGATCAGCGCTGCGCCGGCAGCTCCAGCCGATGCTTGCGGCACAGCCGATACACGGTCACCCGCGAGATCTGCATCTGCCGCGCGCACTCGGAGACGTTGTAGCCGGTCTGCCGCAGCGTCTGCAGCAGCACATCACGTTCGGCCTGGCCGCGGGCATCGTGCAGCACCGCCCCCGGCGGCGCATGCACGCGCCCTCCCAGTTCGAGGTCACGCTCGCTGATCAGCTCGCCTTCGGCCATGATCGCCGCCCGCTGCACCCGGTTCAGCAGTTCGCGCACGTTGCCGGGCCATTCGAAACGCCGCATCGCCTGCAGCGCAGCGGGTGCAAAGCCACGTGCACGCACGCTGTGGCGCAGGCGGAAGCAGCGCAGGAAATGCTCCGCCAGCAGCTGCACATCAGCGCCGCGCTCGCGCAGCGGTGGCATCAGCAGGCGCAGCACGTTGAGGCGATAGTAGAGATCGCTGCGGAACCGCACCTGCGCCACCGCGTGCTCCAGTTCCACATGGGTGGCAGCCAGTACACGCACGTCCGCCCGCAGCGGCTGGCTGCTGCCGACCCGCTCGAACGTACCTTCCTGCAGCACGCGCAACAGGCTGGTCTGCGCTTCGGCCGGCAGGTCGCCCACCTCGTCAAGGAACACGGTTCCGCCGGATGCGGCCTCGAATACGCCGATCTGGCGCTTGTCGGCACCGGTGAACGAGCCACGCTCGTGGCCGAACAGCTCCGACTGCACCAGGTTCGCAGGGATGGCACCGCAGTTGACCGCGATGAACGGCTTGCCTGCACGGCCGGACAACGCGTGCAGTGCATGTGCCGCCAACTCCTTGCCGGTGCCGGTCTCGCCGGTGACCAGCACCGGCAGATCGACCGGCGCGAACTTGTGCAGTACGGTGCGCACCGCATGCAGCACAGGACTCTCGCCGATCAATGCGCGCGGCCCCTGCCCGCCGCACACTTCGTCGGCAGGAGGATCCTCCGCGTCGAACTGCTGGCGCATCGCCGCCACCAGGTCCTGCAGGCCGAAAGGAAGCGTGAACCGCGAGATGCAACGCTGCAACAAGGGCGGCCACGCTGCAGGCGTGGGCCCTGCGCCAGGCGGCAGCACCGCCAGCCACGTCAGATGCGCGTGCTGTTCGATCCACGGCGCCAGCAATTGCAGGGCCGGCGCATCCAGATGGCGAAGATCCAGCACGGCGAGCAGCCGGTCGCGCCCGCGCAGGCCGATGGCCATCGCCGGGTCGGGATGGATGCGACGCACGTACCAGCCTGCGGCCGCCAGCGCGCTGCGCTCGTTCGCCAGCGGCTCGCCGAACCAGAGCACGCATCGTGACGCAGAAGCCTCCGGGACCGCTGCCATGCTTCCCCCAGCATCCGGACACCGTTGGCGGACTGTCAGGCAATCACCGGCGTGCCGCCCCTCCGCCGGGACCTCTACGGCCACCGCGGCGGCCTTTGTTGCGCGGATCCTAGCGCTGCGCTAAATGGCGGCGCAATGAGCGGCGCGTCAAGAAAGCACTGGCTGAAGCGGCATCGTTACAGTCCGCGGCGGCACCTGTAACACCCGTGCGACAGTCGGGCGCCCGCCTTGCCCTGCGGCGCTTGGCGCTGCGCAATCCCAACATTTTTCCCACGCTGCTGTAACGACATGGCAGCAACGCCCCACGCCTGCCAGTGCCCGCCCCCCTGGCGGCCAAGCCTTTCAGGGTTGGCACGGTTGATGCGTGGTTCCGCCGCACCCATCACGGGAGATCCGCATGGACGGCATCACCCCCATTCGCGGCCTGCTGGCAATGCTGGCCGTGGCCCTGCTGTCGGGCGCTGCGGGCGCCTCTGCCTCCGGTGCCCGCCAGGGCGTGAAGGCACAACCGGGCGAAATCGTCCTGTTGCGGGATGTGGCCGCGCGGCCGGCCTATCGCATGGCGCCCCCGGGCATGGCGCTGATCGCCGACCCGAAACCGCAGCGCGAGATTGCGACGGCGCTCGGTGCGGGTACCCCGGCAAACGCGATGGACGAGCTGAGCGATGAGGACTATGCCGGCATGGGGGCGGGGCACACGGCTGCGACCGCGACCCCCACGGGCACCACCGTCGAACGGGTCGCCCAGCAGGCCCTGGGCGGCACGCTGGGACGCAGCAGTGACGGCATGCTCGGCAGCAGCCTCGGTGGCGCACTGGGTGGCCCACTGGGCGCGGTCGGGAACAGCACCCGCGGCATCGGCGATACCGTGCGCGGCGCGCTCGCCCAGTTCCCGTTGCAGGGCCCGGCCCCGGCAGGTGGCAAGTGAAGCGGGCACGTTGGCTGCTGCTGGTCCTGTTTGCCACGCCGTTGATGGCGCAGGCCGACGACTACAGCGGCATGCTCGCCTACCTCGACGTGGCCCGCATCGACGGTCACGCCCTGGCGGGTGCAAACGGCGCCATCGCGTTGAACCAGGCGGCCGGTGACCTCAACCTGCAGGCCAACCTGCATGGCATCGCCACCGGCGAACGCGCCGACGTGTTGATCGGCAACCGGCAACTGCGGGCCGGCAACCGCGTGCTGAGCGCACCGGCGCACGCCACCTCCGTCATCGACGGCAACGCGCTGGCCGGTGCCAGCGGCATCGCATCCATCAACCAGGCCAGCGGCATCGCCAACACGACGCTCAACGTCGTCAGCGCGACGCTGGCCCGACAGGGCATACGCGAATCCGACGATACGGCCTTGGCCGCCGAAGGTTCCGCGTTGGCAGGGGGGCGGGACGACGCCGGTCGCGGCGTCGCGACCGGCACCCGCAGCGCCGGTGTCACCAGCACCGCGCTGCGGGGATTCGACGGGGTCCTGCAACTCAATCAGATCGCGGGCAGCGGCAACGACACGGCCAATGTGCTGGGCCTGGTCGTGCAGGACCGCCCGTGACAACCACCCAACCGATGCACCACCCGATGAGAGAGAGGGCACCATGAAAGCGACCGTCAAACGGACCATGCTCGCCATGGCGATTGCCACTGCCTCGACCGCCGCTGCGGCCAATGGCTGGGACAACCAGAACGCCAACGCGAACATCAACCACAACCACACCGTCAGCGAAACCCGCAACGACACCCACAACCACACCGACAACGACGTACGCAACCGCACCGTCAACGTCAATGTTCAGAAGCACAGCACCATCCAGGCCGACGAGCGCAAGGAAAAGAACAACCACGGCGTCGACGTGAACCTGGAGAAGGACCTGCGCCTCAGCACCGACGTCAATTTCTCCGGCGACCCCACCATCACCGGCGACATCGACCTCGACTCGGCGGCCATTGCGGTGATCGACAACCGCCAGTCGATCAGCAACAACGCCACCAGCAACAGCCTGGTCACCAACAGTGCGTCCATCGGTGACAGCGTGGGTGCCGGCGCCTCCGGCAACCTCGGCTTCAACGTGGTATCGGGGGACAACAACGCCCAGGACAATGCCGCGTCATTGTCCGCTGCCGATGCGTCCTTCAGCTTCGGCATGGCCGACGCCGAGGTGTTCGTCAACCAGGCCGGCTTCGGCAACGCCACCATGAACTCCGGCGTCACCAATGCCGCAGGTCTCGGTGGCAATGCCTTCGGCGGTGCGTCCGGCAACATCGGCGTCAACATCGCCTCGGGCAACAACAACGAGCAGAAGAACGCGCTCGCGGCCTCGGTCGCAACCACGGCGGTGGCGCAGTCGAGCATCAGCTCCAACCAGGTCTCCACCGGCAACACGGTCAGCAATGCCGGCTTCGTGCAGTCCTACACCGATACCGTGCAGGTCGGCCTGCATGGCGGCGTCAGCGGCCTGACGTGGGGCTATGGCGCCGGCACCTACCGCGGCACCGGCAATGCCTACCAGATGGCCAACTATTACCTGGATACGTGGAACGGCGCACTGCCGCACCCGGGTGGCAACAGTACCGGCCACATCGACCTGGACAACGAGATCCAGAACGCCACGATGAACCCCAACCGGCCGGGGGTGGGCGGCCTGGGCTTCGATACGCGTGAAAGCGGCACCAGCCAGTTCGTCGAACTGGGCGTGGCCGATCTGTACGCCAGCCTGAGCGGCACGGTCAGCACCACGCGCTGGGTGAACGTCAACGCCACCAACACGTCGGCCTTGTCCGGCAGTGCCTTCTCCGGCGCCTCCGGCAACATCGGCGTGAACGTGGCGGCGGGCACCGGCAACCTGCAGGCCAACAGCCTGGCCCTGGCCGTAGCCCAGCCCAGCACCGGCGGTGGTGGCGGCAACGGCGAGTAAGTGCACCACCCCGGCCGTCCGCCAATGGCCGGGTTCCCGGGAGCCCCTGTTCCTCCTCCCCCTTGGGGCAGGGGCTCCCTCCTGCTGCTGGAGAACGTGATGATCGGCCACCGTCTGTCGATATGCCTGCTGGCCTGGCTGCTGTTGCTGGGCGGTGCATCGGCGCGGGCGGGCGACGTCGGCTTCGCCGCCGTGCTGCCCAATGGCGCACTGCTGCAGCAGAAGGTGGAAAGCATGCAGGAACGGCGCTACCGCAACGTGGTGCGGCAGCACACCGATTACAGCTGCGGGGCGGCCGCACTGGCAACCATCCTGCGCCATGCCTATCACCTGCAGACCGACGAAGCGACCGTGATCGAAGGAATGATGGGGGTGTCCGATCCAGCGCTGGTGGCCGAGCGTGGTTTCTCGCTGCTCGACATCAAGCGCTACGTGGAATCGCTGGGCATGCGCGGGCGCGGCTATCGTATCGATGAAACACGCCTGCGCACGCTTCGCGTTCCCGGTCTTGTGCTGATGGACGTGCGCGGCTTCCGCCACTTCGTGGTGCTCAAGCAGGTGCGCGACGGTGTGGTCGAGGTGGCTGATCCCATCCTCGGCAACCGCAGCCTGGCGCTGCCTGAATTCCTCGCTGCGTGGCCATCGCGTGCCGTCTTCGTGGTGATCGGCAGCGATTTCGATCGCAACACGGTCCTGCTGCAACCCAGCGAACGGCCCAGTGCCCGCGCGCTCTACGCGCGACAGGGGCCGATCACCGATGCCGAACTGGTCGACTTCGGCTTCAGCCACGCCGACCTGTTCTGAAGGAGGTTCCGCCATGTTCCGTCACCGCCTGTTGATGGTCCTGCTGCTGGCCTGCCCCGCCCTGCCCCTGCAGGCGGCGGACGCGGCGCCCGGGCGCGGCCTGAAGGAAATCCCGGATCCAGAACTGAACCTGATGCGGGGCCGTTACACCGTGGGCGGCAATACCGTCGCCTGGTTCGGGGTGACGATGGTCTCGCAGTGGCAGGCCAGCAACGGAAGCGTGTTGCAGGGTGCGTTGACCCTGGGCATGGACTTCCGCGGCGGAGGCAGCCCGAAAATGAGCTTCCAGCCCAGCGTGCACGTCACCGCCGCAGATGCGCCGCTGCCGGACACGCAGGGTCGCCACATCGACAGAAGCGGCCTGGCCAACGCCAGCGGCGTGGTGCAGAGCGTGCAGGTGGCCGGCGATGGCAACGTCGCCCGCAATGCGACCACGCTGGTGGTACGCAATGGCGCGGTGCCGGCCCTGCCGGGTGACGGTGCCCATTCGATCAGCGCACACGCCGCAGGCGTCTCGGCCTCTGCGGTGCTCGACGGCAACCAGGCACGCCTGCTGTTGCAGGTAGATGGCCAGGGCCTGGTCCAGCAATGGATACGCAACGGCAGCGTCGGCCAGGGCATCGCCCTGGCCGGTGACGGCCAGATCGCCAGCAACCAGCTGCGGCTGGAGCTGGTGCGGGATACCGCGGGCGGCAACCTGCCGTTGAGCCAGAACGTGGCCCAGGCGATTGCGATGAACCGCGGCATGGGGCCGGGCCGGTAGTACCACGGCACGGCGTTGGGGGAAGCGTTCCACAACGCAGGACACGAACATGCACACCCTGATGAGGATCACCCCGTTGGCGCTGGCGGCGCTGGCGGGCACCGCCTTCGCCGCGCCACCCGCGGCGGATGATGGCGCCGACGTGCAGGCGCTGGCCAACCAGCTGGAGCAGCTGAAATCCAACTACGCGCAGGAAGTGCGGCGGCTGCGCGAACTGGACATGCAGGTGCAGGCGATGCAGGCGCGCCTGAGTGGGAAGGTTGGCCCGATGGCCCCGTCTACGACTGCGCCCGTCGAGCATGGCTCGACCCTACAGACGTCACCGGGCAGCGAAGGCTATGCCAGCAGTGCCGCCGAGGCGCAGCAGGCAAAGCAGGAATCGCGGCGCAGCGTGGATGATGTGAAACAGCAGCAGTCGGCGCTGTTCTCGCGCCGCTTCACCGTCGAGAACAGCCTCACCTACGCCCGCTACGACCGCAAGCAGCTCACCCTCAATGGCTTCCTGGCGCTGGATGCGATCTTCCTCGGCAACATCGCCATCGAGAACGTCGAGTCCGATTCGCTCACCTACAATCTGGCCGCGCGCTGGGGCGTCAGCCCGAACCTGACGCTCAACCTGGACGTGCCATACCTGGCGCGGCGCACCGTCTACCAGAAGGGCGGTGCCGGCGGTGCGGCGGCCGCGATCGCGCAGGAAGAAACCAATGGCAACGGCCTGGGCGATATCGGCCTGAGTGCGCATTACCGCTTGTTCGGCGAGCGCGGCTGGCGCCCGGAAGCCGTACTCACCGCCGGAGTGACCGCGCCCACCGGGCGTGCACCTTACGGCCTAGACTGGAAAGTGATCGAGCGCGATGACGATGACTACATCCGCTTCGCCGTGCCCAAGGAACAACCGACCGGCAATGGCGTGTGGCAGGCCAACGTCGGGCTGTCGATGGTCAAGACAGCCGATCCGGCGATCCTGTTCGCCAACCTCGGCTACGTGCATTCGTTCCCGCGTGGTTTCAGTGACATCGACAGCAACCCCGACACGGTCAACCCGGGTGACGTGAAGCTCGGCGGCTCGGTCTACTTCGGCGCCGGCGTGGCCTTTGCGTTCAACGAGCGCACCAGTCTCAGCCTGTCCTTCAGCGACCGCATCAGCGCCCGCGCTTCCACCCGTTTCCAGGGCGGGAAGTGGATGAAAGTGATTGGCAGCGACGCCAACGCGGCGTCACTGAATCTGGGTGTGACGTATGCGCTCAACCAGCACACCACGCTGGTGACCCTGCTGGGCATCGGGCTGACCCCGGATGCACCGGACTTCACGCTGGCGTTCAAGATCCCTTACATGCTCTGACCCGCCCGATCCGGCGACGCTGTGGCCGACAGCCCCTCGCCGCCGGATCGCGCTGCCCACGCGCAGGCCCTGTGTGTGCTCCAGGGCAACGCGCCAGCGCTGGCGACGACGGCGATGATCATCAGTTCCGCCGTATTCACGCCGCACCTTCACGGTGATCCCACCGCATTCTCCGTCGATTCCGCCAATCCGGCGGCGGCGCCATTTCCTACTCTGGCCCCACGGTGAAGCCCAGGCCGCTGCAGGCAACGCACCGTGACACTGGATACCACGCACTTCCACCCTTTCGCAGGAGCAGGACATGGCATTTCCAACCGCGGTAAACGACCAGATCACCGACTCGGTCACCCAGGCCAACACCAAGGTGCTGGGCGACGCGCCCGCCGTGGCAGTGGGCAATCTGTACCAGGCCACCGCACAGGCGCTGGCCAATGCCGCCCACAACGCCACCAACGCGCAGCAGCAGTCCTACGTCACCGCGCAGTCGGCCACCACCATGGGCGTGGCCACTCTGTACTCGATCGATACCGCCACCACGGCGGTAGCAAGCAAAGAAATCCTCAGCACCCGCGTCCGCGGCCTGGGCTCCTGATCTGTCGTTCCATCGCTGACCCGCCAACCTCAAGGAGATCGACATGGCATTCCCGACCGCTGTAAACGACCAGATCACCGATTCGGTCACCCAGGCCAACACCAAGGTGCTGGGCGACGCGCCCGCCGTGGCCATGGGCAATCTGTACCAGGCCACTGCGCAGGCGCTGGCCAACGCCGCCCACAACGCCACCAATGCGCAGCAGCAGTCCTATGTGACGGCGCAGGCGGCCACCACCATGGGCGTGGCCACGCTGTACTCGATCGACACCGCCACCACCGGCGTGGCCACCAAGCAGATCCTCGGCGCGTGATGCGCCGGCAGGCAAGGAGCTGAGCCATGGCATTTCCCACGGCCGTCAACGACCAGATCACCGACTCGGTCAGCCAGGCCAACCTGCAGGTGCTGGGCGTGGCGCCTGCCACGGCAATGGGCACGCTGTACCAGGCCACCGCGCAGGCGCTGGCCAATGCCGCCCACAACGCGACGCTTGCCCAGCAGCAGATGTATGTCACGGCGCAGGCCGCGACCACGATGGGCGTCGCGCTGCTCTACGCCGTCGATACCGGCGCCACCGGCGCCGCCACCCGGAAGATTCTCGGCTGATTCCATTGAGTGCCGGCAATCTCCGTTCCTGTAGTGCTGTCCACCCTAGGAGCTTCCACCATGGCATTTCCCACCGCCGTCAACAGCCAGATCACCGATTCGGTCTCGCAGGTCAACACCAAGGTGCTTGGTGATGCGCCGGCCATCGCAATGGGCAACCTGTTCGTGGCCACCAGCCAGGCGCTGTCCAACGCCGCGCACAACGCCACCAACAACCAGCAGCAGTCCTACGTGACCATGCAGGCGTCGACCACCCAGGGGGTGTCCACGCTGTATGCGATCGACACCGCCTCCAACGGCGTGGCCACCCGCGAAATCCTGGGCCTGCGCTGACGTGTCGGCCCGGCGTGACGCCAACCACCGCGCCCCCGCCCAGGGCGGCGTCACGTCGGGCCCCTGATCGATGGCCGCATCGCCCGCCACCGGCTACCTGCTGGCAACCACCAGCGCCGGATCCGGTGTGGCGATCGCCCTTGCCCCCTCGTTCGCGATGTCCGCCACCTACCTGGCGATGGCCGACAGCCTCGGCCTGGCAATGCAGAACGCGGTGGCCAACCAGCAACGCGGCCAGGTGACCGCCGGCGCAAGCCTGGCCCAGGTCCTGGCCCTGATCATCCAGAAGGGAGCCGTTCCGTCATGAGCAGTGAGAACACCGTCAACAGCCAGATCGTCGACAGCGTCAGCGCCGCCTCGACGTTGCTGGTGGCCCAGGGTCCGGCGCAGTCCTTCAGCATGCTGGACATGGTGATGCTGGAGACGCTGGGCACCGCCATGCACAACGCCGTCGCGCGCCAGCAGGGTGCAGGCATGGTCAGCAACGCAGCGGTGACAGCCACCTGCGCGAAGATGATCAACGCTCCCTGGCCGGTTCCGCCACCCGCTCCGGAACCCCCTCCGCCGCCACCACCGCAGGTCATCCCCCTGCCCGGCCCGGTGCCGGCGCCCCCTTCGCCTGCGGCGGTGATCGCCGCGGCCACCGCAGAAGGAAAGACCGCCATCAGCGTCCTGCAGGCACAGACCCACGGTGCCACTGCCGACGCTGCGGCCGCTACCAGCAGCCTGCATGCACTCCAAACGCTTGCAGGCAATGCGGCAGCGCCCGCGCCCGGTCCTGCGCCCGACCCCGCGTCCGGTCCGGATCCGGACGCAGGTCCCGCCCAGGATCCCGCGCCAGACTCCCCTTCCCCTTCCCCGGCGGACGACGCTGACGCCGGGGCCTGACAGACTGCAGGCCGCCTGCGGCCCCACCCGCCCATCAAGGAGCCCGTATGGACCCGAGCAACGTCAACGCCCAGATCATCGATGTGATCAACCAGGTGCAGACGGCCACCATGTCAGCGACCGTCGTGACGACCAGTGGTGCCGGCAAGGCCTACCAGTCGGTGGCCCAGTCTGCGGCGATCGCCGTACAGGATGCCGCCGACGCCCTGCGCAATGTCTCAACCATCGCGACCACAGCGGCCGGCGTGGCCATGGCCCAGTACCTGGCGACGGGGGACGAAAAGTATGCAAGGGTGCTCACGCAGGCGCAGAACATGATGCAGGGGGCCACCGCCGACTTCAACCGCGTCGGCAATGCCGCTGCGACCGTCCTCAAGGAATTTCCGGCCCAGTGAGGCCGCCAGGAGATCCACGCATGAGCATTTTCATTGCCGGTCGTTCCATCCCCCAGGCCAACCTGATCAGTCAATCCTGCAGGCATGTCCTTCAGTTCATCGACGGCGGCGAGCACTGGTTGAAGTGGGCCATGGAATCGCATGAGCACTGCTACGCCTTCTCCGACGAGGGCACGATGCTCGATGGGGTGCAACAGGGCCTGCACGGTTCGCGCATGACATGGTTGCCGCGCACCGGGTTGCAGATCGGCCCGGTCAAGCTGCTCAGCCTTGGTGCCAGCGACCTCGGTGCCCTGCGCAACATGGAGTTTGATGACGAGACACGCCTGTCGCACAACGAGGCACAGCGAGTGCTGGAAAAACACCGGCTGCTGACCAACGCCGAGCTCGGCGCCTCGCGCGCGTTCCTGGCTTCGATCGGCGCGGCCGACGCCCCCCTGCTGCAGCAGCTGGACTTTCGCGAATCGGTGGCGCTCCACCAGCTGGCCCGTGAGGTGGACATGTCCGCAGCAGGGCGCGACGACCTGGCCGCCGCTGCCGGCTTCGCGCTGCTGCACGCGCGCAGGCCCATCGAGTTTGCCGACTACTTCCGCTTCTACCAGCGGGTGAGCGCAGGGGGTGGCAGCCGCGAGCATCGGCTGACGCGTGCCACCCGTGCGTTGCAGCAGGTGCTGCCGATCCTGTTCGGCTTCCTGGACGGGCCGCAGCTGCCACAGTTGCCGTCGCCAGAGCAGGTGCGCGAGGCGATCGACGCAAGCCTGGCCGCGAACCGGCAGATCGGCTACGCCCGCATCTCGCTGGCCGCCCAGCAGATGGCGGCCTGCTTCGACGACGAACCCGAACTGCTGCAGGATGACAGCCGGTTGCGCGAGGCCGCGCGGTGGCAGCTGCGCGATGCGCAGGAATTCCTCAACGAACATCCGGTTTCCCGTGGCCGGCTCGGCCAGGACGGTGCCAGCGTGCAGTTCGCGATCGATGGTTCCAGAGCGAAGGCGCTGATACAGGTGGAGGACAATGTGATCACCCTGCAGGATTACCGCCGAACCCGCCGCTACCTGGGCGATGAAGCGCGGGTGGATTATCAGAAGGATGCAGTGTGAACCCGGCTCCGGCGCCAGATGGCGATGGCGTGCAGGCAGCAACAGAGGCCTTTGCTTCGGCAGCCGGCGCGGCCGTTGCTGCCGGACGCCTGGCGGCCCGGCAACAGGCGCAGAAGATCCTGGCCGATGCCCAGGCGGCATTGCGCCACATCCTGGGGGAGCGCAGCGACGGTGTTCCCCCCTCATCCCCAGCAGGAGCACCGACGATGACCTTCCCGACCCCGCTTCCCGGCAAGCCCACTCCCGCCCATCCGGCGGGCAGAACCCCGATGGAGATCGCCCAGGAACTGGCGGACGCCGCAATGGCTGCCAGTGAAGAAGGCATCCGCACCGCGATGAAGGTTTCGCAACGCGCGGTCGAGGCCGCCGCCGAGGCCGCGCGATGCGCGGACGAAGCGGCCGAACAGGCCGTGCAGCGCGCTGCCGAAGCCAACGCGCGCTGACGCCGCATCTGCCATCCCAACGCCCCGGGCAGGCCCGCGCCTGCACCGGGGCGTTGCTTTTACTGGTGCGGGCTTCGCCGGTAGCTGCGCGGGCTGACCCCTACCGCGCGCCGGAAGCTCTTTTCGAAGTGGCTCAGGTCACCGAAGCCGACCTGCAGTGCGACATCGGTAATGCGCAGGCGCTGCCCATCCCGCAGCAGCTGCTTGGCGTGCTCGATGCGCAGTTGCTGCAGCAGCAGCTTGAACGTCGTGCCCAGCTCGCTGCGGAACAGGAATCCCAGGTGTGACTGGCTGACGTGGGCCTGGCGAGCGAGGTCGCCCAAGGTGAGCGGCTCCGCGGCATGGTCCTTCAGGTAGGCCAGGGCGCGTTTCAGGCCGTCGTGCAGGCCTTCATGCGCTGCGCGCGGCGTATCCGGCTGCGCGGGCGAAGGACCGACGGTCTGCTCAACCGCGGGCAGCCGTTGCGGAGCGCGCCCGGCATCGCTGGCAACGTGGCCCGCAGCCAGATCCGGCGCGTGGCGTGCGAGATCCTCACGACGGATGCATCGGCCACCGGTCATCACCGCCAGCCGGACCACCACCCGCTCCATTTCCAGCAGATTGCCGGGCCAGTCGTGCGCGCACAGGGCTTCCAGCACATCGTCGCCCAGCACGCGGGGATTGAATCCATGCAGCTCCAGCGAACGCGCCGCCAGCGCGCCGATGTCCTCCACCCGTTCGCGCAGCGGCGGAATATCCACGATCAGGAACTCCAGCCCGGCCAGCAGGGCGCGCGAGAACTGCTTCTCTCTCACCCGTTGTTCCAGGTCCGCGCTGGTCGACGCGATCACCCGTATCGGGCCGGCCGCCAGCGCTTCAGCTTGAGCGGCAGGCAGCCCACGCATGCGATGTGACAGCTGCCCCTGCAGCGGCACCGGCAGTTCGTCGACTTCGTGGAAGTACAGCGTCCCGCCCTGTGCGCGCGCGAACCAGTCGCTGGCTTCGCCCAGCGGGTGAACACAGTTCACCTCCACAAACGGGCCCTGCCGGGAAGGGCCGCCACTGTGCAGGGCGGCGGCCAGCTCCATCTTCTCGGTACCAAACTCGCCGCGCAGCAGGACCGGCAACGGGCTGGCCGCCGCGCGTTCCACGAATTCATCCATCTGCTTCAGCGCCTCGCCGGCGCCGACCAGCAACAGCGGCCGGCTCAATGCCTGTTCGGCCCAGGCCTTGGCTTCGTAGCGCTTGATCAGATGCGCGCAACGCTGGGCAAACTGCTCCCCCAGCGCCAGGGCACTACCATCCAGCCGGCCCTTCTCGCCCTCCAGGTGCAGCTCACCCAACACCTCGCCGCCATAGCGGATGGGAACCCGCTGCAAGGAAACCTCTTGCCCGGACGCAGCTGGCAACCCGGCAGCTGCCCCTGCCACCGCACCACGCAACCGCACTTGGCCACCCCGCATCACCTTGTGCTGGGACAGCTCCTTCACGAACGCGCCCAGCAGCTCGGGCAATGACGGATAGGGCCGATAAGCGCGCTGCAGCATCTCACTGACTTGCCTGTGCATCGAAACTCCCCTTTGGAATGGCGACCCGATGCATCTGCAACGGGCGATCTCGCGATGCAGGCCCTCCGGCATCATCGCGGGATGCTGCGACGTCCACGCCGCATGCCGTACCCGCTGGTCGCACCGCTGGTGCCGTGCACGCTGTCCGCTCCCGCAGTGCCGGGAACTGCCATCGCTGCTGGAGGTCGGCAAGGCGGACGTCGTCCAGGCCGGGGTCGTGCGCCACAGGGCGGCACTTCCTGTGACGCGGCGCTCCCTGTGTTCCGGCCATCGCGTCCCTGGATTATGGGAAACGAGTTTCCAGAAAATAAGCATGATAATGACGTGAATATCCGCGCCGGATATTTGTCGCCCGCGTTTCCGTGCGCCGAGCACCGCAAAGCAGGTGAAGGCAAGGCGCCGGGATTCCATCCACGCTGATGATCAACCCGTCTGAGCGAACCAGGGGCGGGCACGTATTGCGCCGCCGTGACGGCTGCACCGCCTGCTCGCCCAGGCCCGCAGGCCACCGCGCCTGCCTGCCGCGCCGCCTCCCCCGATCAATGACCCATCGACCAGCAGAAGATTGCGCACCACGCACGCGTGGCATGCCTTCCGCTGCACCCGGCCTGTCGGCATACTCGCGCTCCCGACCGCAGCACGATCAAGGAGATCGACCGCATGGACCGCACCCCGCCACCCGTGCCCCCCAGGAACTACCTGATGTGGGCCATCCTGAGCATCATCGCCGGCTTCTGGCCGTTCGGCATCGTCGCCACCGTCTACGCCAACCGCAGCACGTCACTGGTCGCCAGCGGCCAGATCGGCGCGGCCACCGAGGCTTCGCGCAAGGCGCTGCGCTGGATGATCGCCTCCTTCCTCACCCTGCCACTGTGCCTGGCACTGATGATCGGCTATGCCCTGATCGCGCGCGGCATGGCCTGAAAGCCTGCCGTCGCCGTCGCGCCATGATGAATGGCAGGCGCGCGCGGCGGTGGCGGCGGCCCATCCCGCTCCTCTATAGTCAGTCCAGCTCGGCAGGCATGGTGCCTGCCCTCGAATCACAGGGAGTTGGACATGGGTCTGGTACAGGCGGTGAAGGGTGCGGTGGGTGGTGTGCTGGCCGACCAGTGGAAGGACTTCTACACCGTGCCCACGGGCCTGCCCTCGACGGCGGCCCTGTTCGCGGCGGTACCGCGCGGCACCAATGCCGGCCGCGGCTCCAATACCAGCGGCTCGTCCAACATCATCACCAACGGCTCGAAGATCATCGTGCCGGAGGGCTACGGCCTGCTGCTGTTCCAGGACGGCGCGATCACCGCGTTCGTCGCCGAACCGGGTGGCTACGAGTGGCGTTCGGATGATCTGAACTCGCAGTCGATCTTCGCCGGCGACGGCCTGGTCAGCACCTTCATCAAGCAGAGCTGGGAGCGCTTCAAGTTCGGCGGCCAGCCGGGTTCGCAGCAGGCGGCGTATTTCGTGTCGCTGAAGGAACTGCCGGACAACCGCTTCGGTACCCAGTCGGAAATCTACTGGGACGACGGCTTCCTCAATACCCAGGTCGGTGCGGTCACGCGTGGCTCGTACACGCTGAAGATCGTCGACCCGATCCTGTTCGTGAAGAACTTCGTGCCGGCCAGCTACCTGCAGCCGGGCCAGGTGTTCGACTTCACCGACCTGGACAACGCCGCCGCCAGCCAGCTGTTCAATGAAGTGGTCGGTTCGCTGGCCCCGGCCTTCAGCCTGTACACGAACGACCCGGGCAAGGGCAACCGCATCACCAAGCTGCAGCAGGATTCGCTGGGCTTTGCACAGAGCCTGTCTGCCGCCGTCGAGCAGGGCTACCAGTGGAAGTCCGACCGCGGCCTGGCCATCGTCAAGACCGCCATCGTCTCGATCGAGTACGACGCCAACACCCGCGAACTGCTGAAGACCGTGCAGCGCGCCGATGCCCTGTCGGGTTCGCGCGGCAATTCCAACCTGCAGGCCAGCGTCGCCCAGGGCATCCAGTCGGCCGGCGAGAACGGCGGAGCGGCTGGCCTGGTCGGTGTCGGCATGGCCTCGGGCATGTTCGGTGTCGGCGGCATGCAGCAGCCGGTCGCCCCGGCTGCCGACGACCCGGTGGCCAAGCTGAAGAAGGCCAAGGAAATGCTGGATCTGGGCCTGATCACCCAGGGCGACTATGACGCCCTGAAGGCCAAGGCACTGGGCCTGTAACAGCAGGACGCACAACGAACATGTCCGATCCCCGAAACGGCCCGCCGCCGCTGCCCGGATCCGTACCCGCGACGCCGCCGCCCTTGCCGGCGGCGTCGTTGGATGGGCCCGGTTCGCCGCAGGACGTCCCTCCCCTGCCCGGCAGCTTCCCGCTGGACACCTCGAAACTGCCACAGGCCATCCGTGATGAAGTGGAAGCGCCCGACCCGGTGGCCATCGATACGTCGGCCAGCGAGCTGAAGGACGGCCTCAACCGCTGCCCGAAGTGCGGTGCCACCGACATCCGGCCCAAGGCCGGCACCGACATCCTGGTCTGCCTGTACTGCCGTCACGAATGGCATGGCGCACGCGTCGAGGAAGAGTTCGGCCTGGGCGAGGCCATCGACCAGCTGCGCGGTACGGTCATTGCCTCTGGCGCACGTGACATCGACGCCGACACCTCGGCACTGATGACGTTCAAATGCACCGGGTGCGGCGCTGAAGTCACGGTCAATACCGAGAGTACGATGACGGCGCGCTGCCACTGGTGCCGCCATGTGTTCGGCGTCAACGAGCAGATCGCCAACGGCGCGGTGCCCGATGCAGTGCTGCCCTTCCATATCAGGAAGGACGATGCGGTCGCGCGCATCCGCCAGTTCGTCGACAAGCGCCGCATGTTCGCGCTGAAGGCATTCAAGGACCAGTTCACCCCGGAAAACGTGGTGGGCGTGTTCCTGCCCTACATGATCGTCGACAGCAATGTCAGCGCGGCCGTGGCCGGCAAGGGTGAGATCCAGACCCGGCAGTACACCGTGGGCAGCGAGAAGAACAAGCGCACCCTGTACGACGCCGATGTCTACCAGGTCGAGCGCCAGGTCGACTTCACGGTCGATGACCTGCCACTGGAATCCTCCGCCGAGCGCGGGAATCTCGATACCCGCGCCAACACCAACAACATCATCAACACCATCCTGCCGTTCGATACCAAGAACGCGGTGAAATGGAACGCCTCGTACCTGACCGGCTTCACCTCCGAAAAGCGCAACCTGGATGTGGAAAAGCTGCGGCCGCGGCTGGAGGACCAGCTGCTGTCGATCGCCCGCGCACAGGTGGAAGGTTCGGTGAAGCGCTACAACCGTGGCGTGCGCTGGGAACAGGAGCAGCTGGAGGTGCATGGCACCCGCTGGGTGTCGATGTACCTGCCGGTGTGGTTGTACTCCTACCACCAGCCCGGCAAGAACGGCGGCATGCTGCACTACATCGCGGTGAACGGCCGTACCGGCGAAACCATGGGCAGCGTGCCCGTGCAGCAATGGAAGATGCTGCTGGCGGCACTGGCCACCGGCACCGTCATTGAAGCCCTCGCAATTGCCTTCCTGGTGGCATCGACATGAGCGACGACAGTGGCCTCTGGCTGTTGGCGGCAGGTCCGGCCGGCGCAACCGCGCTGTACTGGGCGCTGTACCGCTATTACCGCAACACCGACAAATCGCACTCCTTCGAGCACGAGACCGCCATCGAGGCCAAGCCGGTCACCGGCTCGGACCAGCAGGTAGGCCGGGTTACCGGCACCGAGGAAAAGCGTATCCGCGGTGACAATGTGTATGAGTACCGGAAACGGGTGGTCAGGGTAAAGCCCGACCCGTAGCGCCAGGCCCTGCCTGGCTGCGGGTAGTACCGGCCGCTGGCCGGCATTCCTTCGGTTCCTGGGTGCCAAGTGGGAGCCGGCCAGCGGCCGGCACTACCCTTCGCTGGGCTGCCGCCGCGCACACCCTCACACCGTCTCCCGCCCCACCGGTTCGATACTCGCGCGGTCCACCCTTCCGAGGATGCTGCAATGGCTGCCGTGCTCGCCCGTACCTGCCTGTCCGCGCTGTGCTGGCTGGCCCTGCCCGCCCTGGCCCAGGACGCCTCGTTCGGCTTCGGCGAACAGACCACCCACACCGACCAGACCACGCAATCCAGCAGCACCCAGACCCAGAGCAGTGGCGCGGTGACCACCCAGACCACCACCAGCGGGAGCTCGCAGTCCGGGTCACGCAGCGAAAGCAAAGAGATCGACGTGGGCTTCGGTTTCCACGACGACAACGACGACTGGGGCCGCGACCGCCACCGTGGCGGCCGCGATGTGCGCGACAGCGATCTGTTCGGCAGCTGGACGCTGGGCCAGGAGAACGGCAACACCTGCTCCATCGAGCTGAAGAACATCGAGTGGTTCGGCGGCTACAGTGCCTACGTGCCCGCCGGCTGCCCGGATGGCTTCTTCTCGGCCAACCGTTGGGTACTGTCGGGCAACCAGCTGCTGCTCACCGACACCAGCAACACCGTGTACGGGCGCTTCCGCGCGTCAGGCGGTGGGCGCTGGACGGGCTACCGTGAATCGGATGGGGCGCGTTTGTACCTCAATCCCAAGGGGCACTGATCGCGCCGTGCACGCAATGGGCACGCGCTGATCGGGAAGATCAGGCGTCCGCCCCGCCCCGCCGCCGAAATGTCCGCTCCCACCGGTTCCCGTCTGGTCATCTATGCCGCCCTCGCGGGCAACCTGGCCATTGCCATCGCCAAGTTCATCGCTGCCGGCATCTCCGGCAGCTCGGCCATGCTCAGTGAGGGCGTGCATTCGCTGGTCGACACATTGAATGAACTCCTGCTGCTGTACGGGCTGCGCCGTGCCGGCAAGGCGCCAGACCCGGTACATCCATTCGGGTATGGCCGCGAGCTGTACTTCTGGAGCTTCATCGTCGCCCTGCTGGTGTTCGCCGCTGGCGCCGGCGTCTCGGCGTACGAGGGCATCCAGCACATTCGCCGGCCGGAGCCGGCTACCAACCACGCGTTGAGCTACAGCGTGCTGGGCATTTCCATCCTCTTCGAGGGGGCCTCCTGGTGGGTGGCGCTGCGCGAGTTCCGGCGTACCAAAGGCAGACTTGGCTACTTCGAAGCCTTCCGCCGCAGCAAGGATCCGTCCACCTTCACCGTACTGCTGGAAGACAGCGCTGCGTTGCTCGGGCTGGGCTTCGCGTTGATCGGCCTGGTGGCCGCGCAGGTGCTGGATATGCCGGTGCTTGATGGCGTGGCGTCGCTGTGCATCGCCGGCGTGCTGGCCGCAACCGCCTTCCTCCTGGCCCGTGAAACCAAGGGCCTGCTGGTTGGAGAGCCTGCCCATCCTGCGGTGGCCGAGCGGATCATGGCGGTGGCCGAAACCGATCCGGACCTGCGTCGCGCGAACGGCGTGACCACCATGCAGATGGGACCGGAACAGGTCGTGGCCATGCTCAGCGCCGAGTTCGAGGACGATCGGCACACCCCACAGATTGAAGCCTGCATCACCCGCATCGAAACGGCGGTAAAGCGCGAGTATCCGGAGCTGGTGGCACTGTTCATCAAGCCGCAGACGCCCGAGGTCTACGCCGCCCGGCGCGCCACGCTGGCGGCACCGCCCGCGCCGGAATGACGCTGCGTCTGCGCCCGTTTCACCAGTCCAATGCCACAGTGCCACCAACATCTGCCCGAGCCTGCCTCTACCGTGCCGGATTGGTTGCCCGCCTCTCTTCAGATCCTCCCGCGCAGCTTCTACCGGCGCCCGCCCGTCGAGGTTGCGCCCGAGCTGCTCAGCAAACTTCTGGTCCGTGACGATGGCCGAACGGGTCGCATCGTTGAAGTCGAAGCGTACGCGGGCAGCGTCGATCCGGCGGCGCACTCCTATCGCGGGCAGACGCCGCGCACGGCCAGCATGTTCGGTGAGGCCGGCCACCTGTATGTCTACTTCACCTACGGCATGCACTGGGGCAGCAACGTGGTCTGCGGAGAGGTCGGTGAAGGCGTGGCGGTGCTGCTGCGGGCCGTCGAGCCGCTGGCGGGCCTTGAGCGCATGCACGAGCTGCGCCCCGCCGCGCGCCGGGACCACGATCTGGCCAGCGGCCCCGGCAAGCTCTCGCAGGCATTCGGGCTGGACCGCAGTTTCGACGGCGCCGACCTGGTGACTGGCAGCCATGGCATCGTGATCGCAAGCGATGGGACCCCGCCTCCGTCCGACCCGGCAATTGGTCCACGCATCGGCATCACCCGCGCGGTCGATTTTCCTTGGCGCTGGCACATCCGTGACAATCGTCACGTATCGATTCAGCCACGGCGTACTCCCGCCCCTGCGAGGAAACGATGATGACCCCGCTCGACAAACCACTGCGACGCGAACTGGACATCGATGGCCGGCCCCATACCCTCACTGTGGACCCCGAAGGCCTCAAGCTGGTCGAAAAGGGGCGACGCAAGGGCATCACGCTACGCTGGCAGGACCTGGTATCCGGCGATGCCGCACTGGCCACCGCCCTGCAGGCATCGCTCCAGCAACACTGAGCGGGCGCGGCACCTCACATCGGCATCACTCCGCCATGGCGATACATAACGCGATGCGCACTAGCGTAGCGCCAGCCAGCCGCCGCAACCGCCCTCGCCACCCAGCCCTGAAAAGCGCCATGGACGAAGCCGAACGTCTGCTCGAAATCGACCGACTGCACCTGCTGGATACGCCCCCTGAGCCGGTGTTCGATGCCATCGTCGCCGCCGCCCGCGCCGCGACCGGCATGACCATGGGACTGATCACCGTGGTGGCCGAAGACCGGCAGTGGTTCAAGGCCAATATCGGGCTGGAGGGCGTCACCGGAACGGCCCGCGAGATCTCCTTCTGCACGCATGCGATCCGCCACGACGAGCTGTTCGAGATACCCGACGCGCGCCAGGACCCTCGCTTCTCGACCAATCCCCTGGTGACCGCCGGGCCGCGCATCCGGCATTACGCCGGCATCCCGCTGGGCTCGGCCCATGGTGCACGCATTGGCACGCTGTGCCTGCTCGACCCGATGCCCGGCGTGCTGTCCCCCTCCCAGCGCGAACTGATGGTGCATCTGGCGCGGGTCACCACCCAGGTGCTGGAACAGCGCAGTACCCTGATGGCGCAGGTTGGCCAGGCGAAAGCGCTGCATCGCGAGCTGAAACGCAGCGAAGACTTCCTGGAGCGGACCAACCGCGCCGCCCGGGTGGGCGGCTGGGAGATGGACCTGGTCACCAACGAAGTGCGCTGGACCCGCGAGACCAAGCAGCTGCACGGCGTGCGCAGCAACTTTGAACCGACGCTCGACACCGCGCTGTCGTTCTATCGCGAAGACAGCCGCAACATCATCCGCGCGGCAGTGCAGCGTTGCATCGACGAAGGCACGTCCTGGGAGGTGCAGCTGCCAATGACCACCGCCGACGGGCGCGCGATCTGGACCCGGGTGGTCGGCAGCCGGCAACAGGTCGACGGCCATCCGCGCCTGGTCGGGGCGATCCAGGACATCACGGACGAGCGAGCCGCGCTCGACGCGCTGGAAGCGAGCGAGACCCGCTACCGGCGGCTGTTCCACTACAGCCTGGGCCTGATCTGCACCCACACGCTGGACGGGACATTGACCTCGGTGAATCCCGCGGCGGTGCAGTCGCTGGGCTTCGAGGAAAGCCAGATGGTCGGGCGCAGCCTGTGCGACCTGATGCCACCGGAAAAACGCGAGGGCTTCAAGGCCTACCTCGCTCGGATCCAGGCGAACCACACCGACGCTGGCGTGATCGAGCTGATTGCCGCCGACGGTACGCGCCACTACTGGGCGTACCACAACGTGCTCGACAGCGAGGCCAGCCCGCCCTACGTGCTGGGGCATGCACAGGACGTCACCGCGCTGAGGATGCAGGAGCAGCAGCTGCGCGAAATGTCCTTCAAGGATCCCCTCACGCAGTGCTACAACCGGCGTTACCTGCACCGGCTGGATGAACTGATTGATGAGCGCTGGGCCTGCGTGATGTTCGATCTGGACCACTTCAAGCACATCAACGACACCCAGGGCCACCGCCGCGGCGACGCCGTCCTGGTCGAGTTCGCCACCTTCCTGCGCTCGCCACTGGGCAAGGAGGAGACGGTGGTGCGGCTGGGCGGCGACGAATTCATGGTGGTACTGGTCGCGCCCGCGGATGGCCGGTTGAGCGAACTGGAGCACTGGTACCAGGACCACGCTGCGCTGTCGCCCAGCGCTTTCTCGATGGGTGCAGCCATCAATACGGCCGGTGAGCCTGTGGCCGACACCATCCAGAAGGCGGACAGCCGCCTCTACCGGACCCGCGCGCGCGTGCGCCGCGAGCGGCGCGAAGGCCCTGCCGCGCGTTGATCACGCCGCCCGCACCGTCACCCACGTCGGCGCGTGGTCGCTGGCCTTCTCCTGCAGACGCACCCAACGGTCGACGCCAGCGTCCTTCAGTCGCTCCGCCAGTACGGGATTCAGCAGAAGATGATCGATGCGCAGCCCACGGTCGCGCTCCGCATGTTGGCGGAAATAGTCCCAGAAGGTGTAGATCGTGGCGTCGCCGTGCACCTTCCGCAGCGCATCGGTCCAGCCCTGCGCGAGCAGCCGCTCGAAGGCATCGCGAACCTCGGGCTGGAACAGCGCATCGCGCCGCCAGGCCTTGGGGTCGTAGACGTCGGCTTCGGTGGGAATCACGTTGAAATCACCCAGCAGCAGCGCCGGGTGCGGCAGCTCGACCAGGCTGCGTGCATGCCGGATCAGGCGTTCCATCCAGCGCAGCTTGTAGTCGAACCTGGGTCCGGGCTGCGGGTTGCCGTTGGGCAGGTAGAGGGCACCCACGATGACGCCGTGCACCGCCGCCTCCAGGTAGCGACTCTGCGTATCCTTGGGTTCGCCCGGCAATCGGCGGCGGCTCTCGACCGGCATGGTCCCCCGGGCCAGCAGCGCCACGCCGTTCCAGCGCGCCTCACCTTGCCAGAGCGCACCGTACCCAGCCTCCTCCAATGACGCAGCCGGAAACGCCGCGTCGGTCGCCTTCAGTTCCTGCAGGGCAACCACGTCCGGCGATTCCCTGTGCAGCCAGTCCAGCAGCTGTGGCAGGCGCGTGCCGATGCCGTTGACGTTGAACGTGGCAATACGAAGCGTCTTGCGTCGGGCCATGCAGGAAGCCTCCTCGGTGCCGGGAATGAGCATTCACTCTGCGCGCCCGGGCATGCACGAGCCGTGGATGCCACGTCATGATGCGGTGCCATTCGTTTCACGAACCGCTGCCACGCGCGACAGCAGGCTGGTCACCCGTGAACAGTGCCGGAGAAGCCCATGGCGGTGCGTCCACTGCGCGCCATCTACCAGATCGACCCCTACCTGTTCCGCGACAGCGACGGCCGCGGCTGGGGCACGCTGGATGGCATCACGGAAAAGCTGGACTACCTGCAGTGGCTTGGCATCAGCCATGTCTGGCTGCTGCCGTTCTACTGCAACGCCGGCCGCGATGGTGGCTACGATGTCACCGATCACTACCGTATCGATCCACGCCTGGGCGACGAGGCCGCGTTCCAGCGCCTGGTCGATGCCGCCGACGCACGTGGCATCGGCATCATCGTCGAACTGGTGATGCAGCACACCGCCAGCGCGCACCCGTGGTTCGTCGCCGCGCAGCAGGGTGACCCGGCCTGGCGCCGCTGGTACCTGTGGAGCGACCACATGCCTGACGACGGCCTGCAGCCGATGTTCCCGCCGATCGAGGCCTCTGTCTGGACCTGGGATGCCGAGGCCGGCGCGTTCAACCGGCACATGTTCTACCGGCACGAGCCAGACCTCGACCTGGCGCATGCGCCGGTACGCGAGGAACTGCTGCGGGTAATGACGTTCTGGCTGCAGCGCGGCGTGGCCGGCTTCCGCGTCGACGCGGTCCCGTACATGGTCGAGCGCGCCCGCCACGCGGACCCGCGCGACGACGGGCTGTGGCTGCTGGAGGCGATGCGCGCGACGGCAGACGCACAGCAGCCAGGGCTGCCGTTGATCGGCGAAGCGGATGTCCGCGCGTCCCACTACGGTGACTTCCTGTGCCACGGGCGGCGGCTTTCGCACCTGCTGGATTTCCACCTCAACAATCACTTCTTCCTGGCACTGGCACGCGGCGATGCCAGCGAAGTGGCGCGGGTCATGGCCGAGTACGGCCCGCACGCGCCGCCGGACACACGCATTGCCTGGCTGCGCAACAATGATGAACTGGACCTGGAGCAGCTGGAGCCGGATGAGCGCGAAGCGGTGATGGAACGCTTCGCTCCTGAGCGTGGCATGCGCATCTATGGCCGTGGCATCCGCCGCCGGCTGGCACCGATGCTGGAGGGCGACATCGCATGGCAGGCCATGGCCTGGGCGGCGCTGCTGTCGCTGGGCCAGGTGCCGGTGATCCGCTATGGCGAAGAGATCGGCCTCGGTGATTGCCTGGAACTGCCCGAACGCAATGCCGTGCGCATGCCGATGCACTGGCATAACGGCCCAGGGGCTGGGTTCACCGACGAACCGCGGCATGCCTGGCGCGCGCCACCGGCAGACGGCCCCTACGGTTACCGCACGGTGAACGTCGAGGCGCAACGCGCGACGCCAGGTTCACTGCTGCTGCGGGTGCGCGAGCTGCTGCAGCAGCGCAATGCACATTCCGTGCTGCAGCAGGGTCCTCACACGCTCGACCCACCCTCACCTGCGCTGCTGATGCTCCGCTACGGTGAGGCACCTCATCAGGCACTGGCACTGATCAACTTCGGCGACGAGCCGGTCGAGGTGGACGTGCCCCTGCGCGGCCCGCTGAACACGCTGGTGGGCCACGGCGCCAAACTGCAGGGTCGCCGCTGCTACCTGCAGGGCCATGGCTATACGTGGCTGGCTGCCGAGGGTGCCTGAGTGCGCAGCGCAGGCAGTACGTGTTCGGCGAAGTCGTCGATGAAGCGTTCCTGCTCGCGGTTCACGTTGTGCAGGTAGATGCGATCGAACCCCAGGGACTGCAGCTCCTGCAGCCAGGCCCGATGCTGGCCCAGGTCTGCCGAGACATGCACGTGCTCGCGCACCACCTCGGCGCTGACCGATCGGGCCTGTGCTTCGAACTGTTCGGGCTGGTCCAGGCCTTCGGCCAGTTCCGGCGGCAGCACGTTGGCGCTCCACTGCTCCATCGCGCCTTCCAGCGCCGCCTGTTCGGCGCGCGCGTAGGAGAGCTTGGCCTGCAGGTACATCGGCTTGCCCCTGCCGCCGCCGTCCTCGAACGCCGCCACCACACGCCGCAACTGCGCCAATGGCTGGCTGATGGTGATCAGGCCATCGGCCCAGCCCCCCATCCAGCGTGCGGTTTCCTCGGTGACGGCCGCACCCAGCAGCGGCAGGGGAAGCGCCGGGCGACTGTAGAGCCGTGCCTGGCGCACCCGGAAGCCACCGTCGTGGTCGACCTGCTCGCCGCCCCACAGCCGCCGCATCACCTCGGCCGCATCGCGCAATGCCTTCTGCCGCTCGCGCTTGGCTGGCCACGGCTGGCCGGTGATGCGCTCGTTCAGGGCCTCGCCGGTACCCAGCGCCAGCCAGATCCGGCCCGGCGCCAACTGCTCCAGCGTCGCCGCTGCCTGTGCCACCAATGCCGGGTGCTGGCGCAGCATCGGGCAGGTCACCATGCCCAGGGTCAATGCGCTCTGCACCGCCAGCGCGCCGGCCCATACCCAGCTGTGGCCGGACTGCCCTTGCGCGGTCGTCCACGGGTGGAAATGGTCCGAGCACATCAAAGCCTCGAATCCCGCCTGTTCGGCGCGCAGCGCCAGGCCCAGCAAGGTGGCGGGCGGGAACTGCTCATGCGATGCGTGGTAGCCGATGGTCATCACGGATTCCGTGCGGGGACTGGACACGATGGCAACACCCCTCCAGCTAAAACGGCGTCATGGAAACGAACACTTCCTGCATCGGGCATCGACGCTGGGCTATCGCCGAAGGCTACATTCCAGCCTGGAGCAACGGCCCGTCGCCGGAGATGCAGAGTCACGAGACCTGCTGCGTCCTCAATGCGGGCAACGAGGACGCGCATGTCACGCTGACCCTCTACTCCGAGGACCGCGATCCTGTCGGTCCCTACCGGATCACCGTGCCAGCACGACGCACCTGCCACCTGCGCTTCAACGACCTGCAGGATCCGGCGCCGGTACCACGCGGCACCGGCTTCGCCACCCTCATCGAATCCGACCAGCCGATCATCGTGCAGCACACGCGGCTGGATTCACGGCAGCCGGCCAACAGCATCATGACCACGATCGCCCATCCGTTGTGAAGCACCGTGCGCAGTCGTCCACGCTGCCACGACACCGCGCCCTCCGGCCGTTTACCCGCTCCGAGCGAGACTGCCGCCAGGTTCCCTTTCGGAGAGTGACGATGGCCCTGCCCGACTACCCACGTCCGCCCTTCCCGGCGCAGCAGCAATCCTTCCCCGGCAAGACCGCGCAGATGCAGCCGCGGCCGGACCACGGCGAGGACAGCTACCGCGGCCATGGCCTGCTGCAGGGCAAGAAGGCACTGATCACCGGCGGTGACAGCGGCATCGGCGCAGCGGTGGCCATCGCTTTCGCGCGCGAGGGTGCCGACGTCGCCATCGCCTTTCTTGATGGCGAGCAGGACGACGCCCGCCATGTGCAGCAGCAGATCGAACAGGCCGGGCGCAAGGCCGTGCTGGTACCCTGTGACATCAGCGACCCGGCGCAGGCGCGCTCGCTCGTCGACCGCGTGGCCAGCGAGCTGGACGGTCTCGACATCCTGGTCAACAACGCGGCCTACCAGCGCTACTACGAGCACTTCGACGACATCACCCTGGATGACTGGAAGCGGACGTTCGATACCAATGTCCATGCCGTGTTCAATCTGACGCGGTTGTGCGTGCCACACCTGCGCGGTGGCGGCGCGATCATCAACACCGCATCGGTCAATTCGAAGCGACCGACCCCGAACATCCTTCCGTACTCTGCGACCAAGGGCGCCGTCGCCAACCTGACGCTGGGGCTGGCGGGCCTGCTGGCCGAGCACCAGATACGCGTCAACGCCGTGCTGCCCGGCCCGATCTGGACACCGTTCATTCCGGCAGGCATGGCCGCCGAAGAGGTCGAGCAATTCGGCTCGCAGACGCCGTTCGGCCGACCCGGGCAGCCCGCGGAACTGGCCTCGGCCTACGTGATGCTGGCTTCGGACAGCGCCAGTTATACCTCCGGTGCCTTGCTGACCATCTCCGGCGGCGCGGCAACGCTGTGACCGCCCATGGCCGGACTGCCTGCCTGGATCGCGGATTGGCTGCTGGTGGTGGTACCGGTGGCCGAGGTGCTGGTCATTCTCGGGGTGGCCTGGCTGATGGTGCGTGCACTGGCGTGGCTGCTCGTGCAGGCCCGGCAGCGCGGCAGGCTGGCTCCAGAGCTTCATGTGGGCCTGCGCCGCGGCGGTGCATTGCTGCTGTATCTGGCGGCCGCGCTGCTGATACTGGAGCGGCTGGGCGTTTCGCGCTCGGTGCTGTGGACCGCGCTGACCGGGTTCATGGCGGTCGGTGCGGTGGCGTTCTTTGCCGCGTGGAGCGTGTTGTCCAACCTGTTCTGCTCGTTCCTGATCGTGGCTACGCGCCCGTTCCGCATCAACGACACGATCGAAGTGCTGGAAAGCGTGGACAAGCCGGGCCTGTGCGGCCAGGTGGTGGACATCAACCTGATCTACACCACGCTGAGTGACCGTGGCGAAGGCGCGCGCGGTTGCCTGCTGCGCGTGCCGAACTCGTTGTTCTTCCAGCGCATCACCCGGCACTGGGGTGACAGCGGCTATTCGCAGCTGCCGGGCAGCCTGCCGATAAAGGGCAAGGTGCGCTGAGCAGCTGTAGAGCCGAGCCCATGCTCGGCTCGCTGCGCGCAGCGCAGGGTGCGTCGCGGCCGAACGGAGCGCAGCCGAGCGTGGGCTCGGCTCAACAGGTGCCACAGCGGGCGACCCTACTCCGCTGCCAATGCCTGGATCGGGTCCAACTGTGCGGCATTGCGTGCCGGGAAGTAGCCGAAACCGAGCCCGATCGCAGACGAACATGCCAGCGCGGCGAGCACCGGCCCTGGCGTGAACAGGAAGGGCACCCCCAGCGACAGCAGGCTGGACAGCGCACCCACGGCGAAGGCCAGCAGTACGCCCAGCACGCCACCGGACAGGCAGATCAGCACCGCCTCGATCAGGAACTGGCGCAGGATGTCGCCCTGCCTCGCCCCCACCGCCAGCCGCACGCCGATCTCGCGCACGCGCTCCTTCACCGACACCAGCATGATGTTCATCACGCCCACGCCGCCAACCACCAGCGCCACCGCCGCGATCGCCGAAACCAGCGCCGCCATGGTCTGGCTGGATTTCATCACCGCCTTGCGGATCTGGTCCGAGTTGTAGATGAAGAAATCGCGACGACCGTGCAGGCGCTCCAGCTCGGCGCCCAGCGAGGCCTCGGCGGCATTGGTGGGTACGTTGTCGCGTACGCGCACGGTGATGCTCTCCAGGCGCTGGCTGCCCAGCAGCCGGGAGGCAGCCGACGTATAGGGAACGTAGACGGTTGGCGTGGCCCCACCGGCGAATGCATTGGCACCCACCACGCCGATCACCTCGACCGGCATGCCGCCCAGCAGCACCGTGCTGCCGATAGGGTTGCCAGCGAACAGTGCCTTCGCTGCCTTCTGGTCGACCACGCCCACTGCCCGATGCGCCTCCACCTCGGCATCGGTGAAGAACCGGCCGGCCCTCAGGCGCAGCCCGCGCACGCGCGGCAGATCGGCACCGGCGCCCAGTACCTGCGTATTGGCTCGTCGGCCGCCCTGCAGTGCTGCTACCGAACCGCTGAGGTTGGGGCTGACACTGTCCACGTAACTCAGGGCGGCCAGGTGATCGGCATCGCCTACCACCAGCGTCTCGATCTCCGCCGAGCGCGGGTCACCGAAATCGGCGCCCGGGAAGATCTCCAGCGTGCTGGCGCCCAGCTCGTTTATCTGCGCCTCGACCTGCGCCTGCGCGCCTTTGCCCAGCGCAACCACGGTCACCACCGCGGCCACGCCGATGATGATGCCGAGCATGGTCAGCAGGGTGCGCAGGCGATGGGCCAGCATCGAACGCACTGCCATGCGCGTCGCCTCGCGCACGGCATCGATGCGGGCGCGCCGCTCGGTAGCCGCCGTGGATGTGCGCGCCGGTGCGTCCGAACGCTGCCGCACCGAAGGGCCTCGCTCCTGGCGATCCGCCACCACACGCCCATCGGCGATCTCGATCACCCGTGACGCGTGGGCAGCAATCGCCGCATCATGGGTGACCAGGATCACGGTATGGCCCTGCGCATGCAGGCGCTTGAGCTCGGCCATCACCTGCCTGCCACTGGCATGATCCAGCGCGCCGGTCGGCTCATCGGCCAGCACGATCGCGCCGCCGTTCATCAGCGAGCGTGCGATGGAGACGCGCTGCTGCTGGCCGCCGGACAACTGGCTGGGCCGGTTCGCGGTCCGCTCGCCCAGGCCGAGCGTTTCCAGCAGCAGGCGGGCACGCGTGGTGCGCGCATCGGCCTCCACCCCGGCATAGACGGCGGGCAAGGCCACGTTCTCGGTGGCACTGAGGTTCTCCATCAGGTTGTAGCGCTGGAAGATGAAGCCGAAGTGCTCGCGGCGCAGGCGCGCCAGCTGGTCAGGCGACATCTGCTCGGTCGCAGCCCCCTCCACGCGGTAGCTGCCTTCGGTCGGCCGATCCAGGCAGCCCAGGATGTTCATCAGCGTGGACTTGCCCGAACCCGAGGGGCCGATGATGGCGATGAACTCGCCGGCATCGATGCGCAGCGAGACCTCCTTCAGCACCACCACCTCGCCGGCGGCCGAGCGATAGGCGCGGGATACGCCCTTCAATTCCAGCAGTGCGTCGGCCATGCTCACATCCCCAGCAGGCTGGTGGGTTCAGCATCGCCACCGCTGGGCGCCTGGCCGACCACCACGTTCTCGCCCGCTTCCAGGCCAGAGAGGATCTGCACGGCGGTGGCGGTGCGCAGGCCGGTAGTCACAGCGCGCTCGTGGGCGCGGCCTTTCGCATCGACTACCCGCACGGTTGCGCCGTTGCCGTTCTTGTCGTCGGACTCGCCCAGGGCGGTCAGCGGCACCTGCAGTGCATTGGCCACGCTTGCCAGCTGGATCGTCACCTTCACCGTCATCGAGGGCTTCAGCATCAAGCCCGGATTGGCCACGTCGAACAGCCCCGCGTAGTACACCGCTTTCGGCGTCTGCGCCGATCCGCCGCTGTTGCCGCTGGTCGCGTCGGCAATCGACGACGGCGCTGGCTCAAGCTGCTGCAGGTGCGATTCATAGCGGCGCCCGCTCGGCCCCAGCGTCGAGAACCACAACGGTTGGCCGGGTGCGATCAGTTCCACGTCAGCCTCGGCGATCTCGGCGCGCACCGTCATCGTGTCCATCTGTGCCAGCATCACGATGGTCGGCGTGGTCTGCATCGAGTTCAGCGTCTGCCCCGCCTTGGTGACGATGGCCACGATGTAGCCCGCGGACGGCGACACGATACGGGTGTAGCCCAGGTTGATGCGGGCGGTTTCCACCTGGGTCACCGCCTGGTCGATCTGCGCCTGCAATGCAGCGGCATCCGCGCGCGCCGCATCGCGCGCCACACGTGCCGCTTCGAAGCCTTCCTGCGAGACCAGCCGCGACGCCACCAGCTGCGACTGGCGATCGTACGTGCGAAGGGCCTGGCGGTAGCGCGCCTGGCTGGCCGCATGTTGCGCACGCAGCGCGTTGGCGGCGGCTTCGGCACTGCGCAGGGCAATGCGCTGCGGTTGTGAATCCACTTCGGCAATCAGGTCGCCGGCCTGCACGTGCTGGCCCAGCACCACATGCAGGCGCGTGACCTGCCCGGAGACCTGCGCGCCCACGGCCACCAGTTCTTTCGGATTGACCCGGCCGACCGCCTGCACGGTCTTTTCCAGACGGGCGACCCTTGCCGGTGCGGTGATCAACGCGGCATCCTCGCCATCGGCAAACGCCCACCAGCAACCGCCGCCGGCAAGAACGGCCAGCGTTGCGGCAATGATCCAGGTCCTGCGGTTGTTCATCGAAACTTCCGGGGGTGCGTGCAGTCGCCCGGTGCGACCGCCAGGGCCGCAGTCTGGAAGCCCCAGGTGGATGTTTCTTGGAGCCGCTGTGGAGATTGGATGGAGACGCGACCGCCGTTCAGGGACCGCGTCGGCCGCTGAATCCATGGCGCGGCTCCACGCAATCTCGACACAATCTCGACCAAGTCTCCATCAACGGTCGCTAGCCTCGGCGGCCTCGCCGACTGCCAGCCTGCCGTGCCCCTTTCCTACCCGGACCTGCCACCCCTCGATGTGCGCCGTGCCTACTTGGCGTGGTGTGCGCCTTCGCCGTGGTTGATCGCACTGGTGCTGGCATCGACCAGCACATGGATGTGGGTCGCACCGTATCCGCTACTGCCGTTGCTGGCCGGCTTCGGGGCCGGCGCCCTGCTGGGGTTCCGCAGTGACGGGCCCGGACGCACCCGCCGCTCCGGGTCGCTCGCATCGCTGGCCTTGATCGGCCTGGCGTTCTGGTCGGCAACACCTCCGGCCGCCAACGTCAACCTGCATCTGCTGCTTGCGCCCGCCACCGCCGTGGTCGCCGCCCTGCTGGCAGTGCGCCTGCGCGCCATCGTGGGCATGGCCTCGCGGCTGCAGGCCCGGGTGAACGCCCCCCCCATGGCCTCGCGCTGGAACGCGCTGCCTGCCGCGGTGTCTACCCTGACGCTGCAGCAGCTGCGCGGCGCGGGTTCGGTGGACCCCAGCCTGCAGCGCTCGCTGGTGCTGGCCACGCTGGCCTGGGCGGCCAACGAAGAGGCGCAGGCCAGGGAACGCCGACGATGACCCCGTCCCTGTCCCGCCCTGCCCGCCCTTGGCCTCGAACCTGCCGCTCGCAATGAAACACCAACTCCGTAACCGACAGCCGCCCTTGGTGCTGATTGCCGAAGATGAGGGCGAGATCGCCGACATCCTCGGTGCCTACCTGGCCCGTTCGGGCCTGCGCAGCGCACGCGCCGCCGACGGTGAGGCGGCGCTTGCCAGCCACCGCCAGCTGCGCCCGGACCTGGTACTGCTGGATGTGCAGATGCCCAAGCTGGATGGCTGGCAGGTGCTGAGCGAACTGCGGCGTCGCGGCAACACGCCGGTGATCATGCTCACCGCGCTCGACCAGGACGTGGACAAGCTGACCGGCCTGCGCGTGGGCGCTGACGACTACGTGGCCAAACCATTCAATCCCGCTGAGATCGTTCCGCGCATCCAGGCCGTGCTGCGCCGCAGTGCCCGCAGCGTGGCTGAAGAACCCACCGGGCTGATCCGCCAGGGCCCATTCGAGATCGACCTGCGCAGCCACGAAGTGACGGTCCGCAACGGCGAGCAGGCGCACGCACTGAACTTCACCCTCACCGAATTCCGGCTGTTGGTGCACATGGCGCGCGCGCCGCGCCAGGTGCATGCGCGGGTGGACCTGCTGCACGCCTGCCTGCCCGAGGGCGATGCGCAGGAGCGCACCGTCGACAGCCATGTCAGCAAGCTGCGGCGCAAGCTCGAGGATGTCGGCGTGATCGGCATTCCCGCCACCATCCGTGGCGTCGGCTACCGCTTCCTGGACTGAATGATGACTGCGAAAGGCAAGAGCATCGGCCGCCAGATCAGCCTGTCGATCACCGTGGCCTCGCTGTGTTCGACGGTGCTGTCGATCAGCGGCTTCTACCTGTTCTACTACCTGCTGGAGGTGTTCTATCCGCGCTGGTATGACGAGCCGAAGTCCATGATGCCCTCCGGGCTGGAGTGGCTGTGGATCGGCCTGACCGCCACCGTGGTGGTGGCGTTGGCCACCCTGATCGCGTCTCGCCTGACCCGGCGCATCATCACCCCGTTGAATTCGGTGGCCGCAAGCCTGCGTCGCGTGGCCAGCGGTGACCTGGAGGCGCGCGCACGCGGCGGCGACACCTCGATGGCCGAGGCCGCCACGCTGGTCAACGACTTCAATTCCATGGCCGAGCGGCTCAGCCGGATGTCCGAGAACCGCGTGTTCTGGAACGCGGCCATCGCACACGAACTGCGCACGCCGATGACCATCCTGCGTGGCCGCCTGCAAGGCATCGCCGAAGGTGTATTCGAGCCGGGCCCCGAGCAGTTCAACAGCATGCTCACCCAGCTGGAGGGACTGACCCGCATCATCGAGGACCTGCGCGTGGTCAGCCTGGCCGAGAGTGGCCACCTGGATCTGCGCCTGCAACGCAGCGACGTCAGCGTGCAGGTGGCGGCGGTGGTGGAGGCGATGTCCGAGGCGCTGACCGAAAGTGGCTTCTCGGTGAGCCTGGACGCGCGGCCGTCGCTGGCGGACTGCGATCCGGCCCGCATCCGCCAGGCGGTGCTGGCATTGCTGGAGAACGCCCGTCGCCATGCCATCCCCTGCCCGCTGCGGGTGCGCGTCACCCTCGCTGAGGGGCACTGCGCGGTGGCCGTGGAAGATGGTGGCCCCGGCGTGCCGGACGACCTGCGCGACAGCATTTTCGAAGCCTTCCAGCGCACCGATGTGTCGCGCTCACGGCAGAGTGGGGGCTCAGGCCTCGGCCTGGCGGTCGTGCGTGCGATTGCCGTGGCCCATCACGGAACGGCGCAGTGCCGAGCTACCGAGCGTGGCGGCAGTTCGTTCGAGATCCGCTGGCCGGTGCACGTGCGCCGTTGAGGCCGTAGACGCTGCCCTGGTAGCGGCCCACCTTGGTGGGCACCACGCGCGTGGCTGAACGCCGCCGATTTCTCCACGCAATCTCCATCATCCCTCCATGCCCGCTCCAAAGGGCTGCAGATACTGGGCGCTACCCGGCAGATGGCAGGCATCCGTCCCCTGCCCTGTCCCCGAACCCCCCAGGCATCCCATGCAGCACCCCCACGATCCAGCGGCCGCCGCCGGCAGCATCGGCCAGCAGAATGCGGCCGCCACGCTCAAGGCGATCCTGCGCACCTACCCCTGGCAGCTCACCGGCACGTTCTCGCTGGTGGCGCTGGAGAACACCCTGCTGCTGGCCTATCCGTTGTTCGCCGGCTTCGCGGTAGACGCGATCATCAGCGGCAACATCGGCCATGCCATCTCCTATGCCGGCGTGGTACTGCTGTTCTGGCTGGTGGGTGCCGCCCGTCGGGCGGTGGATACGCGCACCTTCACCCGCATCTATGCCGATCTGGCAGTGAGCGTGGTGCAGGCGCAGCGCCGGTTGGGCCAGGCGACGTCCACTTCGGCGGCACGCGTGGTGCTGGCCCGCGAGTTCGTCGACTTCTTTGAAAAGCACGTGCCGATCATCGCCACCGCGCTGGCATCGATGTTCGGTGCGGTGGCCATGCTGCTGGCGATCGAGCCGATGGTCGGTGCCGCTGGCCTGGCCACCCTGCTCGGCGCCCTGCTGGTGCTGCCCTCGTTCGCACGCCGCAACGAGCAGTTGCACGGCCGACTGAACAACCGCCTGGAACACGAAATCCGGCTGGTCGACCGGGTCAGCCCCTCGGTGCTGCGCCGCCACTACACCACGCTGTCGCGCCTGCGCATCCTGCTGTCCGACCGCGAGGCCGGCGCCTATGTGGTGATCGGCCTGGCTGCCGCGGCATTGTTCGCGCTGACCATCGGTCGCCTTGCCACCAGTGAAGGCGTTACACCGGGCCACGTCTACGCGGTGATGACCTACCTGTGGACCTTCGTCGGCAGCCTGGACGATGCGCCGTCAATGGTGGATCAGCTTGCGCGGCTGAAGGATATCGGCCGCCGCGTCAGCCCCGGCATGGACGATGCGGAGCACAAGGGCGCCGCTTGACCGGTCGCTGCCCACCTTGGTGGGCACCGACGAGAGCAGCGCCAACCAAGGTTGGCGGCTACCGGGCCTGAGCGGTGTTGCTCTGGTAGCTGCCCACCTTGGTGGGTACCGACGGAAGCCAGCGCCAACCAAGATGGGCGGCTACCAGGCCTGAGCGGTGTTGCTCTGGTAGTTGCCCACCTTGGTGGGCACCGACGGGAGCCAGCGCCAACCAAGGTTGGCGGCTACCGGGCCTGAGCGGTGTTGCTCTGGTAGCTGCCCACCTTGGTGGGCACCGATGAAAGCCAGCGCCAACCCAGGTTGGCGGCTGCCGGGCCTGAGCGGCGTTGCTCTGGTAGCTGCCCACCCTGGTGGGCACCGACGGAAGCCAGCGCCAACCACGGTTGGCGGCTACCAGGCCTGAGCGGTGTTGCTCTGGTAGTTGCCCACCTTGGTGGGCACCGACGGGAGCCAGCGCCAACCCAGGTTGGCCGCTACCAGGCCTGAGCGGTATTGCTCTGGTAGTTGCCCACCTTGGTGGGCACCGACGGGAGCCAGCGCCAACCCAGGTTGGCCGCTACCAGGCCTGAGCGGTGTTGCTCTGGTAGCTGCCCACCTTGGTGGGCACCGATGGAAGCCAGCGCCAACCCAGGTGGGCGGCTACCGGGCCTGAGCAGCGTTGCTCTGGTAGCTGCCCACCTTGGTGGGCACCGATGGAAGCCAGCGCCCACCAAGGTTGGCGGCTACCAGGCCTGAGCGGTGTTGCTCTGGTA
>NZ_JCAFVN010000007.1:0-167216 GCF_059372355.1 Stenotrophomonas sp. YJH_SMC_135
AGTGCGACGCTCCAAAAGCCTCCCTGGTGAAATTAGCGCTGTGGAACCACCCGATCCCATCCCGAACTCGGAAGTGAAACGCAGCTGCGCCGATGGTAGTGTGGCTCAAGCCATGCGAGAGTAGGTCATCGCCAGGGTTTATACCCAAAACCCCGCTGCTTGCGCAGCGGGGTTTTTCTTTGTGCGCAGAACATGCGGGTAGCGCCGGCCGCCGGCCGGCACCGCCATAGCTGCACACCGGCCGGTAGATGCACGCCATGCGTGGATATTCTCCGCGGGCAGCCCCAGCGCCAACCAAGGTTGGCGACTACCGAGGGCATGCGGGCGCACAGTAGATCCACGCCGTGCGTGGATGCGGCGCCAGCCAGGGTTGGTCGCTCCTCACGGCAGGTCCGGAAGCGGACTTTCCTGACCCATCACGCAAAAGCAGGCAAAAAAAACGGCGCCCTGCGGGCGCCGTCTTGACCGGGATGGAACTGCAGGCCCGGATCAGGCGGCCCGCGAGACCTCGTGCGGTTCCTGCTGGCGGAACACCGATACCGCCTCGGTAAGCGTACCCGCCTGCAATTGCAGCTCGCGTGCGGCCGCGGTGGCTTCCTCCACAAGCGCGGCATTCTGCTGCGTCGCCTGGTCCATCTGCACCACGGTCTGGTTGATCTGCTCGATGCCGACCGACTGCTCCTGCGAGGCCGCCGAGATCTCGTGCATCAGGTGGCTGACATTCTCAACGCCCCCGACAATGCCCTGCATCCGCTGGCCCGCATCGGCCACCAGCTGGGCGCCTTCGCCCACCTGGCGACCTGCCTCATCGATCAGCTTCTTGATTTCTTGAGCCGCAGCGGCGGAGCGCTGCGCCAGCACGCGCACCTCGCTGGCCACCACCGCGAAGCCACGGCCCTGCTCGCCGGCACGGGCGGCCTCCACTGCCGCGTTGAGCGCGAGGATATTGGTCTGGAAGGCGATGCCATCGATCACGCCAGTGATGTCGCCGATCCGCTTCGAGGCTCCCTCGATCGCCTGCATGGTGTCGACGACCCGCTGCATGGCGACGTTGCCGTCGCTGGCGGCGCTCTGGGTGGTGATCGCCAGCTGGCTCGCCTCGCGCGCATGGGCAGCGTTCTGGCGCACGGTGGCAGTCAGCTCTTCCATCGAAGCGGCGGTTTCCTGCAGGTGCGCTGCCTGGCGCTCGCTGCGCTCGGACAGCGCGCCATTGCCCGCAGCGATTTCGCTGGCAGCGGTGCTGATCGAGGACGCGCACTGCTGGATACGGCCCACCATGCGCGCCAGCTGGCCGGCGGTGGCGTTGGCATCGCGCTGGATCGCGGCAAAGGCGCCGTGATACTCGCCATGCATGCGTCGATCGAGATCGCCGCTGGCCAGCGCCGAGAGCATCTGCCGCACCTCGTCAACCGTACTGCCCAACGTATCCAGCAGCTGGTTGATGCCACCGGTGAGGCCATCGAGGAAGCTGGCACCTTCGGTTGCCTGCAGGCGCTGGTCGAGGTCGCCGGCGGCGGCGGCCGCGACGATGCCGGCGACGGCGTTCTCCAAGGCGAGCTCATGGGTACGGTCATGCCACTCCACGGCAAAGCCCAGGCGCACGCCCTGTGCGTCGAAGACCGGAGTAACCACCTGTGCGAAGTGCACCGGGCCGATCTGTACCTTGCCGTTGTGGCTGACCTGCAGGCCATTGAGGATGGCGCGGATCCGGTCCGGGTTGGCGTGGAAGCGATGAATGCTGCTACCGACCAGGCGCTCGGCATCGAAATCGGGGAAGGCCTGGCGCAACGTTGCCTGCTGGTTGCGCAGCAGGGCCACCACCGAGCGGTTCACGTAGCGGATCACGTGATCGTTGTCGGCAATCATCATCGCGGTGCGCGAGGCATCGAGGGCCTGGCGGATCTGCGCGTTCTCGGCGTGTGCCTCCGCTTCGCGTCCACGCTGGGCCTGCACATGGCGTGCGGTGTCGGCCAGCGCATGGGCCAGCGAACCCGGTGCGTAGGCGGTGGTGTCAGCATGTGCACCAAGATCGGCGCCGGTGGCGATGTCGCGCGCCAGCGCGGCCAGCCGGCGGGGACCGTGGCCGAGTGCTTCGGTCTGCTGGCGGAGCCGCAGTGCGACCTGGCCAAGGAACAGGGTCAGGCCGGCCAGCATCGCGGCCTGCAGCAGCGCCGGCCCCACCGCAGCACCGGCCGGCAGCGGGGCCAGCAGTGCAAGCGTGCCGATGCTACCGGCCAGCCACACCGGCAGACGATCGCGATGGTCCAGCAGCACGCCCAGCAGCAGGGCGATCGGCAACGCCGGCGACAGGCCGGTGATCGCGGACAACAGGGCCAGCTGCAGCGCCACCAGGATTGCCAGGGCGTTGCGGGCGATGCCGCGGCCTGCCAGCGGACCGGCCAGCCACAAGGCGGGCAGCACAGCGCCCGCGGCCAACGCGGCGGCCACACCGTGCGGACCGCGCAGGGCCAGCACCAGCCCGGTCACGGCCAGTGCCGCGCTGCCGGTCAGCAGGCGGCGGTCAGCACCGCGGGCGAGCTGTTGCAGGTGCGACAGGCGGGCGGTATCGGGGGGACGGGCGGATGCAATGGACATCGGAGGCTCCTGGGTCAGCAGACGACAACGAGCACGCCGCAACGCACGCAGCAGGGCGTGACGAGGGCGGGTGCCGGGAATTCGAGGGATGCGGCGCGATCAGCGACGCGGAGACGGGACACCGCGGCCACATCCTGTGGGTGACGGTGCAGCAGAGCGGGCATGCGGACTTCCTTGCAGAACCAGACACATGCCGCAGGACCGACCGGGCCCGCGTGCAGCGGGCGCAGGGGCCCACAACTGATGTATCGGCCGCAAACGCGCGGAGTGAAGCGCGCGGACGCCTGCGCTCAGCCGGCGTTGTCGTTGCTGAAGAAGTGCAGGATCACGCCTGCGATCTGTTCCGGATCTTCCATGTGCAGGTGATGGTTGCCGGGAAACACTGCCAGCCGGCCATCCCGCAGGTGCTGCAGGCGATCGCTGCGCATCGGCTCGGGATAATACGACTGCGCCGGCGTGGCATAGATCACCTGTGTCGGGCAGGCGATGGCCTGCAGCAGGTTGTCGATCTGGCCCTCGCTGAGGCGGATCGCGGTGGGCAGCATCAGGCGCGGATCGCTGCACCAGCGATACCCGCCTTCGACCGGTTCCACGCCGCGCTCGACCAGCAGTCGTGCGCACGGTTCGCTGAGCTGGTTGGTCATCATCCGTGCGCGGATCGGCGCGGCCAGGTCGGGGAACACGCGCAGCTGCTTGCGCGCCAACGCACGGGTTGCGTTCACGTGCTCGCGCAGGCGATGGGCGGTCTCTTCTTCGGGGCCGCGCAGGCCGCCGAGAGCTTCGATCGCCACCAGGCGCTCGACGCGGTCGCTGACCGAGGCGGTGAGGCTGGCGATGCCGGCGCCCATCGAATGGCCGAGCAGGCTGAAGCGGTCCCAGCCCAGGGCGTCGGCCACATCAAGCACGTGGCAGATCGCGGCCGCCGTGGTGTAGCTGGCACCGGCCGGCAGGTGCGCGCTGTGGCCATGGCCGGGCAGGTCGATCGCCACCAGCTGCAGCGACGCCAGGTGCGGCGCCAGCGGCACGAAGCTGGCGGCATTGTCGAGCCAGCCATGCAGGGCCAGCACGCGCGGGCCGTCGCCGCTGTTGCGCAGGCCGGCGACGCGGGTGCCGCCCACCTCGAGTTCAAAGGGTTGCAGACTCATGCCAGCGAGGCCACGGCCAGTCGTGCCAGGGCGCGCGCGTGTTCCGGTTCGGCATTGAGGCAGGGGATGTAGCGCATCGTCGCGCCACGTTCGGCCAGCGTTTCGGTGAAGCCCATCGCGACTTCTTCCAGCGTTTCCAGGCAATCGGTGGCGAAGCCGGGGCAGACCACGTCGATCTGCTTCACACCGGATTCGGCCAACGTCCACAGGCTCGGCTCAGCGTAAGGCTGCAGCCAGCGCTCGCGGCCGAAGCGCGACTGGTAACCCATCTGCCAGTCGTCCTTGCCCAGGCCCAGCGCGTTGGCGATGGCCTGCGCGCTGGCCTCGCAGCGCTGCGGATACGGATCACCCGCGTCGGCCAGGCGCTGCGGGATGCCGTGGAAGGAGAACATCAGTTTCTGGCTGCGGCCGTGCTGTTCCCAGTAGCGGCGGATCGAGCCGGCAACGGCCTCGACCCAGCCCGGGTCGACCGAGTAGTCGCGTACCAGACTGACGGTCACGCCCGGGTTGCGCCGCTGCCAGGCGTCGACGCGGTCCTCGACCGAGGCGGTGGTGGTGGTGGAGTACTGCGGGTACAGCGGCAGCACCACGATGCGGCGTGCGCCTTCGGCGGCGAGGCGGTCGAGCTCGTGGGCCAGGGCCGGTTCGCCATAGCGCATTGCGTGGCGCACTTTCAGGGTTGGCAGCAGGGCCTGCATCGCCTGCGCCAGCTGCCGGGTATGGACCATCAGCGGTGAGCCATCCGGCAGCCAGACCTGGGCGTACTTGGCCGCCGAACGACTGCTGCGCAGCGGCAGGATCAGTCCGCGCAGCAGCGGCTGCCACAGCAGTGGCGGGATCGCGACCACGCGGCGGTCGGACAGGAATTCGGCCAGGTAACGGCGTACGGCGGGGGCCGTCGGCGTATCGGGCGTGCCTAGGTTGACCGCCAGCACGGCGGTATCGGGTGCGTCGAGCATGGGGTGCATTGTCGCCGATCCGGTGCCGCGCCGGGATGCAGGGTTCGGATTGCTGGCATAGCGCGCATCTATGTGAGCAGGGAACGCTCATTGGGGATTCATGACAACACTACTAATTTCAGTCACTTGCTATATCTTCCTATGGACTGACTTCTGGAGCCTGCCATGCGTCGCCCGATCCAAGCCCTGCTGATCGCCGCCAGCCTGCTGTCCAGCCAGGCCATGGCCGGACCGCAGGAAGACCAGCGCGCCCGCAATGCCGTGCGGGTGCTGGCGGAGATCCAGGAAATCCCTGAACAGGGAATTCCGGACAAGTTGCTCGATGAAGGCCGCGCGGTCATCGTCATTCCCGACACGATCAAGGCCGGCCTGGTCATTGGCGGTCGTCGCGGCCACGGGCTGATGTCGGTGCGCATGCCCAATGGCGCCTGGTCCAGCCCGGTATTCGTCAAGCTGACCGGTGGCAGCATCGGCTTCCAGGCCGGCGTCCAGTCTTCCGACGTAGTGCTGGTGTTCCGCAACGACCGCAGCCTGGACAACCTGGTCAATGGCAAGTTCACGCTTGGCGCCGATGCCGGCGTTGCCGCCGGTCCGGTCGGCCGCAATGCCGCCGCCGCCACCGACGGCCAGCTGAAGGCCGAGATCTGGTCGTGGTCGCGCGCGCGCGGCCTGTTCGCCGGTGTTGCGCTGGATGGCGCGGTGCTGCAGATCGACGATGCCGCCAACCTTGACGCCTACGGCAGCAACACCACGCCGCGCATGATCTTCGAAGGTCGCGCCGTCGGTTCGCCGTCGATGGACGTGGTCGCCTTCCGTGATCGTCTGGAAGAGGCCACCTACGCCGCCCGCAACAACCGCAACGGCAACGGTGGCAATGCGCCGCGCCCGGCGCCGGCCCCGGCTGCCGCCCCTGTGCCTGCGCCTGTTCAGGCAGCACCGGCGGCCCCGGCCGAAGCCACCACCGCGCCGCTGCAGAACGTTCCGCAGAACCCGCCGCCGCAGCAGCAGGGCTTCCAGCCGGTCAACGACGGCGAAATCCGCACGGAAACGCTGGGCGGAAACTGACTTTCGTCACGCGCGCCGGCTAACAGCCGGTGCGCTATGCTCGACAGCCTGATCACTAACGTAACGAGCGTCTTTATGGGCAGTTTCAGCATCTGGCATTGGTTGGTCGTGCTGGCCATCGTCCTGCTGGTGTTCGGCACCAAGCGCCTGACCAGTGGCGCCAAGGACCTCGGTTCGGCGGTCAAGGAATTCAAGAAGGGCATGCGCGACGACGACAAGCCGAACGCGCAGCTGGGCGACGAGTCGCGCAGCCAGGACGCCTCGCGCACCGCGCAGGACGAGCACGACCGCACCCCTCGCTGATCCGGAGCGGTCGCGGTGTTTGATATCGGCTTCAGCGAACTGCTGGTGATCGCCGTGGTCGCCCTGGTGGTGCTCGGTCCCGAGCGCCTGCCCAAGGCGGCCCGCTTTGCCGGCCTGTGGGTGCGTCGCGCCCGCAATCAATGGGATTCGGTGAAACAGGAACTGGAGCGCGAACTGCAGGCCGAGGAGATCAAGCGGCAGATGCAGGACGTTCGCCAGGGCATGCAGGACACCGAGAACCAGCTGCGTGCCAGCGGCGAAGCGATCCGTCGCGAAGCGCAGGAGGCGCAGCAGCAGGGCGATACGCTGGCGCAGGAGGTACGCGCACCGGCGCCTGCGGATCTGCCGCCGCATATGAGCGGCCTGACCCGTGCCGATGCACCGGTACAGGAGGGCGTCGCTCCCGAGCCGACGCCGGCGACACCCCCTGAAGCCGGTGCGCCGCCGCCGCCGCGCACGGAGCGCCAGCCATGAGTGAACAGGATTTCGGCGAGAGCTCGCTGGTCGAACATCTGGTGGAACTGCGCGGCCGCCTGGTGCGCGCATTGCTGGGCCTGGGCGTGGTGCTGCTGGCGCTGCTGCCGTTCACCCAGAAGCTGTACAACGCGTTGGCCGAGCCGCTGGTCTCGCAGCTGCCGAACGGGCAGACGATGATTGCCACCAATCCGGCCGGCGCCTTCTTCGCGCCGTTGAAGCTGACCTTCTTCGTTGCCCTGTTCGTGGCGGTGCCGTGGCTGCTGTACCAGCTGTGGGCCTTCGTCGCGCCCGGCCTGTATGCGCGCGAGAAGCGCCTGGCGGTGCCGCTGCTGGTGTCCTCGGTGCTGCTGTTCTACACCGGCTGTGCCTTTGCCTACTTCCTGGTGCTGCCGGCGGTGTTCCACTTCCTCACCACCTTCAGCCCGGACGTGATTGCGATCACCCCGGATGCAAATGCCTACCTGGATTTCGTGCTGGCGATCTTCTTCGCCTTCGGCGGCAGCTTCGAACTGCCGGTGGCGATGGTGATCCTGGTGCTGCTGGGCTGGGTGACGCCGCAGCAGTTCAAGGAAGGCCGCGGCTACGCGATCGTCGGCATCTTCGTGCTGGCGGCGGTGCTGACCCCGCCGGACGTGGTTTCGCAGCTGATGCTGGCGATCCCGATGTGCCTGCTCTATGAGCTGGGCATCCACGCCGCACGCTGGCTGGTGCCGTCGTCGGCAGTCAAGAAGCCCGCCGCCTGAAAGAAAAAAGGGGACGGAGGGGATTAAGTCGTTTATGCCCAGTGTGTGCAGCTAACGACTTAATCCCCTCCGTCCCCTTTTTTCATCAGGCGTGGAAGATGTCGCTCGAGGTCGGCGTGGTCGGGATCGGCGGTGCGGCGCGGCTGCCACGGTGCACGAACATCTGCTTCCACGCGGCGTACACCGCGCCGACATACAGCGGCATCAGCACCGTGGTCAGCACCAGCTGGGCGATGAAGGCGGCGGCCAGCGGGCCGCCGATCAGCATCGCGATCTGGATCACGATCACGAACAGGATGTAGATGCAGAACGCGGCGATCAGGCCGAGCACGGCGAACACGATCATCGCGCCGATGTTCTCGATGCAGCCCTGCAGGCTCAGGCGCAGCGCGTGCATGCCGCTCTGCTTGTCGAACACCACCAGCGCCGGCTGGGTGAACATTGCCAGCGACAGTGCGACCGCGCTCAGGAACACCAGCAGCATCCACAGTGCGATGCGCTTGGCCGGCAGGTTGGCCACCAGCGCCGCAGCATCGTCCGGCTTGATCTGCTGGCCACTGCGGCTGATCTCTTCCATCTTGGTCATTACCTCGCTGAAGGCGGTGAAGCCTTCGCGGCCGATCATCAGGAACAGCAGCGCGCCCAGCAGCAGCACCGCCAGCACCTGGATCGCCAGCGGCACCAGCAGGTGGCTGACGCGGTGGTCGCGGATCGGCTGCAGCAGGTGCGAGGCCAGGCCCGGGCGACCTTCGTCGATCTCACCCACGGCGTACAGCATGCCGCCGAACATGATCGGCGAGATGGCCAGGGTCATCAGCTGCACGGCCATGCCGGCAGCGCCGGGAATCAGCGTCGACAACAGGGTGACCACCCAGCTCACCAGCAGCCAGGTCAGACCGATCCGGGCCAGCTGCAGCGGCGCACGCCGATACAGCGAGAACGTATCCAGCAACCACTGGGCGCCCGCCGAGGCCGGCAGCTTGCGAATCTCTTTCATGGACATCCGGGAAGGACAGGAGGGGGCCGGGCGCTTGCCCGTGCCGCCGATTATCCCTGTTTTGCCGCCGGCTGGGCTGAAGACAGCCGCGCCTGGCGAACGAAGCGGCGCAGCAGCTGGCGCGCCAGCGGTGCGGCGCTGACCGCGCGCTCGATGCTGCGGGCACAGCCGCCATGGCGGCCGATGCAGTCGGCGCGGGCACGCACGTAGCCGCGCATGTGGTGGGTGGCGAACTCGGGGTGGAACTGTACGCCCCAGGCCTGGCGCCCCCAGCGGAGGGCATGGCAGCCATCCAGCGGCGAGCGCGCCAGCACTTCGGCACCGTCAGGCGCGCGCAGCACGGTCTGCAGGTGGGTGGCGTGGGCGGCGAAGTGCTGCGGCAGGCCCTGGAACAGCGGGTCCTGCGCGGCCTGCGGCTGCAGCTCCAGTTCGATCGTGCCCGACTCGCGCCCGGCCGGGTTGTAGGCCACCTCGCCACCCAGCGCGTGCGCCAGCAGCTGGTGCCCGTAGCAGATACCGAACACCGGCAGGTCGTCGTGGGCGGCCTGGCGCAGCCATGCGGCACTGCGCTCACTCCATTCGGCGTGGTCGGTGACGAAGGCGGCCGAGCCGGTCACCAGCACGCCGGCGAAGGCATGCGGGTCGGGCAGGGCATCCCCGTGTTCGACATCGACCACCACCGTCTCGTGCTCTTCCAGCCCGGCAGCCACCCGGATCCAGTGCGGGAAGCGCCCGTAGCGGCGCAGCGACGGCACCGGTCGGCCGGTTTCAAGGATCAGGAACGGGGCTGGGTTCATCCGGGGGCGGCAGGACTGACAGGACTTCCTCGATTGTAGTCAGCCCCTGCGCCACCTTTTCAAGCCCGGCCTGGCGCAGGGTTCGCAGCCCTTCAGCCCGCGCGGCACGGGTGAAACCGGCCAGATCCATGTCGGCGCGGATCTGCCCACGCAGCCGCGAGCCCAATGGCAGCAACTCATACAGGCCGATGCGGCCGAGGAATCCGGTGCGCCGGCACTCCAGGCAACCAACCGGCCGACAGGGCGTGGCGGCATCTGGATATGCAGCTTGGCTATCAGCCAGCACCGCCCAGTCGGCAGCACCAAGGGTGTGCGGCTGCTTGCAGTGCGGGCACAGGGTGCGCACCAGGCGCTGGGCGAGGATGCCGTTGAGGGTGCTGGCCAGCAGGTAGTGCGGCACGCCCAGGTCGAGCAGGCGGGTGACCGCCGACGGCGCGTCGTTGGTATGCAGCGTGGACAGCACCAGATGGCCGGTCAGCGAGGCCTGCACCGCCATCTGCGCGGTTTCCAGATCGCGGATCTCGCCGATCATGATGATGTCCGGGTCCTGCCGCAGCAGGGTGCGCACGCCGCTGGCGAAGTCCAGGTCGATGTTGGCCTGCACCTGCATCTGGTTGAACTCGGGCGCGATCATCTCGATCGGGTCCTCCACGGTGCACACGTTCACGTCCGGCGTGGCCAGCCGCTTCAGCGTGGAATACAGGGTGGTGGTCTTGCCTGAGCCGGTCGGGCCGGTGACCAGCACGATGCCGTGCGGGCGTTCGACCAGTGCATTCCAGCCGGCGGCCTCCTGCGGGCTGAAACCCAGCTGGTCGATGCTCTTGAAGGCGGCATCCGGGTCGAAGATGCGCATCACGCACTTTTCGCCGAAGGCGGTGGGCATGGTCGACAGGCGCATCTCGACCTCGCGGCCGCCCGGCGAGCGGGTCTTGATGCGGCCGTCCTGCGGGCGCCGGCGTTCGGCCAGGTCCATGCGGCCGAGCACCTTGATGCGGCTGACCACGGCGGTCATCACCGCCGGTGGCACCTCGAAGACCTTGTGCAGCACGCCATCGATGCGGAAGCGCATGCGCCCCATCTCGCGGCGCGGTTCCAGGTGGATGTCCGAGGCGCGCTGTTCGTAGGCATATTGCAGCAGCCAGTCGACGATGTGCACGATGTGCTGGTCGTCGGCATTGACGTCGCCGGTACGGCCCAGCTCGACCAGCTGCTCGAAGCTGGGCAGGGTGGTGCTGGCTTCGCCGCGGACATCGCCGCGCGCGCCACGCACCGAGCGGGTCACCCCGTAGAACTCCATGGTGTAGCGGTGCAGGTCGAGCGGATTGACCACCGCCAGCTCGATGCTGCGGCGGGTCAGGTGCTGCAGATCGCGGCGCCACTCCTGCACCAGCGGCTCGCTGGTGGCCACCAGCACCCGTTCGGCATCCACCGCCAGCGGCAGGAAGCGGTGGCGGCGGGCGTAGGCATGGGAGACCAGCGCGGTGACCGCAGCGACGTCGACCCGGGTCGGATCGATGCGCAGGTAGCGGCTGCCGGTGCGCCGGGCCAGCCATTCGGTCAGGCGTTCCAGGGTCAGTTCGCCACCGTCGCGGGCGGCCAGCTTGAGGTTGGACAGCAACACCAGCGGGTGCACTTCACTGGCATTGCGCGCGCCCTGTGCGGAAAACCGCATGCGCTCGACGTCGTGCTCGGCCACCAGGCCATCGGCCAGCAGCGCTGCGCAGACCTGTTCGAAATGCAGGCGGCCCCACGGCAGCGGGATGTCGCCTGGCTCGCCGGGCGTGCCCACCGGCAGCCGATGTTCCATCTGCCTGCTCCTCCCGGGTACGGAATGCCCCGCAGGTCGGCCGTTATACTAACGCACCCCCTTGCCGGCCAAGACTCGTACGCATGTCCGCGACCCCGACCGTTCCGATCACCTTCCAGGGCCTGATCCAGACCCTGAACCAGTTCTGGGCCCAGCAGGGCTGCGTGCTCATCCAGCCGCTCGACCTGGAGGTGGGCGCCGGTACCTTCCATCCGGCCACCTTCCTGCGTGCGATCGGTCCGGAACGCTGGAACGCGGCCTACGTGCAGCCGTCGCGCCGCCCGACCGATGGCCGCTACGGCGAGAACCCGAACCGCCTGCAGCGCTACTACCAGTACCAGGTGGCGATGAAGCCGGCGCCGGACAACATCCAGCAGCTGTACCTGGATTCGCTGAAGGCGCTGGGCATCGACCCGCTGGTGCACGACCTGCGTTTCGTCGAGGACAACTGGGAATCGCCGACGCTGGGCGCCTGGGGCCTGGGCTGGGAAGTCTGGCTCAACGGCATGGAAGTGACCCAGTTCACCTACTTCCAGCAGGCCGGTGGCCTGGAGTGCCGCCCGGTGCTGGGCGAGATCACCTACGGTCTCGAACGCCTGTGCATGTACCTGCAGAACTGCGACAACGTCTACGACCTGGTCTGGACCTACGGCCCGGACGGGCAACCGGTGACCTATGGCGACGTCTACCACCAGAACGAAGTCGAGCAGAGCACCTACAACTTCGAATACGCCGACGTGGACGAAATGTTCCACCGCTTCGATGCCTGCGAGCGTGAAGCGCAGAAGCTGGTCGAGGTGGGCCTGCCGCTGCCGGCCTACGAGCAGGTGATGAAGGCCAGCCACACCTTCAACCTGCTCGATGCACGCCGCGCGATCAGCGTGACCGAGCGCCAGCGCTACATCCTGCGCGTGCGCGCGCTGGCCCAGGCGGTGGCCAAGGCGTACTACGAGCAGCGCGAGAAGCTGGGCTTCCCGGGCGCGAAGAAGGCCTGACGGGCCGTCCGCACCCACCCGCTTTTCATCAACTACCCGGGGCGCCGGACGCGTCGCGCGCTGCGCCCCCACCACAGGATCGAACCGATGAGCCAACTGTCCCCCCTGCTGATCGAACTGGGCACCGAGGAGCTGCCGGTCAAGGCGCTGCCGGGCCTGGCCCAGGCGTTCTTCGACGGTGTTGTCGAAGGCCTGCGCACGCGCGGCGTCGCGCTGGAACTGGGTGATGCACGCCCGCTGTCGACCCCGCGCCGCCTGGCCGTGCTGCTGCCGGGCGTGGGCCTGGAACAGCCGGAACAGCACAGCGAAGTGCTGGGCCCGTACCTGAACATCGCACTGGACGCCGAAGGCCAGCCGACCAAGGCGTTGCAGGGCTTCGCCGCCAAGGCCGGGATCGACTGGACCGCGCTGGAGAAGACCACCGACAACAAGGGTGAGCGCTTCGTGCACCGCGCGGTGACCCCGGGCGCACGCACCGCCAGCCTGCTGCCGGAGATCCTGCGCGAGGCGATTGCAGCGATGCCGATTCCCAAGCCGATGCGCTGGGGCGGCCACACCTGGGGCTTTGCCCGCCCGGCGCACTGGCTGGTGCTGCTGCACGGTACCGAGGTGGTGGAGGCCGAACTGTTCGGCCTGGAGGCCGGCCGTGTCAGCCGTGGCCATCGCTTCCACCACGACCAGCCCGTGTCGCTGGCCCAGCCGCAGGACTATGTTGAAGCCCTGCGCGCCGCCTTCGTGCTGGTCGACCCGCACGAGCGCCGTGCGCGCATCGTCGCCGAGGTCGAGGCCGCCGCGGCCAGGGCCGGTGGCAGCGCCCGCATCACCGACGACAACCTGGAGCAGGTGGTGAACCTGGTCGAGTGGCCGTCGGCGGTGCTGTGCAGCTTCGAACGTGCGTTCCTGGCAGTGCCGCAGGAAGCGCTGATCGAAACGATGGAGATCAACCAGAAGTTCTTCCCGGTGCTGGATGCCGCAGGCACGCTGACCGAGAAGTTCATCGGCATCGCCAACATCGAATCGAAGGACGTGGCCGAGGTGGCCAAGGGCTACGAGCGGGTGATCCGTCCGCGTTTCGCCGATGCCAAGTTCTTCTTCGACGAGGACCTGAAGCAGGGCCTGGTATCGATGGGCGACGGCCTGAAGACGGTGACCTACCAGGCCAAGCTGGGCAGCGTGGCCGACAAGGTGGCGCGCGTGGCCGCACTGGCCGAAGTGATCGCGCCGCAGGTTGGTGCTGACGCCGCGCAGGCCAGGCGCGCCGCGCAGCTGGCCAAGAACGACCTGCAGTCGCGCATGGTCAACGAGTTCCCGGAGCTGCAGGGCATCGCCGGCCGCCACTACGCCGTGGCCGGTGGCGAATCGACCGAGGTGGCGCTGGCCATCGACGAGGCCTACCAGCCGCGCTTCGGCGGTGATGACATCGCGCTGTCGCCGCTGGGCAAGGTGCTGGCCATCGCCGAACGCGTCGACACGCTGGCCGGTGGTTTCGCCGCGGGCCTGAAGCCGACCGGCAACAAGGACCCGTTCGCGCTGCGCCGCAATGCGCTGGGCCTGGCCCGCACGATCATCGAAAGCGGCTTCGAGCTGGACCTGCGCGCGCTGCTGGCCAGCGCCAACGCCGGCCTGGCCGCGCGCAACGTGCAGGCCGATGTCGGCGAGCTGTACGACTTCATTCTCGACCGCCTGAAGGGCTATTACGGCGACAAGGGCGTGCCGGCCACGCACTTCAACGCGGTGGCCGAACTGAAGCCGGCCTCGCTGTACGACTTCGACCGCCGCCTGGATGCGATCGGCACCTTCGCCGCACTGCCGGAAGCCGAAGCACTGGCTGCGGCCAACAAGCGCATCCGCAACATCCTGCGCAAGGCCGAGGGCGACATTCCGGCGCAGATCGACCCGGAGCTGCTGCAGGAAGACGCCGAGCGCGCGCTGGCCGAAGCGGTCACCGCCGCCATCGACGACACCGGCGCCAGCCTGCACCAGAAGGACTACGTGGCCGTGCTGGCACGCCTGGCGCGCCTGCGCCCGCAGGTCGACGCGTTCTTCGACGGGGTGATGGTCAATGCGGACGATCTGGCGCTGCGTGGCAACCGCCTGGCGCTGCTGACGATGCTGGGCGAGCGCCTGGGCAAGGTCGCGGCGATCGAGCATCTGTCGAGCTGATGCCCGTATCGGTAGTGCCGGCCGCTGGCCGGCATTACCCCCGCGCACCGCATCGCCGGTGGATGTCCATCGGGGTCATTGCCGGCATCGCGCACGATGCCGGCATCCTCGCCTGCATTCACGATGATCGCCACAAAGGTGCGTATTTTGACCGCCACTTAACAACCGATCCCGAATGACGTGATGCATTTCGCATCATCACCTTCGGTCGGTATGCTGTCCCGCATGCAGCCAAAGAAATACGCCCTGCCGCTGATGGTCCTGTCGCTGGCCGCCACTTCCGTGGTCCACGCGCGCGGCACCATCGACAAGGTGGACATCAAGGGATTGGACAAGGGCGACGACGCCGCAATCATCGAGAACATCCAGGAATCGCTGTCGCTGTACGACACGATCGGCAAGGAACAGGGCGAATCGCGCCTGGAATACCTGCTGTCACAGGCCGAGCGGCAGACCCGCCAGGCACTGGAACCGTTCGGGTACTACAACCCGGTGATCAAGGTCGAGGCACCGCGCGAGGACGAACACGTGCGCGTGCTGATCCATGTCGACAAGGGCACCCCGGTGACCGTGCGCCGCGAGCACATCGACATCACCGGCCCGGCGATGTACGACCAGTACCTACAGGATGACCTGGCCGCGTTCAAGCCGCGCAAGGGCCAGCGCTTCGAGCACACCCAGTACGAAGCCAGCAAGATCACCATCACGCGGCGCTTGGCCGAGCGCGGCTACTTCGACGCCGACTACACCCAGCGCCAGGTGCAGATCACCCGCGCCGACAACGCCGCCGACATCGACCTGACCTGGGACAGCGGCCGCCGCTACAACATGGGCCCGGTGCGCTTCCAGCAGGACTACTTCGTCGACAAGCTGTTCGATCCACTGGTCTACTGGGACCAGGGCAGCTACTACCACGAGGGCAAGCTGGACCGGCTGCGCGAGTCGCTGACCAAGCTGGACTACTTCAGCGTGATCGACATCCAGCCGCGCCCGGACCAGGCCGACGAGAACGGCGAAGTGCCGGTGGACGTGAAGCTGACGCGCGCCAAGCGCACCATCTATACCGCCGGCCTGAGCTACGGCAGCGAGAGCGGCCCGGGTGTACGCGGTGGCATCGAGCGGCGCTTCCTGAACAACCGCGGCCACAAGATGAACACGCAGCTGGACTATGCGCAGAAGCGCAAGAGTCTGGTGACCAGTTACCGCATCCCCGCCTTCAACTGGCTCGACGGCTGGTACACCTTCGCCGCCAGTGCGTATGACGAGCAGACCGATTACATCGACCTGCGCAACTTCAAGCTGATCGCCAGCCGCAGCGGCGAGATCAACGAGCACTGGACCGCGATCGCCTCGATCAACGCACTGCGCGAGCGCTGGCGCTACGCGTCCGGCACCGAATTCACCGATGCCGTCTACAACACCTCGACGCTGGTGTACCCGCAGATGGTTGCCGACTACGTCAACGTCGACGACGAGATGTTCCCGCGCAAGGGCATCAGCGGCGCGGCGACGGTGCGTGCCGGCGTGGAAGGCGCCGGCTCGGATACCAGCTTCGTGCAGGCCAACGCCGTGCTGCGCTGGTACATCCCGGTGGGTGAAAGCAACCGCCTGATCCTGCGCGGTGAAGGCGGCACCACCTGGACCAGCGATCTGGTGGCGATGCCGCCGAGCCTGCGCTACTTCGCCGGCGGTGACCGCAGCATCCGCGGTTACGCCTACCGCGAAGTCGGCCCGCGCACACCCAAACCCGACAAATACGCGCTGGGCGCCAAGAACCTGGTGATCGGCTCGGCCGAGTACGAGCACTACTTCAATGGCGGCCCGTGGGGCGCGGCGGTGTTCGTCGATACCGGCAGCGCCTTCGACAACACCATTGACCTGCATACCGGCGTCGGCTTCGGCGTGCGCTGGAAATCGCCGGTGGGCCCGGTGCGGGTGGATATCGCGCATGGCCTGAACAACCCGGATTCGCAGTTCCAGCTTTACCTCAACATCGGAGCGGACCTGTGAGCACGCCCGCACCGAGCCCCGGCACGCCACCGCCGCGCGTGCGTTTCTACCGCCGCCGCCGCTTCTGGGCGTGGTCCGGCGTGGGCGTGATCGGCCTGGTGCTGCTGGCGTTGCTGGCGGTGTACTGGCTGCTGCAGACCGTGGCCGGCCGCGATGTGCTGCTGGCACAGGTGGTGGCGCGGCTGCCGGTGGGCGCCAGCTTCACCTGGGACAAGGTGGACGGCCCGGTGGCCGGTCCGCTGACCCTGTACAACGTCGATTTCCGCTACGACGACATCCACTTCCACGCCGAGCGTGCGCACCTGGAGCCGGACCTGCGCCCGCTGCTGGGCCGCAAGCTGCTGCTGGACAAGCTGGAGCTGACCAACGCGACGTTGAACCTGGCCAAGAGTGACGAGCCGTTCAAGCTGCCATCGTGGCCGGATTCGCTGCCGCAGATCGAGATGCCGCTGGCGATCCAGGCCGATGCCATCGCCATCGACGGCTTCCGCATCAGCCAGGCCAACGAACCGGTGATCGACATCAGCCGGGTGCGCGGCGGCATCGAGATCGCCAATGGCGAGTTCCAGGCGCACAAGCTGGTCGTGGACAGCGACATGGGCAACTTCACCGCCCAGGGCCGTTACATTCCGGCCAAGGACTACGACACCGATGTGACGGTGACGGCGGTGCTGCCAGCACCGCGTGGGCGCACCGCCGCTACGGTGGGCCTGGTCGCACGTGGCGACCTGTCGCACATGGAAGTGGCCGTAGCCGGGCGCGCGCCGAAGCCGCTGCACGCGATGCTGGTGTTCGATGGCCGCACCGACCCGAGCTGGAGCGCCAGCATCCGCAGCGACGAGCTGGATCTGGCGCTGTTGTCGCCAGCATTGGCGAGCTCGGCGATTGCGCCGTTGTCGCTGGGCTTCACCGCCGCCGGCAAGGGCGGCAATGCCAACCTGCGCGGCAGGGTGAAGCAGGGCGACCAGGAGCTGGAACTGGCACCGTCGGTGGTGTCGCTGCAGGACCAGGTGCTGAAGGTCTCACCGCTGCTGGTGAAGGGCCTCGGTGGCGAAGCGCGGCTGGAAGGCACCGCCGACTTCAGCCAGGACGATCAGCAGAAACTCAATTTCTCGGTGGTCGCACGCGATCTGACCTACGTGCCGGCACCCGACCCGAACACGGCTGGCAGCGCACCGGTGCCGGTCACCCTGAAGGAAGCACGCTTCGGCCTGGCCGGTACCCTGAAGGCCTGGGCGGCGATCGGCCGTGCCGAGATCGAACGCGAGGCGCAGAAGGCGCAGCTGCAGTTCGACGTACGCGGCAATGACCAGGCCGCGTCGATCCACCAGCTGCAAGCGCAGACGCCGGGTGGGCAGCTGCAGGTGGAAGGCCAGGTGGCCTGGGCGCCGCAGCTGGACTGGGACGCCAAGGCCACGCTGAAGGACTTCGACCCCGGCTATTTCGTGCCGGGCTGGAACGGCCGCCTGTCCGGCAACCTGGCCTCCAAGGGCCGTCAGCTGCCGCCGCCGGCCAATGCCGCACCGGGCACGGCCGGCACGCTGGAAGCCACCGTCGACCTGCCGTCGCTGAAGGGCATCCTGCGCCAGCGCAACCTTGATGCACAGGGCAAGTTCGCGCTGCAGGGCGCGCAGGGCCAGGGTGACCTGAAGCTGTCGCTGGGCAGTAGCCGGGTGACCGCGTCGGGCAAGGTCGGCGACCGCCTCGACATCGATGCACGTTTCGAACCGCTGCAGCTGAGTGACCTGCTGCCGGGCGCCGACGGCGGCCTGCGCGGCCAGGTGCAGGTGAAGGGGCCGCGCGATGCGCCGGACATCACCGCCGACCTGGTCGGCAATAACCTCAACTGGGAGGGCTACGGCGCCGAGAGCGTGAGCATCAAGGGCCACCTGCCGTGGCGCGGCGACAGCGGCACGCTGGCGGTGCAGGGCCAGCAGGTCAACGCCGGCATGCTGCTGGAGCGCTTGAACGTGGATGCGCAGGGCAGTGTGTCCAACCTGCGCCTGGCTGCGCAGACCCGCAATGAGATGGGCGCGATCGAGCTGCAGGGCAGCGTGCGCCAGCAGGGGGCGCAGTGGCGTGGCGAGCTGGCCTCGCTGCGCATCGCACCGGTGAAGGGTGATGCGTGGTCGCTGCGTGCACCGGCGGCGTTCGCGATCAACGGCAGCACCTACACCCTGTCCGAAGCCTGCCTGGCCGCCGCCAGCAGCGGTGCGCTGTGCGCACAGGCCAACTGGCCGCGCGAAGGCCTGGTGGTGCGCAGTGACGCGCTGCCGCTGGCGCTGGTGCAGCCGTGGCTGCCGCCGCAGTCCGGCCGCCGCATCTACCTGCGCGGCGACGTCAGCCTGGACGCGCAGATCCGCCCGCGCGGCGCGGCCTGGGAAGGCCATGTGGAAGTGCGCTCGAAGGAAGGCGGCGTGCGCCTGGGCGAGAACCGCAACACCGTGGGCGATACCACCCGCGGCGAGCTGGTGCGCTATGACCAGTTCTCGCTGAAGCTCGACATGACCCCGGCCAGCATCAAGGGCTACCTGGGCATGGGCTTCCAGGGCAATGGCTTCGTCGACGCGAAGATGCAGACCGGCTGGGAAGCCAGCGCACCGCTGAACGGTGAGCTCTACCTCAACATGTCGCGGCTGTACTGGCTGGAGCTGTTCTCGCCGGACATCGTGCGCCCGACCGGCCTGATCGAAGGCCACGTCAGCCTGCGCGGTACGCGCGGGCAGCCGTCGCTGGGCGGCGACGCGCAGCTGAGCAACTTCAAGGGCGAATTCCCCGCGCTTGGCCTGACCTTCGACCAGGGCAAGGGCAGCTTCGTGGCCCAGCCCGACGGTTCGGCCAAGATCACCGCGCAGGCCAACTCGGGCCAGGGCACGCTGTATGTCGACGGCGGCCTGTCGTGGTTCGGTGATGCACAGCCGCTGCAGCTGAAGATCCACGGCGAGAACGTGCTGCTGTCCAACACCAGCGAGCTGCGCATCGTCGCCAACCCCAACCTCGACTTCACGTTGGCCAAGGCGGCGATGGAGCTGCGTGGCACCGTGCACGTGCCCGAGGCCGACATCGACCTGGAGCGCCTGGACCGTGGCACCTCGGTGTCCGAAGACGTGGTGGTGCTGGACCCGGCCGATCCGGAAGAGTCGCGCACCTCGCCGCTGGACATGGACCTGACGGTCAGCCTCGGCGACAAGGTGAAGATGACCGGGTTCGGCCTGAAGGGCGCGCTGACCGGCAAGATGCAGGTCTGGGCCAAGCCCGGCCGTGAAATGACCGCCAATGGCGGCCTGGAAGTGAGCGGCCGCTACAAGGCGTATGGGCAGGACCTGACCATCACCCGCGGCAACCTCACCTGGAACTACAACGCGGTGTCCGACCCGCGCATCAACATCCGCGCCGAGCGCCGGATCGGTGATGTCACCGCCGGCATCGACGTGACCGGGCGTGCGCAGCAGCCGCGCGCGGACGTGTGGTCCGATCCGGCAATGTCGCAGTCCGAGGCACTGGCCTATCTGGTGCTGGGACGCAGCCTGACCGGTGCCAGCAGCGACCAGGCGCAGCAGGTCAACGCGGCCTCGGCGGCGCTCTCGGCGGGCAGCGGCCTGCTGGCTTCGCAGCTGGGCGCCAAGCTGGGCCTGGACGACGCCGGCGTGAGCCAGTCGCGCGCGCTGGGCGGCTCGGTGATCGGTGTCGGCAAGTACATCTCGCCCAAGCTGTACGTCGGCTACGGCGTGTCGCTGGTCGGTGCCGGTTCGGTGATCACGCTGAAGTACCTGCTGCGCCGCGGGTTCGACGTGGAAGTGGAGTCGAGCACCGTGGAAAACCGCGGGTCGATCAACTGGCGGCGGGAGAAGTAACCCGCTGCCCCTCAACCACCCTCTGTGTTGGGATCGGTCTGGCTGACAACGGCGAAGCAGGGGGCTGGCCTGCGCGGACGAGGCCCGTGCGTGAGCATGCCGTGCCCATCAAGCGCCGACGGTGGCTCGACGGGCGCTGGCGCGGACGCCGTCCGCGATGGGGTGCCTCCAACGAAAGGCGTCAGCATGAGGACGCCAGACACGATGACCACCGAGGCATGGATTGCCACGTGTTTCATGCTGGACGTGCTGATCGCGATAGGGCGAGCGGCATCACCGAGCAATGCCAGCGCCGCCAGAACGGCCAGCACGACGAGAGCGCCCAGCAGGCAGCGGACAATGGCCACCTGCATCTTCATGAGATTGAAGTGCCCGGGTTGGGATACCGCCATCCAGAAGGCGACCTGATCCGTGTCCAGTGGCGCCAGCGTGTCACGGACACCATGCACTCCCAGACGCTGCATCGTTTGCCGCATGATGCCAGCACGCCCGGGCACGCTGGCCGACAGCAGCGATTGCAGCCAGTGCCACGGTCGGGTCAAGCGTTCCATGCGGGCATGGGCCTCGGTTACGGACACCCGGTCATGCGGTTGGTCCAGGGCTGCGGTGAGGGCCGTGTGGTTGCGCGGCTGCAGCTGCCAGCGGCGATGCAGCAGGTTGCGCCGTGCGCGGACCCGGTAGGGATCGATATCAGCCCGGATCTCATCCCAGCAGAAGTATCGACCCAGCAGATCGAAGTTGGACTCGCACAGCGGCTGGCCCTGGTGCAGCAGCTGCTGCAGTACCACGTCACCGATACGCGGCCTGTCGGCCAATGACCACAGCTCCGGGCGATGGGCCAGCCAGTGCTCGAAGCTGGCCGGGTCGGCGTCGCCGGCGGTGTTGATCAGCAGGCGCGCAAACCGGGGCAGGTTCAATGATGGCTCCACCACATCGTCCGGCATGTCGGTGTCGGGCGTGCATGGATGATGCAGCACCGGCATGTGGTCCATCGGCGAATGGCTGTCGTACGGCGCCGGTGGGCCGGGTGGGCTGTTGTCTGCAGGTGGCGTCGACAGCGCTTCTGCACTGCTTTCCTCCTGCCATTGCGTGCGGCTGCGTGCCCACAGCAGGGCCTGCTGGTAAGCCTCGTGCAGCGCCTGGAATGCCACCGGGTCTTCGTCCGGGCGTGCCGCGCGCAGTCTCTGCGCGTAGGCGCGCTTGATCGCCTTTTCGTCGGCGCTGGCGTCGAGCCCGAGAGCGTCCAGTGCCCGGTTCACACGGTGTTTCCAGAAGCAGGTGGAGGCAGGTCGATCGACAGGCGACGGCACCTGTCACGCAGGAACCAGGTGGTCCATAGCAGCAGGACCAGGGCGCAGCCCACTTCGGGGACGAACATGCCGATGCCCGGTCCAATCAGGTTGCGCGGCCGGAATCCCCGGCCATCCTCGCGCCGGATCCAGCGTGCCGTCGCCAGAGCAAGGCCAGGGAACAGCAGCAACGTACCTTCCAGCCGCAGATCCAGGCCATGGACCAGGATCAGGCTGGCGAGGGCGATCAGCGGCGCTGGCAACGCCAGTAGCCATCCCCAGCGCGAAGGGGGCAGATCCAGCGTCAGCTGGCGCAGCGCCCAACGGACATGGACCCACAGAGCGCCGGCCAGGGCGAGCAGGACCCCGAGCAGCACGCCGCCTATGCCGAGCGCGGCGGCGGTGCGCAGGTCACGCTGGGCAAGACTCATGAGAGTCGAGCCACCGGCAATCGCGAGCGTCAGGGCAGCCAACAGGCCGCCCCGCAGCGCATTGACCTGGCAACGCCAGCGGTTGGGACGGGAAACGTCGGCAAGGCTGCGCCAGAACTGCACCTGCTGCCGATCCCAGGCGGCGGGCAATGGCTCCTGGCCGCCGCGCTCCAGCGCATCCAGCAGCGCGTTGACCTCAATGATGTGCTCGGGCAGCTGCGCCTGCCAGAGGGATCGTCGCGCGTGCCATGGCTGCGACAGGTAGCGCAGGCAACGCGCAAGGGTGACCCTCCCCAGCCGCAGGCTGCCCTCCTCCTCCAGCAGCGCCGACAGCTCCGCCGCATTGCCGGATTCGGCAGCCCAGCGCCGATGACCGCGCGACTGGATCGATGCCAGCCTGTCCGGGTCCACGCCGTCGTGTACATCATCCCAGCCAAAGCAGCGTGCCAGCAGACCCATGTTGGCTGCGCTGACGCTGTTGTGACTGCGTGCCAGTTCATCCAGCAGCGCGTCGCCCACCAATGGCTTGTAGCGCAGCGACCACAGCACCGGCGTGGCCTCCAGCCAGGGGCCGAAGTCTTCAGGGGAAGACAGATGGGCCATGCGCAGGATCGTGTGCGCATGGCCCGATACGTGGACCGCTCCCTCCAGTTCCGCCACTGGTGCCGTGCGCAGCAGCACAGGCGTGCCGCGAGGTGGCCATGGAGGCGAGTACGAACGCGTTTCGGGCGGCGCCCATGCCACGTCTGCGTCGGGCGGCCAGGGTGCGATGTCGGTTGCATGCTCCGCCGGTTCGTCTTCGTCCGCGATATCGGCCAGCGCTTCCTGACGGACCCAGTCCAATGCCGCCTGATAGGCCTCATGCAGGTGCTGGAAGGCGACCGGATCCTCGTCGGGTCGAGTCACCCGCAGGCGCTTTGCATAGGCGCGCTTGACCGCGCGCTCGTCAGCCGTTTGGTCCAGCTCCAGGACGTGCAGTGCCCAGCTCATGCATCGCGCTCGAGGGCGTCGAGTGCCTCGTCCAGCTGACGGCGATGACGCTCGACGGCAACGGCATCCTGGCTCTCCAGCACATGGCGGAAGCTGCTCAGCCACGACTGCAACTGTTCACGGTGATGGATGCGTTCCTCGTACAGGCGCTCGGTGCGGGCGATCACCGCGAGGTTGGGCTGGGCGTCACGCGGGTGGATCTTCAGCGCTTCCAGCGCGCGCAGGCGCTGCTGGGTCTCTTCGGGTGACAGCAGCCCGGGATTCTGTTCCAGGATGAGCTCGTGGCGCCTGCCGGTGGCATCCTCGGTGACTTCCACCTGCAGCAGCCCGTTCACGTCGTAGGTGAAGCGGGCGGTGACGCTGCGTTCCTGCATCGGGACAGAATGGGTCAGCGGCACGGTCAGCTCACCGAGCTTGATGTTGCGATCCACCGTCGGGCTCTCGCCCTGGAACACGTCGATGCGGATGGCACTTTGCCGCTCGTGCAGCGGGTAGAAGCGATCCTCGCGGCTGACCGGCACCACGCTGTTGCGCTGGATGATCGGGTGGAAATAGCCGCTGCGCTCGCCACCGGCAGCATCCTGGCGGGACACCTGCGTGCCAAGCGTGTAGGGGCAGACATCGGTCAGCACGACTTCGCGCAGCGATTCGTCGCGCGCCTTCAATCCCGCTGCAACGGCGGCACCCAAGGCAATCGCCTGGTCCGGATGGACATGGCGCAGCGGCAGCCGGCCGAACATGCGGGTCGCAAGCCTGCTGACCATCGGCATGCGTACCGCACCGCCGACCAGGATGATGTCGTCCAGCGCCTCGGGCTTGAGCCGGGCGTCGCGGATCGCGCGCTCGATGGGCGCGCGCATGCGCAGCAGCAGTGGCTCGCAGAGCTGGGTGTAGCGAGCTTCATCCAGCTGCCACTGGCGTTCGCTGCCGGCCAGGGGCAACTGCAGGCTGGCAGTGCCGCTCTGGCTGAGTTCGCGCTTGAACAGTTCCAGCCGACGCAGCAGCTGCGCCTGCTCGGCAGCGGACAGGTCGCTGGCGGACGTGCCCTGGTCGGCGTGGAAGGCCTGCACGAGTACCTGCAGGAAATCCTCGCCGCCCAGGAAATTGTCGCCGGCGCTGGCATGCACTTCGACCACGCCATCGAACAGTTCCAGGATGGAGACGTCGAAGGTGCCGCCGCCCAGGTCCAGCACCAGCACGCGGCCTTCGCCGTCACGCTCCTGCAGACCATAGGCCAGCGCAGCGGCCGTGGGTTCATTGATCAGGCGCTCGACGCGGATGCCGGCCAGTTCGCCGGCGGCCCGGGTGGCCTTGCGCTGGGCGTCGGAGAAGTAGGCCGGCACGCTGATCACCGCTTCCTCCACCTTGTGGCCCAGGGCGGCTTCGGCGTCGGCCAGCAGCGAGCGCAGCACCATGGCCGAGAGCTCCTCGGGACGGAAACTGCGCTCACCCAGCCGGGTCTCACGGTCGCTGCCCATCCAGCGCTTGAAATGGGCCACGGTCTGCTGCGGATGGCTGACCAGGCGGTCACGGGCCGGCTGGCCGACCAGTACGGCACCATCGACGAGGCTGACCACCGAAGGGGTCAACAGCTCGCCATGGGCATTGGGGAACAGCTGCGGCCCTGCTGCCGTGTGCCTGCCGATGAGGGAATGGGTGGTGCCAAGATCGATGCCGACGATCATCTGCGAACGTCCGATGTGCAGAAAACGGCAATTCTAGGAGCGCGGCGCAGGCCTGACTATCGGGCGTTGCCCGACAGCGCCCCACGGGCTATGGTCCCGGGCTGTTCTGTCGTACCGGATTGCCTCATGTCACCACGCAAAGCCCTCCCCACCGCCCTGGCCCTGGGCCTGACCCTCGCCACCGGCGCCCACGCCGATGAAGGCATGTGGATGCCGACGCAGCTGCCGGACCTGGCCCAACCGCTGCAGGCCGCTGGCTTCAAGGGCAATCCGGCCGACCTGGCCAACGTCACCGCGCCGCCGCTGAGCGCCGTGGTGCGCGCCGGTGGTGGCACCGGTTCGTTCGTGTCCGCCGACGGCCTGCTGCTGACCAACCACCACGTGGCGATGGGCGTGATCCAGTACAACAGCTCGCCCGAGCACGACCTGATCGCTGGTGGCTTCATCGCCAGGGACCGTGCCGACGAGCGCCCGGCCAACCCGGACTTCCGCGTGCTGGTCACCGTCGGCTTCGACAAGGTGACCGACCAGGTGCTGGCGCAGGCCCGTGGCAAGACCGGCCGTGCCTACTTCGATGCCGTGGATGCAGCCAGCAAGCAGATCGTGGCCGAGTGCGAGAAGGACGGCAGCGTGCGCTGCTCGGTGGCCAACATGTACTACGGCACCGATTTCTACCGCATTGCCCAGCTGGAACTGAGCGACGTGCGCCTGGTGTATGCGCCGCCGCGTGCGATCGGCAACTACGGCGATGAGATCGACAACTTCATGTGGCCCCGCCACACCGGCGACTTCACCCTGCTGCGCGCCTACGTGGGCAAGGACGGCAAGCCGGCCGCCTACAGCAAGGACAACGTACCCTACCAGGCGCCGGCACACCTGCAGATGTCGGTGGAAGGCCCGAAGGAAGGCGATTACGCGATGCTGGCCGGTTACCCGGGCATCACCTACCGCCACCGCACCGCGGCCGAATTCGCCGGCCAGATCGATACCGTGCTGCCGCGCCGCGTATCGGTGTTCCAGCAGATGATCGACACCATCGAGGCCGCCAGCGCCAAGGACGCGCAGGCGCGTACCCGCTACGCCTCGCAGCTGCAGTCGCTGAAGAACAACCGCAAGCGCGCCGCCGGCGAACTGGAAGGCCTGCTGCGCAGCGATGCGAAGGCCCAGCGTGCCGCCGACGAGACGGCCATGCTGGCTGCCACCGACCGCAGGTACCAGGGTGACATCAAGGCGCTGCTGGCCAACCTGTCGCAGGGTGCGGCGGTGGGCGAGCGTGACCTGCTGCTGGAGCAGATGGCCGCGCAGAGCCAGCTGCTGCGCTCGGCGCTGCTGCTGGAGCGCCTGCGCATCGAATCGGCCAAGCCGGACGCGCAGCGCGAGAGCGGCTACCAGCAGCGCGACCAGGCGATGATCGAAGGGGTGCTCAAGCAGGTCCAGCGCCGTTACGCGCCGGAGGTCGAGAAGGCCCTGCTGACCACCCTGCTGACCCGCTACCAGCAGCTGCCGGACGCGCAGCGCGTGGCCGAGTTCGACGCGGCCTTTGGTCGTACCCCACAGCAGCTGGCCAAGGCGCTGGACATCCTGTATGCCGGTACCCAGCTGGGTGAGGAAGCGCAGCGCCTGTCGCGCTTTGCCGCCGCACGCGAAGGCAAGGCACTGGCCGCCGATCCGCTGATCAGCGTGGCCGGTCCGCTGGTGGCCGCGCAGCTGCGCATCGAGAACGAGAGCAAGACCCGCGAAGGCGAGCAGCTGCGCCTGCGCCCGGCGTACATGCAGGCGCTGTTCGCCTGGCGTGCCAAGCAGGGCCGCGCGGTGTATCCGGATGCCAACCGCACCCTGCGCATCAGCTACGGCAAGGTCGAGGCGCTGCACCCGCGCGATGGCGTGACCTACTCGCCGGTGACCACCGTGGCCGGCATCGTCGAGAAGAACACCAACGCCTACCCGTTCGATGCACCCAAGCCGTTGCTGGCAGCGATCGCCAAGGGTGACTTCGGCAGCACCGCCGATCCGACACTGAAGACCCAGACGGTCAACTTCCTGACCAACCTGGACACCACGGGCGGCAACTCCGGCTCGCCGGTGCTCAACGCCAGGGGCGAACTGATCGGCCTGAACTTCGACAGCAACTGGGAGTCGGTCAGCGCCAGCTGGTGGTTCGACCCGCGCTACAAGCGCGCCGTGCACGTGGACATGCGCTACCTGCGCTGGCTGCTGGCCAAGGTCTACCCGGCGCCCGAGCTGCTGAAGGAAATGGGCGTGCCGGCCCAATAACGCCGGTACCTGGCAGGCGCCCACCGCTTCCTGGTGGGTGCCCATTGATTCCCGGTAGGTGCCCACTGTTAGTGGGCACGGATGTCCCCGTCACGACCAACGGTCGTGACCCACCAGACGGATCAACGATCGTGACCTACTGCCATGCCCCACCCTTGCGGTCCTTCCTCGTGACCTACCCGCACGACCAGCGGTCGTGATCTACTGACCCCTGTCCTGACGGAAACGCACGCGTGGTCTCCAGCTGGATCCTGCTGCTGGTCTCGGTTGCCTATGCCGCGCTGCTGTTCGGCGTGGCGTGGTGGGGCGACCGTCGGCCGATGTACCCCGACCGGCCGTGGCTGCGGCCGGTGGTCTACAGCCTGGCACTGGCCGTGTACTGCTCGTCGTGGACCTTCTACGGCGCGGTCGGCACCGCCGTGCGCAACGGCGTGGGCTACCTGCCCATCTACATCGGCCCACTGCTGCTGCTGCTGTTCGGCTGGCGCATCATCGAGCGCCTGGCGCTGATCGCGCGCAGCCAGAACGTGGTCTCCATCGCCGATTTCATCTCCTCGCGCTTCGGCCGTTCCCGGCGGCTGGCGGCGCTGGTGGCGATCATCGCGCTGATCGGCATCATTCCGTACCTGGCGCTGCAGTACAAAGCGGTGGCGATGAGCCTGCAGGTGCTGACCGGCAACACCGGCCCGACCGGCTTCTTCACCGATCCCGCGCTGTACGTGGCGCTGCTGATGGCGCTGTTCGCCACCCTGTTCGGTACCCGCCAGGTCGATGCCACCGAACACCACCACGGCATGATGCTGGCCATCGCCTTCGAATCGGTGATCAAGCTGCTGGCAATGCTGGCCGTGGGCGTGTTCGCCTACCTGTGGCTGAGCAACCGCACCGACGCGGTGGTCGAGTCGGTGCATACGCTGTTCACCGGCCTGCCGCCGGTGGGCTTCATCTCGCAGACGCTGCTCAGTTTCCTGGCCATCATCTGCCTGCCGCGCCAGTTCCACGTGGCCGTGGTCGAGTGCGGCGATGTGCGCGACGTGCGCCGCGCGCGCTGGATGTTCGGCGGCTACCTGGTGCTGATCTCGGGCATGGTGCTGCCGATCGCCACCGCCGGCGTGACCCTGTTCGGCACCGGCGGCAGCGTCGCCGACGACTCGATGGTGCTGGCCCTGCCGCTGGCCGAAGGCCGCAATGCGCTGGCGCTGATCGCCTACGTGGGCGGCTTTTCGGCGGCCACCGGCATGGTCATCGTGTCGTCCATCGCACTGGCCACCATGGTCAGCAACGACCTGGTGATGCCGGTGCTGCTGCGTCGGAGCGGTGACCACCAGGAGGCCGCCGACGTCGCCTCGCGCGTGCTGTGGATCCGCCGCCTGGCGATCCTGCTGCTGGCGTTGATGGCCTACAGCTACTACCGCACCAGCAGCAACGACAGCACCCTGGCCTCGTACGGCCTGATGGCGTTCGCAGCGGTGGCGCAGTTCGCGCCCGGCCTGATCGGCGGCCTGTACTGGCGCGGTGCCAGCCGGCGTGGCGTCGAGGTGGGCATGCTGCTCGGCTTCGCCACCTGGCTGTACACCCTGCTGTTGCCGGCGATGACCATGGCCGGCTGGGTCGATGCCGCCTGGGTGCAGCACGGCCCGTTCGGCATCGAGTGGCTGCGCCCGCAGCAGCTGTTCGGCATGACCGGCTGGGATCCGCTGACCCATGGCACGTTCTGGTCGCTGCTGGTCAATGCGGCGACGATGATGCTGGTGTCCGCACGCTGGCGGCCCGGTGTGGACGAGCGGCTGCGCGCCGCGCCGTTCCTCGACCCGTATGCCGAGCGCCCGTCGGTGGCCGGTGGCTGGCCCGGTCATGTGCACGTGGGCGACCTGCTGGCACTCGCCTCGCGCGTGGTCGGCGAGCGCCATGCGCGGCGTTCGTTCTTCGAGCAGGCACAGTCGCTGGGCCGCGAGCTGCAATCCTCGGCGCCGGCCGACCGGCCGTGGGTGCAGTTCACCGAACGCCTGCTGGCCGCGTCGATTGGTGCGGCCTCGGCGCGCCTGCTGCTGACCAGCCTGCTGCGTGGCTCGGGCATGGACCTGGGCGAAGTGGTGGCGGTGCTGGACGAAGCCGGGCAGGAACTGCGCTTCAACCGCGAGATCCTGTCGACCACGCTGGAGAACATCAGCGCCGGGGTCAGCGTGGTCGATCCGGACATGCGCCTGACCGCATGGAATCGTCGTTACCAGGACATGTTCGGCTACCCCGACGGCATGCTCTACGTGGGCCGCCCGGTGGCCGACCTGATCCGCTACAACGCCGAGCGCGGCGAGCTGGGCGAGGGCGATATCGAAGTGCAGATCAACCGCCGCATCGGCTACATGCGCGCCGGCTCACCGCACGTGTTCGAGCGCACCCGCAGCGACGGCAAGGTGATCGAGATGCGCGGCCAGGCGCTGCCCGGCGGCGGTTACGTGACCAGCTACAACGACATCACCGACTACAAGCACGCGGAGAAGGCACTGCTGGAAGCCAACGAGACGCTGGAACAGCGCGTGGCCGAGCGCTCGCACGAGGCCGAGGTCGCGCAGCAGTCGAAGACCCGCTTCCTGGCGGCGATCAGCCATGACGTGCTGCAGCCGCTGAATGCCGCGCGGCTGTTTGCTTCGGCGCTGCGCGACAGCGACCATGTGAGCGACGAGCAGAAGCATCTGGCCGAACGCGTGGATGCGTCGCTGCGCGCCGCCGAAGAACTGCTCGATGGCCTGCTGGACGTGTCGCGGCTGGATGCCGGTGGCCTGCACCCGGTGATCGGCGAGTTCGACGTGAGCGCGCTGATGCGCGAACTGGCCGCGCAGTACACGCCGGTCGCCGCCGGCCGTGGCCTGCGCCTGGACCTGTTCACGCGTCCGGCCTGGGTGCGCAGTGATCGCCGCCTGCTGCGCCGCGTGCTGCAGAACTTCCTGGCCAATGCGCTGCGCTACACCCGTCAGGGCCGCATCGTGCTGGCGGTGCGCCAGCGTGGCAACGAAGTGGAGCTGCAGGTATGGGATACCGGCCCGGGCATTCCCGAGCACCACATGCGGCAGATCTTCGACGAGTTCCACCGCTACCAGCAGCCGTTCGATTGGGGCGAACAGGGGTTGGGCCTGGGCCTGTCGATCTGCCAGCGCATCTCGCGCCTGCTTGACCATCGCCTCAATGCGCGCAGCCGGGTTGGCAAGGGCTCGATGTTCTCGATCATCCTGCCGCGGGTGGCGCCGCTGCCGGGCTATACCGAACTGGCCGCGCCGGTACAGGCCGCAGCCGCGCCGCTGCGCAGCGATTCGCTGGCCGGCCTGCGCGTGCTGTGCGTGGACAACGACGAAGAGATCCTCGACGGCATGCGCGCGCTGCTCGGTCGCTGGCAGGTGCAGGTGATTACGGCATCGACGGTGGATCAGGCGCTGGAGAAAGTGGCCGAGCGGCCGCAGGTGATGCTGGTGGACTACCACCTGCACGACCGCATGGACGGCCTGGATGCGCTGGTGGCGCTGCGTGAAGCCGCCGGTTACCCGCTGCCGGGTGCGTTGTTGACCGCCGATGGCCGCGACGAACTGAAGCGGATGGCACGCGAACGCGGCTACCGCGTGCTGACCAAGCCGATCAAGCCGGCCTCGCTGCGCGCCTTCCTGGGCGCGCTGCGCGATGCGCAGTAGTGCCGGCCGCTGGCCGGCAACCACGTAATCGCGGAAGCGTTACCCCACGCCGTGCAGGTGCTCGTACAGGATCATCGCGCCGATGATCACCAGGATCACGCCACCGATGATCTCGGCACGCTTGCCGACCATGCTGCCCAGCACACGGCCGAGCATGATGCCGACGGTGACCATGGAGAGCGTGCACAGGCCAATGACCGCGGCCATCACGCCGATATGGACGTCCATGAAGGCCAGGCCGATACCCACCGCCATCGCGTCGATGCTGGTGGCGAAACCGGTCAGCGCCAGCTTCCAGAAGCCGTGGTGATGCGAGGGGTCCTCGTCGTCCTCGGTACTATCCGGGCGCAGGCCGTTGTAGATCATGTGGATGCCCAGCGCACCGAGCAGGCCGAACGCGATCCAGTGGTCGAAAGCTTCCACGTACTGCAGGGCGGCGCGACCGAGCAGCCAGCCGATGATGGGCGTGATCGCCTCGATGACGCCGAAGATGATGCCGGCACGCAGTGCATCGCGGAACACCGGCTTGCGCATGGCCGCACCCTTGCCGATCGCCGCAGCGAAGGCATCGGTGGACATGGCAAAGCCGATCAGGAGGATCGAAATGGGGGACATGGACAGTTGCTGAGGTCGGGCAAGGACGGACGCACGGCTCGCGCTCGCGCCCAACCTGACGTTGCGCGCGCGGGCCGCTGGTCTCGCCAACCATCATGGTTGTCCACGCCACGGCGCACTGGCCGAGTATGTTGACGTGGACGATTCCTGCGAAGGAATCCGGCTACTCCCCAAGGGGACGCGAAGCTTAGCACCGCGATTCGCGCGTGGCGCGTTTCCAGCGAAACGCGCAGGCAGGGCTGGTTTGTATAGCGATGGCTATATCGCGAGCGCAGCGGTGCCTGGTAGTGCCGGCCGCTGGCCGGCATGCGCAACGGCGAGAGCGTGCCAAGCAAGCTTGGCACCTACCAGAGCGGTTTAAGGCGTTTCAGCTGACTGCCGGCCAGCGGCCGGCACTACCTCAATCTTCTTCCGGCGGCAGCACGATGGCGTCGTCGTCGATGGCCAGCTTGCCGGCCATCAGCACGGCCTGGGTGCGGTTGGTCACGCCCAGCTTGCGCAGGATGGCGGTGACGTGGGCCTTGATCGTCGCTTCGGAGACGTTGAGGTCGTAGGCGATCTGCTTGTTCAAGCGCCCGGCGCCCAGCATCTGCAGCACGCGGAACTGCTGCGGGGTCAGCTCACGCAGGCGCTGGCCGACTTCGCGTTCTTCGCTGCCGGTCGGCGGCACGTTGTGCGCTTCCGGCGGCGCCCAGGTCTCGCCATCGAGGATGGTGCCCAGTGCGTGGCCGATGGTGTCCGAATCCGCAGACTTCGGAATGAAGCCCAGCGCGCCGTGGTCGAGCGCGCGGCGCATCACCGTGGCTTCTTCGCGCGCGGACACCACCACCACCGGCAGGTGCGGGTGCAGCGAGCGCATGTGCACCAGCGCGTTGAAACCCTGCGCACCGGGCATGTTGAGGTCCATCAGGACCAGGTCGGCGTCGTTGTGCTGGTCGGCCAGTGCATACAGCGCTTCCACGCTGTCGGCCTCGAACAGCTGCACGCCGGGGATGACCCGCTGCACGGCCCCACGCAGGGCTTCGCGGAACAGCGGGTGGTCATCGGCAATCAGGAGGGTGGTCATGGTCGGGGGGAACCGTGGGGGAAAGCAGATGGGGTCAGAGCCCTTTCCTTGCGGAAAGGGATCCGACCCCGGTCGTACGTCAGCGCACCTTGCGCTCGTCCACCAGCGAGGCCACCACCGATGGGTCGGCCAGGGTCGAGGTATCGCCGAGCTGGTCCGGCGCGTTCTCGGCGATCTTGCGCAGGATGCGGCGCATGATCTTGCCCGAGCGGGTCTTCGGCAGGCCCGGCGCCCACTGCAGGTGGTCCGGCGTGGCGATCGGGCCGATCTCCTTGCGCACCCAGGCGACCAGTTCCTTCTGCAGCTCGTCGCTCGGCGCCTCTTCGGCCACCAGCGTCACGTAGGCGTAGATGCCCTGGCCCTTCACGTCGTGCGGGAAGCCGACCACGGCCGCTTCGGCCACCTTGGGGTGCGAGACCAGCGCGCTTTCCACTTCAGCGGTGCCGATGCGGTGGCCGGACACGTTGATCACGTCGTCGACGCGACCAGTGATCCAGTAGTAGCCGTCCTCGTCGCGGCGGCAACCGTCGCCGGTGAAGTAGCTGCCCGGGTAGGTGCGGAAATAGGTGTCGATGAAGCGCTGGTGGTCGCCGTACACCGTGCGCATCTGGCCCGGCCAAGAATCACGGATGATCAGGTTGCCTTCGGTCGGGCCGTCCTGGATCTCGCCATCGGCATTGACCAGCGCCGGCTGCACGCCGAAGAAGGGCAGGGTGGCCGACCCCGGCTTGAGGTCCATCGCGCCGGCCAGCGGCGAGATCAGGATGCCGCCGGTCTCGGTCTGCCACCAGGTATCGACGATCGGGCAGCGGCTGTCGCCGACCACTTCGTAGTACCAGCGCCAGGCTTCCGGATTGATCGGCTCGCCGACGCTGCCGAGCAGGCGCAGCGACGCGCGCGAGGTCTTCTTCACCGGCTCCTCGCCTTCGCGCATCAGCGCACGGATCGCGGTCGGGGCGGTGTAGAAGATGGTCACCTTGTGCTTGTCGATGACGTTCCAGAAACGCGAGGTGTCCGGGTAGTTCGGCACGCCTTCGAACATCAGCGAGGTCGCGCCGTTGGCCAGCGGCCCGTACACGATGTAGCTGTGGCCGGTGACCCAGCCGACATCGGCGGTGCACCAGTAGATATCGTCTTCGCGCAGGTCGAACACCGCTTCATGGGTGTAGGCCGCGTACAGCAGGTAACCGCCGGTGGTGTGCAGCACGCCCTTGGGCTTGCCGGTGGAACCGGAGGTGTAGAGGATGAACAGCGGGTCTTCCGCGTTCATGCGTTCCGGTTCGCAGGTGGACGGCTGGCTGTCCACCACATCGTGGAACCAGCGGTCGCGCGGGGCCTGCATGTCCACCGCGCCGCCGGTGTGGCGCACCACCAGCACGGTTTCAACCGTATTCGTGCCCGGCAGCTTCAGCGCGGCATCAACGTTGGCCTTCAGCGGAATCCTGCGGCCACCGCGCAGGCCCTCGTCGGCGGTGATGATCAGCTTGCTCTGGCAGTCGCTGACGCGGTCGGCGATCGAATTCGGCGCGAAGCCACCGAACACCACCGAGTGGATCGCACCGATGCGCGCACAGGCCAGCATGGCCACCGCGGCGTCGACGATCATCGGCAGGTAGATGGTGACCCGGTCGCCCTTCTTGACGCCGAGGTTGCGCAGCGCGTTGCCGAGGCGGCAGGTGCGCTCGTACAGCTCGCGATAGGTCACGTGCTGGGCCGGTGCATCCGGGCCGTCCGGCTCGAACAGCAGGGCGGTCTTGTCGCCGCGCGTTTCCAGCTGGCGATCCAGGCAGTTCACGCTGGCATTGAGCTCGCCATCTTCGAACCACTTGATGTGGAAGTCGGACAGGTCATAGCTGACGTTCTTGATCTTCGTCGGCTTGCGCATCCATTGCAGGCGCTCGGCGGCCTTGCCCCAGAAACCATCCGGGTCGGTCACCGAGGCCTGGTACTGCTGTTCGTACGACGTCTTGTCGATGCGTGCCTTGGCGGCGAACTGCGGATCGACGGGGTAGATATCAGCCATGGCACCCTCACTTGCACGTTGACTTTGTATGTGCGGTCGCAGCATCGCAACGACCGATCCCCCTCAGTTTGCCCCATTCACCCCCGGCCGCGTCACCACCCTGGTTAGACCATGGTCGAAAGTGAGCGCCCAGCAGGGCCGGGTTCGACCAATGGCCAATAGCCGCTGTGCGCGAACGCCCCGCAGTCTCGGCTCGACCGTGCCCCACGCGCGGCATCACCTTGCCACTTGGGAGAGAGGGCAACATGAGCCACCGTACGTTGAAAGCCGTGCGCACACCTTTGGCGGCCTGCCTGTTGGTCGCCCTGGTCGCACCGGGCATGGCGTTCGCAGAGACCGCCAAAGAGAAGGCACTGGAAGCACGCGTTGCCGAACTGGAACGCCAGGTCCAGCTGCTGCTGTCTTCGCAGCAACAACAACAGACCCAGATCAGCCAGACCCAGCAGGCGGTGACCGAAGTGCGCACGGTGCAGGCCGGGCAGAAGCCGGTCGCCTCGGTGCCGGCGGGCAAGCAGCCGATCCAGGTCACCACCATCACCCCGGGCGCCGCGCCGGGTACCACGGTCAAGATCGGTGGCTTCATCAAGGCCGACTTCCTGGCCACCCAGACCAGCGATGGCCAGCTGGCCGACGACGCCCCCGGCCGTTCGCTGTACCTGCCGGGCCAGACCCCGGTGGAAGGCGCCGGCGGCAGCGGCAAGCGTTCGGGCACCGACTTCAACGCCCACGCCAAGTTCTCGCGCTTCAACCTGGGCATCGACAACGTGAGCGAATCGGGCAACAAGGCCGGTGCGTTCTTCGAGATGGACTTCTTCGGCAACTCGCTGGGCAACCAGACCGCCACCAATACCTATGGCGTGACCCTGCGCCACGCCTACATGTACTGGAACAACTGGATGGCCGGCCAGACCTGGTCCAACTTCATGGACGCGGCCGCGCTGCCGGAGGCGGTCGACTTCGTCGGCCCCACCGACGGCGTGATCTTCGTGCGCCAGGCCCAGGTGCGCTACACCCAGGGCGGCTTCAGCGTCGCACTGGAAAACCCGGAAACCACCACCCTCACCGGTACCCGCAACCCGGTCACCGGGGCCTGGACCAACGCCAGCGCCAACTCCGACCGTGGCAGCCTGCCCGACCTGACCATGCGTTATGGCTGGAAGGGCGACTGGGGCACCTTTGGTGTCGGTGGCATCGTCCGCCAGTTGAAGGTGGACAACCAGGCCACCGGCGCGAAGGCCGACAAGGTGGCCGGCGGCCTGACCCTGGGCGGCAAGTGGGTGATGGGTGACAGCGACTCGCTGCACTACCAGCTGACCGGTGGCGAAGGCATCGCCCGCTACATCGGCCTGGGCATCACCGCCGACAGTGCCTATGACGTGGCCCGCGACGAGCTCAACCCGACCGGCGTGCTGGCCGGCTACGTGGGCTGGCGGCATGCGTTCTCGCCGAAGCTGCGCACCAACCTGATCTACGCGCGCAGCGACTACGACAACGACAGCATCCTCGGCCCGCTGGTGACCAAGAGCGTGCAGAGCATCCGCGGCAACATCTTCTATTCGCCGCTGCCCAAGGTCGATATCGGCGCCGAGCTGATGTATGGCCGTCGCGAAGTGGAAAACGGCAACAAGGGTGACATCACCCGGTTGCAGTTCACCACGAAGTACAGCTTCTAAGAGCGTGCCGGCCAGCGGCCGGCACCTACCGAGATGGGGTGCCGGCCAAGGTCGGCATCTACCGAGATGGGGTGCCGACCAAGGTTGGTACCTACCGAATTGAATGCCGGCCAACGGTCGGCACCCACCCACAACGATTGCTTCGGAGGGGAAGCGTCTTATGTCCAGCACTGCACCAGGCCCGCACCATGCGGCGGGCACCCTGACCAAGGGCCACAAGAAAGTCATCTTCGCCTCGAGCCTCGGCACGGTCTTCGAGTGGTATGACTTCTTCCTGTACGGCTCGCTCGCGGCCATCATCGCCAAGCAGTTCTTCAGTGGCGTCAATGAAACCACGGGCATGATCTTCGCCCTGCTGGCGTTCGCTGCCGGCTTCTTCGTGCGTCCGTTCGGCGCGGCCTTCTTCGGCAGCCTCGGCGACCGCATCGGCCGCAAGTACACCTTCCTGGTCACCATCCTGATCATGGGCATCTCGACCTTCCTGGTCGGCGTGCTGCCCAACTACGCCTCGATCGGTTTCGCCGCACCGGTGATCCTGATCATCCTGCGCCTGGCCCAGGGCCTGGCGATGGGCGGCGAGTACGGCGGTGCCGCCACCTACGTGGCCGAGCACGCGCCGGACGACAAGCGCGGCCTGTACACCAGCTTCATCCAGTGCACCGCCACGCTCGGCCTGTTCCTGTCGCTGCTGATCATCCTGGCCTGCCGCATGACGCTGGGCAACGAGGCCTTCGAAGCCTGGGGCTGGCGCATCCCGTTCCTGGTCTCGATCCTGCTGCTGGGCATTTCGGTATGGATCCGCCTGCAGCTGAGCGAATCGCCGCTGTTCCAGCAGATGAAGGCTGAAGGCAAGGGCTCCAAGACCCCGTTCCGCGACAGCCTGAAGGGTGGCAACCTGAAGCTGATGCTGCTGGTCCTGCTCGGTGCGGCGGCTGGCCAGGCGGTGGTCTGGTACGGCGGCCAGTTCTACGCGCTGTTCTTCCTCAGCAGCATGCTGAAGGTCGATGCCACCACCTCCTACCTGCTGATCGCCGCTGCGCTGGCACTGGGCACGCCGTTCTTCATCTTCTTCGGCTGGCTGTCCGACCGCATCGGTCGCAAGAAGATCATCCTGGCCGGCTGCCTGCTGGCGGCCATCACCTACATCCCGATCTTCAAGGGCCTGACCCACTTCGCCAATCCGGCCATCGAAGAAGCCCGCAGCAGCTCGCCGGCCCTGGTCGTGGCCGATCCGGCTACCTGCTCGTTCCAGTTCGATCCGGTCGGCCTGCGCAAGTTCACCAGCTCCTGCGACGTGGCCACCGCCGCGCTGACCAAGGCCGGTGTGCCGTACGACGTGCAGCCCGCCGCCGCCGGTTCGCTGGCGATGGTGAACGTGGGCAGCGCCAGCGTCACCTCGTATGAGGCCGCCGGCCTGACCAAGGAAGAAGGCAAGGCCAAGGCCGATGCGTTCGGTGCGGAACTGAAGACCGCCCTGACCACCGCCGGCTACCCGGCCAAGGCCGATGGCGCCCGCATCAACATCGCCGGCACCATCTTCATGCTGTGGCTGCTGGTGCTGTACGTGACCATGGTCTATGGCCCGATCGCCGCCTACCTGGTCGAACTGTTCCCGACCCGCATCCGCTACACCTCGATGTCGCTGCCGTACCACATCGGCAACGGCTGGTTCGGTGGCTTCCTGCCGGCGATCTCGTTCGCGCTGGTGGCCGGTACCGGCAACCTGTACTACGGCCTGTGGTACCCGATTGCGATCGCACTGATGTCGGTGGTGATCGGCGGCCTGTTCCTGCGCGAAACCAAGAACGTGGATATCACCAAGTAACCGGTGGGTTCCATGCAGTGAAGGAAAGGCCGCGGTGCAGACCGCGGCCTTTCTGCTTGTGGGCCGTGCCCACTCGGCCCGCATCCGGTAGTGCCGGCCGCTGGCCGGCAACCTCCTGAATCGCCGCGGACATGAAGCCCTTGCCGGCCAGCGGCCGGCACTACCATTGCGTTGCGCAGCACCCCGTATAGTCGGCCCATGACCACCACCACGCCGGCAGACCTTCCCGCCCTCCTGCACACCCTGCGCAGCGCCTGGCAGGCCCAGCGCCCGACGCTCGACCAGCGCGAAGCCGACCTGCGCCGCCTGCGCGAGGCATTGAAGCCGCGCCTGGACGAAATGGCCCAGGCCATCGCCGAGGACTTCGGGCATCGCGCCCACGTTGAATCGAAACTGGCCGATGGCATGAGTGTGCTGTCGGCCATCGACCACCTGCGGCGCCACCTGCGGCGCTGGTCGAAGCCGCAGCGCGTATCGGCCGGCTGGAAGCTGTGGCCGGCGCGCGCGCAGCTGCGGCCGACACCGCTCGGCGTGGTCGGGGTGATCTCACCGTGGAACTACCCGGTCACGCTGGCATTGGTGCCTTTGGCCACCGCCATCGCTGCGGGCAACCACGTGCTGCTGAAGCCGTCTGAGCACACGCCGCGCACCAGCGCGTTCCTGGCCGATCTGCTGGCCAGCGTGTTCCCGCCCGATCGGGTGGCGGTGGTGCAGGGCGGGGCGGATGTGGCCGCAGCGGTGTCGTCGCTGCCGCTGGACCATCTGCTGTTCACCGGCTCGACGGCGGTTGGCCGCAAGGTGATGGCCGCCGCCGCTGAGCATCTGGTACCGGTCACACTGGAGCTGGGCGGCAAGTCGCCGGCGATTGTCTGTCGCGATTTCCCGCTGGACAAAGCCGCTGCGCGGCTGGCCACCGGCAAGTGGTTCAACGCGGGCCAGACCTGCATCGCGCCGGATTACGTGCTGATCGATACCGTTCGCCAGCGCGAATTCGTACAGGCGCTGCAGCAGCAGGTGCGCGAGCGCTATGGCGACTTCAGCGATGCCGACGACTACACCCGCATCATCAATGAAGGTCAGTACCGGCGCCTGCAGGGCTATCTGGCACAGGCGCGGCAACGCGGGGTGCCGGTGATTCCGTTGGCGCAGGTGGATGACGCGCGCGCCGACCGCGAGCGCCTGCTGGTGCCGACCGTGGTGCTGGACCCGCCGGACGACCTGGACCTGATGGGCGAGGAGATCTTCGGCCCGATCCTTCCGGTGCGGGCCTACCCGGATCTGGACGCCGCGCTGGGCGACGTGCTGTCCCGCGACCGGCCGCTGGCGCTGTATCCCTTCAGCCACGACACGGCGACGGTGGAGCGCATCCTTGGCCAGGTGGTGTCCGGCGGGGTGACGGTGAATGACACGCTGCTGCACTTCGCCGCCGATGGCCTGCCGTTTGGCGGTGTAGGGGCCAGCGGCATGGGCGCGTACCACGGCCGCGCCGGGTTCGATGCGATGAGCAAGCGGCTGCCGGTGCTGTGGCAGTCGCGCTGGGCGGCCAGCGACCGGCTGCGGCCGCCGTATTCGAAGATTGCGGGGTTGTTGAAGCTGCTGCTTCGGTAGTGCCGGCCGCTGGCCGGCAACTGCAGGGTCTTGCCGACGGTTCATGGGGTTGCCGGCCAGCGGCCGGCACTACCGGTGGGTGCCAACCCACGCGGCCCATTCTGGTAGCTGCCAACCTTGGTTGGCACAGGGTGATTGCCGGCGCCAACCAAGGTTGGCGTCTACCAAAGCTGGCCCGGGTAGAATGCCCGCATGAAAATCGCCTCGTGGAACGTCAATTCGCTCAATGTCCGCCTGCCGCACCTGGAGCAGTGGCTCAGGGAGTTCGGCCCGGACATCGTCGGCATCCAGGAAACCAAGCTGGAGGACCACAAGTTCCCCGATTCGGCGCTGATCGCCGCAGGCTATCGCAGCGTGTTCGCCGGCCAGAAGACCTACAACGGCGTGGCGCTGCTGTCGCGTGAGCCGGCGCAGGACGTGCAGATCGGCATTCCCGGTTTCGAGGACGAGCAGAAGCGCGTCATCGCCGGCACCTTCGGCGACCTGCGGGTGATCAACCTGTACGTGGTCAACGGCCAGGACATCGGTACCGACAAGTACGACTACAAGCTGCGCTGGCTGGAAGCGGTGCATGCCTGGATCGCCGGAGAACTGCAGCGCCACCCGAAGCTGATCGTGATGGGCGACTTCAACATCGCCCCGGACGCGCGCGACGTGCACGACCCGGCGGTGTGGAACGACAACCACATCCTGACCTCCACCGCCGAGCGCGGCGCACTCAACAAGCTGCTGCAGCTGGGCCTGCACGATGGCTTCCGCCTGCACAATGACGAGGCGGGCACCTTCAGCTGGTGGGATTACCGTGCCGCCGGCTTCCGCCGCAACCTGGGCCTGCGCATCGACCTGACCCTGGTCTCAGACGCGCTGAAGGGCAGTGCGGTGGCCTCGGGCATCGACCGCGAGCCGCGCACCTGGGAACGCCCGAGTGACCATGCGCCGGCCTGGGTGCAGATCGGTTGAACGAACGGGGCCCGACGATTGCCGGGCCCGTTCTGGAACATCTGCCGGCCAGTGGCCGGCACTACCCTCAGATCACCGTATGCTCTTGCGGGTGAACAGGTTGACGATCGCCAGCAGGATCACCGCACCGATCAGCGAGAACAGGAAGGTGCGGAGGGTGATCGCTTCGTTGATGCCGCCGCCGAACAGCCAGCCGGAAATCAGCGCGCCGACGATGCCGACCACGATGTTGAGGATGATGCCCTGCTGGGCATCGCGCTTCATGATGATGCTGGCCAGCCAGCCTACGATGCCGCCGACGATCAGCCAGATGATGATGCCCATGATCGAACCTCCGGTGGGGAACTGTGACCAGTTGACGCGCAGGGCTGTGAACCCGTCGTGGAATTGCGTGATGGGCGTGTGCGGATGAGCCTGCCAGCCACCCTCGATGGCCCGTGGCGCTTCGGTCCGGTGACGGTCTGGCGGCGCCCGCATGTGCCGGGCCAGCGTGGTGAACCGCAGGCGCGGCAGGTGCTGGCGCAGGCATTGGGCGCCGACCCGCAGACGCTGCCGCTGGTCCGTGATGACAAGGGCCGGCCGGAACTGAGCGGCCCGTTGGCCCACTACGGCACCGGCTGGAGCCACAGCGGCGAGGTGCTGCTGGTGGCGCTGGGCGAAGGCGTGCGGCTGGGCGTGGACCTGGAGCTGCTGCGGCCGCGACCGCGCCTGCTGGAAATCGTGCGGCGCTTCTTCCACCCGCAGGAGGTGGCCTGGCTGGAACGCCTGGATGAGGCCGGGCGCGAGCACTGGTTCTTCCGCGTATGGTGCGTCAAGGAGGCCATCCTGAAGGCGCATGGGCAGGGCATCTCGTTCGGCCTGCACCGCCTGCAGCTGGCGCCCGGGCCCGATGGCGCCCTGCACCTGCGCTGGTGCGACCCGGAACTGGGCGAGGCCGCGCGCTGGCACCTGCACGAGTGGCAGGCCAGCGGCCAGTTCCGCGCCGCATTGGCCTGGTATCCACACTGAAGCGGGGAATCGGCGCGCAAAACCGGCGATAATGCCGGCATGAGCGAACACCCACTTCCCGCCAGCGTGTCTGCCACGCTGGAACAGGGCCTGGCCAGCATGGGCCTGGACGCCGCGCTGGCGCCGCCGTTGCTGCGCTACCTGGCCCTGCTGCACCGCTGGAACGGCACCTACAACCTCACCGCCATCCGCGACCCGCAGGAGATGGTCACCCGCCACCTGCTCGACTCGCTGGCGATGCAGCCGTTCGTGGCCGACGGCAGCCTGGCCGACCTTGGCACCGGCCCCGGGCTGCCCGGCATCCCGCTGGCGATCGCCTGCCCGGGCCTGCAGGTCACCCTGGTCGAGAGCAACGGCAAGAAGGCGCGCTTCATGCGCGAAGCCGTGCGCCAGCTCGGCCTGGGCAACGCCCGCGTGGCCGAGTCGCGCGCCGAGGCGCTGGACGAGGCCGGCCGCTACGACCAGTTGACCGCGCGCGCGATGGACACCCTGGCCGGCATCGTCCGCGTCGGTGGCCACCTGCTGCGCCCCGGCGGCGTGTTGCTGGCCATGAAGGGCGTCCACCCGCATGAGGAGATCGCGGACCTGCCGGCGGGCTGGCAGGTGCGTGAGGTGACCCCGTTGAGCGTGCCCGGCCTGGCCGGCGAACGCCACCTGGTCACTGTTACAGGCCCCTGATTCCCGCCGCCAGCCCCTTGTGGAACAACGGGTTGGCGATCCACGATTTCCGCAAGGGGCCGGTTGTACGCATAATGACCGGTCCCAGCACACGTCGACGAGGCACACCCGCATGGCCCGCATCATCGCCATCGCCAACCAGAAGGGTGGCGTCGGCAAGACCACGACCGCCGTCAACCTGGCCGCTTCCCTGGCCAACGCACCCAAGCGCGTGCTGTTGGTCGACCTGGATTCGCAGGGCAACGCGACCATGGGCAGTGGCGTGGACAAACGCGAGCTGGCCGCCTCCACCTGTGACCTGCTGCTCGGCGAGAACAGCGCTGCCGATGTACGCGTGCAGACTGCCGAGGGTTACGACCTGCTGCCCGGCAATATCGACCTGACAGCCGCCGAGATCCAGCTGATGGGCCAGAGCGAGCGCGAGCAGCGCCTGAAGCGCGCGCTGGCGCCGATCCGCGACGAGTACGACTACATCCTGATCGACTGCCCGCCGGCGCTGTCGCTGCTGACGCTCAACGCGCTGGCCGCCGCCGACTCGGTGATCGTGCCGATGCAGTGCGAGTACTACGCGCTGGAAGGCCTGAGCGCGCTGGTGGAAACCATCGAAGCGCTGCGCACCAGCCTGAACCCGGCGCTGGAGATCGAAGGCGTGCTGCGCACCATGTTCGACGTGCGCAACAACCTGGCCAACGCAGTGTCGGCCGAGCTCACCGAGCACTTCGGCGACCGCGTGTTCCGCACCATCGTGCCGCGCAACGTGCGCCTGGCCGAGGCACCCAGCCATGGCCAGAGCATCGTCGGCTACGACCGCGCCTCGCGCGGTGGCGTGGCCTACCTGGGCCTGGCCGGCGAGATCATCCGCCGCAACAACGAACGCAACAAGGCCGGCAAGGCCGTGGAGATCGTCTGATGACCAGCAGCAAGCCGGCAGCCAAGAAGCGAGGCCTCGGCCGTGGCCTGGATGCGCTGTTGGGCCCGAAAGGCGCGGTCAGCCAGGTGCAGGCCACCACCGCGGTGATCGAGCCGCTGCCGGGTGAAGTGCTGCGCAAGTTGCCGGTCGGCCAGCTGCAGCCGGGCAAGTACCAGCCGCGCCGCGAGATGGACGAGGGCAAGCTGTCCGAGCTGGCCGACTCGATCAAGTCGCAGGGCGTGATCCAGCCGATCCTGGTGCGCCAGCTGCCGGCAGGCAACTACGAAATCGTCGCCGGTGAACGCCGTTGGCGCGCATCGCAGCTGGCCGGCCTGGACGAAGTGCCGGTGGTGGTGCGCGAGCTGGAAGACCGCACCGTCATCGCGATGGCGCTGATCGAGAACATCCAGCGCGAAGACCTCAATCCGCTGGAAGAAGCCGAGGCGCTGCAGCGCCTGATCAGCGAGTTCACCCTGACCCATGCCGAGGCCGCCGAGGCCGTCGGCCGCTCGCGCGCGGCGGTGTCCAACCTGCTGCGCCTGCTGGAGCTGCCGGTGGCGATCCGCCTGCTGCTGGAAACCCGCCGCCTGGAAATGGGCCACGCCCGCGCGCTGCTGACCCTGGCTCCCGAGCTGGCCGGCAAGCTGGCCCAGGAAGCAGCCGATGAAGGCTGGTCGGTGCGCGAGGTCGAGCGCCGTGCGCAGGCCTTCGCCGCCGGCAAGGTGCCGAGCAACCGCCCGGCGGCCACGCCGAAGGTGCAGCAGGCCGACATCGCCTCGCTGGAAACCGAACTGTCCGAAGCATTGGGCGCCAAGGTGGCGATCAATCATGGCCGTGGCGGCAAGGGCAAGCTGATCATCCACTACACCGACCTGGATACCCTGGACGGCGTGCTGGAAAAGCTGCGCACGCGCCAGGGCTGAGCCCGGCGCAGTGACAGGGGGCGCGGCCCGTTCCTGCCGTGTCCCGCCAATGACAGGGAACGTACCGCCGCGCGCGCCGTGGGAATGCACTGCCTTCCGGTCCGTGGCCTCATCCAGGGAGCAGGATATGAGCAACGAATACGAGGACGTCAGCCCGGACGGCACCCAGATACTGGTACATCGCCGCGAAAAGGACTTCGTGCTCGCCACCGGCGAAGAACGCCACATCGAGGCGATCAGCGCCCACCTCGAACGCCATCTGGGCCCGGTGTCCGGTGTCTTCCACGAGATCATCTCCGACCTGGTGCACATCGACGTGCACGTGGTGCCGGCCAATGACCACTGCCCTTACCTGCGCCTGGTCACCTCCGGCATGAGCGACCTGCCGATGACCGTGCCCGCCGAGGTGGACGCGGACGTGCCGCGCTACATGGAACTGATGGTGACCCTGCCGGCGGACTGGCCCATCTCCCAGGACGCCTTCGAGGACGAGCGCAATTACTGGCCGGTGCGCCTGCTGAAGGGCATGGCGCGGTTGCCGCACGAGTACGACACCTGGCTGGGCTTCGGCCACACCATTCCCAACGGCCATCCCAGCGAGCCCTATGCGCCGGGCGTGGGCTTCGACGGCGCCATCGTGCTGCCGCCGGTAACCACCCCGGAGGACTTTGCCACGCTGGAACTGGACGACGGCAAGACCATCAGCTTCATGAGCCTGGTCCCGCTGTACCCCGAAGAGATGGACCTGAAGCTGAGGAAGGGCGCCGAGGCGCTGCTCGACCGCTTCGACGCGAAGAAGATCCAGGATGTAATCGAACCCGGCCGCACCAACGTGGCGAAGAAGCGTTTCGGTTTGTTCTGAGACCGGTAACATCAGGGGCCTGAACTTCGTTTCCAGGCCCCTGCCATGACCATCCTGCTCACCGGCGCTGCCGGCTTCATCGGTGCCTACACCGCCCGCGCACTGCTGGAGGCCGGCCAGGCCGTGGTCGGCCTGGACAACTTCAACAATTACTACGACCCGCAGATCAAGCGCGACCGCGTGGCCGCGCTGTGCCCGTCGCTGGACCTGCGCGCGCTGGACCTGACCGACCGCGAGGGCCTGGCTGCGCTGTTCGATGAAGTGCAGCCGACGGCGGTGATCCATCTGGCCGCCCAGGCCGGCGTGCGCTATTCGCTGGAAAACCCGCACGCCTACGTCGACAGCAACCTGGTCGGCTTCGTCAACATGCTCGAACTGTGCCGCCACCGCGGCGTGCAGCACCTGGTGTATGCCTCCAGCAGCTCGGTCTACGGCGATTCGGCCACGCCGCCGTTCTCCGAGGACCAGCGCGTAGACCAGCCGCGTTCGCTGTACGCGGCGACCAAGGCGGCCAATGAGCTGATGGCTTACACCTACGCGCAGCTGTACGGCCTGCATGCCACCGGCCTGCGCTTCTTCACCGTGTATGGCCCGTGGGGCCGGCCGGACATGGCACCGCTGCTGTTCTCCCGCGCGGTGCTGGCCGGGCGGCCGATCGACGTGTTCAACGAAGGCCGCATGCAGCGCGATTTCACACATGTCTCCGACATTGTGTCCGGTATCCTCGGCGCCCTCGCGCATCCGGCCGACGGCCCGGTGCCGCACCGGGTGTTCAACCTCGGCAACCATACGCCGGTCGAGCTGGAGCGCTTCATCAGCGTGATCGAGCAGGCCGCCGGCCGCCCCGCGCAGAAGGTGTACAAGCCCATGCAGCCCGGCGACATGGTGCGCACGATGGCCGATACCCGGCGCGCACATGACGCTTTCGGCTTCGATGCGGTGACCCCGATCGAAGAAGGCCTGCCGCCTGTGGTGCAGTGGTGCCGCGAGTATTTTGGCGATCGCGCCTGAGGATGGATCCTCACGCCGCGGGGTTCATCTTCGGATAACCTCGGCAGCGGAGAATGCGCGGTCTTTGTCCCCCCTTTGGCCGAGTGCCTTATGAGCCAACCCGAGCTTTCCGTTGTCGTCCCGGTATTCAACGAGCGCGACAATGTCGCCCCGCTGGTCGCCGAAATCACCGCCGCGCTGCGTGGCCGGCTGCCGTTCGAAATCGTCTACATCGACGATCACTCGCGCGATGACACCCTGGCGGTGCTGCAGGGACTGAAGGCGACCACCCCGGAACTGCGCGTGCTGCACCATGTGAACCAGAGCGGGCAGAGCACCGCGGTGCGCACCGGCGTCAAGCACGCGCGCGCGCCGTGGATCGCGACCCTGGATGGCGATGGCCAGAACGATCCGGCCGATATCCCCAAGCTGCTCGCCGCACGCGACGCCGCCGAGGCGCAGGTGAAGCTGTTCGCCGGCTGGCGCGTCAACCGCCAGGACAGCGGCAGCAAGCGCTGGGCCAGCAAATGGGCCAACGCCATCCGTGCACGCATGCTGCGCGACGATACGCCCGATACCGGCTGCGGCATCAAGCTGTTCGAACGCAGCGCGTTCCTCGACCTGCCGTACTTCGACCACATGCACCGCTACCTGCCGGCGCTGATGCAGCGCGCCGGCTGGAAGACCACCAGCGTGCCGGTCAACCACCGCCACCGTACCGCTGGCGTGTCCAAGTACAACAACCTCGGCCGCGCGCTGGTCGGCATCCGCGACCTGCGTGGCGTGGCCTGGCTGATCACCCGCAGCAAGCGCACCGCGGTGGAGGAGCGCTGATGGATCTGGAGCTGCATTGGCTCGACCAGCCGCTGACCTGGCTGTACTGGACCGGCCTGCACGTGACCGGCTGGAAGCTGATCGGCTATACCGGCGCGCTGATGTTCGGCGGCCGCTGGCTGGTCCAGTTCGTCGCGTCCAAGCGCGCCGGCAAGCCGGTGATCCCGCGCCTGTTCTGGTACATGAGCGTGCTCGGCAGCCTGATGACGCTGAGCTACTTCCTGTTCTCGGCCAAGCAGGACTCGGTGGGCGTGCTGCAGAACCTGTTCCCGGCGTTCACCGCGCTGTACAGCCTGCACCTGGACATCAAGCACCGCGGCTGGAAGCGAGACAAGGCCAGCCACTGAGGCCCCGGGGTCGGATCCCTTTTCATGGGAAAGGGCTCTGACCCCGTCCGGATCACCCCGTCCGGATCCGCGGCGCATCCACGCATGACGTGGGTCTACTGCGTACCTGGCTACCGGGGCCCCGGTCTGCTGCGCAGGCAGGACCTTCGTCCCATGCCACGGGCGATGGGCGGTGCCATGATCGGGGTCTGCCTTCCCGGGAACCTGTGCTCGTGAAAACCCGTCTTGCCGTTGCCCTGCTGATCGCCCTGTCCGCCCCCGCCGTGGCCCTGGCCGCGCCGCCCGCCCCCGCCGCACCGTCCGGCGTGGCTACTGAATCGCCCGCCGACGCCGCCTTCCGCGCGCTGTACGAGAAGGAATGGAAGTGGCGCCAGCAGGGCGGTGGCGAGGCCAGCGAGGACGAGGACGCCCCGGCCAACGCCACCCGCATGCCCGACGTCGGCCCGGCCGCGCAGCAGGCGCGCCTGAAGGTGTGGGATGAGACCCTGGCCGCGCTGAAGAAGATCGACCCGAAGACCCTGTCGGCCGACAACCAGGTCAACTACGCGATCTACCACGACCAGGTGTTCAACCTGGCCGAAGAGACGCGCCTGCGCGGCTACGAGATGCCGTTCAACGCCGATTCCTCGTTCTGGTCCAACCTGTCCTTCATGGCCCGGCGCGAGATGAAGACCGTGCAGGACTACCAGAACTACATCGCACGCCTGAATGATGTACCGCGCTACTTCGGCCAGCAGACCGAGAACATGCGCGCCGGCCTGAAGCGTGGTTTCAGCGTGCCGCGCGCGGTGCTCGATGGCCGCGAAGTGTCCATCGCCACCGTCGCCGAGCTGAAGGACCCGACCGAATCGCCGCTGTACGCGCCGTTCAAGAAGCTGCCCACCACCATCCCGACCGCCGAGCAGGCCAGGCTGCAGGCGCAGGCGCGCGCGGCGATCAGCGGCAAGGTGGTGCCGGCGTTCCAGCAGCTGCGCACCTTCTTCGTCAACGAGTACGTGCCACAGGCGCGCACCACCCTGGCCGCAGAAGCGATGCCCGATGGCAAGGCGTACTACCGGCAGCAGATCCACGAATACACCACGCTGGACCTGTCGCCGGACGAGATCCACCGCATCGGCCTGGGCGAGGTCGAGCGCATCCAGAAGGAAATGAACGACATCATCAAGCAGGTGAAGTTCAAGGGCAGCTTCGCCGAGTTCCTGGCCTTCCTGCGTACCGATCCGCAGTTCTATGCAAAGACGCCGGAAGAGCTGCTGTCGCGTGCCGCGTGGATCTCCAAGCGGGCGGACGGCCAGCTGGGCAAGTACATGACGTTGCCGCGCGCGCGCTTCACCATCGTGCCGGTGCCGCCGGACATCGCACCGTTCTGGACGGCCGGCCGCGGTGGCATGGGCACCTACTGGCTCAACACCTACAACCTGCCGTCGCGCCCGCTGTACAACCTGCCGGCGCTGACCCTGCATGAATCCGATCCGGGCCACTCGCTGCAGGGCGCGATCGCCGCCGAGCAGAAGAACCTGCCGGAGTTCCGCCGCAACGCCTACATCTCCGCCTATGGCGAAGGCTGGGCGCTGTACTGCGAGAAACTGGGCGTGGAGATGGGCATCTACGAAACCCCGTACGAGGATTTCGGCCGCCTGACCTACGAGATGTGGCGTGCCGCGCGCCTGGTGATCGACACCGGCGTGCACAGCAAGGGCTGGACCCGCGAGCAGGCGTTGGCCTACCTGCGTGACCACACCGCGCTGAGCGAGCATGAAGTGACCACCGAGGTGGACCGCTACATCTCCTGGCCTGGCCAGGCGCTGAGCTACAAGCTGGGCGAGATCGCCATCGTGCGCCTGCGTGCGCAGGCCGAGAAGGAGTTGGGCGACAAGTTCGACATCAAGGGCTTCCACGACACCCTGCTCAAGCAGGGCTCGGTGCCGCTGCCGGTGTTGGAACAGCAGATCCAGGCCTACATCGCCGAGCGCAAGAAGGCCTGACCGTGCAAGGGTAGTGCCGGCCGCTGGCCGGCAACCCGACCCGGTCACGGGGTCGGATCCCTTTCCTGTGGAAAGGGCTCCGACCCCCTCTCGCCTCACCCCACCGGCCGCGGCTTGGCCACCCGTGCTGCGAAGGTCGGCAGCACCAGCAGGGTCAGCACGGTGGCGGTGATCAGGCCACCGATCACCACCGTGGCCAGCGGCTTCTGCACCTCCGCACCGGAACCGCTGGCAATCGCCATCGGGATGAAGCCGACGATCGCCACCAGCGCCGTGGTCAGCACCGCGCGGATGCGGCTCGAGGCACCGTTGATCGCCGCCTGCAGCGGCAGGTCGCCGGCATCCAGGCGTTCGCGGATCGCCTGCATCAGCACCAGGCCGTTCAACGTGGCCACGCCGGAGACGGCGATGAAGCCAACTGCCGCCGATACCGAGAATGGCATGCCTCGCAGCAGCAGCGCGAGGATGCCACCGACCAGCGCCAACGGCACGCAGCTGAACACCAGAATCGCTTCCTTGCCGCTGCGCAGGGCCATGAACAGCAGGCTGCCGATCAGCAGGAACACCACCGGCACCACGGTTGCCAACCGCTTCTCCGCGCGCTGCAGGTTCTCGAACTGACCGCCCCAGGTCAGGTAGGCGCCCGGCGGCAGCGCCACGTCGGCCACCGCAGCCTGCGCCTCGCCGACGAAGCCGCCCAGATCGCGACCGCGCACGTTGGCCTGCACCACCACGCGGCGGCTGCCGTTGTTGCGGCTGATCTGGTTCGGCCCTTCGCTCACGGTAATGCGCGCCACCGACGACAACGGAATCACGAGCCCCGATGGCGTGGCGATCGGCAGCGAGGCCAGCTGGTCCGGATCGTTGCGCGAGGCATCGTCCAGGCGCACCACCACGTTGAAGCGGCGGTCGCCTTCGAAGATCTTGCCGGCCGTGGTACCGCCGATGCCGGTGGACAGCGCATCACTCACATCTGCAGCGCTCAACCCGTACTGTGCCGCCGCCACGTGGTCGATCGCCACGTTGAGCGTGGGCAGGCCGGAGATCTGTTCCACCCGCACGTCGGCCGCGCCATCCACCGCACGCAGCTTCAACGCCACCTGGTCGGCCACCTTCTGCAGCTGGCTGAAGTCATCACCGAAGATCATTACGGCCAGGTCGGTACGCACGCCGGAAATCAGTTCGTTGAAGCGCAGCTCGATCGGCTGGCTGAACTCGAAGCTGTTGCCCAGCTGCTGCCCGGCCAGTTTCTCGAAGCGCGCCACCAGTGCGTCCTTGGCCAGCGTCGGATCGGGCCAGTCCTTGCGTGGCTTCAACACGATCACGCTGTCGGAAATGTTGGTCGGCATCGGGTCGATCGCCGCCTCGGCGGTACCGGTGCGCGAGAACACGGTTTCCACTTCCGGCTGCTTGGCAATCGCCTTTTCCAGCGCCAGCTGCATTGCCAGTGACTGCTCCAGCGAGGTCGATGGCACGCGCAGGGCCTGCATCGCCACGTTGCCTTCATCCAGGGTCGGCATGAACTCGCGGCCCAGCAGCGAGAACGCGCCGATGCCCACCACCACCATCATCACCGCACCGGCCAGCACCGTGCGCGGGTGCGCCACGGCCTTGCGCACCACCGGTTCGATGCGCGCACGCAGCACGCGGATCAGCCTGGTTTCGTGCTCGCCGTCGTCCGCGTGCGCATCGCCGTCCTTCACCTTGGGCTCGCGCACCAGCAGCGCGGCCATCGCCGGCACGAAGGTGAAGGAAAACAGGAAGGCACCGACCAGGGCCAGCATGAACGTGGCCGCCATCGGGTGGAACGTCTTGCCCTCCACGCCCTCCAGCGTGAGGATCGGCGCGAACACCAGCAGGATGATCAGCTGGCCGAAGGCCGCGGGGCGCGCCATCTTAATGGCCGAATCGGCGGCTACGCGCAGGCGTTCCATCGCGGTCAGCGCACGGCCCAGTTCGGCGCGGCGCTGGCCCAGCATCAGCAGTGTCGACTCGACCACGATCACCGCACCGTCCACCAGGATGCCGAAGTCCAGCGCACCCAGGCTCATCAGGTTGCCACTGATGCCGAAGCGGTTCATGCCGATCACTGCGAACAGGAACGACAGCGGAATCACCAGCGCGGTGATCGTTGCCGCACGCAGGTTGCCCAGCAGCAGGAACAGCACCACCACCACCAGCAGCGCGCCCTCGGTGAGGTTCCTGGCGACGGTCTTGATGGTGGAATTGACCAGCACGCTGCGGTCCAGCACCGGTGCCGCCACGATGTCGGCCGGCAGTGACTTGTTTACCTGTTCCAGGCGCGCGGCCGCTGCCTGGGCCACGGTGCGGCTGTTGCCACCGGCAATCATCAGCGCGGTGCCCAGCACGGCTTCATGGCCGTTGCGGCTGGCCGCACCCAGCCGCGGCGCGCGGCTCAGTTCCACCGTGGCCACATCGGCTACGCGTACCACCACGCCATTGCGGGTCGCCACCGGGGCCTGTGCCAGGTCGTCGGTGGTCAGCGCCAGGCCGTCGGCACGTACCACCAGGCCCTCGCCGGCACGCTGTACGAAGCCGGCACCGGCCTGCACGTTGGAACGCTGCAGGGCAGTGACCAGGTCGGCCAGGCCGAGGCCGTGCACGGCCAGTTTGGCGCTGTCCGGATGCACGCCGTACTCCTTGACGTAGCCGCCGACCGTATCGACGCCGGCCAGCCCCGGGCTGGAACGCATCTGCGGCGCGATGATCCAGTCCTGCACGGTGCGCAGGTAGGTCGCACGTTCTTCGGGCGTACGCAGCAGGTTGCCTTCCGGTGTGCGGTAGACCTCGCCGGCCTGCCAGCCCGCTTCATCGGGTTTGGCCAGTTTGGCCGGATCGAACGCGGTGAAGTCCACCGTCCACATCAGCACCTCGCCAAGGCCGGTGGTGACCGGCGACAGCATCGGTGATGCACCATCGGGCAGGTCTTCCGATGCCTCGCGCATGCGTTCGGCCACCTGCTGGCGGGCGAAGTAGATGTCGGTGGCATCGGTGAAGATCGCGGTGACCTGCGAGAAACCATTGCGCGACAGCGAACGCGTGGTGGTCAGGCCGGGGATGCCGGCCAGCGCGGTTTCCAGCGGATAGGTCACCTGCCGCTCGATCTGCTCCGGTGTCAGCGCCGGTGCCACCGTGTTGATCTGTACCTGACGGTTGGTGATGTCCGGCACCGCGTCGATCGGCAGCTTGCCCAGCTGGAACAGGCCCACCGCGGCGATCAACGCGGCCATGAACACCACCAGCCAGCGGTGGCGCACCGCTGTTTCAATGATCAGCTTGAACATGGTCGCCTCCTCAGTGGCCGTGCTCGGCTTCGCCCTTGGCCAGCTCGGCCTTGAGCAGGAAGGCATTGGCACCGACGATGCGCTCGCTGCCGGTCAGCCCAGCGAGGATCTCGATGCGGTCACCGGCACGGCGCCCGGCCAGCACCGGCTGCGCCTTGAAGCCACCTTCGACGGCGACAAACACCGCGCTGCTGCCATCAACGTTCTGCACTGCATCGGCCGGGACGCTGAGCGAACCGTCCCGGCCTTCGGTGACCACCACGGCCGAGACCGGCGAACCGGCCGGCGGCAGCGACGCATCCACCGGGGTGGCGCGGATCACCGCGACGCCGCCCTGCTGGCGCACATCGGCGGCCGAACCGGTGACGGTGGCGGTGAAGCTGCCACCCGGCACGCTCACTTCCAGCGTCATGCCGGGCGTGACCTGTGCGGCCAGCGCCGGCGGTGCGGTGAACACCAGCTCGTTCATTGTCGGGTCGGCGACATCGGCGACTGCACTGCCGGCGGCGACTACACCGCCCGGAGTGACCTGCACGTTGCCGACGATGCCGGCCACCGGGCTGGTGATGCGCACGCGGCCACTGGCATCGGGCGCACCGTTGGCAGCGGCCTGGGCCTGCGCGGCAGCGGCCTGGGCCTGTGCCGCCAGCGACCGTGCGCGCGAGGCTTCCATCTCCTGGCGGGCGACCACGCCCTGGTCGACCAGCGCCTTGTCGCGACCATAGGCCAGGCGCGCGGCCTCGGCTTCGGCCGAGGCGGCCAGCGCATTGGCGCGGAACACCGCCGCTTCGCCGCTGACCACGATCGCCAGTGCCTGGTTCTGCTTCACCGCGGTGCCCGGTGCGACCAGCACGCGTTCGACGCGGCCGGTCACGGTCGACGCCACCGAGGCGCGTGCACCGACCGACGGTTCGACCCGGCCGGACAGGCGCGTGGAGCTACCGCCACCACGACCGACCGCGACCACTTCGATACCGGACGCCTTGATCTGCTCAGGAGTCAGCTGCACGACACCCTCATCGCCATCGGCGGGCGCCTTTGCGGATTCGGCCTTGGCCTCCTTGCTGTCGGCGGCATGGCCGTGGCCATCGTCGGTGCCGGCCTTGGCCGCAGCCGGGTCTTCATTGGCAGGCGTCTGCGCGTTGCCAGCGCAGCCGGCCAGCAGCGCGGCCAGCAGCACGCCGCCGATCAGCGGGAAAGTACGGGAGAGCGTCATGGGACCTCCACAAAAGGTGCGCGCCCTTCAAGGCGGGCAAGATCGATTTCCGCGGCGACGCGCGACAGGCGCGCATCCACGGCGGTGCCGCGGGCGGCGATGAGGGCGCTGCGCGTGCTGCGCAGTTCCAGCTGCGAGATGCGCCCGGCGTCGAAGCCGATGCGGGCCAGGCGATACGCCTCTTCGGCGGCGACCACGCTTTCATCGGCGGCGCGGGTACGGCTGCCGGCGGCCTTCAAACCGGCCACCGCGGAGAGGCGTGCCGCCTCGCTGTCGCGGCGCTGCTGGTCCAGGCGTGCCTCGGCCGCGCGCTGGTCGGCATTGGCGGCGCGTATGCCCCCGCGGTTGCGGTCGAACAGCGGGATGCTGAGGCTGACCCCGAGGTTGTAGGCGCGCTCGCCCCCCTCGCGGAAGCGGGTCTGCGCGGCAGTGACGCTCAGGTCGGGCAGGGCGCGCTTGCGCTCCACGTCGACCAGCTTGCCCGCCGCATCCGCTTCGGCTTCGGCGATGCGCACCGCCAGCGCGGTATCGGTGGCACCGCGTGGCAACGGCGGCGCGCGGTCGAGCAGGCTGTCGCCGATCGACTGCACCGGCGCATCCAGCAGCGCGGCACCGGCCAGGCGGGCCAGCGCGGCATCGCGGAAGGCCTGCGCCTCATCCAGCGCGGCGCTGGCGTTGGCGACTTCGCTCTGCGCCTGCACGGCGCGCAGCTGCGGCTCGCGGCCCTGCTTGACCATCGCGTTGACCGCGTTGGCGTCAGCGCGGGTGAGGCTCAGTGCTTCTTCGGCCAGGGTGTAGCGGCGCAGTGCACTTTCCGCCTGTGCATAGACCACCGCCAGCTGGCTGGCCACGTCGCTGCGGCTTTGGGCACCACGCAGGTTGGCGGCCTGTGCCTCGGCACGGGCGGCACGGACACGCGCGCCACGCTGGCCCCAGACCTCCAGCGGCTGGGACAGGGTGAGCACGGTATCGGCCTTGCCCATGCCGCCATAGGAGCCGGTGCCCCAGGCGTTTTCGGCGGAGTAAGAGAGGGAAGGGTTGGGCAACGCACGGGCCTGGTCGGCGCGCGCGTCGGCGGCCTCGGCCAGCGCCGCACCGACGCGGGTGCCGGGCAGCTGGTCCAGGCGTTCAAGCAGGGTGTCGTAGGAAGGGGCGGCTTGCGCCATCACCGATGCCGCCGGGGCCAGGCCCAGCAACACGGCGACGACCCGCCCGGCCGCACGCAGCGGCCGACGTGTCAGGGTCGACATGAAGAATTTCCGGAGGTGAGGGGAACCGAAGCCCGCGAATGCGGGACGCGCTCAACTCACGCCCGGGGAGGACGCGTCAGTTCATCCTGGGCGACCGCATAGGTCGCCGCGTCGCCGGCATTCATCCAGCGCGCCGGAAGCGGCGCACCGAAGGCGGCGAAGGTACTGGCCGGCAGGCTCAGATTGGAGTGGTGGCAGTGGTTGTGGCCACAGGCACCGACGTGCTTGCCGTCGGCATCGCCATCGGCATCCGGTGCGGACTCCACATGCACCGTGCTGGCGTGCGGTTCCACCGTGCAGGCCAGCGCGTCGGCCACCGGCACGACCACGAATGCCGCCATCAGCAGCATCAGCAGGGTCGAACGGAGGTGGCGGGTGATCCAGCGCATGGACGGCAGGCTAGCAAGCGGTTTTCGCCGGATACAATATCAATGGACGCTTCGGGAATTCGTCGGAATCTCCCGTTCAGCTGGGCCGGGCGCGGGGTCGGATCCCTTTCCTCCGGAAAGGGCTCTGACCCCACCACACCGTTCGGGTGCGCCGCGCACATGTGCTCTGGTAGGTGTCGACCTTGGTCGACACGCTTTTCGACCCCACCGCGTTGCCGGCCAGCGGCCGGCACTACCCGTATCACGGCAGCTTCGCGATCACCTTGATCTCGAACTGGAACCCGTACAGCCAGGTCACGCCGATACCGGTCAGGGTCGGGTGCGGCGCCTCGCCCCAATACTCCGGCACGATTGCCCAGGCCTTCTCAAAGTTCTTCTCTGGATCGACCAGGAACACGGTCACGTCGATCACGTCATCGAACGTGCAGCCGGCAGCAGCCAACACCGCATTGAGATTCTCGAAAGCGCGGCGCACCTGCGTTTCGAAGTCTGGCTCGGGCGAGCCGTCCTCACGGCTGCCGACCTGGCCGGATACGAACAGGAAGCCGTTGGAACGGATCGCAGGCGAGTAGCGGTTGCGCTCGTACAGGGCCTGGCGGCCGGCGGGGAAAACGACATCACGCTGTGACATGGGGAAGATCCCGTGGGAGAGAACGCCATCCTCCCCGTCAGCGCTGTCTGGATAAACCGCGATGATCGGCCTAGATTGATTGTCAATTCCAAACAATCATGGCCCGCCATGGACCGTTTCGAGGCGATGCGGGCCTTTGCCCGGGTGGTGGAAACCGGCAGCTTCACCCGCGCCGCGCAGACCCTGCAGATCAGCCGCACCACGGCCACCCAGCTGGTGCAGCAGCTGGAGGCGCACCTGCGGCTGCGCCTGCTCAACCGCACCACGCGCCGGGTCAGTGTGACCGCTGACGGCGCGGCCTACTACCCGCGCATCGCCCGCCTGCTGGCCGAGCTGGAAGAGGTGGAAGGCGGGCTGGGTGACGCGGCCAGCCAGCCGCGCGGACGCCTGCGCGTGGATGTGCCCGGGCCGTACGCGCGGCTGCGGCTGGTGCCGGCGTTGCCGGATTTCCAGGCGCGCTACCCGGAGATCCAGCTGGACATCGGCGTGAGTGACCGCGAGGTCGATGTCATCGCCGACAACGTCGACTGCGTGATCCGGGGTGGCACCCCGGCCGACCCGGCACTGGTGGCGCGGCCGCTGGCGGCGCTGCCGATCGGCTTCCACGCTAGCCCCGGCTATGTGCAGCGTTTCGGGTTGCCGACCGATCCGCGCGCGCTGCAAGGGCCCGATCACCACATGGTTGGCTTCCTCAGCCCGCGCAGTGGCCGCGCACGCGTGTTCGTTGCACAGCGCGGTGATGAACGCGTTGAGGTGCAGGGCCGCTATACGGTCGGCTTCGATGATGGAAACGCCTATCTGGCCGCTGCGTTGGCGGGGTTGGGCGTGGTGGCGCTGCCCAGCTACATGGCCGAGCCGCACGTGGCGCGCGGCGAGCTGTTGCCGGTGTTGCCGGACTGGCAGCTGCCGCCGATGCCGATGCATGTGATGTTCCCGCCGAACCGGCACATGAGCCAGCGGCTGCGGGTGTTCATCGATTGGGTGGTGGAGGCGTTGGGTTGATCGCGCGCGCGCATCTGTAGAGCCGAGCCCACGCTCGGCTGCTTCTGGCATCACCAAGCCCGCGCTACGCGCGCCAGCCGAGCGTGGGCCCGGCTCTACCGGCATGCGAAAATCACCACCGCACGCAACAGAACACATCGCCACGCATGAGTCGCATCGTCGCACTGGATACCGAAACCACCGGCATCTCCCACCGCCTGGGGCACCGGGTGATCGAAATCGGTGCCGTCGAACTGATCGATGGCCAGCTCACCGGCCGCCAGTTCCACACCTACCTGCAGCCGCAGCGCAGGGTCGACTGGGGTGCACAGCGCGTGCACGGCATCAGTGATGCGATGCTGGTGGGCAAGCCACTGTTTTCCAGCAAGGCCGCCGAACTGCTGGACTTCCTGCGCGGCAGCGAGATGGTCGCGCACAACGCCACCTTCGATGTGGGCTTCCTGGACAACGAGCTGCGTCTGTCCGGTATTCCCGGCACGCTGGCCCAGCATTGCCGCATCACCTGCAGCCTGAAGCTGGCGCGCGGGCGCTGGCCGGGCCAAGGCAACAAGCTGGATGATGTGCTGCAGCGCCTGCGCATTCCCAGCCAGCGCGGCCTGCACGGCGCGCTCAAGGATGCCCATCTGCTGGCGCAGGTGATTTCGCACCTGCGCTGAGGCTTGCCCGCTGTTACACCGGCCGTAACCAGCGCTCGATCATCGCCACGCCACAGGCCACCCCGTCCTCATGGCCCATCGCCACGCCCAGGGCCGCCGCGCGTGCGCGTGTTGCGTCGGTTTCAACGAAGGTGATGGCTGCCGCCAGCGTTGCTGCATCCAGTCGCTTCGGTGACAACGGTGCCGGTGCCACGCCCAACCGATACAGGCGATCGGCCCAGAAGAACTGATCCGCGGCGAACGGCATCACCAGCGAGGGAATGCCGGCGCGGCAGGCCGAATGCGTGGTGCCGCTGCCACCATGGTGGATGGCGAGTGCGCAATGCGGGAACAGTGCTTCGTGTGGCGTCGGGCCGAGCACGAACACATCTGCTGGCAGCGCACCCGTCGGCAATCCGGCCCACCCTGGAAACAGCAGCACCCGGCGCGGTGCCAGCGCCTGCAGCAGGGCCGGCAGCACGCGCTCGCGATCGAATCCGGTCATGCTGCCAAAGCCCAGATAGACCGGCGGCGGCCCGGCATCGAGGAAGGCCTGCAGATCGGCTGGCGGCGTCCAGGGCGCATCAGGAAGCCGCCATTGGCCACAGGCGATGTGGTCGGCCGGCCAGTCCGCCGGTGGCGGCAGCAGCTGCGGCGAGATGCCATAGAGCATCGGCAGGCCGGACCACAGCGCGCGACGCGGCGATTGCCCCAGTTGCTGGCGTGCCGCGTTGATCGGCCGACGGAACTGGCGCCAGATCAGGCCGTTGACCCACCCGTAGCTGGCCCGGTTCAACCAGCCCGGCGAGCGTCCGGGCGGCAGGAACGGAGAGCGGAAGGCTCGCGTCGGGGTCAGCGGAATCATGCCGGTGCCGACGACCGGCAGACCCCGACGTTCGCCCACGCTCATGCCGACAAGGGCCGCCAGTCCGCCGGTCAGAATCGCATCGCAGCCTTCGGCGGCGGCATCGGCCTGGCGCATCCAGCCGCTGACATGCTGCAGCGCCATCCGTGCCAGACCGGTACTGGCGGCGGCAACACCGTTGCCCCGCGAGACAAGGGCGACCACTTCGTCATGGATGTCACCCTCAAGGGCCGCGTGGGGCACATCCAGGGCCTGCGCGCTGCCCAGGGTGCCGCCATCGGCCAGCAGTGTCACCGCGTGGCCTGCGCTGATCAGCCCATGGCAGAGCATGGCCAGCGGACGCGTATCGCCTTCGGTTCCGTAGGTCAGGGCCAGCAGCCGCATGGAAAGCTCCGCAGTGATCCGGGCCAGTATGCCGGTTGGCGAAGTCCCCCCGGCCCCGCCGGTCCAGTCCCCGCCTGTGGGTAACTTGCGCAAGTGTTTGAACCCGTGCATAATGCGCGGCTCGCTGTGTCCGGTTTTCTACCGGGCGGCGCCCCCGGGAGCACGTCCCCGGCCGCCCAACGCCAGCGTAACCCTTTGATTCTCTTGACGTGTGGTGGGCAACCATCGAGGCCGCCGTCGCCCGGGCTACGGGCTGACAACTACTACTATCGAGGTGCGCAATGTCCCGCGTATGCCAGGTTTCCGGCAAGCGAGTGCAGACGGGTAACAACGTCTCGCACGCCAACAACAAGACCCGTCGTCGTTTCCTGCCGAATCTGCACGAGCGCCGTTTCTGGGTGGCCAGCGAGAACCGCTGGGTCAAGCTTCGTGTTTCCGCGCATGCACTGCGCACCATCGACAAGAACGGCATCGATTCCGTTCTGGCTGAGCTGCGTGCGCGCGGCGAAAAGGTCTGAGGAGTAAAGCATCATGGCAGGCAAGCGCGATAAGGTCCGTATGATTTCCTCGGCCGGTACCGGCCACTTCTACACGACCGACAAGAACAAGAAGAACACCCCGGGGAAGATGGAATTCCTGAAGTACGATCCGGTCGTGCGCAAGCACGTCCTGTACAAGGAAGGCAAGATCAAGTAATCCGCAAGGATTGCTGGTCCCCGCGAAGAAACCCGCCCTTGTGGCGGGTTTTTTCATGCCTGGCGTGCAGACTTCGGTAGCGGCCGACCTTGGTCGGCACTGCCGCAGTCCCTGCGCACGCTGTCGCCAATGGCGCCATGCCTGGAGCGAAGGGCCGAATGCGATAAGTGATTGTTCCTACCGGTTCCGGCGCCTCGCACGGTTCAAATCGATTGGAACGACGGGCGTGGCCGTGCCCATGATGGTGAGCCGCTGCGGTTGCAGCGGTCGGGCTTGCAATCCCGTGAAGTCAATCAATCAGTAGACTCGCCCGCCGTCGCCGGAGATCCCTCCGGCGACGGTTGGTGACCTATCCGCCTCTATGGCGGACGGTGCGAGGGGGCCTTGCGCCCGCCGGTTCGTTTGCTGATTGATTGCTTCCCGGTATTGCAACCACGCATCGTCCGCCACCTTCACGGTGGCCAGATCCGTTGAAGGAGGTTGCATGAACACCCCGTCACACCGGCAGGACCTGGAACTGGGCTGGCTGCGCCTGCAGCGCATGCTGCAAGGGATCGAGGGCATGGCGCTGCTGCTGTGCGACCACCATCTGGCACTGGCCAACGGCGCGCCGTCGCCGCTGCCGGAGGCGCAGCTGGAGCGGGCCGCACAGGCGATCGCCTGCATGGCGCTCAACGGCCGCCGCCATGCCGACACGGTGCGGCTGCTGTGCGGTCGGACCGGAAGGCCGTCGAGCGCGGCTCGACTCCACAAGGGCCGGTGGGCAGAATGGCCCATCACCTCCCGACGGGCGACACGATGCTGTTCGAGTGGTTGCTGGGTTCGTACCTGCTGCTGATCGACTGGCTGATCCGGCTGGTTGCACTGTGCTGGATCCCCACCCGCACCACGCCGGGGGCGGCGCGCAGCTGGCTGCTGCTGGTCGGCTTCGTGCCGCTGCTGGGCCTGCCGCTGTACCTGCTGTTCGGCCACCCATGGCTGTCGCGCGAGCGCATCCGCCGCCAGGCCGAGGCCTCGCAGGTCATCCGCGAGGAACAGGCGCTGCAGCATCGCCTGCGCTGGACACCGCAGCCGGACACCGCCAGCGCCGAGATCGTGCCGCTGGTGCAGCGCCAGGGCGACTTCATGCCGGTGCACGGCAACGCCGTCGATCTGCTGACCGACTACGACGAATCACTGCACACGCTGATCGCCGACATCGACCAGGCCGAAGACCGCGTGCACCTGCTGTACTACCTGATGTTCGACGACGCGGTGGGCGAGGCGATCGTCGAGGCCCTGCAGCGTGCGGCTGCACGTGGCGTGCAGTGCCGCGTGCTGCTCGACGCGGTGGGCGCCAAGCGCGGCCTGCGTGCCTATCGCAAGCGCCTGCAGGCGCGCGACATCGAAGTGCGCGCGATGCTGCCCGGTGGCCTGCGCTGGCGCCGCAGCGGGCGCATGGACCTGCGCAACCATCGCAAGATCGCGGTGATCGACAACGAAGTGGCCTATGTCGGTTCGCAGAACCTGGCCGGCCCGCAGTTCGTGCCTGGCCACCCGAACCGCGAGCTGGTGGCGCGCGTGCGCGGCCCGGCGGTGGCGCATCTGGAAGCGGTGTTCGCCAGCGACTGGTACATGGAAACCGGCCAGCGCCTGGACGTGATCGCCGATGTGCCCGAGTGCAGCGACGACATCGCCACCCAGTTGCTGCCCAGCGGCCCCGCCTATCCCTACAGCAACGCACGCGATGCGGTGGCGGCGCTGATCCACCTGGCGCGGCGCCGGCTGGTGATGGTCACCCCGTATTTCGTGCCCGACGAAGCCACGCTCAGCGCCTTGCGCATTGCGGCCTTGTCCGGCGTGCAGGTGCAGCTGATCCTCTCGGCCAGCAACAACCAGCGGCTGACGTCGTGGGCGCAGGAGGCCTACTACGACGAGCTGCTGCGCTGTGGCGTGCGCATCGCGCTGTACGAGCCGCAGTTCCTGCATGCCAAGCACATGAGCGTGGACGAGGACATCGCCGTGCTCGGCTCGATCAACATGGACATCCGCTCGTTCGCGCTGAATGCCGAAATCGGCCTGGTCTGCTACGACCGTGCGCTGGTGCAGCAGCTGTGCGCGATCGAGGATGGCTACCTGCGCGAGTCGCGGCAGCTGGACCTGCAGCAGTGGCGCAGCCGTCCCACGTGGCGGCGCAGCCGCGAAGGCATCGCACGGCTGGCCGATGCGTTGATGTGAAACGACGGCAACCGCCCGCTTCGGCAATCCGGCCCGTCATCGCCGATGGCCTACAATCGGCGCATGACTGATTCACCGCGTAATGGCGAACTGGACCTGGCAATCATCGGTGGTGGTGCGGCCGGGGTGCTGGTGGCGATCCAGGTGTTGCGCCAGGCCCAGGCGCCGCTGGCGCTGGCCATCTTCGAACCGGCTTCGCAGCTGGCGCAGGGCATCGCCTATGCCACGCCGTGGCCGGAGCACCTGCTGAACGTGCCGGCGGCGAAGATGAGTGCGTTTGCCGACCAGCCCGGCGATTTCCTCGACTACCTGATGGCCGCCAACGCCTACCCGGGCGAGGCGCGCGAGGTGCTGGGCGAGCGTTACGTGTGCCGCCACTACTTTGCAGCGTACCTGCAGCAGCGCCTGCAGGAGGCCGCCGCGGCCAGCCCGGCACAGCTGCAGGTGATCGTGCAGCCGGTACTGGGCCTGCAGCCGGATGACCACGGCTACCAGCTGGCACTCGGCGATGGCCAGACGCTGCACGCCGCACAGGCAGTGCTCGCCACCGGCAACAGCATGCGGCCGCTGCCGGTAGCCGGTGCCGAGGCACTGCCCGCCGATGACGTGATCGAGGCCTGGGACTACGACGGCGTACGCACCCTGGCCGGTGAGCAGGCCGTGGCCATCGTCGGCTCCGGCCTGAGCATGGCTGACACCGTGCTGGCATTGGTCGCTGCCGGCCACACCGGCCCGCTGCACGTGATCTCGCGCCATGGGCTGCTGCCGTTGCCGCATGCGCATGGCGGCCTGCCCTCGTTCGACCCGGCTGCGCTGCTGCCGATGAGCCTGCGCCAGCGCCTGCGCGCGTTGCGCGGGTTCGCGCGCCAGGCGCAGGCCGATGGTCTGCCGTGGCAGGGGGTGATGGACCGCATTCGTCCGCACGGGCAGGCACTGTGGTGCAGCCTCGACGCGGCCGACCAGCGCCGCTTCCTGCGCCATGTGGTGCGCTACTGGGACGTGCATCGCCACCGCATCGCCGAAGAGGTCGACGCACAGCTGCAGGCGCTGATCGAAAGCGGCCAACTGCGTATTCACCGGTCCCGCCTGCAACGCGTCGGCCGCGAAGGCGAAGCGCTGCGGCTTTCTGGCCGCGCTCCGTCTGGCAATGAACAGCAGTGGACGATCAGCGGGATGATCAACGCCACCGGTGTGGAAACCCGCGCCAGCGCGCTGCGCAATCCGCTGCTGCAGCAGCTGCAGGCCGATGGCCTGGCCCGCCCCGGCCCGCATGGGCTGGGCCTGGACAGCACGGTGCCGGGCGACCGCCTGCGTGCGGCCGGTGGCCAGTCGCAGGCACGGCTGGGCGTACTCGGCAGCCTGCGCATCGGCAGCCTGTGGGAAAGCCTGGCGGTGCCTGAACTGCGTCAGCAGGCACAGGCACTGGCCACCCAGGTGGTCGCAGGAGCCGCGACGGCGATGCCGTAAAATGGGGGCATGGATGTCTCCCACCTGCTTGATGGCCTGAACCCGGCCCAGCGCGAAGCCGTCTCCGCTCCCCCCGGTCACCACCTGGTGCTGGCCGGTGCCGGTTCCGGCAAGACCCGCGTACTCACCCACCGCATCGCCTGGCTGCATGAAGTCGATGGCGTGCCGACCCACGGCATTTTCGCGGTGACCTTCACCAACAAGGCGGCTGGCGAAATGCGCCACCGCATCGATGCCCAGCTGCCCCATGGCAGCCGTGGCATGTGGATCGGTACCTTCCACGGCCTGGCCAACCGCCTGCTGCGCCTGCACTGGCAGGACGCGAAGCTGCCCGAAGGTTTCCAGGTGATGGATTCGGACGACCAGCTGCGGCTGGTCAAGCGCGTGGTGCAGGCGCTGGAGCTGGACGACGGCAAGTACCCGCCCAAGCAGATCGCGTGGTGGATCAACGCGCAGAAGGACGAGGGCCGCCGCCCGCAGCACATCCAGCCCGAACCGCACGACGCGTGGCTGGAGACCATGCGCCAGGCCTACATCGAGTACCAGGCGCGCTGCGACCGCGCCGGCCTGGTCGACTTCGCCGAGCTGCTGCTGCGCGCGCACGAACTGCTGCGCGACAACCCGGCGCTGCTGTCGCACTACCGCGCCCGATTCCGCGAGATCCTGGTGGACGAGTTCCAGGACACCAACGCCATCCAGTACGCCTTCGTGCGCGTGCTGGCCGGTGATTCCGGCCACGTGTTCGTGGTCGGCGACGACGACCAGGCCATCTACGGCTGGCGCGGCGCCAAGGTCGAGAACGTGCAGGGCTTCCTGCGCGATTTCCCGGGCGCGCAGACCATCCGCCTGGAGCAGAACTACCGCTCCACCGCCAACATCCTCGGCGCTGCCAACGCGGTGATCGCGCACAACCCGGATCGCATCGGCAAGCAGCTGTGGACCGACAGCGGTGACGGCGAGCCGATCGACCTGTACGCCGCGTACAACGAGATGGACGAGGCGCGCTACATCGTCGAGCGCGCCCGCCAGTGGGTGCGCGACGGTGGCAGCTACACCGAAGTGGCCGTGCTCTACCGCAGCAACGCGCAGTCGCGCGCGCTGGAAGAAGCGCTGCTGAGCGAGCAGGTGCCGTACCGCGTGTATGGCGGCATGCGCTTCTTCGAGCGTGCCGAAATCAAGGACGCACTGGCCTACCTGCGCCTGCTGTCCAACCGCAACGATGACGCCGCGTTCGAGCGCGCGGTCAACACCCCCACCCGGGGCATCGGCGACCGCACGCTGGACGAAGTGCGCCGCGAGGCGCGCGCGCAGGGTATCTCGCTGTGGGAGGCAACGATGCTGGTCACCCAGGGCAACGCGCTGGCCGCACGTGCGCGCAATGCGCTGGCCGGCTTCCTGGGGCTGGTCAACGAGCTGCAGGCGCAGACCGTGCACATGACCCTGGCCGAGCGCGTGGACCACGTGCTGGCCCGCTCGCAGCTGCGCGAGCACTGGAGCAAGGAAAGCCGCAATGCGCTGGACTCGGAGTCGCGCACCGACAACCTCGACGAACTGGTCTCGGTGGCCTCGCGCTTCGTGCGCCGGGCCGACGACATCGAGGAAGTGGGCGAGGACATGGACGAGCTGGTCGCGTTCCTGGCCTATGCCGCGCTGGAGGCCGGTGAGGGCCAGGCGCAGGCAGGCGAAGAGGGCGTGCAGCTGATGACCCTGCACTCGGCCAAGGGCCTGGAATTCCCGCTGGTGTTCCTGGCCGGCCTGGAAGAAGGCCTGTTCCCCAGCGCACGCTCGCTGGAGGAAAGCGGGCGGCTGGAAGAAGAGCGCCGCCTGGCCTATGTCGGCATCACCCGCGCGCGCCAGAAGCTGGTGCTGAGCTATGCCGAATCGCGCCGCATCCATGGCCAGGACAACTACAGCCTGCCATCGCGTTTCCTGCGCGAGATTCCGCGCGAACTGCTGCACGAAGTGCGCCCGAAGGTGCAGGTCTCGCGGCCGGCCTCGATGGGCGCCAGCCGGGTGATGGGCCATGCCTCGATCGAGGCGCCGCCGGTCAAGCTCGGCGCGCTGGTCACCCATCCCAAGTTCGGCGAAGGCATGGTGACCGACTACGAAGGCAGCGGCGCGCACGCCCGCGTGCAGGTCGAATTCGCCGACGCCGGCAGCAAGTGGCTGGTGATGGCCTACGCCAACCTGACGGTGATCTGATCACCGTCGGGAGGCGGGATACCTGTAGAGCCGAGCCTATGCTCGGCTGCTTATACCGGGAAAACCCAGCCGAGCATGGGCTCGGCTCTACAAACGCGGTCGGTCGTCAGACGGTGGTGAACGTCTCTACGGCAGCCACCAACCCGGCTCGGTCCATCGCTTCTTCGTCCTGACGGTTGCGGATCAATACGTAGTGGCCATCCTCCGGCGACAACACCTCGATCACCTCATCGCGATAGTTGGTGATCTCGATGAAGCCGCTGCTCACTCCGTTGAGGTTGTCGATCTCGGCCATTAACGTCTCCAGGCTCACGATGGCGCCGTCCTTGTCCGTTCCGCCGCCAGTGCGGGGATTGTCGAAGTACACGCTTATCTTCGGCTGCCTGGTCCTATGCCAGTTGTTGACGTCAACGATGTGATGTGTGGACCATCTGAAATCCTCTGCTGATTCTTTGCCGTTGAACTCACACCGGAAGATCGGCAGGCATAGGAACAGCCCCGTGCGCTTCTCGATCCGATTCAGAAGCCCGTGATAGGTGCTGGGAACCGCCATCGCATGAGTGAACCCATAGGCGTTGGAAGGAATCTCGAAGATCGTTGGCCCATCATGTGAAAGATGGTGCGGTGCGTTCAGCACGACGCTGGTGGCGAATTCCGGATCATCGACATTCCTGGACGCGATCGCGAGGTCATGTCCCTTGGCGTTCCTCACGCAGCAATAGAGTACGTACGTCGCGACTACGTACTTGCAGAAGTAGCAGCCGTGGATTTCGGCCACCTCTCCGAACGTCGTTAACAGGTCATCCTTGGTGATCATGGGCATCTGGACGGTGGCAGAAGCACATGGTGGCCCCTTGAACGGTCATCCGACCATGCAACTTGTCTGAAAGCACCCTGTTGGTGTCAGAGCCCTTTTCCGTTGGAAAAGGGATCCGACCCCGATTAGGCTGCCGGCATGACCCGCAACGTGCTCTTCCTCTGCAGTCAGAACCGCCTGCGCAGCCCGACGGCCGAGCAGGTATTCGCCGATTGGCCGGGCATCGAGACTGCCTCGGCCGGGCTGCTGGCCGACGCCGAGGAAGTGCTCAGCCCCGAGCTGCTGCAGTGGGCCGACCTGGTGTTCGTGATGGAGAAGGCCCACCGCAACCGGCTGTCCAGCCGCTACAAGCCGTGGCTGAAGGAGAAGCGCGTGATCTGCCTGGATATCCCGGATGACTACGAGTACATGGACCCGGTGCTGGTGGAACTGCTCAAGCGCAAGGTGACCCCGTTCCTGCGCTGACGGGCTGTTGTAGAGCCGAGCCCATGCTCGGCTGCTTCTGGCGCGAAAAGCAGCCGAGCATGGGCTCGGCTCTACAATAGGTGGCACTTCTTCCAGGAACGCCCCCATGACCGAACCCACGCTGCACGTCACCGTGAAGTTGAACGCCCGGCTGCAGCCGGAGCACCGCCACGAACTGTTCGAGGATCCGCTCGACGCGCTGCTGCAGGCGGCCCAGGTGGGCGAGCTGACCGGCGGCGGCACCGCGATGTCCGACCTGGGTGAGGTCGAATACGGCGATATCGAAGTGGCACTGGTCGATGCCGCGGGCGTGCCGAAGCTGATCGACCTGCTGGAGCAGCTGGGTGCACCGAAGGGTTCGCAGATACAGGGCGCAGGCGAGGCCGATCGCAGCTTCGGCGTGACCGAAGGCCTGGGCATCTACCTGGATGGCCTGAACCTGCCGGACGAGGTCTACGAACAGTGCGATTCCAACCACGTGTTCGAGCAGCTGTCCGGGAACATCGACGGCCTGGGCGAGATCTGCAGCTGGTGGCAGGGCCCGACCGAGACCGCGCTGTACATGTACGGCCAATCGTTCGAGGCGATGCGCGATGCGATTGACGAGTTCGTGGCCAGCTACCCGCTGTGCCAGAACGCGCGCATCGTGCAGATCGCCTGAGCGACGTTGTTGTAGAGCCGAAGGTAGCGGCAGGAGCCGCTGCCAACGTCGCTTGCGACGGCCCGAAGGGTGCCGGTCAGGACGACCGGCATAGCCCATGCTCGGCTGCTCTTCCCGCCAGAAGCAGCCGAGCACGGGCTCGGCTCTACAGAAGAGGGCGGGCCGAGCCTGTCCCCCGGACCACGTGACGGTGCGCACAGGCCGCTGCGCGGCGCCGGATTGATCCTGCTCAAGGCGCCGCCTGCACATACGGTGTGCAATGGTGTCGTTCCCATCCGGCAGACCGCCACGGAGCCCCACCATGTACAAGCGCATCCTGATTGCCACTGACGGGTCCGAACTGGCCGACAAGGGCCTGGCCAAGGGCCTGGAGCTGGCCAAGGACCTCAACGCCGAGGTCGATATCGTCACTGTTTCCGAGCCGTGGGCCGTCGGCATGTACGACGCCATGGGCTGGAGCGTGGGCTACATGAACAGCCCCGAATACAAGGCCGACCGCGAGGAAGGCGCGCAGAAGGTGCTGCAGCCGGCGCTGGCCAAGGCCGCCGAGCAGGGCATCACCGCCAACCCGGTGCACGTGCTGGACCGCTATGCGGCCGACGGCATCATCGAGACCGCCGGCGAGCGCAACAGCGACCTGATCGTGATGACCTCGCACGGCCGCCGTGGCGTGACCCGTGTACTGCTGGGCAGCCAGACCGCCGAGGTGCTGGCGCGCAGCACGCTGCCGGTGCTGGTCATCCGCTGATCCATACCCGCTGATTCAAGCGTTCCCGGGGAGGGGACCCGACGCCGGCCGCAGGATGCGCGCCGGCGTTGTTTTTTGTGGGGGATCGGGGCCGTGCCGGTGGCTTCGAGGGGGTCAGAGCCCTTTCCTGTGGAAAGGGATCCGACCCCGGTCACAACCCCGGTCACCTCACCAGCTGTACAGCTTCCAGTAGACCGGCGACACGCCGTCCTTGTCGTTGTCCATGCGGCCGTCGCCGTTCTTGTCGTACATGTAGAACGGGGCACCGCGCGACGGGGTCACCTTGACCATGCGCAGCTGGCCGGACACGCGGTATTCCTCGATGGTGTCACCGTTGTCCATGGTGCGCTTGGATACATCCGCGCCCTTGACGTCCACCGGGGGAGCGCCCGCGCCACCCATGCTGGCGCAGCCAGCGAGCAGGAGCAGGGAAGCCAGCATCAGGGTCTTCATCGGCGGGGCCTTTGCCTGGAAAGAGCCCTGATTATGCCCCATCGCGGTGTACGGGCCGTGTCGCCGCGGTGCAGGCACGGGCGCGTAGAATCGGCACATGAGCAGATTAGTCCTGATCGACGGGTCCAGTTACCTGTACCGCGCGTTCCACGCGCTGCCGCCCCTGTCCAATGCGCAGGGTGAACCCACCGGCGCGCTGTTCGGCGTGGTCAACATGCTGCGTTCGACACTGAAGGAGCGCCCGGCCTACGTCGCGTTCGTGGTCGACGCGCCGGGCAAGACCTTCCGTGACGACCTGTACGACCAGTACAAGGCCAACCGCCCGCCGATGCCCGATGAGCTGCGCAGCCAGGTCGAGCCGATGTGCCGCATCGTCGAAGCGCTGGGCATCAGCATCCTGCGCGTCCCCGGCGTGGAAGCCGACGATGTGATCGGCACGCTGGCCCTTCAGGGCCTGGCGCAGGACCTGAAGGTGACCATTTCCACCGGCGACAAGGACTTCGCCCAGCTGGTGCGCCCGGGCATCGAACTGGTCAACACCATGACCGGCAGCCGCATGGATTCGGATGCGGCGGTGATGGAGAAGTTCGGCGTGCGCGCCGACCAGATCATCGACCTGCTGGCGCTGATGGGCGACGCGGTCGACAACGTGCCGGGCGTGGAGAAGTGCGGGCCGAAGACCGCCGCCAAGTGGCTGGCCGAGTACCAGCACCTGGACGGCGTGATGGCGGCCGCGCCGGCCATGAAGGGCAAGATCGGCGAGAACCTGCGTGCCGCACTGGAGCGGCTGCCGCTGAACCGCGAGCTGGTGACCATCCGTACCGACGTGCAGCTGGACGCCAGCCCGACCACGCTGGCCCTGCGCGAGCAGGATGTGCCGGAGCTGACCGAGCTGTATACGCGCTATGGCTTCACCCAGGCGCTGAAGGAGCTGGGCGCGCCGGTGCCGGCACCGGTGGCCGCCAGCGAGACGACCCCGAGCCTGCGCGGCACCGCCGCTGGCTTCGCCCGTGGCAGCGTCGAGGCGCCCGCCGCTGGCACGCTGGATCCGGCACTGTCCGCGCCGGGTGAGTACGAGACCGTGCTGACCGCCGAGCAGCTGCAGGCCTGGGTCGAACGCCTGCAGCAGGCCGAACTGATCAGCTTCGATACCGAGACCGATGCGCTGGACGCGATGCGCGCGCGCCTGGTGGGCATCAGCCTGGCCGTCGAGCCGGGCAGGGCGGCGTACATTCCGGTCGGCCACGATTACCCGGGTGCGCCGGCCCAGCTGCCCATGCAGCAGGTGCTGGACGCACTGCGCCCGGCGCTGCAGGACCCGGCGAAGAAGAAGCTGGGCCAGCATGGCAAGTACGACCTGCATGTGCTGCGCCGCCACGGCGTGGCGGTGCAGGGCTACCACGACGACACCATGCTCGAGAGCTTCGTGCTCAATTCCACCGCCACCCGCCACGACATGGATTCGCTGGCGCTGCGTTACCTGGGCTACAGCACCATCAAGTTCGAGGACGTGGCCGGCAAGGGCGCCAAGCAGATCCCGTTCTCGCAGGTGGGCATCGACGAAGCCAGCCGCTACGCCGCCGAGGACGCCGACATCACCCTGCGCCTGCACCACGCATTGCAGCCGCAGCTGCTGGCCGAGCCGGCGCTGGACAGCGTGTACCGCAACATCGAGATGCCGCTGGTGCCGGTGCTGGCCAGCATTGAAGCCAATGGCGTGCGGATCGACACCGACGAACTCCGCCGGCAGAGCCAGGACCTGTCCTCGCGCATGCTGGCCGCGCAGCAGAAGGCCACCGAGCTGGCCGGGCGCAGCTTCAACCTGGATTCGCCCAAGCAGCTGCAGGCGGTGCTGTTCGACGAGCTGAAGCTGCCGGCGGTGGTGAAGACCCCGAAGGGCCAGCCCAGCACCAATGAAGAGGCGCTGGAGGCGATTGCCGACCAGCATGAGCTGCCGCGGGTCATCCTGGACTACCGCGGGTTGGCCAAGCTGCGCAGCACCTACACCGACAAGCTGCCGGAGATGGTCAACCCGGACACCGGCCGGGTGCATACCAGCTACCACCAGTCCGGTGCCGCCACCGGCCGCCTGTCCTCGTCGGACCCGAACCTGCAGAACATCCCGATCCGCACCGAGGACGGCCGCCGCATCCGCCGCGCGTTCATCGCCCCGGAAGGTTTCCAGCTGCTGGCGGCCGACTATTCGCAGATCGAACTGCGGATCATGGCCCACCTGTCCGAGGACCCGGGCCTGGTGCGTGCCTTCGAGCAGGGCGCCGACGTACACCGTGCCACCGCCGCCGAGGTGTTCGGGCGCACGCTGGAGGAAGTGACCCCGAACGAGCGCCGCGCCGCCAAGGCCATCAACTTCGGCCTGATGTACGGCATGAGCGCCTTCGGCCTGGCCCGCAACCTGGGCATCGACCGTGGCCAGGCGCAGGACTACGTGGCGCTGTACTTCAGCCGCTACCCGGGCGTGCGCGACTTCATGGAGCGGATGCGCCAGCAGGCCCGTGACCAGGGCTACGTGGAAACCCTGTTCGGCCGTCGCCTGTACCTGAACGACATCCACGCCCGCAACCAGGGCCTGCGTGCCGGTGCTGAACGCGCGGCGATCAACGCGCCGATGCAGGGCACTGCCGCCGACATCATCAAGCGCGCGATGGTGGATGTGGACCAGTGGCTGCGTGACAGCGGGGCGCCGGCACGGATGATCCTGCAGGTGCACGATGAACTGGTGTTCGAAACCGAAAGCAGTTTCGTCGAGGACCTGCGTTTGCAGGTGGTGGAGCGCATGTCGCAAGCGGCCAGACTGCGGGTGCCACTGGTGGTCGACACGGGCGTCGGCAACAACTGGGACGAAGCGCACTGACGGTGTTTCAGGCCGAAAACGACGTGAATTTGTTCATGAGTCGGGTGTTTCTGACTCGACCATGAATGTTGCCCCTATTGAAATTCATTAAATGGGGCCCCTTCACGAACCGTTAGTGTTCGAAGTGCTTCTATAACTCCCGACAGGCGCAACGCCTGTTGTGGATCTCTCCCATCCCCTGGAGCAGATCTCGGAACGGGGACTCCTCCCCAAGTGCCCGTTCCCCGGCCCCGTTGACCTCCCCCTGGTCAGCGGGGCTTTTTATTTGCGCCAACGGAACACACACTGGGGGTCAGATCCCTTTGCCCGCCGGGCAAAGGGATCTGACCCCAGGTGCTAGGCTGGGCCACCGTTCCGCAGGGGAAGACCATGCCCGATCTGTTCGCCCTGGCCATGCCGTGGTGGGAATTCATCCTGCGCGCGGTGGTGGTCTATGTGGTGGTGCTGGGCATGGTCCGGCTGGGCGGCAAGCGGGCTCTGGGGCAGATCACGCCCTTCGACGTGCTGCTGATCGTGCTGCTGGGCAACGCGGTGCAGAACGCGCTGCTGGGCACCGACACCTCGCTGGGCGGTGGCCTGCTGCTGGCGGCCACCCTGATCGTGCTGAACTACGGGGTGGGCTGGTTGACCACCCGGAATCGGCGCATGGAGCGGATGATCGAAGGAGAGCCCACCGTGATCGCGCGTGATGGCCGGCTGTTGGAGGGCGTTCTCCGCCGCGAACTGATCAGCCGGGCCGATTTCGATGCCGCGCTGCGCCAACAGGGCGGCCTGCGGATCGAGGACGTGCAGATCGCCCTGCTGGAGACGACCGGGCACATCACGATCATCGCGCGGAAGAGCACCTGACCTCGTAGCGCCGGGCCCATGCCCGGCTCAACAGGTGCCTGGCCTCAGGGAGCGGCTTCAGCCTTCAGCGCCGGCCAGTTGCGCGTCGCGTCCACATCGCAGGCGACGTGGGTGCCCTTGCCGTCCTTCGCGCAGATCGCAGCCATGGCCTGCGGAATCTTCGGATCCGCGGTATGCGCATACACCGCGGCCATTGCCAGGCAACCTTCGCGCACACCCGCGCTGCACAGCGTCTGGAAGTAGGACCGCGATGCGGCCCATTGTTCGTTTTTGAACAGTGCCTCGCCGGCAACCTTGCAGCCCAGCAGCTTGCCATCGGTGCAGCAGGCCTTGGCGCCGTCCTTGCGGTCCAGGGTCGGGCAGTCCAGCGGCAGGGGGATCTCCACGAAGGCCACCGGCGGTGCGCAGCTGGCATTGCCTGAGCCCGGCTTGCGCTCGTAGTAGGCGAAGCGGTTGCCGCCGTCGACGCTGGCCAGGTTTCCGTTCTTCAGCGGCTGCAGTACGAAGTCGCTGCCGACGTCGCGATGGATGAGGATGCGCCCGTCCTGCAGGCTCGCGCGCAGGCGCTGGTCGCGGCCCCCGGCTTCCACCAGGCCACCATCGAGGAAGCGCAGCTGCGAGAGCACGCCGTACTCCGCTTCATAGCTCCCACAGGGCAGCGCGGAAGCCGGCACCGGGGCCAGTGCAGCGGCCGGTACCGAGGCCAGTCGGGCAAGCGCCTCGGCGCGGCCGCAGGCCACGCCCTCCGCGCGCTGGGCGCACGACAGCTGCAGCGCCTCATGGGCCTGCAACAGGCGCCCACCACTCCACAGCGCCTCGGCAACGTCGGCGCAGAACGCCTCGCCGTGCTGCTGCCGGCACAGTGCGGCCAGTTCATCGAGCTGCGCGGTCGGCAAGACAGGGTCGTTCGAATGCTGCAGGCCGAGCACGGCCTTGCCCATCATCTCGGCGCCGACCACCTCCGCGATCGCCCTGCAGCCCTCGGCATTGAACGACGCCGAATCCTCCTTGCAGATCTCCGGCATCGGCGGCTCGGAACGTGCAGGCGCCGGCGCTGCGTCCTTGGCCTGCCGCTGGTAGGTCTCCAGCAGCTGCATGCAGGCCGCGCCCACGCCTTCGGCGCACCAGGCATGCAGCTTCAGCGGTTCGGCTTCCGGCAACGCCTCCAGGCACTCGGAGGTGTTCATCACGCAGCCGCCCTCGATGGGCTCCGGCATCGTCCTGCAGGCGGCGGTGTGCTCGCGGGTGAATTCGCGATAGGGGGTGCTGATCGTGCGATCGTTGTCCGAGAAGTACCAGTTTTCCAGGCGGCCGGTGGACAGGTTGCCGGTGCCGAGCACGTCCTCCTGGCGGGCGATGCGCAGCTGCTCGGTGGCCTGGTAGGGGCCGGACAGGAAACCATGGCCTTCACTTTCGATGGTCAGCGTGGTGTTGCCGTCGACGTCCTTGTAGGTGCCGCAGGCCATCGATTGCGCGGCGGCCGGCAGGCTGGCCGAGGCCAATGCAAGCAACAGCAGGGAGCGCCAGCCCGCGGCGCGGGGGCGGAAGGGAACAGCAGCAGGCATGGGGTCATCCTTGAAGGAGGCAGTGCAGGGCCTGTCCGGCGCGGGGCGCACCACAGGCGTAAGAAGGCGCCACGGATCAGGCGTGGCGCCGGACGATCAGAGCCAGTCGCGTGGCACCAGGTAGTCGGCCAGGCGCGCCTCGGCGCTGCCCGCTTCCGGGGTGAAGCCGTACTCCCAGCGCACCCGCGGCGGCAGGCTCATCAGGATGCTTTCGCTGCGGCCACCGCTCTGCAGCCCGAACAGGGTGCCGCGGTCGTAGACCAGGTTGAACTCCACGTAGCGGCCGCGGCGGTACAGCTGGAACTCGCGTTCGCGCTCGCCATAGGCGGCGTCCTTGCGCTGCTGCACGATCGGCAGGTAGGCGTCGAGGAAGCCATCACCGACCGCACGCAGATAAGCGAAATCGCGCTCGAAATCGCCGTGCAGGTCATCGAAGAACAGGCCGCCGACGCCGCGCGTTTCATTGCGGTGGCGCAGGAAGAAGTATTCATCGCACCAGCGCTTGTGCGCGGCATAGCGCTCGTCGCCGAACGGCGTGCACAGGTTGCGTGCGACCCGGTGCCAATGCTGCACGTCCTCGTCGAACGGGTAGAACGGAGTCAGGTCGAAGCCGCCGCCGAACCAGCTGGCCACCACTTCGCCGTCGCGCTGCGCCTGGAAGAAGCGCACGTTGGCATGGGTGGTCGGCACGTAGGGATTGAGCGGGTGGAACACCAGCGACACGCCGGTGGCGCGCCAGGAGGCGCCGGCCAGTTCCGGGCGGTTGGCCGAGGCCGACGGCGGCAGGCGGCTGCCGGCCACGTCGGAGAAGCCGATGCCGGCCTGCTCGAACACCGCGCCGTCGCGCAGCACGCGGGTACGCCCGCCACCGCCCTCGGCCCGCTGCCACAGGTCTTCCTGGAAGCGGGCCTGGCCATCGACGGCCTCGATCGCCGCACAGATGCGGTCCTGCAGGTCGGTGAGGTAGGTGCGCACGCGCTCGAATTCGTTCATGGCGCTACTTTACCGCAGGGCCCGCCCGAAGCTGCGGGCAGGCCTTGGCCGGCTCATCGCTTGCGGTTGGAAGCGCGCGGCGCCGGAGTGTCCTCGGCCGTCGCTTCGTCCACCGCCTCCTGCAGGACACGGCCCAGCTCCAGGGCGCTCCAGTTTCCGGTGTCCAGCACGTCGCAGGCGACGTGGCGCCCGCTGCGGTCGGCGGCACACAGCCGCTCCAGCGTCGCATGGGCGTCGATGTCGCTGCTGCGGCCCTGCGCTGCGACCAGGTTTTCGCAGCCCTCGCGCACGCCGGCACGGCACACGGTGGTGTAGTGCTCTGCCGCCTGCCGCCACTGGCCGGACAGCGCAAGACGGTTGCCAAGAATGTTGCAGCCCTGCAGCTTACCCTGCGCGCAGCAGGCTTCGGCACCGCCGCTGGCCAGCGCCTGCGGGCAGTCCTGAGGCAGCGGCAGCACCGTGTAGTGTTTCGGCGGGCTGCAGGTGCTCGCGCCCTCGCCGGTCGGCACGAACACCTGGAAGCGTGTCCACGTGTCCAGGCCCAGCAGCTGGCCCCCGGGCAACGGCCGCAGCACGAAGTCGCCGCCCTTGTCGTGGCGGATGCGGATGTCGCCGTCTTCGACACGAGCACGCAGTTGGCTGTCCCAGCCGATGCCGACCCGTCCTGCATCGCCGAAGTCCAGCGTATCCATCAGGCCACCTGCGGCGCGGAAGGTGCCGCAGGGCAGCGCCGTAGCCGGCTGCGGCCGCAACGAGGCGCCCAGCGCCTGCAATGCAGGCAGGCGCTCGCAGGCGGCGCTTTCCTTACCGGGCGCGCACGCTGTGGTCAGTGCCTGCACCGCCTGCAAGGGGTCGCCGGATTCCCACGAGAGCTCGGCCACGCGGCTGCAGAAGCCGCCATGGCCGACCTGCTGGCACAACTGCAACAGCTGCTGGCGCTGCGCGGCCGGCACCACCACCGGCGTGGAGGGTGACAGCACGGAGCTCACGGCTTCGACCATCGCCGCACCCATCGCGGCCTTGACGATCTGATCCTGCAGCGCCGGATCCGCTTCCAGCGCCGCTGCACAGGCCGGTGTCTCGTTGCTGAAGCCGCCATTCCGGCACGGCACAGGCAGTTCGATGCCGGCCAGTGCGGTATCGAGGATGGCCTGTTGCTGCGCCTCATCCGGCGTGGCCGGCGCCCTGGCCTCGTCATGCCAGCGATCGGCCAGCTGCAGGCACATGCCGGGCACGCCTTCCCGGCACCCTGCTTCCAGCGCGGCCGGGGGCGCTTCACGGCGGTTGTCCAGGCACGCCGCCGCATCGGCCAGGCAGCTGCCTTCAGCCGGCCTGGCTGCGGCGGCGCACTGTGCGGGGGCCTGCAGGATGTAGACCGTGCCATCCACCTCGACCGTGCGGCCACGATCGCGCACCTGCAACGCGCTGGGCAGGCCGTACTCCAGGTTCACCAGTTGCAGCTTTCCGTCGATCTGCTGGAACGCGACCGGAGACGGCGCACTGCCGAAGTGCTTCTGCTCGCCGCGGTTCGGTGAGCTGATGCGCAGCGTGCCGCTGCCTTCGTCGGCCTTGAACAGGCCGCATTGCGGTGACTGTGCGGCGGCCATCGGCGCGGCCAGCAGCAGCGCCCAGACCAGCCAGCGGCGGCGCGGTGCGGGTGAATGCATGTCGTCTCCTTGACGATCGAACGGGAAACTCCAGGCGCTACGGCGAACCACGGCCCTCGCGCGGGGGCGTGCATTGTGCCGTGCCGGGCACCGGCTGGTAGCGCTGGTAACCGGTCTGCGTATCCATGCCAAGCAGATCGCCGTTGCCCAGCTGGCGCAGGACAAGGGTTTCGCCGTCCTGCTGAAGGTGGATGGCGCCGTCTTCCAGTCGGCCGCGCGTGCCATCGCCGAAGTCGAGCCTGTCGATCGCGCCGCCATCGGCCTGATAGCGGCCACAGGGCACTTGCTGGAGAGGCACGAGGCGTAGATCGGTGCCGAGTTCACGCAATGGCGCAACACGTTCGCAGGCACTGGCGCGCCCAGCATCGCAGACCACCTGCAGCGCCTGCACGGCCAACGCGGGTTCCAGCGCGATCAACTGCTGTTCGGCCACCTCGGTGCAGAAGCGACCACCGCGCTGGTGCAGGCAGAGCCGCTGCAGCGTGGTGCGCTGCGCGGCAGGCAATGGCGCGTCCTGCTGCCCGGCTGCGGCGGCGGGTGCAGCGAGAAAGTGGCGTAGCAGCGCCGAGCACCCGGCGCCGACGCTTTCCTCGCACGCGCGTCGCGCCTGTTCCGGCGGCGCATCCGCGAGCCGCGCAATGCACAGCGCAGGTTGGCCCAGGCAGCCGTCGGTGACGGGCGCAGGGGCGCGCTGGCAGGCCTGGGGTCGATGCAACTCGAAGTCGGTCATGCCGTCGTTGATATGCGCCCCGTCGGCAGCCACGCTGATGGCGGTGGATACACCCTCGTCGAGAAATACCAGGCGCAGATCGCCGCCGCTGCGGTCGATGCGCACAGGCGCGTGTTCCTGGCCTTCCAGAGCGCGATAACCGGCAGTGGATGATTCGAACACCAGCGCCATGGCGCCCTCGGTGCTGCGGTACTCGCCACATCGCAACGCGTCGGCGGACGCAGGTTGCGCGGCGAACAGCAGCAGTGCGGGGAGCAGGGGCAGCACGCGCATGCGACGGTCCTTGTCCAGCGGGAATCGGATGGGGCTCAGCGGAAGCGCGAGCGGATGTCCGGCCTCAACAGGCGCCAGGCCAGCCAGCCCTGCAGGCCGAGGAACAGGATCGAGGTACCGACCACGATGAAGGTGACCATCCAGCGCCGCGGCTGCAGCTCCTGCTGCAGGGCCGGGTCATCGGCCAGCAGTGCGATGAGATCGCGCATGCACGCGTCCAGCCACCAGGCGATCGCGAAGTTGGCCAGTGCGCTCAGCAGCAACAGCGCCACGAAGCCCCACAGGCCCCAGCGGCGTTCGCGCAGCAGGCCCCAGCTGGCTGCGGTCGAGACCAGGCAGGCCAGCGCGATGATCATCGAGGCGCCCACCGGGTGGGCCAGCAGCCAAGTGACGCTGTGCACCCGGTGCGCCTGCGCCATTCCGGCGAGCGACTGCCACAGCGGGGTGCCGTGCAGTGGCCACAACAGCAGCGCCTGCAGCACGAAGTAGAGCGTCAGCAGCAGGCACAGCCAGAACGACGCCTGCGCCATCGGGCGCACCCAGGCGTGAGCGGGTGGCGTGGTGCGGGTGGGAAGCGGCGGGAGCGGCACTGACATCCGATGTCCTTGCAGTCGGCGCCCGCCTGCTCAGCGGGCCGTCACCCGGGTGGCGACCGCCGGCAGGATATGGTGTTCGCTCAAGGGTGCCAAGGGCAGGCCATACGGTGGTTGCAGCGGCACCCAGGCCAGTTCGGCAATTTCGGCGCGCGCCTGCGGCGTGCCGTCCACCTGCACCCACCACGCCTGGGCCTGCACGCGGTGGCCGGGCTCGTTCACCGCCCAGTCCTCGAAGGTGCCCAGCGCGATGGCGGTCTCGGCGCGCAGCTGCACACCGAGCTCTTCGTCCAGCTCGCGGGCCAGCGCCTGCAACGGTGCTTCGCCGGGTTCGGGCTTGCCACCGGGCTGGATGAAGCGGCGGGCACCGTGCTTGCGCACCAGCAGTGCCCGGCCGCGGTCATCCAGGATGACCGCGGCCACGATCCGGATCGTGGCCGCGGCGTTGCTCACTTCAGGTTCTGCTCGAACAGCTTGAGGATGCGCTTGTACTGGTCCAGCCAGGAATCGGCACGCACGTAGCCGTGGCGTTCCAGCGGGTACGGTGCGATCGACCAGTTGTCCTTGTGCAGTTCGATCAGGCGCTGGGTCAGGTTCACCGAGTCCTGGAAGAACACGTTGTCATCCATCATGCCGTGGGCGATCAGCAGGTTGTCCTGCAGGTTCTGCGCGTACTCGATCGGCGAGGACACGCGGTACGCCTCCGGATCGATGTCCGGGGTGTTGAGGATGTTGCTGGTGTAGCCGTGGTTGTAGTTGTGCCAGTCGACCACCGGGCGCAGCGCGGCGCCGGCCTTGAACGTGCCCGGCGAACGGAACAGCGCCATGAAGGTCATGAAGCCGCCGTAGGAGCCGCCGTAGATGCCGGCGTGGTCACGGTCGCCCTGCTGGGTGTCGACCAGCCAGTCCAGGCCATCCTTGTAGTCTTCCAGTTCCGGGTGGCCCATGTTGCGGTAGATGGCCGTGCGCCAGTCGCGGCCGTAGCCCTCGCTGCCGCGGTAATCCATGTCCAGCACGATGTAGCCCTTCTGCACCAGCAGGTTGTGGAACATCTGCTCGCGGAAGTAGGCCGGGTAGCGCTGGTGCACGTTCTGCAGGTAGCCGGCGCCGTGCACGAACATCACGATCGGGTACTTCTTCCCCGGTTCCTTGTTTTCCGGCTCGTAGTACTTGGCCCAGACCACGCCGGCACCGTGCCTGGACGGCACTGCCACCAGCTTCGGCTGGATCCACTGGCGTGCCTTGTAGTCGGCGGTGCGGGTGTCGGTCAGCACGCGTGCCTGGCCGCCGGTGCTGGGCAGCACCGCCAGCTGCGGCGGCAGGTAGGCACCGGAGTAACGCACCAGCAGCTGCTGGCCGTCCGGCGACAGCGAGAAATCCTCCACGCCATTGAGGCTGGTCAGCTCGCGTACCTGGCGGTTGCCGGTGTCGACCGCGCAGACTTCGTAGTCATGCGGCGCCTGCTGGTTGCACAGGAAGTAGAAGCCCTTGCCATCGGCCGACGGCACCGGTGCCGAGGTTTCCCACTTGCCGCTGGTCAGCGCCTGCGGCTTGGCGGTGCCGGCCTGGGTGTACAGGTGCGAGAAGCCCGATTCCTCGGACAACAGCCACAGCGTGCGGCCATCGGCCATCCAGCCGAAATCGTTGAAGCCCCAGTTGATCCAGGCGTTGTCGGTCAGGCGGTGGCGGTTCTGCACGCGGCCGTCGGCGGCATTGACGCTGATGATCCAGCGGTCCTTGTTGTCGTTGGCACGCAGCATCACCGCGGCCTGCTGGCCGTCGGCGCTCCAGCGGATGCCGCCGCCCATGAAGTCGCTCATCACCTGCACGCTGCGCTCGCCCTTCAGCGCATCCTTGCCGGCCTTGCGGCGCAGCTCGGCCAGCGGGTCGGTGCTGATGCCCGGCAGGTTGGACAGCGAGACTTTCTCGGCCTTGCCGGTGCGCACGTCCACGTACCACAGGGTGTGTGGCTCGAAGCCGTTGCGGCCGACGCGGGTGCGGGTGTCCTCGGTTTCCTCGTAGCCCGATTCGGTCACGTACAGCGGCATCTTGCTGGTGCGGCCGTCGTCGAAGTCCTTCGGCTTGGTCACCACGATCAGGTGGGTCAGGTCCGGCGACAGCACGCTGTCACCGATCTCGACGTCGGCGCCCAGGTAGACCGGGCCCGGTGCGCGGGTCGGATCGGCCTGGCGCCAGCGCTGGTCCTGGTCCTTCAATGCTTCGCGCTGGTCGCGGTCGCGGCGCAGGGTTTCCAGCGTGCGCAGCTGCTGGTCGCGCAGCACGTCGGCCTTGGGCGGCGTACGCGGGTCCTTCTCGGCCTTCAGGCTGGCCACCTGCTGCACGCCGCTGGCGGCGGTCCAGTGGAACCAGTTCTGGCCGACGCGCCAGATCACGCCGTTGTCGGCAGCGAAGTTCACGTTGCCCGCGCGCTCGTTGCTGCGGGTCAGCTGGGTCAGTGCGCCGCTGCGCAGGTCGCGCACGAACACATCGCCATTGCGGACGAAGGCGCTGCGGCTGCGGCTGCGGTCATAGACCGGCTCGGCCACGTCCAGGGTGCCGCGCTGGTCATCGGCCACCTGCGCGGCCACGCCACCGGCCACCGGCTGGCGGAAGGTATCGCGTACCGGGCTGCCGTTGCGCTTGAGCTGGTACTCCACCTGCTGGCTGTTCCACGACCACCAGGCCTTTTCGACCGGCGGACCGATCCAGTCCGGGTCGGCCATGGCCTGTTCGATGGTGATCGGCGTCGGCGCGGCATGCGCAGCCGGTGCGGCCAGCACGGCCGACAGCAGGAGGGACAGGGGCAGCACTCGGGACATGGGCGGACGGCACCAGAAGAGGAAACCGGCCAAGGGTACCAGCCGCCCCGGCCCGGGGCAGGGGCCACAGGTCATGGCAGCGGAATCGGCAAAATGGCCCCCTCCAGGTCGCTGCGACGGCGTGTGCGGCATGATGGCCATTCCGTTCGGATGGAACCGATATGTACTGCTACGACTACAGGATTTCGCTGCGCGTGCAGCACCCAACAGAGGCCGGCGCCGGGATTGCCGCCCGGCTGGATCTGGAACCGGCGTTTTCCCGAGACGTCGGAACCGGATACCGGGATCGCGACGGCAGCCTGATCAGCGGGCATGCGGAGACCCGCGTGGTGTTCGTACTGGAGAGGGGCAAGGACGGCTGGCTGATGGATGCCTGGCCGGCGTTGGTCGATCTCCTGCGGGCACGCGCCGATGTGATCGGGGAACTGCTGCAGGAGGGGGCTTCGATCGGCGTGCGTGTCGGCATCTTTGGAAAGACCGCATGGGCGGGTTTTGTGCTGGATCAGCAGTTGCTGCGACTGTTGGCGGACCTGCAGCTGGGTTTCCAGGTGGAGACCTATTTCCCGGACCCGGCGGACACGCCCGGCGCCAGCGACGAGGTGGCAGGCAGCTAGTGCAACCGGTTGCCGTGGTCGCGCATCCATTCTCCTGAACCCGCATCATCCACCGAACAGGAGCCCGACCATGCAGGAACTGATCCCGATCACCCTCTTCATCTGCATCGCCTACGCGATCCATGCCATTGCCGATGCGCGCGCGCGCAGCAAGCTGGTGGCCCCGCACGTGCCGGAGGAAGTGATCCGCTCGCTGGCCGTGCTGGAAGAAGAGCGGCGCCGCCAGGGGGCGTTGCGCTGGGGCATCAGCCTGGTCTGCCTGGCCCTGGCCATGGCCCTGCTGGAGGCCATCGGTGCGCGTGACCTGACCTTCGGTGCCGCTGCCGCGCTGGTCGGCAGTGCTGGCCTGGGCCAGCTGCTGGCCTGGCACTTCACCCGTCCGGCCGCACGCAAGGGCTGAGCCGGCGCATGCCACGGGCACAGGGGGCGCCCCGTAGATGAGCCTGCTCGGCGAAGCACTGTCGGCACTGCGGGGCCGTCGCCGCCACGATGCAGTATCGGCGGCACCGCCCGCCGAGCCGCTGGACGCGGACCAGGCCCTGGTGCGGGCCATCATCGATGGCTCGCAGTCGGCCTTCGCGCAACTGGTTGAAGCCCACCAGCGCACCTGCGCGCATGTGATCGGACGCATGGTGGGCGACCGCGACCAGGTGGCTGACCTGCTGCAGGAAACCTTCCTGGCCGTGTTCCGCCAGCTGCACCGGTTCCGCTTTGAATCTTCGTTGCGTACCTGGGTTTCGCGGGTGGCCTACACCACTGCACTACAGCACCTGCGCCGGCGGCGGCTGGAGGCGCAATGGATGGTGGCGGTGGAGGTGCCGGAGCAACTGGGGATCGGCGATGAAGGCCCCGGGCCCGCCGAGTTGAGCGAGGCGCTGCAGGCCGGGCGCCAGCTCGGCGCGGCACTGGAACGGCTGAGCGCGCCGCAGCGCCTGATCGTCGGCCTGCATTACCTGGAGGATTTCGATCTGGCCGAGATCGAGCAGGTGACCGGACTGGCACGCGGTACCATCAAGAGCCACCTGCACCGCGCGCGCCAGGTCCTGAAGCAGGAACTGACGCGGCATGCCACTGTCGGAGAGCTGCTGTGAACCCACCCACCGATCCTCGCGATGCGGAAGCGCGCGTGCTGGCACAGGCGTTGCGCGAGCAGGCGCAGCAGGAAGCAACGCCGGATGTGAGCGAGGCGCTGCAGAAGCGCATTGCCGCTGAGTCGCGCGACGGTGGCGTGGGCTATGTGGTGGTGCAGGTGCTGTTGTTTGGCGCGCTGCTGGCTGCAGCGGCCTGGTATTTCTGGCTCTGAGGCGCCCTCCGGGCGGTGGGCCGTTCCAGTCGCCGTTGGCAGATGCCGACCTGGGTCGGCGTTTGGGCGTGTGTGCCAACCAAGGCTGGCAGCTACCAGAACGGTTGACCCCTGCGACAAAGTGAAGCAGCGCGTCACCCGGTCGCATCCCACCTTAACGAAATCCTCCTAAAGTGGTCCGGTATCCCACCGGTCGCAGGCAGGAGGCGTCCCTTGGACGCGTTGTTGTTGTCCCGGATCCAGTTCGGATTCGTCATCAGTTTCCACGTGCTGTTCCCGGCCTTCACCATCGGCACGGCCAGCTGGCTGGCCTTCATCGAATGGCGCTGGCTGCGCACGAAGTTGCCCGTGTGGCGCGAGCTGTATTTCTTCTGGCAGAAGATCTTCGCGGTGTCGTTCGGCATGGGCGTGGTCAGCGGCATCGTCATGGCCTTCCAGTTCGGCACCAACTGGCCGCGGCTGAGCGAGGTGGCCGGTACGGTCATCGGCCCGCTGCTGACCTACGAGGTGCTGACCGCGTTCTTCCTGGAAGCCAGCTTCCTCGGCGTGATGATGTTCGGCTGGGGCCGGGTCTCGCCGCGCCTGCATTTCCTGTCCACCTGCATGGTGGCGCTGGGCACGTTGTTCTCCACGTTCTGGATCCTGTCGTCCAACAGCTGGCTGCATACGCCTGCCGGCTACGAGATGGTCAACGGCATCGTGCATCCGGTGGACTGGTGGCAGGTGGTGTTCAACCCCTCGTTCCCGTACCGCCTGGCGCACATGGCGCTGGGCTCGTTCATCACCACCTGTTTCGTGATTGGTGGCGTCGGTGCGTGGTACCTGCGCAGGGGCACGCACGTGGAAGCGGGGCGGCGAATGCTGATCGCGGCGGTGGCGTTCGCCGCACTGACCGTGCCGGTGCAGATCTTCGTCGGCGACATGCATGGCCTGAACACGCTCAAGCACCAGCCGATGAAGATCGCGGCGATGGAAGCGCACTGGCATGAAACCGAGGAAGGCGAGGGCGTGCCGCTGGTGGTGTTCGCGCTGCCCAATGAAAAGGAAGAGCGCAACGATTTCGAAGTGGCCATCCCGAAGCTGGGCAGCGTGATCCTCACCCACAGCCTGGACGGCACCTTCGACCCGCTGACCTCGGTACCGGCCAGCGAGCGGCCGCCGGTGACGCCGGTGTTCTTCGCCTTCCGCATCATGGTCGGGCTGGGCACGCTGATGCTGCTGTTGGCCTGGGTGTCAGCGTTCCAGCTGTGGCGCAGGAAGCTGCTGGATTCACCGTGGCTGCTGCGCGGATGGAACTGGATGCTGCCGAGTGGCTTCATCGCGCTGCTGTCCGGTTGGTTCGTCACCGAGATGGGGCGCCAGCCGTGGGTGGTGTACGGCGTGCTGCGCACCGCTGATGCGGTTGGCCCGCAGAGCGCGTGGATGACGGCGTTGTCGCTGGGCGTGTACGTGGTTGGCTACGCCTTCGTGTTCGGCTGGGGCATCTGGTACCTGGTGAAGATCCTGCGCCACGGACCGCGTCCGCACGATGATGGGCCGTCGCTGGACCACGGCAGCCACACCCCGGCACGCCCGCTGTCGGCGGCCGACGAACCGCTGGAGGAGCGCTGACATGGACCTGATGACCTGGCTGCCGGTGGCGTGGTTCGCGGTGATCGGCTTCGGCGTGCTGATGTACGTGGTGCTGGACGGCTTCGTGCTCGGTATCGGCATCCTGGCCCCGTTCGCCGAGGACGAGGAGCAGCTGGACCTGATGATGAACACCGCCGCGCCGATCTGGGACGGCAACGAGACCTGGCTGGTACTGGGCGGCGCCGGGCTGCTGGCGGCGTTCCCGAAAGCCTATGCGGTGCTGTTGTCGGCGCTGTACCTGCCGGTGCTGCTGCTGGTGGTGGCGCTGGTGTTCCGCGGCGTGGCGTTCGAGTTCCGCTTCAAGGCACATCGTTCGCGCCGGCTGTGGAGCGTGGGGTTCGGCCTGGGCTCGCTGCTGGCCACCTTTGCCCAGGGCGTGATCCTGGGCACGCTGGTGCAGGGCATCCCGCTGGTGCACGGTGCCTACCAGGGCGGCGCGTTCGCCTGGTTCAGCCCGTTTGCGATGCTGACCGGTGCCGCGCTGGTGGCCGGCTATGCGCTGCTGGGCAGCACCTGGCTGATCCTGAAGACGGAAGGGCGCGTGCAGGCGCTGGCGCGGCAGATGACCCGCCCGCTGGTGGTGGCGGTGATCGCGGCGATGGGCCTGGTGAGCAGCTGGCTGCCGTTCCTCGATTCGCGGTTGATGGACCGCTGGTTCAGCGACGGCAACTTCTGGTGGCTGTCGCCGGTCCCGCTGCTGACCCTGGCGGTGGCGGCCGCGCTGTGGCGCAGCGCGACCCATCCGCGCCGCGACCTGCCGCCGTTCCTGCTCAGCCTGGCCCTGTTCGTGCTCGGCTTCCTTGGCCTGGTGCTGGGCATGTGGCCCTACCTGCTGCCGCCGTCGATGACCCTGTGGCAGGCCGCCGCGCCGGCCTCCTCGCTGGGCTTCACCCTGGTCGGGCTGGTCATTCTGCTGCCGGTCATCCTCGGCTACACGGCGTGGTCGTACCGGGTGTTCCGCGGCAAGGTGCACGCCGACACCGGTTACCACTGATCGTTTGAATGCGGGGCCGGCCGGTGCCGGCCCCCGCGTTGGGGAATGTGAAACCTGCACACCCCGCGCAGGACGTGCTAGCGTGCGCTCCTTTCCGGCGGCCAGGGGGGCAGCCGGCGACGTCCTGGACGGACGCACGGCTGCAGGAATGGGGGGCCGCCGCGCGTCGCCGTAATGGCTCGTGCCTATCGTTCTCCCGTTGAAGCACCATCGCTAAATGATCGAATTCTCCATCGTCGACTGGGCCGCCTGGGCGCCCGGCCTGAGCGAGCGTAGCCAGTGGCTGGGCTGGGCCGATGCGCCGTATCCGCCGCAGGGCGAAGACACGCCGGCGTTGGCCGAGATCCCGGCGATGCAGCGCCGCCGCATCGAGCGGCTGGGCCGGATGGCGATCCAGGCTGCCTGCTGGTGCGAGGACGGGCAGGGCGCTGACAGCCAGGTGCCGCTGGTGTTCGCCAGCCGCCACGGCGACGTGGCCCGTTCGATGGACCTGCTGGGGGCGCTGGCCAGCGATCAGCCTCTGTCCCCCACCGGGTTCGGCCTGTCGGTGCACAACGCGATCGCGGCGCTGTACTCGATCGCCCGCGGCCACCGCGGCAACTACCTGGCGCTGGCCGCCGGCCAGGCCACGGTCGAGACCGCCTGCCTGGAGGCCGCCGGGCTGCTGGCCGATGGTGCCCGCGAAGTGCGGGTGGTGGTCTATGAGTCGCCGCTTCCTGAAATTTACGCGACGTTTGCCGACGAACCCGACCCGTTCTTTGCCTGGTGCTGGCGTTTGACCGCGCCGACAGCGGGCCAGCCGACGCTCTCGCTGCAATGGGAGGCGGCGCCGGAGGCCACCGCCACCGCCCCGGGCACGCTGCCGCACGCGCTGGACCTGCACCGCTTCCTGCTGTCTGGCGCGCCGGCGCTGGAGCACGTGGCCCAGGGCCAGCGCTGGCGCTGGGGACGCCGTGGCTGAGGCGCTGCGCCGCCTCGATCATGCCTGGCGGGTGTTCGGCACCGGCCTGAGCTTCGCCGCATTTGGCGTGGGCGGCCTGCTGCTGGGCGTGCTGGTGATGCCGGTGCTGCTGCTGATGCGCGACCCGGTGGTCCGCCGCCGCCGGGCCCGCCGCGTGGTCCAGGTCGCCTTTGCCAGCCACCTGCGCCTGATGCGTGCGCTGGGGGTGATGACCTACCAGATCGAGGGCGGGGAACGCCTGCAGCGCGACGGTTTGCTGGTTCTGGCCAATCACCCGACCCTGATCGACGTGGTCTGCCTGATTTCGCTGCTGCCCAACGCCGATTGCGTGGTGAAGCGGGCCGTGGCCTGCAACCCGTTCATGCGCGGCCCGGTGCGGGCGGCCGGCTACATCGCCAACGATGACGGGGCCGGCCTGGTCGACGACTGCGTAGCGGCGGTGCATGCCGGCGGTACCCTGGTGATCTTCCCCGAGGGCACCCGCAGCGTGCCGGGCCAACCGCCGCGGCTGCAGCGCGGGGCCGCCAACATCGCCGTCCGCGGCCGGCTGGACATCACCCCGGTACGGATCACCTGCACCCCGCCCACGTTGACCAAGGGACAGAAGTGGTATCGTGTCCCCTCACGTCGCTTTCACGTTCGGCTGCAGATCGGCGAAGATATCCCGATCGCGCCCTTCCTGGCCGATGACGACTCGCCAAGGGGGGATGCCTTGGCAGCACGCCGCGTCACCGAGCACCTTTCTCGTTATTTCGACCTGTCTGGAGATCCGCCCCGTGCAAGCACTTGAGCACGAGATCAAGGAATTGATCATTTCCTCCCTTTCGCTGGAGGACATCACGCCGGAGGACATCGATCCGACCGCGCCGCTGTTCGTCGAGGGCCTCGGCCTGGATTCGATCGACGCGCTGGAACTGGGCTTGGCGCTGCAGAAGAAGTACGGTGTCAGCCTCTCGGCCGATTCAGAAGAAACCCGTCGCCATTTCTCCAGCGTGCGCGCGCTCGGCGAGTTCGTCGCCGCCCGCCAGTCGTAACGGCGCCAGGAATTGCCATGACCAAGAATGAACTGTTCGAACGCATCGTCAGCATCCTGACCGACAGCTTCGAGATCGAAACCGCCCGGATCACCCCCGAGGCCCGCCTGTACGACGACCTGGACATCGACAGCATCGATGCGGTCGACCTGATCGTGCAGCTCAAGCCGCTGCTCGGCCGCAATCTGCAGCCGGAAGCGTTCAAGGCCGTGCGCACCGTGCAGGACATCGTCGATGTCGTGCATGGACTGCTGCCGGACCAGGCAGCCGCCTGACCGCAGCGCCGGCGGCTTCGCCATGGCTCGCGCACGTACCGTCGTGGTGGCAGCGATTTCGCTTGCCTACCCGCTGCTGGTGTACCTGGCGATGGGCCGTTTCGAGCCGCGCTGGCTGTCGCTGCTGCTGTTCACCCTGGCCCTGCTGCGTGCGCTGAGCACGCGACAGCCGCTGTGGTGGGCCGCCGCCGCTGGCACCGGCCTGCTGGCGGTGCTGGCCACCGTGCTCAACCAGGCCCTGCCGCTGAAGCTGTACCCGGCGCTGGTCAACGTGGTGATGCTGGCGGTGTTCGGCACCAGCCTGCGCTTCGGGCCACCGCTGGTGGAGCGCCTGGCGCGGCTGCAGGAGCCGGACCTGCCGCCGTTCGCGGTGGCCTATACCCGCCGCGTCACCCAGGTGTGGTGCGGCTTCTTCGTTCTCAACGGCAGCCTGGCCCTGCTGACCGCGCTGTACGCGTCGGACCGGGTCTGGATGCTCTACAACGGATTGTTGGCGTACGTGATGATGGGCGTGTTGTTCGCAGGGGAGTGGCTGGTGCGGCGGCAGGTGAAGGCGGCGCACGCGCATGGCTGAGTGGATTGCCCTGGACCGGCTGCTGCTGGAGGCACGGCCGCAGCGCAGCGTCGGCCTGTGCGACGGCGAGGTGATCGACCATGCCGGCTTCCGCCAGCGCGTACTGGCCTGGCGCGCCGCCTTTGCGGCCGCCGAAGGCCGCGACTGGGCCCTGTACTTCGATGATGCCGTGGCCTTTGCCGCCGCGCTGTTCGGTGCCTGGCATGCCGGCAAGCGGGTGTTCCTGGCCGCCGACAACCTGCCAGCCACGCTGCAGGCGCTGCAGCCGCAGGTGAGCGGCTTCGCAGGCGACGTGTCCGCCGACTACCGCCCGCTGGTGGCGCTGGACGCCGCGCTGGACGATGAGCTGCAGGCGCTGGACGAGCGCGCCTGCGAGCTGTGCGTGTTCACCTCCGGCAGCACCGGCCAGCCCAGTGCGATCGGCAAGCGCCTGGACCAGCTGGCGCGCGAGGTGGAGGCGCTGCAGGCCGCGTTCGGTGCGCAGATGGAGGGTGTGCAGGTCCATGGCACGGTGTCCCACCAGCACATCTACGGGCTGCTGTTCCGCGTGCTGTGGCCGCTGGCCGCCGGCCGCCTGATTCATCCGCGCCGGTTCTTCCACGAAGACCTGGTGGGTGCGCTGGCCGGTACCGATACGGTGCTGGTGGCGACGCCGGCCCACCTCAAGCGCCTGCCCGGGCAGCTCGACTGGGCCAGCCTGCATGGCCGCCTGCGCGCGGTGTTCTCCTCCGGTGGTCCGCTGCCGGAAGACGCAGCGCGGCAGGTGCGGCAGTGGCTGGGCGTGGCCCCGACCGAGGTCTATGGCAGCAGCGAGACCGGCGGCATCGCCTGGCGCCGCTGGGACATCGACCTGCCGCCGTGGCAGCCGCTGCCGGGCGTGCAGTGGCGCATCGACGATGGCTGCCTGGCGGTGGCCTCGGCGCACCTGGACACCCCCGGTTGGTGGCGCAACCAGGACCGTGTCGAAGCCCTGGCCGACGGCCGCTTCCGCCTGCTGGGCCGGGCCGACCGCATCGTCAAGATCGAGGAACGCCGGGTGTCGCTGGATGCGCTGGAACGCGCGCTGCGCGAAGACGCCGAGGTGGATGACGCGCGCGTGCTGGTGCTGCCCGGGCAGCGCGAACAGCTGGCCGCCGTGGTGGTGCCGGCCGATCCGGCGCTGCTGGAGGGCGGCGACGCCGCGCGGCGGGCGCTGGGCCAGCGCCTTGGCGCCCGCCTGGCGCATGCGCATGACGCAGTGACCCGGCCGCGTCGCTGGCGCCTGGTGCAGGCGCTGCCGATCAACGCGCAGGGCAAGGTGACCCAGGCCGCGCTGGCGGCGCTGTTCCAGCCGTTGATGCCGGTGCCGGCGTGGGATCACCGCGATGCCGCCAGCGCCACCCTGCGCATGACCCTGGACCCGGCGCTGCGGCCGTTCCAGGGCCACTTCCCGCAGGCGGCAATCCTGCCCGGCGTGGCGCAGCTGGACTGGGCGGTGCGCTTCGCCCGCCAGGCGTTTGTGATGCGGGGCGCGTTCGTGCGCATGGATGCGGTGAAATTCCAGCACGTGGCCCGCCCCGGTGACGAGTTGACCCTGCAGCTGGACTGGGATGCCGCACGCAACGTGCTGGCCTTCCGCTACACCTCCAGCCACGGTGTGCATGCCAGCGGCAGGGTGGTTTTCGCTGATGCGGACTGATCCGGCCGTTGCCGGTGCCGCATTCGCGCCACTGGTGGTGATCCCTGTCTACGACCACGAGCACTCCATCGCGGCGGTGGTCGATGGCGTGCAGGCTGCGGGACTGCCCTGCCTGCTGGTCGACGATGGTTCGCACGATGGGTGCGCGGCGGTGCTGCGCGCGCTGGCACAGCGCCAGGGCATCGACCTGCTGCGCCTGGACGTCAACCAGGGCAAGGGCGGGGCGATGCTGGCCGGCTTTGCCGAGGCCGGCGCGCGTGGCTACAGCCACGTGCTGCAGATCGATGCCGACGGCCAGCACGATACCGCTGACCTGCCACGCTTCATCGAAGCCGCGCGCGCCCATCCCGAGGCGGTGATCTGCGGCATTCCGGCTTACGACGCCAGTGTTCCCAAGGCGCGCCTGTATGGCCGCTACGCCACCCACATCTGGGTCTGGATCAACACGCTGTCGCTGCACCTGCGCGACACCATGTGCGGCTTCCGCGTGTATCCACTGCCGCCGGTACTGCGCCTGATCGGTGAAGAGACCATCGGCCGGCGCATGGATTTCGATACCGAAGTGATGGTGCGGCTGTACTGGCGGCAACTGCCGGTCGAGCACCTGGCCACGCGTGTGACCTATCCGTCCGATGGCGTGTCGCACTTCGATGTGTGGCGCGACAACGTGCGCATCAGCCGCATGCATACCCGCCTGTTCTTCGGCATGCTCTGGCGTGCGCCGCGGCTGCTGTGGCGCCGCCTGCGGGGGCAGCGCTGAGATGGCGGCCGCGCAGGGTGCCCCGCACTGGGCCGACATCGGCGAATCGACGTCGGTGGCCGGCGTGCTGTTCCTGTGCTGGGTGCACCGCTGGTTCGGGCGCTGGCCGTTCCGCCTGTGCGTGTGGCCGGTGGTGGCCTGCCATTGGCTGGGCAACCGTATAGGGCGCCAGGCTTCGATGCAGTACCTGCAGCGGCTGCAGGCGCACAGCGGCGTGCTCGGCCGCGCGCCGACACGGCGTGACAGCCTGCGCCACTTCTTCGCCTTCGCCGATACGATGCTGGACAAGATCCTCGGCCTGGGCGGGCGCTACCCGGCCGAGCGCATCCACCTGCATCGTGACCTGGTGCTGCAGAAGATCGCGCGCCGCGAGGGCGGGCTGATCCTCACCGCGCACATCGGCTGCCTGGAGCTGTGCCAGGTGCTGGCCGAACAGGTGCCGGGGTTCCGCATCACCGTGCTGGTGCACACCGCGCATGCGCAGCGCTTCAACCGCCTGCTGCAGCGGCTGGACCCGCTGGCGGCGGTGGAACTGGTGCAGGTGACCGAAATGGGGCCGGCCACCGCGGTGATGCTAGCCGAGCGCGTGGCGGCGGGGGGCTTCGTTGCCATCGTCGGCGACCGCACGCCGGTACAGGGTGGCCGCAGCGTCACTGCCGATTTCCTGGGCCACCGCGCGCCGTTCCCGATCGGCGCCTATGTGCTCGCCGCGGCGCTGGGCTGCCCGGTCTACACCATGGCCTGCCTGCACGAGGGCGACGGCTATCGGGTGGCATTCGAACAGTTCGCCGAACGCATCGTGCTGCCGCGTGGCTCGCGCGACGCCGCGCTGGCCGAACAGGCACAGCGCTTCGCGCGCTGGCTGGAACTCCAGGTCATCCAGTCCCCGTTGGACTGGTTCAATTTCTTCCCCTTCTGGGATCAGGCTCCGCATGACGACTGACGCCGTACCCGTGTGCCGCTTTGGCGACGCACCGTTGACCATTGAAGACGTGGTTGCCCTGGCCCAGCGCCAGTGCGAGGCCGCACTGAGCGACGCGCCGGCGTTCCGCGCGCACATCCAGCGCGGTGCCGACTTCCTCGACCGCCTGCTGCGCGAGGACGGCGTGATCTACGGCGTGACCACCGGCTACGGCGACTCGTGCACGGTGAACATCCCGCCGGCGCTGGTGGCGGAACTGCCGCACCACCTGTACACCTACCACGGCTGCGGCCTGGGCCGTTACCTGGACCCGGTCGAGACCCGCGCGGTGCTGGCCGCGCGCCTGGCGTCGCTGGTGCGCGGCATGTCCGGCGTCAGCGTGCCGCTGCTGGAAGGCCTGGCCACGCTGCTGCAGCACGACGTGCTGCCGATGATCCCGGCCGAAGGCTCGGTCGGTGCCAGCGGCGACCTGACTCCGCTGTCGTACGTGGCGGCGGTGCTGTGCGGCGAGCGCGAGGTGCTGCATGACGGCCGCGTGCAGCCGGCGGCCGAAGTGCTGGCGAAGATCGGCATGACCCCGCTGAAGCTGCGGCCGAAGGAAGGCCTGGCGATCATGAACGGCACCGCGGTGATGACCGGCCTGGCCTGCCTGGCCTGGCAGCGCGCCGATTACCTAGCGCGCATGGCCACGCGGTTGACCGCGTTCAACGTGCTGGCCAGCGACGGCAACGCGCACCACTTCGACGAAACCCTGTTTGCCGCCAAGCCGCACCCGGGCCAGGGCCGCATCGCTGCGCGCCTGCGCAGCGACCTGCATAGCGAACGCCCGCCGCGCAACGAACAGCGCCTGCAGGACCGCTACTCATTGCGCTGCGCGCCGCACGTCATCGGCGTGCTGGAAGACAGCCTGCCGTTCCTGCGCCAGCTGATCGAAACCGAACTGAACAGTGCCAACGACAACCCGCTGATCGACGCCAACGGCGAGCGCATCCTGCATGGCGGCCACTTCTACGGCGGCCACATCGCACTGGCGATGGACACCCTGAAGAACACCGTGGCCAACGTTGCCGACCTGCTCGACCGGCAGCTGGCGCTGGTGGTGGATACCCGCTACAACCACGGCCTGCCGGCCAACCTGTCGGCGGCCACCGGCGCGCGCGCGGCCATCAACCATGGCCTGAAGGCGCTGCAGATCAGCGTGTCGGCCTGGACTGCCGAAGCGCTGAAGCAGACCATGCCGGCCAGCGTGTTCTCGCGTTCCACCGAGTGCCACAACCAGGACAAGGTCAGCATGGGCACCATCGCCGCGCGCGACTGCCTGCGCGTGATCGAGCTGACTGAACAGGTGGTGGCCGCGATGCTGATCGCCGCCCGCCAGGGCCTGGCGCTGCGCGAACGGGTTGGCCTGAACGCGCAGCTGCATGGCAGTCTGGCCGACATGTACGCCGACCTGGGGCAGCGCATCGCCCTGGTTGAAGAAGACCGCGCGCTGGATCGCGAACTGCGGGAACTGCTGGTGGAGATCCGCGCGCAACGTTGGGAGCTGTATGCCGGTGAATGAGGCCATCGAACGGGTTGGCGAAATTGCGTTGACCCCTGCCTTCCATGACTGCGATCCGATGAACGTGGTCTGGCATGGCAACTATTTCAAGTACTTCGAGATCGCGCGCTGCGCGCTGCTCGGGCGCTACGACTACGACTACCCGCAGATGCTCGAATCGGGCTACCTGTGGCCGGTGGTCGATGCGCGGGTGAAGTACGTGCGGCCGCTGCTGTTCAACCAGGCGCTGCGCGTGGTCGCGCGCATCGTGGAATGGGAGAACCGGCTGAAGATCGAGTATGAAATCCTCGATGCGCAGAGCGGCCAGGTGCTGACCCGCGCGATGACCATCCAGGTCGCGGTGGACGCGGCCAGCAAGGAAATGCTGTACCAGTGCCCGCCGGTACTGTGGGAGCGCCTGGGAGTGCCTGCGCCGTGAACCCCCTTGTCCGTCTTTCGAGCGTGCTGCTGTGCGCGCTGATCTTCGTTGCCGCACCGCAGGTGCAGGCGGCCGACCCCGCCATCGATGCGATCACCCAGGCGGTGGCGCGGCCGGACGTGCTGCGTGGCCAGTTCAGCCAGGAAAAGCAGGTCAGCGGCTTCAGGAACCCGCTGCGCTCGCAGGGCCAGTTCGTGGTCGCGCGCCAGCACGGCGTGATCTGGACCACGCTCAAGCCGTTCCCTTCCGAAGTGGTGGTCACCGCCGACCGCATCCTGAGCCGCCAGCGCGATGGCAGCACCCGTGTCGAGCTCGATGCACGGCAGCAGCCGGCGATGCGTTCGGTGAACGCGATCATGTTCGCGCTGATGAGTGGCGACGTGCAGGCGCTGTCCAGCCAGTTCAACGTGGCGGCCAGCCGTGAAGGGCAGGGCTGGCGGCTGCGGCTGACGCCGAAGTCGGCGATGCTGGCCAAGGCGTTCCAGTCGCTGACCCTGCAGGGTGACCGCTACGTGCGCCAGGTCGAGATCGTCGAGGCCAACAAGGACCGCACGCAGATCCAGTTCAGTGCATTGAGCGAGGCGCCAGCCACGCTCACCGCCGACGAGGCACGCCGCTTTGAGTGAGGCCGTCGCATCGAACGCACCGGAGCGGCTGCGGCGCTGGTGGCACTGGCTGGGCATCGCCTGGCTGTTGCTGCTGCTGGTACTGGGCGCGCAGCAGTGGCACCTGTGGAGCCAGCAATCGCGGATCGACACCGACATCCTCGCGCTGCTGCCGCAGGATGCGCATGACCGCCTGTTGAGCGACGTCACCCGGCGCATCGCCGACGGCAGCTCGCGGCAGGTGGTGGTGCTGCTGGGCAGCAGGGACGGCGCTGCCGCCAAGCGTGCGCAGGCGGCCTTTGCCGCGGCCATGGCCAAGGACACTGACCGAGCCCTGCTGGTGCCCAGTGGTTCGATCGAAGGCTGGTTCGATGAGGCGCGCGCGTTCTACGCGCCGTACCGCGACCGCCTGCTGACGCCGGCCCAGCGCGAGCAGCTGCAGGGCAGCGAACCGGGCGCGTTGGCCGAGCAGGCGTTGGCCGCGCTGTACGGCCCGATGGGCGCTCCGCGCCTGACCGACTGGCGGCAAGACCCGTTGTCGTTGTGGCCGCAATGGTGGCAGCAGCAGGCGCAGGGTTCGGGGTTGCGGCTGGGCGATGACGGCCTGCTCGAAGCCGAGGGCAGGCACTGGGCCGTGCTGCAGTTCGATACACCGGGTTCGGCGTTCCAGCTCGACGGTGAGCGTCATCTCGACGGCCTGCTGGAACGTGCCGGGCGGGCTGCCAGGGCGGCAGCGCCGGAGCTGGAAATCCTGCATGCCGGCGTGCCGCTGCACGCCGAGGCGGCCGCGGTGCAGGCCAACCAGGAGATCAACACGATCGGCTGGGGCTCGCTGGCCGCGGTGCTGCTGCTGGTGTGGCTGGCGTTCCGTTCGCTGCGGCCGATCCTGCTGGTCGCCGCGTCGTTGCTGATCGGTTGTGGCGTGGCGCTGGCGGTGACCGTGCTGGTGTTCGGCAAGGTGCACGTGCTCACCCTGGTGTTCGGTGCGTCGCTGGTGGGCGTGGCCGAGGATTACGGCATCCACTGGTTTGCCTCGCGCCAGGCCGAGCCGGCCGATCGCCGCTGGAAGCTGCTGCGGCACCTGTTGCCGGGCCTGTGGCTGGCCTTGCTGACCAGCGCGCTGGCCTACCTGGCCCTGGGCCTGGCCCCGTTCCCGGGCCTGCGCCAGATGGCGCTGTTCTCGGTGGTCGGTCTGGCCGCCGCCTTCCTCACGGTGATCTTCTGGTTCCCGTGGCTGGATGGCGGCGAGATCCGCCAGACCCGTTTCTCGCAGTGGCTGGGCAACACGCTGGAGCGCTTCCCGCGGTTGCATGGCCGCCGGCCGGTGACGGTGTTCGTGGTGATCACGCTGGCGCTGTCTGCCATCGGCATCGCCCGCCTGCACAGCAATGACGACCTGCGCAGCCTGCAGTCCTCACCGCCGGCACTGATGGCCCAGCAGATCCGCCTGAGCCAGCTGCTGGGCATGCCCAGCCCGGCGCAGTTCTATCTGGTGCAGGGCAGTGACGCTGCACAGCTGCTGCAGCGCGAAGAAGCACTGACCGAACGCCTGCGTGTACTGGCCAACGACAAGCGCATCGGCGGTTACCGCGCGATCAGTGACTGGCTGCCGTCGCCGGCACGCCAGCAGGCCGATGCGGCGCTGACCGCCAAGGTGGAACCGGGCGTGCTGCAGGCCGTGTCCGATGCGGTCGGAGAACCCTTGCCGCGCCCCGACTTCGCCACCACGCCGCTGACCGCGGAGGCGTTCCTGGCCTCGCCGGCCTCGCAGCCGTTCCGCCACCTGTGGGTGGGTGAGGTCGGTGGGCAGATGATCAGCGTGGTGATGGTCGATGACCTGTCGCGCGCCGATGCGCTGGCGACCCTGCGCGGGGCGGCCGAAGGCCTGCCCGGCGTGCGCTGGGTGGACCGCACCGCCGACTTCTCGCAGCTGCTGGGCCACTACCGCAAGCTGATGGGGGGGCTGCTGCTGGTCGGCATCGTGCTGGTGTTCGGTGCGCTGTGGCTGCGCTACCGCCGCCAGGCCTGGCGCGTGTTCGCGCCGACCCTGATTGCCGGTGCGTTGACCCTGGGCCTGCTGGGCCTGTTCGGCCAGCCACTGCAGCTGTTCAACGTGCTGGCACTGATGCTGCTGCTGGGCATGGGCATCGACTACGGCATCTTCCTGATCGAGCACCGCGGCGATGCCAGTGCCTGGCTGGCGGTGTGCGTGGGCGCGGCCAGCACCTGGCTGTCGTTCGGCCTGCTGGGACTGTCGCAGACCCCGGCGCTGCGCGCGTTCGGCCTGACCCTGCTGTTCGGCATCGGCCTGGTCTGGCTGATCTCGCCGCTGTTCCGGCCGCCGCCGCATGATCTGCCGCGGGCCTGAGCCTGCTTCCGACTTCCTTCTTTCCACTTGATCGAGCAACAAGGACGCACCGATGAATACTGCTGTGGATGCTGTCGAACGTACTGAAATCCTGATCATCGGTGCCGGCCCGGCCGGCTCCGTGGCTGCGGCGATGCTGCGCCAGCAGGGCCGCCAGGTGCTGATGCTGGAGCGCCAGCAGTTCCCGCGCTTCTCCATCGGCGAAAGCCTGCTGCCGCAGAGCATGGAGTACATCGAGGCCGCCGGCCTGCTGCAGGACGTGGTCGAAGCCGGCTTCCAGCACAAGAACGGCGCGGCCTTCGTGCACGGCGAAGCGCGTACCGCATTCGACTTCAGGAAGAAGTTCTCGCCGGGCTGGGGCACCACCTACCAGGTGCAGCGCGCCGACTTCGACAACGTGCTGGCGCGCGGTGCCGAGCGCATGGGGGCCACGCTGCGCTTCGGTGATGAAGTGCTGTCGGTCGAAGCCGGCGAGCAGCCGGCGGTGACGGTGCGCCGCCCGGACGGCAGCGAGTACCGCATCGAGGCCGATTTCATCCTCGACGCCTCGGGCTTCGCACGCCTGCTGCCGCGCCTGCTGCAGCTGGAATCCCCGTCCAACTTCCCGGTGCGCGGGGCGATCTTCTGCCACGTGCGCGACAACATTCCGGCCGAAGCGGACTTCGACCGCAACAAGATCCTGATCACCACCCATCCCGAGCACGTCGACGTCTGGTACTGGACAATCCCGTTCTCCAACGGCTGCTGCTCGCTGGGCGTGGTCGCCGAACCGTCGTTCTTCGAGCGCTACGAGGGCGACGACCTGCAGAAGCTGCAGGCCATCGTCGGCGAGGACCCGAACCTGACCCGGCTGCTGGCCAATGCCGAATGGGCGGTGCTGCCGGTGCGCCGCATCACCGGCTACTCGGCCAATGTCAGTTCGTTGTGGGGGCCGGGCTATGCCCTGCTGGGCAATGCCGGCGAGTTCCTCGACCCGGTGTTCTCGTCCGGCGTGACCATCGCCTTCAAGTCCGCGCAGCTGGCCAGTGCATGCCTGGCGCGCCGCTATGCCGGCGAAGCCGTGGACTGGGAAGCGGAGTTCTCGGTCCCGCTGCGGGCGGGCGTGAAGACCTTCCGCCGCTTTGTCGAAAGCTGGTACGAAGGCGGTTTCCAGAAGATCATCTACCACCCGCAGCAGCAGCCCGAAGTGCGCGACATGATCAGCTCCATCCTGGCCGGTTACGCCTGGGACACCAACAACCCGTACGTGGCCGATGACAGTGGCCGCCGCATGCGCGTGCTGGAGCAGCTGTGCGGCGCCTGATCGCCCCTGCGACAGCACTGCTGCTGAGCCTGCTGCTGGTGGCCTGCGCCGGCCGCATGCCGAAGCCGTTGGTGGAACTGCCGCCGCTGCGCCTGTCGCCGGCCAGCCTGCCGGCGCCGCTGGCGTTGCAGCAGCAGTTGCATTTCCGGTTCGGCACGCATGAGCGCGACCTGGATGCACTGCTGGAAGCCGATGCGCAGCAGGTGCAGCTGGCGGTGCAGGCGATGGGCCAGACCGGCGTGCGCCTGCAGTGGGACGGCCGGCAGCTGACCCAGCAGCGCGCGCCGTGGCTGCCGCAGCAGGTGCGCGCCGAGCGCGTGCTGGATGACCTGCAGTTCGCGCTGTGGCCGACCGCAGCCATCGCGGCCGCGTTGCCAGCCGGCTGGCAGGTCCGTGACGATGGCCATCAGCGCAGCCTGTCGCGCGACGGCACGGTGTGGCTGCAGCTGCAGCGCCTGGACGATGGCAGCGTGCAGCTGGACAACCGCGCCGAAGGCTATGCGCTGCGCATCGAATCGATCGACATGGCCGGGCCGGATCGATGAGTGCACCGATCTACCTGAACGATCTGGGCGTGGTCTGCGCGCTCGGCGATGGCCGCGACGCGGTGGCTTCGGCGATGTTCGCCGGCGTGCCGGGCGGGCTCAGCGACAACGATACCCTGCTGCCGGGGCACACCCTGGCGCTGGGGCAGGTGCGTACACCGCTGCCGACGCTGGAAGAACTGCCGGCCGCCCTGCGCGGGCGCAACAACGCCCTGCTGGACGTGGCACTGGCGCAGATCGCACCGGCGGTGGCCGCCGCGATCGCCCGCCACGGCGCCGAACGCGTGGCGGTCGTGCTGGGCACCAGTACCTCGGGCATCGGTGAATCCGAGCAGGCCCTGCGCACCCATGCCGAACAGGGCCAATGGCCGCCCGGGTTCGATTACGCCCAGCAGGAAATGGGTACTGCCGCGCAGTTCGTGCGCCAGCGCAGCGGCGCTCAGGGGCCGGCGTGGACCCTGTCCACCGCCTGCTCGTCCAGTGCCAAGGCCCTGATGTCGGCTGCACGCATGCTGCGGGCCGGTATCGTCGACGCCGTGATCGCAGGTGGCGCGGACTCGCTGTGCCGCTTCACCGTGGCCGGCTTCAGCGCGCTGGAATCGGTGTCGGCCCTGCGCTGCAATCCATTCTCGCAGCACCGTGCCGGCATCAACATCGGCGAGGGTGCCGCGCTGTTCCTGCTCACCCGCGAACCCGGCCCGGTATGCCTGGCCGGCTGGGGCGAATCGGCCGACGCGCACCATATGTCCGCCCCCGATCCGCAGGGCCTGGGTGCCATCGATGCCCTGCAGCAGGCGCTGCAGCGCGCCGGCTGGGCGGCCGATGAAGTGGACTACGTGAACCTGCATGGCACCGCCACCGGCCACAACGATGCGATGGAAAGCCTGGCGGTGTCGCAGGTGCTGGGCAACCAGGTGCCGGCCAGTTCGACCAAGCCGCTGACCGGCCATACGCTGGGTGCTTCAGGCGCGATCGAAGCTGCACTGTGCTGGATCGTGCTGGCCGGGAACCCGCAGCAGCAGCTGCCACCGCACTGGTGGGACGGCGTGGCAGACCCCGCGCTGCCGGCACTGCCGCTGGTCGCACCGGTCACCCGCCTGGCACAGGCACCGCGGCGGGTGCTGAGCAATTCGTTCGCCTTCGGCGGCAGCAATGCCGTGCTGGCGCTGGAGCGTCGATGAACACGCTGTACGCGATCGAAGAGGTGGTGCCGCACCGCCAGGACATGTGCCTGCTGGAGCGCATCACGCACTGGGACCAGGACACCATCGAGGCCGAACTGGTGGTGCCCGACGCGGGCCTGTTCGTCGAGGAGGGCCAGGTGCCGGCGTGGGTCGGCATCGAATACATGGCGCAGGCCATCGCGGCCTGGGCCGGTTGCCGTGCGCGTGCGGCGGGCAAGCCGCCGCAGTTGGGCTTCCTGCTTGGCAGCCGCCGCTACAGCAGCCCGCGCAGCAGCTTTCCCAGCGGATCGCGGCTGCGCGTACAGGCGCGCTGCGAGCTGTTGGGTGACAATGGATTGGGGATGTTCGCCTGCCGCATCCTGGCAGGCGAGGACGAATGGGCGACAGCCAACGTGTCGGTGTTCGAACCGGCCGATGCGATGGCCTATCTGGAGAGTGGACAGGCATGACAGGGAATCGAAGCGTGCTGGTGACCGGCGCCAGCCGGGGCATCGGCCGGGCCATCGCGCTGCGCATCGCGCGTGACGGCTTCGACGTGGTGGTGCATTGCCGCAGCCGCCTGGATGAGGCACAGGCCGTGATGGCCGAGATCCACGCGTTGGGCCGGCAGGCCCGCGTACTGATGTTCGACGTGGCTGATCGCGAGGCCGCACGCGCTGTGCTGGAGGCCGATGTCGAAGCGCACGGCGCGTACTACGGCGTGGTCTGCAACGCCGGCATCGCCCGTGACGGTGCCTTCCCGGCACTGTCAGCGGAGGATTGGGACCAGGTCATCCACACCAACCTGGACGGTTTCTACAACGTACTGCATCCGCTGATCATGCCGATGGTGCGCCGGCGCAAGCCTGGCCGCATCATCACCCTGTCGTCGGTGTCCGGACTGGCCGGCAACCGCGGGCAGGTCAATTACAGTGCCGCCAAGGCCGGCATCATCGGTGCCACCAAGGCCCTGGCGCTGGAACTGGCCAGCCGCCAGATCACCGTCAACTGCGTGGCCCCGGGCCTGATCGAGACCGAAATGCTCAACGATGAAGTGGTTGAACACGCGCTCAAGCTGATTCCCGCCGGCCGCGTCGGTCGTCCCGACGAAGTGGCGGCCACGGTGGCGTTCCTGCTGTCCGAGCCGGCCGGCTACATCACCCGCCAGGTGATCTCGGTGAACGGAGGCATGATCTGATGGCCGCCGATCGTCGCGTGGTGGTCACCGGTGCCGCCGCCATCAGTCCGCTCGGCCACGACTGGCCGACCATCGAGGCACACCTGCGCAGCTGCCGCAATGCGGTGCGTGCGATGCCCGAGTGGGATGTCTATGCCGGGCTGAACACCAAGCTGGCCGCGCCGGCGCAGGATTTCGAGCTGCCGCCGAACTACAACCGCAAGACCACCCGCTCGATGGGCAAGGTCGCGATCATGTCGGTGCGCGCCACTGAGGTGGCACTGCGTGAAGCCGGCCTGCACGAGCATCCGGTGCTGCGCAGCGGCCGTACCGGCGTGGCCTACGGCTCGTCCTCGGGCAGCCACGAGGCCACCGGTGAATTCGGGCGCATGCTCAACGAGTTCACCACCGATGGCATCAGTGCCACCACCTACCTGAAGATGATGAGCCACACCGCGCCGGTCAACATCGGCGTGTTCTTCGGCCTGTCCGGGCGCGTGTACACCACGTCCAGTGCCTGCACCTCCGGCAGCCAGGGCGTGGGTGCGGCCTATGAAGCGATCCGCAGTGGCAAGCAGACGGTGATGGTGGCCGGCGGTGCCGAGCAGCTCGATGCCACCGCAGCGGCGGTGTTCGACACCCTGTTCGCCACCAGCGTTCGCAACGATGCGCCGCAGACCACCCCGCGCCCGTTCGATGCCGGCCGTGATGGCCTGGTGCTGGGCGAGGGCGCCTGCACGCTGATCCTGGAAGACCTGGAGCACGCGCAGGCGCGCGGCGCCACCATCCTTGCCGAGGTGGTCGGCTACGGCACCAACAGCGATGGCCAGCACGTCACCCAGCCCAGCGCCGACACCATGGCCCAGGCCATGCGCCTGGCGCTGGAGGATGCCGGCCTGGACGCGGCGCAGATCGACTACGTCAACGCCCACGGCACCGCCACCGACCACGGTGACATCGCCGAAACCCAGGCGACCGCGCAGGTGTTCGGCAACCGCGTGCCGATCAGCTCGCTGAAGAGCTATGTCGGCCACATGCTGGGTGCCTGTGGCGCGTTCGAGGCCTGGCTGAGCATCCAGATGATGCGCGCCGGCTGGTTCGCGCCGACCCTGAACCTGGCCGAGGTCGACCCGCGCTGTGGCCAGCTCGACTTCATCACCGGGCAGGGCCGCGAACTGCAGGCCGAGTACGTGATGAGCAACAACTTCGCCTTCGGCGGCATCAACACCTCACTGGTGTTCCGCCGCTGGAGCGAGTGATCCACCGCCCCACCGCACTGTTTCCGCCATCCACCCGCACCCCTGACAAGGAGAAGTTTCGATGCGCCGCACTCTCATGATCGCCACTGCCACCGCGCTGCTGGCCCTGACCTCCACCGCCTCTGCCCGCGATACCCGCGTCGAGCAGTCCCTGCAGGAGCTGGTCAGCTCGCAGGCTGCCAAGGACGCCGGCATCGACGGCAGCGTGCGCTTCTACCTGGCCGGCCAGCCGGTCAGCGTGCAGCAGCGCCTGGGTGAAGACGTGACCAACAAGAAGACCAACGCCGCCAACAAGAGCGATGCCGAGGCCTGCCGCTGGGTCGCGCTGTCGGCGCTGCGCGCGCTGCAGGACGGCGCCAGGTCGCGCGGCGCCAACGCCGTGGTCGACATCGTCAGCTACTACAAGAAGAACGAGTTCAAGAGCAGCACCAATTACGAGTGCTATGCCGGCACCATCCTCGCCGGTGTCGCGCTGAAGGGCACCTACGCCAAGGTCAAGTAAGTGCCCGTGTGGCGGCGGCGTTGGCTGAACGTCGCCGCCACATTGCTGAACCTCGCAAGGGAAACGCCGCCGATCGCGCCGCCATCGTCGGCTGACGGCTTTCCCCGGTGTCGGCTTTCCGACACAATCATGGCTCTTCCCGGGTTATCGTCCCGCGGACATGCACGCCTACGTCTATAAAAGCCAACTCAAGCCGGACACCTACGTCTACGTTCCCCGACGCGATGATTTCAGCGCGCTGCCCGCGCCGCTGCTCACCTCGCTGGGGACGCTCACCTTCGTCCTGGAGGTGGCCCTGGATGTCCAGCGCCGCCTGGCCCAGGCCGATCCTGAAAAGGTCCGCAGCGAAATGAGCGAACGCGGGTTCTACCTGCAGGTACCGCCGTCGGTGGCCAGCCTGATGCCGCGACACTATGACTGACACCTCCCGTCCGCGTGCCCTGTCGATCGCCTTCGCCGTGGGTGCCATGCTGGCGTTGGGCGCTGCGGTGGGCGGTGTGCCGGGTGCCATCCTTGCCGCACTGGCGCAGCCGGCGTTCGCGCTGGGCGTGTCGTGGTGGCGTCGCAGCCGTGCGCTGCTGCCGCTGAAGGTGGTCGCACGCCAGGACCTGCCCGCACTGCTGGCGCTGTGGGCTGCCGCGCCATTGCTGCTGGCGCTGCTGCTGGCCTGGCCGCTGGCGGCCCTGCGTGACAGCGGCAGCCTGGCGGCGGTGCTGGGCCTGAGCGTGCTGGTCAGTGCCGGCCTGCTGGCGGCTTGGCGCACCTGGCCGCTGTGGAACGATGTCGAACGCCTGGATGGCAGCCTGGCCCAGCACTGGCAGGCGCTGGCCGGCCGCGACCTGACCGCCTGGCGTGGTCTTGGCGTGGCCGCGCTGGTGATCGCCTTGGCCGCACTGGTGGTGCTGCCGGCCTGGCCGGGCCTGTTGCCGGACGGCGCACGCTGGCCCGCCGCACTGGCGGTCGTGCTGCTGTCGCCGGCGCTGCACCTGCTGCTGCAGCGGGTCGCGCCCGCGCCGCTGGTGTCGCTGCGCCCCAGCCCGTTCGCCGCTGCCAGCAGCGAACAGGAACCGATGTTCCCTGCTGCGGCCGAAACCGCGCCGCTGGAGGCGATGGCGCCGCAGGAACTGACACCGGCCCTGTATGAGGCCGCGCGCCAGGGCCGCGTCGACCGCGGCCTGCAGCTGCTGCAGGCCGGTGCTGATCCGTATGCGCTGCCGGACCCGAACTGGCGTGACCAGCGCAGCCTGGCGGTGCTGGCGGCGGTGCTGCCGGACCTGCGCCTGCTGCGCGAGCTGATTGCCCGCGGCGTAGATGTGAACGCGCCGCACCGGGGCATGACCCCGCTGCTGGCCGCCACCCGCGACAGCTGGCATGGCCGCCCCGAAGCGGTGATGACCCTGCTCGCCAACGGCGCCGATTCACGTGCCACCGACAGCGATGGCAACACCCCGCTGCACCATGCCGCACGCAGTTCCGACCCGGGCGTTGCCGCGCTGCTGCGCGATGCCGCTGCCGAAGTCGATGCGCTGAACCGCGAGGGCTGGTCGCCGCTGGCGGTGGCCTGCCAGGTCGGCAACTGGCGCCTGGCCCGCTTCCTGCTCGAGCGCGGTGCACGCAGCGAACCGGCCGACGGCACCCCGGTACTGCTGGCCGCCGCCGCCACCGAGGACGACGATCCGGCCGGCGTGCAGCTGCTGCTCAAGCACAAGGCACGCGCCGACGCGCGTGATCGCCAGCGCCGCAGCGCGCTGCACGAGGCAGCGCTGGCCGGCCACGTGGAGATCATCGGCGTGCTGCTGGGCGCCGGCGCCAACCTGGAAGCGCGCGATGCACTGGGCCGCACGCCGTGGCTGGAAGCCGCCCGTGCCGGCCGTGCCGCCGTGGTCGAGCACCTGCTGCCGCACAAGCCGGACCTGGTCGCGGTGGACGGCGAAGGCCGCAATGCGGTGCAGCTGGCAGTGATGGCCGAGGATGTCTCGCCGCTGCTGATCAAGCGCCTGGTGGAACTGGGCATCGCCGCCGACGCCACCGACCCGGTTGGCCGCCGCGCGGTGGACTATGCGGCCGAAGCGGGCCGCTGGGCGATCGTGGCCCTGCTGGACCCGTCCTATCCGCTGCCGGCAGCCGTCAGTGATGGCCTGGCCGAGCGCGGTGAAGCGGCCAGCGCCAGCGGCCTGTTGCCGGACCGTCCGCCGCTGACCCTGCTGCGCGAAGCGCTGGGCTTCGGCAACACCGATGGCATGGCCGCGCTGGCCAGGCTGTGCCAGCCGGAAGAACTGGGCGGCCTGCTGCTCGATCCGGAGCTGGCCCTGGAGCCGCGCGCGGTCGATTGGCTGCTGGCCCACGGTGCCGATCCCTATGTGCGCGACGCCTGCGCCGATACGCCGATGTTCGCGCTGCTGTCGCGCGGCATCGACGCGGTGCCGGCGCTGCAGGTCATGCTGCAGCGCGGCCTGTCGCCGGCTGGGCGCGGTGGGCTGGCACGCTTCCTGGCCGCCTGCGCACAGCACGACCAGGCCGCCCGCGGCCTGGAACAACTGGCGCTGGAACTGCTGGAGCGTGGCGCCGATCCGTTCGCCGCTTCGCCGGCCGGTGACCCACCGCTGTCGCTGGCGGTACGCCTGGGCTGGCTGCGCCTGCAGCAGGCCCTGCTCAAGGCCGGTGTCGATCGCGAAGCGCGCGACAGCCATGGCATGACCGCACTGCACCTGGCCACCGCACTGGCCCGCGAAGGCGCGCTGAAGCTGCTGGTGCAGCACGGTGCCTCGCCGGAAGCACGTGCCGCCGACGGTCAGACGCCACTGGGCGTGGCGCTGTCGATCGGTCGCCGTGACCTGGCCGACTGGCTGGACTGGCGGGTGTGGCCGCTGCCACGCCGTACCCTGCGCGAGGCCGATCTGCCGGCCGCTGCGATGGCCGGTGATGTGGACGCCGTGCGCCGCCTGATCGATCTGGGATTTGCCGTCGACGCGGTCGACGCACAGGGCTGCACCGCGCTGCTGCGTGCGGCCGGTGGTGGCCACCTGGCCGTGACCGACCTGCTGCTGGCGCGCGGTGCCGATCCGCAGCACGCCGCTGCAAGCGGTGCGACGCCGCTGTCGGCGGCGGTCAGCATGCGCCAGGTCGACATCGTTTCGGCCCTGCTCGATGCCGGCGCCAAGCTGGAACATCGCCTGCCGGGCGGGGTGACCGTGCTGATGCTGGCCTCGGCGCTGGGCCTGCCGGACATCGTCGCGCGCCTGCTCACTGCCGGTGCCGACGTGCATGCCGGTGACGCGCAGCAGCTGGGCCCGCTGCACTGTGCCGCGCTGTACGGTTTCAGTGCCCGCGACCGCTCGCGCCTGCTGGCCCTGCTCGACACCCTGCTGTTGGCGGGCGCCGAGCCGGACCAGGCCGCCGCCGGTTCGGTCACGCCGCTGCTGCTGCTGCTGGGCGCACGCGCCGAGCCGGGAACCGCCTGCGACGAGCAGGTGGTGATGGCGGCGGTGGAGCGCCTGCTGGATGAGGACGTCAGCCTGGACGTGCGCGATCCGCGCGGCTTCGGCCCGCTGCATCTGGCCGCCCTGCATGGACTGCCGCTGCTGGTGCAGCGCCTGTTGCGCGCCGGTGCCGATCCGGAAGTGCGCGACAGCCTCAACCGCAGCCCGCGCGAGATCGCGGTGATGCGCGGCTTCATCGACGTCGCTGGAGAGTTCGAACCGCGCGTGCCGGGCGTTTCGTCGATGGCGCGGTTCCTGCGCGACAACGGCTGACAGGCCGGGGTCGGATCCCTTTCCAACGGAAAGGGCTCTGACCCCAACACCGCGCTGCCGGAATCTGCAGTGGGTAGTGCCGGCCGCTGGCCGGCAACCTGCTGAGACCTCCGGGATACCGAGGCTGCCGGCCAGCGGCCGGCACTACCGGGTCCGCCATCGATCGGGTCGGTGCCAACCCTGCCCCCCGGTGGATGCCGATCCTGCCCCCGGTGGGTGCCGACCGTTGGTCGGCACGCCTACTTGCCGTCGCTTTCCGCGTCGGCCTCGAACAGATGCATCAGGTCGTTGCGTGCGTCGCGCGAGGTCTGGATCACCGCTGCCTCGTCGTCGTACACCAGATACTGGTCGCGCAGCAGCTGCTCATCGTGCTCGCGGAAGCGCTGCACATGGCGTTCGGCCACGTCCGGTGTCACGCCCAGCGCGGTCAGCACGCGCCCGCTCATCTCAAGGCTGGTGCCGAACACTTCGCGGAACGGCTCGGCCGACATGTCCATCAGGCGCCACGCATGCTGGCGGTTGCGTGCACGCGCCAGCACCGTCGCGTCCGGGTACAGCCGGCGCACCATGCGTACCGCGCGCAGGTTGGTCTCCGGGTCATCCACGGTGATCACGAACACATCGATGTGCTCGCCCCCCGCCGCACGCAGCATCTCCGGCCGGGTCGGATCGCCGTAGTACAGCTGGTTGCCGAAGCGGCGCAGGTCGGCAACGGTGTCCGGGTTCGCCTCCAGCGCCACGAACGGCACCTTCTGCGCGGTCAGCAGGCGCGCGATCACCTGGCCGAAGCGCCCCATGCCGGCGATCAGCACCTTGGGCCGGTTGTCCGGCGCCACCTTGTCGGCCTCGGCCGCCGCGCGTGGTGCGGCTTTTTCCTGGCCGAGCAGCTTGAGCAGCGCGATCATCAGCAGCGGCGTGATCGCCATCGACAGGCCGACGATCGCCACCAGCCGGTCGTGGTTGGCGTTGCCCAGCAGGTGCGCGCGCTGTGCCTCGTTGAATACCACGAAGGCAAACTCGCCGCCCAGCCACAGCACGCTGCCCAGCAGCAGCGATTGCCGCGAGCTGAGCCGGGCGACACGTCCAACCGCGTAGAGCAGGCTGAACTTGACCACCAGCAGGATGCCGACACCCGCGGCGATCAGCCACGGCTCGGCGGCGATGCGGTCCAGGTCGATGCCCATGCCCACTGCGATGAAGAACAGGCCCAGCAGCAGCCCCTTGAACGGTTCGATCTGCGCTTCCAGCTCATGCCGGAACTCCGAATCGGACAGCAGCACGCCGGCCAGGAACGCGCCGAGGCTGGGGCTGAGGCCGGCTTCCTGCATGAACCAGGCGGTGCCCAGCACCACCAGCAGGGCGGTGGCAGTGAATACTTCCGGGCTGCGGGTGCGCGCAATGATGCTGAACACCTTGCGCAGCACCGGTCGTCCGCACAGGATCACCACCGCCAGCGCACCCAGCGCCACGGCCGCATCTTCCCAGCGCAGGGTCTCGTTCTTCACTCCGCCCAGCAGGGGGATGGCCGCCAGCAGCGGGATCGCGATCAGGTCCTGGAACAGCAGGATGGCGAACCCGAGCCGGCCATGGTCGCTGTTGATCGCCTTGTGCTCGGACAGCAGCTGCAGGCCGACCGCGGTGGATGACAGCGCCAGCGCCACGCCGACCACCAGCGCGCTCTTCCACTGGAAGTGATCGAGCAGCAGCAGGCCGCCCAGCACCAGCCCGGACAACGCCACCTGCGCCGCGCCGGCGCCGAACACCGAGCGCCGCATCACCTTCAGGCGTGCCGGTGACAGCTCCAGGCCGATCACGAACAGCAGCATCACCACACCGATCTCGGCGGCACCGAGGATGCGGTCGGCGTCCTGCACGAAGCCCAGCCCGTCCGGGCCCAGCACCACGCCGGCCGCCAGGTAGCCCAGTACCGCGCCGAAGCCGAACTTCTTGAACACCGGCACGGCGATGACCGCCGCCAGCAGCAGTACCAGGGCCAGTTCCAGACCACCGCTATGCATGGGAATACCTGGTCATCGGGGGAGCCCGCTGTGCGTCCGTTCGGATGGGGGAGGGCGTGGCGAGCGCCACCACGACATTATGCGCGCCGGCCTGTGTATGCACGAGAACAACCGGCCGGGCGGCCACCCAGCGCGGGGCGCCCAGGTTGACCTGCATGGCCCACGGGTCCAGACTGCCCGCCGCTGGCGGCGCGTCCGTTGGCATACGCATCCCGGAGTCCCCAACCCATGTCCAGCGACAGTAGAAGTCGACCTCGTTCGACGCCAGCGATGGCCACCGCCTGACACCGGGACGGTTTGCCTGCGTTGGCGTTGCGCGAGGTCGCATCCCCACAAGGCAAAACCGATGAACCAGAAGCAATTGCTGCGCCCGGTGGCCGATGCCGCCGCACTGGCCGCACCGCTGGCGAACTACAACACCGCCGACGCGGTGGAATTCCTCAACACGCTGGACCTGACCCGCGCCGCGGAAACGCTGGCTGCGCTGCCGTTGCCGCGTGCAGTGAAGATGCTCGAAGCGCCAGAGCTGCACCGCAGCGGTGAGCTGGTGGCCGCACTGCCACCCGCGCGGGCTGCGGCGCTGCTGGGCCTGATGGCCGACGACCGCGCCACCGACATCGTCCACGAGCTGGATGAGGAAGAGCGCGCGCGGTTGATCCCGCTGCTGGGCACCGACGCCCGCCAGGTCATCCAGAAGCTGCTCAGCTACCCGCCGAACACCGCCGGCGCGCTGATGACCACCGAGTACGTGGCGGTGCCCGCCAGCTGGACCGTGGCGCAGACCCTGCAGCACATCCGCCAGGTCGAGCGCACCCGCGAGACGGTGTACGCGATCTACGTGCTGGAGCCGGCCAGCCAGCAGCTGCAGCAGGTGGTGACCATGCGCCGGCTGATCACCGGCCTGCCCGAGGAATCGATCCTGGACGTGGCCCAGGTCAATCCGCCGGTAACAGTGGATGCGCTGATGGACCAGGAAGAGGTGGCACGGCTGATCCGCCGCCACGACCTGCTGGCGATTCCGGTGGTCGACGCGCAGCAGCAGATGCTCGGCATCGTCACCGTGGACGACGTGCTCGATGCGCTGATCGAGGAATCCACCGAGGACGCGCACAAGTTCGGCGGCATGGAAGCGCTGGACAAGCCGTACATGCAGATCGGCTTCTTCGAGATGCTGCGCAAGCGCGCCGGCTGGCTGAGCGTGCTGTTCCTGGGCGAGATGCTGACGGCCAGCGCGATGCAGCACTACGAGGACGAACTGGCGCGCGCAGTGGTGCTGACCCTGTTCATCCCATTGATCATGAGTTCGGGTGGCAATTCCGGCTCGCAGGCCACCTCGCTGCTGATCCGCAGCCTGGCACTGCGCGAACTGCGCCTGCGCGACTGGTGGAAGGTGGCCCTGCGCGAAGTGCCGACCGGCATGGTGCTGGGCGCCATCCTCGGCTGCCTGGCCATCGTGCGCATCGTGATCTGGCAGCTGGGCGGCCTGCACGACTACGGCGAGCACTGGATCCTGCTGGCGATCACCATCGGCGCCGCGCTGGTGGGCATCGTCACCTTCGGTTCGCTGTCCGGCTCGATGCTGCCCTTCATCCTGAAGCGGCTCGGCTTCGACCCGGCCAGCGCCTCGGCCCCGTTCGTGGCCACCCTGGTGGATGTGACCGGCCTGGTGATCTACTTCAGCATCGCCGCGATGATCCTGCACGGCACGCTGCTGTAACAAAACGTGCACGCCGGGGTCGGATCCCTTCGCGCAGCGAAGGGCTCTGACCCCGGATATCCGCAGCAGGGGATCAGAGCCCTTTCCTGCGAAAAGGGGGCCGACCCCGCCTCCGACCCCATCGCCACGGAATTTGGGTACCGTAGGCGCATGAGTACCTACCACCTGCAGTCCGTGTTCCGTCCGCAGTCGGTCGCGGTGATCGGCGGCAGCCCGCGCGAGCGTTCGGCCGGGCGCGCGGTGATGCGCAACCTGCGTGGCACCGGCTTCCCCGGCAAGGTGGCGTGGATCAATCCGCGGCATGCCGAGATCGATGGCATCCGCACGGTCAAGCGGCTGAAGGACCTGGACTGGGTGCCGGACCTGGTGGTGATCACCGCACCAGCGGCGATCGTGCCGCAGGTGGTGCGCACTGCCGCCGAACGTGGCGTGCAGGCGGCGATCATCCTCACCGCGCACCTGGGCGAAGGCCCCGGTTCGTTGTCTGCACAGGTAGAGGCGGTGGCGCGCAAGCATGGCCTGCGCATCCTCGGGCCGCATTGCCTGGGCGTGATCGCGCCGCACGCGCGGCTCAATGCCAGCATCGCCGCACATTTTCCGCAGGCGGGCGACCTCGCGCTGGTCTCCGAATCCTCGGCCATTGCCGCCGCGCTGGTGGAATGGGGCGTGGCGCGCTCGGTCGGGTTCTCCGCCGTGGTCTCGCTGGGCGATACGATGGACGTCGACTTCGGCGACCTGCTCGACTACTTCGCCACCGACTACCGTACCCGCGCCATCCTGCTCTACGTCGAGCAGATCAAGGACGCGCGCAAGTTCATGTCGGCCGCGCGTGCCGCCGCCCGCGCCAAGCCGGTGGTGGTGGTGAAGTCCGGCCGCGCCGAGCGCGTGCAGCCGGGCAGCCGCGATACCCATGTGCAGGCCCTGGCCCGCGCCGATGATGTGTACGGTGCGGCCTTCAACCGCGCCGGCCTGCTGCGCGTCGGTGCGCTGGACGAGCTGTTCACCGCCGCCGAATCACTGGGGCGCCTGGGCACCTTCCCTGGCCGCCGCCTGGCCATTCTCAGCAATGGTGGCGGCGTCGGCCGCCTTGCCGTGGACCAGCTGATCGCGCTGCGTGGCACGCTGGCCACCCTGTCCGACAGCACGGTGCAGAAGCTCGATGCGGCATTGCCACAGGGCTGGTCGCGCAGCAATCCGGTCGACATCGTGGTCGACGCCGATGGTGACCGCTATGCCGCGGCCATCGAAGCGCTGCTGGCCGACAACGAGAATGACGCGGTGATGGTGGTCAACGTGCCGACCGCGTTCACCTCATCGGCGGACGCCGCGCAGGCACTCACCCGCACGCTCGGCCTGCGCCCGCGCCACCACCGCGACAAGCCGGTGTTCGCGGTGTGGCTGGGCAACGACGACCAGGCCACCGCCACGCTCAACGCGGCGCGGGTGCCGACCTATCCGACCGAGGCCGAAGCCGTACGTGGCTTCCAGCATCTGGTGCGCTACCGCGAAGCGCAGAACGCGTTGATGGAAACGCCGCCCAGCCTGCCGCAGGACTTCAGCGTCGACACGGCCGCCGCGCGCGCACTGGTCGATGCCGCGCTGGCCAACGGCCAGCAGTGGCTGGACCCGCTGGCTACGCATGAACTGCTCAAGGCCTACGGCATTCCCTCCGCGCCGGTGATGCATGCGCGTGATGCGCACGAGGCGATGGACCTGGCGCAGCCGCTGCTGGAACGCGGTGCCACGGTCGCGCTGAAGATTCTCTCGCCGGATATTCCGCACAAGTCGGAAGTGGATGGTGTGCGCCTGAACCTGTCCACGCTGCCGGCGGTGCAGAGCGCGGCCAACGCGATCCTGTCGCGCGCACGCCAGCTGCGGCCGGATGCGCGTGTCGATGGCCTGCTGGTGCAGCCGACCATCGTGCGTCCGAAGGCGCGCGAGTTGATTGTCGGCATCGCCGATGACGCGACGTTCGGCCCGGTGATCGTGGTCGGTCGCGGCGGCACTGCCGTCGAAGTGATCAACGACAAGGCACTGGCGCTGCCGCCGCTGGACTTGCGCCTGGCCCACGAGCTGATTGGCCAGACCCGCGCCTCGCGCATCCTCAAGGCCTACGGTGACGTGCCGGCGGCTGACGAGCGCGCACTGGCGCTGGCGCTGGTGAAGCTTGCACAACTGGCCGCCGACATTCCCGAAGTGCGTACGCTGGACATCAACCCGTTGCTGGTCGACGGCAAGGGCATCCTCGCCCTCGACGCCCGCGTGGCGGTGGCGCCGTCGCGCATCCTGCACAAGGGCCGCGGCCATCCACGTTTCTCGGTGTTCCCGTACCCGAAGGAGTGGGAGCGCACCATCGAACTGTCCGATGGCGGCCGCGCCTTCGTGCGCCCGGTGCGGCCGGAGGACGACGCGCTGTTCCGTGCGTTCTTCGCCCGCGTCAGCGACGAGGACCTGCGCCTGCGCTTCTTCCAGTCGGTGAAGCACTTCAGCCACGAGTTCATCGCGCGCCTGACCCAGCTCGACTACGCGCGCTCGATTGCGCTGGTGGCGATCGAACCGCGCAGCGGCGAGATGCTGGGCGCGGTGCGCCTGCATGCCGATGCGGATTACCACCGTGGCGAGTACGGCATCCTGATCCGCTCGGACCTGAAGGGCCACGGCATCGGCTGGCGGCTGATGGCGATCATGATCGAGTACGCCAAGTGGCTGGGCCTGGACGTGGTCGAAGGCCAGGTGCTGCGCGAGAACAGCACCATGCTGGCGATGTGCCAGAGCCTGGGCTTCAAGACGAAGCTGGACCCGGACGACCCGACGGTGATGATGGTGACCCTGCCGGTGCAGCAGGTCGAGGTGCCCGACGTCCCGCCGGTGGCCTGATTCCTGTAGAGCCGAGCCTACGCTCGGCTGCCTTGCATCACACGGGCACGCCTGAGCCGGGCATGGGCTCGGCTCTACAGCTTCAACGCATCGGCTCCACCACCACCGCCGTGCCATAGCACAGCACTTCGGTCAGCCCGGTCATCACATCGGTGGCGTCGTAGCGCATGCCGATGATCGCGTTGGCACCCAGCTGCCGCGCATGCTTGACCATGTCGCGGTAGGTTTCCTCGCGGGCCTGTTCGCACAGTTCGGTATAGATGGTGATGTTGCCACCGAAGAGCGTCTGGATACCGCCGAGGAAGTTGCCGACGATCGAGCGCGAGCGCACGGTGATGCCGCGCACCACACCGAGGTTGCGCACGACGCGGTGCCCAGGCAGCTCGAAGGCGGTGGTGACCAGCGCATCATCGAAGCGGAGCGCGGGTGGGGTGGGGGTGCCGCTGTTGTAGGGGTCTGCCATGGTCGCGTCCGTATCGCCGCCTTCTGTAGAGTCGAGCCATGCTCGACGGGCTGTGCAGTAGTCGAGCATGGCGCGACTCTACAACGCAACCGCCTGTTGCGGCATGGTTCCGTCACCGTGCTGGCGCGACAATACCCCCATGACCGACCGTATTCCCCTGCTGCTGCTGCCCGGCCTGCTCAACGATGCCGAGCTGTGGCGCGCGCAGCTGGCCGACCTGGCCGACATCGCCGACTGCACAGTAGGCGACCAGACCCGTGGCGAGACCCTGCAGGCGGTGGCCGAGGACGTGCTCGCACAGGCACCGGAGCGCTTTGCGCTGGCCGGTTTCTCATTGGGCGGCTTCGTCGCCCAGCAGATCCTGCGCATTGCGCCGGAGCGCGTGCTGCAGCTGGCGCTGATCGATACCTCGATCCACGCCGATTCACCGGAACGTGCCGAGCAGCGCCGCAGCCAACGCGCCAGCGTGCGCCTGCCGGGGAAGTTCCACGGCTTCGGCGATGTGCTGATGCGCAGCTACATCGATGCGTCGCGGCTGGATGACTACGTGCTGGTGCAGCGCGTGCGCGACATGACCGCCCGCCTGGGCGCGGACGTGTTCCTGCGCCAGAGCGCGCTGGAACGCCGCGATGGCCATGATGTGCTGGCCGGTTACCGCGATCCGCTGCTGATCGTGTGCGGCGCGAACGATCGCATCACGCCGCTGGCGGTGAGCGAGGAAATGCACGCGATGGTGCCGCACTCGCAGCTGGTGGTGGTGCCTGACTGCGGGCACCTGGCACCGATGGAGAAACCGGACGAGGTCAGTGCGGCGATGCGTGGGTGGTTGCTGCAGGCGCGACACTGACCGGCTCGATGGGGGCGTCGTTCCAGCCCATCCGGTTGTAGAGGTGGTAGCGCAGAACGCCGATACGCTCATGCAACATCACTTCGACCAGCAATAGATTGAATGTGGAGGGCAGCCACCCCGGGGTGGCACGGAGGCGGTCGCTGGGCAGGCCCTCGGCCACGACGCCGAAGTGTCGGAAGTAGATCAGGCTCCGCGTGAGATGCAGGCCCGAGGTCACCAGCACCACCCGCGGGCTGTTGCGCCCGATGATCGCACTGCTGTTTCGGGCGTTCTGCCAGGTGTTCCTGCTGGCACGCTCGCGGACAATCCTCTCGGTGGGCACGCCCAGCGCAATCAGTTCGCGTGCGTAGACATCGGCCTCAGCGACATCGCCCTTGGCAGTGACGCCTCCGCTGGCAAGCACCGTACAGACCTCCCGCGTGCGATCGCATTCGTGGTAACGCTGTGCTGCCCTCATCAGGCGGCTGTAACCGGCCAGCCCGGGCCTGGAGCCCTGGGCATCGTGGTAGATGCCGGCACCCAGCACTACGATCACAGTACGTGGATGGTGCGCATGTTCAGTGACAGAAGGGGTGCCCTGCGCGCGATCCAGCAACCATTGCGTGACCGGGGCGCTGGCACTGGCTGCCATGGCCAGCGGAAGCGTCGCCAGAAACGCAGCACTGTGCAGACGGCGTTTCCAGACCAGCACGCTGCATGAAAGCAGCAGGAGAAGTGTCAGTGTCAGCATGGTGGTCCATGAGGAAAGTTTGAAAGAATTCCGATGGCGTAGCGCATTCGTTGCCTACATGCTGGATGCCATGGATCTGAAGCGACTGTCACTCCCGGCCCGATGTGCTGCCATCGTAGGCGGAATCATGCTCGCGGTGGCTGCAGGGCATCTGCTGGGTGGCTGCTTTCCGTAGTTCTTCGTACAGATCCATCAGCGGATGCAATAGCTCGCGGGTCCTGCATGCTGACGCCTGAGGTCTCCAGTCAGGCGTAACAGGACGCTGGAATACATCCGTTCAGGTGTTGAATGCGACAGATGGAGGAAGGCGATGCAAAGCTTGAAGTCCCGGTTTGGGCTGAACGCAGGTCCACACGCCATGGACCGGCCTGAGCTTGGGGAACGCTCGATGCTAGGTCTCATTGCGGCAACGTCGCCCCACCAGCTGCCTTCATTCACCGCAGCGTTGGACGCGGCGATATCGCAGTGGATGAGCAAGGCGAAGGACGAATGCTTCGGTGGCTTGGAGCAGGAGCTGGCGCGTCTGCATGCCTTGAAGAGCGTGACCTCGGCGTTGGGCAGCGCCGAGGTAACGCTGGCCTGCGACGCATTGAGTGACTGTCTCCGCTCGGGTACAGAAGCGTACGCTGTGCGGCGGCGGGCATGCGCGTTGGCACTGTCCGCGCAGCGTCTTCTGCATCGTGCGACGACGCATTTCCGGATGGAAGGAGGCTGACGTGCACCAGCCCTGTGTGTGCTCGCAGGCTTCCGCACCGGCAGCATTGCTGCAGGCAGCCCGTGCGCTGGAGATGCACCGCCTGGCCTGGCTTCTGTCGTGCCTTCAGGAGCCACGCGCCAGCGGGTTCCGGGTCCTGCTGCAGGTACTGGTGGTGCTGTGGTGCTGGCAGTGGGTGGATGGCCCGCAGCCGGTTCTGGCCAATGAGGCGGCCCGCGTGCTGCCGGTGGCCGTTGCCCTGCTCGCGGTATCCGGGACATGGGCACTTGTTGCAAGGCTCTGCATGGAGCGCTGCCACCGCTGGTGCGATGGGGTAGGCCTTCTGCTCAGCCTGGCAATGGTTGCGATCCAGGTGGACGCGGCGTTCATCCTGCTGATGACGCTCAATGCAGCCCTGCCTTTCCTCGTGATCTCCGCGACCGCGGTGTATGGCCGCAGGGCAATTGCTCCCGCGATTGCATCGACTGCGCTGGCATTGCTGTGGGCCGCGCCTGAAGGCTACTGGGTCTCTCGGCCCGCCTACCTCGCCTACGCGCTGGCATTGACGATCCTGTTGCCGCTGGTAGCGGCGTTGCTGGTAGCCGCGATGCGTGACATAGCGCTGCGTGCCATTGCTTCGCGTGAGGCGCAGGGCCGATTCGTCAGTACGATGAGCCACGAGCTGCGGACGCCGCTGAACGCCATCATCAGTGGGATCCAGCTGCTGGAAGTGGGGACGGCAAGTACGGCCCAACGGCATGCACTGGCGACGGTCGCAACGCAGGCGCAGGCGCTCAGGCACCGCATCGATGATGTACTGGACGCAGCCAGCATCGATGGTGGCCGGCTGCAGTTGCGGCTTCATCCTTGTTCGCTGCGGTCGATCATTGAAAGCGTGCAGGCGACCTGCATGCCGGCTGCCGCCGACAAGGGCGTACTTCTGCAGCTGGATGGGAGTGAGCCCGATGTCTGGATGCTGGCAGACGGCGGCCGTATCGAACAGGTGGTGACCAATCTTGTCTGCAATGCCATCAAGTTCACCCCGATGGCGGGCGAGGTGTCGGTATCCATCGTTGCGGTCCGATCGGGTGACGACTGGCAGGTTCAGATCGAGGTCTGCGATTCCGGCACGGGGATCGAAGCCGCGGACCTGGAGATGATCTTCTCGCCGTTCGTACAGCTCAGCCAAGGTGAGGCTCGCTGCGAGCAGGGTGTCGGGCTGGGGCTGTACATCGTGCGGCTGATTTCCGATGCCATGGGTGGGACGATCAGCGTGAGCCGCAATGAAGCAGGCGGTGCCTCATTCGCGTGGCGCTTCACGGTGGCCTCAACCACGGAGGTGGACCCTCTTCCTTCCCTTGAAGAACTTCTTCAGTCACACGCAGCGTCGGTGCGACCGCTGCACTGCCTGCTGTTCGAGGACGTGGAAACCAACCGTGACGTGGTAGAGCGCCTGCTGCAGAGCGCCGGTCATCGCCTCAGCTCCCGCCACGATGGTCACGACGCGCGCGCAGTAATCGCGACAGTCGAGCCTGATGTGGTGCTGCTGGATCTGCACATGCCCGGCTGCAGCGGATGGGAGGTGCTGGAGTCGCTAGCCAGGGACCCCGGCGCGCCACCGGTTCTTGTAATGAGCGCGGATACGCGGGTACAGGTGATTGAAAGAGCCCGCGCGCTGGGAGCTGCCGGTTTTCTATGCAAGCCACTGGACATCCACGACGTGCTGGATATGTTGCGCGGTGTTGCCGAGCGCTGACCGTCCGGCAGGTGCCGACCTTGGTCGGCACGGTGTTTCATCGATCGATCAGACGTCTGCGCCGACCAAGGTCGGCGTCTACCAGAGCAGTCGCGCGCCGTCGTTGGAATCAATCCCAGGCCGGGGCGATGCCTTCCGGGTTGGCCAGGCGATGGCCGCGGTCGAGCTTGGCGATCTGTGCCATGTCTTCGTCGGTCAGGCGGATCGCTGCCGCTTCCAGGTTGCTCGCCAGGTTCTCGCGCTTGGTCGAGGACGGAATGACCGAGAAACCCTGCTGCAGCGCCCAGGCCAGCGCGACCTGCGCCGGCGTGGCCTGGTGGCGTCCGGCAATGGCCTGGATCACCGGGTCCTTGATCACCTCGCCGTAGGCCAGGCTCATGTAGGCGGTGATGTGGATGCCGTTGTCCTGCAGGAACTTCACCAGCAGGCGATTCTGCAGGTAGGGGTGGATTTCGATCTGGTTGGTGGCAATGGCACCGGCGCCGAGGATGCCGATCGCCTTGCGGGTCTGCGCGATGGTGAAGTTGGAGATGCCGATCTCGCGGGTCAGGCCCTGCGCCTTGGCTTCAGCCAGTGCGGCCAGGTACTCCTCCATCGGCACGTCGACCTTGTCGTTCGGCGATGGCCAGTGGATCAGCGCCAGGTCGACGTACTCGGTTCGCAGCTTTTCCAGGCTGGTGCGCAGGCTGGCCAGCAGCGCATCGCGCTTGAACGCGGTGATCCAGACCTTGGTGGTCAGGTAGATGTCGTCGCGCGGCACGCCGGAATCGGCGATGGCCTGGCCGACCTCGGCTTCGTTGCCGTAGATCTGCGCGGTATCGATGGCGCGGTAGCCGACCGCCAGCGCGTTGCGCACGGAGTCGATCACGGTCTGGTCTTTCAGGCGGAAGGTACCGAGACCGAAGGCGGGGACAGTCATGGGGGCTCCAGCAGAGGGGGAGGGAGGCGGGAATATCCACGAAAGGGTAGGCCAGCGGCCGTGTGCATGCCGGCAACGGTGCATTGCATCGACGTGTACGACGGCAGGTGGTGGTGGGTGCGGACCGTTGGTCCGCACTGTTCATGCCGCCACCCATGCAGCGTTGGACGCTGCCGGCCAGCGGCCGGCACTCCCCCTGTCTGCGCTCGACGGTAGTGCCGGCCGCTGGCCGGCAACCGGATCAATCAAGCCGCGCGTGCCAGCCCGCCCTTCGCCGCCGCCGTGGTCGACAGGTCGAACACATCCACCGCATCGATCAGGCGGTTGGCCTGCTGCTCCAGGCTGCGCGCGGCGGCGCTGGCTTCTTCCACCAGCGCGGCGTTCTGCTGGGTCGTGCCGTCCATCTGGATCACGGTCTGGCTGACCTGTTCGATGCCCGCGCTCTGCTCCTGCGAGGCCGCGGAGATCTCGGCCATGATGTCGGTCACGCGCTGCACCGATGCAACGATCTCGTCCATGGTGTCGCCTGCCTCGCGCACGCGCTGTGCGCCATGGCCAACCTGTTCCACCGAGGCTTCGATCAGTGACTTGATCTCCTTCGCGGCTGCCGCCGAGCGCTGCGCCAGCGTACGCACTTCGCTGGCGACCACCGCGAAGCCGCGGCCCTGTTCGCCGGCGCGTGCCGCTTCCACCGCAGCATTCAGCGCCAGGATGTTGGTCTGGAACGCGATGCCATCGATGACGCTGATGATCTCGGCGATCTGCCGCGACGAGGTCTCGATCGCGCCCATCGTCGCCACCACCTGGCCGACCACGCTGCCACCGTGCGAGGCGACCGTATGGGCGCCGATCGCCAGCTGGTTGGCCTGGCGCGCATGTTCGGCGTTCTGGCGCACGGTGGAGGTCAGCTCCTCCATCGATGCCGCCGTCTCCTCCAGGTTGGCCGCCTGCTGCTCGGTGCGGCGCGACAGGTCATTGTTGCCGGCGGCGATCTCCGCGGCGGCGGTGTGGATGTTGCCGGAGGCGTGCTTGATGTCGGTGACGATGGTCGCCAGCTGCGTGGCGGTGGTGTTGGCATCGCCGGCGATACGGGCGAACACCCCCTGGAAATCACCGTGCATGCGCGCGCCGAGACGGCCATCGGCGATGGCGCGCAGCATCGTCGAGACTTCGCCGAGGTTCAGTTCGGTGGTCTGCATCAGGCGGTTCAGGCCATCGACCATCGCGCGGAAGTCATGCTCGAAGCGCGCGCTGTCGCCACGCTGGCTGAAGTCTCCCGCGCCGGCAGCTTCGGCCAGGCGGCGGATCTCGCCATTGATCCTGCCGAGGTTGTGCTTGGCCATGTCCAGTGCTTCGGTGATCACGGCCTTCTCGCCGGGCAGGCGTTCCATGTCCTGGCTGAGGTCGCCGACCGCGTAGCGGCCCATGATCGAGATCGCGCGCATCTTCACCCGGATGTGCGCATCGACCAGTGCGTTGCAGTCGGCCACCATGGCGCCGAACGCGCCGGGGAAGGCAGCGGCGTCCATGCGATGGCTGATGGTGCCGGCTTCGTGCGCCTGCGCCATCGCGGCCTGTGCATCCAGCACGCTGCGCAGCGTGGATTGCACCGCCTGCATGGCCTGCGCGAGGCGACCGATCTCGTCGCGGCTGCGCACCTGTACTGCGTGCTGCAGGTCACCGGCGGCCACCGCGCGCGCCGCTGCTTCCACTGCCAGCACCGGCTGCACCACCGCACGCCGCAGCCACCAGGCCAGACCGATCAGCAGCAGCACGGCGGCCAGCACGGTCAGCACCGCGCACAGCAGCAGGGTCTGCCGCGCCTGCTGCGAACGGGACGCCACCGCCGCTTCAGCCACCTGCGTGGCGTGCGTGCTCAGCGCATCCAGAGCCATCGCCACCGGGCGATCCTTGCCGCGCACCAGGTTGTCGCCGGCCGCGGGATCGTAGCCGGCCGCGGCAAATGCCTGCAGCGCCGCGTGATAGTCCTGCTGCAGCTGCGCGTGCAGGCCAACGAACGCCTGCGCCAGCTCACGCGTGCGCGGGTCCGGGCTGGTGGCCAGACCCTTGGCCAGCTGCCCGACCAGGCGGCCTTCGCTGTCGAAGCCATCCAGGTGGCGTTGGCGCAGCGCATCGTCGTGCCCGCGCAGCAGCACGTTCTTCCATTCCTGCACCTGGCCACGGAACTCACGCTGCAGGCGTTCGGCATCGCGGCTGTGCGCGACTTCGGGCGGGACCTCGGTGGACAACTTCAACCAGGCGGAGGCCAGGCCTGCCAGCGCGCACAGCAGGACCACGGCCAAGCCAACAGAAACCGCGCCGAGCAGCTTGGACTGCAGGCGCGGAGCACGGACAGACGCATTCATCGGGAAGCACTCTCGGGAAGGGGCAATGCGGTATCGACCCGCTACGCTTCCGCTGAAGTGCGACGAACATCACATTAGCGTTTCGTTTAGTGATGTGAAGGAAGTGTTTCATAGGACAAATGTGTCCATATGGAACAAATACGGACCCTGGACAGGGGATATAAATGTAACTACTGTGGTTACATGAAATCCGCGAACCCGCTCTCTGACGCCCTGCACGTGATGGCGCATCTGGTCGGCCAGGATGGCCCGCGCACCTCCGGGCAGCTGGCGTCCTGCCTGCCGACCCATCCGGTGGTGATCCGCCGTCTGCTGGCGCAACTGCACAAGGCCGGCCTGGTGCGCAGCACCCGCGGTCATGGCGGCGGCAGCCAGCTAGCCCGCGACGCTGCAACGATCACCCTGCATGACATCTATCTGGCCGTGGGCGCACCACCGCTGGTGCAGGTCGGCGCCCGCGACGCCGGCGGCGGCTGCCCGATCCAGCAGCTGGTCAACAGCGCGCTGCTGGAGGGGGCACGCGAGGCACAGCGGTTGCTGGAGGCGCGCCTGCAGGCGACCACGCTGGACCAGCTCGGCGCCGACTTCGCACGCCATCTCGCCCATCACCGTTCCCTGGAAGGTCACCATGAATCCTGATGTGCTCATCGTCGGCGGCAGCTACGCCGGCATTGCCGCCGGCCTGATCCTGGCCCGTGCCCGGCGGCCGGTCACCGTCATCGATGCCGGTTCACCACGCAACCGCTTCGCCAGCCATTCGCACGGCGTGCCAGGGCTGGATGGCATCAGCGGCGCCGAGCTGCTGAAGACCGCGCGCCAGCAGCTGCTGGACTACCCCACGGTGCGCTGGGTGCATGCCGAGGCCGTGCAGGCCAACACCAGCGCAGAGGGCGTGGAAGTACGTACCGCCGATGGCCAGGTGCTGGCCGCGCGCAAGCTGCTGCTGGCCAGCGGTATCGCCGACCAGCTGCCGGAACTGCCCGGGCTGGCCGAGCGCTGGGGCAGCACCGTGCTGCACTGCCCCTACTGCCATGGTTACGAAGTGGGTGGCGGCGCCATCGGCCTGCTTGGCGGCCATCCGATGTCCGCCGGCAAGGCGCCGCTGTTTGCCGACTGGGGCAATGTCACCTTCTTCAGCATGGGACGGGACATCACTGATGAGGAACGCGCTGCCATGCAGCAGCGCGGCGTGCAGATCGAGACCTCGCCGGTGCTGGGCGTGCAGGGCGACCAGCCGACCTGGCTGGAAGTGGAGCTGGCCGACGGCCGCCGCATCGCCCAGCGTGCGCTGTTCGTACCGGCCACCCAGGCGATGGCCACGCCATTGGTGCAGCAGCTTGGCTGCGCCTTGGTCGAGAGCCCGCTGGGGGTGCTGATCGAGGTCGACATGATGAAGCAGACCTCGGTGCCCAACGTGTACGCCGCAGGCGATGCGACGACGGTCGGCAACATCACCCTGGCCATGGCCGAAGGCGTGCGCGCGGGCATCGGCGTGCATCATGCGCTGGTGGCCGAAGACAGCGTGCCGCGCTGAATGTGCCGGGGTCAGATCCCTTTCGCAGAAAGCGATCTGACCCCCGACGCGACGTGCTGCTCTGGTAGAGGCCGGCCTTGGCCGGCACCGCTCCGTTACCCCTTCACGCACAGCACCTGGCGCAGGGTGTGCACCACCTCGACCAGGTCCAGCTGCGCTGCCATCACATCGTCGATCGACTTGTACGCGGCCGGTGACTCGTCCAGCACGCCGCTGTCCTTGCGGCATTCCACGTGCGCGGTGGCCTCGCGGTGCTGGGCCAGCGTGATCTGCTGGCGCGCCGTGCCACGGCTCATCACCCGGCCGGCACCGTGGCTGCAGCTGTGGAAGCTGTCGGCGTTGCCCTTGCCGCGCACGATGTAGCTGCGCGTGCCCATGCTGCCGGGAATGATGCCCAGCTCGCCTTCGCGCGCACTCACCGCCCCCTTCCGGGTCACCAGCAGTTCCTGGCCGTGGTGCGTCTCCTTCTGCACGTAGTTGTGGTGGCAGTTCACCGCCATCGCTGCCAGCTGGAACTTCGGCAAGCGGTGGCGCATCTCGGCCAGCACGCGCGACATCATCGCCTCGCGGTTCTGCCGGGCGTAGTCCTGCGCCCACGACACGGCTTCGACGTAGTCATCGAACAGCGGCTCGCCTTCCATGAAGAACGCCAGGTCCTTGTCCGGCAGGTGGAAGCCGAGCACGCGCCGGGCCAGTTCCTCGCGCGCCTTCTCGATGAAGTAGGTGCCGATCAGGTTGCCGGTGCCGCGCGATCCGCTGTGCAGCATCACCCACACCGTGTCCGTCTCGTCCAGGCACAGTTCGATGAAGTGATTGCCGCCGCCCAGCGTACCCAGCTGGCGGTCCAGCTTGTCGGTGCGGATGCGGCGGTGCTTGTCCTTGATCTTCTCCAGGCCGGCGGCCAGCCCGGACTGCACCAGCCGGGTGTGGATGCTGTCGGGCATGCGGTGATGCTCGCCGCCGCGCCCGTTGCCCACCGGAATGCTGCGCTCGATGCTGTTGCGCAGCTGCCGCAGGTCATCGGGCAGGTCATCGGCGCGCAGCGTGGTACGCACCGCCGCCATGCCGCAGCCGATGTCGACGCCGACCGCGGCCGGGATGATCGCCCCGCGGGTCGGGATCACCGAGCCGACGGTCGCGCCCTTGCCCAGGTGCACGTCCGGCATCACGGCCACCCACGGCCCGACGAACGGGATCGCAGCGATGTTGCGCAGCTGCTCATGCGCCTGCGCTTCCAGCGGCACACCGTTGACCCAGCCCTTGATCGGCGTGGTGCCCTCGGCATGCAGCCATTGATAGTTCTGTTGAGTGTCCATGTCTTCCTGAATGTCCTTGATGGGCCGGCGGCGCGTCCCTGCGCCACCGCTACCCCCTACCTGATCGTCACCAGCTGCTTCAGCACGCCATCCAGGCCGCCGAACACGGTGAGCGTGTCGATCTTCTCGGTGACCTTCTCCAGTGCCTCCAGCTCCTTCAAGCGCATCAGCACCGGGTTGTCCTCGATCAGCTTTGCGGTGTTGAGCTGCGAACGCGTGGCGTTGGCCTCCTCGCGTCGACGGATCACGCTGGCCTGGGCCTGCTTCTCGGCCAGCACCACGCCGTTGAGGATCTCCTTCATCTCGCCCGGCAGGATCACGTCCTTGATGCCCACGCCGAGCAGCCGCACGCCGTGGCCTTCGATCGCCGCCTGCACATGCGCAGCGATCTCGCCGTCCAGTGCCGCCTTGTCACCCAGCAGCTCGTCCAGGCTGCGCGCGGCAATTGCCTGGCGCAGGCCGAACTGCAGCTGCCGGTAGACGAACTCATCGGCATTGCTGAGCGTGCGGTGCGCACGCACCGGGTCGACCACCTGCACGGTCGCGGCCAGGTTCACCCGCAGGGTCACCTTGTCGCGGCTGAGCAGTTCCTGGCCGGACACGTCCAGTGAACGTGCGCGCAGTTCCACACGCTCCACCGACACGTTGCCGTTGAAGTTCCAGAACGCGTGCAGGCCGGCGTCCAGCGTCTGCCGCAGCGTGCCATCGATGAACAGCAGGCCGACCGACTCGCTTGGCACGGTGCTGATCACCGCCACACGCGGCAGCACGCCCAGCTGGCCCAGGCGTTGCTGCACGTCCGCCGGGATGCGCGGCTCGTCACCCAACGCCATTACCTGCACCTGGGTATCGACCGAACCGCGCCAGTACAGACGGCGGCTGCCCGGCGGCAGCACTTCATCGATGCGGCCGTTGCGCAGCAACAGGCCGACCTCGCTGGCGCCGACGTTGGCCAGCACGAAGTGCGTGTCCAGCTGTGCGCCCAGCGCTTCGATCAGGCTGTCCTGGTCGCTGCCGGTGTAGGCCGCGCCCTTCGATGCAGTGTGGATGTCCACGTGCGGCCGGCCGCCGAACGGCGACAGGCGGTGCACGCCCGGCAGCAGGATCTGCTGGAAACGACGGTTGCGATACACCAGGCCGCGCTCGCCGTCGCCGATCACGACCTTGATGGTCCAGAACATGGGAGTCTCTCCTTGTATGGCTCTGGTGGTTCGACCCGTTGCGGATGAATCGCCATGACCCGGGTCGATCCGGTCGTGGCGAGGCTGCCTGCACATCACGTGCAGGCAGCGGAAGAGGGCGGCCATCGGCGGACGGTCCGCGCGCGGAGCCTTCGATGCGCCGGCAGTGCTGCCATCGTCGTTCCCGGCAGGCAGCACCGGTGCGGAACGTGGCTGGCAGTGGCGGCGGGCCGGGGCCCGGCGTGAGGTCCGTTGCCTTCCACGCCCCGCCCGAAGGCGATGGCGGTGGACGGCGACGATGGCCGCTGGGGCTTGCGCCCCGGGTGTTGCTTCAAGTCATGACGTGACAGGTCATGTGGTTTGGAATGGGAGTCGAACCCACGACAGACGGAATCAGGATCCGTTGCTCTACCCTACTGAGCTATCCAGTTGGGGATCGCGCGGAATCGAACCGCGTACCGGCGAACCGGCGCCCGCCTCCAGCAGGCGATCCAGGCGATGGCATGTCCGCGACCTCCGGCATACGCCACGGCAACGCCGCGCGCACCAGCCCGTGGTTGAAACGGGACCGTTGGAGAATCGAGGGTGCAGGCCACCGACATTATCGACGAGCGATAATGTTTTGATGCGATGCAGATAATGTCCAGGCGCAGCCGATCGCGCGAAGTAAATCCTTCGGCGGGGCGGGAGAAACCTGGGTCAGTGAGCGGCGGGTTGCCGCGCGGGGTGCAGTTCTGGCATCGCGGGTCCTTGTGCCGACGCAAACGAAAACGCCCCCGGGACTTGCGTTCCGAGGGCGTCGTCAGGCCTCGGAGATCGGGGTGGCCGATCTCCGCAGGGCGGGTATCAGGCCGTTGTCAGCTGGTCTTCCTTGCCGAACGCGCGCGCCAGCCCGTCCATGCGCAGGCATGGCAGCAGTTTGGCGATGGCGACGGAATGCGCGTTCAAGGGAAGTTTCCAGTGGTTGTTGAAACGAGGTGCGCACGATAAACCACGATTTAGTCGCGTGCAACCATTTTGTTCAATTATTTTCTTCGCTGCTGTGCAATGCCGGCCAGCGGCCGGCACTACCGGGCCTCACGCTTCGGCGCTGGCGGCATCCAGCTGCGCGACATCCTGCACGCTCAGCGACACGTTGGCCGCTGCCAGCAGATCGTGCAGCTGTTCGACGCTGGTGGCGCTGACGATCGGCGCGGTGATCGACGGCCGCGCGATCTGCCATGCCAGTGCGATCTGTGCGGCGCTGGCATTGTGCTTGCTGGCCACGTCATCCAGCGCCTGCAGGATGCGCAGGCCGCGCGGGTTCAGATAGCGCTTCACCACCGTTTCGCCACGTGCCGGGCTCTTGGCCGCATCGGCCGGTGTGCGGTACTTGCCGCTGAGGAAGCCACTGGCCAGGGCGTAGTAGCCGATCACGCCGATCTGTTCGCGCTGCACCAGCGGTTCCAGCTCCTTCTCGTAGCTGGCACGGTCGTACAGGTTGTACTCCGGCTGCAGGGTTTCGTAACGCGGCAGCTTGTAGTCGGTGGACACCTTCAGCGCATCGGCCAGGCGCGTGGCGCTGTAGTTGGAGGCACCGATGGCGCGCACCTTGCCGGCTTCGATCAGGCGGCCGAACGCGGCCAGGGTCGCTTCCAGTGGCGTCGACTCATCATCCTCGTGGGCCTGGTACAGATCGATCACGTCGGTCTGCAGGCGGCGCAGCGAATCCTCGACGGCCGCATTGATGTTGTCCGGGGTCAGGCCGGGACGTTCGGCCCATTTGGCCACCTTGGTCGCCAGCACCACCTTGTCGCGCTTGCCGCTGCGCGCGAACCACTTGCCGATCAGCGCTTCCGATTCGCCGCCGGCGTTGCCCGGCACCCAGGCCGAATACACATCGGCGGTGTCGACCAGGTTGAAGCCGGCGTCGACGAAGGCATCGAGCAGGGCGAAGCTGGCCTTCTCATCGGCGCTCCAGCCGAACACGTTGCCACCGAAGGCGAGCGGACGTACATGCAGGCCGGAACGGCCCAGTTCGCGGGTTGCCGTCATGGGCACGGACTCCTTGGGGGAAGTGCTCCAGAATAGAACGCGTAGTGTGACCGTGCTGCGGCGGCGACCACAAAACAGTGTTCCGCGATACGCACGCGGCTAACGTTTTGTGAACACCTGGGGCGCCGCGGCTGCTAGTCTCGCCGCATCTTCCGCTGGAGTCGCTCCGATGATGCCTGCTTCGTCCCTGCGTGGTTGCCGCCTGCTGCTTGCTTCGGCCCTGCTTGCCGCTGTTCCCGCGTTTGCCGCACCGGCCACGGTCGCGCCGGCGAAGATCCAGGTGTCGCCGGCCATCGACGCGGCGGTGAAGGCGCCCACCCGCGATGCCAACAACGTCAAGCGCGACGGTTTCCGCCACCCGGCGCAGACGCTGTCGTTCTTCAAGGTGACGCCGGAAAAGACCGTCATCGAGATCACCCCCGGCAACGGCTGGTACTCGGAGATCCTGGCGCCGCTGCTGCACGACAAGGGCCACTACGTTGCTGCGGTGGTCGATCCGATGGCGGTGCCCGAAGGCCGCGGCCGTGACTACCAGCAGCGCAGCCGCGACAGCCTGGAAAGGAAGTACGCCGCTGCACCGGCACAGTTCGGCAAGACTGCCGTGGTGGCCTACGATCCGGCCAAGCCGGTGTTCGGCCCGGCCGGTTCAGCCGATGTGGTGCTGACCTTCCGCAACGTGCACAACTGGCGCAAGGCCGGCCAGGCGCAGGGCATGTTCCAGGGCTTCTTCAACGTGCTCAAGCCGGGCGGCGTGCTGGGCGTGGTCGAGCACCGCGCCAAGGCCGACGTGGCCGACGACGATGACACCGGCTATGTCGGCCAGCAGCAGGTGATCGCGATGGCCGAGGCCGCCGGCTTCAAGCTGGACGCGCGCAGTGAGGTCAACGCCAACCCGCGCGACACCAAGGACCACCCGAACGGCGTGTGGACGCTGCCGCCGACCAACCAGCACGACAAGGCCGATGATGCGAAGTACCAGGCGATCGGCGAAAGCGACCGCATGACCCTGCGCTTCATCAAGCCGTAAGAGGGGTGCCGGGCTGGCGCATGTTGACTCTGTAGAGCCGAGCCCATGCTCGGCTGCTGTTGCGTTCCGCCGTGCTGTGCGCGATGAGCCGAGCATGGGCTCGGCTCTACAGCCGAGTGGCGCGTGGCGCGGCATGGGACAATGCGCCACCCGCCGACTGCCGTGCTCGCAATGCTGATCGCCTTCAACAAGCCCTTCAACGTGCTCTGCCAGTTCACCGACCGCAGCGTACCGCCGCGACCGACGCTGGCCGGGTTCGGCCTGCCGCCGCGCGTGTATGCCGCCGGTCGCCTGGACCATGACAGCGAAGGCCTGCTGCTGCTGACGGATAACGGCACGCTGGCGCACACGTTGACCGACCCGAAGCACAAGGCCGACAAGACCTACTGGGTGCAGGTGGAAGGCACGCCCAGCGATGAGCAGCTGCAACGGTTGCGCGATGGGGTGGAGCTGAATGACGGGCCGACCTTGCCGGCGAAGATCGAGCGCCTCGATCCGGCGCCGTCGCTGTGGACACGCGATCCGCCGGTGCGCTTCCGCAAGACGGTGCCCGATGCCTGGCTGGCGATCACGATCCGCGAGGGCCGCAACCGCCAGGTGCGGCGGATGACCGCGGCAGTGAACCTGCCAACGCTGCGGCTGGTGCGGGTGGCGATGGGGCCCTACCGGCTGGACGACCTGCAGCCGGGGCAGTGGCGGCAGATCGGTTGAAACAGAAAGGGCCGGATACCTCGCGGCATCCGGCCCTGGCTCGGGGTCAGATCCCTTCCGCAGGAAGGGCTCTGACCCGGTCGGTCACACTCACGCGTCGCTGCCGATATCGCTGTGCTCGTCCACCACGGTGTCGTTGCGGCGGTCGCGTGCGTGGATGCGCTGCGCCTGCCCATTCACCACGTGGCCATTGGCAGCCTTCTTCTTCTGCTGCTTGCGGTACAGCGCATAGCCCAGCAGGCCGACGCCGACGGCAGCCGCGGCAATGGTCACGGCCGGGTTGCGGCGGGCGAACTTGGTGGCGACCTTGCCGCCGGTCTTCACTGCGCCGAGGGCGGCGCCGGTCTTGATCCAGTCCGCGTTGCGCAGGCTGCCACCGGCGCTCTTCAGGCCATCGCCGGCGGTGTGGGCCAGCTCCAGGGCGCGCTCCAGAGCGCGGTCGGTGATTACGGTCAGCTTGCTCATGCGGGGGTCCTTTGCCTCGGGTCGAAGTCCAGTGTCGCGTGTTGCCCGTAAACGGTATGTCAGTCGGGGACGCACGTGGTGTGACTTTACCGCAGCCATTCAGGATCAGGCAGGCTCCGCACCCGGTAGTGCCGGCCGCTGGCCGGCAATGCTCTCCGCCAGGGCGCTGTCGGCCAGCGGCCGGCACTACCAATCAGGTTCCGCGCGGCTTGGCCCGGTGCGTGGCCGTCGCCGTCCACGGATCATCCGGCCATGGGTGGCGCGGGTAACGGCCCTTCATCTCCTTTTTCACTTCGGCGTAGGTGCTTTCCCAGAAGTTGCGCAGATCCTGGGTGACCTGCAGCGGGCGGCCGCCGGGGGAGAGCAGGTGCAGGGTCAGCGGCACGCGGCCATCGGCGATGCGCGGCGTGTCGGCCAGGCCGAACAGTTCCTGCAGCTTCACCGCCAGCACCGGCGGCAGCGGATCGCCGCTCTCGCTGTCCAGCGCATAGGTGATCGGCCGCTCCAGTCCGGATGGCACGGTGATGCGGGTCGGCGCATGACGCTCGACCAACTGCCGTTGTGACCACTCCAGTGGCGATTTCAGCGCCTCGCCGAAGCTGGATTCATCCAGCGCATCCAGTCGCGTCCTGCCGGCGAACGCGGGCTGCAGCCATTGTGCGCGCGTGGCCAGCAGGGCATCGTCGCTGCAGTCGGGCAGGCCGAGCTCGGGCATCCAGCGCCGCAGCGATTCCACCCGTGCCTGCCACTGGCGCAGGCCCTCGGTCCACGGCAGCGCCTGCAGGCCGAGCTCGGCCACCGCATCGGTCAGCGCCTGCGCGGCGTGCTGCGGATCGACCCGGCCGGCCGAGCGGCTGTCCAGCACGATCCGGTCGAAACGGGTCTCGCGCAGCGCCACCAGGGCGCGTCGCTCGCTGTCCCAGCGCACCACGTCTTCGGTGACAAAGCGCTCCGGCCATGCCTTGCGCAGCTGGCCTTCGTCCACCGGTGCGGCACGCAGCAGCAGCGCATCGCGCGCCTCGAAGCGCAGTTCGCTGGCCACCAGCCACGGCTCACCGCGCAGGTCACTCAGTTCGTGCAGGCGCGCGCTGCGGCCATTGGCCAGCAGGTAGCGCAGCGGATCGCCGGGATGCTGGAAACCGATCCGGTCGGGAAAGGCGTGTGCAAGCAGATCGCCCAGTTCGTGCGCCTCGATGCTGGCCGGCGGCGTAGCCTCGCAGCGCAGGCGGCGACGCCACTGCTTGGCGGCGGCATCAATGGCGGCCAGCCCGCTGCGGTTGGCATCGCCCGGCGCGCGGCCAGTGCGGAACGCGGCCAGTGCGCGCCAGCGGGCCGCCAGCGCGTCACCGCCCTGGCGCAGCGGGTCGCGCGCTTCCAGCAGGGCGGCCAGATCGGCGGCCAGCGCCTGCGCGCGGGCATCGGGCGCTGCCAGCAGCATCGCCGCCATCCGCGGGTGCGTACCCAGCGCCAGTACACGGCGCCCGAGTGCGGTGATCGCGCCCGAGTCCGACAGTGCACCCAGGCGTTGCAGCAGTTCGCGCGCCGCACCCATCGGGCCGGCCGGTGGCGGGTCGAGGAAGCGCAGGTCGCTGCTGCCCCACGCGGCCAGTTCCAGCGCCAGTCCGGCCAGTTCCACCTGGTCGATCTCGGCGCGGCGCTGCGGCTCCAGCCGCTGCGACTGCGGCCACAGCCGCCAGGCCACGCCCTCGGCCACGCGACCGGCACGGCCCGCGCGCTGGTCGGCCGACGCCTGGGCGATGGCGACCACGTCCAGCCGGGTAAAGCCGCTGTTGGGGTCGTAGCGCGGCTCGCGCGCCTGGCCGCTGTCGATCACCACGCGCACGCCGGGCAGGGTCACCGACGACTCGGCCACGTTGGTCGCCAGCACCACGCGACGGCGGCCATCGCTGGCCATCTGCAGCACGCGCGCCTGTTGTTCCACCGGCAGTTCACCATGCAGCGCCAGCACTTCGACGCCGGCATCCAGCGATTCCTGCAGACCAGCCTGGACGCGCGCGATCTCGCGCTGGCCGGGCAGGAACACCAGCAGGTCACCGGGGTGCTCGGCCAGTGCCTGCTGCACCGCGCGCCGGACCTGCAGTTCCAGGGCTTCGTCGCGGCGCGCCGGGAAGTGGCTGATCGCCACCGGATAACTGCGGCCCTCGCTGCTCAGCCGCGGCGCATCGAGGAAGCGTGCCAGCCGCTCGCCGTCCAGCGTGGCCGACATCACCACCAGGCGCAGGTCGTCGCGCAGCTGCGCCTGCACGTCCAGCGCCAGCGCCAGGCCCAGATCCCCACTGAGATGGCGCTCGTGGAATTCATCGAACAGGATCGCGCCGACGGTTTCCAGCATCGGGTCGTCCTGCAGCATCCGGGTCAGGATGCCCTCGGTGACCACCTCGATGCGGGTGCGCGCGGATACCTTGTTCTCGAAGCGGATGCGGTAGCCGACCGTGCCGCCGACCTCCTCACCCAGCTGCCGTGCCATGAACAGCGCCGCGCTGCGCGCGGCGACCCGGCGTGGTTCCAGCAGGATGATCTTGCGGCCCTGCAGCCACGGTGCATCCAGCAGCGCCAGCGGCACCTGGGTGGTCTTGCCGGCGCCAGGTGGGGCCTCCAGCACCAGCCGTGGTTGCACGGCCAGCTGCTGCTGGATCTGTGGCAGCAGCGGGGAAATCGGGAAGAGCGGGGCGTTCATATGCAAAGGATAAGGGGCCACGGCAGGCGCAGGTACAATGCGCGGGCACTTTCCCCCCGCGATGACCATGCACCTGATCGATATCGGCGCCAACCTGACCCACGACTCCTTCGACCGCGACCGCGATGCCGTGCTGGACCGCGCGCGCCAGGCCGGCGTGGTGCAGATGGTCATCACCGGTGCCAGCCGCGAGCACTCGCCACTGGCCCTGCAGTTGGCCCAGCAGCACCCCGGCTTCCTGTACGCCACCGCCGGCGTGCACCCGCACCACGCGGTGGAATACACCGAGGAATGCGATGCCGAAATGCGCGCGCTGCATGCCCACCCGGAAGTAGTGGCGGTGGGGGAGTGCGGGCTGGACTACTTCCGCGATTTCTCGCCGCGCCCGGCCCAGCACCGCGCGTTCGAGCGCCAGCTGCAGCTGGCCGCGGACAATGGCAAGCCCCTGTTCCTGCACCAGCGCGATGCGCATGCCGATTTCATGGCACAGATGAAGAACTTCGAAGGCCGCATCGGCCCGGCGGTGGTGCATTGCTTCACCGGTGAGCGTGACGAGCTGTTCGACTACCTGGACCAGGACTGGTACATCGGCATCACCGGCTGGCTGTGCGACGAGCGCCGTGGCGCGCACCTGCGCGAACTGGTGAAGAACATCCCGGCCAACCGCCTGATGATCGAGACCGACGCACCGTACCTGCTGCCGCGCACGCTGAAGCCGATGCCGAAGGACCGCCGCAACGAACCGATGTTTCTCTCGCACATCGTGGAAGAACTGGCGCGTGACCGTGGCGAGGACGTGGCAGTTACCGCCGCGAATGCAACGGCCGCGGCGCGTACGTTCTTCCGCCTGCCCGGCGCAGGTTGATGGTACTGCCGGCCGCTGGCCGGCAACACGGTTGATTGCCGGCCAGTGGCCGGCACTACCGGAGCAGGTCGCGCAGGCCCTCACGGTAGCTGGGGAACCGCGGCGCCCACGCCAGTGCTTCACGCGTGCCACGGCTGTCGATGCGCTTGTTGCTCTGGTAGAAGCGTCGCAGGGTCGGGCTGAGCGCAGGGTCGTCCCATGCCACGGCAGGTGGCATCGCAAACCCGCCCAGCTGCGCGGCGAAGGCCAGTACCTCCTGCGGCGGTGCCGGCTCGTCATCGGCCGGCAGATACAGGCCATCCACGCACGGCCGCTGCATCGACGCGATAACGACCGTCACCAGGTCATCCACGTGCAGCCGGTTGAATAGCAGCCCGGGACGCACTACGTGGCGGGCACGTCCCTGCGCCAGCTGCAGCAGCGCATTGCGCCCCGGCCCGTACAGGCCGGGCAGGCGGAACACTGCCGATGCGATGCCGCGTTCTCCTGCAAGCGCACGCCATTGCGCTTCGGCCCGCAGGCGCTGCACGCCGGCTGCTTCAGTGGCATCGGCTGCGCTGCGCTCGTCGACCCAGCCGCCGGCGCGGTCGGCATACACCGAGGTGGACGACAGGTAGCCCACCCAGCGCAATGCCGGGCTGGCCAGCAGCGCGGGCAACAGCAGGCGCAGTGCAGGATCGCCATCGGCATCGGGTGGCACGCTGCACAGCACGGCCTCGGCCTGCGCGATCTCATCGAGCAGGGCGGGCGATGGCGTGGCATCGGCACCCAGCGGATGGCGACGCAGACCATCGCGTGGTGCCGATGCGGGATCGCGTACCGTGCCGGCGACGTATGCGCCCAATGCCTGCAGATGTTGGGCCAGCGCACAGCCACTCCAGCCCAGCCCGAGGATCAGCACCCGCGAGGGCAATGCACTGGCGGCGGAGATGAAGCTCACGCGCCGCGCAGTGCCTGGTAGGCCTGCAGGCTGCTGTAGGCGACCTGCAGCAGCAGGGCTTCCTGGTCGGCCTTGCGCGCGCGGGCCAGCATGTCGCCGACAATCTGTTCGGCCTCCACCTGCTGGCCGGCTTCCAGGTCACGCAGCATCGATGCCTTCAGTGCCGAGCCGGCCTGGGTCAGGGTGCCGCGCGCGGTGTCCTGCGCGGCCTCGGGAACCGGTTCGCCGGCGGCTTCGGCCACGGCCAGGCATTCGTCGTACAGGCCGCGCACGATCGCCTCGCCATCATCGGTGGCAACGATGGTGCCGATGTCGGCGCGCAGCAGGCAGGTCGCCGCCGCCAGCGCGGTCAGGAAGGTGTACTTGATCCATTGTTCCTGGCCGATGTGTTCGCTGGCCAGGTGATCAAGATGGGCCTGCGCGCAGACCGCAGCGAAGGCGCGTACGCGCGCCGAGGCCGCGCCGCCGTCGCGCTCGCCGAAGGTGAGCTTGGCCGGTTTGCCCAGGTGCAGCACCGCACCGTCGGGGGCCTTGGTGGCGCTGATGAAGCACAGGCCGCCAAGCACGGCGTCGCGGCCGAAGCGCGCGTCCAGTGCGTTGTAGTGATGCAGGCCGTTGAGGATCGGCAGCACGGTGGTGCCTGCGCCCACGGCCGGGGCAATGGCGTCGATCGAGCTGTCCAGGTCGTAGGCCTTGCAGCTGAGGATGACCAGGTCGAACGGCTTCTGCGCGGCCAATGCGGGCAGTGCATCAGCGGTGACATGCTGCACGGGGAAGCTGGCATCGCCGAGCGGGCTGCGGATGACCAGGCCGTCGCGATCCAGCTGGGCGGCACGCGCGGGGCGCACGAGGAAGGTCACGTCCACACCGGCCTGGGCCAGGCGACCACCGAAGTAACCGCCGGTACCGCCGGCGCCGAGGATCAGGATGCGCATTGCACGTTCACCGTGTTCTGGGGAATCAGGATTTCGATTGTGCCGGAGATCGCGGCCAACGGCGGTGCCCCTCGTGGTGGTTCGCGGGAAGCACGGTTCAGTGGGGTTGGCCGGGTGCGGCCACCACGGAAAACAGATCAGGAGCGGAAGCGGGCCGCTCGCTGCGCGAGCGCGTGTAGAACCGCGCTCAGGGCAGCTGTTCGCTGAAGCCTTCGGTGTATCCCAATAGAAGCGTGGTGCGGGAGGACAGCGTTGCAGCCAGTTGTGACCAGGTGTCGTGCGTTCCGGCAGCGTAGACGCGCTGCAGGTCCGCGACCAGAGCGTCCGCTTCCGCAGGCGACGGCGCGCTGTCACGCTGGAAGCCCAGCCACGATGCGCCAAGCCCGAACAGGCGGTAGTCGTGGTGCTTTTGCAGGTGCCGGATCAGGGCGTGGTTCTGGAAGATGTTCCAGTCCGCGCTGAAGTAGCCGTTGGGCAGGGCGGCGATCAGCAGGTCGTCACGATCCACGGGCACCTGTTGCACGCAGACCACCTCGTCGACGATGGGGTCCGGTGCGGCATTGGCCGCGACCAATGCCTCGATGTCTGCGTCATTGCACATCAGCGTGCCCGCCAGCGCGCTCCATTCCAGCCGATGAGAGGAATGCTCGAGCTGCGCGACCACATGCGCCAGCAACCGCCCGCGTGCCGCCAACGCATCGTCGGGGGTTGCCGGGTCTTCGTCCTCGTAGAGCGCGATGCGCGCGTCGTCTGACGCGTGCATGCTGGTGTAGCGGCACTGGCCGGCATCATCGAGCGTGCACAGGTAGCGATACCGGGGATCAGCCGCGTGCCGCGAGGCCAGGTATTCCAGCACCTCATCCAGCGTGGGTGAATCGCCCAGCAACGCATGGCTGAAGGCATCGATGGGGCCGTCCGACACGGCTTTGTCCAGCGCAATGGAAGTGATCTTCATCGCCACAGCCTAGCTGCAATCCCGAACGAGAAAAGCGGAACATCGGCTTTGCCGTGAAAGCTCCATCCACGCATGGCGTCGATCCATCGTGTCGACCAAGGTCGACACCTACCAACAGCAGCGCAGAACGACATCCCGGCAGATCGCCGGAATTTGTCGAAGGCCGGGTGGGGCCGATTGCGGGGGTGTCCGCGGCATGGATGCCGCGGCCAAGCCCCCAGGGATGGGTTTACGGCGTCCCCCGCAATCGGACCCACCCCGCCATCCCAAGGAATGCCAGCTTTTGCCGTTGCCGTTGAAGTTGACGTTGATTCGGCGGGTGCAGGGCCGCAGGCCCTGCAGGCCACCCTTAGCTGCGCATGCCCACGCCACGGCGCAGCAGCCACAACGCCAGCGCCGTCAGCGCCACCACGAAGCCGATCATCAACCCATAGGCCACCGGCAGCGGCACATCGCTGCTGCCCAGCAGGCCATAGCGGAACGCATTGACCATGTAGAAGATCGGGTTCGCGTGCGTGGCCGCTTCGGCCCAGCCCGGCAGCAGCTTCACCGAATAGAACACGCCACCCAGGTAGGTCAGCGGGGTCAGGATGAAGGTCGGCACGATCGCCACGTCGTCGAACTTCTTCGCATACACCGCATTGATGAAACCGGCCAGCGAGAAGATCGTCGCGCCCAGGATCACCGTGGTCAGCATCACCAGCGGGTGCGGAATGCGCACCGGGGTGAAGAACATCGCGATGATCAGCACGATCACGCCCACCATCAGGCCGCGCAGCACGGCGCCGGCCACGTAGCCCCACAGGATCACCCAGTTCGGCATCGGGCTGACCAGCAGCTCTTCCACGTGGCGGCCGAACTTGGCACCGAAGAACGAGGAACTGATGTTGCCGTAGCTGTTCTGGATCACGCTCATCATCACCAGGCCCGGCACGATGAACTGCATGTACGTGTAGCCGCCCATGTCACCCACGCGCGACCCGATCAGATTGCCGAAGATCAGGAAGTACAGGGTCATGGTGATCGCCGGCGGCACCAGGGTCTGGCCCCAGATGCGCATGATGCGGGCGACTTCGCGGCGCACGATGGTCATCAGTGCGATGCGGTTGCGCTGGCCGTCGGTCAGCTCGGTGGTGCTCATGCAGGCTTCTCCAGGTTGCCGGTGAGGCGCACGAACAGCTCCTCCAGGCGGTTGCTCTTGGTACGCATCGAACGCACGCGGATACCGGCCTCGTTGAGCGTGGCGAACACGCGGTTGAGGTCCATTGCGCGCGGCATGTCGATGTCCAGCGTGTGCGGGTCCGGCGCGGTCAGGGTCGCGCCCTCGATCACCGGCAGCTGCGCCGGCAGGTCACCGTCGATGTCCAGCAGGAAGCCCTCCACGTCCAGCTTGGCCAGCAGGGTGCGCATCGGCCCCTGCTCGACGATCTGGCCATGGTTGATGATCGCCAGGTGGCGGCACAGGTACTCGGCTTCTTCCAGATAGTGCGTGGTGAGGATGATCGTGGTGCCGGCAGCGTTGATCTCCTTCAGCACGCGCCACATGTCGCGGCGGATCTCGATGTCCACGCCGGCGGTCGGCTCATCCAGGATCAGCAGGCGTGGGCGGGTCATCATTGCGCGGGCGATCATCAGCCGGCGCTTCATGCCGCCGGACAGCGTGCGGCTCATCACCTGCGCCTTTTCCCACAGGTGGGCCCGCTTCAGTTCCTCTTCGGCGCGCTGCTCCGCTTCCTCGCGCGGCACGCCGTAGAAGCCGGCGTAGTTCACCAGGATGTCGAAGGGCTTTTCGAACAGGTTGAAGTTGATTTCCTGCGGCACCAGCCCGATCAGGCGCATGGTGGCGCTGCGGTTGCGCACCAGGTCGCTGCCGAACACCTCCACCTGGCCCTCGCTGAGGTTGACCAGGGAGCTGATGATGCCGATCAGGGTCGACTTGCCGGCACCGTTGGGGCCCAGCAGGGCGAAGAAGTCGCCCGGGGCCACTTCCAGGGAAACCCCCTTCAGGGCCTGGGTGCCGTTGTCGTAGGTCTTGCGCAGGTCGCGCACGCGCAGGGCGGGCGCCGTATCGTTCTGGGATGCCAAGCTCGAAGCCTTCGCGCCCATGGGCTGGCGCTGGAGAGGGGCGGGGAGGGGCTATTATAGAAGACCCCGAGGGCTTGCCCCGGCTACACACTGTCCCGAAAAGTCGTGCCTGTTCAATTCCCCCTCAAGCTGGTCGGCCGCCGCATGCTGGCCCCGACCGTCGGCCACTACCAGTTCGTGCGTGACGATGGGCAGCCGCTGGATTTCCAGCCCGGCCAGTTCATCCAGGTCCATTTCAGCTACGCCGATGGCACCGAAACCAAGCGCAGCTACTCGCTGGCGACCATTCACGACCACGCACTGGGCCCGGGCGAGGCGGTGGATATCGCGGTCAGCTTCGTGCCCGGTGGCGCCGCCACCGCGCTGTTCGAGGCGCTGGAGCACGGCGGCCAGATCAGTGCGTCCGGCCCCTACGGCCGCTTCTGCCTGAATCCCGGTGACCACAATGCCCGCTACCTGCTGATCGCCACCGGTACCGGCGTTACCCCGTACCGCTCGATGCTGCCGCTGCTGGAAAAGGCCATGGCCGAACGTGGTGCGCAGATCGTGCTGCTGCAGGGCGCGCGCAGCCCGGGCGAGCTGCTGTACAGCGAGGACTTCTACAGCTTCGCCGAAAAACACCCGAACTTCCGCTATGTTCCGTGCCTGTCGCGCGAACTGCCCGCCGATCCGCATCCGGACGTGCAGCACGGTTACGTGCAGCAGGCGCTGGCCGGTTTCACGCCGGACCCGGCCACGGACATCGCCTACCTGTGCGGCAACCCGGACATGGTCGATGCCTGCGCCGAGCTGCTGAAGGCCGCCGGCCTGGGCAACCCGCAGATCCGCCGCGAGAAGTACGTCAGCAGCAAATAGGTCCGGCTGGTGCCGGCCGCTGGCCGGCAACCCCACGAACCCCGGTAGTACCGGCCGCTGCCCGGCAACGGCATGAACCCCGGTAGTACCGGCCGCTGGCCAGCAACCGCACGAACCCCGGTAGTGCCGGCCGCTGGCCGGCAACCCTGGAAACCGGAGGCGACCCCACGCCGCCCCCGGTGCCCTGCCTTCAGTACTCGATCCAGGCATCACGCCAGGCAGAGCCGGTACCCGGGCGGTAGGCCTCTGCATTGATGTTGCACCAGGCGCCTTCCGGGAACGGGCGGCAGGCATACAGCTTGCCGTCGGTGCCCTTCACCACGGTCTGGCCCGGCGTGTAGCTGCCGATACCCGCGGGGTATACGAAGTCGTAGTCGTCAGCCGGCGGCGGATCGATCGGATCGACCGGATCCGGCACGCGGGTATCGAGCTGGAACAGGTGGCCTGGCTTCAGATAGACGCGGTTCCCGGTAGCCGAGGCGACGGGCGTGATCACGCCGTTCTTCATCACCCCCACGCGCGCCTGCTGCGCAGTGCCATTGACCTTGTGGGCCAGTGCCAGCGGCCACTGGTTCGCAGCGGTCTGGCCGGCGGCAAGGGTGATCTGCGGGCTTTCCAGATCGTTGCCCTGGGCGTTGAAGACCCGCAGGGTCAGGACGGTGCCCACGTCCAGCGCACCACGGGCAGTGACCGGACCCGCGTCCTGCCACTGCGGCGGCGGGGTCACACCACCGCCCCCCTCGAAGCGCACGTCTGCGCAGGTATAGAACGCCTCGCCCGAATCCGAGCGCTGCCAGGTGTTGTAGATGATGTGCTGGCCGCTGCGCTTGGGTAGCGGGCAGTCCAGCTTGTAGACGTCGCCGGAGACCGGCACGTTGCCCAGCGTGCAGAATTCCTGCAGGTCGGCCCAGCGCAGCGGGCTGCCCGGTTGCCAGCCATCGCGGGTGACATAGAACTTCCACTCGCGGGTGGCATGCGGGGCCGGCGCCTTGAACTCGAACGTGTAGCGGCCACGGGCGTCGGCACGGATCGGCGAGGTCTGCCAGTCACTGCGGTTCAGATCCAGGCCGCGGTACTTGCGGTTGCCGCCGCTGCACAACTCGCCATCGGGCACGACGGCCTGGTGATTGCCATTGGCCTCGGCCTGGTTGATCCCGGCCCAGTCATAGAACGGTTGCGCACCACCGATGGCCTTGGCGGCAGCGCAGGCGGGGTTGGTCGGATTTTCGGGATTGCCCTGGTAACAGGCATAGACACGGCTGGCGGGTGTGGACAGGGTGCCGTGGGCGAACGCGCTGCCAGAGGTGGCAATGCCTGCGATCACAGACAGCGCGATGACAGTCCGGTGTGACAGATGCATGGAGATCTCCTGTGGGTGGTGAAACCCCGCGAAGTCTCGGCATCCCGCCCGCCCGCATCCATCGGATTACGTTGAAAAAAGCATCGCGTGGTTGCACATGGGAACGGCTTCACACTCACGCGCTGGTGCGTCTCACGCTATGCAGGGAACGGCGCTCTGCCACCGTTCCCTGTACCCGGTCTCAGTATGCAATCCACGCATCGCGCCAGGCCGCACCCACACCCGGCCGGTACGCCTCGGCGTTGACGTTGCACCATGCACCTTCCGGGAACGGGCGGCAGGCGTACAGCTTGCCGTCGCTGCCCTTCACCACGGTCTGGCCCGGCACATAGCTGCCGATGCCCGCCGGGTACACGTGGTCGAAATCACCGCCCGGTGACGGTGTACCCGGGTCGGGAACCTGGGTATCGAGCTGGAAGCGGTTGCCGTCCTTCAGGTACACGCGGTTGTCGGTGGCCGAGGCGGTCGGCGTGATCACGCCATTGGCAAGCACGCCCACGCGCGCGTGCTGGGCACTGGCATTGACCTTGCGGGCGAGCACCAACGGCCACTGCGCGGGTGCGGTCTGGCCGCTGGCCAGGGTGGCCTCCACACGTTCGACGTCATTGCCGTTGGCGTTGAACACGCGCAGCGCCAGCGTCGTGCCAACCGGCAGCTCACTGCGTGCAGTGACCGGGCCGGCGTCCTGCCATTGCGGTGCCGGTGCGGCCCCTCCGCCTCCCTGGAAGCGCACGTCCATGCAGGTATAGAACGCCTCGGTCGAATCCGAGCGCTGCCAGGTGTTGTAGATCACATGCTGGCCGGTGCGCTGCGGCAACGTGCACTGAAGCTTGTAGGTGCCGTCGGCCGACAGCGGCGTATTGCCCAGCGTGCAGAACTCCTGCAGGTCGGCCCAGCGCAGCGGGCTGCCCGGCTGCCAGCCTTCGCGGGTGACGAAGAAGCGCCAGTCGCGCGTGGCGTGTGGTGCGGTCGCCTTGAACACGAAAGTGAACTTTCCATTGGCATCGGCCTGGATCGGCGTGGTCTGCCAGTCACTGCGGTTCACGTCCAGGCCGCGGAAGGTCGGGTTGTTGCCGCTGCACAGCTTCCCGTCGGGCACCACGGCCTGATGGTTGCCGTTGGCGTTGGCCTGGTTGATGCCGTTCCAGTCGTAGAACGCCTGTGAACCGCCGATGGCCTTGGCCGCGGCACAGGCCGGGTTGGTCGGGTTCTCGGGATTGCCCTGGAAGCAGGCATAGACGCGGCTGACCGGCGTGGTCATCGTGCCGTGGGCGAACGCGCTGCCGGCCAGGCACAGGCCCGCAGCGGCGAACGAGGTGGCCAGCAACAGCGGTGTGGAACGGAATGACATGGCGCATCCTTGTGGTCGTCGAAAGGGAACGGTGACCGCAGGAGCTGCGCTGCGCGGCGGACTTTCGGCGGCACCACGGCGAGTATCGAGTCGCACTGCAGGCGACGGAACCATCGCAGTGCCGATCCGTGACTGCGCATGTGAAGCCCTTCCCGCAGGCTTCACGCAGGGCTGAACGGATGCGCTGGACGTCACGTGACCGGCGTGGCATCGATCACGTCATGGAGATCACGCGACGCAGTCCCGGTAGCCACGCGATCTGCCTGGCACGAGAAACAGCCATGCGCCGCGTTGTGCAGCTGCACGAACGCCACCGACGGGTCGGCAAACAGTGCATCCAGGTGGTCGGCCACCTCGGTGCCCGCGCAGACCTGGGCACCGCACATCAGCGCGGCGTGGTCATAGGCACGCATCGAGATCATCCGGCGCTGCACATACGGGGGCACCTCGCCCGGCGGCAGGACGCAACGGGTCACGCCGCGCTGCACGAAGATCGGGCCGGCGGCGCGGTACGGCGAATGCAGCGGCAGGTGGACGTGGGACAGCAGGAGCAGCTCGCTGCCAGGCGCGGGGTCGCTCAGGCTGATCCGGCAGGGATGTCCGCCGTTGGCGCCGGCCCAGCGACGCTGGATGCCGAGCGTGGCGAGCGCGCTGTCGCTCATCTCGAACAGGTGCAGGAAAGGGCGGTGGTCGATGCCGCCGAGGTACCACGCGTGCATGGGCGTCTCCTTGGGTTTTCCGCGGATTGTGCGCATGCGCCGGTCGCCGTGCTCGCCGTTTTCAGACCCCGCATCGCCGTCGGGCCGGAACACTGGCCCTTGGGGTGCTGCTGGCCGCCGCCGATGCCGCCCTGCACGGGCCAAGGCCGAGCGCGGGACTGCCAGGTCTGCGCGCCGTCGGCGGCGGATTCGTCATTGCCCATCGCCGTCGGCGCGTTGCCCGTGTAAGTTGGGTCACATCTTCCGCGGCAGCCCGTCGTGGTCGACAGGAACGTCCTCCAGGGGAAACGAGCACGATGCAAAGACACCACCTCGCGCTGGCCGGGATGCTGGCCAGCCTGATGCTTGCCGGGTGCAGCCAACCGCCGCCGGCCGCCGCCGGAAGCGCCAGCGATGCACCCAGCCGCCGCTTCGGCACGATCGACTTCCAGCCCTGCACGTTGTCCACCGAAGGCGCCAGCGCCAACGTGGAGGCGCAGTGCGCCACCCTGCAGGTGCCGGAGAACCGGGCCCAGCCCGATGGCCGCCGGATCGGCCTGCGCATCGCCTGGCTGGAATCGGGCAGCAGCGGCGCCAGCCAGCCCGACCCGGTGTTCTTCCTGGCCGGCGGCCCCGGCCAGGCGGCCAGCGAGGTGGCGGTCATCGTCGATACCGCACTGCGCCAGGTGCGCAAGCAGCGCGACGTGTTCCTGATCGACCAGCGCGGCACCGGCGGCTCCAACCCGCTCAGCTGCCTGGGCGCGGACGGCAAGCCGCTGCAGATGGACGAGGATGCCGCGCCTTCCGAGGCATCGCTGCGCGACTACGCCCAGCGCTGCGCCGCATCGCTGCAGGGGCGTGCCGATGCGCGCTTCTACACCACCACCGAGGCGATCGCCGATCTGGATGCGGTGCGTGCGGCGCTCGGTGTGGACCAGCTGAACCTGGTTGGCGGCTCCTACGGTACCCGCGTGGCCCAGCGCTATGCCGGGGCCTATCCGCAGCACACCCGCAGCATCGTCATCGATGGCGTGGTACCGAACGAGCTGGTGGTCGGTGGCGACTTCGCGACCACCTTCGAGGATGCGATCGCCCTGCAGTCGGCGCAGTGCCGCAAGGATGCCGCGTGCAGCAAGCGTTTCCCGACCGATACCCGCGCGCAGCTGCGCAGCGTGGTCGACACCCTGCGCCGTGCACCGGTCTCGGTCGAGTATCGCGACCCGGGTACCAACGCACCGCGGCAGGATGTCCTGACGCCGGACAGCGTGGTCGGCCTGGCCTTCGCCTTCTCCTACGTGCCGCAGTATTCCTCGCTGCTGCCACTGGTGCTGGATGAAGCCGCACACGGGCGCTATGCCCCGTTGGCATCGCTGGCGCGCGGCGCGAACCGCAGCATGGATTTCCAGATCAACCGCGGCATGCAGTGGTCGGTGATCTGCAGCGAGGATGCGCCGCGCTACCACGCGCCGGCCGAGGACCCCGAGCGGCTGTTCGGCAACGAAGTGGCCAGCGCCTTCTTCGCCGCCTGCCCGGTGTGGCCGCACCGTCCGGCGCCGGCAACCGATGCCGTGCCGCTGCGCAGCGACGTGCCGGCACTGCTGCTGTCCGGTGAGCTGGACCCGGTGACCCCCCCGCGCTACGCCGCACAGGTGCTCAAGGGCCTGCCCAATGGCCGTGCGCTGGTCGCCCGTGGCCAGGGCCATGGCACGTTGACCGCCGGCTGCATGCCGCGGCTGCTCGGCCAGTTCATCGACAAGACCGATGCCAAGGCGCTGGATGCCGGCTGCCTGGACACGCTGAGCTACGTGCCGGCGTTCACCTCGTTCAACGGATGGGAACCATGATCGTCGCCGACAACCTGCACAAGGCCTTCGATACCCCCACGGGCCGCATCCAGGCGGTCGCCAACGTCGGCTTCCGCGCCGGCGATGGGCAGATCACCGGCCTGCTCGGCCCCAACGGTGCCGGCAAGACCACCACCATGCGCATGCTCTACACGCTGATGACCCCTGACCAGGGCAGCATCAGCGTCGATGGCATCGATGCCGCCGGCAATCCGGTGGAGGTACGTCGCCACCTGGGCGTACTGCCCGATGCGCGCGGCGTCTACAAGCGTCTGACCGCGCGCGAGAACATCGCCTACTTCGGCGAGCTGCATGGCCTGTCGGCCGAGCGCATCCGCGAACGCATCGAGGTGCTGTCGCACGCGCTGGACATGGGCGACATCCTCGACCGGCAGACCGATGGCTTCTCGCAGGGCCAGCGCACCAAGACCGCGATTGCCCGCGCGCTGGTGCACGATCCGCGCAACGTCATCCTCGACGAACCGACCAACGGCCTGGACGTGATGACCACGCGCGCGCTGCGCCGCTTCCTGCTGGGCCTGCGCGAAGAGGGTCGCTGCGTGATCCTGTCCAGCCACATCATGCAGGAGGTGGGCGCGTTGTGTGACCACATCGTGATCATCGCCAAGGGCACGGTGATGGCCGCCGGCAGCGCCGATGATCTGCGTGCGCAGGCCGGTGAAGCCAACCTTGAGGACGCGTTCGTGAAACTGATCGGCAGCGAAGAGGGCCTGCACGCATGAGCATGATGTCGACCCTGATGACGGTGATGCGCAAGGAACTGCGCGACCTGTCGCGTGACCGCCGCACGCTGCTGCTGACCCTGCTGTTCGGGCCGCTGCTGTACCCGGTGCTGCTGCTGGGCATGGGCAAGCTGGCCGAGAGCCGGGTGCGCACCCAGATCGAGGAGCCGTTGCAGATCCCGACGATCGGCGCGGAGAACGCGCCGAACCTGGTGCGCTTCCTCGCCGCACAGGGCCTCAATGCCGCACCGGCGCCGAAGGACCTGGCCGAGGCCATCCGCAGCCAGGATATCGATGTGGCGCTGCGCATCAGCGGGGACTTCGGCAAGGACTGGGCCGAGGGCAAGCCGGCGCTGGTGGAGGTGATCAAGGACAGCACGCGTCGCGCGGCCGAGGTACCCAGTGCACGCCTGGAGGCGGCGCTGGCCACCTACAACGGCCAGGTCGGTGCCTTGCGCCTGATGGCACGCGGCATCGATGCACAGGTGGCACGCCCGCTGGACGTGGCACGCCAGGACCTGGCCAGTGCCGAAGCCAAGCGCGGCATGATCCTGTCGATGCTGCTGCCGGTACTGCTGACGCTGACCTCGTTCATCGGGGGTGCCTACCTGGTGATGGACGCCACCGCCGGCGAGCGCGAGCGGCAGTCGCTGGAACCCCTGCTGGCCACGCCGGGCTCGCGCAGCGCGATCGTCAGCGGCAAGATCGCCGCCGCCTGCGTGGTCGGTTTCGTGTCGCTGCTGCTGACCCTGGTCGCGTTCAAGGTGAGCGCGCAGATCGCACCCGGCAACATCGGCCGCCAGTTCAACATGAACGTCGGCTCGATGCTGCAGATGTTGCTGGTGATGCTGCCGATGCTGCTGATCGGTACCTCGCTGCTGACCTTCCTGTCGGCCGCGGCCAAGAGCATGAAGGAAGCGCAGAGCCACATGACCTGGCTGATGCTGCTGCCGATGCTGCCTGGCTATGCACTGGTGGCCTACCCGCTGAAGAGCGAGATGTGGCAGTACGCCGTGCCGTTCCTGTCGCAGAACCAGATGCTGCTGAAGGTGATCCGCCACGAGACCATCACCCCGACGGTCTGGGCGATCTACCTCGGCGCCAGCCTCGGCCTGGCCGCCGTGCTGTGGTTCGCCGCCGTGCGCCGCTACCACAACGAGCGCCTGGCCATCTCCGGCTGACCGCCACGGGTAGCGCCGGGCCATGCCCGGCGGAAATGAAACGAGGCCCGGTCATTCCGGGCCTCGTTGTTTTCAGGTTTGTGTTGCCTGCCAAGCGGCGAAGCGCTGGGCGATCACCGGTGCCAGTCGGTCGAAGTTTTCCCAGGTATCGGCGACGTGGTACAGCGAAGGAAGATCGTCTGCGAGCAATTCGATGTAGTCATCGGGATACAGGCAGTCATCCGCTTGGTAGTACTCCAGCGTGAATGCGTTCGCCTCATCGTTGATCATTTCGTCAAGGAACTTGCCATCACACACCAGCAGGAACTGACCGGGTGTCATAGCACGCCGAGTCAAGGATCTCAGCTCCTCCTGCATGTCGTCGGCCAGTTCTTCGCCTGCCATACCCCGCAGTAGGAGCCATGCCACGTACATACCGATATGCGTTGCACCGGCCTCGGGCGGAAGCTCGGCAGGAAAATCACCGTCGGAATGCCAGCTGGCGTCGTCGTACTTCATTTGTTTTCCTTTTGAAATGACAACCAGCTTAGGTCGCGAGGAATTGCGGCGGGAGTGTCAAATACGTCAGCCTTCGCTGTACCGCGCAGGCGTTACCCCCATCTCGCGCTTGAACACGTTGATGAAGGAACTGGGCGTGTCGTAGCCCATCGACAGGGCGACGCTGATCACCCGTTCGCCTGCCAGCAGGCGTGGCAGTGACAGCAGCACGCGCAGGCGCTGCCGCCACTGGCTCAAGGTCATGCCTGTTTCGGCCTGCCAACGGCGGGCGAGGCTGCGGCTGGACAGTCCACTGGCGGCTGCCCACGCTTCGACGCTGCGCAGGTCGTCCGGCGAACGCGCCAGCGCCGCCGCGATCCGCCGCAACCGGCGATCCCGCGGCTGTGGCAGGGCAAATGGCAAGGGAGTGCTGGCACGGATCTCATCGGCGATGACGCCGGCCAGGCGTGCCTGCGCAGCGTCCAGTGCCTGATGGGGCCAGCGCAGTGCGCGCGTCACCGCCGCCTGCAACAGCGCATCGGGTTGGAAAATACGGGGCAGCGGGGGCAGATCCAGGCCGGTATCGGCGCGGACGTACAGGCTCCAGCCATCGAATGCGTCTGCCCCTATCAGGGCGTGGGGCAGCAAGGGCGGTATCCAGGCAACATGCCCCGCCGGCAGCAGCCAGTGCAGGTCGCCGGCCTCGATCCGCAGCAGGCCGTGGTGGGCACCCAGCAACTGGCCGCGCACGTGCTGGTGGCGCGCGGTGCGGCGCCGTCCCGGCACCCGCAGCTGGGAGGCCATGACGAGAGGACCGCCTTCAGCGTTCGCCAAAGCGGGGTCAATCAGCACAGGTGATGTCTGATCTGCCATATCCAATGGCAGTTATACGGCAGAACTGCCGATGACTGGGCGTCACACTGGGCTCCCGATCCCACAGGAGCATCACCATGCAGCCGCAGGACATTCTTCCCGACCATCAGAACGAGGTGCAGGTAAACGGCCTCACCGTGCGCAAGGGCAGCGTCGGCGCCTTCCTCGCCAGCGTCCGTGACTGGCAGGACCCCGCCAGCGATGACGCCACCCGCGTCACCGCCGAAGCAGATCTGCGTGGGCTGCTGCCGGGCCTGCATGCGCTGGGCCTGTTCCAGGTGCTGGCCGCGCGCGATCCGGCACTGCAACGCCTGATCGACAGCCTCTCCTGAAACGAACACGGCCCGGACATGCCGGGCCGTGTCCTCATTGCGGGGGCGGAAACGACTTAATCCCCTCCGTCCCCTTTTTGCGGTCAGGTGCCGCCCGGGGCGAATACCAGGGTACGGCGGGTGGTGACCGGTGCGCTGACCGGCTCGAAGCGCCAGCGCTTGACCGCGTTCATGGCTTCGCGATCGAAGACGCGCGACGGTGTTGCGCGCAATACGCGGGCGTTGGTCACTGAGCCGTCGGTGCCGACGGTGATTTCCACCAGCACTTCGCCGGAGGTGCCTGCACGCAGTGCCTCGGACGGATAGCGCGGCGCCGGGGTGCTGACCGGGCGCAGGTTCGGCGCCGCAGCGGCCGCTGGAGCCGCGGCCTGGCGTGCGGCACTGGCCTGCTGGGCGGCGGCCTGCTGCTGCTTCAGCTCGGCTTCGCGGCGCGCGGCGGCCTGGCGCTCGGCTTCCTGGCGCTCGTTGTCGCGGCGGGCGGCATCCTGCTGCGCAGCGATCTGCTTGGCCGCGTCGGCTTCCTTGGCACGCTGCTCGGCCAGGCGCTGCTGTTCGGTCTGCTGCTTGCTGCGGTCCTCGGCGTCCTTCTTGGCCTTCTCGGCTTCGGCCTCGGTGCGCTTGGCCGCGTTCTGCACGCCCTTGGCCAAGCCGTCCTTCAGGCGCGGCAGGGCCGGCGCGGATGCATCCACCTTCTCGATCAGCGCCACCAGCCGCTGCGCTTCGGTGTAGTCCTCGCGCCCCAGGTGCTGCTCGGCGGCGATCAGGGTGTACGGCAGCAGGTCGGTCAGCGCGCTCTTCACCGAGGCGTCGTCCGGGGTCTTGTCGCGCAGGGCGAGGTAGTACTCGATGGCGTTGTCGCCGGCCGGCGCGTACATGCGGTTCTCGCGCAGGGCCTGGCTGGCCGACTCACGCAGCTGCTCGGTGCCCATCGACTGCACCTTGGCGGCGACCACCGGTGCGGCCGGTGCCGCGGCGGTGGGGGCGGCGGCCGGAGCCGGTGCTGCGGATTCTTCCTTGCCCGAGCAGGCGGCCAGCGCCAGTGCCAAAGCAACCGGCAGCCACCGGCGCGCGGCGGTGATCGTTGAGACGTGCGACATCCTGCTCCCCTTTAGAAGACGACGTGACGTAAATCATTGATATGCATGGCCGGGACCCGTGGTCCAGGCGCGGCAGGGTGGCGTTTCCCGACGCCACCGCCGGCAACGGCGAGGATGCAATCTAGCATCCCGGCCACCGCCCCGCACAAGGGGTGGTGGCCGGGTGGGGCCGCGGCGATCATGTCGTGGCCGGCGGCGACCTCAGTGGTCGTGTGCCTTGTCGTGCGACTTGCTGTGGCCGTTGGACATCAGCTTGTCGGTCCAGGCGATGCCGATCGCCGACAGGATGAACACGCAGTGGATGATGGTCTGCCACAGCACGCCTTCCTGGGTCATGGTCGTGCAGGTATCGACGCCAGCGTTGTAGAAGCTGGTCGAAGCCGAAGACACTGCTGCCGCCCATTGTTCCGGCTTGCACAGTGGCAGTCCCTTCAGCGCGCTGGTGGCAATGAAGGTCTTCAGCAGGTGGATCGAGGAGATGCCGATGATCGCCATCGCCAGCTTCACCTTCAGCACGCTGGCGTTGACGTGGCTCAGCCATTCCGGCTGGTCCGGGTGGCCTTCCAGGCGCAGGCGCGAGACGAAGGTCTCGTAGCCGCCGACGATCACCATCACCAGCAGGTTGGAGATCATCACCACGTCGATCAGGCCCAGCACGATCAGCATGATCTGCTGTTCGCCCATCGACACCGAGTGGGACAGCAGGTGCCACAGTTCCTTGCCGAACAGGAACACGTAGACGCACTGGGCAAGGATCAGGCCCAGGTACAGCGGCAGCTGCAGCCAGCGCGAGGCGAAGATCAGCGAGGACAACGGGGACAGGGGACGAGGACTGTGGCTCATGCAGGACAGTGCGTTTCGGGGGAGCCGCGAGGTTACCGGCCCGCCATGACGGTGCCAACCCAACTCACGCACTAGACTTCAGGTTCCTTTCCGCACCCCGAGCCGACGCCATGATCGACCTGTATTACTGGCCCACCCCGAACGGCCACAAAGTGACCCTGCTGTTGGAGGAAGCCGGCCTGGAGTACCGCATCCACCCGGTCAACATCGGCTCGGGTGACCAGTTCAAGCCAGAGTTCCTGGCCATCTCGCCCAACAACAAGATGCCGGCCATCGTCGACCACGCCCCGGCCGATGGCGGTGCCCCGCAGAGCGTGTTCGAGTCCGGTGCGATCCTGCTGTACCTGGCCGAGAAGACCGGCCGCTTCCTGCCCAGCGACCCGCGCGGCCGCGTGACCACCCTGGAATGGCTGTTCTGGCAGATGGCCGGCCTGGGCCCGATGAGTGGCCAGATGGGCCACTTCAACGTGTACGCACCAGAAAAGATTCCCTACGCGATCGAGCGCTACGACAACGAGGTGCGCCGCCTGCACGGGGTGATGGACAAGCGCCTGGCCCAGCACGCCTTCCTGGCCGGCGACGAGTACACCATCGCCGACATGGCCAGCTACCCGTGGATCGGCGCCTACGACAAGCTGCCGGTGGACTTCGCCGCGTTCCCGAACCTCAAGCGCTGGCACGAGGCCATCGCCGCGCGCCCGGCCACCCAGCGCGCCTATGCGCTGCGCCAGCAGGTGAACCCGAACGCCGGCAAGCCGCTCAGCGACGAAGAGCGCAAGCACCTGTTCGGCCAGCGCTGACCCAGGACGGCGTCATCCACGCATGGCGTGGATCTGCTGGTGGTGGGTGCCGACCGTTGGTCGGCACTCGTCGGCACGCCTTATGGGCAGAAGGTCATGCTGCCTTCCTGCACGGGCTTGGTTAGGATGGGGGAACGACCGCCCCGCGCCTGCCGCCGGGCGGACCTGCCGTTTGCCGGGATCCTCCATGCGCCACCTGTTCGCTTCGCTTGCCCTCATGCTCGCCACCAGTACCGCCGCCCACGCCGAAAAGCTGACCCTGGAGGCCATCACCGGCCCGCTGCCGCTGTCCGGCCCGACCCTGATGAAGCCCAAGGTGGCGCCGGACGGTTCGCAGGTCAGTTTCCTGCGCGGCAAGGACAGCGATCGCAACCAGCTGGACCTGTGGACCTACGACATCGGCAGTGGCCAGACCCGGTTGCTGGTTGATTCCAAGGTGGTGCTGCCCGGCACCGAGACCCTCAGCGATGAGGAAAAGGCGCGCCGCGAGCGCCAGCGCATCGCCGCGATGACCGGCATCGTCGATTACCAGTGGTCGCCGGACGCACAGCGCCTGCTGTTCCCGTTGGGCGGCGAGCTGTACCTGTACGACCTCAAGCAGCAGGGGGCGGCGGCCGTGCGCCAGCTGACCCACGGTGAGGGCTTCGCCACCGACGCCAAGCTGTCGCCCAAGGGCGGCTTCGTCAGCTTCATCCGCGGCCGCAACCTGTGGGTGATCGACCTGGCCAGTGGAAAGCAGCTGCAGCTGACCCGCGACGGCAGCACCACCATCGGCAACGGCGTGGCCGAGTTCGTCGCCGATGAAGAGATGGACCGCCACACCGGTTACTGGTGGGCACCGGACGATTCGGCCATCGCGTTCGCGCGCATCGACGAGGCACCGGTGCCGGTGCAGAAGCGCTACGAGGTCTACGCCGACCGCACCGATGTGATCGAACAGCGTTACCCGGCCGCCGGTGACGCCAACGTGCGCGTGCAGCTGGGCGTGATCGCACCGGCCGCCGAGGCGCAGCCGCGCTGGGTCGACCTGGGCAAGGAACAGGACATCTACCTGGCCCGCGTCGATTGGCGCGATGCGCAGCACCTGAGCTTCCAGCGCCAGTCACGCGACCAGAAGCAGCTGGACCTGGTGGAAGTGGCACTCGACTCCAACCGCCAGCGCGTACTCGCCCACGAGACCAGCCCGACCTGGGTACCGCTGCACAACAGCCTGCGCTTCCTTGAAGACGGCAGCGTGCTGTGGTCGTCCGAGCGCACCGGCTTCCAGCACCTGTACCGCATCGACAGCAACGGCAAGGCCACCGCGCTGACCCACGGCAACTGGCCGGTGGACGAGCTGCTGGCGGTGGATGAGACGGCCGGCAAGGCCTACTTCCGCGCCGGCATCGAAAGCCCGCGCGAAAGCCAGATCTACGCGGTATCGCTGCAGGGCGGCGAGCCGCAGCGCCTGTCGAAGGCGCCGGGCATGCACAGCGCCAGCTTCGCCCGCAACGCCAGCGTCTATGTGGACAGTTGGTCCAACAGCACCACGCCGCCGCAGATCGAGCTGTTCCGCGCCAACGGCGAGAAGATCGCCACACTGGTGGAAAACAACCTGGCCGATCCCAAGCACCCGTATGCGCGCTACCGCGACGCGCAGCGCCCGGTCGAGTTCGGCACGCTCACCGCCGCCGACGGCAAGACGCCACTGCACTACAGCCTGATCAAGCCGGCCGGCTTCGATCCGTCCAGGCGCTACCCGGTGGCGGTGTATGTCTATGGCGGCCCGGCCAGCCAGACCGTCACCGACAGCTGGCCCGGCCGTGGCGACCATCTGTTCAACCAGTACCTGGCCCAGCAGGGCTACGTCGTGTTCTCGCTGGACAACCGCGGCACCCCGCGCCGCGGCCGCGACTTCGGTGGTGCGCTGTACGGGAAGCAGGGCACGGTGGAAGTGACCGACCAGCTGCGCGGCGTGACCTGGCTGAAGCAGCAGCCGTGGGTGGACCCGGCGCGCATCGGCGTGCAGGGCTGGTCCAACGGCGGTTACATGACCCTGATGCTGCTGGCCAAGGCGTCGAACCAGTACGCCTGCGGCGTGGCCGGCGCCCCGGTCACCGACTGGGGCCTGTACGACAGCCATTACACTGAGCGCTACATGGACCTGCCGGCGCGCAACGACGCCGGTTACCGTGAAGCGCGCGTGCTGACCCACATCGATGGGCTGCGCTCGCCGTTGCTGCTGATCCACGGCATGGCGGACGACAACGTGCTGTTCACCAATTCGACCAGCTTGATGAGCGCGCTGCAGAAGCGCGGCCAGCCGTTCGAGCTGATGACCTACCCGGGTGCCAAGCATGGCCTGTCCGGCGCCGATGCCCTGCATCGCTATCGTGTGGCCGAAGCCTTCCTGGGGCGCTGCCTGCAGCCTTGAAACACAGACGGGAAGGAGCCCGCCGATGACACTGCCGCCGCCGATTCCCACCCACGGCCCGAAGCCCGCCGGCTGGTGGTCCCGCCACTGGCGCTGGGCGATGCCCGTGGCCGTGCTGCTGGTGCTGGCCGGGGCCGGTGGCACGGTGGCCTGGAGCGTGCTGCGCTGGAGTGAGGCGGCACGCGAGAGCCCACCGATGCGCGAGGCGATGCGTCGCGCCGGCTGCAGCATCGAACTGGTGGAAGCCTTCGGCGAGCCGCTGCGTACCGAATCGATGCCGCTGGGCAGCATGCAGACCGCGCTCAACGGCCAGCGCGATGTCGGCCTGACCGTGGCCCTGGAAGGCCCCCGCGCACACGGCCGGTTGTTCGTGAAGGGCACCCGCAGTGACGACGTGTGGGACTACCCGGTGATGTACGTGCTGGGCGAGAACAAGCAGACCTTCGACCTGACTGCGCTGGATGACGATGAGGCCGCGCAGGAATGCGAACTGCAGGCCTGCCGCGAACGCGGCGAATGCCCGCTGACCGCAGCGTTGTGACCTCCGGCCGATTGTCGCCACCGCGCTGAGCGCGTAGGGTGCGGGCAACCCTGTCCTGGAGTGCACCATGAAGCCGATCGCGTTGGCCGTTGCCCTGGCCCTGACCGCCGCCCCGCTGCTGTCCGCACCGCCGGCGCTGGCGGCACCCGCCGCCAAGGCCGCCACACCGGCCAGCCCGGCCTGGGTCGCCCGCAGCAACGCACTGGCGCAGATCCTGCTCGATGCGCAGGGCCCGTTCCAGCCGGAAGAAACCGGCTTCTTCGGCGTGCCCGGCTACGACGACAAGGTGGCCGACCTCGGCGCGGACAACGGCAAGCGCTACCGCGCCGCGATGGCCAAGGCCCGCGACGAACTGAAGGCGAAGCTGGCCACCGAGCAGGATCCCAACGTCCGCCAGGACCTGGAGATCATGATCCACGCCGCCAACCAGAACATCGAAGGCAGTGAGCTCAACGAGAAGTACCTGCTGCCGTGGAGTGACGCGCCGCAGACGGTGTTCAGCGGCCTCAACCTGCTGCTGTCCGACCAGGTGCCGGCCGAGCGCCGGGCCAAGGCGATCGACCGCCTCAAGGCTTACGCCGGCCTGCAGCCGGGCGGCACCGCGTTCACCACGCTGGCCCGCCAGCGCTACGAAGAGCGCTTGAAGGACAGCAGCCTGTTGCAGCCGACGAAGATCGAAGTGCAGCAGTCGCTGGACAACGTCGAGACCTACATCAGCGGCATCGAGTCGCTGCTGAATAAGTACCAGATCGCCGGCGCCGATGAAGCGATGAAGGCCCTGGCCGGGCAGATGAAGGACTACGCCAGCTGGACGCGCTCGACCGTGCTGCCGAAGGCGCGCACCGACGCACGGCTGCCGGCGCCGCTGTACGCCTACCAGCTCAAGCAGGTCGGCATCGACATCGACCCGAAGCTGCTGATGCAGCGCGCGCAGCTGGAGTTCATGGAAACCCGCTCGGCGATGCAGCAGCTGGCGCCGCTGGTGGTGAAGGACAAGGGCCTGAAGGTGGCCGATCCGAGCGACCCGGTGGCGGTGATCCGCGCGCTGAAGGCCGACAAGATCGCCGACGACCATCTGGAAGGCCACTACCGCAAGGTGATCGATGCGATCGATCCGCTGATCCGCGAGCATGCCATCGTCGACGTGCCCAAGCGCGCCATGCAGATGCGCCTGGGTTCGGCCGCCGAGAGCGCGGCCAGCCCGGCCCCGCATTTCCTGCCTGCGCCGCTGGTCAACAACACCGGGCAGCAGGGCACCTTCGTGCTGCCGCTGGGCAACCCGGCCGCGGGCCCGGGCGCACAGTACGACGACTTCAACTTCGGTGCGGCGGCGTGGACGCTGAGTGCGCATGAAGGCCGCCCCGGCCACGAGCTGCAGTTCACCGCGATGGTCGAGCGCGGCGTGTCGCTGGCACGCACCATGTTCGCGTTCAATTCGGTGAACGTGGAAGGCTGGGCGCTGTATGCCGAGGCCGAGATGGTGCCGTACGAGCCGCTGGACGGGCAGATGATCGCCCTGCAGTTCCGCCTGCTGCGCGCCGCACGCGCGATGCTCGACCCGATGCTCAACCTCGGCCTGACCGACCGCGCCAACGGCGAGCGCGTGCTGATGGAGCAGGTCGGCCTGTCCAAGGCGATGGCCACCCAGGAACTGGACCGCTACATGGTGCGCATGCCGGGCCAGGCCGGCAGCTACTTCTACGGCTACACCCGTATCCTGGAACTGCGCATGCAGACTGAGCTGGCACTGGGTGCGAAGTTCGACCGCCTGGCGTTCAACAACTTCCTGCTCGACCAGGGCCTGCTGCCGCCGGACCAGCTGGCCGACGCGGTGAACAAGGTGTTCGTGCCGAAGTACAAGCGCTGAACACCCCCCGGTAGTGCCGGCCGCTGGCCGGCATTCCCCTGACGTCGGGAGGATTCCTGAGGTTGCCGGGCAGCGGCCGGCACTACCCGCGGTGATGCCGCCGCGTCACCGCTGCGGGGTGATCACCTGCGTCGGCAGTCGTGCCGGCGGTTCCGGGTTCGGCACCCAGATCGCCACGCCGGCGGCGCGCTTCTGCGTGGTCGGAATACCGATGCCGACGCCACCGCCGACATGCGAGCCGAACGTGCCGGCACCCACCGACATGCCCACCGGTGAGCCGCTGCTGCCCACGCCCATCAGCACCACGCCATTGGCGCCCAGCGCTGCGGCCTCGCGCTTCAGGCGCGCCACCGCTGCATCGGTCTGGCCCTGCGTGCCGAAGCCCACGGCAGACGCCGATTCCAGCTGGGCGATTTCCTGGGAGCCGGCCGGCGGCGTCGAATAGATCTGCACCAGTGCCGGATCGATCGGCGCGCGGGCGCGCCCCAGCATGACCTTGGAGGTGCTGGCACAGCCGGCGGCGACCAGCAGGATGGCCGCCAACGCGGCCCAACGGATGTTCATGGCACGACCCCTGTAGGACTTTTGCGATCATCGGCGGGCCACTCTGAATCGGCGCCAACACCCGGCCCAGAGCAGGCACGGCGGCACGCTAGCACGGTGCCGGTGACAGCCCCGCCAACGGCAGTAGGCGGCGACGGCGGGAACGACTATGGTGCACAGACAGGAACCAACGGCGGGAGAGTGGAATGGGCGTGATCAGTCTGTTGTGGGGCGTACTGGCGCTGTTGTGGATGATCCTGGCGCTGATTCCGCTGCTGGGCTGGGGCAACTGGTTCCTGATCCCGTTCGCCGCCGTGGGCGCGGTGATCGCCGCGCTGGGCATCCTGTTCACCCACCCGACCAAGCGCGGCCGGGCCTGGGCCGGGCTGGTGCTGAACGGCATCGTGGTGGTGGTCGGCATCCTGCGCCTGAGCCTGGGGGGCGGCGTGATCTGAGCCGCATCGCCGGGTGCGACCGGGCGTCGCAGGTACACGGCCGCGGGCCGGGCAGGGGCGTACAATGAACGGCTGCGCGAGCCCCCCGCGTGCCTGTGAATCCGCGCCCGGCGCGGCTGCCCCATGATCATCCGACCCCGTCCCCACGGCTGGCAACTGCTGTACATCCTGCGCGGCTCGATCGTAAAAGCGATCGCGCCGAAGGTGCTGGCCATCCTGATCCTGTCCATCGCGGTGGCCGCGGTGGTGGAGCTGGCGCCGCCGACCGGCATCGAGCGCGTTTCCGTCACGCCGTTCACCCTGCTCGGCCTGGTCCTGTCGATCTTCCTCAGTTTCCGCAACAGCGCCTGCTACGACCGCTGGTGGGAAGGCCGCAAGCTGTGGGGCCAGCTGGTCTACGAATCGCGTTCGCTGGCCCGCCAGGTGAACCTGCTGCTGGCCGATGACGCCGGTCGCCGCCGCCGCATCGCCTACCTCACTACGGCTTTTGCCCATGCGCTGGCCGCGCGCCTGCGCGGGCGCATCGTGGCCCTGGCGGCGTTGCCGTGGCTGGACAAGCCGCAGCGCGAGCAGCTGGGCCAGCGCGAGAACGTGCCCGACGCATTGCTGTCGATGATCGCTGCCGAGCTGGCCCACGCCCTGCGCGCCGGCGAACTCGACCCGATCCTCTACACCCAGCTGGAAGAGCGCCTGCACGCGATGTCGTCGATCCAGGCGGGCTGCGAGCGCATCCTCACCACGCCGCTGCCGTTCGCCTACACCCTGCTGCTGCATCGCTGCGCATGGATGTTCTGCGTGCTGCTGCCGTTCGGCCTGGCCAGCTCGCTGGGCTGGGGCACGCCGGTGCTGTCGGCGGTGCTGGCCTACGCCTTCTTCGGCCTGGACCAGCTGGGCGAAGAAATGGAAGACCCGTTCGGCCTGGAGCCGAACGACCTGCCGCTGGACGCGCTGGTGCGCACGATCGAGATCGACCAGCTCGACGCGCTCGGCGAACGCCCGTTGCCCGAACCCCTGCTGCCGCAGGGCTACCTGTTGCAATAGCCACTCCTCGGAGCCTGCCATGTCCCACCCGCTTTACCGCCCGCGCCGCATGCGCCACGACGAGTTCTCGCGCCGCCTGATGCGCGAGAACTCGCTGACCACCGACGACCTGATCTACCCGGTGTTCGTGCACGAACGGGCGGGCCGCACCGCAGTGCCGTCGATGCCGGGCGTGGAGCGGCTGTCGATCGAAGAACTGCTGAAGGTGGCCGAAGAGGCGCTGGAGCTGGGCATTCCGGTGATCGACCTGTTCCCGGTGATCGACCCGTCGCTGAAGTCGCTGGACGCGTCGGCGGCGTGGGCCGAGGACGGCCTGGCGCAGCGTGCGATCCGCGCGCTGAAGTCGCGCTTCCCGGAACTGGGAGTGATGACCGACGTGGCGCTGGACCCGTACACCACCCACGGCCAGGACGGCATCATCGACGACAAGGGATACGTGCTCAACGACATCACTGTCGAAGCGCTGGTCAAGCAGTCGCTGTCGCACGCCGAGGCCGGTGTGGACATCGTCTCGCCGTCGGACATGATGGACGGCCGCATCGGCGCGATCCGCCGTGCGCTGGATGCCGACAACCACATCAACGTGCGCATCATGGCCTACTCGGCCAAGTACGCCTCGGCGTTCTACGGCCCGTTCCGTGATGCGGTGGGCAGCGCGGCCAGCCTCGGCAAGGCCGACAAGAAGACCTACCAGATGGACCCGGCCAACGGCGACGAGGCCTTGCGCGAGATCGCGCTGGACCTGGAAGAGGGCGCCGACATGGTGATGGTCAAGCCGGGCATGCCGTACCTGGACCTGGTGCGCCGGGTGAAGGAGACATTCGGTGTGCCGACCTTCGCCTATCAGGTGAGTGGCGAGTACGCGATGATGAAGGCCGCCTTCGCCAACGGCTGGCTGGACGAACGCGCCTGCGTGCTGGAGTCGCTGCTGGGTTTCAAGCGGGCCGGCGCCGATGGTGTGCTGACCTATTTCGCGCCGCAGGTGGCGCGATGGCTGCGCGAGCGCTGACAATAGCGCCACGATAGACGGAGGACTGCGCGATGGGACCCGAACTGGGATGGGTGCAATGGCTGATCTGGGGCACCGGTACGCTGGTGTTCGGCGCCATCATCGTCGCTGTCTTCATCGCCGCCTGGCGGGCCGGCAAGCGCCCGCCGGAACAGCTCTCCGCTGCCCGCCACGTGGCCCGTGAGCAGGCGCTGCCGGAGACCGTGCAGGCCGAGCTGGCCGCGTTGAACCAGCGCAAGGACAACGGCCAGCTGAGCGAGATGGAGTACGAGCAGTTGCGCGCCAAGGTGTTGTCGCGCTGACGGGCAATGCCCGGGGTCGGATCCCTTTCCGCAGGAAAGGGCTCTGACCCCTTCGCGGGCGCCATCCACGCGCGGCGTGGATCTACCGCGCGCACCCGGCCACCGCCGCCACCTTCGGCACCGCCAACCGGTACACGTCCACGCCACCGGCACGCGGCGCCTTCGCTGCACTGCTGGCCACCATCATCTCGCCCGGCTTGGCGTTGTCGACCACCGGCGCACCGGTCCAGCCGCCGGCCTGGTTGAACGACAGCCCCAGCGGCTGCAGCGCTACACCGCTCCACGCACAGCCGCTGCTCCAGACCTGCGCGGTACTGCCATTGCCGCGGCTGAACACCACGGCGCCGTCCTGGCCCAGCCAGTCGCCGTCGGTCTCGTCGTCGGCGCTGTTCAACGCGCTCAGTGCGCTGGCCGGGCCGCGCAGGCCCTGCGCATCCAGCGTCGCCACGAACAGGTCCCAGCCGGCGCCACGGCCCTGCTGGCGGGCAAACAACAGCTGCTTGCCGTCCGCGCTCAGGGCCGGCCCGCGCTCTTCCCGGCGCCCGCCGTCACCGGCCAGCGGCTGCGCCGGGCCCAGCCGGCCGTCGGCGGCCAACGCGGCGCGGTACAGCGCCAGCGCGCCCTCGCGGCCGGCCGCGAACAGCAGCCAGCGGCCGTCACGGCTGAAGTAGGGATCGCGGGCTTCACCGGCCACGCCTACCGGCAGTACCTGTGCCTGCTGCCAGCGACCGTCCACCACGCGCGCCTCCCACAGGCCCCAGCCGGCCTCGCCGCGGCGGGCGAAGACGATGCGCTGGCCATCGGCGCTGATCGTGGCGCGGCCTTCGTCGGCGCGGGTCGAGACCACGCCCATGCCTTCGATGCCGTACTCGTTCAACGCCATCGCCACGGGGGCAGAGAGTAGACTGGCGGCGAGCACCAGCAGGGGCGGGGTGATGCGCATCATCCGGTTCCGTGCACGAAAGAGCATCAGTCTAGCCAGCTTGAGGATTCCATGACCGACCGTTACGCCGTCTTCGGACACCCCGTTGCCCACTCGAAGTCGCCGCAGATCCACGCGACGTTCGGTCGCCAGGAAGGCATTGCCATCGACTACCGCGCGATCGACCTGGCCCCGGATGCGTTCCTGGCCGGACTGGAGGCCTTCGCCGCCGAGGGCGGTGTTGGCGCCAACGTCACCCTGCCGCACAAGGAAGCCGCGTTCTCGCTGTGCACCACGCTGACCGCGCGCGCGCGCCGCGCCGGCTCGGTCAACACGCTGCTGCGCAAGGGCGACCGCTGGCATGGCGACACCACCGATGGCATCGGCCTGGTGCGCGACCTGACCGACCGCCACGGCCTGGACCTGCGCGGCCGCCGCGTGCTGATGATCGGCGCCGGTGGCTCGGCGCGCAGCGTCGCCCCGGCGCTGCTCGATGCCGGCATCACCGAACTGGTGGTGGTCAACCGCACGCCGGAGCGCGCCGACGAACTGATCGACGCGATGGGCGAGCCCGGCCGTGCGATCAGCCGCTACTGGGAAGACCTGCGCGACCTCGGCGACTTCGAACTGATCGTCAATGCCACCTCGGCTGGCCGCGACCGCGACGTCGAGTTCAAGCTGCCGCTGTCGCTGGTCAATTCGATGACCACTGCCGTCGACCTGAACTACGGCGAGGCGGCCATCGCCTTCCTGGCCTGGGCCCGTGCGGCGCAGTGCCGCAATACCGTCGACGGCCTGGGCATGCTGGTCGAGCAGGCCGCCGAGAGCTTCCTGCAGTGGCACGGCGTGCGCCCGCAGACCGGCGAGGTCTACCAGTCGCTGCGCCAGGGCTCGGCCGTGCTGGCCGGCGAGGACTGACCGATGGACAGCACAACCCTGATGGTGACCGTGCTGAGCATGGTCGGCGTGCGCCTGCCGGTGCTGATCGCGCTGTGCGTCGGCCTGGTCTGGGTGGTCGGTGCGCCGCGCGATGCCACCCGCACCGGCGCGCTGGTCGGCCTGCTGCTGTTGCTGCTGTCCAGCCTGGGTGGCCTGGCGGCGGGCATGCTGCCGATGTGGCTGGTCAGCAGTGGCAACTTCAGCGCCATCTCGGGCATGAGCGCCATCTTCGGCGTGGTGCACTTCGCGCTGGCGATGGTCGAGGCCATCGGCGTGGTGCTGCTGGTGTGGGCGCTGGTGCGCCTGCTGCGTAGCCGTCCCGCCCCGGTCGCCTGAGCGCTGGCGCCGGGCCACGCCCGGCGTGTTTCGCCCCTGTGCGGCGCGGGCTTCGGACCGTGCGCGCCGGCGGGCGTCGTCGCTGGCTCGTTCAGGGTGCCAGCAACAGTGAACGCGGCCGGCCATGCGACAATGACCGGCCTGATCCAGCTACGGTAGTTCCCGGCGTGACCGAAACCGTCGCCGCTCCGCGCACGCTCGATGACACCTTGAAGGACGCGATCCGCAAGGCGTACACGACGCTGCAGGCCAACACCCCCGGCTTCTCCACCCGTCGCTCGCAGAGCCAGATGATCGGCGTGGTGTCGCGCGCGCTGTCGAAAAGCGGTGGCGTCGGCGTGGTCGAGGCGCCGACCGGCGTCGGCAAGAGCCTGGGCTACCTCACCGCAGGCGTGCCGATCGCGCTGGCCACCAAGAAGAAGCTGGTGATCAGCACCGGCACCGTGGCGCTGCAGTCGCAGCTGGTCGAGCGCGATATCCCGAATTTCCTGAAGGCCACCGGCCTGGAAGCGACCGTGGCGCTGGCCAAGGGACGCACCCGCTACCTGTGCACGCGCAATGCCGCCGAGGCGCAGGGCGAGGGCTCGCAGGGCGGCATGTTCGAGGATGACGCGCCACTGTTCGACCGGCCGCTGGCGCCGATCGAGATGGACATCGCCAAACGCCTGACCGACGCCTTCACCAGCGGCAGCTGGGATGGCGATATCGACAATGCGCCGGAGACCATCAGTCCCGGCCTGCGCAGCCGCATCACCACGCCGGCCTCGGGTTGTGCCGGGCGACGCTGCGCCTATTCGGCGCAGTGCGCGGTGCTGCGCTCGCGCAATACGGTGCGCGACGCACAGATCGTGGTCACCAACCACGCGCTGCTGCTGTCGGCGCTGTCGATCGGTGACAGCGACAACGGCCAGCCGTTGATCGCGCCACCCTCGGACATGCTGCTGGTGCTGGACGAAGGCCATCACATCGGCAACGTGGCGATCGACCAGGGCGCGGCCAGCCTCGCGCTGGACGAGATGGCCAAGCGCACCGGCCGCCTGCAGATCCTGATCGCCGGTGCCTACCGCGCGGTCGACAAGGACCGGCTCGGCAACCTGCTGCCCAACGAAGCGATCGAAGTCGCCAGCAACGTGGCCAAGCAGCTGCGCGCGTTCCGTGATCACATCGAGCGGGTGTGGATGCCGGCGCCGGCGGACGAAGAGCCGATGTGGCGCGCGGCCAATGGACGCCTGCCCGAGGCTTGGCGCGAGCCGATCGAGGCACTGGCCGACGATACCCGCAGCCTCTACAACTGGGCGCATGCGGCCACCACGCAGGTGGCCAAGGGCAAGCCGGACGATGCCGCGCGCGAGCGCCTGCAGCGCAACCTGGGCATGGCGCTGGAGATGATCGAGCAGCAGTACAACCTGTGGCAGGCGTGGCGCCGCGAAGACAAGGACGGCGCGCCGCCGATGGCGCGCTGGGTGACTGCCACCCGCGATGGCGACCTGGTGCTGCACGGTTCGCCGGTGTCGGCCGCGCACGTGCTGCGCAAGCTGCTGTGGGATGAAGTGGACTCGGTGGTGATGACCTCGGCGACGCTGACCGGCGGTGGCGACTTCCAGGCGCTGGCGATCGACAACGGCATTCCTGAAGAGGCCGAGATGGTCTCGCTGTCGTCGCCGTTCGACCTGCCCAACCAGGCCGAACTGATCGTGCCGAAGTTCCCGGTCACGCCGGACGACCGCGAAGGCCACCCGCGCGAAGTGGCGCGCTACCTGGACACCGAACTGGACTGGGCCAAGGGCTCGATGGTGCTGTTCACCTCGCGCTGGAAGATGGAGAAGGTGGCCGGGCTGATGCCGGCTGCGCGCCGCAAGCAGGTGCTGGTGCAGGGCGAGATGTCCAAGACCCGGCTGATCGAGGAACACCTGCGGCGTGTCGAGGCAGGCGAGGGCTCGGTGCTGTTCGGCCTGAACTCGTTCGGCGAGGGCCTCGACCTGCCCGGCGAGGCCTGCACCACGGTGGTGATCACCCAGGTGCCGTTCGCCGTGCCGACCGACCCGCAGACCGCCACCCTCAGCGAGTGGTTCGAGGGACGCGGGCTCAACGCGTTCAACCTGATCGCCATTCCGCATGCGCTGCGCACGCTGACCCAGTTCGCCGGCCGCCTGATCCGCACCTCCACCGACACCGGCCGCGTGGTCATTCTTGATTCGCGGCTGCTGACCCGCCGCTACGGCAAGCGCATCATCGACGCGCTGCCGCCGTTCAAGCGCGTGATCGGCTGACCGGTAGTGCCGGCCGCTGGCCGGCAAAAAGGGGACGGAGGGGATTAAGTCGTTTGAGGCACACACGACTTAATCCCCTCCGTCCCCTTTTCCCAGGTGCCGGCCAGCGGCCGGCACTACCGGATCGGCATCAATCGCCGAGCAGGGCGGTGTTGCGTACGGCGCCCTTGTCGGCGCTGGTGGCCAGCAGGGCGTAGGCCTTCAACGCGCTGGTAACCTTGCGCGGGCGTGGCGCGCGCGGTTTCCAGCCACGTGCATCGGCGTCGGCGCGGCGCTGGGCCAGCGTGGCCTCATCCAGCAGCAGGTCGATGCGGCGGGCCGGGATGTCGATGCGGATGCGGTCGCCGTTCTCCACCAGACCGATGACACCGCCGCTGGCGGCTTCCGGCGAGACGTGGCCGATCGACAGGCCCGAGGTGCCGCCGGAGAAGCGGCCATCGGTCAGCAGCGCGCACTGCTTGCCCAGTCCTTTCGATTTCAGGTAGCTGGTGGGGTACAGCATCTCCTGCATGCCCGGGCCGCCCTTCGGCCCTTCGTAGCGGATCACCACTACCTCACCCGGTTGCACCTCGTCGGCGAGGATGCCGGCGACGGCGGCGTCCTGGCTTTCATAGACACGCGCGGGGCCTTCGAACACGTGGATCGATTCGTCCACGCCGGCGGTTTTCACCACGCAGCCATCCACGGCCAGATTGCCACGCAGCACGGCGAGGCCGCCTTCCAGTGAGTACGCATGCTGCAGCGAGCGGATGCAGCCCTCGGCGCGGTCCATGTCCAGGGTCGGCCAGCGCGTGGCCTGGCTGAAGGCCTCCTGGGTAGGGATGCCGGCCGGGCCGGCCTTGAAGAAGGCATGCAGGGTGTCGTTGTCACTGCGCACTACGTCCCAGCGTTCCAGCGCGTCGGCCAGGCTGGCGCTGTGCACGGTCGGCACCGTGGTATCGAGCAGGCCGGCACGGTCCAGTTCACCGAGGATGCCGAACACGCCGCCGGCGCGGTGCACGTCCTCGATGTGGTACTTCGGCGTGTTCGGCGCCACCTTGCACAGCTGCGGCACGCGCCGCGACAGCGCGTCGATGTGGGTCAGGTCGAAGTCGACCTCCGCCTCCTGTGCTGCGGCCAGCAGATGCAGGATGGTATTGGTGGAGCCGCCCATGGCGATGTCCAGGGTCATCGCATTGGCGAACGCGGCCTGGGTGGCGATGCCGCGCGGCAGCGCGCTGGGGTCTTCGCCGCCATACCAGCGATGGCAGAGTTCGACGATCAGGCGGCCGGCGCGGCGGAACAGCGCCTCACGGTCGGCGTGGGTAGCCAGCGTGGTGCCGTTGCCGGGCAGCGACAGGCCCAGCGCCTCGGTCAGGCAGTTCATCGAGTTGGCGGTGAACATGCCCGAGCAGGAACCGCAGGTGGGGCAGGCGCTGCGCTCGAACGCGGCGACTTTCTCGTCGGAGGCGCTGTCATCGGCGGCCACCACCATCGCATCGACCAGATCCAGCTTGTGCTCGGACAGCTTGGTCTTGCCTGCTTCCATCGGCCCGCCGGAGACGAACACCACCGGGATGTTCAGGCGCAGCGCGGCCATCAGCATGCCGGGGGTGATCTTGTCGCAGTTGCTGATGCACACCAGCGCGTCGGCGCAGTGCGCGTTGACCATGTACTCCACGGCGTCGGCGATGATCTCGCGGCTGGGCAGCGAATACAGCATGCCGTCGTGGCCCATCGCGATGCCGTCGTCCACGGCGATGGTGTTGAATTCCTTGGCGACACCGCCGACCTGTTCGATCTCGCGCGCGACCAGCTGGCCGAGGTCCTTCAGGTGCACGTGGCCGGGCACGAACTGGGTGAAGGAGTTGGCGATGGCGATGATCGGCTTGTGGAAGTCGCCGTCCTTCATGCCGGTGGCGCGCCACAGGGCGCGGGCGCCGGCCATGTTGCGACCGGCGGTGGAGGTGCGGGAACGGTATTCGGGCATGGCGGGCGGAACGGGCGGGCCGTACGACGTGGGGGTCAGCCGATCATGGCCAATTTTTTCGGTTGCTGCTGCAACCACCTTCACCGCTTGCAGCGGCTTGGCGGTCCGCGCATTTCCCCTTATCCCCGCGCCTTCGGCGCGCCCCCCTTGAACAACAAGGGGGCTTCTTGCCGGAGACTTGGCTGCGCGCGCCGGGCATGACCGGGCGCCGCGGGATGTGTGCAACCAAGGTTGGCACCTACCAGAGCGGTGCGTCGCCTGGGGTCGGATCCCATCGCGGCGCGATGGGCTCTGACCCCAATGCCGACGAAAATGAAAGTCCGTTCATCTTTCGCACTTTGCCGATTCCGGTTGCTGGCCCGGATTTGGCATCATTGGGGCATTGATCCGTCGACAGGGCATGAGGCCATGAAACGTTCCCGCACCACCGCGCTGCTGCTGATGAGCGCCGCGCCGCTGCTGTTCACCGCCTGCCAGAAGGAGCCGGAGGTGAAGGTGCAGGAAGGCCTGTATACCTCGGTGGAGGCCTGCACCGAGGCCACCGGCGATCCGTCGTCGTGCCGCAATGCGTTCGCCGAAGCGCAGAAGCAGGCCGCCGATGCTGCGCCGAAGTACGCCAGCAAGGAAGCCTGCGAGAAGGACTACAAGCCGGAACAGTGCGTGCAGCAGCACACCTCGGCCGGTACCTCGTTCATCGGCCCGATGATGATGGGCTTCTTCATGTCGCAGATGCTGAGCAACCGCGGCGGCCTCGCTCCGCAGGCGCCGGCGTCGGCACCGGCCTACCAGGACAAGAATGCGGGTTGGGCGCGCCCGGCACCGGGTGGCACCGGTGGCCTGAACACCGCCAGCGGCATCGGTGCCGGCAAGGCCGGCCTGGCGCCGGTCACCAGCGAGCCGAACCGTGCGGTCACTGCCAGCCGTGGTGGCTTCGGCAACACCAGCGCACGCCGTAGCACCAGCGGCAGCTACGGCGGCTGATCGACCCATGCAGCGCATCCGGATTGCCGAGCGTGCCCAGTGGCGGGCGCGCGCGGAAGAGGCGGGTTTCCGCTTCCACACCATCGACGGCCAGCCGTACTGGGATGAAAGCGCGTATTACGCCTTCACCCTGCGCCAGATCGAACAGGACATCGAAGACCCCAGCGCCGAGCTGCACCAGATGGCGCTGGATCTGGTCGGTGATGTCATCGGCAGCGAACGCTTGATGGACCAGCTGGCGATTCCGTCGCACTACCGCGACTGGATCGCCGACAGCTGGCGCCAGCGCCAGCCGCACCTCTATGGCCGCCTGGACCTGGCCTACGACGGTACCGGCCCGGCCAAGCTATACGAATTGAACTACGACACGCCGACCTCGCTGTTCGAAGCCAGCTTCTTCCAGTGGCAGTGGCTGGAAGACCAGCGCAATGCCGGTCGCCTGCCGCAGCATGCCGACCAGTTCAACGCGATCCACGAAGCGCTGGTCGAGCGTTTCGGCGACCTCGCCACGCAGCTGCCGCCGCCGCTGTACTTCAGCGCGGTCGGCAGTTCGGAGGAAGACCGTGGCACGGTCGAGTACCTGCGTGACTGCGCATCCCAGGCCGGCCTGCATGGCCAGGCCATCGCCATCGAGGACATCGGCCTGTCCGAGGACGGCCGCTTCACCGCGCTGGATGATTCGGTGATCGGCACGCTGTTCAAGCTGTATCCGCTGGAAGACCTGATGGCCGAGGAATTCGGCCGCGCGCTGCCCGGTTCGGGCGTGCAGCTGCTGGAACCGGCCTGGAAGGCGGTGCTGAGCAACAAGGGCATCCTGCCGCTGCTGTGGCAGCGCAACGTGGGCCATCCGAACCTGCTGGAGGCGCATTTCGATGACGGCAGCGCGCTGGCGTCGGGCTGGGTGCGCAAACCGTTGTTCTCGCGCGAAGGCGCCAACATCGAGATGCACCTGGCCGATGGCAGCACCCAGCGCAGCGACGGTCCCTACGACGGCCCGGCGATCATCCAGCGTGCGCATCCTCTCACCCGGTTCGAAGGCGGCTATCCGCTGATCGGCAGTTGGGTGATCGGTGACCATGCCTGCGGCATCGGCATCCGCGAGGATGACAGCGCGATCACCCGCGACAGTGCGCGCTTCGTGCCGCACGCGATCGTCGACGAGGCGCCGACGCGGATCTACGTCTGATGACGGTGCGGCGCAATCGCGACCTGCGGCCTGCGCCGCTGCCGGGCCGGCATCTGGATGACGGCCACGCCCTGTGGCGCTATTCGGACCGCATCGCGGTGCGCTGCCACCGCTGCGATACGCCCGGCTGGGTGGTGCGGACGCCGGAATCGCGACGTTTCCGCTGCCTGGGCTGCAGCGCAGCCCTCGACAGTGGATGCGGCTGCGGTTGCTGTGCCGCGGGCGACTGGGTCGGGCCCGTGCGCTACAGCGGCTATCGTCCCTGCGGATACTGCGGGCACAAATGGGTCCGCGCCGAGCTGCACCGTGCGCGTGCAGTGTCGCCGTTGCGGACGCTGGCGGCGGACTGCAGTCAGTGCGGACGCAGCAGCGAGGTGGAGGTCACGCTGTCGCGATGGCGTGGCACTGAGGCGATCGATCCGCATTTCGGCTTGCCGCTGCGGCTGGTCGAAAAGACTGCGGCCGGCGTGCTGTGGGCCTACAACGAAGCCCATCTGCAGGCACTGCACGACTACGCTGCCGCGCCTCTGCGCGAGCGCGCGGGCGTTACCAACGGTTCGATGTTCTCGCGCCTGCCGCAGTGGATGAAGCTGGGCCGCAACCGGGTGCTGCTGCAGCGTGCGGTGGAGCGGTTGCAACGTCGGTTGCTGCAGGGGTAGTGCCGGCCGCTGGCCGGCAACCGGTTTTGGTAGATGCCGACCCTGGTCGGCGCTGTGGATTTCGTGCCAACCAAGGTTGGCACCTACCAGGGCGATGCATCGGTTGTTGCAGGGGGTAGTGCCGGCCGCTGGCCGGCAACCGGTTTTGGTAGATGCCGACCTCGGTCGGCGCTGTGGGTTCGTGCCAACCAAGGTTGGCACCTACCAAGGCGATGCGGCGGTTGTTGCAGGGGTAGCGCCGGCCGCTGGCCGGCAACCGGTTTTGGTAGATGCCGACCTCGGTCGGCGCTGTGGGTTCGGGCCAACCAAGGTTGGCACCTACCAAGGCGATGCGGCGGTGGTTGCAGGGGGTAGCGCCGGCCGCTGGCCGGCAACCGGTTTTGGTAGATGCCGACCTTGGTCGGTGCTGTGGATTTCGTGCCAACCAAGGTTGGCACCTACCAGGGCGATGCATCGGTTGTTG
>NZ_JCAFVN010000008.1:0-143258 GCF_059372355.1 Stenotrophomonas sp. YJH_SMC_135
CAGCGTTGCTCTGGTAGCTGCCCACCTTGGTGGGCACCGATGGAAGCCAGCGCCCACCAAGGTTGGCGGCTACCAGGCCTGAGCGGTGTTGCTCTGGTAGCTGCCCACCTTGGTGGGCACCGACGGAAGCCAGCGCCAACCAAGGTTGGCGGCTACCAGGCCTGAGCGGTGTTGCCCTGGTAGCTGCCCACCTTGGTGGGCACCGATGGAAGCCAGCGCCAACCCAGGTTGGCGGCTACCGGGATCGATAGATACCCATGCGCCGCTTGGCGCTACAGGAACTCCGCCATGCGCTGCAGCTCGTCGTCCAGCGCGCCACGAAATACCTTGTCGCGGGCCAGCGACTTGCCGGCATAGCCCACGCTCGACACCAACTCACCCTCGCGCACGCTCAAGTTGGCCCAGCCCACCACCTGCTCATGCCACAACACCGGCAGTGCGTAGTAGCCGTACTGGCGTTTCGGTGCAGGCGTGTACGCCTCGAACTTGTACACCCAATCCCACAACAGCTCGAAGCGGCGGCGGTCCCACACCACCGGGTCGAACGGCGCCAGCAGGCGCACCTGTTCGTCCGGCGCATGGCGGCGCGAGCGCGGATTTTCGTCTGCCGGCCAGTACCAGGTGGTGCCCTCCAACGTGCAGCTGGCCAGCTGCTGCTTGGCCAGCGCCAATGCCTTGCGGGTCTGCTCGGCCAGGTGCGGCGCGCCATAGCCCAGCAGGCGCACCAGATAGGTCAGGCTGGCCGAAGGCAGCGGCGCGTACTTGCGCACTACCAGATCAATCAGGGCGGCGGCACGTTCGATCTGCGCCTGTTCGCTGGAATCGGGCTCGGCATGATCGGCCACCGCGTAGATGCGCGTACCGCTGTCGCGCCGCTGCACGCGCAGCAGGCCACGGTAGTGCATGCCATCCAGCAGATGCGTACTGGCGTTGCTGGTGCCGCCCCAGTAGTTGGTCACTCGCCCATGCGCGAACGCCTGGTCGACCTCGCGCGGGTGCACGCTGCCACGCTCGCGCACAAAGGCCAGCACGTCGGCCGCACGGCGATGGGTCTCGGCATCCCACTCGCGCTTGGAAACCCGTGGGTGCATCAGCGCCAGATGCTCGCGCGGCAGGAAGCCGTAGTTCACCAGGCAATCCTCTTCCACCGGCAGACGCGTGTAGCGGCGCTCAAGATCGCCCGCGCGGTAGTCCTTCACCCGGTGGCGCAAGGTCAGGTCCTGTGCGCGTGCCGGTGCGCGGATCGGGTCGGCCTGCACGAAGCCCAGCCGCCGGATCGCGGTCAGCAGCGTGGTCGGCTTGAACAGGGTGCGCGCGACCGCGTAGCGGCGAAGATCATCGAGAGTAGGCGTGGCAGGCATGGCCGCATTGTAGATCCACGCCATCCGTAGATGGGGCCGTGGCGAACCGTGCAACGGCACCCACGCATGGCGTGCATCTACCGAAGCCGCGATACCTCCAGCGAACCGATCACCAGGGCCCGCATGCCCTGCTTGAACTCGGTGATCACCTGCCCTTCTTCGTCATCCGCAATCGCGTAGATGGTGTCGGCACCGGCGATGCAGTAGAACGCGATCGTGGCCAGCAGCCAGCGCGCCTTGTCCACCGGCAGGCCGAACACCTCGGCCACGTGCGCCTGGTGCGAGGCGATCTTTTCCAGCATCGGCGCGGTCGCCACCGTGCGCCGCAGCAGGTAAGGCGGTAGCCCGGGATGCGCCTTCACCACTTCGCACAGCGACTCCACGAACCCCATCAGATAGGCCTCCAGCCCACCCGGTGCGTCGACCGACGCGCGCGGAATCTGCCAGCGCTGGAACACCGCCTCCGCCACCAGGCGCTTCAACGCCTCCAGGTTGGCCACGCGCTTGTACAGCGCTGCCTGGGTCACCGCCAGTTCGGCGGCCACGTTGGCCATGGTCAGGTTGGGCAGGCCCAGGCGGATGCCGATGTCGGCCAGACGCTCCGGGGTGATGGTGGGCGGGCGGCCACGGGTCGGCGCCGTTGGATCGGGGTGCGTGCTCATACGGTGCCTACTCTTGCGGTGCGCGTCCATACCCTGCTGAGGGTGCCAGCAAAGGGACCCTCTTGTCCGCTTCGACTGATTTAGTTTACTTTACTCAACTAATTCGGAATGCGTCCGCCGCGCACCCGTAACCGAGCCCATGGCTCACCTCCCGCCAGGTCCCCACCCAGCCAACAACCCTGCGCTGCGCCCTTTCCCCGTGCTTGCCGTCGGCAGCGCGCCAGGCGCGCTCGCGCCTGCGATTCACAGGACTCTGGCATGACCGTTTTCAACTTCACTTCTGCACAGCATCGCGCTGCCGCCGCATCCTCCGGCCTGATGTATTCGCCGGGCATGGTCCGGCGCTACCGGGTGTCCGCCCTCGCGCTGGGGCTGCTGGCCTCGTTCGCCGCGCTGGCCGACGCCGCGCCGTCCACCCTTCCGTCGGTACAGGTGCAGGAACAACGCCGGGTCACTGCAGACTATGCGGGCGGGCAAGTGGCTGCCGGCAGCCGCGTCGGCCTGCTCGGCGACAAGGATTTCATGGACACGCCGTTCAATACGGTCAGCTACACCGAGTCCTTCATCCGCGATCGCCAGGCCAAGGACCTGACCGACGTCATTGCCGCCACCGACCCCACGGTGTTCAGCAACGGCGTCACCGGTGCCTGGAGTGAGAACTACGCGATCCGCGGCTTTGCCTCCAACACCAGCGACACCACGTTCAATGGCCTCAGCGGCATGGCGCCCTACTACCGCACCTCGCCGGAGATGTTCGAGCGCATCGAGGTGCTGAAGGGACCGTCTGCGCTGCTCAACGGCATGCCGCCGGGCGGCTCGGTCGGTGGCAGCGTCAACCTGGTGCCCAAGCGCGCAAGCGAGCAACCGCTGCTGCGGGTCAGTGCCAACTTCGCCTCCGATGCGCAGTTCGGCACCCACGTGGATATGGGCCGTCGCCTCGGCGCCGACAGGCAGTTCGGCATCCGCTTCAACGGTGCCTACCGTGATGGTGACGGCGCCGTCGGCAAGCAGCGCAAGAAGGTACAGCTCGGTTCGCTGGCACTGGACTGGCGCGGCGAACGTATGCGGCTGTCGGCCGATCTGTACAGCGCCGACGACCGCGTTGACGGCCCGGCGCGTGGCGTCGGCCTGGCACCGGGTGTGGCCATTCCACGCCCGCCACGCGGGGATACGCTGATCAACCCGGATTGGGCCTACGTGGACAGCCAGGACAAGGGCGCGATGGTGCGCGGCGAGCTGGATGTCAACGATAGCCTGATGGCCTACCTCGCGTACGGCACCAGCAGGACCGACTACCGCTACAACGGTTCGATCAGCGCGCAGATCCTCAATCCAGCCGGCGACTTCACCACGGTGATCGGCCAGCTCGCCTTCGACATCAGGAAGCAGTCCGCAGATGCCGGCCTGCGCGGTTCGTTCCACACCGGCAGCGTCGGCCACCAGTGGGCCGCCAACGTGACCCACTACCAGCACACCCAGAACGACTACGGTCGCCGCAGCGTGCCGGGCTGGGACTGGACCACCAACCTGTACAACCCGGTGTGGGGCCCGGCCGCGCCGTTCGTGGCACCGCACATCTCGCATACCGAGCTGACGCTGGACAGCAACGGCGTCGCCGACACCCTCGCCTTCGCCGATGACCACGTGCAGCTGACGCTGGGCGTGCGCCGCCAGCAGGTGGTCAGCGAGACCTTCAACGTGTCCACGGGTGCACGCACCTCGCGCTACGACGAGAGCGCCACCACGCCGGCAGCGGCCCTGCTGGTGAAAGCCACCGGCACGATCGCCCTCTACACCAACTACATCGAAGGCCTCAGCCAGGGCGCCACCGCGCCGATGACCGCTGCCAATGCCGGCGATGTGTTCGCACCGTTCCGCACCAGGCAGAAGGAGCTGGGCCTGAAGCTGGACCTGGGCAGCTTCGCGCACACCTTCAGCATGTACGAGATCAAGCGACCGAGCAGCTATACCGACCCGGTCACGAATATCTTCTCGTTTGGCGGCGAGCAACGTAACCGCGGCGTGGAATGGGGCTTCTTCGGCGCACCGCTGGACGGCGTGCGCCTGCTCGGCGGCGTGGCCTATGTACGGCCGAAGCTGACCCGCACGGCAGGCGGCGTGAATGAGGGACGCATCGCCACCGCCGTGGCGCAGCGACAGGCCAAGCTGGGCGTGGAGTGGGATGTGCCGACCTTGCAGGGCCTGACCTTGACCGGCAATGCCACGGCGATGTCGAAGCAGTACATCAGTGCGGACAATAGCCTGTCGGTGCCGGGGCGCACGTTGTTCGATGTGGGGGCGCGTTACAGCACCACCGTGGAGGGTCGACCGCTTGCGCTGCGGGCCAGCGTGAACAACGTGACCAACAAGGCCTATTGGGGCATGCCGTTGTTGTCGAGCCTGGCACTGGGTGCGCCGAGGACGGTGTTGCTCTCTGCGACGATGGATTTCTGAAAGGCATCCACGCATCGCGCAGCTTATCTGCCATCGGATTCGTACGAATCCGATGGCGGTTGCCTTTTCACGGTCGCACCATCGTCACGAATCCACCTTTTGCGATGGCCCCATGACCGTTGGCGTACGTCCGTCAATCATCACCTGGCTGGCCAGCACGTCTCGATACGCGCTGCTGGCCGGCCTCCTGCTGGCGCCCCACTTCGCCAACGCCGCTGCGGTGTGTGTCATCCGATCGAGCCACCGCATGCTGCTGGTGCAGGACCTCGCTTCGCGCTGGCAACTTCCCGGTGGCGGCGCCGAGCCCGCTGAAACACCGCAGCAGAATGCGCTGCGGGAAACCCTGGAGGAGACCGGCATTGAAGCCACGATCTCCGGCGTGCTGGCGACCGAAGGCAGCGTACACGTCTTCGGCTGCCAGGCCCGAAGCCCGCTGCAGGCGCAGGGCCACGCCGTCAATGTACTGGGCGCGCCGCACCTTGGGCGCGAGACCATCCAGGCGCGACTGGTCACCCGCGACGAAGCACGCCAGCTGCGGACCCGTTTCCCGGACCAGCTTGAGCGCGCTTTCGAACGTTTACCCGATGTGCCCGATACCGCGCTGCAGCCCGTGGCTGGGTTTGACCCAGCAACGCCTTTCCGTGAAGCAGAGCTTCAGCGGGTCAAGCAGACGCAGCAATGGCCGCTGGGCCCCGTCGCCACGGTCGGCAACGTACTGGGCGAGTTCTGGTTCTACCTGCTGACCATGCCGGTGCTGTGGGTCGTCTTCGGCGCGCGCGTCGCGCGATTGATGCTGATGACGCTGATGCTGGTGACCGTGGTCGTGCAGGGCTTGAAAGCGTGGGTGGCAGTGCCGCGGCCTTTCAGCTTCGACCCCAGCCTGAGCCTGTCCGGCGCCGGCGGCCCGGCCATGCCCAGCGGACATACGGCCAGCGCGACGGCGTTCTTCCTGCTGATTGCATTGTGGCTGGCAGGCAGGAGCGCCGGCAAAGGCCGCTATTGGCGGCACCTGGGGCTGGGGGTGCTTGCACTGATGGCCGGGTTGCTGGCCGGGCTGTCGCGGGTCTGGCTGGGCGTCCATTACTGGTCGGACGTAGGCGTCGGGTTGTTGCTGGGCGTACTGTCCGCAGTGGCAATTCGTGAGCTTGAGCGCCGGCTGTCCTGCAGCCAGAAGCCCGGGCGCGACGAGCGCGCAGGCTGGGCGGTGTTGGCGGTCGCCAGCCTGGCGGCGGGCCTCTCTTGGTGGACCATGGCCATGCTGCTGCCGCTCAGCGTGGCCGTTGCCTGCGCATTTGCACCACGCCGGGCGCAGGAGCTGTCCTCAGCGCGCTCTGCCGCCGTGCTGCTGGCCGGCCTGTTGCTGTTGGCGGGGTTCTGCCTGCCCGCTGCGCAGCGCGCCGAACCCTTTGTGTTCGCTGCCAGCCTGCAGGCCATGGTGTTCGCCGCCATGGGCCTGTGGATCGCGTGGGGTGCCGGTGCCGTGGCGACCTGGCGCTCGAAGAACCCGTAGAGCCAGGCCATGCCTGGCTGGCGCCAGGCCGATCCGCCAAGAGCATCCACGCATGGCGTGGATCTACTGAAATTCCCGGTAGAGCCGGGCCATGCCTGGCTCGTTTCACTCAGGGTGCAGGCGATAGATGGCGTGGCTGGTCAACGCCAGTGCGGCCAGCTTCAGACCTTCCATCACGCGATCGCCCACGTACTGTTCCGGGCCACCGTTCTGCCGGGCGCGTTCGGCCGCCAGCAGGATCTCCTGCACGATACGCAGCCCGGCCAGTGCGCCATCGGCGTCGGCCAGCGCCAGGCACCGGCCCGGCAGCTGATGACGCTCTGGCCAGGGCTGGCCATCGGCGGCGGCGCCCAGCCCGATGCGATGCAGCAGGGCCGTCAGGTTGTTGGGATCGGGCGGGATGTCGTGTCCTTCATCGGCATTGGCCGGGGCGCGCTGATGGGGGAACTCCGATGCATTCATGGCGGGTCTCCGTGCAAGGCATGCGGGACCACCGCCCTTAACAATCAAGGCGGCGGACGGTACGTGGCTGGAAATCCGGTGGTCGCGTAAGCACTGACCGGCAGGTGGGTTTTCACCCACCTCCACGCACCGCCCGCCATAAAGCTCGAACGGAATGCCAGCCGACGCCGCACAAGGCGACGCCGGCTGGCGAGCGCAAACTACATGCGACCAACGGGGTTTCCAGGCCCCGGCCATCCTTTATCGATGGCAACCCATCATGTGCACAACGATGTGGCAGGCGCCAACAACCCAAGTGCAAAGACAGCAACGTTCACGCAGCCGCAGCATTGTCGCATATCGATAATCGAGCCGAAAATTCAACAACTTGCACCATGCCGATGGCAGCATGCTCCACCCGCATCGGCACCGCGCGTTCCTTGACCGCGTCCGGCTTTCAAGACAGGCGACATGCCAGTTCCGACATTACGCAAGCAGATGGGCAACCAGCGCCAGCACCGCCAGATGCCCCACGTAATACCCGTAGAACATCCAGCGCCAACGCGGCAGTTGCCACGTCATCCGCGTCGCCAGCAGCACTATCGGAATGGCCAGCAGCGCCCAGCCGTTGTGGTTGGCCCAGCACACCGCCGCAAGCGCGAGCAGGCGCAGCAACCATGCTCGATGCCGGAACGCGATCCAGGCCAGCAGCACAGCGCCAACGCCGGCCCACTGGTAATCCACGAGCATCGGCAGCACGCCGGCAGCCAGCAACAGCAGCACAGGCCGATTGTTCGCAAGCGCATGCACGGCCACCGCCGCCAAGGTGAAGGTGAGCAGGATGTTGAGCGGCAGCCAGGAACCGAACGCGAAGGCGTGCAACGGCTGCGCGATCAGCCCCCATAGCGCGAGCCGGCGGATCGATTTGCGCAGGTCGGCGCCCGGCTGGGCCAGGTTGCAGGCCATCACCAGCGCGAACAGCGGGAAGGCGATACGCCCCAGTTCGCTGACCACCGGCACGTAGCCCCCGAACACCACCTTGGCCACGTGGTCGCCGGTCATGGCCAGCAGCGCGATCCACTTCAACAGCTCGCGCGCGCCGCTGCCGAGGCTGAGGTTGAACGTGGACGTCCCGGTCGTGGTCGCTTGCATCGCGGAAGCTTATGCGCATCGGCCAGCGCATTTCCAGCGCCGCGCAGGAGCCCGCCACTGCAAGCCGGAGATGGCGGCGCTATGCTGGCCGCCCCTGCTTGTGAGATACCTGCCATGCGCACCCTGTACCCGGCCATCGAGCCCTACCGCGAATTCACCCTGCCGGTGAGCGATCTGCACACGCTTCATATCGAAGAGTGCGGCACGCCGGAGGGCATTCCGGTGGTGTACCTGCACGGTGGCCCGGGCGCCGGTATCTCGCCGACCCATCGGCGCTTCTTCGACCCGGCGCGCTACCGCATCGTGCTGATCGACCAGCGCGGCAGCGGCCGTTCCACGCCGTTCGGCGAGCTGCGCGACAACACCACGCAGGACCTGGTGGCGGACATCGAAAAGGTGCGTGAGCACCTGGGCATCGAGCGCTGGCTGGTCTATGGCGGCTCCTGGGGCTCCACGCTGTCGCTGGCCTACGCGCAGGCGCATCCGGAACGCGCCACCGGCCTGATCGTGCGTGGCGTATTCCTCGGTCGTGAGATCGAGAACCGCTGGTTCGCCGAGGCCGATGGCGGTGCGCGCTGGATCTTCCCGGAGCGCTGGGACCGCTACGAGGCTTATATCCCGGAAGCCGAGCGTGGCGACATGATCGCGGCCTACTGGGCGCGCATGGATGGCCCGGATCAATCAACCCGCATCGAAGCCGCGCAGGCCTGGTTGGGCTGGGAAGACAATGCGGCCACCCTGCAGCACGACGTGGATACCGAATCCACCGATGATCCGCTGGATACCCTGGCGAAGGCCCGCATCGAAGCGCACTACTTCCGCAACGGCATCTTCCTGGAGCCGGACCAGCTGCTGCGCAACATCGAACGCATCCGCCACCTGCCCGGCGTGATCGTGCAGGGGCGCTACGACATCATCTGCCCGCCGCGCAGCGCGTGGGACCTGGCGAAGGCCTGGCCGGAAGCGCGCCTGGAGATGGTGACCTCCGGCCACAGCGCCAACGAGCCGGCCACGGTCGATGCGCTGGTGCGGGCGACGGATGCCTTTGCCGACCGGTTCTGAACGCCTGGGGTAGTGCCGGCCGCTGGCCGGCACCCCGCAACACACTCCCGCGTGCGACTACGGGTTGGCGTCAAACACCACGGTCATGTTGCCCTCCCAATGCGAGCCTGGCGCCTTCAGCATCTCTGTTACGGCGTCCCGTCCTGCGGTGAACCGCAAGGTCGACCGCCGCTGCATCAGATAGCCATCCGGTGTGAAGCGCGGCGCCTGTGCGTCGTCGGGCGACAGCGGTGTGTCCTGCGCCGGGCGCCCATCGCGCAGATTGCGCATGCCGGGCAGGGTGACGTCCACATCCACCGGTACAACCTCCCCAATCGTCTGATTGCGAATGCCGCAGCGATTGCCCGCGTCGTGCTCACACCGCAGCTTCATGCTGAAGTCCATCGACGTAGTCAGGTAGAAAGGGAGCTCCTGATAGAGGCGTGCCGGGGTTAGGCCATGATCGTTCCACTGTGCCCAGCCTCCTTCCGGGGCAAGCTTGACGGTTGGACGCTCGCTTGCAAAACGCACCTTGAAGTCGTGGACCACGTCCAGCAACAGCTGCAGTGTCAGCTCCGAGTCGGAATAGTCACCCTGCCCCAGGTCGATCTGCTGCCCGTTGCCAACCGTGTACGTCACGCTGCCGCTGTACTGTCCATCCTGCGCCCGCAACGGATTAGGGGTTTCAAGGTGATAGCCAATGGAGAATCGCAGATAGTTCGCGACGGAATCGGTGGTAGCACGCGGATTGCGCGCGCAGACCGCACTGCGCTCTGGCACTTCCCAGGCGTATCGATAGAACGTCGCATTTCCAACGCCCGTTCGTCCGGCGCAACCTCCTGTAGATGATCCATATAGCCCGGGTGACGTGCCATCGTGAGCCAAACCCCACTCCATGCCGACGAGGAACAGTCGTATGCGCGCCTTCAGTTCATGGCCTGCGGCGTTGACAACCGTCACGTCGCGCCAGTTTCCATCGGCGCCGAGGTACCACTTCTCGCGCGCCTCCTCCCCCCCCCCGAACAGCCGCCGCTGGCTGACGTTCAGGCCCGTGTTGATGGTGAAGTCGCCTGGCTTGCAGTAGCCCGAGTGCTGGGCACAGTACCCTGATTGCGGTGTGGTATTGACGAAACGGTTGTGGGTGGGATCAAGCGCCGTCGGCCTGAACTCCGCGGTAATCTGCAGATCTACCGCACGCGCAGGCGGCAGCGGCAGGAACAGCAGGAGCCCAACGAGGTAGAGTGCGATGGATGATTGGAATGTTCGAGAACGAAGTACAGTGTTTGCCATGACGTAGTTTCTCCTGCGTTCGCTCACGGACCTGCCAGTGGGGCTGGACATCCGACGGTGCCCACCATCAACACATCCCCTTCCCTGGGGTAGCGCCCCTCCTCCATCGTCAGCGTGCAGCTGACCAGGTTGGGGTAACGCAACTCCACCACCGGCGCACGGGCGCTCAGTTCCAGGGTAAAGAAGCCGTCCTCCTGGCTGACGCTGCGGCCGGCGTGGTTGATCACCTGCACGCCGCGCACGCCGTTGCCGTCTGCATCCAGTACCTGGCCCATGACGGTGAAGGTGCGCAGCACGTCCAGCGTGGCATGCATCACGCCGCCCTTGTTGAGGTGATAGCTGACGACCGAGGGCTGCAGCGTTGCCGACGGCGCATGCCGGCCCTGGAAATCGAACTGCACGTGGCCTGCGCGATACGCGGCCACCGGAACGAAGTTGCGGCCCGGGCGCAGCGCAACGCCGCCACCGTGGCTGTCGTCCGCACGCAGGGCAAGATCGGGATAATCGCTGCGGACATCGACAATCAGCCCGGTATCGGCGCTTCTGCCGCGCCCCTGCCCCAGCACGGCGGCGCGCCCACCGCCAATGACCACGGTGCTGTCGAGGTTGGCGGTGCCGCTGATGCGACCCGACGCCGCGCCGCGGTAGACCTGCATGTCACCTTCCACAAACGCGCCCTGCAGCGAGGCACCCGCGCCTGCGCCCAGCCCGCCCCGTTCGGCGGTGACCGTGCCATTCACGCTCTGCAGTACCGCTCCGTCCACGCGCTGTGTGGCGGTCGCGGTCACATAGGTGTCGCGGCGTCCGGCTTCGCCGGTGCGGCTGCCCAGGCTGCCGCTGTAGCTGCGTCGATCGCTGCCCAGCGACACACTCACCGTCAGGTCGATGCCGCGTTGCCGCCGGTACCCCGTGTAGCGGGCGCCGGGGCGGTCATAGGCGGAAACGCGCCAGTTGACATCATGCTTGCCGAACACCGTCTCCCGGCGCCCGTACGAGACATCGATGCCGGTCCCGCGGGTGAAGCCCGAACTGCGGGCCACGCGCAGGCTGGCAGTGTCGCGGTGCCCGAAACGATGCGTGATCGAGATGGCCGTGGTGTCCTGCCAGCCGCCGCGGGTCTCCCAGCGTGGGGCGCTGCTCGCATCCGCCACGACGCGCTCGCGCTGTTCCACCCAACCGCGCGCATGGTTGGCCACCACCGAGCCGGCACGATAGCGGTACAGGCCCTGCAGGTCCACGCCGCGCCCGGCGTCGCTGGAGGTATAGACATTGGTGTAGGTGCTGAAGCGGTCACTGGCCTGCCAGTCCATCGACACACCCGCCGCATGCCGCGCGCCGATCCGCTGCACGGTGGCCCCGGCCACCGCACGGGAATGCAACAGGTAATTGACCACGGCACCGGCCGCGGCGCCGCCCTCGCGGGCGCTTCCGGCGCTGGCCAGCAACCCGCGCTGCTGCCCTGCGAACGCGCTGTAGCGCCACCGCCGGCTGGGATCCTGCCAGCGGCTGGGCTTGTGGATGGAGGCGCTTTCGCGGGACGCTTCGCGGCCGTCCTGGACCACCCGCAGTTCCACATCGTAGATCCCGCCGGGTAGCCGGCGCGTATCGATTTCCTGGATGCCGGGCTTGACGGCCTGCGTGGACAGCAGGTTCCCGTCGCGGTAGATCTCCACCACGCCTTCGCCGCTGGCGGTGACATAGACGGGATAGACACTGGGGCTTCGCGTATCGGCCAGCAGCACGTCCGAGGATCCGAACAGCAGGCCCAGCGCCGTATCGTTCTGCGTACCCGGCGCGCGGGGCTGGCGCACAATGCCCTCGAAGCTGGGCAGGAAGTAGCCGGCGCGAACGAAGTGATCTCCCAGTTCGCGCTGGGCATACAGGGCACTGAGGTAGTGCTCGCTGCTGCCGGGCTGGGCGTAGTATTGGTAGCTGCCAACCGTGCTCCAGTGGCCGGCACTGCCGCGCAGTTCGGCGCTGTAGCGTACGGTGGCCTGCTGTTCCTGGCCGCCGTGCACGGCAAGACTGTTGCGCACGATCAACCCCCGGCTGCCCGCGTCCGGCAAGGCGATGTGGCGCCGCTCCTTCTGCGCGCCGGCAGGCGTCAGCACGCTCAGCAGCGAGTTGGACAGACTGTAGTGCAGCGCTGCCATGCCCCGGCACTGCTGCCTGCATACGCCCAGCGCCATCGGTTCAGCGAGCTGCTCGCCCCAACGGGCACGCTCGGTCTGTGCCAGCCGGCTTTCGTGGCTGTCACCAAAGCCGATCACCTGCACCCGGTTGTCTTCGTGCAGCAGAACCTCGGCGTCACCCAGATACTGGCCGTCCAGCTCCACGCGCACGGTGAGCGGGTTGCCAAACAGGTGCTCGCGGAACTCGGCCGGCATGCGTTCGCGCTGCTGCAGCAGGCTGGGCAGCTCGCCCGGCGCGAGGCCGGCCGCATGCGCTGAGGTGGCAAGGACCACGGCACCGATCGCGGTCGCGAGCCGGGCCAGTCGGAATCGACGGTGGTTGGAGGACGAGAGCATGGGCGCTGTTCCGGCGTCCCCGCCGCATCATTGGATGCGACGGGGCGCCTGAAAGGACTCAGGGGGTGATGTCGCTTTCGAAGATCATGTGGAACTGGCCGCCGTAGCTGCCCTGCTTGTAGCCGCCCGTCGGCGCAGTCGGCGCAATGGCGAAGGCCAGCGACTTGCCCGCGGCGGCCTGGGCCGCGTTGGCAACGGTGATCTTGGCGGCGGCGGTTGCCGGAACCTCCACGTTGTCCAGCTTCACCACCAGGTCCACGACGTCTGCGGCCGACGCCATCTGTGCCGGCGACGTCAGGTAGGCGGTGATGGCAGCCGGCGACTTGATGTTGATGACGCGCCCGGTCAGTTCGCCCAGGGTTTCGCGCGCGGTGTCCCACGGCAGGTTCTGCGGCAGGCCTTCCCAGCCGTCAGGCGTGGACACCTGCAGGCCAGCGGTGTTCGGGACGTCGGCGGTCACGTTGACGGTGATCGACTTGGATTCGGTGGCTGCCAGGCTGACAGCCGGTGCGATGAGGGCTGCAGCGGCTGCAGCCAGGGCGTACTTCTTCAGGGACATGGAAATGCTCCGGGATCGGTGGATGGATACGATGGGATACGACGCCAGGACGAAGACACAGCCTCCCCGCCGGGCGCCTGGCGAACCCGGTGGGGACGTTGCAGAAAGGGGAGATGGGCGGACGATCAGCGGCGCGAGTCGATGCTGCGGCGGTCGTCGCCCTCCCTCAGGTCGTAGCGGGCGAACCGGCTGTCGTCGGCCTGCAGCGCATAGGTTCGCCCGGGCCGGACATGGACGATGATGCCGGGCGTGCAGGCATCCGGACTGCTTCGCTCGCAGTACCGCAGGTTGTCCAGCACCACCGTGGCGTTGCCACCGTTGTGCACGTGACCGTCCTGCACACGGGTGTCATAGCGCGTGTTCCGCGGTGCCACGAACAGGATGGTGCCGTAGCCGGTGAACACGCGAACTGCCGAAGTCAGCCCGGTGATCTCCTGCACCTGCGCATCACTGAGCGAAAACTCCTCGGCGCTCGGCACCACCGGAATGAAGCGCAGCCGGTAGTAGCGCTCCTCATCGCGGTCACCGCGATAGACCAGGCGCGTCGCCTGTTGGCCATTGGCGGCAATGATCAGGCGGCTGGGGCTGGCGATCACCCCGTGCGCGCCAGGTGCATTGCGTACCAGCGCCACGGTGTCCACTGGCGTTTCGACAACCTTGCCGTCTGCATCGAAGTGCATCTCGGTGACCTCAACGCGCACGTATGCGGTCACATCACCGGTATTGCGTATGCGCTTGAGCAAGTTGCTCTGCGCGGGCGCAAGATGATCGAACAGGAGACCCACGTTGATCTGTGGTGTCGTGGCATGGGCGCTGCTGACGAACAGGGCCAGCAGGATCAGAATGAGTGCGCGTTGCATGACGAACTCGCGGGGGAGAGGCGAGCGGTTAGTTTCACGGCAGATTTACAATCAGGCCATGCAACAACTTGCAAAAAGGTCAGATATTTCCGACCTTCCAAAGCGACTCCGCCTGGGTCAGCCCGGAAATCCTGTTCGCGCACTCGGCCGCGGCGCACCGGCCCGTTGCACGTTTCGCTACGGCACGCCCTGGAACAGCATCGACGGCCGGTACACGCATGGGGCGTGCGGGTGAACGGTGGCCCACCGCCATCTGGTGACCCGGTCGGTTCTTCGCAGCTCGCTTACCGATCCGGGCCGAATATCCGGCCGTGGCCATCCACAGCCATGGCCCGCGCCCCCACTTCTGGAGCCTGTCATGACCGGTATTCGCTGCGTTTCTGCTGTCCTCCTCATCACCATCGGCCTGCTGCTGGGCGCCTGTTCCAGAACCCAGGAGGCGAGCAAGGCCACCGCCGCCGAGGACGTCACCGAAGTGAAGCTGATACCGCCGTATGAGTCGCTGGACAAGGACAAGGACGGCATCGTCACGCTGGCCGAAGTGGATGCCGTGGCACCCGACTGGGCCGAGCGCCTGCATGCCTGCGATACCGACCGTGACAAGACGTTGACCCGTGGCGAGTACGACGTCTGCAAGCAGACCAGCGGCGCGCATTGACCCACCACTGAACCCTCGATCGGCACCGCATACGCCCGGCTATACCAAGGTATAGCCGGGCTAACCCACGGGCCTCTAGGCCTGCCCCATTCAGGGGCGGACAATAGCGCCACTGGCCAGGGCAACCCTGGCTGGCCTCTTCCTTCATGGAGACGCAGATGGACCCCGACCCTGCCGGGCGCACCGCGCCCCGGATGCCCGCTTGTTGCCTGTTCCTGGCGCCTGCCCGCCGGTCCCTGCCTGCCTGAGTGACGGGGGACCGCCAGGTGCCGCCTGCCTGGAGATCGCCCCCATGTCCTACAAGATCCTCTACATCACCCTGCGCCGCCTGATCGGTGAGCGCGATGTTGCCGCCCTGCGCAGCCAGCTGCTGCAGCACGGACCGGTCATGTTTGCCCGTTCGCTGTCGCTCGGTTCGCCGCGCGTGGTGGCCGACGCGCTGTCGCTGCTGCCGATCAGCGAGCGGATCACCGTGCTGCGCCATCTGCCCTACCCGCTGCGCGATGCGATGAAGCCGCTGTGCATTGGTGGCAGCCAGCGCCTGCACATGCAGCCGTGGTCGCCGGCGGTGCTGGCGATGCGCCACGCCTGAACTGTCTCACCCATTCCGTTCGTGTTCCGGCTGCGGCCGGCTCTGACATTCGAGGAGCGTCCCATGAGCCTGCTCAACGCCTGGTTCAATGCCTTCCTGCGCAGCCGTCGCGCAGGCAACCTGTTCCGCCGCCGCGCGATGCCCGAAGCCGGCTTTGGCCCGGGCAGCGCCGAGGCCGCACCGTTCGCGCTTACCACCGGCCTGGTCACCCTTGCCCAGCAGGAGGAAGCCGAGCTGCTTGCGACGCTGGATTCGCATGCCGATGGCCTCAGCCCGCATGAAGCCGAGGAGCGGCTGGCCACGCTCGGCCCCAACGAGGTGGATCACGAAAAGCCGCTGCCGTGGTGGCGGCACCTGTGGCAGTGCTACCGCAACCCGTTCAACCTGCTGCTGACCGTACTGGCCGCGGTGTCCTGGCTGACCGAGGACATCAAGGCCACCGTGGTGATCGGTGCGATGGTGCTGCTGTCCACGCTGATCCGCTTCGTGCAGGAAGGCCGCTCCAACCGTGCAGCCGAGCGGCTGAAGGCACTGGTCGGCAACACCGCGCGCGTGCTGCGCCGCAATCCGGGCACCGAGGCCGCCGATGTGGCCGACCAGTACTTCGGTGCGCACCTGCACAGCCGTCGCCCGGCTCGCCTGCTGGACCTGCCGATCCGTGAGCTGGTGCCCGGTGACCACATCGTGCTGTCGGCCGGCGACATGATTCCGGCCGATTGCCGCGTACTGACCGCCAAGGACCTGTTCGTGGCACAGGCCGCAATGACCGGCGAATCGCTGCCGGTGGAAAAGTTCGCGCACCCCGGCGATGGCCTGGCTGGCCTGCTGGAGCAGCACAACCTGCTGTTCATGGGCACCAACGTGGTGTCAGGCACCGCCACCGCCGTGGTGCTGGCCACCGGCAACCGCACCTACTTCGGCACGCTGGCCCAGCGCAGCACCGCTACCGACCGTGCGCCCACCGCGTTCCAGGCCGGCGTCAACAGTGTCAGCTGGCTGCTGATCCGCTTCGCGCTGGTGATGGTGCCGTTCGTGCTGCTGATCAACGGCTGGACCAAGGGTGACTGGACCGAGGCGTTCCTGTTCGCGCTGTCGGTAGCGGTGGGCTTGACGCCGGAAATGCTGCCGATGATCGTCACCTCCACCCTGGCCAAGGGTGCGGTGCTGCTGTCGCGGCGCAAGGTGATCGTCAAGCGCCTGGATGCGATCCAGAACTTCGGCGCGATGGAAGTGCTGTGCACCGACAAGACCGGCACGCTCACCCAGGACAGGATCGCGCTGGAGCGCCACACCGATGTGTTCGGTCACGATTCGGAAGACGTGCTGAAGTTCGCTTACCTCAACAGCCACTTCCAGACCGGGCTGATCAACCTGCTGGACCGCGCGGTGCTGGAGCATGTGGAGCTGCAGAGTTCGCTGCGGCTGTCGCAGGACTACCACAAGGTGGATGAGATCCCGTTCGACTTCGAGCGCCGCCGCATGTCGGTGGTGGTGTCCGAGCGCGAGGACCACCATGAGCTGATCTGCAAGGGCGCGGTGGAAGAGATGCTGGCGGTGTGCAGCACCGTGCGCGAGAACGGCCAGGACATGCCACTGGACGAGCGCCGCCTGGCGCGGGTGCGGCAGACCACCGAGGAACTGAACGAACAGGGCCTGCGCGTGGTGGCGGTGGCGATGAAGGAGACCGCGGCCAGTCAGAGCGCCTACTCGCAAGCGGACGAGTGCGGGTTGACCCTGGTCGGCTACGTGGCCTTCCTGGACCCGCCTAAGGAGTCGGCTGCGCAGGCGCTGCAGGCGCTGGCCGCACACGGTGTCGAGGTCAAGGTCTTCACTGGCGACAACGAACTGGTGACCGCCCGTGTCTGCGCACAGGTGGGGCTGGACGCGGACACCATCCTGACCGGCCCGCAGATCGAGCGCATGGACGACGGCACGCTGTCGCGGGCGCTGCACCACCACCGCGTATTCGCCCGGCTGACGCCGCTGCACAAGGAGCGGCTGGTACGCGAGCTGCGCGCGCAGGGCAAGGTGGTCGGCTTCCTCGGCGACGGCATCAACGATGCACCGGCGCTGCGCGCAGCCGATATCGGCATCAGCGTGGACAGCGCGGTGGACATCGCCAAGGAGGCGGCCGACATCATCCTGCTGGAAAAGAACCTGATGGTGCTGGAGGAAGGCGTCATCCAGGGCCGGCGCACGTTCAACAACATGCTGAAGTACATCCGCATGACCGCCAGCTCCAACTTCGGCAATGTGTTCTCGGTGCTGGTGGCCTCGGCCTTCCTGCCGTTCCTGCCGATGCTGCCGCTGCAGCTGCTGGTGCAGAACCTGCTGTATGACATCTCGCAGATCGCCATTCCGTTCGACAACGTGGATGAGGAACTGGTACGCAAGCCGCTGAAGTGGAACCCGGCGGACATCGGCCGCTTCATGGTGTTCTTCGGGCCGATCAGCTCGCTCTTCGACCTGAGCTGTTTCGCGCTGATGTGGTACGTGTTCGATGCCCGCACGCCGGCCGACCAGGGCCTGTTCCAGTCCGGCTGGTTCGTGGTCGGCCTGCTGACCCAGACCCTGATCGTGCACATGATCCGCACGCCGAAGGTGCCGTTCCTGCAGAGCATCGCCGCGCCGCCACTGCTGCTGATGACCGGCCTGATCATGGCCATCGGCGTGGCCCTGCCGATGAGCCCGCTGGCCGGCTACTTCAAGCTGCAGGCGCTGCCGGTTGGCTATTGGCCGTTCCTGGTGGCGATCCTGTTCGGCTATGCGGTGCTGACCACCGCGCTGAAGAAGTTCTACATCCGTCGTTACGGCTGGCAGTAAGCGCCCGCCGCTTGTCCAGGGAGAAACGCAATGGACATCAATCCGAACCTGCCGGCGTTCAACGCCGGCGCCACGCTCAGCTCGCTGATCAGCCTGTCGGTGGCATTCGTGCTGGGCACGGTCATCGGCCTGGAGCGGCAGCTGCGGCAACGCACCGCCGGCCTGCGTACCAATACGCTGGTGGCGGTGGGTGCGGCAGTGTTCGTCGATCTGGCGGTGCGCTTCCATGACCTGTACGGCGGACCACCCTCGCCGCTGCATGTGGTGGCCTATGTGATCTCCGGCGTCGGCTTCCTCGGCGCCGGCGCGATCATGAAGGACGGCGCGCAGGTGTCCGGCCTGAACACCGCCGCCACCCTGTGGGGATCGGCGGCGGTGGGAGCATGTGCAGGTATCAAGCTGCTGCCCGAAGCAGTGCTCGCGGCGTTGTTCGTGCTGGCCGCCAATACCCTGCTGCGGCCGGTGGTGAACCGCATCCAGCGGCAGCCGCTGCCGGAAGCGTTCAGCGAGGCGACCTATGCGATCAACGTGGTCTGCCAGCGCGAACAGCAGGCCGAGGTGCTGGACCAGCTGTTGCTGCTGCTTGAGCAGGCGCAGTACCCGGTGCGCGCGGTGGACCAGCGCCCGTTCGGCGAGCGCGATGTGGAGATCGAGGCGGTGTTGTATGCCACCACGGTGGATGCCGGCGAACTGGACGCCGTACTTGCGACGCTGGCGACCACGCCCGGTGTGCTGCAGGGATTCTGGAACGCCAGCCTGGAGGAGTAGTGCCGGCCGCTGGCCAGCAACACCGTGCACCGCTTTGGTAGGTGCCGACCTTGGTCGGCAGAGAACCTTCAGAGACCGTGTCCATCCCTGCGGTAGTGCCGGCCGCTGGCCGGCAACCTCATGAGCTCCGGCAACACCGTGCAGTTGCCGGCCAGCGGCCGGCACTACCAGGCATCGTTCTGGCTTGTGCCGACCAACGGTCGGCACCCACAGCAAAAGAGCCTGCCGACCAAGATCGGCATCTGCCGATGGCGGCTTTGCTATCCTTTCACCCCACGCCAGGGAGCCGTCCCGATGCCATCGCTGTCGCCCCGCCGCCCGCTGGTGCTGCTGGCCCTGATCGTCGTGATGGCCGCGATCTTCCTGATCGACACCGTCACCGATTACGCGGTTGCTGCTGCCTGCTTCTACGCAGCGGTCATCCTCGCGGCATCGCGCGTGCTGGCCGCCCGCGGCCTGATCACGCTGGCCATCGCCTGCATCGCGCTGACCGGGCTGAGCTTCTTCCTGACCCGCTTCGGCACCTACCGCATCGGCCTGGTCAATTCGGTGATCGGCATGCTGGTGATCGGCATCACCACCTACCTCGCCCTGAACATGGAAGCGGCCAAGGCCGCCGTGCAGGAAGCGCAGGGTCGCCTGCTGCGGGTCGCCCGCGCCTCCACCGTGGGCGAACTCACCACCTCCATCGCCCATGAAGTGAACCAGCCGCTGGCGGCCATCGCCAGCAGCGCCGAAGCCTGCCAACGCTGGCTGGCCCAGGACCCGCCCAACGTGGACAAGGCCCGGCAGACCGTAGCCCGCATCCTGGCGGACGCGCACCGCGCAGGCGATGTGATCGCCCGCATCCGCGGCCTGACCCAGGGCGCGGCACCGGAACGACTTGCCTTCGACCTGAACCAGGCGGTGGAGGAAATGCTGGCGTTGTCGCGCAGCGAACTGGACCGGCATGGCGTGGCCGTGGCCCTGCTGCTGGACGCCGACCTGCCGCCGGTGCAGGCCGACCGCGTACAGGTGCAGCAGGTGATCGGCAACCTCATCCTCAATGCGGTGGATGCAATGGAAGCCGTACCCGCAGGCGACCGGCGTCTGTCGCTGCTGACCCGGCGTGAGGGCCAACGGGTCAGCCTCAGCGTACGCGATCGTGGCGTCGGCCTGCCCGCCGAGCATCCCGAGCGCGTGTTCGACGCGTTCTGGACCACCAAGTCGCACGGGTTGGGGCTGGGCCTCAGCCTGAGCCGCTCGATGATCGAGGCCAACGACGGCCAGGTCCGCGCCGAACGACCGGCAGGCGGCGGTGCCTGCTTCGTCTTCGACCTGCCCGTCGCCACGGATGTCCACCATGCGTAAGCCCACTGCACCCCTCGCCGATCCGGCGCCCATTGTCTATGTGGTCGACGACGATCCGTCGGTGCGCGCGGCGCTGGAAGACCTGCTGGCCTCGATGGGCCTGCAGGTGCGGGCCTTCGCCTCCACCCAGGCGTTCCTCGAACACGACCTGGAAGACGCGCCGGCCTGCCTGGTGCTGGACGTGCGCATGCCCGGCCAGAGCGGTCTTGAATTCCATGGCACGATGGGCAGCCATGGCCTGCAGCTCCCCGTGGTGTTCATCACCGGCCACGGCGACATCGCGATGGGTGTCAACGCGATCAAGGACGGTGCCATCGAATTCCTGACCAAGCCCTTTCGCGACCAGGAACTGCTGGATGCGATCCACAAGGGCATCGAGATCGACCGCCAGCGCCGCCGCGAGGGCGAGGCGCTCGATGCCCTCCAGCAGCGCTGGAACACGCTCAACACGGGTGAGCGCGAGGTGGTCGATGGCGTGGTGCGTGGCCGCCTCAACAAGCAGATTGCCGGCGACCTCGGCGTCAGCGAGATCACGGTGAAGGTGCGCCGCGCGCAGGTGATGCGCAAGATGGGCGCGCGCACCCTGGTCGACCTGGTGCGCATGTACGACCGCCTGCAGGCGGGGACGCCATGAACGTCCACGTCGCCTTGCTGCGCGCGGTCAACGTCGGCGGTACCGGCAGGCTGCCGATGCGCGAACTGGCGGCGATGTGCAAGGACGCAGGCTTCGCCGATGTCCGCACGTACATCGCCAGCGGCAACGTGGTGTTGCGCAGCTCGCTCGACGAGGCGGGCGTGCGCCAGGCCCTCGGCCAGCAGCTCCAGGAATATGCCGGCAAGCCGGTAGGCGTACTGGTGCGATCGGCCAGCGAGATCGCAGGTGTGGTGGCACGCAATCCGTTTCAGCAGGCCGCCGGCAACCGTGTGGTCGCCCTGTTCCTGGACGGCAGCCTGCCTGCGGACCCGCTTGATGGCGTGACCGGCCGGCGCGACGAACAGCTTGCACTCGGCACGCGCGAGATCTTCATCCACTACGGCGCCGGCATGGCCGACTCGCGCCTACGCATTCCCGGCACGGCACAGGGCACGGCGCGCAATCTCAACACCGTCGCTAGGCTAGCGGCGATGGCAGCGGAACTCCGCTAGGGTTCTTCCGGCAGGCTGTAGACCAGCCGGTAGTCATGGCGGCCCTCGCTGATGGTGATCTCCAGCGTGCCGCTCAGGCCGAGCAGTCCTTCACTGCCCGAGTCGGGCACCACCACCACGCTCAGCTGCGGCGTGCCACGGGTCATCAACCCGTTGTGCTGCAGGGTGAACCCACCCTGGCGCCCGGCCAGCGTGGCCGTTACCCGTTCCATCGCCACGTAGCCGGCCGAGCCCTGCACCGGCGTGCGGAAGGCCAGCATCTGGCCGACGCTGCTGCCGTGCAGGTCGCCGGCGAAGGTCTTGTTGATCGACATCACCGCAATCGGGCCGTCATTGCCACCGATCGGCCGCAGATCCACTTCAAACGTACCGTGTGCTTCGCCCTGCATCCTGCTCTCCCCTCTGGTCGGTTGAACGCTGCTACTTCTTCGTGGCCAGCACGATCACCCCGGCCAGCACCAGGCCGATGCCGCTCCACTCCCGCAGGCTGGGCCGCTCGCCCAGCAGGAGATAGGCCAGCACGATCACCAGCACCACGCTGAACTTGTCCACCACGGCCACCTTGGCCAGCTCACCGCTCTGTAGTGCGCGGAAGTAGAACAGCCACGACGCACCGGTGGCCAGCGCCGACAGCACCAGGAACAGCTGGGTGCGCCCCGGCAGCAGCAACGGGTTGGACCATTTACCGGTGACCACCACCAGCGGCAGGATCACCGCCGCCACCACCAGGGTACGGATGGCCATGGCCAGGTCCGGGTCGACACCCTTGACGCCGACCTTGGCGAACAGCGCGGTCAGCGCTGCGAACACGGCGGACAGTCCAGCCCAGAGCAACCATTGCGGTACGTTCTGCACGAAGCCCTCGCTTGCCGCAACCGATGAGCGTGCGCCAACGCTACTCCACCCTGCCATCGGTGGGGCTTCACCTGCCCATCACCGCCGCTACAATGGGGACGGAATCGCCAGGGGGGCGATCTGCAGGGAATGCGCCATGCTTGAACAGGACACCACCCTCGCCCATACCGGGCCGTCGGCCCTTGACCGGGCCCGCCTGTCGTGCGCCGCACGGCTGCCGCTCCCCTTCCCCTTCGTTTCGCAGCAACCTGCCCGTTCCGCGCGGCAGGTTCCTCATTGCCTGCCCTGACCGGAGCCGTCGAAATGTCCGAGAACACCCTCCTTGCCACGCCGGCCGCTACCGCGCCGATCAAGTACCTCGACCGCGCCATGGCCACGCTGCGCAGCCTGGGCCTGGCCGCTCCCCAGGACAACAACGCTCCGGCCATCGCGCTGGTCTCGCAGCTGTCCACCCTTGACCAGGGCCGCGTGGTGGCCATTGCCCGCGTGCTGCAGCAGTCCGGGCATTTCAATGCCGTGATGCGTGATGAAATCAGCTCGGCCAAGGTGTCCGACCGCTATACCGAGATCATCCGCGCCTTCGACAGCATCCGTGACGATGCCAGCACCATGGTCGAACAGGTGCGCGACGGCAGGATCGACATGGGCGAGCGCCTGCAGAACCTGTGGATGAAGGTCACCCGCGGCGACATCCCGAGCCGGTTCGAGAAGATCCGCCGCACATTCCTGGAAGTCAGCCGCGAGTCGGCCGAGCAGCTGCAGCGCGAGTCGCGCGTGCTGGAGATGTACGGCGACTTCCGCCTGTCGATCAAGGATGCCGAGATCCAGGCCCATGAGCTGTTGAAGCTGCAGGAGCAGGCGCTGGCCGATGCCCGCGAGGCGCTGAAGCAGGCGCAGCAGCGCGTGGAGTCGGCCGATCCGGCCGCCGATGCCGCCGACACCGGCCGCCTGGTCATGGCCCGCGACGAGGCCCTGCGCAACAACCAGGCCGAGGAGTCGCGCTACCAGCTGGCCAAGGACCTGGCCGAGAACCTGCAGGTGAACTACGCCACCTCCGAGGCGATCATGCTGCGCGTGCACCAGTCGCACGAGATCAAGCGCCGCGTCAACGAGCGCTCGGTGGTGTTCTTCTCCACCAATGAAACCAGCTTCACCGCCTTGAACCTGGCCTTCACCACGCAGATGGGCCTGCATGAGTCCACGCAGGCGCTCAATGCGATGACCGAGGGCACCTCCAAGGGCCTGGAAGCGGTGGCCAACATCGGCGATGACGTGCTGCACGAGGGCCTGAAGGCCGGCTACGGCGCCACCATCGGCGTCGATTCGGTGCGCAAGCTGGTCGATGCGGTGGTGCGCTTCCAGGAGACCTCGCTGCAGGAGATCGAGCAGCTGCGCGGCCAGGCGACCCGCGACTCGGCCGAGATCGCCGAGTATGTCGAACAGGGCAAGCAGCGCTTCGCCGCCCTGCTGCAGGCGCCGCCGAGCCTGGAGTCGCGCTGAGGTGAGTGCGACGATGGCCCCTGCCGAGCTGCAGGCTGCGCTGCTGACCATGGATGTGGTCGACCAGCTGCGCTACCGCAATGCCGAAATGAAGGCGCTGGCCGACAGCGGCCATGACAAGGCGACGCTGAAGCAGCGCCTGCTTGAGCTGTACCGCTCGCAGGGCATCGAGGTCTCCGACGAGATCCTCGAGGCCGGCATCCAGGCCCAGCGCGAGCAGCGCTACCTCTACACCGCGCCGCGTGGCTGGAAGGCGTGGCTGGCGCGGCGCTGGATCGATCGGGCCCGCCTGTTGAAGTGGGCGCTGCTGGCGGCCTTCCTGCTGCTGGTGCTCGGCATGCTGCTGGTCATGGCACGCAGCTTCGGAGCGTTCGTGCACGAGAGCAACGTGCAGAAGAACGTGCAGGTGCTGAACGACAAGGTGGCCGCGCAGCAACAGGAGGCTGCTGCAGCGCGCGCCCTGCTGGCCGCACAGGAACAGGCCCTGCAGGGGCTGCTGCCACGTGCCACCGCCAGCGGTGGGCGCCTGCAGCCACTAGCCGAAGGCGCACAGGCCGCGCTGGCCGAAGCACAGCGGCGCTTCGCCGGGGTTCCCGCCGCACTGGCCGCACAGCCGACCCTTGTGCGCAAGGACAAGCTCACCCGGCTCAGCAGTGGTGGCAGTGCCACCGGCGAGCAGGCGGCCGCGCAGGTTGAGCAGCATCGGCAGGCCGCCGCGCAGCTGCTGGCGAATGCCAGGGAAACCCTGCCGCCGCTGACCGAGCGGGTGAACATTCTCGGCCAGGCGATCGAGGCCAGCGAGCTGCTGGATACCACCAACGCCGCTGCAAAGGCGGCACGCCTCGCGCCGGATGCAGAGCAGGCGCGCGCACGCGCCTACACCGGCGGCGACGTGGCACTGCGCGCGGGCGACATGGCCGCGGCCGGCCAGGCGGTAGCGACCCTGAAGGAGCTGATCGGCAGCGCCGCCACGCTGGCCGCGCTCAACGAGCGGTTGGCCCAGCTCAAGGCCGACGGCCTCGCCACCGGTGTCGCCGGCGAAGACCGCAAGCGCTTCGAGCGTGCGCTGGAGCAGGCCGCCCGCCTGATCCGGGTCGAGACGCTGGCCGAAGCCGGGCCGGCCCTGGACGAGGTCAACCAGCTGGTGGGGCTGCTGTCGCAGACCCTGGTCTACCGCATCGTCAACCGTGACGATGAACGCACCGGCGTCTGGCGCTACAACGAAAAGGCCAATGGTGGCCGCAACTACTATCTGGTGACCGAAGCGCTGGACGAGGCCGGCAATGCTGCCGAACTGCCGATCCGCAACGAGGAAACCGGCAAGGAGGAACGGGTCTCGGTGTTTGCCGTGCGCGTGCCCGAGGCCACCTACAACCGGGTTGCCGCCGACAAGCAGGACAACGGCATCATCGAAGACGACCAGATCGGCAGCAAGCCGCGCGGCAGCCTGTCGCCGCGGTTCCGCATGCCCGCCACCGGTGGCTACATCACCCAATGGTGATGGGTAAGGAACTGACATGAGAGACCTGAACGACGCGATTGCCGATGTCGAAACCGATATCGGCCAGGTGCAGGCACAACTGGCCGCGCGTGGCGACCAGTGCCGGGAGCTGACCAAGGAACAGGAAGCGCTGCACGGGCGGATCCGCGACGACTTCAACGCCCTGGCGCGCCTGCAGGCCGAGGCCGCAAACGATGCGCCGCCGATGCTGGCCCGGGACCTGCTGCAGCAGTCCAGCGCAGATCTGCAGCGCCGTGACCGCAAAGCGGCGGTGCTGGACGACGAACTGCAGGCGCTGCTGGACATCGAGCAGTCGTTGCAGCAGCGGTCGCAGGAGGCCGTTGCCGCACGCGACGCCGCCGGCGGACGCTGGCAGGCCCTGCAGGACCAGGTGGACACCACGCTGGAAGCGGAACCTACCTACAGGGCGCTGCAGGACGACCTGCAGCTGGCCGTGGCGCGTGCCGACACGGTCGAGCGCATGGCTTCCTCTGCCCAATCGGAGCATGACGCCAAGGCCGGCGCCTATCAGGCCGACCCGATCTTCATGTACCTGCACCGGCGCAGCTACGGCAGCACGGCCTACGACGGCTGGCCACTGGTGCGCACCGTCGACGGCTGGCTGGCCGAACTGTGCGGCTTTGACCGTGCCCGTCGCGAGTACGCGACGCTGGTCGAGCTTCCGCCCTATCTGCAGGAACATGCCCGACGCGCCCGCGACGACGTGGAGGCGGCCCGCCAACCGGTACAGCAGGCCCGCGATGCCGCCCTCGCCCGCGCCGGTGGCGACCCGCTGCGCCAGCAGCTGCAGACGGCACAGGGCGCAGTAGCGCAGGCGCTGCTGGCCGAGCAGCTGCATCGTCAGACCGTGGATGCCAAGCAGGCACAGATCGACGGCTTCCGCAGTTGGACCGATGCCGAAGGCAGCGCCCTGCTCACCGCGCTGGCGCGCACGCTGTCGGCCAAGAGCATGGACGACCTGTACCGGCGCGTCGCCGCCACCGCCTCCGGCGAGGACGATGCCGTGCTAGAGCGCATCCATCGCAGTCGCCTGCGCCTGGGCGAGATCGATGGGATGGTAGGCGAGCACACCCGCGAAATGGCCGTACTGAAAAAGCGCCTGGACAGCCTGCAGGCGGCGCGCAGGAGCTACCAGGCGGCAGCAGACATCGAGCGCCAGGCGTACGAGGCGCCGAGCTACCGGGCCGCCGCGCCGGCCACCGTCGCCGCATCCTTCTTCAGCACCACCAGCAGCCGAAGCACCACCCGCTCCTCTGGCAGCCTGTTCGACCTGCTTTCGGGCGGTTCCAGCAGTTCCGGCTCGGGTTCGAGCTCCAGTTCGAGCTCCAGCTCCAGCTCCAGCTCCAGTTCCAGTTCCAGCGGCAGCAGCTTCCACAGCGGCGGTGGTATCAGCGGCGGCGGTGACTTCAAGACCGGCGGCGGGTTCTAGCCCGGCAACGGCCGGGTGCGCCGCTTCAGCCGCGCATCCAGCAACCCCACGCCCAGCAGCACCAGGCTGGTCAGCCATCCGGCGGCCAGCAGGTGCATCCAGGGCAACACCAGGCCCAGCATCAGTAGTGCGGCGGCGCCCAGCAGGTGCGAGCGCGGCGCGCGCCCATAGACCACGTGCTTGTACAGGGCACTGCCCAGCAGATAGATCAGCGGGCCCGCCACCATCACCGTGGCGTACACCGTGGTGACGGCCGCCGCCGGATGGTCCATGACCAGATCGTTGCCCACCGCGGTGGCGATGATGCCGGCGATCAGCAGGGCATGCACGTAATGGAAATTGGCGCCCATCCGGCCCGGGTCTTCGGCGTGGGTGATGGCCTCTGTGGCATCGCGGCTGGAGATGCCGAAGTACAGCCACCACATGGCAATCGTGCCAGCGAAGGTGGCCAGCACCGCCGAGATCACCTGCAGGCTCCAGTGCTCGACGTCGCTTAGCACGCCCCCGGTGGCCAGCAACGTCTCGCCCAGTGCGACGATGACGAACAGCTGGCAGCGTTCGGCCAGGTGACCGCCCTCGATGGTCCAGTCGCGGGTGTGCGACCGGCCCATGCCCGGGAACGCGAAGCCGAACATCGGCGAGATGTATTCGCAGGCCGCCGCCATCGCCCACAGTGCCAGCCGCAGGTGGCCCTCGGCCGCCGCGCCGACCAGCCAGAAGCAGGCCGACACGCTGACCCAGGCCAGCATGCGGCGGAAGTTCGGCGCCAACGTATGGTTGCGGCCGACTTCCAGCAGCACGAACGCGGTGCGTCCGACCTGCATCGTGGCGTACGCCCCGGCGAAGATCCACGCACGATCGGCGAACGCCTCGGGAATGGACGAGGACATCAACAACGCCAGCAGCATGGTGGCGAACATCACGCCCCGGATCCGCGGCGCCTCCGGGTCGAACCAGTTGCTGACCCAGCACGCGTACTGCCAGCCGAGCCAGACCGCGAACCACAGCACCAGGGTCTGCAGCACGCCGGCCAGGTCCAGGTGGTGCAGCAGATGGTGGCTGAGCTGGGTGACCGCAAACACGTAGACCAGGTCGAAGAACAGTTCTTCGTAGGTCACGCGGGCATGATGGCCATCGCGGTGGCGCAGCGCGGGCAGGCGCAGTCGGGTACTCATGGAACTCCTTCAGCGCGCCAGGCGCCAGTACAGGAAACCGGCAAGTAGCGCCGGCACGGCGAATACCAGCAACAGGATCGGCAGCTCCTCGCGTACCGCGTAGCCGGCCTTGCTGACCCCTACCCACATGTTGGCCACGGCCACCAGCAGCCAGGTGGCGATGAAGGCGATCAGTGCCGTGGGCAGCTGCGAGGTGCCCGTGCTCCAGAGATGGCCAAACAGCACGAATACCCCCAGCAGCAGTACGCCACCCAGCATCACCATGAGCACGTGCATGGTCCACCTCCTTGAGCCTGGTAGCAGGCTAGCCCCGGCCGATTCTGCGCTCCAGCCCGTGGAGGTGGATTCACAATCCATGGCCAGCGAACAATCCCTGGGCAGGCTGCGGCGCACCTTATTGCAGCCATGAATTATTCGCGAAACGGTCCGCCCCGCCCGCGTGCTAGTTTCATCCGACCCTGCCCAGACACCTCTCCGCCATGCGCCTTTGCCTGACGACCCTTGCCCTGACTGCCACACTTGCCTTTGATGTGACTGCCGCCGACGCACCGCTGCCGCAGCTGCAGGCCTACACCGTGGACGCCTCGTGGCTGCAGCCGATGGCACCGCTGCAGATTGCCGACCACACCTGGCAGATCGGCACCGAGGACCTGACCGCGCTGCTGGTGCAGACCGCCGACGGTGCGGTACTGCTCGACGGCGGCATGCCGCAGATGGCCGGTCACCTGCTGGACAACATGAAGGTACGCGGGGTGGCAGCACAGGATCTACGGCTGATCCTGCTCAGCCACGTACACGCCGACCATGCCGGGCCAGTGGCGGAGCTGAAGCGCCGTACCGGCGCCAGCGTAGCGGCCAACGCCGAATCGGCGGTGCTGCTGGCGCGCGGTGGCAGCAACGACCTGCACTTTGGCGACAGCATCACCTTTCCGCCGGCCAGCACCGACCGCATCATCATGGATGGCGAGGTGGTCACCGTAGGCGGCATCGCGTTCACCGCGCACTTCATGCCGGGGCACACCCCAGGCAGCACCGCCTGGACCTGGACCGATACCCGCGATGGCCAGCCGGTGCGCATCGCCTACGCCGACAGCCTGAGTGCGCCGGGCTACCAGCTGCAGGGCAACGCCCGTTATCCACGCCTGGTCGAGGACTACCGGCGCAGCTTCGCTACGGTGCGCGCCCTGCCCTGCGACCTGCTGCTGACGCCGCATCCGGGCGCCAGCAACTGGAACTATGCCGCGGGTGCAGAGGCCGGAGCCAACGCCCTGACCTGCAAGGCCTACGCGGATGCGGCCGAGAAGAAGTTCGACGCACAGCTGGCCAAGGAAACAGCCACGGCACGCTGATCCTGTAGAGCCGAGCCCATGCTCGGCTTGCCGGCCAAACACAGCCGAGCATAGGCTCAGCCCTACACAGGACGCGTCGAAGGGTGCCGGTCGGGACGACCGGCACCCGCCTTCCATCAGCCACCCTGCCCGTGCTGGGCAAACGGCTCGGTGCTGCCGTCGGTCCGCACCAGCTCGACGGTGTACGACTGCACGTAACCATCCGGCATTTCCATGCCCGGCGAACCGGCCGGCATGCCGGGCAGCACCAGCCCGCGTGCGGCCGGGCGTTCGGCCAGCAGGCGCTTGATGTCCTCGGCCGGGATGTGGCCTTCGACCACATAACCGCCGATCTCGGCGGTATGGCAGGAGGCCTTGCCGACCGGCACGCCCAGGCGGACCTTGATCGGATTCATGTCATCGGTATCGCGCACGTCCACCTGGAAGCCCGCGGCCTTCAGGTGGTCGACCCAGATACCGCAACAGCCACAGCTGGCGGTCTTGTGCACGATGGCCACCGGCAGGGCCGGATCGACCTTGGCCGGGCTGGCCTGGATCGGTGCCACCGGTGCCGTGCTGGCGACCGGTGCGGCGGCGGATTCTTCGGCGGCACGTGCACAGGCGGTGGTGGCCAGCACGGTGCCCAGCAGCAGGCCGAGGGAGAGAGAACGGTTCATTGAGTGATTCCTTTGCTGAGGCGGGCAACGCGGCCCGCCGCCCGCGCATCGAAGGCGCAGGCAGAGGCGAGAAAGAGCCGAACAGTCATGGCAGGCGCTTGAGCGCCTGCAGGACATCACACGATGGGGGGACGCAACGGGTCCGGCATCGGCGGCGATGCGCGTTGGTGGAAACGGGCAGCTACAGGCGCCTCGCGCCACGGCGAGGCGGGCGTTCCACTCAACGTGGCCAGCATGCCAAGGCAGGCTGGCGGGCATTCGCACTCACCGCTCTGGCAGGCCGCCCGGGCCGCATCATCGCAGCAGCCGGCTGCCGCCAGCGCAGCCGCGTGCGGTGCAGCGCAGTGATCCTGGTTGGCCGACCCGCCGTACGAAGACGAGCCAAGCGCCAGCGCCGGTGCATTCAGCACCAGGGCAACGAGCAGCATCCATCTCAGCAGCAGGCCAGGCAGGTTCACCCGCCGATGATAGCCGATGCGCGTCACGCAATCGCCGCCGCCATCGCCCGCATCCGCACCGGGATCGACTTCGCTGCGGGTGTGCCGCTGATCCGGTCGTAGTAGTCCAGCGGCAGCAACGGGTTCAGTTCCGGGTAGTAACCGGCCAGCGCGCCGCGCGGCATCGGGTAGTCCAGCACCGTCAGGCCCTCGATGCGGCGCTGCACGCCATCGCCGCTGATCGTCTCCAGGCTGACCAGCGCCTCCTTCTCCAGCCCGCGCGCCAGCCGGTCCTCGATGTTCATGAACAGCACCATGCGATCGTTGTACACGCCGCGATAGCGATCGTTGTAGCTGTAGATGGTGGTGTTGTACTGATCGTGCGAGCGTACCGTGGCCAACCGCAGCATGTCCGGATCGTGCACCGGATCGTCCACGTCCAGGCCAGGCATCACCAGGATGTTGGCCTTGCCATTGGGCGTGGGCCACACGCGGCGGCGCGGCGGAATGTCCAGATGGAAACCGTGTGGCTGCTGGATGCGCTCGTTGAAGCCGGTGTAGATCTCCGGATACACCGCGGCAATCAGCTCGCGGATGGGCGCGTAGTCGTGCATGCAGCCGGCCCAGTCAACCCTGCTGTCGGGCAGCGTGGCCAGTGCCATGCGGCAGACGATCTCGACCTCGGGCAACACCTCGGCACTGACCGGCTCCAGTACCCCGCGCGACGCGGTGACATTCGACATCGCGTCTTCGATGGTGACGAACTGCTCGCCGGCCGGCGTAACGATGCGCTCCGAGCGCGCCACCACCGGCAGGATCAGTGCATCGCGGCCATGGACCAGGTGCCCGCGGTTGAGCTTGGTGGCGATGCCCACGGTGAGCTCCAGGCCACGCATTGCCTCATACGCACGCGGGGTATCGGGCACGGCATGGATGAAGTTGCCACCCAGGCCGATGAACACCTTGGCGCTGCCGTCCAGCATCGCCTCGATGGATTCGACCACGTGATGGCCGTGCTCACGCGGCGGGTCGAAACCGAACACCTGCTGCACGCGGTCCAGATAGGCCGGCTTGGGCTTCTCGTCGATGCCGACGGTGCGGTCGCCCTGCACATTGGAATGCCCACGGATCGGTCCGATGCCGGCGCCGGGCTTGCCGAAGTTGCCACGCAGCAACAGCAGGTTGGCGACCTGCTGCAGCAGGCGCGAGCCGTACTGGTGCTGGGTCAGCCCCATGCCGTAGCAGATCACGGTGGCCTTGGAACGGATGTAGATCTCCGCACAGCGGCGGATCTGCGCCTGCGAAATGCCGGACACCTGCACGATCTGGTCCCAGTCCTGCGCCATCACGTCTTCGCGCAGCGCCTCCAGGCCCACCGTGTGTTCCGACAGGAAATCATGGTCGAGCACGCGCTCGCCCTGTGCCTCACGCTCGAACATCACCTTCATCATGCCCTTGATCAGGGCCAGGTCGCCGCCGATGCGGATATGCACGAACTCGCTGGTGATCTCGGTCGAACCGAACGTGGCCATCTGCACCACGTCCTGCGGCTCGGCGAAGCGGATCAGCGCACGCTCGGGCATCGGATTGACCGCCACGATCGGGATGCCGCGTTTACGCGCCTCGACCAGGTTGCTCATCATCCGCGGTGAATTGGTGCCGGTATTCTGGCCGATCACGAAGATCGCCTCGGCATGCTCGAAGTCCTGCAGCACGATGGTGCCCTTGCCCACCCCGATGGCCGGCGGAAGGCCACGGCTGGTCGGCTCGTGGCACATGTTCGAGCAGTCCGGGAAATTATTGGTGCCGAACTCGCGCACGAAGATCGAATACAGGAACGCGGCTTCATTGGGCGTGCGGCCGGAGGTGTAGAACTCGGCCTGGTGCGGGCTGTCCAGCGCCTGCAGGTGGCGGCCGATCAGCGCGAAGGCATCGTCCCAGCTGCACGGCACGTAGTGGTCGGTGGCTGCGTCGTAGCGCATCGGCTCGGTCAGCCGGCCCTGCATCTCCAGCCAGTAGTCGGTCTGCGCCATCAGTTCGGTCACGGTGTACCGGGCGAACAGTTCGCGGCCGGCGCGGAACTGGGTGGCTTCCCAGGCCAGTGCCTTCGCGCCGTTCTCGCAGAACTCCAGCTTCTTGCGTTCGTCGGCATCGGGGAACGCGCAGCTGGGGCACTTGAAGCCACCGGGCTGGTTCATCGCCAGCAATGCCTTCGATCCCTTGCCGATCACACTCTGCTGCAGCAGCACCTTGGCCGTGGCGCCGGCGGCACCCCAGCCTCCGGCGGGCTGGTTGTAGGGCTTGTAACGCGGCGGTTTCTGCTCGGACATGTTCGGGAACCTGGCAGTAGGAACGCAACAACGAACGGCACAACGCGGTCCGGCGGTGCATTCAGTGGCACGACCAGCCGCACAGTCAAGCACGGCCCACGGCGCTTCGCCAGAGGGCACAGGCTGATTTCAGCACAACCTGCCATGGCAACGGTTACAGCCGCGTCTGCGCGCGACCACTGCGCTATCCTCGAAACCGCAGGCGGTGGCCCGCCCGCGTTTCTCCCTTGTCCGGACGCGCTGCATGCCTGATTCGATCCCGCCGCACACCCCGCCTGCCGGCACCGCCCAACGCCCGTTGCAGCGCTGGCGCGGCGGCACGCAACAGCAGCAGGTCGACGTGGTGGCCGAGGAAGTGCCGGTGGCGCTGCGCTACAACGATGCCGCTTTTGCCGTGATGATGGCCACACCCTGTGATCTGGAGGACTTCGCACTCGGATTTTCGCTCAGCGAAGGCCTGATCAGCGCGCCCTCGCAGCTGCTGTCGATCGATATCCACCCACAGCTGGAAGGCATCGAGCTGCAGATGACCGTGGACGAGGCTGCGCCCGGCGCAAGCCTCGACCCCGACAAGGGACGCCTGCTGCCCGGCCGTGGTGGCTGTGGCCTGTGCGGCACGCGCCAGCTGGAAGAAGTGCTGCGCCCACTGCCGCAGATCCGCGAGCGCCGCAGCTATTCCGCCACCGCCCTGCAGCGGGCGTTGGCCAGCTTGGCGCAGCACCAGCCGATGAATGCGGCAAGCGGTTCGATCCATGCCGCGGCCTGGGCCGACGCCAGTGGGCGCATCGGCTGGGTACGCGAGGACGTCGGCCGCCACAATGCACTGGACAAGCTGATCGGCGCCCTGCACCACAACGAACACGCCATCGAAGGCGGCCTGCTGGTGATTTCCAGCCGGGCCAGCTACGAGATGGTGAGCAAGGCAGTGCGCGCCGGCGCCAGCGTGCTGGCGGCAGTGTCCGCGCCGACCGCGCTGGCGATCGATCTGGCCCGCAGCGCCGGCCTGTGCCTGGTCGGGTTCGCGCGGGAAAGCGGGTTCAATGTGTATACCCATCCGGAGCGGCTGCAGGCGCACGACGGCCACGCCCGCTGAGGATGGCCGGGAGCACTGCGTCCCCCGGCCCGGTACGCCTCAGCGCAGCGCGACCTTCGGGAAGTCCACCGGCACGTCGAACGCCACGTTGACGTAGTTGGTGAACAGGTTGAGCGCCACATGCGCGAGGATCTCGACGACCTGCTCATCATCGAAGCCGGCCGCGCGCAGCGCCTGCACGTCGCCGTCGGCGATCTGCGCACGCTGCTCGACCACCTTCAACGCGAAGTCGAGCGCCGCCGCAGTGGCCGGGTCGCTGGACTGGCCGATCTGCGCGGCAGCCATTTGCTCACTGCTGGCGCCGGCCTTGCGGCCCAATGCCGTGTGTGCGGCCAGGCAGTACTCGCAGGCGTTGCGGTTGGCGATGGCCACGGCGATCTGCTCGCCCAGCAGCGGCGACAGGCGACCGCCGCCCAGCGCGCCGAACGAACCCCACATGCTCTGCAGGGCAGCCGGCGAGTTGGCCACGGCGCGGAACATGGCCGGGGTGGCGCCGAAGGCAGCGTGGACCTGGCCCAGCAGGGCCTGGCGGTCGGCGGTGGTGTTGGCGGCATCGATCAGAGGGACACGGGACATGGTGGATCTCCTTGGGAAAGCGCCCGGGATTGGACGACCCGCTCATCCTAGGTAGACTCCCTGGACGTAACATCCTCAATGAGCCACATATGTTGTCCATACGTCCATGAGCATGCCTGCCGCCACCCCTGCGCCAGATCGACTCTCCTCGCTGCTGGAACGCTTCCGGGTGCAGGCGGCGCTGTTCCACAGTGGCCCGCTGTGCGGGCAGCATGTCTTCGAGCCGCAGCCCGGTCGTGCGTTCCTGCACATCCTGCGCCAGGGTGAGATGGAAGTCCGTCATCCTGGGGGCGATAGCGCGCTGCCCCGCTTGAAGATCGATACACCCAGCCTCCTGCTGTATCCGCAGCCGCTGCACCATGTGTTCTTCAACGCTCCGCTGGACGGCCCGGATTTCACCTGTGCCACGCTGGATTTCGATGGTGGCGCGCGCAATCCGATCGTGCAGTCGCTGCCACCGGTGATGGTGGTACCGCTGGCCGCGATCACCGAACTGGATGACACCCTGCAGCTGCTGTTCGCCGAAGCCGATCGCCAGCGCTGCGGGTCACGGCTGCTGACCAACCGCCTGTTCGAGGTGGCGCTGATCCAGATCCTGCGCTGGGTGGTCGACCACCCGGATGCAGCCGGCGTCAGCCACGGGTTGATGCGGGGGCTGTCCGATGCGCGGCTGGCACGCGCGCTGGTGGCGATGCACCAGGCACCGCAGGACGAATGGACGCTGCCGCGCATGGCCGCGACCGCCGGCATGTCGCGCAGCGCGTTCGCGGCCGTGTTCAAGGACGTGATGCAGGCAACGCCAGCCAGCTACCTGCTGGACTGGCGGCTGAGCCTGGCCTGCGCGCAGCTGCGGGCCGGCGTGGCGGTCAAGCAGGTGGCGATCGAGGTGGGGTTTGCCGATACCGCTTCGTTGTCGAAGGCGTTCCGCAAGCGGCTGGGGGCGTCGCCGAGGGCGTGGTTGGCCGCGGGAGCCGCGCAGGCTGGGTAAAGGCGAGGGGGTAGAGTCGACCGCTGGTCGACTATCGCGCGACGCGCGGGATTTTCGTTGTCCGACCGAAGGGCAGTCGACCAACAGTCGACTCTACCGATGCGGCATTTTCGTGATCTGACCGAAGGGCAGCCGACCAGCGGTCGGCTCTACCACGGGCGATGTCGGCGCGCCCGCTGCCCGCTCAACTGGACGTTCCATCGGGCTTCGCCAGCAGCCCGGCGATCCGTTCGGCCACCTGGGCGCGCACGCTTTCATCCAGCTGCCCCTCGTACATCGCCTCGTAGATCCACAGGCCGTCGGCGGCCAGCCGTGCCACGAAATTGTCGAGCGCGGCCGGGTCGCTCTGCCCGGTCGACGGCGGCAACGGCGCCCAACGCCGTACCGCCGGCCCCCACGGGCGCTCATCGGCGTCCGGGTCGGCCGATTCGAGCATGAACATCAGCTCGGCACGGGTAGCGCTCTGCGCCGAGACGCGCACGAAGGTCTGGTAACGCTCCAGCGCCGAGGCTTCGTCTGCACGCTTGCCCAGCAGCGTTTCCATCGACGCCTCCCAGGCCTGCACCAGGTGCTCGTCGATGCCGCGCAGCAGTGCCTCGCGCGACGGGAAGTGGTACAGCAGGCCGCCGCGGGTCAGCTTGGCCTCGGCCGCCACCGACTCGAAGGTCACCGCACGCACGCCGTCACGATTGATCACGTTGACGGCGGCGTCGAGGATGCGGTCGCGCTTGCTGGTTCTCATCGCTTCATTTTACGCGATCGGCCGCACCCTCGCGGCTGCCGACGCGGCCGCGCAGCAGGCGCGCGATGATCGACGCGCCCAGCGCCAGCACCACCGTGATCACCAGCAGCACGATCTGGTAGCCGCGGTCATACGCGGCCGTGGCCAGTGCGAACCACTCGCCCTGCCCGCTTTCACGTGCCACGTGCAGCGCCTGGGTGAAGCCTTCCCGTGCAAGCGCGGGCATGTCGGCCGAGACCGGCAGGAATGCGCCATACATCGCCGCGCTCAAGCTGCCCAGCATCGCCACCGCCAGCAGGCCGCCGAACTCGTAGGACACCTCTTCCACCGACGAGGCCATGCCCGCACGGTGCGCCGGTACGTTGTTGAGGATGGCGGTGGACGCCACCGAGATGGCCGAACCCATGCCGAAGCCGGTGATCGCCATGCCGGCGACCACCCAGCCGAGGCCGTGCGGGAAGCCGAATGCCACCACGCCGACACCCAGCGCACCTGCGGCCAGGCCGCCACAGATCAGCGGGCGCAGGCCCACCCGGTGCAGGATGCTGCCGCCCAGCAGCGCACTGGGCAGGCTGCCAAGCGCGGCCACCGACACCAGCAGGCCCGCCTGCAGCGGCGAAAAGCCCGCCACCAGCTGGAAGCGCTGGGTGGTGACCAGCTGCAGGCCGGCCATCGCAAACAGGGTGAACACCGCCGACAGCGTGCCGGCCAGGAACGCCGGATTGCGGAAGATCGCGAAGTCCAGCAGCGGGTACGGCAGCTGCTGCTGGCGGCGCGCGAACGCCGCACCACTGATGGCGGCCAGCAGCAGCGCGCCTGCACCCAGCGCATACGACGGCGGCGTAGCGATCAGTGACTTGATCGCCAGCACCAGGCCGGACAGTGCAGCCAGAGCCAGCAGCGACGAAACCAGGTCCCACGGTCGCGAGGTGTCGCGCTGGCCTTCCGGTGCCAGCAGCAACGTGGCCACGAACGCGACCACCACCACCGGCACGTTGATCAGGAACACCGAGCCCCACCAGAAATGCTGCAGCAGCCAGCCACCGATGATCGGGCCAAGCGCCGCACCGACGATCGCCACCGAACCCCAGATCGCGATGGCGATGTTGCGTTCGCGCGCTTCGTGGAAGCTCAGGCCGATCAGCGCCAGCGTGGCCGGCATCATCGCGGCCGCGCCGACCGCCAGCAAGGCGCGCGCGGCAATCAGCTGCCCTGCGGTGTCGGCGAACGCCGCTGCCAACGATGCCACGCCGAACACCACCAGGCCGATCAGGAACATGCGGCGGTGGCCGATGCGGTCGCCCAGCGTACCCGCGCCCAGCAGCAGGCCGGCCATCACCAGCGGATAGGCGTTGATGATCCACAGCGCCTGGCCGGCACTGGCCGAGAGTTCTTCGGTCAGCGTGGGCAGGGCGGTGTAGAGCACGGAGTTGTCGAGCGTGACCAGCAGCAGGCCGGCGGCAACGGTGAACAGCAGTGCCCAGCGACGGGCACGCGACAGGGCCGGAGCACCGGCCAAGGGCTGGGACAAAGCCATGGGAGAACCTGATGGGGGTGGATTACGATCATAACTATACCGGATGTCCTGTATAGTTATGAAGGCGGCGACAGCGGTTCAGATTGCGGTGCGGGCAATGTTCATGTTGCCGTGCCCCTCATGCCGGGTCGTGGCTGGTGTCCGGGATCTTCACCGGCAGTCTTCCGGCAGCGCAGCAATCGCCGCTACCACCGCCGCCTGCATGCCCTGCCCCACGGCCATGTCCAGCTCCCCGCCCGTTGCCCCGTGCTGGCGCCGCAGCTCGTCCTCGCACAGGCCGCGCACCTGCGCGCGGGCATTCGCGCGCAGGCTGCTGCACCGCCAGTCGGTGCCACCCAGCGGCAGCACCGAATACACCACGCTGTTGCAGGCGTTGCCAGCGCGCTGCTGCAACGACCGTCCACCGAAATCCCGGGGTTCACTGCTGCGCTGCGGGTCGAAGTAGCTGTCCGGGAAGGTGCGCGCGTACTGTTCGATGTCCAACGCCATGCTGCGCCCACCGGCCAACGGCATCTGCAGCAGCTGCCCGCACCGCGTCGCATCGGCGCGATGCTGGATGTACTGGTAGATCGGCCGGTCCAGCGATGGATCCTGCTGGGTCACCGCGCTGACTCCCGCCAGCACCGGCAGCGATGCACGATTGGCCATGCGCGCCAGCAGCCCCGCCTGCGCTGGCTGGCAGCGGTCGCGCACTGTTGCCGCGAGCAGGAACAATACGTCGTTGCGGAACGCGTGATCGTCACCCAGGCGCTGTTCGATGCGCTGGCTGGCATCGGACGCCGGTGCTGGAAACGCAACCGCCGGCGGCGCGGTGGGTGCGCGCTGCCGCTGCCACCACACCAGCAGCACCACCGCGACCAGCAGCACCCCGGCAGCCATGAGCCATCGCCGGCGCATCAGTTGCGGATCGCCGTCAGCGTGGCCGCCGCAGCATCGTAGGACGCGCTGGCGATGTCCGCGTCGAAACGCTTCACCTGCAGGCGGCCGGCAAGCCGGTACGGATCCCACAGGTCGCCCAGCGCGATCGGCGTGGCCAGGGTCACGTGGATGATCTGGTTCGGCGGCGGTGGCGGCACGTGGATGCACGCCCCGTAGAACGGTACGAACAGCAGTTCATCGACCAGGCCTGCATCGTTGGTGCCGAGCGGTACCACGTAGCCATCCAGATCGACCGCGCGACCGTCGACGGCGTCGACCACGCGCGAGGAGCCGAACTGCTTGGCGCGGTCCGGGCTGGAGTGGTCGATCTCCTGCCCCGGCGGCGTGCCGGAGCCGGTGTCGTCGATCAGCCCGCCCACATCATCCATGCCAGTGCGTGACAGACCGATCTGCGGCGGCGGGCGCTGATAGGTGACTTCATCGGGCCGCAGTGCATCCCAACGGTCGATGGCGGCAGCGTCCGTAGCGACTGCAGCCGGCGTGTCCTTCGGCGTGACCACCACGGCATCGCCGCCCGGCGACGTACAGCCCGCCAGCCACAGGCATCCCAGCACCAGCAACAAGGGGCTACGGTTCATAAGGCCTCAGCTGTGCATCGCGCATGGTGTAGGCGGAGCCGGCCAGATCATCATCCAGCCGTTCGGCACGCAGGGTGCCGGCCAGGAAGAACGGCGAGTACATGTCCGGCATCGCGATGGGGCGTGGCAGCACCACGTGCACGATCTGGTTCGGCGGCGGTGGTGGCACGTGGATGCAGGCGCCGTAGTACGGCACGAACAGGAATTCGGTCAGCCGCCCGTCCTGCGCGTTGGCCAGCGGTACCACGTAGCCCGGCAGGCGCACCGGTCGCTGCAGCACCGTGTCCACCGTGCGGAACGTACCGAACTGCGGCATGCGCCGGTTGCCGTTGTGCTCGACCTCCGGGCCCTCGCCCCGCTCCAGCGCGGCCAGCTCGTCCTTCGGCATCATCTGCAACCAGTCCAGTTCCTGCTCTGCCGCATCCGCAGCGTCAGCGCGGTCGACAACCGGCGAGGGTGGCAGGGCCTGCACACCGGTATCAACCGGCCGCTCGCAGGCGGCCAGTGCCAGCAGCATCGGCAGCGACAGCATCCAGCGCATGCTCAGCCTCCCGGCGACAGGCCATCGGCCAGCGTGCGCCGGTAGGCCAGCAACGCCGGCACCAGCCCGGCCACCGCGCTGATCGCCAGCACGCCTGCCACCCAGGCCAGCTCGCGGCCGTCCGGCCAGACATGGGTGATCGACAGGCCAAAGTTGGCCAGGGCCCAGCCGCGCCCGGCCATGCTGGCGACCACGAGAAGCACCAGCGCCAGCGCGCAGGCCACCGCGCTGGTCGCCACCGCCTCCACCACCAGCAGGGCAGCGATGTAACCCGGCCGTGCCCCGGTGGCACGCAGGATCGCCATCTCGCGCCGCCGCTCCTGCAGGGTCGAGACCAGCAGCGCCACCAGCGAGACCATGCCGAGTGCCACCACCATTGCGCTGATCAGCTGCAGCGCCCGTTCGGCCATGCCCAGCGACTGCCACAACTGCTGCAGCGTGACGCCGGGCAGGATCGCCAGCATCGCCTCGTCCGGATACTCGTTGATCCTGCGCTGCACCGAGAACGTGGCGATGCGCGAGTTCAGGCCGAGCATGAAGGCGGTGATGCTGGTCGGGGTCAGATCCAGATGACGCGCCTGCTCGGCGCTGACGCGCTGGCTGCGCAGCTGCACGCCCGATCGCCAGTCGACATGGATCGCCTCGATCGCCGGCAGCGAGACCAGCAGCGACGAGTCGACCGGCGTGCCGGTGCGCTGCAGGATGCCGGAGACCCGGAACGGCTTGTCGGCATGCGTGGCCAGGGTGACCGCGCCGGTGCCGTGCGCCAGCACGATCTGGTCACCGAGACCGACCTTCTGTGCCTGTGCCACCTCGGCACCGATCACCACGTCATACAGGTCATCGAACGGCCGTCCGCTCGCAAACGCAAGCGCGTGCCCGGCGCCGTAGCGGTAGTGCTCGAAATAGCCATCGCTGGTACCGACCACGCGGTAGCCGCGCCAGGAATCGCCCAGCGAAAGTGGCACCGCCCACTTCACCTGCGGCAACGCGGACAGCTCCTGGTAGGACTGCCAGGACACGTTGTTGGTCGGGTCACCGATATGGAACACCGAGTACAGCAGCAGGTTCACCGGCCCCGAACGCGCACCGACGATCAGGTCGGTACCGGACACGGTGCTGGCGAAGCCTTCGTGTGCCTGCGTGCGCACGCGCTCGACGCCCAGCAACAGCACCACGCTGAGGGTGATGACCAGCACGGTCAGGCCCACGCTCAACGCACGGCTGCGCAGGCTGGCCCAGGCAAGCTCAAGCATGGCCGGCACCTGCCTGGTTGATCTGAGACAGGGCAATCGTGCGGTCGAACAACCGCTGCAGGCTGTCGTCATGGCTGACCACCAGCACCGTGGTGCCGGCCGCCTCGCATTGCGCCGACATCAGCTTCAGGAACGCGGTCGCCGCGTCGCGGTCGAGCGCCGAGGTCGGCTCATCAGCCAGCAGCAACGCCGGGCGGCCGATCAGCGCGCGTGCCGCCGCCACGCGTTGTTGCTGGCCGACGCTGAGCGTGCCGGCGCGGCGCTGCATCAGCCCGGGGTCCAGCTGCAGGGCCTGCAGCAGTCGCGCGATCTCGGCATTCAACGGCCCGCTGATGCGCGCACTGCGCAGGCGCGAGAAGCGCAGGCCCAGTGCGATGTTGTCGCGCACGCTGAGAAACGGCAGCAGGTTGAACTGCTGGAAGATCACGCCCAGGTGGTCGGCGCGGAAGCGATCCCGCGCGGCACCGCGCATCGCCTGCAGCGCGTGGCCGGCGACTTCGATGCGGCCCTTGCCGGGCAGCAGCACGCCCGCCAGCAGGCCCAGCAGCGTGCTCTTGCCACCGCCACTGATTCCGCGCAGCAGCACGCTGCTGCCCTGCTCGATCCATAGCCGCGGCACGTCCAGCACCAGCCGCCGGCCATAGCCGAACTGCACGCCATCCAGCACGATCACCGGTCGCATGCTCACGGTGCCGGCACCACGCGCAGATTGTCCGCAGTCAACACGCTGCGGTTCTGGCCATGGGCGGTGGTGCTGTTGACGATCACTTCATGCAGGCCCGGGAACAGCACGGGCAAGCGCACCACGATGGCCCGCAACCCGGCAGGCTTGGTGCACTGGTACCGCAGGGTTGCGCTGAACCCTGCGTGGCGATGCTGACCGGGCGGCGGCGCGGCAGCCATCGCATCGAAGCCCTCGGCCCTGGCATCGTTCGCGATAAGGCGGCAGCCCGCGGCGGTGGGCAAGGTGACCCAGCTGCCGCCCTGCAGCAGCGCAGTCGCACGCGCCAGCGCGGCCTGCTCGGTTGCATTGGCCGGCGGTCGCTCGTAATCAAGGATGCCGATGCCGGGTGCCTGCAGGGCGAATTCCAGCGTCTGCTGGTCAAGCGCAAGATCGACGGTGGCCTGGCCGTGTACGTGCGGTGCGTGCTGGCGGATGTCATGGGCCTGCGCGGCACTGGCAGCCAGCAGCAGGAAAAGAGCAGCAGAACGCTTCATGGGGGAGACTCCAATTGTTACTATGTAACATTATGGACCACATTCCCACGACACCTGCAAGGGCCTTGGCCCAGCCGCCAGCTTCGGCACGCTGGCACCCCCGCTTCGATCTAGCCGGGGCCTGGCTGTCCCTGGCCTGCGCCGCCCATTGCATCGCCCTGCCCCTGCTGTTGGCCTTCGTGCCGGCAGCGATGATGGCGCTGCGCTCGTTCCAGCACCCCGGCCATGGCGCGATGACGGCGCTGCTGATGATGTCGCGCTGGGAATGGGTGTTTGCGCTGCTGGCCTCGTCGCTGGCCTTGGCGAGCACCTTGGCCGGGGTTCACCGGCATGGGCGCTGGCGACCTGCAAGGCTGGCCTGCGTCGGCGCCCTCCTGCTGTTGCCGGCCTCGCTATACCTGCCGCTGAAGGAATCACTGCTCTGGCATGGCGTGGCGACAGCTGGTGGTGGCGTGCTGCTGGCATGCGCGCACATCGGCAACCGGCGCGCGCTGCACAACCGCCGGTAGTGCCGGCCGCTGGCCGGCAGCTGCGGGATCCCGGCAGCCGGCCAGCGGCCGGCTCTACCCCCTCCATGCATGGGCCACGCATCAGGTGATACACAGCTGGTAGTGCCGGCCGCTGGCCGGCAGCCCCAGAGACCCGGCAGCCGGCCAGCGGCCGGCGCTACCCCTCCATGCATGGGCCATGCATCAGGGGATACGCAGCTGGTAGTGCCGGCCGCTGGCCGGCAGCCCAGAGACCCGGCAGCCGGCCAGCGGCCGGCTCTACCCTCCATGCATGGGCAACGCAACAGGTGACGCGCATTTGGTAGTGCCGGCCGCTGGCCGGCAGCCCCAGAGACCCGGCAGCCGGCCAGCGGCCGGCTCTACCCCGCCTTATTCGTCAAACGGACGCTGGCCGAGCGTCTGCGTCACGTGGTCGACGAAACAGGTGATGCGCGCGGCCAGCGCCGTGTTGCGGTAGTACACCGCGTTGATCGGCTGGCGCACCTCCTGCGTCTGCTTGGCGAACAACTGCACCAGGCGGCCGTCACGCCGGTCCTGGCGGGTCAGGAAGTCGGACAGGCAGGCGATGCCCAGCCCGGTCACCGCCATCTGCCGCAGTGTCTCGCCACTGGATGAAGCAATCGCCGGCTCGATCACGAAAGGCCCACCATCGGCATCCTGCAGCGGCCATTCGTTCAACGAACTGGGCTGGGTGAAGCCAAGCAGGTCGTGCTCGCGCAGCTGCTCCACCCGCGTGGGCGTGCCATGCCGGCGCAGGTACTCGGGGCTGGCCACCACGCGGATGCGGCTGTGGCCGATCGGCCGCGCATGCAGGGTGGAATCGCGCAGCACGCCAATGCGGAATGCTACGTCGGTGCGCTTCTCGATCAGGTCGGTGATGCCTTCATTGGAATTCAGCTCCAGCTCCACCTGCGGGTAGCGCTCACGGAACCCCTCAAGCAGCGGCACGATCACGTGCAGCATGAATGGCGTGGCCGCATCCACGCGCAGGCGCCCGACCGGCTGCAGCCGCCGCGCGGCCATCTGTTCCTCGGCCTCGTCCACCGTGGCCAGGATCGTGCGCGCGTACTCCAGGAACGCCGCGCCTTCCTCGGTCAGTTCCAGCCGCCGCGTGGTCCGCCGCAGCAGCGTGGTCTGCAGCTTGTCCTCCAGCCGCGCCAGGGTGCGGCTGGTGGCCGAGATGGTCAGCTCCAGCTCCTCGGCCGCTGCCGTGATCGAACCACTGTCGACCACGGCCACGAAGGCCTTCAGCTCATCCAGGGTGGTTTTCATTTTTTACCTCGGCGCAAAAGCGTTTCCCGTATACACGGCTTAATCAACAAATGTAAAGCGCCCACACTTCGCCCTGTCCCGAGCCCACCGGCTCTCAACGAAGTCCCTGGAGTCCATCATGAGCGTTCCTTCCTTTGGCGTCGGCACCTTCCGCCTGACCGGCCAGACCGTCATCGATTCGGTGCGCAACGCCCTCGACGTCGGCTACCGTGCGGTCGATACCGCGCAGATCTACGGCAACGAAGCCGAGGTCGGCCAGGCCATCGCCGAATCCGGCGTCCCGCGCGACGAGCTGTTCCTGACCACCAAGATCTGGGTGGACAACTACGCCGCCGACAAGCTGATCCCGAGCCTGCGCGACAGCCTGGCCAAGCTGCGCACCGGGTACGTCGACCTGCTGCTGATCCACTGGCCGGCGCCGGGCAATGGCGTTGAACTGCGCGAGTACATGACCGCTCTGGCCGAAGCGAAGACGCTGGGCCTGACCCGCCAGATCGGTGTGTCCAACTTCAACATCGAGCTGACCCGGCAGGCCATCGAGGTGGTCGGCGCCGGCGAGATCGCCACCAACCAGATCGAACTGAGCCCCTACCTGCAGAACCCGGCACTGACTGCCTTCCTGCAGGAACAAGGCATCACCGTCACCTCCTACATGACCCTGGCCTACGGCAAGGTGCTGAAGGACCCGGTGCTGGCCGCCATCGCCGACAAGCACCAGGCCACCGTCGCCCAGGTCGCGCTGGCGTGGGCGCTGCAACTGGGTTACTCGGTCATCCCGTCCTCGACCAAGCGCGAGAACCTGGCCAGCAATCTGCTTGCCCAGGACCTGCACCTGGATGCCGATGACATGGCCGCGATCGCCGCGCTTGACCGCAACGGCCGCGAAGTGGATCCGCCGGGCCTGGCCCCGGCCTGGGACTGAGGAGCCTCGCCATGGGCAGTGCGTTGACGCGGCTGCAGGCCGGTGGTTTCAGCATCGGCATCGAAGCACCGCTGGACAATGACTGGACGCCGCTGGGCGAACAGGCACGACACGCCGCGCGACGCCTGCCCGGCGAACCGGACCTGCAGCGCCATGCGGAGCTGGCACGGTTGGCCGACCGCCTTGGCTTCCGTGCGCTGTGGGTACGCGACGTGCCGGTGTACGACCCGGCCTTCGGCGATGCCGCACAGGTGTTCGAGGTGTTCAGTTACCTCGGCTACCTGGCCGGCATCACCGAGCACATCCTGCTGGGTACCGGCGCGGTGGTGCTGCCGATCCGCGAGCCGTTGCTGACCCTGAAGTCGGCACGCAGCGTGCAGCGGCTGAGCGGTGACCGCCTGCTGCTGGGCGTGGCCAGTGGCGACCGCCCGGTGGAGTACCCGCTGTTCGGCCGCGACTTCGACAGCCGTGGCAGCCGCTTCCGCGAGCACATCGCACTGCTGCGCGAAGGCGCCGCCGCGCACCTGCCGCAGGGCCTGGACGTGCTGCCCGCGGATGGCCCGGCCCTGCCGCTGTTCGTGGCCGGCCTGGCCCAGCAGCAACCGGCGTGGATCGGCCAGCACATGGATGGCTGCCTGGCCTACCCGGGCACGCCGCAGGACCATGTACAACGCGTGGCGGCCTGGCGCGCCGTGGCCGGCAACAAGCCCTATGCCAGCTTCATCCACCTGGACCTGGTGGCCGATGCCGATGCTCCTCTGCAGCGCTGGCGCTTCGGCCTGCGCGGCGGCCGCAACGCCCTGCTGGCCGAGCTGCACGCCATGCAGGCGGCCGGTGTCGACCACATCGGTCTGCAGTTCCGCCGCAACGAACGGCCGTTGGCCGAAACCTTCCACGAAATCGCCGAGTACGTGCTGCCGCACTTCCCGGCCCATGCCGGCGCCACCGCGACGGCCTGACAGTTACCGGAGCTTTGCCATGAAGATGAAGACCCTGGCCGCGCTTGCGCTGGCCACCCTGCCGCTGTCCTTCCAGGCCACCGCCGAGGAGTGGTATCCCTCTACCTACGGCGCCAACGACGAGATCGGCGCGGCCAACCTGCTCACCGCTGACGTGGTCAAGCACGCGGTCTCGCTGGTCAGGACCGGCAAGACCTATCCGCTGGCGGTGCCGGTGGACAAGAACCTGCCCGCGTTCCGCCACCGCAGCTTCCGCCTGTACAACGTGCAGGTCGGCCAGCAGGCTGGCAAGTCGCTGGGCCCCAACAAGTTCACCTTCAACGATGAACTGGTGAACGCCTGGACCGGCGTTGGCACCCAGCTCAACGGCATCGGCCATATCGGCATCGACAACGTCTACTACAACGGCAACAAGGCCGCCGACTTCGTCACCGTGGACGGGGTGCGCAAGCTCGGCGTCGAGAAGGTGCCGCCGATGGTCACCCGTGGCGTCGTGCTGGACATGACCGCGTACTACGGCAAGGCGATCGTGCCCGGCGGCACCGAGTTCACCGTGGCCGACATCCAGGCCGTGCTGAAGAAGCAGGGGCTGCGCCTGCGCAAGGGCGACGTGGTGCTGTTCAACACCGGCTGGCTGGAACTGATCGGCAAGGACGACAAACAGTTCCTGGAAGTGGAACCGGGTATCGGCATGGAGGCGGCGAAGTGGCTGGCCGACCAGGGCATCGTCGCCTTCGGTGGCGACACCTGGGCCTCGGAGGTCTACCCGAACCCGAACGGTGCCGAGGAGTTCCCGATCAACCAGTACATGCTGGCCAAGCGTGGCATCTACAACCTGGAGCTGATCGACAGCCGTGCCCTGGTGCGCGACAAGGCCTGGGAATTCCTGTTCGTACTCGGCCAGCCGCTGTACGTCGGTTCGACCCAGGTCAACATCAACCCGGTGGCAATCCGATGAACACCGCCGCTGACCTTCCCGTGTTCGCCGGCCGCCGCTTCCGCGTCAGCTATGACGGCCTGGCCGCCGACAATGTCTACAGCGCCGATGGCCGCCACGTGCAGTACGCCATCGTCTCCGGCGCCTATGCCGGTGCGCGGGGCGAAGCCGCCTGTGAGTGGCAGCGGATCAGCGACGGGGTCTATGCCATTTCGTGGCAGGAAGCCGATGGCGCTACGGTCGTGCATGTCGATGACTTCGCGGGCGGGCATTCGCTGGCCTGGTTCACCGCCACCGATGGCAGTTTCCATCGCATGCAGGGGCCGCTGCACGCGCTGTGATGCGGGCCAGCGGCCGGCGGACGAAACATTACAGATCGGTAATGCAGGGGTCAGGGCAGCGAAAGGCGCTGCCCTCCACCCTGTGGGCCATGTCTTCCACAGGTGTCCCACGCATGGCCCGTCCCCTGCTCCGCTCCACCGCCCTTGTTGTCCTCGTTTCCGGCCTCGCGGTTGCGCCGCTGGCCCTGGCCCATCCCAGCCTGGTGCGCTCGACGCCGGCCGCCGACGCGACCGTGGCGCCGGCCAGCCAGATCGAGCTGCAGTTCAGCGAGAAGGTGATGCCGCGTGCCACCCGCATCGAACTGAGCATGGACCATGGCCGCATGAAGATGGCCATGCCCACCACTGCGCAGGAGCTCTCCGAAGATGGCCACACCCTGCGGGCACGCTTCGCCAAGCCCTTGCCGGCAGGCAGCTACGCACTGCAGTGGCGCGCGGTGGGCCAGGACAGCCACCCGATCACTGGCACGTACCGTTTCACCGTGAAGTAAGGCTGCCGTCGTGGCCGAGCTCTCGCCGTATGCGCTGCGGCTGGCGCTGTACCTGGTGCTGATGCTGCTGTTCGGGCGGATGCTGTTCGTCCGTCCGGGGCTGCCGCGCGGCGTCTCGCTGGCGCTCGCCCTGATCGCGGTGGCCGTGGTGGTCACCGATGCCATCACCCGCTTGACCGGTGTGCTCGGCATCGCGCCGGCCGACATCGACCCTGCAACGGCGCACTGGTTCCTCACCGGTACGCCGGTGGGTAAAGCCGGCCTGCTGCGTACCGTGGCGGTGCTGGCGATGCTGCCCCTGCTGGCATTCGCCACGCCGCTGCAGGGCCTGCGCCGCGTGGCCCTGCTCGCTTTGTCTGCCACGGCGTTGGCCAGCCTGTCCTGGAACGGCCACGCCGCCGCCGGCGATGGATTCGGTGGCACGATGCGGCTGGTGGCCGGCATCGTGCACCTGCTGGCCGCCGGTGCCTGGGTCGGCGCGATCGCCGCCATCCTGCAGTTGGCGCTGCGTCCACAGGGCCTGCGCCTGCGCGAGCGCACCTACGAGTTGTGGCGGGCCGCGCACAGCTTCGCCCTGCCGGGCACGGTCATCGTCGCCCTGCTGGCAATGACCGGCACCTATACCTATGTCGATCTCGGCGGTTCCGTGCAGACCCTGACCGGTACCGCGCATGGGCGCTGGCTGCTGCTCAAGCTGGCCCTGGTGGTCGGCATGCTGGGGTTGGCGGCGCTGCATCGCTGGCGATTGGTGCCGGCCTTGGCCACCTCCATCCGCGACGGCTGGCAACCGCGGCCGCTGCGTTCCCTGCGCCACAGCCTGGCCTGCGAGTCGGTGCTGGCCGTGCTGGTGCTGGCCTGCGTGGCGGTGCTTGGTACGCTGGACCCGTTGGCGTGAGCCTGCGCAGCCAGCCCACGTGCAAGCTGCGATGATGGGCGCATCATGAAACTGCTGATCGTCGAAGACGAACCCAAGACCGGCAACTACCTGCGCCAGGGCCTGATCGAGGCCGGCTACGTGGTCGATCTCGCCTGCAACGGCGTCGACGGGCTGCACCTGGCCGGCAGCGGCGAGTACCAACTGATCATTCTCGATGTGATGCTGCCCGGCCTGGATGGCTGGAACGTGCTGTCGCGGTTGCGCGCCGGAGGGTGGCAGACACCGGTGCTGTTCCTGACCGCGCGCAGCAGCATCGCCGACCGCGTGCAGGGCCTGGAACTGGGCGCCGATGACTACCTGGCCAAGCCGTTCGCCTTCGCCGAGCTGCTGGCGCGGGTACGCACCCTGCTGCGTCGCGGCCAGGTACAGCCGCAGGCCGAGCGCATCATCATCGCCGACCTGGTGGTGGATACCCTGCGCCGCCGGGTCGAACGCGGCGGCCAGCGCATCGCCCTCAGCCAGAAGGAATACACCCTGCTGGAGCTGCTGGCGCGTCGCCAGGGCGAAGTGCTGCCACGCTCGCTGATCGCCTCGCAGGTGTGGGACATGAACTTCGACAGCGACACCAACGTGATCGACGTGGCGATCCGCCGCCTGCGCGCGAAGATCGACGATGACTTCGATGCCAAGCTGATCGTCACCGTGCGCGGCATGGGCTATGTGCTGGAGGCGCCGGACGACGGTGCCGTGCACAGCGGATGAGCCTGCGTCGTTCCATCGCGGTACGGCTGACACTGCTGTTCGCCATCGTGGCCACGCTGGTGCTGGCCGCATTGGGCGTGGCGATCTATGTCAGCGCCCGCCATGATCTTGTTGCCCAGGACTTCATCGAACTGGAAAACAAGGTCGCGTTGATCCGCGACCTCGCTGACAATGGGCCTGCCGCCGCGCGCGGACCGCGGTTGGCAGAGGCGCTCGGCCATCATCCGGATATCGCCTTCCACATTGTTGATGGGAGCGGAACCGTACTGTTCTCCACTGCGCCGGCACTGCTGCGCGAGCATGCACGCAGCCAGCCCATCGACGCCGCGCCACGGCGGCACGACTGGATCCTCACCGATGGTCGCTGCATGCATGCCCTGCACCTGCGCCAGACGCTGGCCGACGGCAGCCAGCTGGTGACCCTGCTGGCCATTGATGACAACCGTCACGCCGACTTCCTGGAGCGCTTCCGCCATCTGCTGGCGATCGCGATCATCGGCGCCGCCGTGACCAGCAGCCTGCTCGGTGGCTACGTGGTGCGGCGCACGCTGCGGCCGCTGCGTACGTTGGCCGATGAAGCCCGGCAGATCACCGCCGGGCGCCTGCAGCGGCGCCTGAGCGCGCGCAGTGCACCGGCCGAACTGGAGCAGCTGGCGCAGACCCTCAACGGCATGCTGGCACGCCTGCAGCAGGACTTCGCGCGGCTGACCGGGTTCTCCGGTGATCTCGCCCACGAGCTGCGCACCCCGATCACCAACATGCTCACCCAGGTTCAGGTGGTGCTGGCGCACCCGCGCAGCAACGAGGCCTACCGCGAGACGCTGGCGTCCTGCGCCGAGGAACTGCAGCAGCTGGCACAGACCGTGGGTGACCTGCTGTACCTGGCGCAGGCCGAGGCGCCGGGTGCGCTGCCTTCGCGCGAGCCGGTGGCGCTGCATGGGGTGGTGGATTCACTGTTGGAGTTCTACGAGCTGTTGGCTGAGGACCGGCAGTTGACCCTGCATCGCGAAGGCGTGGCGAGCGTGGAAGGCAACCGCTTGATGCTGCACCGGGCGATCGCCAACCTGCTGTCGAACGCGTTGAAGCACGCCACTGCCAGCAGCGAGGTGCGGGTACGGCTGGCCGAGGCCGATGGCGTGTGCAGGGTCAGCGTGCACAACGTCGGCACGCCGATTTCCGCCGAAGCGCTGCCGCGCCTGTTCGATCGTTTCTACCGCGGCGAGCGTGGCCGCCACGAAGGTGCGGGGCTGGGGCTGGCGATCACCCGCGCGATTGCACAGGCGCATGGCGGCAGCGTGAGTGTTGCGTCCGATGACACCGGCACCGTGTTCGAGTTGGTGCTGCCGAGCGCCGCAGCCCGGTAGTGCCGGCCGCCGGCCGCCCCCCCGGGGTACATCAAGCGCATTGCGGTTGCCGGCCAGCGGTCAGCACTACCCCCTGGGGTCGGACAGCTTCGCGTGCCGCTCCGGTAGTGCCGGCCGCTGGCCGGCCCCCCCGGTCTGCTCGAACACCCCGGCCACCCAGTCGATGAACACCCGCAGGCGTGGCGACGGCGTGCGGTTGCGCGGGTAGACCAGGCTCAACGGGCTTGGGGTCGGCGGCGCGTCCGGCAACAGCTCCACCAGCTGCCCGCGCGCGATATACGGGTCCATCCGGTAGCGCGGAGCCTGGATGATGCCCAGGCCCGCCAGCGCGGCGCCGAGGAACGCATCCGCACCGGACACACGCACCCGCACCGGCAGCGGCACGTAGAGCACCTGCCCGCCCTGCTGAAACTCCAGCGGAATCAGCTGGCCGGTGGCGCTGGAGCGATAGCCCACCATTTCATGGCCGCCCAGTAGGGACTCGATGCTGCCTGGCACGCCCTTGGCCTGCAGGTAGCCCGGCGCGGCCACCGTGACCTCGCGCAGCATCGCCAACCGGCGCGCCGCCAGATCGCTGTCGGCCAGCGTCCCCACCCGCAGCGCCGCATCCACGCCTTCGCGCAGCAGATCGACATAGCGGTCGCCTTCGCTGACCTCCAGTTCGATCTCCGGGTAGCGCTGCAGGAACCCCGGCAGGTGGGGAAACAGCAGGTGCCGGCCCAGCGTGCCATGCACCTCAATGCGCAAGGGGCCGCGCGGCGGCGCGTCACGGAAGGCGGCCTCCGCGTCGTCCATGTCGGCGATCAGGCGCAGGCAACGACCATAGAAGGCCTCGCCTTCCAGCGTCGGCACCACCAGCCGCGTGGTCCGGTGCAGCAGGCGCACGCCCAGCCGCTGTTCCAGCGCCTTGATCGCGTCGGTCACCGTGGCCCGCGGCAGGCCCAGGTCCTCGGAGGCCCGGGTGAAGCTGCGGCGCTCGACGATACGGACGAAGGCGCGCATGGCCGTGAAGCGGTCCATTGTTCGGCTATCCGGATGATGTTGGCGGATTATGCAGGATTATCCGAAAGCGCGATTTCGCGAAGATGGCGCTGCGCCACTTCGGCGTGTCCCCGTGGAAGCCACCATGACCCTCTCCCCCGCCCGCTCTGTCGCCCTGGTCACCGGCGGATCCCGTGGCATCGGTGCCGCCATCTCGCGTCGGCTCGCCGCCGATGGCCACGCGGTCGCGATCAACTATGCGGGCCGCCGCGACGACGCCGAAGCCTTGGCGGCCGAACTCAACGCCGCCGGCGCGCAGGCCACCGCGCTGCAGGCCGATGTGTCCGATCCGCAGGCGGTGCGCCAGCTGTTCGACGCCATCGAAGCCCGTTTCGGCGGCATCGACGTGGTGGTCAACAGCGCCGGGGTGCTGCAGCTGGCACCACTGGCCGATACCGACGACGCCCTGTTCGAGCGGGTGATCGGCATCAACCTCAGGGGCGCCTTCAACGTGCTGCGCGAAAGCGCGCGACGGGTGCGCGACGGTGGCCGGCTGATCACCCTGTCCACCAGCGTGGTCGGCATCCGGCTGGAGAACTACAGCGTGTATGCGGCCAGCAAGGCGGCGGTGGAGACGATGGGCGCGATCCTCAGCAAGGAGCTGCGCGGGCGCAACATCACCGTGAACGCCGTGGCGCCCGGACCGACCGCCACCGATCTGTTCCTGGATGGAAAATCGCCCGAGCTGATCGAGCGGTTGGCGAAGATGAACCCCCTGGAGCGGCTGGGTACGCCGGAGGACATCGCCGGCGCGGTGGGGTTCCTGGCAGGTGCCGATGGCGGATGGATCAACGGCCAGGTGCTGCGCGCCAACGGCGGAATGGTGTAGGCCGCGGCCATCGCACACCGGTAGTCGCCCACCTTGGTGGGCGCTTCGCCGTCTGCCAACCAAGGTTGGCCTCTACCGGGCGGAGAGCCGGATATCGCCGTCAGCCCGTGCGGGCCTCGCGGCGGTGATGCACCCAGTAGTACAGCGTGGGCAGTACCAGCAGGGTCAGCAGCATCGCCGACAGCAGGCCACCGATCACCACCACCGCCAGCGGCTTCTGGGTCTCGGCGCCAATGGCATGCGAGGTCGCCATCGGCAGCAGGCCGAACATCGCCAGCAGTGCGGTCATCAGCACCGTGCGCAGGCGTTGCAGCGAGCCCTGCACCACCGACTGCAGCAGGTCCATGCCCTGCTCGCGCAACTGGGCGAAGCGGCTGAGCATCACCACGCCGTTCAGCACCGCTTGCCCGAACAATGCAATGAAGCCGATTGCCGCCGACACCGACAGCGGAATGCCGGTCAGCCACAGGGCCAGGATGCCGCCGATCATCGCCAGTGGCACGTTGGCCAGGATCAGCGCGGCGCTGCTGATGTCCTTGAAGGCATCGAACAGCAGCACGAAGATGATCAGCACCGACAGCGGAATCACCCAGCCCAGCCGCTTCATCGCACGCTGCTGGTTCTCGAACTCGCCGGACCACTCCAGCCGATAGCCTTCCGGCAGCTGTACGCTGGCATCCACGCGCTTGCGCATGTCAGCCACCACGCTGCCCATGTCGCGGCCGGCGATGAAGATGCTCACCGCCTTCACCCGCTGTGCGTTCTCGCGCGAGATGTTGATCGCGCCGCTGGCCATGCGGAAGTCGGCCACGTCGGACAGCGTCACCGTGTGGCCATCGCCGATGCCAACCGGCACCGTACGCAGCCGCTGCAGGTCACGATCGGCATCGTCCAGGCGCAGGGTGATGGGGAACCTGCGGTCACCCTCCCACAGCTCGCCGACCTGGCGCCCGCCCAGTGCGGTCTCGATCACTTCGTCGACGTCGCGTACGTTCAGGCCATAGCGCGCGGCGCGGTCGCGGTCGATCTCGATCTGCAGCTGCGGCAATGACCCGTCGCGGTCGATGAAGGCGCTCTCCACGCCCTCCACGCCGCGTACCTGGCCCAGGATCGCCTGTGCCTGCTGGTTCAATACGTCCAGATCCGAGCCGCTGACCTTGATCACCACCTGGCCCTTGATCTGCGAGATGCTCTCCAGGATGTTGTCGCGCACCGGCTGCGAAATCGAGAACTCGGGCCCCGGAATGCGCTGCTCCAGCGTGCGCTGCAGGTCGCTCACCAGCTGTCGCTTGCCCACGCCCTTCGGCCATTCCTTCTCCGGCTTCAACGCCACCAGCGCCTCGATCTGGTTGGCGCCCTTGGCATCGGAGCCGTCTTCCGGGCGTCCCAGCTTGGCCACCACCGTCGATACCTGCGGGAACGTGCCGACCAGCTCACGGATGCGCCGCGACTGCTGCTGCGCTTCGCCCAGGCTGGTGCTCGGGTCGAGCGTGGCCGTCAGCCAGATCGATCCTTCGTCCAGCTCGGGCAGGAACTCCGAACCCAGCCGCGTGCCCAATGCCAGCGTGCCGACCAGCAGCGCAACCGCGGTCAGCACTACCGCACGCGGGCGGGCCAGTGCGCGCTCCAGGACCGGCCGGTACCAGCCGGTCAGGCGGTCCATCAGCGGATTGCCGTCGCGCATGCGGTCGCGCCGCAGCCACCAGTAGCAGAACAACGGCACCACGGTCAGCGCCAGGATCAGCGCGCCGATCAGTGCCGAGGTCACCGAGTACGCCATCGGCGCGAACATGCGGCCTTCCTGGCGCTGCAGGGTGAAGATCGGGATATGCGCGGCGATGATGATCAGCATCGAGAAGAACGTCGGCCGGCCCACTTCCGACGCTGCCGAAAGAATGGTCGAGAACCGTGTCTTACGATCGGCCGCAGGTGGCAGCTTCGACAATCGCGAGACGATGTGCTCGGTCACGATCACCGCGCCATCGATGATGATGCCGAAGTCCATCGCACCCAACGACAGCAGGTTGGCCGGCACGCCCCACAGATGCAGGCCAAGGAAGGTCGACAGCAGCGCAAGCGGCATCATCGCCGCCACGATCAGCGCGGCACGGGCGTTGTACAGGAACAGCCACAGCACCAGGAACACCAGCACCGCGCCTTCCAGCAGGTTGCTGAAGACGGTTTTCAGCGTGGTCGAGACCAGCCACGAGCGGTCGTAGAACGGCTCGATGCTGACCCCGGCCGGCAGCTGGTTCGCTTCGATCTCGGCGATGCGCGCATGCAGGGCGTCGAGCACGTCGGACGGGTTCTCGCCCTTGCGCATCAGCACCATGCCGAACACCGCATCGTCGTTGTCATCCTGGCCGACCAGGCCCTGCCGGGGCAGGCCGGTATCGGCGATGCCGGCCAGGTCGCGCACCAGGATCGGCGTGCCACTGCGCTGCGCCACGACCACGTTGCCGATGTCGGCCGGCGAACGCATCAGTCCGACGCCGCGGATCAGGAACTGCTGCTGGCCACGTTCCACGTAGCCGCCGCCCGCGTTCGAGCTGCCCTTCTCCAGCGCCTCGGCGAACTCACCCAGGCTGATGCCGCGGTCACGCAGCTTGTCCAGGTCCGGCTTGACCTGGAACGTACGCGCGAAGCCACCGAAACTGATCACATCGGCTACGCCCGGCACGGTGCGCAGGCTGCGCTCCATCGTCCATTCCTGCACGGTGCGCAGCTGGGTCGGCGTCAGGTGCGGGCCTTTCAGCACGTACCGGTAGATTTCGCCCACCGCCGAGCTCATCGCCTCCAGCTCCGGCGTCACCCCTTCGGGCAGCTCCACGCCCTGCAGGCGTTCCAGCACCTGCTGCCGCGCGAAGTAATCATCGGCCTTGTCGTCGAAGGTCAGGATGATCATCGACAGGCCGAACTGCGTATGCGAGAACACCCGCACCGAATGCGGGATGCCGGACAGTGCCACTTCCAGCGGCATCGTCACCTCGCGCTCCACCTCTTCGGCGGCCCGGCCCGGGTGCAGCGATACCACCGTCACCTGGGTGTCGGACACATCCGGAAAGGCTTCCACCGGCAGCACGCGGAACGCGGCAATGCCAGCGCCGATGAACAGCAGCAGCGCCAGCATCACCATCAGCGGCTGGCGCAGGCAATAGGCAATCAGGCGATCGATCATGGCGCGGCATGCCCCGTCCCGGTGCTGGCGGCTGCGGGCGCACTGTCGACCAGCTGCTGCAGCAACAGGCCCCCTTCGACCACCACCCTGGCGCCCTGGGCCAGGCCCTCGCGCACCCACAGGCGGCCATCGCCCAGTTCCTCGGCACGCACGGCGCGGCGCGCGAAGCGGCCCTTGGCCTCCTCCACGAACACCACCTGCTTGCCGTCGATGAGCAGTACCGCAGCATCGGGCAGCGAGACACCCCGCCCGGCCGGCACTGCCACCTGCGCACGCACGTACTGGCCCGCCTTGAAACCGCGCGCACGGTTGTCCAGCTCGGCGCGCGCCTGCACCACGCGGCGTTCGCTGTCGACGAAGTCATCCACGTGCTGCAGGGTCGCCTGCAGCAGTTGGCCAGCGGCACCGGGTACGCTCACCTGCATGCCCGCCTTCATGCGTCCGGCCAGGCTCTCGGGAACATCCAGCAGCAACCACAGGCGGTCCGGATCACCAATCACCGCCAACGGCTGTTCGCTGTCCGGGCTGACCGCCATGCCCGGGCTCATCCGTCGCTCCACCAGCACGCCATCGATCGGCGCGCGCAGCGGCAGGCGCTGGTCGACGCGCTGGCCATTGCCATATGCCTTGGCGAAGGCGGTTGCACGCGCATGATCGGCCTGGCTGCCGGCGAAGCTGGCCTCGGCCTCGTCCAGTTCGCGGCCCGACGCCACACCCGCCGCATGCAGCTCGCGGGTGCGCTCCAGCTCCTTGCGCGCCTGCTGCAGCTCGGCGCGGCCACGCACGCCCTCCGCCTGGGCCTGGCCGAACTCGGGCGAGGTGATCCAGGCAATCACCTGGCCGGCCTTCACTTTCTGGCCCGGCTGCGCCTCGATGCGCGCCACCTGCCCCGGCAACGGCGTGCGCAGTGCACTGGAACGGGTCTCGTCCCAGACCACCCGGCCCGGCAGCTGCAGGCTGGCGCTGGCGCCGGCGGTCACCGCCTCGCTGCGCAGCACGTCCAGCTGGCGGCTGCCGGCAGGAAACTGGATCTGGCCGGCACTGATCTGCGGCGCATCCTCGGTGTAGGACGCCGGCTCACGGCCGCAGCCGCCCAGCAAGGCCAGCGCCAGCAAGGCCGGCAGCAAGCCGTGTCGCGCCCGCGGGCGATGGGCGACGGGGGACTTCATCGGGACTCTCCTTCAGCAACGGATGTGGCCGCTTCCCAGCGCGCCAGGGCAATGGCATGGTCGGCGCGCGCATCGATCAGCGCGGCCTCGAAGTCGCGCCAACTGCGGCGCGCATCCAGCAGATCGGTCAGGCTGGCGGCGCCGCGCCGGTACGCCAGTTCGATGCCCTGCACCGCCTTGCGTGCGGCGTCGGACTGCAGTCCCTCATAGTCGCTGCGGCGCTGTGCGGCGGACTGCGCGCTGGCCTGCAGCTGGTCCAGCTCGGCGCGTGCTTCGCGCTGCAGTACCTGCAGCTCCAGCGCGGCGCTGTCACGGTCGGCCTCGGCACGCTGGATCGCGCCGCGTGCACGTGACGGGCCGCCGAGCGGAATGGTCAATGACACGCCCCAGGTGACACCGCTGATGTCGGTCGGCTCGCGCTCGGCCTCCACACCCAGCTGGATGTCGCGCTGGCGCTCGCTGCGCGCCAGCGCCACACCGGCGTCGGCCGCGGCCAGGCGCGAACGTGCCGCGCGCAGATCGGCACGCTGCTGCGGGTCGAACGCACCCGTATCCACCCTGCCCGCGGGGTCTGGCCACGGATCATCGGCGCTGAGGTCATGGCTGTCGTCGCGGCCGAGCAGCAGCCCCAGCGCATGCCGTGCATCGCGCAGATCCAGGGCCGCCTCGCGCGCCGCGTCGGCTACGGCGAGATCGTCCACCGCCAGCCGCGCGCGATCCACCGGTGCCATCGCCCCTGTCGCGACCTGCTTGTCCGCCGCCGCCATCTGCTCGGCCGAAGTCTGCCGGTTGGCGTCGGCAATCTGCGCCCGCTCCTGCGCGCCCTTCAGGCCGAAATAGGCTTCATGCAGTGCCACCTGCTGCCGGCGCCGGGTATCGAGCATGTCCAGCCCGGCCACTTCCAGCAGCGCGTCCGCCTGGCGGATGCGCAATGCGCGCTTGCCGCCGCGCTCCCAGGTCCAGCCCAGGCCCAGCGTGCTGTCCACCCGCTTGTCCTGCCAGCGCCCCGGGCCGATGCCGTGCTTCGGGCTGATCTTGCTGCTGCCGATCGACAGCTCGGCAGCTGGCCGCAACGCAGCGGTCAGCGCATCGCCCTGCACCCCACGCAGTTCCAATGCCGCCGCGCGCAGGTCCGGGTTGTGTGCTTCCATTGCGCGCTGCGCTTCCTGCAGGGACAGCGCCGAAGCCGCAGGCGCGCACAGAAGCGTGGCCAGCACGGCCGCAAGACGAGAGGAGAAATTCATGCACGTCACGGTAAGGTGATGCACTTGCGCCAAACTTGCCCCAACCTTGCACGAAGCTTGCAATGCGAATCCTGCTGATCGAAGACGACGCCGCTCTGGCCGATGGACTGATCCGCGCCCTGCAGGGTGCCGGTCATCTGTGCGACCACCTCTCGCGTGGACTGCACGCGCCGGCGGCATTGGCCAGCGCACCGTATGACGTGATGGTGCTGGACCTTTCATTGCCCGACGTCGATGGCCTGGACCTGCTCTCGCGCCTGCGCAACGACGGCGCCACCCTGCCGGTGCTGATCCTGACCGCACGCGATGGTGTGGAGGACCGCATCCTCGGCCTCGACCGCGGTGGCGACGATTACCTGGCCAAGCCGTTCGCACTCGGTGAGCTGGAAGCCCGCCTGCGTGCACTGTCGCGCCGCCGCAGCGATGCACCGGCGCAGAAGCGATTGGGCCGGTTGTGCTTCGACAGCATCCGCAATGAAGTGCAGGTTGAAGGCCAGCGCATCGAGTTGACCGCGCGCGAGCTGTCGCTGGTCGAGGCACTGATGCAGCATCCCGGTCGCACCGTCACCAAGCAGCGCTTGTTCGATGCGCTGTACAGCTGGGACCACGAGGCCAACCTGTCGGTGATCGAGGTGCATGTCAGCCGCCTGCGCCGCAAACTGGAACAGGCGCGCGCCGGCGTCGGCATCCGCATGCTGCGTGGGCTTGGATACCGGCTGGAGGCCGTGGGTGACTGAGCGCGTTCACAGCCTGCGTGGCCTGCTGCTCAGGCGCCTTTGGCTACCGCTGCTGGTACTGCTGCTGTGCAGCGCAGTGGGTTCATTTGCGCTGGCCCGGTTCTATGCCGGCCAGGTCTACGACCGCTGGCTGCTGGATTCGGCGATGTCGTTGTCCGAGCTGGTGACGGTGCAGGATGGTCGTGCTTCGATCGAGATCACCCCAGCCGTCTCGCGCATGTTCAGCTGGGACACCGCCGACGAAGTGCATGGCGAGGTAGTCGATGCCGAGGGTGGGCGTCTGTATGGCGACCTGCCCGAAGCCCTGCCACGCCCGGCGACGTCCGCCAACAGTGACGACGCGGTCTACTATGATGCGCGGCTGCGTGGTCAGGCCGTGCGCATGGTCGAGGTGGTGGTCAGCGCCGGACCGGGCCATGACATCCGGCTGCGCGTGGCTGAGACGCTTCGCAAACGCCACCGGCTGGAGCGCAAGCTGCTGCTGGCCAGCATCCCGTTCCAGGCCGCGATCCTGGCGCTGGCCGCGTGGCTGGCCTGGTCCGGTACCGGCGCGGCTGCACGCCATGCCAACCAGGTGGCGCGGCGGCTGGCCAGCCCGCGTCCGGATCCGTTGGCACCGTTGGACCCCGCGCAGGAGGCACCGCGCGAACTGTGGCCGGCGGTGGAGGCCTACAACGCGCTGCTGCAGCGTCTGGACGCGATGCAGGATGCGCAGCGGCGCTTTGTCAGCAATGCCGCGCACCAGCTGCGCACGCCCTTGGCGGCGATGCAGGTGGAACTGGAGAGTTCATTGCGCCAGCACGACCCGCAGGCCCAGCAGCTGGCGCTGTCCGGCACGCTGGCCGGGCTGGCCCGCTTGCAGCATCTGGTCAACCAGCTGCTGATGCTCAGCCGCTCGGAAGATCCGCATGGCAGTGCACTGCCACTGCAACCGGTCGACCTGGCTGCGTTGGCACGCGGGGTGGTGGAGCGCTACGCCGACCGTGCGTTGGCGGCGGGCGTTGACCTGGGCTACGAGGGGCCAGACGACGGCGTGCAGGTACAGGGCGATCCGCAGCTGCTGCGCGAAGCATTGGGCAACCTGCTGGACAACGCGCTGCGCTACGGTGCCGTGCCCGGCGTAATCACCCTGGGACTACAGCGGGATGCCGAGGGCGTGCAGGTGTGGGTGGACGATGACGGTACAGGTATCGCCGAAGCCGAGCGCGCGCGCGTCACGGAACGGTTCTACCGGGCCAGCAGCGAGGGAGATGGCTGCGGGCTGGGGCTGGCGATCGTGGCCGAGATCGCGCAGCGGCATGGCGCGATATTGATGATCGAAACGGCGCCACTCGGTGGCGCGCGCGTGGGGTTGCGTTTCCGTTCGCGAAAGCACCCCGACCCACGGATTCCGGTAGACGCCCACCTTGGTGGGCGCCGTTGATGTCCCGCGTGCCAACCAAGGTTGGCACCTACCAAAAGCACCGCGACCCACGGATTCCGGCAGAGGCCCACCTTGGTGGGCGCCGTTGACGTCCTGCGTGCCAACCAAGGTTGGCACCTACCAAAAGCACCGCGACCCACGCGTTCCGGTAGAGGCCCACCTTGGTGGGCGCCGTTGACGTCCTGCGTGCCAACCAAGGTTGGCACCTACCAAAAGCACCGCGACCCACGGATTCCGGTAGACGCCCACCTTGGTGGGCGCCGTTGATCTTCCGCGTGCCAACCACGGTTAGCGCCTACCAGGTGCGGGTCAATGACGGCGGCAATGTGGCGCCGCCCGGCATCACCGGCTCATCGAATACGGCGCCTGCGCGTCCTGCCCCGGGCAGTCCTTGTTCGGCTCAGCCTGCATGCTGAAGCGCAGTTCGCCGCCAGCCAGGATCTCGTCATGGCGCAGGAAGGTGCGCTGCAGCGGCTTGCCGTTGAGGCTCACGCTGCCCACATAGGTGTGCCTGTCATCCAGGCCCTCGGCCACGATGGTGAACGTCTTGCCGTTCGGAAGACGCATCGCGGTCCTGGGCAGGAACGGACGGCCCAGGATGTACTCGCCCGAGCCCGGCGCCACCGGGTAGAAGCCCAGCGCGGTGAACACATACCACGCCGACATCTGGCCGACGTCATCGTTGCCGGCCAGGCCATCCGGACGGTCGGCGTACTGGGTGTCCATGATCTGCTTCAGGCGCGCCTGGGTGCGCCACGGCTGGCCAGCGTACGAGTACAGGTAGGCCACATGGTGGCTGGGTTCGTTGCCATGTGCATACCAGCCGATCAGCCCGGTGATGTCTTCCATGTGCTCGAAGATGGACGGATCCACCTTGGCGTTGAACACCTCGTCCAGGCGCGCGAGCAGCTTGTCGCTGCCACCGTGGGCTGCCGCCAGGCCGGCAACGTCCTGCGGCACGTACCACGAGTACTGCCAGGCGTTGCCCTCGGTGTAGTCGGTGCCGTAGCCGCTGGCGCTGGGGTCGAACGGCGTACGGAAGCTGCCATCGCGCTTGCGCGCGCGCATGAAGCCGGTGTCCTTGTCGAACGCGTTGCGCCAGTTACCCGCGCGTTTGTCGAAGGTGGCCGCGATATCGGCCTTACCCATCGCCTGCGCCATGCGTGCGATGGTCCAGTCATCAAAGGCGTACTCCAGCGTCTTGCTGGCCGCTTCGCCTTCCTCGTCGATCGGCACATAGCCCAGCTCACGGTACTGCGCGATACCGTCATACGGGCCGTAGTTGGCGGTCTCGACCATCGCCTTCAATGCCTTGTCGGCGTCGAAGCCACGAATGCCCTTCACGTAGGCATCGGCGATCACCGGCACGGCGTGGTAGCCGATCATGCACCAGTCTTCCAGGCCATGGAACGACCACACCGGCAGCATGCCGTACGGACTGTGCTCATGGTGGGCCAGCATCGAATTGACGAAGTCGCTGTTGCGCTTCTCCGGCTGCACCAGCGTCAGCAACGGGTGCAGCGCGCGGTAGGTGTCCCACAGCGAGAACGTCGAATAGTGCGTGAAGCCGTCGGCCTTGTGCACCGCGTTGTCCGAACCGCGGTACTGGCCATCGGCGTCCATGAACAGCGTCGGCCCCAGCATCGTGTGGTACAGCGCGGTATAGGCACTGCGCCGCGCATGCTCGGGGGCATCGATATCGAGTACCGACAGCGCCTGCGTCCAGTCCTGCTTCGCCTGTGCACGCACGCGATCGAAATCGAAGTTGGCCACTTCCGCGTCGAGGTTGGCAATGGCGCCGGCCTCGCTGACCGGCGAGATGGCTACCTTCACCACCAGCGGTGCGTCCAGCTTGCCGAAGTTGAAGGTGCCGACCAGCTGCCGGCCTTCGATCTGGGCGCGCTGCGCCGGATCCTTCTCGCCCGGCGGCGGGAAGCCTTTATAGACGATGTCCTGCTCGGTGTTGTGCAGCTCATGGCCGGCCAGCGGCCGCGAGAAACGCATCGCGAAATACAGCTGGCGGCCCGGTGCCCAGCCGCGCGTCTCGCGGAAGCCGGTCACCGTGCCATCGGCGCGCACCCGCACCCGCGACCACAGCACCTTGCCCGGGTAGTCGTACATGCTGGTGCGCATGTCCAGCAGCACCTTGGCGTCGGTGCCCTTGGGGAACGCATAGCGATGCACCCCCACGCGGGTACTGGTGGTCAGCTCGGCACGCACCTTGTAATCGTCCAAGGTGACCGCGTAGTAGCCCGGCTCCGCTTTCTCGTCATCATGGCGGAAGCGGGAGGCATAGCCGCTGCGCGGCTTCTCGGGATCGCCACGCTCCAGGCCGGGACTGCCGGTGAACGGCATCAGCAGGATGTCGCCCAGATCGGAATGGCCAGTGCCGGAAAAATGGGTGTGCGAGAAGCCGACGATGCTGCTGTCGTCGTAGCGGTAGCCGGCCGCCCAACCGTAGGCCTTCTCGCGCGGCTGGATACGCGTATCCGGGCTGAGCTGGACCATGCCGAACGGCACCGTCGCCCCCGGGTAGGTATGGCCTTCCCCGCCGGTACCGATGAACGGGTCGACCGAGCCATAGGCGCGTTCGGCGGCGGATGTCGACGGAGCCGCCAGCACCGCCCCGGAGGCAAGCATGGCGGTCGCGGCGAAAGCGATCAGGAGACGACGGTCCAGCGTGGGCATCGGCATTTGGATCGATTCAGGTGGTGGTCAGATCCTAGCACCCGCGTTCTGGCACCGCATGTTGCGGTGCGGCTGAACGGTTCCAATCACACAGCCTATGGCGAATGAAGACTGCAATTAATTGCATGGATCGATCCATCCCCCTTCACCACACTGTCCCCGTGCCCAAAACGGCGCGGCAAAGCGAGTGACGACATTTCCTGCCGCTGTGTGATCTCTCGCGCAGTTTGCGTCGGGCGGGCCGGAAAAGGGCACGGGTATCACCTGGGCTTCACAACATCTCGGCGTCTCATTAACGCTGACGAGTGAACGCGGTCCCCTTTCCTGAGGTTCTGATTCCAACAGGAGTACGTCATGAAGATCGCTGTTCGCCGTTCCCTTGCGCTGGCCATTGCCGCCGGCCTTGCCGTTGCCGGTCCCAGCCAGGCCGGCACCCTCAACCCGGGTGAAAGCGCAACAGTCAATGCTGGAGACCCCATTGAAGGCTGGTCTGCCCACGGTGCCACACTGACGTTCAACACCGGCAGCGCCGCCACATCCGTAGGCATCAGCGACGGATCCACGCTCGCCATGACGGGGGCAGCAGCCACCGCCACCGATCCGTTTGCCGCCGTCCAGATTGCCTCCTCCAGCGCAACGATCGCCGGCACCCGGATACAGAACAGCCGCGCCGCGGGATTGGCGGTAACCAATGGCATCTCTGGTGGCGCTGCCGGCACCGCAACTGTCACTGACTCGAGCATCATCGGCCAAGGAATCGGAGGCTATGTTCAAGGTGGCGTACTGACCCTGAGCAACACGACGATTGATGGAACCGGCATCGGAGCCGGCCTCCTACCGTCCGAAATCTCGTCCGGTCTGGCAGTCTTCTCGAACTCAAGCGTCAACATCACCAACGGATCTTCCGTCATGGGGGATGAGAACGGCATCGTTGTGAAGGACATCGGGGGAACTCCCACCAGTCCGATCAGTGACAACGTCCTCACCATCGACAAGTCACGCATCGCCGGTCGAAACGGCTCGGGCATTGTTGTCAGCGGTGCAGGGATCATCGCCCCAACCACTGTCAACGTTCTAAACGGCAGCACTGTAAGCGGCGGCAATGGCGTGATTGCTGAAGCCGTCGATGGCGGTACGCTGAATCTGAACGTCGGCGCGTCACAACTGCAGGGTACGCTTCGTGCCGATGCAACCTCGCAGCTGCACGCCAAGCTTTCCAATGGCGCGGTACTGACCGGCGTCATGACCAACGTCACCAGTACCACGCTGGACACGGCCACCTGGAACATGACCGGCAATTCCACGATCGGTGCGCTCAGCCTCGGTAACGGCACCGTGTCCCTCGGCGACGGTTCCGCCTTCCACACCCTCAACGTGGCTGGCAACTTCAGCGGTGCCGATGGCACGATCGTCTTCAACACCGTACTGGCTGGCGACGACGCAGCCACCGACAAACTGATCATCGGCGGTGACACCAGCGGCACGGCCAACGTGCGCGTCAACAATGTCGGCGGCGCGGGTGCGCAGACCGACAAGGGCATCGAGCTGATCTCCGTCGGCGGCGCTTCCAACGGCCAGTTCAACCTGGCCGGGCGCGCGGTGGGTGGCCAGTACGAGTACTTCCTGCACAAAGGCACCGGCGCCGACGGCAACTGGTACCTGCGCTCGCAGCTGCCGACCCAGCCGGACCCGTGCGTGGTCGATCCGAGCCTGCCCGAGTGCGATCCGGTCGATCCGGAGCCGGTGCTGCGCCCCGAGCCCGGCGCCTACCTGGCCAACCTGCAGGCGGCGCAGACCATGTTCCGGCTGGGTTACCACGATCGCCATGCCGGCCAGAACTCCGGCCGCGCCTGGGCCCGCGTGGATGGCTCGCGTAACGGCTTCGATGCCATCAGCCGCCAGCTCGACATCCGTGGCAACAGCCAGGCACTGACCGTCGGTGCCGATCTGTGGCGTCACGATTCGGGCAGCAGCGTGGGCGTGATGCTGTCCAGCGGCAACGCCAGCAGCACCTCCACCAATGAGCTGACCGGCTACTACGCCCGCGGCAAGGTGAAGGGCGAGGCGCTGGGCATCTACGGTACCTGGCGCGGCGGCAACGGTGCCGACCCGTATGCAGGCTTCTATGTGGACGGCTCGTTGCAGCGTGCGCAGTTCCGCAATCGCGTGGTAGGCATCGGCCTGGATACGGAACGCTACGACAGCCGTGCCTGGCAGGGGGCGGTGGAAACCGGCTACGCGTTCCGCGTCGGCGGTGCCAACAACGGCGGCATCTACCTGGAGCCGCAGCTGCAGGTGGGCTACAGCCGCTGGGACAGCAACCGCCACACCGAGGCCAACGGCACGGTGGTGAGCACCGAGAATGCCAATGGCGTGTTCGGGCGTGCAGGCCTGCGCCTGTCCGGCGTGACCCGCTGGGGCAATGGCGCGGCGGAGGTGCAGCCGTACCTGGCCGCCAACTGGCTGCACACCCGCGCCGAATCGCAGATCCGCATGGATGACGAGATCGCCGATTCGCGCGTGCCGCGCAGCCGTGGCGAGTTCAGTGGCGGCGCGTCGGTGAAGTTCAGCAACGGCATCGGCGCCTGGGGCGGGCTGTCGCTGCAGAAGGCCAGTGGCTATCACCAGACCAGTGCGCAGGTGGGTGTCAGTTACAGCTGGTAATCGGTCGCCTTCAGCCCGCGATCGATTCGATTGCGGGTTGATATCAAGGCGGGAGGTGTGGCTGCCGGACTGGGGTTCGCGGCCACGGCGTGAAGGGCGCGACAGGGATTGTCGCGTCAGACACTTGTTTGCCGGGATCTGCAGCGGGGAGTGACGTGACCTTTCGATTCTGCCCGTTTGGCAGAAAGCATCAATGAGCATTCCACGTCGTGACCCGTACAAGATGGCGCCGCAGCGGACATCCCGCTGCCGGGATTGGAACCCCGTTTTGAGCTACGAGATTTGCTTGCCGTAACTACGGCGGGCGGTGTGCGGCGGCCGCATGGCCCTCCGGCTTTTCTCGTAGCTCAGCCGAAGTTCCAACCTCGCACCGCCCGCCACCCTTGCGGTGGCCCTCGCTTCCCAAGGAGTTCCCGCATGACCCAACGTCCACTCAGTCCGGCCATGGAGTCGCTCTTCCAGCGCATCGAACACGCCCTCAACAGCGCCGAAGGCATGGCCATCCTCATCGGCGAACAGTACGGCCCCGAGCCGAAGCCGCCCGCACCGATGGGCTACAACGCCAAAGAGATCGCCAACGCGATGGTCATGCTGAGCCAGCATGGGCGGTGCCTGTTGCAGAAGCTGCGTGCGGAAGCGGAGAAGGTGACCTATCACTAGACCGCGATGCAGCCGAGCCTGCTCGACGCCGTGCGCACCGCACGCAGCGATCGCTGCCCTCAATCTGGCAATGCGCCCTGCAAGGTGGCGAGGTCGGCGCTGTCGACCGGCCTCACCACGCGCGCCACTTCCTGGCCGTCATGCAGCAGCACCACGGTGGGCCACAGTTTTACCTTGAACGCACGCCCCAGCGGCTTTCCCTTGCCATCCTCGATCTTCCAATGCACAAGATCGTGGGCGTCCACAAACGCCTGGAGTGCAGGCTGCGCAGCCTGGCAATGGCCACACCAGGGTGCACCGAACTCCAGCAGCTGCCAGCCCGCCTGAGCTTCCACGTCCGCGCCCGCAGGCTCCGCCGCCGGGTAGTCACGCATGAACGGCATGCCGGTTACGCCGCCAGCGCTTTCTGGATATCCGCCAGCGGGGCGTTGGTCAGGTCCTTGGCGATATCGCCCAGCAGGCGCGCCTGGACCTCCTTGTGCAGCAGCGGGCGGATACGGCCCAGCGTGGTCGGGTCTGCCACCAGCACCAGGTGTGCATAGCGGTTGTTGAGCGCATCTTCGTTCAACTGCTCCGCTACCTGCTTGGCAAACGTCGCCTCGTTGAGCTGCGAAATGGACATGTCCTTCGGCACCGCGCCAGCCGGGCCCTGACCGGAGACGCCCTGCTCGCTGATGTCCTGCAGGCGCAGCTCACCTTCCTGCTTCAACGCCAGCTGATGTTCGCTGCCGACGTTGGTGAACACGCGGGCCGAACCGCCATCGGCGACGATGATCAACGTGCCTTCGGGAATGCGACGGGTCATGCAATGCTCCTTCTCGATTGCGTTCAGCGCTACCGTAGACAGCGTCGCGTGAGCGCTGCGGCCAGAGTTCGTTCAACACTTGTCATTGCATGCCGCGCGCATGAACAGGCGCGATGGAACACAGCGTGCAGATCAGTCCGCTTCGCTGCATGCTCACGCCGATGCCGCTATGATGAACGGATGATCGACACGACCCACTACGTGACGGGCGCACCTGTTACGTGGGAAGCACTGCCGACCGGCGCTTCGCTTGCCACGATGGCTCCCGCCCTGCCGTTCCACCGCCTCGCGCTGGATCCTGGCGGATGACGCCCGCAGGCCCTCGGCCTGCACTCCCCACGCTGCTGTGACCGCCGGCCGCTGATTGCGCGACCGCTGTGATCCCGTTGCTGCGTTTCCGCCGTTACGGCGGTGCTTTGCCGTGCGCATGGCGTCGTGCCTGCACACATTCCCCGGCCCCCACGCCACTCACCGATGCCCCTGCGCCACCTGCGCCTGCATCGCCGTTTCCGATTTCCGGGACCTACCTCACCGCTCATTTCCCCTCTTCTGCCTACAAGGGAGCCCCCATGCAGGACACCCCCGATGCACATGCCCATTTCGGCTGGTTCAAACGCCGCCGCCACCTGAAGGTCGATGAGATCACCGTCGTCGACAAGCCCATGCTCAAGCGCGCCGTCGGCGCGGCCGCACTCGGCAATGCCATGGAGTGGTTCGACTTCGGTGTCTACGGCTATCTGGCCGTCACCATCGGCCAGGTGTTCTTCCCCTCCAGCAACCCCACCGCGCAGGTGATCGCTGCGTTCGCTACCTTCACCGTGGCGTTCCTGGTGCGGCCACTGGGCGGCCTGGTATTCGGCCCGCTGGGTGATCGCTACGGCCGCCAGAAAGTGCTGGCGTTCACCATGATCCTGATGGCGCTGGGCACGTTTGCCATCGGCCTGATTCCCGCCTACGAGCGCATCGGCATCTGGGCACCGGTGCTGTTGCTGCTGGCGCGCGTGGTGCAGGGCTTCTCCACCGGCGGCGAATACGGGGGCGCGGCCACCTTCATCGCCGAGTATTCCACCGACCGCAACCGCGGCCTGATGGGCAGCTGGCTGGAGTTCGGCACGCTGGGCGGCTACATCGCCGGCGCCGGCACCGTCACCGCGCTGCACATGCTGCTGAGCAGCGAGCAGATGCTGGACTGGGGCTGGCGCATTCCGTTCCTGGTGGCCGGCCCGCTGGGCCTGCTCGGCCTGTACATGCGCATGAAGCTGGAGGAAACCCCGGCGTTCCGCGCCTTCGCCGAGGAAGCCGAGAAGCGTGAGCACGAGCGGCCGGGGCTGGGCGCGCTGTTCCAGGTGCATGGCCGCCAGCTGCTGGTGTGCATGGGCCTGGTGCTGGTGTTCAACGTGACCGATTACATGCTGCTGACCTACATGCCCAGCTACCTCAGCGTCACGATGGGCTATGCCGAGAGCAAGGGCCTGCTGCTGATCATCATCGTGATGCTGGTGATGATGCCGCTGAACATCGCCGGCGGCCTGTTCAGTGACCGGCTGGGCCGGCGCCCGATGATCATCGGTGCCTGCATCGCGCTGCTGGTGCTGGCCATTCCGTGCCTGCTGCTGGTCGGTAGCGGCAACGACGGGCTGATCTTCCTCGGCCTGATGCTGCTGGGGCTGGCGCTGGTGTGCTTCACCAGCTCGATGCCGTCCACGCTGCCGGCGTTGTTCTACACCCCGGTGCGCTACAGCGCGCTGTCGATCGCTTTCAATGTGTCGGTGTCGCTGTTCGGTGGCACCACGCCGCTGGTGACCGCGTGGCTGGTGGAGCGTACCGACGACCCGCTGGTGCCGGCCTATTACCTGATGGGCGCGGCGGTGATCGGCCTGGTAACCATGCTGTTCGTGAAGGAAACCGCCGGCCTGCCGCTGCGCGGTTCACCGCCAGCGGTTGGCAGCGACAAGGAAGCAGCCGCGCTGTTGAAGAGCGATGTGCCGGTGACGGTGGACCCGACCTTGCCGCCGCTGCCGGACGTTGCCGAGCCCGAGCAGGCGAAGCCGGCGTTGTAGAGCCGAGCCCGCGCTCGGCTGACTTCCAGGGGATCAGCCGAGCATGGGTTCGACTCCGCACCCCGTGCGGCATCAATCACCCGGGGTGTCCAATTCCATCGCGCGCATCACGATGGGCTTGGCCCAGCCCGGCGTGTGCAACAGGTCGGCCACTGCGACCGGGTAATGCAGCTGGCCTGCAGCCATGGCCAATACCGGCAGCGGCACCACGCAGCCGTCGGCATCGGCCGGCGCGCTGTTGTCGTAGACATGCAGCTCGGCCAGGTGCGGCAGCAGCTCCAGCAGGTTCGCGCGCGCCGAATCGAAACGCGCGTGGATCTTCTCCACCGGAATATCGTGGCCACCGGCGGCCACCCGCGCGGCCACACGGGCGACGTGCAGCCCGACATCGGCCAGCCCACAGAACCAGATCGCCACCTGGTGCCGCTCGCAGGCCTCACGCAGCAGGCGCGGAATGGTGTTGCCACCGAGCGTGGTCTCGAAGGCGAAGTCGGTGCCATCGGCCATGGCCTGGCGCAGGCGGCGGGTGCCTTCCTGCCAGGCCTCGGCATTGGCGTCCGGCAGCGGCCAGCCGGCGTCGACCAGGCGGCGGGTGAACGAGTCCGGGTTGAACCAGCTCAGCCCTTCGGCGTCCAGCCAGGTGCCCAGCAGCGAACTCTTGCCGGCGCCATTGACACCGGCCAACGCCAGGATGCGTCCCATCGATCAGAGCGGACGGCCAAGGGTGACCTTGCGGCCGCGCCGGATCGGCTGGCCCAGCACCTTGCCCAGCCCTTCCCCGCGCTGCAGCCCGGCCAGGGTCTGGTCGAACTCGCTGCGCAGGCGCTGCAGCTCCTCGCTGCGCTCACCGGCATCACCGCCAGCGGCCTTGGCCAGCAGTTCCTGGTAGGTGCGGATGTCCACGATCACCGCTTCCGGGTGGTTGTGGTTGGTGATGACCAGCGCCTGCTTTTCGCGCACGGTGCGCATCAGGCTCGGCCAGCCCCGGGTCTTCACCGACGAGGCCGGGGCCTTTTCAAGGCCAGGCAGATCCAGCGGCAGGGTCATGGCACGGCTCCAGGCGGGGTGGATGAGCGAAACTATACCCAATTTGGCCAAATTGGGGATAAATCCCCTTTTACCGCAGGGGCGCGGTGTCCGGAGCGTCGGTCTGCAGCAGGCTGTCGCGTTCGCGCAGCGGGAAGCGGATCCACGCATCCAGCCCCTGTGGGCCAAAGTGCAGCTCGCCGCTGCCAGCCAGCTCGTAGGGCACGCGCTGCTCGATCAGCGCCCGGCCCAGGCCGCGCTGGCGTGGCATTTCCCAGCCCTCCACGTCGGCATGGCGCTCGCACCAGTGCAGGCCCAGCCACGGTTCGGCGTCCTGCACCTGCAGATGCCAGGACACCTCGATCCGCCCCGCCTCGCGCGCGGCCGCGCCGTAGCGCAGCGCATTGCTCGCCAGCTCATGGATGGCCAACGACAGCACCTCGGCCGCTTTCGGTGGCAGCAGCACGTCCTCACCGTGCAGTTCGCACAGGCCCGTGCCCGGCATCTGCGCCGACACTTCCTCTTCGATCATCCCGCGCAGGCAGACCCCGGCATTGCCGCCGCGGGTCAGCAGGCTCTGCGTGCGCGCCAGCGACATCAAACGCCCGCACAGCCGCTCGGCGTACTCGTCCACGCTGGCCACGGTGCTGCGCGTCCGCCAGGCAAGGGCATGGATGGTGGACATGATGTTGCGGACCCGGTGCTGCAGTTCGGCCAGCAGCACCGCCTGGCGCTCGGTGGCGCGCTTGAGGTCGTCGATATCCACCGCAATGGCGAACACCCCGGTCACCTCGCCGTCTGCATCGCGCAGCGGCGCAGCGGCGACGCGTGTCCAGCGGGCGCGCCCGTCGTCATGGATGAACTGGAACTCCAGGCCGGGGACCACCGTCTCCCCCCGCAGGGCGCGGGCGATGGCGAAATCATGGGGCTCGATGCGCGAGCCGTCGGGGTGCCATCCCTGCCAGCGGTAGTGGTTGGGACGATCAGTGGACGGCACCTTGCCGGTGGGCAGATAGGTCCGCATCCGGTCGTTGGACAGTTGCAGTCGGCCTTCGGCATCGACAATGCAGACGCCCACCGGCAGCACCTTGAATGCCAGCGCCAGGCGCCGGTCGCTCTCACGGCGCTTCTGCTCCTCGCGCTCGCGGGCCGCCTGCGCGACATGCGCGGCGGTCGTTTCGAACATGGTGACAAGCACACCGTTGATGCGCCCTTCCTCACCGCGGATGGGGCTGTAGGTGATGGTGAACCAGACATCCTCCAGCCGCCCCCGCCGCGCCAGCGGATAGAGCTTGTCCTCGTAGGTGATGGTCTCGCCCTGCCACACCCGCTGGTAGATCGGGCCGTTGATGTGCCAGACCTCAGGCCAGCACTCGCGGGTGGGCTGGCCAAGCCCGCCCGGATGCTTGTCGGCGAGGATCTCGGCATAGCCATCGTTGTAGAGCTGCACCAGCTGCTCGCCCCACAGCACGATCATCGGGAAGCCGTGGGCCAGCATCAGGTCGACAGTGGCGCGCAGGTGCGGCGGCCATCGCTCGATCGCACCCAGTGGCGTGCCTGACCAGTCGTGGCGGGCAATACGGGCGGCCATGCCGTCATGGCGCGCATGCGCCTGCAGCGGCGGCGGCATGCCCGCCGGGCGCTCAACGGCCGGGAGACCCTGGATGCGGTGTGACATGCCGCGCAATCAGGCGATGCCCGCAGCAGCCTGCGGGCCTGCCACCAGCCGTGCCAGCTGCTGCACCAGTGCCTCGATGTGATAGGGCTTGGTACAGCGGGGCGCGCCAGCGAAGCGGCTGGGCAGATTGTCATCGTAGCCGGAGGTCAACATGAACGGCGTGCCGGCGTCCGCCAAGCGGTCGGCCAAGGGGTAGACCAGTTCACCCCCCAGGTTGATGTCCAGCAGGGCGACATCGATGGGGTTCTCATCGACCAGACGCCCCAGCGCCTGCAGGTCACCGGCCGGTCCCACCACCTGCGCCCCCTTCAGTTCCAGATAGTCCACCAGGAACATCGCGATGGCGAATTCATCTTCCGCCACCAGCACCCGCAGCCCTTTCAGGCCCTCTGGCTTGTTGCCCGCTTCCAGCACGACCCGCGCTCCTCGATACACGCGGCGCACCTCTGCCGCAACGCCTGCAGGATGCGCGAAACGGGCTACAAGGGCGCGTGATGATCGATGAAGATCGCCGCCACGGCCCGTTCACCCGGGCATTGCAGCGGCGCGTTCAGAACGCACGCTCCCATTTCAGGCTGAGCAGGCTGCGGTCGTGGCTGTACAGCCAGCCGACGTTGCTGTCGATGCGGGCGTAGCGCAGGCCCAGGCTGGGCACCAGCCCGGCCACCGCCAGCCGCTCGCTGCGCACGATGGCGATCAGGTTCTGTTCGTCGTCCTGCCTGCGCGCCTCCAGCAATGGACTCCAGGCGTCGTAGTCGCGGCGGCGCAGCGACACGAACACCGTGGCCGTGGTGCCGCTCCACTGCCGCGCCGCGCCCAGCCGCAAGCCGCGCTGGCGGTAGCCGTTGGCCGGGTCGGCAGCGCTGCTGCCGGTGACATCCAGCCCGGCGAAGACCGTCCAGCGCGGATTGAGCGCACGGAACCAGGTGGCATACACCGATGCCAGTTCGCCGTCATAGTTGCTGGCCAGGCCCTGTTGGCGATACCGCTGGCGCTTCCAGTCGGCCTCCAGCTTGAGCAGGCTGCGTGCATCCGGGGCGTACTGCCATTCGCCGTGCACGCCACTGCCGCCCTGCAGCGCATGGTTGCCCAGGCCCTGGACGTCATAGCTGGGGGCAAGCAGCACGGTCTGCCGCGCACTGCGCCAGCTGTAACCTGCCTGCACATTGGCATTGAGCTCGTTGTAGGCACGGTGCCCGCGCCATGCCTGACCGAAGGCGAGACCGCGCACGTACAGCCCATGATGCCCGTCGAGGACCCAGCGCCGTTCCAGGCTGGCGTCGTAGTCGAGGCCCCCTGCGCGCTGGGCGTCGGGCAGTTTCCGTTCGATGATGCAGGCGTCGCCTACGCCGAACAGGCAGGTGCGGCTGGCCGAGCTGCGGTTGATGTTGTCACTCCATGCGGGGCCGGCGGACAGCGCGCCTTTCCAGCGCTGGCGCGCCTGCAGGGCACCCAGGTAACCGTCCACGCGCGCGCGGACGCCGGCCGTGGCCGGATCATCAGCATTGATGCCTGCAGCGATGGCCGTGAACAGCGCGACCGCATCGCGATCACGCTGGTCTTCCGCATAGACACGTGCCAGCTCGAGTCGGGCCGGCAGGAAATCCGGCTGCGCCGCCAGCAGCGCTTCGTACTCCTTCGCCGCGCGACGATGGTCGCCGGCCACGCGGGCCAACACCCCCTGCGCGTAATGGCGCAGCAGCGGGTCATGCCCCTGCAGTTCGATGTACTCCTCGAGGAACGCCGCGGCGGCCCGCCATTGCTGATGCTGCAGTGACAGGTAGAGGGCCTGGCCGAGATCGTCGACGGTGCGCTCCACGCGCAGCGTCCTGCCATCGATGGTGATGGTCGGCCGCTCCGACTCGGCCTGTTGCAGGCGCTGCCGGTCCTGCTGCTGGTGGCGCAGTTCGCTGCCCTGTTCAAGCACGCGGCGCAGATCGTCCTGCTGGGCGCGCACATCAGCGGCAGCCAACAGCAGTACGACAAGGAAGGTGGAATGGCGCATGGTCGATCCGTGGTGGTGCATGCAGCGGCCGAAGCAGGGACTGGCGGATCGCGGCTTGTCCCTGCCCTGCCCCGTCAGGGGCGTGGCGATCAGTTCTTGCTGCCGCCGAAGGCGGTGTCGTACTGGCTGTTGCCGGCGAACGTGGCGATACCGGCGAGCGTGGCCGCGTTGGCGCCGAAGAACTGGCCCTGGCTGTTGCCGGTGACCGAGCCGTTGGCCACGGCGGTGCCGGCGAAGGATGCATCGGCGCTGTTGATGTTGGCGCTGATCGCCAGGGTCTGGCCACCACCGGTCAGGCCGCCGGTCAGCTTGCCAGTGCCGAAGTTCGCCGCGAACGTGCCGCTGAGCAGGTTGCTGCCATTGAACCGGTTCAGGCCGGCCACCGCGTAGGTGGCGGTACCGCTGGGCAGGGTGGTGCCGGCGCGGTCACCAGCGAAGTACACCTGGCGGTTGTTGAAGCCACCTGCGGCGCCGTCCTTGGACCATTCACCGAACCACACATCGCCACTGCCCACCTTGACGAAGTTGAAGTGGCCCATGCCGGAATGGCTGCCCGGCGTACCGGTGATCGGCATGGCCAGGGTACGCACGGTAACGCCGTTGACGGTGGTCGGGGCCGAGTAGGCCGCCAGCCCCTGGAAGTCGACCGGCTTGCCGTTGGAGACGGCGCCGACGCCGATGCCGGCCTTGCCTGCGCTGTGCGGGCCGCCGTTGACTTCGGAGGCACCGACCTTGACGTACAGCTGCGAATCGGTGGCCGGGCTGGCCGCACCGACGATGTCGGCGGCCTGGGCGGCACCGGCCAGGGCGAAGGTGGCGGCCATGGCCAGTACGGAACGGGAGATCATCTTCATGGAACTACTCCTTGGGTTGAGGGAACAACGGGTACAACAACGAGGCAGGTCATCAGAAGCGTGCAGTGACACCGAGCTTCAGCGTGCGCCCCGGCGCCGGCAGCGTGGAGCGCGTGGCCGGGTCGACGTAGTAGCGGTTGCCTAGGTTGGTGCCGACCAGCTCGACGCTGGCGTGGTCATTGAAGCGCCAGCGCGCGTAGGCATCGACGGTGGTGATGTTTCCCCAGGTGAACGGCACGTTCTGCCAGATCAGGCCACCGCTGCCGGCGTACAGTCGGTCACGGTAGGCCTGCAGGTCCGGGTTCTGGTGGCGCTGGTAATGCACGATGCGGCTGCCCAGCTCCAGGCGCTCATCGAACAGCCGGGTGCCCAGCGACACGTTCACCGACAACCGGGGAATGGCCTGGGTCAGCAGGTAGCCACTGACGAAGCCGTCCTGCACGCAGTTGGGCACCTTGCCGGCCAGCGCATCGAGCTGCACCGCCATGCTTTCGTCGCAGACCTTGTTTTCCAGCGTACGGGTGATGCCCAGGTCGGTGAAGAAGCGCCGGTTGTCGAACCGCGCCTGCAACTCCACGCCGCGGATGCGCTGCTTGTCCAGGTTGTCGAACAGGAAATTGCCGTCGCGCTCGATCACGTTGCGGGTCTTGTGCACGTAGTAGGCCAGCTTCACGTCGGCATCGGCGGTGTTGCCGAACAGTGCGGACAGGTTGTACACATAGCCCACTTCGTAGTTGTAGGCGTGCTCGGGCTTGAGCGGGTACAGCGGGTTCAGGCTGCTGGAGAACGCGATGGTGCTCTCGAACATGCTGGGGAAACGCACCGCCTCGCTGTAACGCACATAGGCGCGCGCATTGGGCGAGAAATGCGCGGTGGCCGAGAAGGTCGGCAGCCAGGCATGGTCGCGCCTGCGCTCGTTGCGGCCGGCCACCGTCTGCGACCGCCCGCTCTGGATGCTGCACAGGATCTGCGCGCCCTGCACCGGCAACAGCCCGGGAATGGCCGCCACCTGACCATTCAGGCACGGGTTGCTGGCACGGCGGTAGTTGCCGTCCGCATCCGGCAGCCACGGAATGCTGTGCTCCACCGCCACCGGCGTCTCGTACCTGCTCAGCAGGCCCTTCAGCAGATCATCGACGATGAAGCCCATGCCGATGCTGTCCCAGAACGCGCGCTGCGCCTCGATGGCGTCGATCTCGCCCTGCAGGCTGGCCGGGCGTTCGGGCAGTTCGTTGACCCGGTAGCGGGCCTCTTTGGGGAACACAGAGGTGGTCATCAGCTCCGGGTGTTCCTGCAGGAAATCATCGAAGGCCCAATAGCGCGCGTAGCGCACGCCGGCGCTCAGGGAGAGGAAATCCACCGGCCGCCAGTCCAGCACCAGGTAGCCCTCGCCTTCCTGGCGACGCCCGGCGCGCGGGTACATGCGCCAGCCATCGCTGACGCCAAAGTACGGGTCCGCCGAGCGCAGTTTCTCGAACTGCCAGTTGCCGCCCACGGTCAGGTCCAGGGTGGAATGCAGCGCGAAGCGGTTGCTCAGGGTCAGGCCGGTGCGGTCGTTGCGGGCATTGGCCAGCGCGGTATTGCGCAGGATCGGGCTGCTGCCGGGGTTCCAGTCGGGGTTGCTGGCAAAATTGGGGAAGCCGCCGGCGGTGTAGGTATCGCTGGTGGTTTCGGTGCGCCACAGGTTGGCACGCAGGTCCAGCCAGCGGCTGCCGGCAGGCTGCCAGTGGTATTCCAGGTTCCAGGCATCGGCATCGACGCGGCTGAGCGGCCACTGGATGCGACCGTAGTCGGGCGCGGACAGGATGCGCGAGGGCATGATCTCGCCGTAGTGGGAGAGCGTACGCCGCCAGGTGGCGCGCAGCTGCTGGTCATCGTTGATCTGCCAGGTCGCCTTCAGCAGCCACGATTCCTGCTCGCTGGAGGTGTTGGGCACCTCGTCGCCGGGCTTGAAGTAGCGCGCCAGCGTGGTGATGTAGTCCAGGCCCTTGTACTCGAACTGCTCGCGCGGGTCCTGGTCGTAGTACGCCGTGCCCTGGGTGCCGGAGAAGTAGTTGCCGCGCTTGCGCCAGGCATACGCGGCCATCAGGTCCACGTGCTCGCCGCGCAGGCCCAGCGCCAGCCGCCAGGCCTGGTCCTCGCCGGCGAACACATTGGCTTCCGAACCGCGCGACTTCACCGGCACCAGCAGCGTGCTGTCGGCATACGGTGCCGAGGGCGAGCCCTGCGGGAACCCGGGCACCGTGCGGTAGTCCTCGCCGGTATGCAGCCGCGGCAGGCGTGGCGCCACCGCATTGCTGCTGCCTTCGATCTTCAGCTCCCCGCCGAAGCGCTCACCCGCTTCCACGATGTCATCGACGTCGATGGTCTTGATCACCAGCGCGCCACCGATCCCGCTGTGCACATCGCGCACCAGCCCCGGCCCCTTGATGACCTGGATGCCACCTATCAGGTTGGGATCGATGTAGTTGCGGTTGCTGACGCCGTTGTAGCCGCGCCAGACCGTAAGTGCCTGCTCGCCGCCGTCGATGCTGACCGGCACCCGCCCCGGCCCCTGGATGCCGCGGATGTTGATGTCCAGCGCGCCACTGTTGCGCGCATCGCCGCTGAACACACCGACCAGATCCTTGACCACGTCGGCCGGATTGGAGCCGCGGTAGCGCTCCACCCGGTCGCGCCCCGAATACGCCGTGGCCATGTCCAGCGCGAACACATCATCGTAGCCGCGCCGATCGCGGGCCTCGCCCCCTTCCGACTGCAGGCGACCGGCCACGTCCAGTGTCTCGGTCACCCGCACCCCTTCCCCTTCACCCGCCTCCGCTACGGCACGCAGGCTCCAGGTGCCGTCCATGCCACGCTGCGCGCGCACGCCGCTGCCACGCAGCAGCAGCTGCAGGGCCTGCATCTGGCTGTACTCGCCGCTCACCGCGCTGGAGCGACGGCCTTCCACCAGGTCACTGCGGAACACCACCTGCACATCGGCCTGGCGGCCAAAGGCACGCACGGCGTCGGCCAGGGGCTGTTCCGGAATGGCGTACTGGCGCAGCGGCGCGACGACCGCCGGTTGCGCCTGCCCGGCCGGCACCCAGGCCAACTGCAGCAATGCGGTGGAAACAGCCAGGGCCAGAGCGGTGGCGCGACGATGACAGGCGGATGCCGTGGACGGCATGGACAGGAACTCCTCAAGCGGGGCGGGACCACGGACACGTCCGGTGCCCGGTGGTGTGTCTGGCTTGAGAAGAAACGCTGTTTCGCTCTGGCTATACCTCTATAGACAGCGGGCTGCGACGACTGCCCACGGTTTTTTCATGTTTTTTTCATGCGACCGGTTCGTCCATGTTCCGCGGGTGCTTCACCACAGCAGCAACGCACCACCGGGCAAGCGCTGCACGCGCAGTCCCGCCTGCGCGGCCACGGCGACGATGGCCGTGTCCGGTTGCTGCAGGTGGAACAGGCCACTGACCCGTACGCGTGCGCCCTGCCCGCCCAGTACCCAGACCGGGCCACGACGGTAGCGCGCCAGGTCGGCGATGGCCTGCGCGGCCGGCCGATCATCGATCACTACCTCGCCACGCCGCCACGGCGCCATGCTCTCCGGATCTTCCAGCTGCACCGGCTGCAGCCAGTGCCCGTCACGGAACGCGCGTGCCTGTCCGGCATGCAGGCGCTGCACGCTGCCATCGCCCGGGCGCACATCGACCACGCCCGCGCTGACCTGGGTGGTGACCGTGGTATCCAGCATCGACACGCTGAAGGCAGTGCCGATGTCACGGACCAGGCCGCCCGCTGCCTCGACCTGGAACGGGCGAGCCTCGTGCGCTACCTGGAACCAGGCCTGGCCGCGCAGCAGGCGCAGGTGGCGCTGCCGGTCATCGAACGAAAGTGCCAGCGCGGTGCCGGCATCGAGTACCGCCGTGCTGCCATCGGCCAGCTGCACCACTCGTGGCGCATCGCTGCTGCGCACATCACTGCGCGCCAGCAGCAACGCATGCGGAGCGGCCGCGACCATCAGCACCACGGCCGCAGCCGATGCCAGCAGCCACGGCAGGCGACGGCGCGGTGCGATCGGCCGCAGCCCCTGGCGGTCGCCGGTCAGCGCGGGCAGCGCGGCCAGCACCTCGGGCCCGGCAGCGTCCAACCGCTGCCAGAAGGCCTGCTGCTGGCGCCAGGCCAGCGCATGGCGCGGATCGGACTGCAGCCAGCGCTGCAGGGTGCGTTGCTGGCGTTCCGGCAACGGGCCTGCACTGCACCGTATCACCCAGCGCAACGCCTGCCTGGCCTGACGCGGCGAGGGTTCGGACGTGGTCATGGTTGTGGCCTGCCGCACCACGAACGGGTGCGCCTTCCTGTTGTGACAACGGCGGGCACGATCTGCCCACGGCAATCGCCGCTCATCGGCCCATTCCCCGCTGCTGTTGCTGGATCAGCAGCGCTGCGCGCAGCACATGCTTGCCGACCAGGCTCTTGGAGATCCCCAGGCGCGCGGCAATCTCGCGTTCGCTCAGGCCCAGGTAGCGGTTGAGCACGAAGCACTCGCGTACCTGGGCCGGCAGGGCCAGGATGGTCTGGGTGATCTCGCGCAGCTGCGCCTGGTCCAGCGCCTGCGCCTCGCCGTCGTGGCCTGCCTCGGCCATGCCGGTCGCGTACTCGGCCATCGCGCGCCGCTCGCGGGCGTCGGCCTGGCTGCGGATGAGCGCGTGGTGGTAGGCCATCCGGTACAGATAGCCGCGCGGCTCGAGGATGGGCGGATCGCCGGGCACGCTGCTGGCCTTCAGGTACAGGTTCTGCAGAGTGTCCTCGGTGCTGGCCGGGTCGAGGTAGCGCGCGACGAAGCGGGACAACGCACGGCGCTCGCGGATCAGCAGCTCGACCAGCGCCAGGGCATTGGGAGACATAGGTGCCAAGGCCGGACCGGGGAATGATGGGCGTGATGGCGACGGTCCGGACGTGGATTGTGGGCTGCACGGCCGCAGGCGGCAAGCTGCAGCCCCGACATCATCCACGCATGGCGTGGATGGAAGACCTAGGGTTCCTCCAGCGCCTCGAAGCGTTCGGCGAGGTAGTCGATCAGCGCACGCACCGCAGGCAACAGGCCGCGTCGCGACGGGAACACCGCGTGCACGATGCCGTGCTTGGGCACCCACTCCGGCAGTACCGGCACCAGCGCGCCACGGGCCAGCTCGTCGCTGATCATCATCCGCGGCAGCATCAGCAGGCCCACCCCGGCCACCGCGGCGGTGCGCAACGCGATCATGTCATCGCTGACCAGCCGCGGGCGATGGTGCACGCTGGCCAGCACATCGCCCGGCCCGGTGTATTCCCAGGCATGCTGCTGGCTGGCCGATGCCAGATCCACGGTCGGCATCATCGCCAGGTCGGCCGGCACCTGCGGCGTGCCCAGCCGCTGCAGCAGCGCCGGGCTGGCACTGGTGCACCAGACCCGGCGCGCCAGCACGCGTACCACCAGGTCACTGTCCTCCAGCGGCGGCGGCCGCACGCGGATCGCCACGTCCACGCCCTCGCCCACCACATCGACGCGCCGGTTGGTGGCGTCCAGCTGCACCGTCACCTGCGGGTGCAGGGCCAGGAAATCGGCCAGCATCGTGCCGATGCGCGCGTGCAGGATCGCGATCGGGCACGCCAGGCGGATGGTGCCGCGCGGCTCGGCACGTGACATCGCAATGGCTTCCTCGGCCGCTTCGGCTTCGACCAGCATGGCCTTGCAGTGGCGGTAGTAGTCCTGGCCGACCTCGGTGACCGAAAAGCGCCGGGTCGAACGCTGGATCAGGCGCACGCCCAACCGTTCCTCCAGCAGCGCGATGCGCCGGCTCAGTTTCGACTTCGGCATCGCCAGCGCCCGGCCGGCCTGCGAGAAGCCGCCATGCTCGACCACCATGGCGAAGTAGAACAGGTCGTTGAGGTCACAACGGCGGATATCTGCGATGAACACGGGGCGATCTCCTGCGGCCACGGCCTGCAGACATTGTTCACCAGATAGGACTATGACGGCAAATACTGGCGTCTACCGGCCTTATTGTCACGGCGATATCGTCTTCGCAACGAAGAACAGCGGCCGGCAGCCCCGGCCAGGAGATCGCCATGAAGCGTGTCACCGGTACCTACAGCGCCCCCCGCCCGCACTGGGTGGGCGACGGATTCCCCGCCCGCTCGATGTTTTCCTACAACACCCACGGCCAGCACCTCAGCCCGTTCCTGCTGCTGGATTATGCCGGCCCGTACACCTTCGCCCCCAGCAATACGCCGCGTGGCGTCGGCCAGCATCCGCATCGCGGATTCGAGACCGTCACCATCGTCTATGAGGGTGAGGTCGCCCACCGCGATTCGACCGGGGCCGGCGGCACCATCGGCCCGGGTGACGTGCAGTGGATGACGGCTGCCTCCGGCATCCTCCACGAGGAATTCCACACGCCGGAATTCAGCAGGCGCGGCGGCACGCTGGACATGGTCCAGCTGTGGGTGAACCTGCCGGCGCGCGACAAGATGGGCGCACCGGGCTACCAGACCCTGCTCGACGCAGAGATTCCCTCGGTGGATCTGCCCGATGGCGCCGGCCGCGTGCGGGTCATCGCCGGCCGCTTCCACGGTCATGCCGGCCCGGCGCGCACCCACACGCCGATGGATGTCTGGGACATCCGCCTGCAGCAGGGCCACCACACCGACCTGCCGGTGGCCGAGGGCCGCACGCTGGCGCTTGTGGTGCTGAAGGGCACGGTGCGGATCAACGGCGGCCAGCCGGTCGGCGAAGCGCAGCTGGTCACCTTCGACCGCAGCGGCGAGGACGTGTTCGTCGACGCCGACAGCGACGCCACCGTACTGCTGCTCAGCGGTGAGCCGATCGACGAGCCGGTGGTGGGCTATGGCCCGTTCGTGATGAACAGCCAGGCCGAGATCGCGCAGGCGGTCAACGACTTCAACAGCGGCCGCTTCGGCCGGATCGCGCACTGATCGTTTCAAAGCGGCGGGCGATGGCCCGCCGCACCCTCCGGGCCATCGCCCGCTTTTTCCAGGAGACTGACCATGAGTACCCCCGCCAACTTCAACGGTGCCCGCCCGGTGATCGATCCGGACAACGCCGCGATGCTGCTGATCGACCATCAGAGCGGTCTGTTCCAGACCATCGGTGACATGCCGTTCACCCGCGTGCGCGCCCACGCCACCGCGCTGGCCAGGATGGCCACGCTGGCAAAGATGCCGGTGATCACCACTGCCTCTGTTCCGCAGGGCCCGAACGGCCCGCTGATCCCGGAGATCCACGACGCAGCCCCGCATGCCCGGTACGTGGCGCGCAAGGGCGAGATCAACGCATGGGACAATCCGGAATTCGTTGCCGCAGTGAAGGCCACCGGCCGCAGGCAGCTGATCATTGCCGGCACCATCACCAGCGTGTGCATGGCCTTCCCGTCCATTGCCGCCGTTGCCGATGGCTATCAGGTGTTCGCGGTCATCGATGCCTCGGGCACCTATTCGAAGATGGCCGAGGAGATCACCCTGGCCCGGGTGGTGCAGGCCGGCGTGGTGCCGATGGACACCGCCGCGGTGGCCTCGGAGATCCAGCGCAGCTGGAACCGCGATGATGCCCAGCAGTGGGCCGAGGTCTACACGAAGATCTTCCCGAACTACCAGCTGCTGATCGAAAGCTACCTGAAGGCGCAGGACGTGCAGAAGAACCACGAGCCGCTGGATTCGCAGCGCAGCTGACCTACGCCCGGGGTGCCGGCCCGCTGTCGGCACGCCTCTCAACCGGAGACCCATCATGTCCAGTGAACCGATCCGCGACCCGGCCAGCGATCATCTGCTGACCCCGCAGAACTCCGCCTTCATCATCATCGACTACCAGCCGGTGCAGGTGAACTCCATTGCTTCGATGGACCGCCAGTTGCTGGTCAACAACATCGTCGGCACTGCCAAAGCCGCAGTGGCTTATGGCCTGCCGATCGTGCATTCGACGGTGAACGTCAAGACCGGCCTGAACAAGCCGCCGATTCCGCAGCTGCGCCAGGTGCTGGGTGACTATCCGACCTACGACCGCACCACCATCAATTCCTGGGAAGACGTCCAGTTCCGCAGGGCGGTGGAAGCCACCGGCCGCCGCAAGCTGATCATGACCGCGCTGTGGACCGAGGCCTGCCTGACCTTCCCGGCCTTGGATGCGTTGAAGGAAGGCTATGAGGTGTATGTGGTGGTCGACGCCGTCGGCGGCACCTCGCTGGCCGCGCACGATGCCGCGCTGCGCCGCATCGAACAGGCCGGCGGCCAGCTGATCAGCGTGCCGCAGCTGTTCTGCGAGCTGCAGCGCGACTGGGCCCGTTCGGAAACGGTGCCGGCCTTCATGAACCTCTTCATTGAAACCGGCGGTACGGCGGGCATCCAGTTCTCGTACGATCGTACCGAGTAACCGGGTGGCGGCGCCGGTCCTGACTGGCGCCGCCTTTGGGGAGCCGTCGAGCATGGCTCGACGCTACAGTGGGTTTGGTCGAGCGTGGCTCGACGCCATGGACAGATGGAGAATGTGATGGCCTACGCACGCATTGTTTCAACCGCCGACAATTACCTGCACCACATCAGCAATGGCAGCTTCGATGTGGATGCGGACGAGCCTGCCTCGTTGGGCGGCCAGGGCAAGGGCTTCGCGCCGTTCGACCTGTACCTGGCCTCGCTGGCGGCGTGCACCGCCATCACCCTGCGCATGTACGCGCAGCGCAAGGGCTGGGACCTGGGCGAGTTCCATGCCGAGCTGCGCTCGGAACGTGATGAGGACGGGCGCCTCCACGTGCACCGCGTGCTGCATGCCAGTGCCGAGCTGAGCGATGCGCAGTGGCAGCGATTGCTGGAGGTGGTGGAAAAGACCCCGGTGACCCTGGTGATGCGCGAAGGTGCACGCATCACCAGTGAGCGTGGGGCGGCGGCGTAACAGAGGGCTCAGCGCCGTGAATGCAACACCGTGCGCTGGCGCATCGCGTTGAATTCCTGCTCCACCTGCTGGATGTCTTCGGCCTGGAACCCGGCGGCATCCAGCAGCTGGTCGGCGGCCGCGGCCGCCAGCGGATCATCGTCACGCTGGCGCCAGCAGCGCGCCGGCAGGAAGTAGCCCACTTCGCTGCGCCCGCGCATGATCACCACCGGCCGGCCCGCGTACAGCAGGAACTCGGCCAGGTGCTGGCGCAGGCCCTCCACGGAAACATAGGCCGGTCCAACACCCAGCATCTGGCTGGACGGTTCGGGACTCTCGAACAGCTTGCGACGGCTCATCCACTCCTCCTTTTGAACAACGCGTGGTCTCCTTTCCCTAGACGGGCGCATCGCTGCGCCCCCGCCACGCACTACGTGATCCGCATCACGCCCGCTACTCAGAAGCCGGTGTTGAACTCCAGCTGGAACACGTCGATCGACAGCGGCGCACCGGACACTTCCTTGGCCGCCATCCACTTGCCGCTGATCCAGCTGCGCGCGTCCAGCGCATAGGCACCGCCCACGTAGTAGCCGCGGGCGTTGGTGCCACCGAGGTGGAAGTTCGGATCGTTGTAGGCATCCGGCAGCGCATCGGCCTCGATGTGCTTGTAGCCCAGCAGCGCCTGCCACTGGCCCTTCTCCTTCAGCTCGGTGGCACCGAAGGCGGCCTGCAGCATCCATGCGGTGTCGCCGCTGCGGAAGGTGTCGATGCTGGCGGCACCACCGGCACCGTAGTTGTTGACGATGCCGTTGTTGGCGCGACTGAACATCGCCTGCTTGTCGTAGGCCAGGTTGCGGATGTAGTCGCCTTCAAGGCGCAGGCCGACGTCCTGGGCCAGCTGCGTATCCCAGCGCAGGTTCAGCGTGGCCAGGCGGAATGCCGAGGCCAGGCCGACATACTGCGGGGTGGGCGTATTGGCCGGATCCAGCGGATTGCGCGCGATGTCGCGGATCAGCATCAGGGTGTTGCCCTTCTGCATGAACGCCGGACGCGACCAGTCGGTGTCGCAGCCCACTGCGCCCGCATACAGCGCGCACGGCGAGGACAGGCGGCCGCTGATGTTCTTGAAGTCGTAGTAGCCCAGTGCCGCGCGCAGCGCGTTGTCGTCATTGAAGCGCCAGTTCACGCCCACCTGCGCACCGGACAGCCACTTGTTCTCGTTCGGGGTCTTGACCCGGCTCTGGCTGGGCGAGCTGTCGGAGGTGTACTCCAGCGGTACCACCGCCAGATTACCGAACAGGCCGAGGTCACCGCCGCCGAAGTCGTACTGCAGGTTGGCGGCCAGGCCGTCGAAGTTGAGGTCGTTGGAGAACAGCGTGTCGCTGGTCCAGAACGGATTGCCGAAGCGGCCGCCGCGCACCGTCACCCAGTCGGCCGGGCTGTAGGCCAGCCAGGCCTGGTCCAGCCACACGTCCTTCTTGCTCAGGCCACCGCCCAGCTGCTCGGTGGTCGACACCGGGCCATTGCTGCTGCCGCTGGCCAGGCGCACACCGGCCGTGGTGTGCTGGCCGATGGTCGCCTCGATGCCCAGGCGGGCGCGGATGCGCCACAGGTTGCGGCGGTCCTGGCGGGTGTTCAGCAGCGGTGGCAGCTGCAGGTTGGTGTTGGTGTTGGTGTCGAAGCCGTTGCCGGAATTGATCGACGACCAGTTGCTCACGATGTCGCTGTTGCGTTCGGAGAAGAAGCGCGATTCGCTGCGCACGCGCATGTCACCAGTGACCTTGATGCGCTTGGTCCATTCAGCCACTTCGTTCGGTGCCGCCCAGCCCTCGGACCTGGCCTGCGCCATCACGTCCTGGCGTACTTCGTCACGGATGCCGTCGCGCACGCTCTGCGGCACGTAGGGCACGCGCACGTCGCCGGCTTCCAGGGCGACACCGCCACTGGCGGCCGAGGTCGCGGTGGCTGTACTGCGCTGGGCGGCCGCCGCTTCGGCCTCGGCCTGCACCAGCAATGCCTGGCCATCTTCGGGTTTCAGTGCGCCGCTGGCGATCAGGCCCTTGATCAGCTTGACCATGGTCGTTTCGGCGGCCATCGCACCGGTCGGGGCGGCCAGGCTGAGCAGCACGGCGCAGCACAGCAGCGCCCGTCGGGCCGGCCGCGGGCGTCGGGAATCGGTTCGTGCGCGGACGTGGTCGTTCATCACGGTTCTCATCGAAAGAAGGGAAATCACGGAGGTCGGGAATCAGGCCCCGGGCCGGCGGCCCTGGATCAGGACGCGGGCGGGGAAATCAAGCGACGGTGGGGGTGCCTGGTCGACCTTGCCGATGCGGCGCAGTGCATCGAGCACGGCCGCGTCGGCCTCCTCGTTGCCACTGCCACGCACCAGCTCGACCTTTTCCAGGCGGCCATCGCGGGCCAGCCACACATTCACCTGCAGCTGGAACGCCAGGCGCTTGACCTTGTCGTCGCGCGAGATTGCCTGCTGCATCAGGTAGCCGAGGTAGCGCCCATAGGTGGCATTGCCGGCACCGCCGCGACCGACGCCGGACGAACCGCCACCATTGCCGGACTGGATGCCGAAGTTGTCACCGCCGGCCTGCGCATCGGCGTTCATCGTCACCGGATCGGCATTGTCCGGAGTCGGTGCCGGCTCTTCAGCCGGCGTCGGCTGCTCCAGCGGCTCCGGTTCGGGCATCGTCTCCTCCGGCGGCGTTTCCGGCTCCGGCGGCTTTTCCGGCGGCGGCGGGGGTGGCGGAGGCGCTGGCGGCAGCGCCAGCATCGGCGGCTGCACCACCGGCCGGCGGGTGCTGGCGGTGTCCTTGAACAGCATCCACCACACGGCGATGCCGAGCACCAGCAACGCGGCCAGCACCAGCGCGACAGTCACCAGCAGCTGGCGACCGCGCATGCCGGGCTCCGGCCGAGGGGGTTGATGGGCCGTCATGCCTCAGCCCTGCGCCTTGCCGGTGACCAGGCCGACCTGGGCGAGCTCCAGGCGCCGCAGCAGGTCCAGCACCTCGACCACGCGGGCGTACTGCACCTGCGCGTCACCGCGCACGATCACCGGGAAATCCGGCGTGGTCGCGCGCTCGGTGCGCAACCGGTCTTCCAGCTCGGCCATCGTCACCGGGTAGGCATCCAGGAACACCTGGCCGCTGGGGTCGATGGTGATCGCCTTGGTCTTGGGCTTCTCCAGCGCGACGCTGTTGCTGGCCTTCGGCAGGTTGACCTCGATGCCGGGGATGGAAGCGTTGCTGGTCAGGATGAAGATCACCAGCACCACCAGCAGCACATCGACGAAGGGCGTCACGTTGATGCCCTTCTCGCGCTTCTTGATGCCGAACTTCGCCTTCTGGCCCATGGCGCGCCCCTCAGCCCTGGACCGCGGCCGGGCCGCGCCCGTCCTGCTCTTCAGCCAGGCGCGCGGCGAACTCGTCGATGAACACCGCCATGTCCGCGCCGATCGCTTCGGCACGCGCGCCCAGATAGTTGTAGCCGAACAGCGCCGGGATCGCGACGCCGAGGCCCGCGGCGGTACACAGCAGCGCCGCGGCCATGCCCGGTGCCACCGAGTTGATGTCCACCGCGCCGGCCATCGCCGCAACCACGAACACCAGCATGATGCCGATCACGGTGCCGAACAGGCCCACGTAGGGCGCGCCTTCGATGGTGGTCGACAGCCAGTTCATGCGCCGCGCCATCGCTTCCTGCTCGCGCACCATCACTGCATCCATCGAGGCGCGGATCGCCGCGATGGTGGCACCACTGAGGTAACCGCTGTTGCCATCGCGCTGGTGGCGTTGCTGCATTTCATCGATGGCCACCTGGTAGATGCGCCACAACGAGCCATCGTGCATGGCGGTCGGCGCCTTGCCCTGGCGGTCCATGTCGGACAGGGTGCGCAGCGGTACGCCGGACAGCTTGCCGAAGCTCTCGGTGAACACGGCATTGGCCTTGCTGGTACGGCCGAAGTGGCGGCTCTTGGCGATCATGATCGCCCACGACAGCAGCATCATCAGGCCAAGGATGGCGACCACCACCCAGGCATCGAACGGCATCGCCTTGAGGATGAAGGCGAAGTGGCTCTGCCCGGCGGACTGCTCGTCGGCGCCGTAGCTGACCAGGCGCGAGTCGGCGCCCTGAGCGGTGGCGTCGGCCAGCAGCAGCGCGGCCGGGCGTGCCACCCGCGAAATGCGCAACTCGTCCAGGGCACCTTCGAAGTTGGCCAGCGGCTGCGCGGCGCCCGGCGCATCGGCGCCGACCACCGGCGCGGTGGCCAGCGCCGGCAGCGCACCGCTCAGCTGGGCAGCTACGCGCCCATTGAGGTACAGCTGCAACGCGCCCTTCTCTGCCGTCAGTGCAACATGCGCCCACTGCCCTTCCGGAATCGGTTGCGCCGGCGTGCTGCGCTGGCCATTGAGCTGCACGAACGGCACGCGGTTCTCGATGCCCAGCACCAGTTCGGAAGCACCATCACGGCGGGCGTAGATGGCTTGAGCCGCATTGTTGCTGCCCGGCTTGATCCAGGCCGAAACGGTGAGCGGCGCGCCCGCTTCCTGCGCCAGCGACGCGCTGGCCGGCAGCGGCAGTGAGCCGGCGCCCAGCTGCACGCCGCGGCCGATCACCGCGCCTTCCGACGGCGGCACCACCGCACCGGCATTGTTGCCATAGGCGGTGGTGTCGCGTGCCGGCGCATTGGCCTCGGCAAAGTGGTAGACCAGCGTGTAGTCCGGATCGAACACCTGCTGGCCGTTGCCGCTGGCCGGGGCTTTTTCATTGCCGTAGTACATCCAGATGGTCTGCGGCGCGGCGGCACTGACCGCCGGCAGGTCCACCCAGACCAGGGCCAGGCCCAGCGTGGGATCGAACTGCTCGATCTGGTGGGCCAGCACGGTACGGCCATCACCCGAGACGAAGCGAAGGTCGTTGCCCGCATCCTGGGTGCCGTCGAAGCCGAAGTTGCCGGTATGCAGCCGCAGCAGCAGTGGCGTGCGGCCCGGGTCACCGGCCAGGCCCGCGCCCTGCGGGCCGGCGTCGACGGTGATCGGCTTGCGGTATTTCCATTCGGCCTGCCACCAATTGGCATCGGCCGCAGCCGCCGGCAACGCAACCAGCGCGGCCAGCAGCAGCAATACTCGGGAAAGCAAACGGTCCATGCGAAGGGTCTCCGGAGAACGCATGTTCAAGGGAAGGGTCAGTAGCTGGTGCTGATGTTGAAATGCAGGCGCGGGTCGTCCTTGCGCGTGACCGGGCCATCGGCATAAGGCCAGGCGTAGTCCAGGCGCAGTTGCAGGTGTTCACCCAGGCGCAGCTGCGCGCCCAGGCCGACCGAGGCCAGGTTGTACTTGTCACGCTGCTCGGGCAGCGGCCGGCGCAGGCGCAGGTAGGCCGCGTCGGCGAAGCTGTAGACACGCAGGTCGGTGCCGCTCCACAGCGACCACGCCGGGGTGCGCCATTCCAGGCTGGCCAGGCCGCCGTAGTCGCCGATCGCCTCGGCCGACAGGTAGCCACGCACGGTGTACATGCCGCCAGCAGCGAACTGCTCGGCCGACACCAGTGGCGCATCGGTTACCTGCAGCGAGCCACGCGCATACCACTGCCAGTCATTGCTGAAGGTGTGGGTGTTGGCCACGTCGGCCTTGAAGGCCACGAAGCTCGGGTCAGCCCAGTAGCGCTTCTGCCCGAACGCGGTGGCGTCGCTGCCGTAACCCAACAGGCGGCGGGTACCGGCCACCAGCTGGGTGTTGATGCTCAGCTGATCCTGCTCGCCCTGGCGCACGCCGACGAAGGCCAGGGTGATCGGCGCATACTTCAACGGTGTCTTCAGGCTGTCCTTGCCCATCTGCGTGTCTTCCTCGGTGTCCTTGAAATCCACACCGAGGCTGAGCTGGCGCCACCACTGGCTGCTGCCGGCAAGGCGGTAGTTGAGCTTGAGGCCGATCGAATGGCCGTTGCCGATCACGTTGGTGCCGGTGCCGGTACCGACCTGCCCGCCTGCATTCAACACGCGGCTGTCGGATCTGTAGCCGGAGGCTTCCAGGCTCCACGGCGTGCCTTCGAACGGCATCGTGTACGAGGCCGAGAACACCTTGGCCTGCTTTGTATCTTCCGGCGCCAGGTACATGCCGATGTTGGCGCTGTGCCCGCGCTTCCACAGGTTGTCGTAGGCCAGCGACGCACTCAGGCGCAGTTTCTCGGTGTCGGCACTGTGGTCGTTGTTGAGTGACGCGCTGGCACGCCACGGCGACTTCTCCTCGACCTGCAGGTCCACATCCATCGTGCCCGGCACCTGGCCTTCGCGCACCAGCGGCATCACCTGGCGACGCCCGCCTTCGTTCAGTGCGGTCAGTTCCTTCTGGGCCTGGTCGAAGTCCGGCACCTTGCCCTCGGCCAGTGCCGGTACGCGATCGCGTATGCGGTCGGGCGATTCGTGGCGGGTGCCGACCACGCGCAGCTGGCCGATCGGCGTCTGCTGCACCTTCAGCAGCACCACGCCGCCACTGACCTGCTGCTCGGGGAGTTCGACGTAGACCGACTGGTAGCCCGCCTGCTGGTACAGCGCGTGGACCGCATCGCGCGCCTTCTCGACATCGGCCAGGGTCCTGCCCGGGCCGAGGAACGGCTCTACCGCCCGTTCGATCTGACGCGGATCGAGCACGGTGTTGCCGCGCACGATGTATTCATTGATGTTCACGCTGGGCGCAGGCGCTGCCTCCTGCGCGAACAATGGCAGCGGCATCGCGGCCAGCGCCAGCACCAGCGGATGCAGGCGCAACGGAAAGCGGACGGCTCGGCACGGAACAGGAGTCATCGAAGGCATCGCGTCGTATCGGAGGGAGGGGCCAGGGAGCGGCGCGTGGGTCTACCAACAGGACGTGCACGTCGCGTCAAAACCGCCACCAGTTTTGTGACAGCACTGTCATCTTGTGACAGCGCCGGAGCACCAGCCGGCGTAGACTGCCCTCGCCACACGTCTTCATTGCAGAGCGTCGGTTGTTGCAGGAGATTCGCGATGAGTGGGCCATTGAAGGCGGGCCTTCGCCCTGCCCTCGCCCTTGCCTTGTTGCTGGCGTTGCCATCGGCCTGGGCCGGAGAGGCGAAGAAGCAGGACGGTGCTGCGCCGTGCATCGAAGTACAGGTCAACGGCGAGCGCATCCCCGCGTGGGAATGCCTGCAACGCAGGCTGGCGCCGGCGCCGAAATCGGCGAAGTCAGCGGCGCTGCCGGATGCCGAACGCCTGATGCGGCAGCCCGGCAACCAGCTGATGCAGTACAACCTGGAAGGCACGCGGCAACGCATGGGCGATGCCTTCGGGCGGTCCGTGGTACCGCAGCGTCCGGCGCGATGAACCCATGCATCTGCAGAGCCGAGCCCACGCCCGGCTGCGCCTGCACACCGTTCAACAGCCATGCAGAGGCAGCCGAGCGCGGGCTCGGCTCTACCGAGCGCCGCCCTGCGGAGCGGCCGGCACGATGCCATCGTTCGGCACCGGTGGCAGCGCGGGCACCGGCAGGCTGCGCGATTGCCCAGCCTGGTTCAGTTCCACCGCGTTGGCGCTGATGCTGGCCAGCACCGTACAGGGCCCCAGCCGCTGGCCGGGCGCGTAAGCCTCCGGCGGGCGTCCATCCACCGACAACAGGGCCAGGGGCGCGTGGTCACCCGCCATCACACCCAGCACGACCACCTCGGTCTGCACCGCACCGGGCGACAGCAGCCGCACCAGCGGCAGACTGGCCACCGCATCGAACAGCGGCCGCGTCGGCGCATCGGCATGCGCTTCGCTGGCCGCCGCCGCAGGCGCCACCGCAGACAGGGTGACGCTCCAATAGGCCACCACCGCCAGCAGCAGGGTGGCCGCCAGCAGGGTCAACATCCGATTGCGATCCCAGCGCCTGCCATCCATGTTCCGCACCATCGCCACGTTCGTGTCCGCCCACGCTAGCAGCCGCCGCTGACGCTTTTGTTTCATCATGCGGGCCTACGCTGGCAGGCATCGACCTGGACAGGAGGCAACGTCGATGCAGCACGTGCCGCGTGGTTTCACCCTGCTGGAACTGATGGTGGTGCTGGTGATCATCGGCATCTGCACGGCGGGCATCGGCCTGGGCCTGGGCAGCCTGCTCGACCCCGCGCGCCAGCTGCGGCAGGAGGCCGAACGACTGGCGCAGCGCCTGCAGGTGGCGCGCGACGAGGCCCGCATCGATGGCCGCCCCCTGCGCTGGCAGGCCGACGCCGCCGGCTACCGGTTCAGCAGGCGCGAAGGCACCCGCTGGGTGGACGTGCAACGCGACGACCTGCTGCGCCCACAGTCATGGCAACCGGCCGGCATCGTGGTGCAGCCGGCCACTCCGGTTGAACTGAGCCCGGAGTGGATCGGCGTGGCATGGGAACTGACGTTGTCGTTGCAGGGCCGCCAGCTGCGTCTTCGTGACGATGGCAGCGGACAGTTGCAGGTCGTGCAGTGAAGCGGAACATGCGCGGATTCACCTTGATCGAAGTGCTGATCGCACTGGCGATCGTTTCGATTGCGCTGGCTGCGGTCATGCGCTCGGTCGCGGTGGCCACCGACGATCAGTCACGCCTGCGCGACCGTCGCCTGGCGCTGTTGTGCGCGCAGGACCGCTGGCAGGAGCTGCGCCTGGCCGGGCAGCCGCCGCAGGATGCACGGCTGCGCTGCGTGCAGGGGCGAAGCAGTTTCCTGGTGCTGCAGCATATCGGCACGGGGAGTGACGGACAGCCGCAACTGGAACTCAGCGTGGCTGCCGAAGATGCACCGCGGCAGTCGCTGGCGCGGATGCAGCTGCCGTGGACCGCGGCGCAATGAAGCGTACCGCAGCAGGCTTCACCCTTATCGAGGTGATGATCGCGATCACCATCATGGGCGTGCTGGCGCTGATCTGCTGGCGAGCGCTCGACAGCGTGGCCAGCAGCGACCAGCGCCTGCGCCGGGCCGATGCCGAGACCACGACGGCACTACGCGTGCTGCAGCAGTTCCAGCGCGATATCGAGATGCGTGCCGACGATGCGCTGATGAACGGCGCGGTGCGCCCGGCGGATCGTCCGCAGCGACTGCTGCCGCCTTCGCTGGTGAGCGAACGGTACCCGGATGGCAGCTTTGCGCTGGAAATCACCCGCAGCGTCGACAGTGATGGGCTGCGCTGGCAGCGGGTGCGCTGGTGGCGGCAAGGCAACACGCTATGGCGCGCCAGCGGTACGGCGACGGACCGCTATCCCCTGCCCGCACCGGTTCCTTCGGAAGGCATTGCAGTGGCAAAGGATGTGCAGCGGTTCGAGGTGCGCGCCTGGCAACCCGGGGCCGGCTGGGCGATGCTGCCGAGCGAGGGCGAGGTGCTGCCGGCCACCGGGCTGGAACTGCGGCTGGGCCTGCGTGACGGGCGTGGACCGCTGAGCTACCGGCGCGTGCTGGAGCTTTAGGATTCCTCCCAGGCAAAGCACCCACGCATGGCGTGGATCTTATCTCTTGCCGATCTGGCACCTTGGGTGCCGAGAGCCCGGCGTGGGCGACCGTGTGGATCCAGGTCTTGCGACCGAGAATTAGCTTGGGTCCCCACGCCGGATTCTCCCTGAACCGCCCGAACAGTTGGTTGAGTTGGCGCTCGAACTGATAAGACTGGGCAAGCGGGGAGAGCTCTCGACCCTGTCAGCCTAGCGGAGTTCTGCCATGTTTGGGATCGGGATTGATGTGAGCAAAGCCACGCTGGATGTGGCCGTCCATGGAGAGCAGTTTCGCCAATTCAGCAACGACAAGCGCGGCTTTGTACGCTTAATTCGGTGGCTGAAGACGTGGCCGATCAAGCAGGTCGTTCTTGAGGCAAGCGGGGGTTACGAGCGTGCTGCTCTGGATGTATTGCACGCCGCCGGCCTGCCGATGGTGCGAATCAATCCGGCGCGTGCACGGCGATTTGCCCAAGGCACAGGCCGTTCCGCAAAGACCGATCGGCTCGATGCGACAGTGCTGGCGCAGATGGCCCATTTGTTACCGCTGACCCGCTACGTACCGCCTGCCCCTTGGCAGCAGCGTCTGGCTGAATTTGCGCAATGCCGCAGGCAACTGGTGCAGATGCGGGTCAGTGAGATGCAGCGCTTGCGGCGATTGGTCGATCCGGATCTGATTGCGATGAAGCAACGCCATATAGCTCAGCTATCTGACGACCTGAAGCAACTGGACAAAGCTATTGCCGAGCAGCTTGAGGGACAGCCTGGCTGGAAGAACATCGGCGCGCTCAAAGGCGTCGGCCCCATCCTGATCAGCACACTGGCCTGCGAGTTGCCCGAACTGGGCAGCTTGGGAAGCAAAGCCATAGCATCGCTGGTGGGGTTGGCCCCGATGAACCGCGAAAGTGGCACCTGGCAGGGCCAACGGCGGATCAGTGGTGGGCGCGCAGTGGTACGCGAAGCCCTTTACATGGCGGCCCTGACGGCCATCCGGTACGAGCCAAGACTGCGCGCGTTTTACGCTGGCCTGAAGGCCAAGGGCAAAGCGAGCAAGGTGGCGCTCGTGGCGGTCATGCGCAAAATGCTGGTGATCCTCAACGCCCGTAAGCGGGACGCCGAGGTGGCCCTCGGCTGCCCCTGACAAGACAGTTGCTACTGCCGAGCTTGGTGGGCAGCAACGTGTGCCGACCAAGGACGGCACCTACCGGCGCTGTGTGCCCTCGTCGCGACTTGCCTGCGGGAACTGGAAGGCACTGTTGGCGTCATAACCGCTGTTGGCAGTGTTGCCACGCGCCGGCGGGTCGATGCTGCTGGTGCCACTGCCGAAGCCGAGGATCTGCACGCTGATCACCGACGGCTGGTTGCGCCGTGCCTCGTCCTGGCTCTTGCGCATCACATCCTGTGCCGCCTGGCTGGCGCTGTTGGCTGCCGCACTGGCCGAGGCCAGCGCATTGACGTTCACCGATGCCAGCACCGGCAGGCCCTTGCTCTCGCCCTGTACCTGGATGTTGGCGGCATTGAGCACCTGCAGCGCCGCCAGGTTGATGTTGCCCGAGACGCGGATACCGGCCTCGCCCGCGTCGATGGTGCCAAGCGGTGCGATCAGGTCGACGTCGCCCGGTCGTACTTCGGCGATGGGGTTCAAGGTCGCGATGCCGGCGCCACTGGCGGGAGCCTGCGGCGACAGGATCACATTGCCCCAGCCGTCATAGACGCGACGCGGTGGCGTGTACAGCAGCGTCGTCTGCGAACCGCGACCGGCATTGATGTCACCCTGCTCCGACCACGCCAGGATGTCGCCGCCGAACGTGGTCATCACCCGCGACAGGCCCAGCAGCACGCTGTCCTGGCTGAACAGCCGGATATCACCTTGCCCCTGGGTGACAAGGCCGGCGCTGGCGGGTGGCACCACGCCCTGCACACCGATCACGATCTGCCCACCCGGTGCCATCAGTTCGATGTTGCCGCCCGCCTCGGTACGCACGCCGGAGCCACCGTACATCACGATATCGCCGGTACGGTCGATCGTCGCACCGGCCGCATTCCTGTCCGGCATCAGCGTGGCGATGGCTTCGCGCCCGCGCAGGTAGGAGCCGAAGCGGGGCCCTTCTGCATCGGTATACTCGCGTCCACCTTCGCGCAGCTCTGCGTAATAGACCTGGCGCAGGAAGATACGCTGCTGTTCCTGCGGCAACGCATCGAACGTGGCCAGCGCCCCGTCGCCCTCGGCCGCCACGCCGAAGCGTCGCTGCAGCCACTGCTTCAGTTCCTGGTCGTACACCTTGGCTGCCTTGCCCGGCTGCGACGCAAGCGATTGCGCGGGATCGGCAAGGTTGGCAGGGTCCAGATAGCGTGCACGCAGGGCCGCGAAATCGATCTGCTGGTTGCCGGCCGTCAGCGCGATGCTGGCGCCGGGACGGGTGTCGCCCTGCACGATGCCACCGAGGCTGGCGATGCTGCCCGCATCCTCCTGGCGCAGCTGGCGGCCGGCACTGATCTCGGTGTTGCCGGGGCCAGCGATGGTCGCGTTCAGATGCACGATGTCGCGGCCCGCCGCCGCCACCGTGATGTCGGTGGGCGCGGTGTTCAACGCGGTCATCGACACCCCGAGGATGTCCCGGCCTGCCCGCAGTTGCACGGCGCCGGCGGCCTCGAACCAGTTCAGCTGCGTGCGCTGCCCCGCGTTGACATTCAGCGTGCGCTGGGCGCCGGTGGCCAGACCCATGATGTCGCCCTGCACCGCGTAGAAGCGGCTCGGCGCCAGTGCCGCAGACACAGTGGACAGCGGCGTATTCGGACCGAATGCGAACAGTGGGAGCGACCCCGCCGGCGATGCCGTGTTGCCGTCGACGGACAGGTTGTGCCGCGAGCGGGTCACATTGCCTGCGGAATCCCCCTGCTCGGCCATGAATGCCGGGTCGAAGGGTCCCGGCAGGCGCGCGTCACTGGCCGAGCGCGCGATCTGGGTCGCGCCAGGCTGGGCGAAGATGCCTCCACCGGCCAGGACGTCCAGCCGTCCTGTCGCCGAGGGTGCCAGCAGGATCACATCCTGCGTCCCCGGCGTGGCGCTGATCCGGTCCAGCTTGATGTCACCCTGAGCAGCAATCGCGCTGAAGCGCGAAGGATAGAGCCAGTAATTCAGCAGATCATCGCCGCCACGCACAACAAGCTGGACCTGCTCCCGCCACAGATTGCTGCCCGTCACGTTTTCCGGCCCGGCGAGGCCTGGCGCGAGGTCACCACCGGCACTGAACAGATCCACGGCCGTGTTGGCGGTCCACAGGGAGAACCACGTACTGCCTGCAGCGCGCGCGCCATCATCCTGCAGCACCGCGCTGTAGTTGGCCAGCGGAACCCGGCCCGCATCGGCGACGCCGCCGAGCACCACATCGCCCCGCGCCTGCAGCTGCGCGGCGGCGTCGCCCAGCACCAGCACCGGCCCGCCCATCGCGCGGGCGGCGTCAGGCGCAAACAGGTCTGCCGCCCGCTGCTTACCCAGCGTCGCGTAGCTTTCCAGGGTGACGCCCATTGCACCGATGCGCCCCGCATCGAGCTGCAGGCTCCCACGCAGGTTGCTGAAGGTACCGTTGAGGTCGAGATTCTGTCCCGCCCTGGAGGGGTTGAGGCTGGAGATCGTCGCCTGCAGGTTCGGATTCAGCGCGCCACCGATACGCAGCTGCAGGTCGCCGCCGCCGGTCAGGTGCAGCTGGCCATCGCTGACCCGGCCGGTCGATCCCACCGCAGCAATGATCGCACCCGAGCGCGGTGCGATCGTCGAGACCAACGCGTCACCTATCGCATCGCGCACGCCGGCGTCACGCCCGGCCTCCAGCGTCAGGTTTCCCCCGCCCAATGTGCCGAAGCCGGTGAAACCAACCATCCGTGGAGAAGCGCCGGCGGCAGCGGACACGTTGGTGTAGGCGCCAAAGTTCACCCACCAGCTGGTCGGCACCGGCTCGACCCCAGTGGTGCCGCCGGTACCCTGCCGCCACAGCCAGTTGCCGACCGCGGCACTGGAGTACAGCGCCCAGTCGCGATCGCTGCTGCCCGACTCTGCGCGCGCGGTCCAGGCGTCGCCGACGATATCGCGTCCGGCTTCGACGCGCAGGTTGCCACCATGATCCGGATACCAGGCCTGGTAGCTTGCCATCGCGGCGTCATAGCTGCCCGGCACCAGGTTCGGCCCCAGCACTGCGGTGTTCCAAGGGGCCGCTGCACGGGGCGAATTGAAGGCAGCGTCGCGGCCCCCACCCAGCGCGGCGGGAGTGCCGGCGGTGTAGACGCCAAAGCCTGACTTCATCACGACGTCACCGGCCGCGAGCAGTTCCATGTCGCCCCTGCCGGTGCGCAGTACGCTCCACGCCGGCGTGCCTGCGCGCTTGCCGTAAGTGGTCACTTCGGTCTGCGTGCCGCCGCCGGCGCAGTAGGTGGGCGCGGTGCTGCAGAACTCGTCTTCGGTCATGCCAAACATCGCGGCGAAGTCCTTCGCAGGAGTGCCTGCGTAGGACTCGTCGCCCCAGTAATCCAGCGAGCCCTGCGCGGCCACCTGGCGGGGTGCCGGGCCGCAGTAGTCGGCCGACATCGCGCAGAACTCGTCTTCGGTGAAGCCGAACATGTCGGCCAGCTCCGCGATCGGACGGCCTGCATAGGAGGTGTCGCCGATCCAGTCCAACGATGCCTGCTCGGTCAACGCGCGATCCCCCACCCAGATGATTTCCGTCTTGACCGTGCCGATCGAGCCCTGGTGGGTATCGGCCAGCACCACGTTGCCATCGCTGCCCCAGCGCCGGCTGCGTGGGTCGGCTGCCCCGGTATCGGCGCCGGCAACAACGGTCAGGTCCCAGGAGGTGGTGCCCTCGGCCAGCATCGGCGCCAGCGCCCAGTTGCGCCCCTGGTTGCCGCCGGCATCGGCCGGCCTCAGATTCACCGGCGCGTCGCCGGGCAGCTCCACCTTGGTCAACGACGGGATGTACGCGCCCACCTTGAGCGCGACTTCGCGTGCCAGGCGCAGCGCAACCGGCAGCACCGCGCCGGCGGGCCACTCCTGTGCCGCCATCTGTACCGCACTGCGCAGGCGGAAGCCGGCCCCCAGCCGCGCACCGGCCGCCAGCATCAGCGGCTCCTGCAGCACGGTGCCCGCGGCCAGCGTCTGCCCGGAGTCGGTGGTCACCGCCGCACCCAGCACCGTGCCTGCAGGCAGCCGCAGGCTCTGCGAGATCACCATCGGCGCGGGCAGCACGGTACCGACCGGAAGCGTTACCGATTCGACCGGCACGTCATAGTTCAGGCGGGTGCCGGCCTGAAACTCGGTGCCGGGCTGCAGCTTCACTCCGTCCACCGGCACCACCAGCCCACCGCCAAAGGGGGTGTGCCCCGCGCTGCCATTGCGACCCTCGTACAGCTGCCAGCCGCCCTCATCCGGCGTGGACGGCGGCGGTGCGAACCCATCGTTGATGCTGCCGTAGACGTTGATGTTGCCTTCGGCGCGCAGCACCAGCGAGGCCGATTCGCCGAAGCCACGCCGCGATGGATCGGCGCGGTTGGCATCGGGGCCATAACGGTAGCCGGACAGATCGATGTCGCCGGCGATGGTCAGGTCGCCGTCCGGGTTGGCGTCGCTGCGCCGCGCCAGCACCTGCACGCCGGGACGAAGGCGCACATCGCCCAGCGCCCGCGTGCGCTGCTGCAGATCCGCGTTGCCCAGCGCACCATCGATCCAGGCCACGCTGTGCGGATCGACCACCTGGTCCAGCCACTGCTGGGTGACCAGCTGCGCGCGGTTGCCGCGCACGTCAGCGGTGGTTGCCAGGGGCGCATCGTCGTAGCGGCGAACACCATTGAGCTGGATGTCGGCCGCGCCATCGATGCGCAGGCCGGTGGCCGCGGCAATCGCCGCGTCGTTGCTGCCCAGCCGCGGCACATCGATCTTCAGCGTGCCGCGCGGGGTGCCATCGTTCTGGCCAGGACGTCCACCAACGGCAACGTCGCTGCCCGCACGCAGGTCCAGCTGCGCCGCGCTGCCCAGGCCGACGGCACCTTCGGCGCTGCCCAGCGTGATGATGGCCCGGTTGGGACTGTCGATGATCTTGCCATGGCTGTCCACGCGCAGGCCGGTACCGTGCGCGTCCAGCGTGCCGTCCACCTGCAACTGATCGCGGGCGTACAGGCGGATGCTGCCGACCTGCTCGCCGCTGGCATCGATGCGGCCGGCCACGGTCAGGCTGCCCGCATCGACGCTGATGTCGACCCGGCGCGCCTTCACTTCGTCGCCGATCCGCAGATCGCCCTCACCGATCTGGAAGCTGCGACCGCCGACGACGCCGCCGGCAGTCAATCGCTGGTTGAGGCCGGCGAAGTCCTGCAGCTGGCGTGCCCGCACCACCAGTTCGCCACCGTCGTAGGGCACCAGCGTGCCACCGGCATCGTAGCGACCAGTGGCGGCACCCTGCAGAACACCGGCCAGATCGGCTCGGCCGGCCATTGCGGTGACCGTCAGGCGTCCGCCGCGGTTGTTGCGTGCGGAAACATCGATGCGGGAGGCAGCATCGGCGCGGATGTCACCCGTGTCGCTGGACAGCAGGACATCGCCGCCCCAGCTGAACTTGTCCACGTCGTACAGCGAGACCTTGCGTCCGGCCAGATCCAACTCGGCCCGGCTGCCAAGCGTGATGCCCTGGCGTGCGTTCGCCGACAGCCGTCCGGACGCCAGCGCGACCGTGCTGTCCAGCGTGATCCGGTTGGCGTCGATGCTCAGCTCACTGCCCAGTGCATCGCCACCCGCCCTGCCGGTGCCCCCCTGCAGGCGGAAGTCGCCGCCGGTGCGCACGCGCAGCTGCGCGGCGGGATCGGCCGTCAACAGCGGTGTATCGATACCCAGGCTGCCTCCGCTGTACTGCCAGCCCTTGTCGGCCAGATAGTCGCCGCGCTGCTGGAACACGTCCAGCGTGCCCTGCGCGGAGAACGACAGCTGCTCCGAGGCACTCAGGTTCAGCGCACTGAAGCCGAGCACCTGCCGGTTCGCAGGTACTTCAGAGCTGGGACGGCTGAATGGCGCCCGCCCCAGCTGCAGCTGCCGGGTGACGATGTCCAGTTGCCCGGCCCCGAGCCGGTCCACCATCGGATCGGCCGGCGGCACCGTCGCGTCGCTGCCCGGCGCCTGGCTCGCCGCCAATGAGCCGTCCCAGACCAGCGTGTCCACCAGAATGCGCGCGCGGTCGGTCGCCGCACCGTAGCCGCGGATGGCCTGCGCACCGAGCACAAGCGTCTGCAGGCCACTGCGGCCGGTGGCACTGTCGCGCGCATCCAGGTCGACGCTGCCGAACACGTTGACAGACTCCCGCGCGACCAGGCTCAGCGTGTCCAGCGCCGGCGCGCCGGTCGCATCATTGCCGCGCAGCAGTTGTTGCAGCACGGACTGGTTCATGGTCATGCCACTGGGCAGCGCCCCGGCCGCAGCGGCCTGGGCGATCGCTTCGGCACTGCCGAGGTTCAGCGCCGCCATGCTCAGGCCGAGCTGGCGGGTGCCATAGCTGGCCGAGTCGCGCATCTGCAGCGCGCCATCGGTCGCTACCGCGATGCTGCCATCGGAAACCAGCCGCGTCTGGCCGTCGCACGCCGCCTGGCATCCGCCGATGTCGATCGCCACCGGACCGGCCTCCACCCCGGTGGTGCCGGTGATCAGGTTCAGGCGCTGGTTGGACACCGCCAGCAGGCCGCCGGAGACCTGGTAAGGCAGGGTCGCGCTGGCATTCGCGTTGGCGGATGCGAACGGCAGTGTATCGAGGGTCGCACCGGCCTCGACCAGCACGCCGCTGCCACCGGAGGCCGCTGCCACCAGCACTTCCGGTGCGTTCAAGGTGACGCCGGAACGGATCGCCACGCTGCGCGCCTGGCCGGTCACCGCAACCTGCGAGGCCTCCTGGTTGAACTGCCCGCCGATCATCATCCGCGCCGGCAGGAAGGCATTGAGCGCGTCGTCGCTGAAGGTGGCGCCGCGATCACGCGCCTGCGATGGCGCGCTGCCATCGACGATCTCCAGCGAACCGACCGCCGGGCTCGCCAACGTGGCTGCCAGCGTGCCACCACGCCCCTTGTCGGTGGCAGCCGCGAACCGCGCGGTGCCGGCGAAGTGGATGGCAGGCGTGTCTGCACGACCTGCACCTTCGCCCAGCGCAAGGGTCAACCCGAGCGCATCGATGGTCTGCCAGCCACGCGACTCGCCGCGGCGGTCAGCTACCGATTGCGCGAAGCTGTTGTAGGAGGTTTCGTTGTAGCCCGAGTGCCGGCGTACCACTGCCGCGGGAGTCAGCAGGATGTCGGTGAGCAACGGCGAGATTGCCGCGCCCAGCGCCGTGCGCTGCTGCCCGGACACACGCCAGGTGCCGGTGCCGGTCGCAATCGGTTGCACGATGCCGGAGGTGCCGGTGGCGCCCAGCTCCACCCGGAATGCGCCGGGCTGCAGCGCATAGCTTGCCGGCATCAGCGTGTAGGTGCCGGCCGCCAGGCCGGGCACGCCAGCCGGCACGGTGATCTGCTGGCCCACCGCCGGAGCTGCGAACCCTTCTTCGCCACTGGGGGCGAACGCCCCGGCGCGTCCCGGTACGATCGCGTACACCGGGTTGCCCGACGCACTGAACCCGTAGCGCGGGTTGGCGTCGGCCAACGCCGTTCGCCGGACGTCGACAGAGCCACCGCGTCCTGACACGAAGGCGGCGCCGGTCAGCTCACCACCGCCGGACATGTCCAGCAGGGCCCCCGGCGCCACCTCGATCTCGTTGGCCTTCAGTGTCACCCCCATCGAGGAGATACCGGCCGGCGTCAGCGAACCCAGGCTGCGCGTACCGACCCGCCAGTCAACACCATCGACGGTGCCACCATAGGGCAGCGACAAGCCGGCGCCACTGGTCGAGGTTACGCTGCCTGGCAGCAGTTCCACCCGGCTGCCGACGGTTCCGTTCTGGATCAGGCCACCCAGCTGCAGCGTGCCCATCGGCGCCTGTACGTTGCCGCCCTGCTGCACCGTGGCGGCCACCAGGCGAAGCGTACCCAGCGCCGATTCCGGCGCCGGCTTCGTGGCCGCACCGGTGCCGTGGATGCGCAGCACGGCATCCGGATCGGACCAGTAATCAGCGGTCTGCACGGTCTGCGCCGACGCGCCGGCCACCAGCGTGCCGACCGCGCCTGTGGTGGGATACAGGCGCGCAGCGGTCACGTCCATCGAACCAGCCGTCATCAACGCGCTGGTGTTGCCACTGCTGGCAATGCCGTTGGTCAGGCGCACGTCACTGCGGCTTTCCAGCGCCACATGCTTGAAACCCGGCAGCCAGGTGACGTCGCGGATGTCGATCAGCCCGGCCTGCACCGCCAGCGCGTGATCTTCCGGCCCGGACGAAGCGACCGCGGCGGTGCCCTGCAGGTTCTCGCCCGGCATCTGGCGCCAGCGTGCCTGCGCCAGGCGAACGTAGGGCGCACTCAGTCGCAGCCCCGACGATGGCCCGGCATCCACGGCCATGCCCAGGCTCGAAGTACCCTGGCCGTGGATGCGCAGGCTCTGGGCCAGGCGCAGGTCGACGTCGCCGACCGCGCGGATGTCACCGAACACGGACAGATTGTCGAAACCGCCAGCCTGCAGCTGCTCGACCGACAACGCGGCGTGGCCATACTCCAATGTGGTCGGCAGTGGCTGCCCCGGCGCGCTGTGCTGGCTGAGGGTGATCGCACGTGACCGCAGTACCTCCTCGCTGGCGCCACGTGCATGGATGCTGCCGCCAAAGGCCAGCCCCAGGGTGCCGCCGCGTGCGCCGGCACCGCCGGCGGCCGCATCCATCCCGCCGTCCAGGTACAGCGCATTGGCCGAGCGCAGCACGATCTGCCCGCCATCGCTGTCCACGCGCACGCGGCCCTGGCCGTCGACGTCCAGCTCGGCCGACGCACCCCGCGCCTGCAGGCGCGCACCGCGTTCGACCACCACGAAGGCTTCCGGTGGTCGGTTGTCGACGAATGCTGTGGTCTCCCAGTCCAGCGCCCCGCCGATCTCGATGCGTCCACCCGCGCGCACCTGCCCGCGCAGACGGCCGCTGGAATCGGGCAGCGAAATCGCGTCTGCATCGGCATCCAGCAGCGCGCCTTCGGCGAAACGCCAGGTGCGTTCGGTGCGCTGCCCGGCGTACAGCGCGTTCTCCGGGCGCACATCGTCGATCAGGATGCGTCCGCCCTTCGCGCGCAGCGTGCCTTCAACATCGATGTTGCCCGCACCAAGCAGCGAGATCGTCTGGCCTGGATCGACCGCCACCAGTGCATCCTTGCCGACCCGCAGGTCACCGCCCACGCTGTTGCGCTCCGAACGCAGGCTGATGCTCGCACCCGCGCGCTGGCTGACGCGCCCGCTCGACGGATCGGCGCTGTACAGCGGTTCGTCCCACGCCGCCAGTGCGGACGCCCGGTCGGTCGCCATCGGCGCGTCCTGGGTCAGGCGCAGGCCTGGCAGGGCAGCGACCAGCCGCGCGCCATCGGCCACCTCCACGCCGTGGTGGCCATTGATGTCGTACTGCGCGAAGCCACTGCCGAACAGGCCGGGGTCCAGTCGCAGCGACGCGCCCGCCAGGTCCGCATCGCCCACCCGCACCTGGCCACCGGTACCCAGCGAGAAAGAACCACCGCCCTGTCCTCGACCACTGAACCGGCTTCCCTCACCCAGTTGCACCCGGCCACTGCCGTCGGTCGTCACCGTACTGCTGTTCGCCTGCAGGGTGACGCTGCCGCCTTTGCCGATATGGGCCTTGCCGCGCAGGTCCAGCGCAGCACCGGCCTCGACGTCAACCGTTGCCTTGGCGCCCACGGCCACGTCATGACTGTTGCCCAGGCTCAGGCGGCCGCCATCCGTCCAGGCACCGCTCGCGTCGCGCGGCATCGCCAGTGAGGCGTTGCTCCATTCGCCGGAGAGGTCGATCCGCGTTCCGTCGGCAATGACGGTGCGGGCGCGGCCATCGTGCAGCAGCGCCGTCGGCCGGCCCTGGACATCCAGCAGGTTGCCCGCCGACAACTGGCCGCCGGCAATGCCGATGTCGCCTGCCAGCTCCACCTCGCTGCCGGTCAGGTTGAGCTGCCCGCCGGCCTGAAGCCGAAGGCTGCTGTCGATGCGGATGCGATCGGCGGTCGCCAGGTCGATCCGCCCCCACTGCTGGGCACTCAGCTCTGCGATATCCAGCCACACCGTGTCACGCCGCTCCTCGTTGACCGGAGCCGCCAGCGACCACGCCGTCTTCGTCGGAGCCTTGTCACCCAGGCGCACATCCGAGCCGAACACACCACTGCGGCCCTGGCCGTCGTAGCGCCCCAGGTACAACTGCGCATTGCGCGCGACCGCCGTCTGCGCCTGTGCATAGCCATCCAGCGCGGCATCCGGCCTGCGGTTCTGCTGCGCGCCCTGGAAGGTTGCAGTCTCAACCTTTCCATCCAGCACCGCGGTCGGTGCGGAGACGATCAGCCGTCCTGCATCGCGGCCGACCGTGTACCCGTTATCGACCCGCTGCGCCGCGAATACGATCGGATCACGGAAGGTCTCGGTGATGCCCCAGCGTTCCTGCTTCACTTCATGGCCGCTGTACAGGCCATCGAACAGCATCTCCGCTGGCGCCTCATCAAGACGGTAGACCTGGCCATCAACGCCGCGCACCCAGCTCTGCCGGACCACGCCGCTCTGCACATCCAGGCTGCCGCCGGCAAGGTTGATGCGTGAGCCACCTTGCGTGATCACTTCCCTGCCGCCCAGCAGGACGGTGCCTCCCTGCGCAGCCCATTCGCCGATCGAGTGCCCCTGGTTGTCGAGGTAGCCCCCCACTTCCAGCAGGCCGCCTGCGGCGTACCAGCGCTCACCCTCGTAGCCCCCGGTACCGGCCGGAACGTGGACCAGCCTGCGGCGGTCGACCCAGACTTCGCTGCTGGTCAGCTTGCCGCTGTCGCGGTTGTCCAGGGCATCGCGCAGTTCGTTGCCCTGCACCTTGACCTGGACATTGTTGCTCTCCATCGACACCCGCACGCCCACTGCGCCGGACACGTCCACGCGCGCGGCATCGTCCACGTAGCTACGGGCCGCCGCATCGGCGATGATCTGGCCGCCCGTGGCAACCGTCAGCGAATCCGCGCTGAAATGGATGTTGCCCCCCGAGACGATCTCCACCCGCGACTGGTCCCGGCGATCATTGTGCTGGGACAGATTGTCGAAGGTTGCCGAACGCGCGCCAGCGCGGATCGCGTCCTGCTCGGCCGATTCCTTGATTAGGGCGTCGCGCTGCGTATCCAGCACCGTGGTCTTGCCATCGTCCTCGATCAGCACCGCCGTGGTGGCTCCGTCAGCAAGCGTGACGCTGCTGCCTGCATCACTGGCCGAGGCCAGAAGATGCACGGTGCCGCGCTGTGCAAGCGTGGTGCTGGCCACGGCCACACCGGCCTGCTCGACGCTGCGTCCGGCCAGGGTCACGTCCCCCTCGAGTGCGCGCAGCAGGCCGGTATTGCGCACGCTGCCAGCCGTGCTGCCAGCGATAAAGCGCGGCGCGATTTCATTGCCGCGGGTGGTGGAACTGGTGTTGGCGGCCGTACCCACGCCGCGCCGGATCACGAAACTGTCACCGGCTGCGAGCTGCACTTGGCCCTTGCGCGCTTCGATCTGGCCAGCATTGTCCACGCTGTGCCCGGCCAGCAGCACGTAGCCACCGCCGCGCGTCGCACTGGTCGGCTCATGGGTCGCGATGCGGGCGCCCCGCTGCACCATCACCTTGCCGAATGCATCGCTGAGCGCGCTGCTGCTGGCGTCGGGGCTGTACAGGCCGTTGTCGCGGAACTGCGCATCGCTGATCCGTGCTGCAGCCGCCAGCAGATTGCGTACATTGACCTGGCTGTTGTTGCCGAACACCACGCCGTTGCGGTTGGCCACGAACACCGTGCCACTGGCCTTCAGCTGGCCCAGGATCTGGCTGGGCCGCGCCTGCGGATCGTTGACGCGGTTCAGTACGGCCCAGTCAGGGTTCTGCAGGAAATTCAGCGTGGTGTTGCCGCCGATGTTGAAGGTCTCCCAGTTCAGGATCGCCTTGTCCGCGGTCTGCTCGACCGTGACCTGCACCCTCCCGTCGCTGCCCTGCGACTGGATCACGTCGCGCGCATTGAGCCAGCCACGGGTCAGCGGGTTCTGGTCGACGCTCAGGCCGTCCTTGCCGAGGCCATCGGCAACGATGAAGCCAGCCTCGCGGCGCGCCTGCCGCGCCTGTTCCTGCAGGCGCTGCTGCAGGGCACTCGCCTGCGCCGCAGTGCCAAGATTGTCGATCGACTGCTGCAGCTTCTGCCGTGCCGCATCCTGCTGCTGGGCCGGCAACTGGAACTGGATCGGCACGCCGTTGGGCATCCGGCCACTCTGTGCCGCGCTGCCCTGGGCCGCGCCCCGTTCGGCGAACCAGCCCGGACTGAACGCCTGCTGCGCCTGGCTGGCCGGGGCCACCATGCTCCCCAGTGCGACCGCGATGGCCCACGCCATCGGATGATTGCGGCGCATCGACGCGGCCGGATGAACAGCGGACGGAAGCGGGTGCGACATCGGAACCTCATCAACCTGGTGGGCCGCAGCTGCGGCGGCGATCGGGGAGGCACACGCAACGCATGCCCTGCCACTGATAGACGGTTCACGCGAGACGAAGCCGACAGCCAAACGCTGCAACCGCGGCACCGTCGCGGAAATGGCGACGCCGGCCCAGAGGCCGGCGTCGGGTCAAGCAGGATTCAACCCATGCTGCGGATTACAGCGGACGGCCGATGCCGGCGCAGGTGCTGGGGTTGTTCAGGCCGGCAGTGCTGCTGGCCAGCACGAAGCGGTTGCGGATCGCATCGCGCCAGGCCTTGGTCAGCGGGATGAAGCCGTGGTCGGTGATCGACTTCTCATACGCGACGGTGTAGGTCGCCGGATAGTGGCGGGCCAGGAAGCCGCGCAGGCTGGTGGCGACGCTCGAATCCTTGTAGCACTGGCCGATCACCAGATTGGTGTAGCCGGCGATCGGATAGCCGGCCGACGGGTTGCCGAACACCGGCACCCAGTTGGCGGGGTTCTCTGCATCGGTGCCGGTCGGCGGAGCGACGGTGTCCAGGGTGGCCTGCACGCTCACCTGGTCCGGCGAGAAGCCCTTGACCTTGGCGACCTTGGTCGCATCGGTCAGGTTCGGAATCACGTCCGGGCCAACGTAGCCGATACGGCCTTCAGCCGCGTAGACAGCGTTGTACAGCGAGGTGCCGCCGGTGGCCGGGGCGGCCACCAGGAACGCCGGCAGGTTGCCGTTGGCATCGCGCTTGTACAGGTCGGCGAAGGTCGACTTGATGGCGAACTTGCCGCCCACCAGCTTCGAGGTTTCAGCGTTCTCAGCGGCACAGGCCGCGGTCAGGAAGCGGCTGAACATTTCGCTGGTGCCGCTGCTTTCCGCGCGATACACCACCTGGATCGGGCCGCTGCGGTTGGCATCGATGGTCGACCAGTCGCTGATCGCGCCCGAGAACACGCCGCAGATCTGCGCCACGCTCAGGTTCACCGCCGAACCGGCCTTGTTGAACGGGATGGTGACCGAGGTGGCCACCGACGGCACCTGGATCAGCGCGCCGTAGCGGTTGGCATTGGTCGGCTGGTTGAAGTTGGTGGTGTAGGTGTTCAGCTCGGTGCCGCTCAGTACCGAATCGCTGCCGGCGAAGTGCACGGTGCCGGTGGTCGAGAACAGCAGCGAGTTGTTTTCCAGGAACGCCTTCTTGCCGGTGCCCGAACCGGTCACGGCGTAGCTGAAGTTCGCCGGCAGGATGCTGTCGGACGAACCCTTGTAGAGGTCGGCCGGCAACGAGGCACCGCCGCCGGTCACGGTCTGCGCCGAGGCGGCGCCCACGGTAGCGAGCAGCGCGGTGGCAACCAGCGCGGCCAGGGTCTTGCACTTGTTCATGATCTTCTCCTGAAGGGTTTACTGCGAAGGGAAACACCAAGGGAGGAACGGTCACTACACGCCTGCTGCCGCCGAGGGCCTCCCAGCCCACTCTGCGGCGACGTGTCCATGCTGGTCCGCGCCGATGACAGGCCGCTTAAGAAACCTGTGGAAGATCGGAAAAAGGTGTGGAGGATTGTGTGGAGAATCGAAGACGGCGACCGGGTAGAGTCGACTGTTCGTCGACTGGTGCACGGAGCGCTGGTCCTGTCGAAGTGTGCTTGGGAAGCAGTCGACTCCACCCGTGATGCGCGTTGCGCATCACTGCACCAGCTGGTTCATTTCCATGATCGGCATCAGTACCGCCAGCACGATCGTCAACACCACGCCACCCATCACCAGGATCATGGTCGGTTCCAGCAGTGCGGTCAGCGCCATCGCGCGACGCTCGATCTCGCGCGAGATCGTCTGCGCGGCGCGTTCGAGCAGTGGCGCCAGCGAACCGGTCTTCTCGCCGCTGGCCACCAGATGCACCAGGATCGGCGGATAGACCTTCTGTACCTTCAACGCAGCACCCAGTGCCGCACCTTCGCGTACGCGAGCAGCCACATCATCGGCACAGCGCGCCAGCAGCGCATTGCCAAGCGTCTGCCGCGCCGCTTCGAGCGCACGCAGCAGCGGCACACCAGCATCCAGCAGGATCGCCAGCGTCGAGGCAAAGCGCGCACTGTTCACACCCAGCACGAAGCGCCCGACCATCGGGACCCGCAGCAGCATCGCGTCCCAGCGCAGGCGCAGTTCCGGCCGGCGCAACGCCAGCCGCCAGGCCACCACCAGCGCAGCGATGCCCAGCCCTGCCCACATGCCCCAGCTGCGCACGAACGCGCTGGCGGCCAGCATTACCTGGGTCAGCATCGGCAGCGTCTGCCGTGCCTGAACGAACGCGGTCACTACCTGCGGCACCACATAGCTGAGCAGGAAGATCACGATCGCCACCGACACCAGGCTGATCGCCGCCGGATAGATGAAGGCGGTCAGTACCTTGGCCTGCAGCGCGTTGCGTTCTTCAATGTAGTCGGCCAGGCGCTCCATCACCCGTGCCAGGTCACCAGAGTCTTCACCAGCGCCCACCAGCGCCCGATAGATCGGCGGAAAATCGCGTGGCCGCGCGGCCAGGGCCACGGTCAGGCGCTGGCCGGCCCGCACGTCGGCGCGCACGGCGGCAAGTGCCTGGGCCACATGCGCGCGCTCGGCCTGGTCGATGACCGCACTCAATGCAGCTTCCAACGGCAGGCTGGCGGCCAGCAGGCTGGCCAGCTGGCGCGTGGCCCAGGCCAGCTCGCTGGCAGACAGTCGCCGGGCAGCCCAGCCACTGCCGGCACTGCGCGCCACGCTGACCTGCACGGGTGTCAGCCCACGACCGCGCAGCACCTGTCGCGCGCCGCGCGGGCTGTCAGCGTCCAGCTGGCCCTTCTCGATGCGGCCCTGCGCGTTGGCGGCCTGGTAGTCGAACAGCGCCATGCAAGCCTCAGTCGTCGCCGGTGACGCGCAGGATCTCTTCCAGCGTGGTCACCCCGCTGTCGACCCAACGCTGGCCGTCCTGACGCAAGGTCCGCATGCCGGCACGCCGCGCCGCCTCGCGCAGTGCAGGTTCACCCTGCCCTTCATGGATCAGCGTACGCACGCGATCGTCCACCACGAACAACTCGTGGATGCCGGTACGCCCCCGGTAGCCGCTGTTGGCACAGGCCGCGCAACCCACCGCGCGCCATACGGTACGGCCGTCCCCATCCACCTCGGCACGCCGGCATTGGGTACACAGCCGCCGCACCAGCCGCTGCGCCAGCACACCGCGCAGCGACGAGGCCAGCAGGAACGGTTCCACGCCCATATCGGCCAGGCGCGTCACTGCCGAGATCGCGTCGTTGGTATGCAGGGACGCCAGCACGCCATGGCCGGTCAGCGACGACTGCACCGCAATCTGTGCGGTCTCCAGGTCGCGGATCTCGCCGATCATGATGGTGTCCGGGTCCTGGCGCAGGATCGCGCGCAGCGCGGTGCCGAAGCTCATGCCGATGCGCGCGTTCACCTGGATCTGGCCGATGCCGGCGAAGTCGTACTCCACCGGGTCCTCCACGGTGAGGATGTTGCTGGTGCTGCTGTCGAGCTGGCCCAACGCGGCGTACAGCGAGGTGGTCTTGCCACTACCGGTCGGGCCGGTGACCAGCACGATGCCATGCGGCTGCCGGATCAATCCGGTGAACGTGGCCAGGGTGTCATCGGCCATGCCCAGGCGCTGCAGCTGCAGACGGCCGGCATCCTTTTCCAGCAATCGCAGCACGGCGCGCTCGCCATGCCCGGTCGGCACCGTGGAGACTCGGATATCCAGCGGACGCCCACCCACGCGGATCGCGATGCGCCCATCCTGCGGAAGGCGCTTCTCGGCGATGTCCAGGTGGGCCATGATCTTGATGCGCGATACCAGCGCTGCGTGCAGTGCGCGCCGTGGCTGCACCATGTCGCGCAGCGTGCCGTCCACCCGGTAGCGCACCACCGAATGGGTCTCGAACGGCTCGATGTGCAGATCGCTGGCGCCATCGCGTGCGGCCTGCGCCAGCAGCGCGTTGATCATGCGGATCACCGGCGCATCATCCTGCGCGTCCAGCAGATCGGTGACTTCCGGCATGTCCTGCATCAGCCGGTCCAGATCGACTTCGCTCTCGGCGGCACCGACCACGGCAGCGGCGTCGCCGCCGTCACGGTACTGCTCAGCCAACCGCTGCTGCCACGTCGCGGCATCCAGTACCTGGAAGGGCAACGGTCCATGCCGGCGGCGCAGTTCGGCCACGGCCCACGCTGCGGTATCGACGGTACCCAGCAGCACAGGCTCACCGCCAACCTCGGACAGCATCACCCCATGGCTGCGCACCCAGGCGTACGGCAGTGGCGCGGCGGCGCTCACGGTCCGATCACCAGTTCCGGCGTGTAGCCCAGCCCGCGCAGTTGCTGCAGTGCCGGATCCAGCGTCGCCGGGTCGCGCGGCAGCCGCACCCGCAGGCGCTGGCCACTCTCGCCCGGCGTCGCCTCGGCATAGGCCTGCAGGCCCAGCGCCCGCACCTGCGCCACGCCCTGGCGGGCACGGGTCGGGTCCAGCCCCTGTGCGAACTGCACCAGCTGCGCATCGCCGTCACCGGCCGGATACAACGCTGCCAGGCTGGTGTTCTGCAGCGGCTGGCCCTGGCCATCGCGCGCATTGCCCTGGCCGAGTACAGACAGGTCCTGCGGCGGCAGCTGCGGTGCCGACAGCGCCGGCAATGCCCAGCTCTGCACCGGTTGCGCGCCAGCCTGCGCGTTGCGCATGTAGTCATAGCGGTCGCGGGTCAGGCGCTGGCCGGCGGCCGGGTCACGCACCACGTGCGGACGCAGGAACACCATCAGGTTGGTCTTGGCGCGCCTGCGTGTGTCGCTGCGGAACAAGGCACCCAGCACCGGAATCTTCCCCAGCCCCGGCACCGCGTCACGGCCATGGCTGACGCTGTCCTCCAGCAGGCCACCCAGCACCATGATCTGGCCATCGTCCAGCAGCACGCTGGTATCCAGTGCGCGCTTGTTGGTGATGATGCCGGCCGTGCTGTTCGCGCTCTGCGCATCGATGCTGCTGACTTCCTGGTAGATGTCCAGCTTCACCGTGCCGCCCTCGGAAATCTGCGGGCGTACCCGCAGCTTCAGGCCCACGTCCTCGCGCACGATGGTCTGGAATGGATTGTTGCTGCCGCCGCCACCGTCGGTAACGTAGCGGCCGCTCACAAACGGCACGGTCTGCCCGACCATGATGCTGGCCGCCTCGTTGTCCAGCGTCATCAGGTTCGGCGTGGACAGGATGTTGGCACCGCCCTTGCTCTGCAGCGCGTTGGCCAGCGCCTTCATGTTGAGGATCTGGCCGACGCCGGGCAGGTTGATCGTGCCGTCGATCACCCCGATCTTCAGGCCATCCTTGGGCAGCACGTCCAGGGTGGTGCGCGCGGTGGTGTTCAGCCCGCTGCCACCGCTGGTGCCGCCAAAGTGGGTGCCGCCGAAGGTGCGGCCATTGCCCAGCATCCACTGCACGCCCAGTTCGGCCGCGTCGGTCTGGTTGACCTCCACGATCAGGCTTTCCACCAGCACCTGTGCACGGCGCTGGTCAAGCTGGTCGATCACCCGTCGCAGGTTGCGGTACACCGGTTCCGGCGCCGAGATCAACAGCGTGTTGGTGGCCACGTCCGCCTGTACCGAAATGCCGTTCTGGCTGAAGCCGGTGCTCCCGGCGTCGATCGGGTCGCGGCGGTTCGGATCCAGCCGCTGCGATTCCAGCGCATTGCTGCCGGTTCTGGCCTGCTGTGGCTGCGACGGCTGCGCCGGTGCGGAACGGCCTGCATCGCCAGGCAGTGGCGTGATGCCTTCATTGCTGCCCACTGCCGGCGCATCGCTCTGCCCCGCAACCACGCCGCGCAGCACGCCGGCGAGCTGATTGGCCTGGGCATTGCGCAGGTAGACCACATGCAGGTTGCCGGACTCGTCCTGCGCGCGGTCCAGCTTCTCCACCAGCTGCCGGGCCAGACGGGTGCGCCCGGGACTGCTGGAACGCAGCAGCACGCTGTTGCTGCGGGGGTCGGCCATCACCACTACCTTCTGGCTGGGCTCTGCGCCCTGCGCATCCAGCAGCGGCGCGACCATCGCCGCGACGTCTACGGCGATGCCCTGCTGCAGCTTCACCACATCGGTGTCCATGCCGGCCGGCGTGTCGACGCTGGCGATCACCCGCGCGATGCGCTCCAGGTTGTCGGCATAGTCGGTGATCACCAGGGTGTTGTTGCCCGGGTTCGCCGTGATCGGATTGTCCGGGCTGATCATCGGCCGCAGCACCGCCACCAGCGCGGCGGCGTTCTCGTAGCGCAGCGGAAAGGTGCGCGTGGCGATCTCGCCCCCTGCACCGCCACTGCCCACCCGGCCACCGAGCAGCTTGGCGTCGGCCTGCGGCACCACCCGGCTGACGCCGCCATTCTCGACCACGGCGAAGCCGCGCATGCGCAGCGCGCCCAGCAGCAGCTGATAGGCCTGGGTACGGCTGACCGGGCCATCGGAGACCACCGTCATCTTGCCGGTCACCCGTGGGTCGAGCAGGAACTGGCGGCCGGTGAACCGTGCCGCCATCCGCAGCACGCCACCGATGTCGGTATCCACCAGGTTCAGCTGCACCGGCTCATCGCGTGTGTCCTGCGCTGCCACCGGCGCCGGCACGTGGGCCATGCCCACGATCAGGGCCAATGCAGTACTGCAGGCAAGGCTGCGCATCGCCCTCATGGATGGGCACCCGCAGTGGCCACCATCACGATGTTTCCGGAAATCCGTGCCGCCGGCATGTTCGCGTCCCCTGTGCGTGTCAGTTGCAGCTGCTGCAGCTCGATGGCCGGGTCGGCCAGCAGCGGCAGCAGCCAGTTCCATAGCGCATCGGCGGGCACCGCCTGTACCTGCAGGTGCCAGCGCCCGTCGCGCGTTTCGATATGCAGGCCATCGGCAAGGCCGGCGGTCTTTATTCCATCGCGCAGCCCGGCCAGTGTCGGATGCTGGCCCTGCGCCAGCTGCTGGCGCTCACGGACGCGCAGCAGCGGTGCCAGTGCGCGCGACTGCGCCTGCAGCCGCGGTAGCTCGGCCTGCCAGTGCGTGCGCTGCTTCAGCAGTGGCTCCAGCCACAACGACCACAGGCCCGCCACCAGCAGCGCCACCACCATCACCCACAGCATCCGCCGGTCGCGCGGTGGCAGGCGTTGCCAGCGCTGCTGCAGGCCGGCCAGCCCCCCGCCCAGCCGCAGGGTGCGGGCCGTCACTGTCCCGCTCCGCTCACCCGCAGGCGCCCACCGGCGTCGCGCGTGAGCAGCAGACCCTGCACCTGCAGCGCCTGCTGCCAGTGCTCAAGCCGCTGCGGATCGTCGGCCAATGCCTGGGCATCGGCATCCAGCTCCATGTCGAGCTGGCCGGGCTGGTAATGCAGGCTGCGCACCTGCCCGGCCAGTTCCGGAACCGCCAGCAGCGTGCTGGCTACCTGCCGTTGCAACGGCGGCAACGGTGGCGCCGGTGGCGACACCGCCAGAGCACGCCTTGCCTGCAGCACCGGATCCACCACATCGGTGATCTCCGGGAAGCGTGCGCTGAACTGCCGCGCCATGTCCTGTTGCAGCGCCTCGCCCTCGATCCGCCAACGCCAGACCTGCAGCTGCAGGCCGAGCGCGGCCAGCAGCACTGCCGCCAACGCGAGGCCGATTGCCAGGCGTGGCGCTTGCCGACCCGCACCGGGCAGCGGCAGTGACCACCCCGGCAGAGGGCCACATGCCTGCCTTTCATTCATGACGGCGGTGGCCGGCAGGCTGTCCGGCCACGCCGGCGGTACGCTGCCGATCCATTGCACGGCCTGCACGCCGGCCTGTCGCAGGCGCACGGCCAGCGCCTGCATGACTGCACACGCATCACGTCCGCCATACCACTGGACGAACCCCCGATCGCGCCCGCTTCGCACCAGCAGGTGCTCGCCGCTGACCTGCAGCGTGGCCTGTCCGTCCTGCCAGGGCAGCAGCAGCGGCGTCGGATGGAGTGCCTGCAGCTGCAGTCCGCACGAGGTCAGCAACTGCTGCGCCTGCAGGACCGCCTGCTGGCCGAGCCAGGCCACCGGAACCGTGCCGTCAGCCGCCTGCGCACCGTGGGCCAGCGCGACGTCCTGCAGGTCGTCCAGCAACATCGCCTCCACCTCACCCTGCAACGCCAACTGCAGGCGGCGCCCGGACAACGGTGGCAGCTGCAGTTCCAGCAGGATCAGGTCGCTCGGATCGAGGCAGGCATGCACCGCAGCCCGCGGATGCCGCAGACCCAGCGCCGCCAGCGTGGCGCAACCGTGGGCCAGCACCTCGCCCTTGTGCAGCTGCGCCCAGTCCACCGCGCTGTCGGCGTGCAGACCCTCAAGCGTCGGCAGGCGCACCCGAAGCTGCCCGTTCATGCGCCGATCCTCGTCCACACGCGTTGCACACGCACACAATCGTCGCGGTACTCGCGCCAGAGCAGCGCGCGGAAATCAACCGTGCTGCCGTCAGCCTGCACCCGGCCGACAGCCAGGAACCACTCGCTATGGATACCCAAGGGAAGTACCGCCATCTGTTCGTTGCTCAGTTGGAGTCGGTTGGCGATGTCGCCGCGATTGAGCAGCCAATGGCCAGCGTCGCGCTCACCGAGCAGCGCCTGCAGCCGTGCCGGCTCGACCACAGGCGTCACCGCCTGCAGAACGCGCAGGTCGCTGGTGTTGGCGTTGACCAGGGTCTGCGCCGGCAACACCACGGTGCGTCGCGCCAGCGCCTGCAACGCCACCGGATCGGCACCCGGCAGCGCCTGTTCGATCAGTGATTCGCGCGGCAGCGGGGCCTGCGCCTGCATGTCGCCATCGCGCAGGCGCGCCTGGATGTGGTCTGCGGCGGATGCGCAGGCGCCCTGGCCCAGCCCCTGCCCGGCGCACAACGCGATGAACGCGCGCCGCGCCTCGGGGTCCGGCCTGCCATGCGCAAGCAGATTGCGCAGGTTGAACATCGACTGCGCATCGACCAGCTGCAGCTGCACCGGCAACGGCGCCTGCAGCTCCAATGGGCGCGCCCAGCGCCCGCTGCGCACCGTGGTCAGCTGTTCCTTTGCATCCTCACGCAGCTGCTGCGCCGCACGTTCCAGCGTTGCGTCCACGGCCATGCGTACCTGTGCGCGCAGCTGGTCACCACGCAGCGCGCGCAGCTGGGCCGACTGCCGGGTGAGCAGTGCAGTGGCAATCACTGCCACCAGTGCCACCACCAGCAGGGCGACGATCACCGCCATGCCACGTTGACGGACACTCGAAACAGACCGCATCCGGGCTGACATCGGCCTGCCTCACAGCTGCCAGGAGCCGATGTCCGCGTTCCCGGCGTCGCCACCGGGCTTGCTGTCCGCACCCAGCGAGAACACATCGATGTCGCCATGTGTGCCAGGTACCTGATATTGGTACGGATGGCCCCACGGGTCGTTCGGCAGGCGATCCAGATAGGGCGTAACCGGCATCGCGCCACTGCCCTGCGGCGGCTTCACCAGCGCCTGCAGGCCCTGCTCGGCGCTGGGATAACGACCATTGTCCAGCTTGAACAACTTCAGCGCCTGCATCAGCGCCGCGATGTCCTGGCGCGCTGCCACCACGCGCGCCTGGTCGGGACGGTCCATCAAGCGCGGCACGATCAATGCCGCGAGAATGCCGATGATCACCACCACCACCATGATCTCGATCAGGCTGAAACCCTGCTGCCGAGCCCTGCGACCACCCACCTGCCTTGCCATTGTTCCGCCCTCGTCATCCTGGAAGAGACCGCTGCGCCATGGTCAGCGGTGCATGTGTCAGTACGATAAACATCCGCCGGCAATTCGCTGCGCATGTGCCTGCGCAGGCGCCGGCGCAGCCGGTACGCGTGCCGCCTCGAGCAGGTGTGGCGGCACACTGGACAGCGTTTCGTCGATGCAGCCGCGCAGCAGCGGAAGCGCGCACGCCTGCAACAGGCGCACGCACTGCATCGGCGACCACGCGGTGCCATGGTCGAGGCCGATGAACGTGCGGTAGGCCTGGTGATAGCGCAGATCGTCGTACACGCGCTGCGCACTGTTGAGATCACGCACGACCACCAGCAGGGCCGCACGTTGCAGCAGCCGCGCATCGCCTGCGTCAAGCGGCAGCGCGTTCATGGCTGCTTCGGACCACGGCCGCAGCTGCAGATCAAGGGCGCGCCGCAGCGCCGCCAATGGATGCGCGCTGCTGTCCAGTGCCGCCCAGCGCGCCGCATCGGCCCAGGCATCACTGGAAAGCACCCAGACCCACGAGTGCCCGTAGCGTTGCACATTCAAGGGCGTGTGCCGCGCCTGCTCCAGCGACCGGCTCAGGTGGCGATCCAGCTCCAGCATGCTGATCCTGCGACTGTCTGCCATCTGCGTCGCCCGTGCTCCGCGACGCGTGGTGCGTCGTACTCTGGAGAAGACGTCAGCAAGGCAGGTGAAGCGACAGCGCGAATGCCGCTCTGTGCGCTGGGTGGTGCTTCATCGGCAACGTTATCGCAGCGTCATCCGCCTGCAGGCTTCGCGCTGCAGGCGCGGTGCGTCACCCCCGCAGCGGCGGGCCAGTACCGCAACGTCGCTGCGCGCGGCGAACGCGATCAGTGCGTCGGTCATCTCCACGTCATCGCACCATGACGCCATCGCAATGCGCACCGCCGGCAGCTGCCAGCCGTCCATCAGCCCGCGGGTGCCCGCCACGAACCAGTGCCACAGCCGATGGTGCAGCACCTGCTCGTGCAGCTGCGCGAGATCCCTGATGCCATGCATGTCCATCAGCAGCAGTGCGCGTGCCAGCGCCGCAGGCGGCAACACACCGGTTTCAGCCAGCGGCAGCACCTGCTGCTGCAGGCGCAACAGCATCGCCAACGGGTGCGACTGCGGATCGAAGTCCAGCAGCACGGCCTGTTGCTGCCACTGTGCGTCCGATACCACGCATACCCATGGCGAGCCGTAGCGGTGCACCATCAACGGCCGTCGCTGGGTGGTTTCCAGCAACGCCGACAGATTGCGGCGCAGATCCAGCACACCGATGGTCTCGTTGCGCATCCTTGGCGTCTCCTTGCTTGCAACAGCCCTGCGCGGCGCGCACGGCCAGCGTCTTCACCTAACCAAGGACGGCAATGCCACCTGGAAAGCGACGCAGATCCAGCGACATCGTCAGTCGCAGCTGCTCCAGCGCCGCATCCGGATCATCGATGCGGAAGCGGCCGCTGACCGGGGCGCGCGCCAATGCCGATTCACCCAGCAGCACCTTGCCGCGGCGGTAGCGGTTGATCTCCTCCACCACCTCGCGCAGCGGCGCCCGGCGGAACACCAGCATGCCTTCGGTCCAGGCACTCACTTCCGAGGCCACGGCTTCGGCCACCACGCCACTGAGGCGCTCGTCGTACCGGGTCTGCTGGCCCGCCTGCAGCTGCAGGCGGCCCTGCGGGTGCTCGATCCGGGCGCTGCCCTGCAGGCAGGTCACCCGTACCTGGCCGTGGGTGTTGCGCACGTCCAGGCGCACCGCCCCTTCATCGGCAATCACGCAGCCCGCCCCTGCGAACAGGGCCAGGCGCAGGCCGGCCCGGGTCTCGATCGCGGCCTGGCCCTGCACCAGCTCGAAGCCTTCGCCCTCCGTGTCCGCACGGCGGCGCAGGCTGCTCTGCGTATCCAGCTCGATCTTCAGCTGTGGCGAAGGTGCGATCTGCAGCCGTTCACCGGTACCGGTGTGGAAATCGGCCGTCATCGCCGTCACCGAGGGCCACAGCCCCAGCGGGGGACGGATCGCCGCCACCACTGCCAGGCTGGCCGGGGCGGCAATCGCGGCGCCCAGGAAGGCACGCCGGCTCCAGCGCTGGGCCGGCGTCGGCGCGACCGGTTGGCGTGCGGCGGCAGGCAGCTGCTCGCCGGCCAGGCGTACCTGCTCCCATTGCCGGCGCGCACGGCCGAATGCTTCGCGATGACGGGGATCAGCCTCGCACCACGCGCGGAAGCTGCGCCCGTCGGCCGCGGTAGCCTCGCCCGAGGTCAGCCGCACCACCCACGCGTGCGCCTGGCGCTCGACGGCATCCAGCGGGCGTTGCGGGTGATCGTCAGGATCCATGGGGGCTCATGCCGGACCCGCACGCTGCGGGGTTCTGCTCGGCGTCAAAGTGTAGACGGTTGCCGCCGCTCAGAACCGCACCTGGCGCCCCTGCACGCTGCGCTCTGCCAGGTAGTCCTGGGCCGCCTTCAGCTCACGCTGCACCAGCCGCAGCGACACGCCGAGGTGATCGGCGACGTCACGCTGCTGCAGGCCATCGACGCGGATTGCCAGCAGGATGCGGCGACGCCGCTCGGGCATGCGCTGCAGCAGGCCCACCATGTCCTCCAGCGCGAAGTCCAGTTCGGCCGCCTGCGCCGGCCCCGGTGCCGGGTCGGCCATGTCCATCAGCGTCTCCACTTCTTCCAGGCTCAGCAGGCGATGGTCGGCACGTTGGCGGTCGATCACGGTATTCATCGCCATGCGCAGCAGGTAGGCCGCAGGGTTCTGCACGGCGTCCAGGCGGTCACGGCGCGCACTCAGGCGCATCCAGGTGTCCTGCAGCGCGTCGCCGGCCAGCTCCTCCGATCCCAGCTTGCGCACCAACCGGCGTTTCAGCTCGTCGTAGGCCCCCAGAAGGTGGTCCATCAGGTCAACTGCGCCAGCCGTACCGTTGCTCATGTTCGAATCCTTGAAGTCATGGAAGGGGCGCGCGCCGGCCACAGTCGTGGTCGGTGCCGGAAGGACGGATCTGCAGGGTCACCGGCTGCGCCAGCGCGGCGGCCTCGGTCGCCAGCACCAGGCCCTGCAGCGCCTGCAGCAGGCGTGCATCGCGGCGGGCACTACCACTGCCGGACAGCAGCTCGGGCTCGCTCACCCGGCCCGCACTGTCGATGCGGAAGCGCAGCGTCGCGGCGTAGCGGCCGGGCGCGATCTCCGGGTCGTCACAGAACGCCGCACGCAGCCGCTGCTGCAGCCCGCCATAGCGACGCCGACGTTCGGCCTCGGGAAGTTCGGCGCCAACACCGGGTTCGGCCGCCGAGGACGTGCCCCGGCGCAGCACCACGCGCTGCGCGCCGATCACCTCGACCTCGATGCCGGAGTCCTGCAACAGCACCTGCAAGGCAGGCAGCGGCTCCAGGCTGGCGCGCAGCGCATGGCTGCTGCGGCCCGCGGCCAGCTCGCCCGGGTACATCACCGACCACCCACTGATGACGCTGAAGCGCTCGACCGCCTGTTCCAGCGGTTGCGCAGGGATGTCGTAGGCATGAACTCCGTCCTGCCCGGCAGCGGCAAAGGACAGCAGCAGCCACGCGACGATGGCCACCTTCCAAGTTCTGACCGCATGGTGTCCATTCAGCCCCCTGACGTAGAACACATGACCCTCGGCAGCGACAGCAGCTGCAGTGGACGCGCACCAGGACCAGCACCCCGGCCCGCGCGCGACCCGCAAGCGGGCTCAAACCGTAGCGGGGCCACATGTCATTGCGATGACCGCCGCCTACAGCCGACCTGAAGCCAGTCACCCATCAGGAATCAATGAATCGAACGGACCACCTCATCCACGCCTGGGGTCAGAGCCCGTTGCGCAGCAACGGGATCCGACCCCGTGCCGACCCAGACGTGTCGACCAAGGTCGACACCCACCAGGAGCAGTTCATGCCGTTCCGGCAGATTGCGGGGAACTGTCGAAGGCGGGGTGGGTCTGGTTGCAGGGGTGTCCGCGGCATGGATGCCGCGGCCAAGCCCCCATGGAAGGGTTTACGGCGTCCCCTGCAACCGGACCCACCCCGCCATCCAACGGAATGCACGCTGTTGCTTCGGCTATTGCTTCTGGGGTTGCCGGCCAGCGGCCGGCACTACCCGCGGGCGCCGGGTGCAACCCGGCCGCAAACCCCCGCCCTTCACAGCGGCAGCTGGGTCGTCTGCTTGATCCGCTGCATCGGAATCTCGGTCTTGGTGTTCTGCACCCCGGCGATCCGGTTCAGGTGCTGCATCTGGAACTGCCGGTAGGCATCAAGGTCGGCCACCGCCACCCGCAGCAGGAAATCGCAGTCACCGGCCATCAGATGGCATTCAAGCACTTCCGGGAACGACTTGATGCTGTTGATGAAGTAATTGGTGGTGTCCTCGTCCTGCCCGCGCAGCCACACCCGCACGAACACCGTGAAACCACGGCCCACCTTGGCCTCGTTCAACAAGGCCACATAGCGGTCGATGTAGCCGCCCTCCTCCAGCAGACGCACCCGGCGCAGGCAGGCCGACGGCGACAGCCCGACCTGGCGAGCCAGCTCCAGGTTCTGCAGGCGGCCGTCGCGCTGCAGGGCGTCGAGGATACGCCGATCGAGGTTGTCGAGCTGATACTGCATGGGATTTCGCCCTTGTCACTTTTGGCCGCATGAAATATCAATCATCCAGAATCCAGTGGCATCAACGCAACCCGATTTCGTGATCGGACCGCTAGCATGGGCCACCCCCACCTCGTTGTGCCGTTCCATGGACGCCCGTACCACCCTCCCCCTGCCCGACACCTGCGATACCGCGCCGCGCGCCGAATTCCTGCGCGGCCTGCGCGCCGCCGTGCCGGTGATGATCGGTTTCATTCCCTTCGCCCTGGTGCTCGGCGCGCAGGCCGCCCAGAAAGGCCTGAGCGCACTGGAAGTGCCACTGATGACGGGCCTCAACTTCGCTGGCGGCTCGGAGTTCGCCGCCGTCGAACTGTGGACCTCGCCACCGCACATCGCACTGATCGTGGCGATCACCGCACTGGTCAACAGCCGCCATCTGCTGATGGGCGCCAGCCTGGCCCCACTGCTGCAGCACCTGCCGCGCCGCCGGGTGCTGCCGGCGTTGTTCTTCATGTGTGACGAAAGCTGGGCGATGGGCGTGGCCGATGCGCGCCGCCGTGCGCTCGGCTTCAGCCTGGCCTATTACCTGGGCGTCTCCGCGGGCCTCTACACCGTCTGGGTGGCCTGCACCGCGCTGGGTGCGATCGTCGGGCCGCTGCTGGGCGACATCCACGCCTACGGCTTCGACATGGCCTTCCCCGCCGTGTTCCTGGTGCTGCTGCGCGGCATGTGGCAGGGCATGAAGGCCGCGCGCCCGTGGCTGGTCAGCCTGGTCGTGGCCGCCGGCACCTATCTGCTGATCCCGGGTGCGTGGTACGTGGCCAGCGGCGCATTGGCCGGCCTGGCCGCCGCCTGGCTGCTGGCGGAGGACGCAGCATGATCTTCAACGGCCTGATCCACTGGTCCTCGGTGCTGACCATCGTGCTGATGGCCGCCGCCACCTACCTCACCCGCATCGTCGGCTTCCTCGCGCTGCGCAACCGCACGCTGGGCAAGCGCGCGGTGACGGTGATGGAAGCCGCCCCGGGCTGCGTGCTGATCTCGGTGATCGCTCCGGATTTCGTCGCCGACAAGCCCGCCGACCTGGCCGCGTTGGCGATCACCCTGCTGGCCGCCACGCGGCTGTCGATGCTGCCGACGGTGCTGATCGGCGTGGTCTCTGCGGGTGTGTTGCGCTATCTGATGGGGTAGCTACCGGACCGCCGGGCAATGCCCGGCGGTCCGTAGTGGCGCAGCAGTGCAATCACGCGCTGCTGCTGGCCGCCAGCAGGCACAGGCTGCGCGGCGGCAGGGTCCAGGCACCTGCTTCATCCGGCTCCAACGGCGTTTCGTCGGTCTGCAGCAGTACGCGCCGGAACGACAAGGCTTCATCCGACACACTGAACCGCTGCGGCTGGTCTCCGGCGTTCAACAGCAGGGCCAGGCTGACATGCCGCCCGGGCTCGCGCAGGCCGCTGTCCGGGCTGCGGCCGTCCAGCACGATCAGCAGCGCACGCAGCCCTGCGTCATGCCAGTCCGCTTCCTCCATGCTGCGGCCGTCAGGATGCCGCCAGTCGATATCGCGCAGGCCTAGCGCTTCATCGTATTCGCCACGCAGGAACCGGTTCCTGCGCAGCAGGCCATAGCGTCGGCGCAGCGACAGCGCCCGGCGTACGAACGCCACCTGCGCCTGTGCAGCCGGCGATGCCGCACGCTCCCAGTCGATCCAGCTCAGCGGGTTGTCCTGGCAGTAGGCGTTGTTGTTGCCCTGCTGCGAATGGCCGAACTCATCGCCGGCCAGCAGCATCGGCGTGCCCTGCGCGAGCAGCAGCGTGGCCAGCAGGTTGCGCATCTGCCGCGCACGCAACGAGAGGATCGCCGCATCATCGGTGTCGCCCTCCACACCGTGGTTGCTGGAGAGGTTGTGCGAGTGGCCATCGCGGTTGTCTTCGCCGTTGGCCTCGTTGTGGCGATCGTTGTAGCTCACCAGATCGTGCAGGGTGAACCCATCGTGCGCCGTCACCAGGTTGATGCTGGCCGAGGGCCGCCTGCCATGATGTTCGAACAGGTCGGCCGAGCCGGTGAAGCGCGTGGCGAATTCCGGCAACTGGCCGCCATCGCCGCGCCAGAGCGCGCGCACCGTATCGCGGAAGCGGTCGTTCCATTCCGCCCAGCCCGGCGGGAACTGGCCCAGTTGATAGCCGCCCGGGCCGATGTCCCATGGCTCGGCAATCAGCTTCACCTGGCTCAGGACCGGGTCCTGGCGTACCGCATCAAGGAAACTGCCCGAGGCATCGAAGCCATGCCGCTCGCGGCCAAGGATGGTGGCCAGGTCGAAACGGAACCCATCCACCCGCATCTCGGTCACCCAGTAGCGCAGCGAGTCCATCACCATGCGCAGCGCGCCGGCATTGGTCAGGTCGAACGTGTTGCCGGTGCCGGTATCGTTGATGTAATAGCGGCGATCATCGGCCAGGCGGTAGTAGCTGGCATTGTCGATGCCCTTGAAGGACAGCGTAGGGCCCAGCTCATTGCCTTCGGCGGTGTGGTTGTAGACCACGTCCAGGATCACTTCGATGCCGGCACTGTGCAGCCGCGCGACCATCTGCTTGAACTCGGCCACGGTGCCCAGCGACAGGTAGCGTGGCTGCGGCGCGAAGAAGCCGATGGTGTTGTACCCCCAGTAGTTGCGCAGCCCGCGCTCGAGCAGCTGCTGGTCATCCACGTAGGCATGCACCGGCAGCAGCTCGATGGCGGTCACCCCCAGATGGCTGAGGTGGTCGACCACCGCGTCGTGGCGCAGGGCAGAGAAGGTGCCGCGCTCGGCCTGCGGAACACCGGGGTGCTGCATGGTCAGTCCGCGCACGTGCGCTTCGTAGATCACGGTCCGGTCCCAGGGCGTTGCGGGTGCACGTTCGACACCCCAGCTGAAGGCCGGATCGATCACCGCGCAGCGTGGCATGTAGCTGGCGCTGTCGCGGCGGTCGAAACTGAGATCGCCATCGCGGTGGCCCAGGGTGTAGCCGAACAGGTGCGGCGCCCACTTCAGCTCGCCGACGATCTGCTTGGCGTAGGGGTCCAGCAACAGTTTGTTGGGATTGAAGCGATGCCCCTCCTCCGGCGCATACGGGCCGTGCACCCGATAGCCATAGCGTTGCCCGGGCCGCACGTCCGGCAGGTAGCCGTGCCAGATCTCGTTGGTGTACTCAGGCAGGACGATGCGCTCGACTTCCCGGTTGCGCGCATCGAACAGGCACAGCTCCACCCGGGTGGCATGCCGCGAGTACAGCGCAAAGTTCACGCCCAGCCCGTCCCACGTCGCGCCCAGCGGGAACGGCCGGCCTTCGCGCACGCGCGAGGTCTGCGTCCACTTACGGCTGGCCATCGGTGCCCTCCTCGCCGCGCGCCACGGCAATCTCGGCCTCCACCAGGCGCTCGGCCATGTGCCAGTGCCGCTGCTGCTGATCGTCCGGGCGCCCCTCCGCTTCCCAGATCTGGTGGGCCAATGCCTCAATCCGCTGCCGTCGTTCCCTGCTGTCCATCCCTACCTGTCTCCTCGTTGATCCATATCGCCAGCGGGCTGCCAGCCAGAAGCCTGCCCACGTCCGCGGTTGCGTTGAAATGTTCGATGCGCCCGTCCAGGAGGTTGCGCATGGGGCCTGTCGGCACACCGTGCAGTGCTGCGCCGGTGCCGACGTCGTGCGCGGCGTGCAGGCTGGGCCCAGGCACGGCGGCGGGCGAACCCCGCCGCACGATCACCAGCAGCACCTGCGCCTGATGCCTGCGCGTGAACGCCAGCCACGGCGAGCGCGCAGGCGCGGACAGCGGCTGCAACTGGCCATGCAGGAACAGGTGCGGGTGCCTGCGGCGGCACTCCAGCAATTGCCGCAGCAGGAATGCCTTGATGCCACCGTCCCGCCAGTCTTCCAGCAGCGCGGGCCACCCGCGCGTATCGCGCAGCCACGCCTGCCGCGCTGGATAGTCCACGGCACGCCGGTTGTCCGGGTCCACCAGGCTCAGGTCCCAGCCTTCGCCGCCCTGGTAGAGGTCGGGCACGCCGGGCAGGCAGTGCTGCAGGCACAGCTGCGCCAGGCCGTTGCAGGCGCCGGCCGGCGCGATGCGCGCCACGAACGTCGCCAGCGCCTCGCGCACCGGCTGCAAGGGCGCTGCGTCCAGCAGCGCGTGCAGCCACTGCGCGGCGGCCTCCTCCACGGCCACATCCGGGTCTGACCAGCTGCTGACCCGCTTGCCCTCGCGCAATGCCTTGGTCAGCCATTGCACCATCCTCGAGGCGAAGTCGGCGCCAGGGGCACCGTGCATCGGCCATGCGACCACGAGCGCCTGCCACAGTGCGTAGGCCTCGGCACCCGGCAACGGCATCGGCGCGCCGGCGCGGGTCGACATCCGGTTCCAGCGCCGCACAGCGTCCCGCCATTCGAACGTGCAGGTACTGAGAACCGCCAGCCGTGCCCGGCTGTCGGCGCCGCGCTTGTGATCGTGGGTCGCAAGCGCAAGCAACGCCCTGGGATGGCGACGCAGGCGCGCAGTGGCGTGTTCCAGCAGCGCGCGCCCCTCCATGCCCAGCCGCTGCGGATCACTGCCGACGTCGTTGCGCGAGAGCAGCCTGAAATAGCGATAGAACCCGGTGTCTTCCACCGACTTGGCATTCAACGGCGCGGCCAGTTGACCGAAACGCGCACGCAGCACGCGCTCGGCCTGCGCCTCGCCGGCAAGCGCTGCCAGCAACAGGTCCAGCGCCGCGCGTGCGGCACCGTCCAGTGCCAGGCGCGCTGCGGCGGCAGCGTCCGCCAGCGCCTTTCGTTCACCCGCCCCCTGCAGCGAATAGGGCCGGTAGGTGCGGTAATGCCCCAGCACGGAAGCCAATGCGCGGGCCAGCGCAGCCACTCCGATATCGGCTTCGGCCAGCCGCGGCTGCAGGACCTGCTGCGCGCTGCGCAGCAGCCGCTGGAAGTCGGCATGAAGGCCCTGGCGCAGCAACATGGCGCGGGCGTCCTGCTGGATCCGGTCGAAGCTGCGCGGGTCACCGCCCAGCGCCTGCCACGTGCGCGAGAGCGCGGGTGCAGCCGCCGGATCGTGCAACCAGGCACCGGCCTGGTCCATGAAGTCATAGCCGGTGGTGCCGTCGCAGGCCCAGTCGTCGGGCAGCTGCTCGCCCTCGGCCAGTATCTTCTCCACATGCAGGCTGACGGCCTGCGGGTCACGACCGCCGGCCGCGCAGGCGGCGTCGAGCGATTGACGCAGGCGCTGCAGGTACGCGCCCGGGGAGGCCAGGCCATCCACGTGGTCGATGCGCAGGCCGTCCACCCATCCCTCGCGTACCAGCCGCAGCGGCAGCGCATGCACTGCCTCGAACACATCCTCGCGCTCCACCCGCAGCGCGGCCAGTTCGTTGATATCGAAAAAGCGCCGGTAGTTGACCTGATCGCCGGCCGTGCGCCACCAGGCCAGACGGTAGTGCTGCCGCTGCAGCAGCGTGTGCAACCGTTCAACGCTGCGGTTGCAGCGTTCGGCCCACGCCGGCCACTGCGCGGGTTCCAGCGGATGGCTGCGCGGCGACAACGGCAATGCCAGGCCATGGTGGCGCAGCACGGGCCGCGCGTTGTCCACCACCACGCGCACCACGCCGTCGCGTACCGCGTCGTGCAACGGCCGGTCCAGTACCGGCAGCCAGAGCCGGCCCTCGCAGCCCGGCGCCTCCCACTCGATGTCAAACCAAGCTGCGTGCGGGCTTCGAGGCCCGTGCATCAGCACATCGCTCCACCACTGGCTGTGCGGGGACGCCGCCAGATGGTTGGGCACGATGTCCAGGATCAGGCCCATGCCGTGCGCGCGCGTCACTTCCGCCAGCTGCAGGAAGCCCGCTTCACCGCCCAGTTCCGGATTGATGCGAGCCGGGTCGACGCCATCGTAGCCATGCGTCGACCCGGGCACCGCCGCAGCGATCGGTGACAGGTAAAGGTGGCTGACGCCCAGCGCGGCGTAGTACGGCACCTGCGCGGCAGCCGCTCCGAGGTCGAAGCCTGCGTGCAGCTGCAGGCGCGCGGTGGCACGCAACCCCGTCATTGCCCGGTCCTGCGGCGCGTGGCACTCAGGCGCGCCACGCGCGCATCGGCCGCGTCAGCATCCCACGTCGGCGGCAGGCGGCGGCGCCAGTTGGGATGGCCGTCGACGGTGCCTGGCAGGTTCACCTGTGCGCGACCGCCCAGCGCGTCTTCCAGCGGCAGCAACGCCAGCCGGGACGCCGCGTGGGCGACCAGAGACAACGCCCTGGCGTCCAGCGGCGCGCCCTCGCCGCCAACCACCGCAGACAGTGCCTGCGCGTCGCTGGCGCGCGCGCGCAGTGCCGCTGGCAGATCCGCCAGCTCACCCAGGCGTGCACGCCAGCGCAGGTCACGCCCGCGCAGCCAGCCGGCCAGCGGTGGCAGGTCATGGGTGGAGGGCATGGCCACTGCATCGCGGCGCCACTGCGGCGCCGGCAGGAAGCGCGCGCCGTTGCGGGCAAACGGCAGCACCTCGATGCCCAGAATGCCCCGGGCTGCCAGCCGCTGGCGCATGCCCGGCGGAACCACGCCCAGGTCTTCGCCGATCAGCACGCAGCGATGCCGCCAGGACTCCAGCACCAGCAGGTTGATCAGATCATCGAACGGATAGCGCAGGTACACGCCCTGCCCGGCGCCCGCGCCACGGGGCAACACCCACAGCCGCAGCAGGCCCAGGATGTGATCGATGCGCAGGCCTCCGCGGCCGGCCATCACGGCGCGCAGCACGCGAAGGTAGGGTGCGAAGCCCTCGCGCTGCAACGCCATCGGTGACCAGCTGGTGATGCCCCAGGCCTGGCCGAGCGGATTGAACGCGTCCGGCGGCGCCCCCAGCTCAAGTCCCTGCAGCAGATCAGCACCCCCGGTGCGTGCCTCCACGCCCTGCGGCGCGCAGCCCACGGCCAGGTCGGCAATCAACCCGATCGAAGCGCCCTCGTCGCGCAGCGTGGCGTGTACCTGCGCCCAGCCCTGCTGTGCCAACCACTGCGCAAACGCATGGTCGTCCGCGCTGCCGGTGAACCGGTCGGCGGCATGCTGGCAATAGTGCCGCAGCGGATCGCCCTGCATGGCACGCCAGGTTTCGATCTGCGCGTGCTGCGACGGTGCCTGCGCTGCAACCCATTGGCGAACCTGCCGTATCCAGCGCCACTTCACTGCCGCCGAGTGCGGCCAGTCGATGCGACGTGCGGCAGTCCCCGCTTCCACCGCCGCCGCCAGCGCCTCGTCCCCGCCCAGCACGCTGTTGGCGGCATCGGGCAATACCTGCGGCAGGGAGACCTGCAGCGGGTCGAGCCAGCGCCGGTCGCTGGGCGAATAGGGGCTGTAGCCTGGGCCCGGTGGCATGCCCGCGTGCAGCGGGCTCAACGCCAGTGCGTCGCCGCCGTGTCGGTGCAGCAGCTCGCTCCATCGTGCACAGCCGGCACTGTCACCGATGCCGGCATCACCGGGTGCGCGCAGGCTGTAGACCTGCGCCGACAGGCCCCAGCCGCGCAGCGTGCCCCGCGGCCACCAGGCACGCTGTGGCGCCACCGCAACCGCCTGTTGCTGGTCGCCCCGGCGCCACTGCCAGTAACCCGGCTGGTCCGGCACGCGCCAGCGGCCCTGCGCATCGGCACGGGCGGGCAACGCTGCGCCCTGCGCATCCACCCAGCACGCTGCGCCGGCTGCCTCCGGCATCACCAGCAGCTGTCCGCAGCAGGCCGTGCGCAGGCCAGCGTGCTCGGGCACCGCCTCGCACTGCAGCCCCTCCAGCACGGCGCGCAGCACGTCCGGCGCGACCTCGCGCGCGGCACCGGCCACGTCGGTCCAGCGGACCAGCAGGCCCGCACGGCGGGCCGTCTCCCGCACCGCTGCATCCGTATTCATGCGGCGACCCAGCAGGCCAGCACGCCGCCGCCTGCCGGCAGCATCCCGGCAGCGTCCGGCCCCACGACGCACTCGCCGGCCGGCACCGCATGCGCCACCGGCACAGGGCCCACGTTGATCGCGATCCACCATTGGCCCGATGGCAACTGCCAGCCCGCCTGCACCGCGCCTTGGCCCAGCACGCGCGCGCCCAGCGACCGCGCCTGCAGCAGGCCCGGCTGCAGATAGCGCCTGCGCAGGCCGAGGAACTCACCCGTGCAGCGCAGCCAGTGCTGCGACCAGGGATCATCGCCGGGCGGCGGCGTGTACGACGCCTGCAGGGTCGCCGCATCGTTCGGGTCCGGAATACGCGCGCGTGCGGCGGCCTCGGCAAAGGCGCTGAAACCAGCGAACTCACGTCGACGCCCTTCGCGCACCGCCTCGTCCAGCGGCGGCGCGTAGTCGGTGAAGAACAGGAACGGCGATTGCGCCTGCCACGGCTCGCCCATGAACAGCAGCGGGATCATCGGCGTCAGCAGGGTCAGCGCCAGCGCCGCGCGCAGCGGCGCAGGATCGGTCAGCATCGACAGGCGCTCGCCGAAAGCGCGGTTGCCCACCTGGTCATGGTTCTGCGCGAATACCACAAAACGCGCGGGCGACAGGTCGGCGCTGGGTTCGCCGCGGGGATCGCCGCGCAGGTCCGGTTCACCCTGCCAGGCGAATCCTTCGGCCAGGCAGCGCGCCAGCAGTGCTTCGGCGCGACCGGCATAGCCCGCGTAATAGCCCTCCTGCTCGCCGGTCAGCATCACGTGCAGCGCATTGTGAAAGTCATCGTTCCACTGTCCCTGGTAGGCGCCGCGCAGCCACCGCGCCTGGTTGCGTTCGTTCTCCAGCACCAGGTGCGCGTGCGGGGCCACCGCACGTACCTCATCGGCCAGCTGCTGCAGGAAACGGTCATCGTCAATGGCGTGCACCGCGTCCAGGCGCAGGCCATCGAAGCCGTAGTCGCGCAACCACATCAGCGCGTTGTCGATGAAAAAGCGCCGCACCCAGGGCTGGCAGAAGTCGATGGCCTCGCCCCACGGCGTGCTGCGGTCGTCACGGAAGAACCCGCGCGCGTAGTCGCGCAGGTGGTTGCCCTGTGGTCCGAAGTGGTTGTAGACCACATCCAGCAGCACCGACAGCCCTGCATCGTGCGCCGCCTCGATGAAGGCCCTCAGCGCTGCCGGCCCGCCGTAGGCATGGGCCGGCGCATACGGGAACACGCCGTCGTAGCCCCAGTTGCGCTGCCCGGGAAACTGCGCGACCGGCATCAGTTCAATGGCGGTGATGCCCAGCGCGGCCAGCATCGGCAGTTGCGCGGTCAACGCCGCGAAGCCGCCCCCGGCCTCGATATGCACCTCATAGATCACCAGGTCCTGCCAGGCATGCCCCTGCCAGGCAGGCCCCGTCGCGTCGGTATCCAGCACCACCGCGCTGTCGCCGTCGATGCCGTCCGGCTGCCAGCGCGAGGCCGGGTCGGGCACGTCCTGGCCAGAAGGCAGGCGGAACCGGTAGCGGTCGCCATGCGATGCCGGCGTTCGCAGCCAGTGGCAGCCGTCCGGCTCGCGTTGCATCGGCCGCTGGGTGCCGTGCAGGCACAGCGCCATCGCGACTGCGTCCGGCGCCCACACCCGGAACTCCACCTCGTCACCGGCCACCGGCCATGCGCCCAGGCGCGGCGCCATTGTCGTCATGCATCAACCTGCAGGTAGAGCGTGGACAGCGGCGGCAGCGTGAGCCGCAGCGACTGCGCGTGGCCGTGCATCGGCCTCGGCTCGGTATGCACTGCGCCGAGGTTTCCCGCATTGCCGCCACCGTAGTACGCGCTGTCGGTGTTGAGCCGTTCGCTCCAGCGCCCCGGTTGCGGCACCCCGACCCGGTAGCCGTCGCGACGCAGCGGGGTGAAGTTGCTCACCACCAGCAGGGTGCGGCCGCTGCCGGCAGGATCCCGGCGGATGAAGGCGTAGACGCTGTTGCGACTGTCGTCCGCCACGCTCCAGTCGAAGCCGCGTTCGTCGCGTTCGTCGCGATGCAACGCAGGTTCGGCGCGGAGCACGTTATTGAGGTCGCCCACCAGGCGCGACAGGCCCTGGCCCTCGTTGCTGGCCGCCCGTGCCCAGTCCAGTGCCGCATCGTGCGACCACTCATGGCCCTGGCCGAACTCGCCGCCCATGAACAGCAGTTTGCTGCCCGGGTGCGCCCACATGAAGCCGTAATACGCGCGCAGCTGGGCCAGCCGCTGTGCCGGCTCGCCCGCCATCTTGGCCAGCAGCGCGCCCTTGCCATGCACCACCTCGTCGTGGGACAGCGGCAGCACGAACCGTTCGGAGAAGGCGTAGACCAGGCCGAAGCTGATCTGGCTGTGGTGATGCGAACGATGGACCGGATCGCGCCCCAGGTACTGCAGGGTGTCGTGCATCCAGCCCATGTTCCACTTGTGGGTGAAGCCAAGCCCGCCCTCCTCCACCGGCGCGGTCACCCCCGGCCACGCGGTGGATTCCTCGGCGATCACCAGCACGTCCGGGAAGCGCTCCCGCAGCGTCTGGTTCATCCGCCGCAGGAAAGCGACCGCCTGCAGGTTCTCGCGCCCGCCCTGCTCGTTGGGTACCCACTCCCCCTCGGCACGGCTGTAATCCCGGTACAGCATCGACGCTACGGCGTCCACGCGCAGACCGTCGACATGGAAGCGCTCCACCCACTCCAACGCACTGCCGATCAGGTAGGCGGCCACTTCGTTGCGGCCGTAGTTGTAGATCAGCGTGTCCCAGTCGGCGTGCACCCCTTCGCGCGGGTCGGCATGCTCGTACAGCGCGGTGCCATCGAACCCGGCCAGGCCATGCGCATCGTTGGGGAAGTGCGCGCTCACCCAGTCCACGATCACTCCCACGCCGGCCTGGTGACAGCGGTCCACGAAGCGTGCGAAGGCCTGTGGCGTGCCATGGCGTGCGGTCGGCGCGTAGATCCCCAGCGGCTGATAGCCCCAGGAACCGCCGAAGGGATGCTCGCTCACCGGCAACAGCTCGATATGGGTGAAGCCAAGACCGGCCACGTACGGAATCAACCGGTCGGCCAGGGCATCCCAGTCCAGCGGCGCACCATCGTCGCTGCGCTGCCAGGAACCCGCATGCACTTCGTAGATCGACAGCGGCGCGCAGGTTCCGGCCAGGCGGCGGGCCGCCAACCAAGCATCATCGTGCCACTCCATTTGCCCAGCCGAAGGCACCCGCGATGCGGTCGCCGGTGGCAGCTCGGCCCAGCGCGCCATCGGATCGAACTTGTCGGGCATCACCCGGCCGTCGGCGCCGACGATGCGGAATTTGTAGCGGGCACCGGCCTGCACGCCCGGCAGGAACAGCTCCCACACGCCGGCGGTGTGACGCAGCCGCATCGGATGGCGCCGGCCGTCCCACCCGTTGAAATCGCCAACCACGGCGACCCGCTGGGCATTGGGCGCCCACACCGCGAAGCGCACGCCCGCAATGCCCTGCACCTGCATCGGCACCGCACCCAGCTGCCGCGCCGCATCGGCATCACCGGCATGGAACCGCTGCAGCAGGGCTTCGTCCAACAGTGGACCGAACGCATAGGCATCGTGCACCTGCTCCACGCCCTGTTCGAAATGCAGGGCAAGCAGCGGTATCGCCGCGTCACCGGCCGCGCCCTCGAACAGGCCGGGCAACGGGCCAGGGGACAGGTTCCAGCGCCGCCCATCGTCTGCAATCACCTCGACGCGCTGCGCATGCGGCACCAGCACGCGCAGCTGGCGTCCGCCTTCTGGCTGGCGATGCGGGCCCAGCCAGGCGAATGCATCGGCCGGGCGCGCGTGGACGAGGTCCTGCAGCGCCGGGGCGATACGCTGATCCAATCCCGTCTCCGTGATCGCTTCATCCTCCAGGGCGGCCAGATGGAGGCTGTCGTGGCTCATGCGGCCACCTGGCAGGTCTGCTGGTACAGGGCCAGATACGCGCGACCGGCCGCATCCCAGCCACCCGGCCGCAGCATGGCGGCGCGGCGCATGGCCTGCAGCAGGCCGGGCAGGCGGAAGGTGCGCATCGCCCGTTCCACGCAGCGGCGCAGGCCATCGGCATTGGCGCCGTGGAACAGGAATCCGGTCACGCCATCCTCGACGGTATCCACCAGCCCGCCGGTCGCGTGTGCGATGGGCAGGCAGCCGAAGCGCTGCGCGTACATCTGGCTCAGCCCGCAGGGTTCGAAGCGTGAAGGCATCAGCAGGAAGTCGGCGCCGGCAAACATCTGGCGGGCCAGCGCCTCTTCGAAGCCGATGAATGCGCCCACCCGTCCGGGGTAGCGCCGGGCCAGCGCCTGCACCTGCGCTTCCACCTGCGGCTCGCCGCCGCCGATGATGACCAGCTGGCCGCCGGCCGCCACGATCTGCGGTGCCACGTCGCAGGTGATGTCCAGGCCTTTCTGGTGCACCAGGCGGGAGACCACCGCGAACAGCGGGCCGGTCGACGGCGCCAGCCCGAACGCCTTGCGCACCGCATGCGCGTTGGTGGCGCGCCCGGTCCATTCGCCGATGCCGAAATGGGCCTTGAGGTGGATGTCGCGGCGTGGATCCCAGCTGGCGTCGATGCCGTTGACGATGCCACTCAGGTGTCCGCCGGCCGCCCGGCGCGCCAACAGGTCATGCAGCCCGCAGCCGTCATCCGGGGCGGTGATCTGCTGCGCGTAGCGCAGGCTGACCGTGTTCAGCCGCGTGGCATTGGTGATGCCGCCCTGCAGGAACGACATCTGCCCGTGGAAGTGCAGTTCATCCAGGTGTTCGGCCGGCACGCCCAGCACCGGCGCAAGCGCGTAGGGGAACAGCCCCTGATAGGCCAGGTTGTGGATGGTCAGCAGGGTCGGCACGGCTGTCCGGTCCCAACGTACGTAGGCGGCAGCCATGGCCACCGGCCAGTCATTCAGGTGCAGCAGCTGCGGCGCCCAGTCCAGCCCGGCGCGCCCGGCCGCAATCTCCGCAGCCGCATGCGAAAGCGTGGCGAAGCGGACCGCGTTGTCTTTCCACTCCTGTCCCTGCCCATCCACGTAGGGCGAGCCCTCGCGCTCGTACAGCCCAGGCGACAGCAGCACGTAGATAGGAAGGCCGTCGGCCTGCACCGCCATGCCGATCGTGCACGCGGGCAACCCGGCTCGGGCGCTGACCTGCCCCACCGGTCGCAGCTGTGGCAGGCGCTGCAGAACCTCCGGGTAGCCGGGCAGCAGCACGCGCGAATCACATGCACCGCGCACCGCACGCGGCAACGCCGCGGCCACATCGCCCAGTCCGCCGGCCTTGATGAAGTCGGCCATCTCGGTGGCGACGAACAGCACGCGCTGCACCAGTTCTGGGAGATCCAACGGTTGCGAGTGGCCGCGGCGAGTGCCGATCGGCACGGGCGTGAGCGGAGAGATCGCAACGGGTGAAGCGGACTGGGCGGCGCGGGCCATGGGGATGATCTCGGATGCTTCAGGCAGACAGACGCCAGCGGCGCCCGGACGGGCGCTTGTGCTGGGAAGGAAGTCGACGCAGGACGTGGGGGACGTCAGCGAGAGGCTCAGTACGACAATAGCCCTCCATGCGATCAATCAACCGTGAAGCCATGGCGATTTCTTTGTGACAAGGCGTCATGAGCTCAGTACACATGACAGGCGCCCGCCTCCTGCCCGTGTCTCTCCTGTAGAGCCGAGCCCGCGCCCGGCTGCCGGCAATCCCGTTTGCCGCGTGAGCCGAGCATGGGCTCGGCTCTACAGAGATTCTTCCTGCGACACCCGGTCGCAGGCCATCGAGCGACGCGCTTGACCAATGTCAAACCGCCCGCCGCCGCGCGGGCGTATTTCTATGCAGGACCCGAACACGCCGGCACTGCCGGCATCCACAAGGACCCTGCGATGAGCTACACCCCCGACAACGCCCAGCTGCTGAACGCCATGCAGAACGTCATGGTGATCTCCACCACCGACCTGCAGGGCAACATCACCTACGCCAATGACCTGTTCTGCACGCTCACCGGCTTCGCCCGCGAGGAACTGATCGGCCAGCCGCACAGCATCGTGCGCCACCCGGACGTGCCCAAGGCCGTCTACAAGGACATGTGGGACACCATCAAGGCCGGCAAGACCTGGACCGGCATCGTGCCCAACCTTGGCAAAGGCGGCGTGCTCTACGTGGTCGACACCACCGTGCAGCCGCTGTTCGACGCCGACGGCAACATCACCTCGTACATCAGCATCCGCCGCGTGGTGAACGACCTGATGCAGAACTACGACCTGGTCGAGTTCAGCAAGGAAAAGTTCGACGACTTCTACGAGGCCGCGTGAACGCTCTCCCGACCAGTACGCCCTTCAGCCGCCTGCTGGTGGGTTTTGCGTCCGAGTCGGGCAACGCCCGCGCCCTGGCCCAGCGCCTGGGCGCGGGCCTGCAGCTGCACGGGCCGCAGGTACTCCCGTTCAACGACATCGACGTGGCCAGTCTCGGCCACGGCGATGTGCTGCTGGCAATCTCCAGCTCGTTCGGCGATGGCGAACCGCCGGCCAATGGCGAGCAGTTCTTCGAAACACTGCGCCAGACCCCGACGCTGCGCGGCCTGCGCTATGCGGTGTTCGGCCTTGGTGACACCGGCTACCCCAGCTTCTGCGGCTTCACCAAGGCGCTGGATGCTGCATTGAGCGAGCGCCAGGCCCAGCCGCTGCTGCATCGGGTGGACGCCGATCTGGGCTACGAGCAGTTCTTCCAGCAATGGCAGCCGGTGCTGGGCCAGGTGCTGGAGGGTGACCTCAGCGCTGGCCAGCACCTGCACCTGCAGGTCACCGCCTATGGCGAAGACAATGCCTTTGCCGCGCGCATCCTCGAACGCCGCCGCTTGAACAGCAGCGACCCGGCCGCGTGGCACCTGCAACTGGACACTGCCGGCAGTGGCATGGCCTATCGCGCGGGCGACACCCTGCACGTAGTACCCGAGAACGATCCTGCCCTGCTGCAGGCGTTGGCCACCTGGTACGGCGACACCGCCGCCGTGGCCGCCCTGCACGACCGCGAGCTGCGCCTGCTGAGCAAGGGCGTGCTGCGCGAACTGGCCCGGCTGGGCGGTAGTGAGGCACTGAAGGGCCTGCTGAAGGTCAGCCAGAAGCGCGAGCTGGACGCCTACCTGCACGGCCTGGACCTGCTGGACGTGCTGCAGGACCACGCCACGCCGGACAGCGTGCCGCTTGCCCGGCTGCGCGAACTGCTGTCACCGCGGCTGCCGCGCGCCTATTCGATCGCCTCGCACCCGTGCGACGACCAGCTGAGCCTGTGCCTGCGCGAAGTGCGCTACACCCTGCGCGGCCGCGAACGCTTCGGTACTGCCACCGGCAGCCTCCTGCATGGCGGCGACCATGCCCGTGTGTACTGCCGCTCCAACCCCGGCTTCCACCTGCCCGATACCGGCGAGGCACCGCTGCTGCTGGTCGGTACCGGTACCGGCATCGCACCCTTGATGGGCCTGCTGCAGGAACTGCAGGCCAACGCCTGCGAACGCGAGGTGCACCTGGTGTTTGGCGAGAAGCACCGCCAGCACGACTACCTGTACCGTGACCAGCTGCTGGACTGGCGCACGCGTGGCGTGCTGGCCGGCCTGCATACCGCGTTCTCGCGCGATGGCGCCGAAAAGATCTATGTGCAGCATGTGCTGCAGCAGCGCGGCGATGAAGTGCGCGATGTGCTGGCCCGCGGTGGGCATCTGTACCTGTGCGGCAACAAGCGCCACCTGGAAAGCGCGGTGCGCGAGGCCATCGATGCCATCGGCGGCGAAGGGCACTGGGACACGCTGCGCAATGAAGGCCGCACGCACTGTGAGCTGTACTGATCCATGACCACCGGACCGCACGGACCTTGAACCGGTAGAGCCGGCCGCTGGCCGGCTGCTCAGGATTCCGTGGTTGCCGGCCAGCGGCCGGCACTACCATCAGATGTGCCCAACCATCGCCGGCGCGTCCATCACGGGTCAATTGTCGACAATGCGGCCGTCCACCACGCGCGCCACCTGCTGGCCGAACATGGCCACATCCTGCGGGTCATGGCTGATCAACAGCAGCGGAATGCCGGTCTTGTCCAGCACGGTCTCCAGCTCCTGGCGCAGGTGCTGGCGCAGGTCGTGGTCCAGCGCGGAAAACGGTTCATCCAGCAGCAGCGCCTGCGGCTGTGTCACCAGCGCGCGCGCCAGCGCGGTACGCTGGCGCTGTCCGCCGGAAATCTGTGATGGCAGCAGATCGCCCACCGTGTCGATGCGGAAGGCGTGCAACCACTGTTCCACCGCGTCGAAGCGCTGGCCGATCCGCGGATTCAGCCATCCCTTCTGCAGCCCGAACGCCACGTTCTGGCGCACGCTTAGGTGCGGGAACAACGCGTAATCCTGGAACACGTAGCCCAGCCGACGGCGCTGCGGTGGCAGGTCCACGCCGGTGGCCGTATCGAACAGGGTCTGCCCCTGCAGGCGCACATGGCCCTGGCCTGGTCGCAGCAGTCCGGCCACCGCCTTCAGGGTCAGGCTCTTGCCGGCGCCGGAGGGTCCGAACAGCACCACCTGCCGCTGCGTGCACTGCAGCGATACGTCCAACACGAAATCCTGGCCGGCCGCCTGCAGGCGACGCTGCACCTGCAGGTCAAGCCACATCACGCAGCTCCCGGCGACGTCCGCCCACCAACCGCGCAGCCAGCAACAGGATCACGATGCACACCACCGAGGTCAGGATCACCAGCGCATTGGCCTTGCCGTCCTGACCGGCCTGCACCGCCTCGTAGATGGCGATCGACAACGTCTGCGTCCGGCCCGGAATGCTGCCGGCCACCATCAACGTCGCGCCGAATTCGCCCATCGCGCGTGCAAACGCCAGCAACAGGCCGGCAAGAATGCCGCGCCAGGCCAGCGGCAGCGTGACGCGGAAGAACACCGCCGCTTCGGACACACCCAGCGTCCGCGCGGCCTGCTCCAGCTGTCCGTCCACTTCCTCGAACGCCGCGCGTGCCGGCTTGAACACCAGCGGCAGCGAAGCCACCGCCGCCGCGATCACCGCGGCCTGCCAGGTGAACACCAGGTTGATGCCGAACCACGACTGCAGCCACGCGCCGATCGGGCCGTTGCGACCGATCAGCACCAGCAGGTAGTACCCCAGCACCGTCGGTGGCAGCACCATCGGCAGGGTCAACAGCGAATCCAGCAGCTCACGGCCGGGAAAGCGCCGACGCGCCAGCAGCGCACCCAGCGCCACGCCCAGTACCAGGTTGATCGCGGTGGCCCAGCCGGCCACCTTCAGCGACAACCCCAATGCACTCCAGTCCAGATCCATGCGTCAGGGCTTGCCGAATCCGTGCCGGGCCAGGATCGCCTGGCCCCGCGCCGAACGCACAAAGGCGACAAACCGCTTGGCCTCTGCCGGCTGCGCGCTGGCCCTGGTCACCGCCAGCGGATAGGCGATGCGCCCGGACACCGGTACCGCGAAGGCACGGCGTACCCGGTCCGGCATCGCCTGCGCGTCAGTGGCATAGACGAAGCCGGCATCCACTTCACCGCGCGCCACGTAATCCAGCGACTGGCGCACGTTCTGCGTGGTGATGATCCGGCCCTGCACCGACGGCCACAGGCCGGCCGCTTCCAGCGCGCCCTTGGCATAGCGGCCGACCGGCACGCTGTCCGGGTTGCCCAGTGCGATGCGTTGCACGCCGGCACCGGCCAGGTCCTTCAAGCTGCGCGGCGCGGCCCTGGCCTGCGGCGGCGCCACCACCCACAGCGCGTTCACCGCGAACACCGCGCGGCTGCCGGCCGCCAGCAGGTCCTGCTGCTGGGCCTGGTCCATGGTGGCTTCATCGGCCGACGCGAACACATCCACCGGCGCGCCGCGGCTGATCTGCTGCAGCAGTACGCCAGAGGCGGCGAAGTTGAAATCGACCCTGGTTCCCGGGTGCGTCTTCTCATAGGCCGCACCCAGTTCGCGGAAGCTCTCGGTCAGGCTCGACGCCGCCGACACCGTCAGGTCGGCCGCCCAGGCCGGTACCGTGGCCAGCAGGCCCAGCCACAACAATGCCGCTCGCTTCATGCCCAGCCCCCTGCCTGATCAGTCCAGTCCGGCGTCCCGGGCTACGGCCAGTTCCGCCAGCCGGTCCGGGTCCAGCAACAGCATCTCACGTTGGTTCACCGCAATCACACCGTCGTCGCTCAAGCGGCGCAGTACCCGGCTCACCGTCTCCGGCGCCATCCGCAGGTAGTTGGCGATCTCGGTGCGGGCCATGCTCAGGTTGAAACGGGTGGCGGAGAATCCGCGCCGGGCATAGCGCTCGGAAAGATCCAGCAGGAACGCCGCCATGCGCTCCTCGGTGCGATGGTTGGCGGCCAGCGTGGCGACCTTGCCGATCTCGGCGCTGAGCAGGCTGAACAGCCGCGCCTGCAACCCCGGCATGCGCGTGGCCAGCAGGCTCAATCGCGGAAACGAGATCCGGCACAGGTAGACGGTGTCCAGGGCCACGGCGTTGCAAGGGAAGCGCGCGCCGTGGATGGCATTGAGCCCGATCACCTCGCCCGGCAGGCTGAAACCCAGCACCTGCTCGTTGCCCTGGCTGTCATCGACGAACGTCTTGACCATGCCGGCACGCACCGCGGCGATCGAGTCGAACGGATCGCCGGCACGGAACAGGTAGTCGCCGACCTGGAACGGGCCGACGTGGTCGACCAGCACATGCAGCTCGCCCAGCGCGGTCTTGTCGTAGCCCTGCGACATGCAGGCGTCGGAGAACGCACAGGTGCTGCAGAAGTGCAGCGCGTCTCCGTCATCGGCTGCTGCCGGATTGGGCGTGGCCGGCCGGGACGCAGAGGGAGCGGAGGGGTTCACAGGCATTGCAGCGGGGCAGGAACGAAGGCCCTCATCATACGACAGCGCACCGCCCGGCCCTGCGCAACGTGCGCCTACTCTGGCGCGGGTTCGGAACGCCGCTGCGGGCCACGCTGCCGCATGCTGTCGCGCACGTCCACGTCGAACTGCAGCTGCAGCATGCTGTCGTCATCCAACGCGATACCGAAGCCCAGCCCATCCCGGCAGGGCAGCCTGCCCGCCAGCAACTCAACCGCCTGGCGAGGCAGTACCAACCGGCAGAATGTCCCGCCATCGAGCAGCACCGCCTGATCGCCGGCATGCAGCGACAGCGCCACGCCCCAGCCACCACTGCCACCAAAGCGCGTCAGGTTCTCCACTGATTCGCCGGCCAGCAATCCTGCCAGTTCTTCCTCATCCACGCGCAGGCGCATCGATTGCTGTTGCAGCTGGACCTTCATGCTGTGATGGACTCCCATTCCGACGGGGTGTTGCAGTTGAGCAGCAACGCCTGATCCTCCGGCGCCAATGGCAGCCGGATTACGCCCAGGCGTTGCTGCAGGGCGCGCAGTGAACGACGCGCCGTCGGATCCTCAATCAGCTCCTGCAGCACGCGGCGGCAATGATCATCGATCCGCAACCGCATCGGCAACGGTTCATCGTCGAATACCGTGCAGGCACGCCCTTGATCGGCCTGCAGCCGCTGCAACAGCGCGGGTGTCACCCGCGGCGTATCGACCGGCACCACCCAGGCGGGGCCGTCCGGCATCTGCATCGCCACACTGTAGAGGCCGCCCAGCGGGCCGCAGCGTGCGACCCGGTCCGGGATGCCACCAAAAGCTGGGTAGTCGCCGCTCACCCATACCCTCCCGGCGCCGGCCTGCAGCAGCAGGCCGCGCATGTGTTCCAGCAGCGTGCGGCGGTGCCAGGGCAGCAGCGCCTTGTCGCGGCCCATCCGGCTGGACAGGCCGCCGGCCAGCACGATGCCATCAATGGGGATGTTCGTGATCGTGCGCATGGTCATGGCCGGGTTCGCTGTCCGCATGGCACAGGCTGCAACCTTCGCTCCACTGGCTGTCGCCGTCCTCGTAATGCTCCTGCTTCCAGATCGGGCACTGGTGTTTCACCACTTCGATCAACTGCCGGCAGGCCCGGAACGCTTCGTCACGGTGCGGGCTGCCGGCGGCCACCACCACCGCCACATCGCCGATGCCAAGCCGGCCCTTGGCATGCGCCACATACAGTTTCAGCTTCGGACCGAACGTGGCTTCGACCTCGGCGGCCAGGCGCTTGAATTCGTTTAGCACCAGCGGTTCGAACAGATCGTAGGTGATCCCGGTCACTCGCCGGCCCACATTGACGTCGCGCACCTTCCCGATGAACACGTCGATGCCGCCGAAGCCCGGATCGGAAACCGCCGCGATGCCCTCGGCCGGATCGATTGCCGCCTGCGCGCGGTCCACGACCTTGGCGATGATCGTCTCGCTCATCGCTCAGCCCCCGCTCACCGGCGGCAGGATCGCCACCCGGCCATCGTCGGGCAGCGCCTCGTGGTCGCGCAGCACGCGTTGCTGATCGGCGAATGCCGAGTAGTCCAGCAGGCCCGCGCGGAAACCCGGCCAACGCAGCGGCAGCAGCTCTCGCAGCGCCTGGCGCAGATCGGCCACGGTGCCACCGGCTACATCCACGGCGATCTCGCGGCTGGCATCCAGATCGGAAAACGCACCGAACAATTGCAGATTCACCTGTCTCATCACGGCTCCTGGCTCGCCAGCTGCACAGGGTCCTGATGACCCCAGCCCTGCACACGCACTGGCGTGCCGGCAGGGGCGAGACCGCCCTCGCCGTCCAGCACCACCCAGGCATTGGCCTGCAGCATGGACATCAAACGGAACGACTCCTGCCCAGCCAGCACGCGCGCACTCAGGCGGCCCTGCGCGTCCACTTCCACCCGGGCCCGCGCATGGAAGCGCAGGCCCGGCGGCGTGCGCACGTCGGCCTGCAGCGGCAACATCAGCACCTGCTCCGGTGCCAGCCCCAGCAGGCGGCGCAGCACCGGCTCGACGAAGAAGCGCTGGCCCACCGCAGCCGACACCGGGTTGCCCGGCAGGCCGAAGTACAGCGCGCCATTGGGCAGCACCGCGAACAGCAACGGCTTGCCAGGACGGATCGCCACCTTGTGGAACACGATGCGCGCACCTCGGCCACGCAGCGCGTCGGGAATGAAATCGTAGCGGCCGGCCGACACCGCGCCGGTGCTGATCAACAGCTGCGCACCCGCGTCCAGCGCTGCATCCAGTACGGCATTGAAGGCGGCCACCTCATCGCCCACCGTGCCCTGCCAGACCACCTCGGCACCGGCGGCCTGAAGGCGGCCGACCAGGTATGGCCGGTTGCTGTCACGGATCTGCCCGGATTCCAGCGCCTGCGCCGCCTCGGTCACCAGCTCCTTGCCGGTGGCGATCACCGCTGCCTTTGGCCGCGCCACCACCGCCACCTCGCCCACGCCGATCGCATGCAGCAAGGTGCGCGCGTTGATGTCCAGCACCTGCCCGGCCTGCAGCACGCGCTCGCCGTCGCTCACATCCTCGCCACGCAGGCGCACATTCTGGCCGGGCTTCACCGTGCCCTTCAGGGCAATGCGGGTCGGGCGGCCGTCCTCGCTGGCGAGGATCTCCACATTCTCGACCGGCACCACCGTATCCAGCCCAACCGGCATGCGCGCACCGGTCATGATTTCCCAGGTACCCTCGCCGCCTTCGGCACCGGCATCGCCGGCCGCCTGCCAGCCCTGCACCGCGAATTCGGTACCGGCCTCGAACGCCGTACCGTTGGCGCGCAGCGCGAAGCCGTCCATCGCCGAATTGTCGAACGGCGGCAACGACTGCCCGCTGTGGATGTCACTGGCCAGGGTACGGCCGCCGGCCTCGTGCAGCGGCAGGCGTTCGGCCGGCAGCGGCGTGGCCGCGTCCAGCAGGTGCTGCAAGGCATCGCTGTAGGGGATCATGCGTGGCCATCCCCCTCGACCATCGCCAGGGCGTGGCCCAGTACCGGCGCCAGGATGTCCAGGCACTGCGCCGCCGCCTTCGGGCTGCCCGGCAATGCAAACACCAGCATGTTGCCCAGCTGCACCACCTCGGCGCGGCTCAGCCAGGCCATCGGCGTGTGCTGTGCGCTCAGTGCCCGCACCATCTGCGCCAGGCCATGCACCGGCCGCGCATTCAACGAACGCAGCGCCTCCGGGGTCAGGTCACGCGGGCCCAGCCCGGTACCACCGGTACACAGGCACAGGCGCACGCCCTCGGCGGCCAAGGCCTGCAGGCGGCCCGCCAACGGCTCGATGCCATCGGGCAGTACCTCGGCGGCCACCACCTCGCCCCCCAGCTTCTTCAGCCCGGTCACCAGGGTCGGGCCGGAGACATCTTCATAGGTGCCTTCGCTGGCGCGATCGCTCAGCGTGATCACCGCGCAGGCCGCGCCTTCCAGGCCCTTCGGCGCACGCGGCTTGAACCGCTCACGCTCGGCCTCGTCCATGCCGTCCGGGTGCAGCCAGACACCGCGCTTGCCGCCCTCCTTGAACAGCAGGCGGATGCCTTCGATGCTAAGTGCCGGCTCCACCGGCTTGCTCAGGTCGTACAGGGTCAGCAGCGCCGCGTTGACGCCGGCCAGTGCCTCCATCTCCACGCCGGTGCGCGCCTCGCTGGCGCACTCGCACCACACGCGGATCGCCTGCCGTTCCGGTACCGGCGCGCAGAACACCTGCACCAGTTCCAGCGGCAGCGGG
>NZ_JCAFVN010000009.1:0-105352 GCF_059372355.1 Stenotrophomonas sp. YJH_SMC_135
CGATCAGGCGAAGCCATCGGTGGCGCGCACCAGCGCGTCCACGTTCTCGGCTTCGAACGCCGAATGGCCCGAGGCCTTGGCTATCCGGTAGCGCCGGCCGCTGGCCGGCGAGCCACATCGGGCGGCGGCGAAACGGACCGGCAAGGCATTGCCGGCCAGCGGCCGGCACTACCGATCAGGCGAAGCTATCGGTGGCGCGCACCAGCGCGTCCACGTTCTCGGCTTCGAACGCCGAATGTCCCGAGGCCGCGGTGATTTCCAGCTTCGCCTTCGGCCACGCCTTGGTCAGGTCCCAGGCGTTGGCCAGCGGGCAGACCACGTCGTAGCGGCCGTGCACGATCACGCCCGGGATGTCGGCGATGCGGTGCGCGTCGCGCAGCAGCTGGTCTTCCACCTCGAAGAAGCCACCGTTGACGAAGTAGTGGTTCTCGATGCGGGCGAAGGCGAGGGCGAAGTGCGGGTCTTCGTGGCTGTTGATGAAGTCGTCATCGACGTGCAGGAAACTGGTCGCGCCTTCCCACACCGCCCAGGCCTTGGCGGCTTCCAGGCGGGTGGTTTCGTCGTCACTGGTCAGGCGGCGGTGGAAGGCCGAGATCAGGTCATGCCGCTCCACCGGCGGGATCGGCTTCAGGTAATGCTCCCACGCATCCGGGAACAGGCGGTTGGCGCCTTCCTGGTAGAACCATTCCAGCTCCCAGCGGCGCAGCATGAAGATGCCGCGCAGGACCAGTTCGGTCACGCGCTGCGGATGGGTCTCGGCATAGGCCAGGGCCAGGGTCGAGCCCCAGCTGCCACCGAACACCTGCCAGCGATCGACCTTCAGGTGCTCGCGCAGCTTCTCGATATCGGCGACCAGGTCCCAGGTGGTGTTGTCCACCAGGTCCGCGTGCGGGGTGGATCGACCCGCACCACGCTGGTCGAACAGGATGATGCGGTACTTGGTCGGGTCGTGGAACTGGCGCATCTTGTCGCTGCAACCACCGCCCGGGCCACCGTGCAGCATCACCACCGGCTTGCCGTCCGGGTTGCCGCACTGTTCGAAATACAGCGTGTGGCGGTCGTCGACCTTCAGGGTGCCGACGTCGTAGGGGGTGATGGCGGGGTACAGCGTACGCATGCTTGCAGCTCCAGGGTGATGCCCTGCCGGGGCAGGAGAACCCCCATTCTAGGCCGGTCGCCGGCCCAGGGTGATGCGGTCGCGCTGCTCCAGGTCCTGCACGGTCTGCACCTCGGCAAAACCGGCGGCGTCGAACAGCGCGCGGATCGCCGCGCCCTGGTCCCATCCGTGCTCGATCAGCAACCAGCCACCGGGCAGCAGATGCGCCTGGCCGCCGTCGATGATGCGGCGGATGTCATCCAGACCGTCCACACCGGACGCCAGCGCGGAGGCCGGTTCGAAGCGCAGGTCGCCCTGTCGCAGGTGCGGGTCGTCGCTGGCGATGTACGGCGGATTGCTCGCAATCAGGTCGAAGCGCATGCCCTGCAACGGCGCGTACCAATCGTGCCCGCCCTCGGCGAAGCGGACGTTGCGCAGTTCATGGCGCGCAGCATTGCGCGCGGCCACGGCCAGCGCACCCGGGCTGGCATCGGTGGCCAGCACCTGTGCCTGTGGCCGCTCGCTGGCCAGCGCCAAGGCGATCGCGCCGCTGCCGGTGCCCAGGTCAGCCAGCCGCAGCGCACGGTCCTGCGGCAGGCGTTCCAGCGCCAGCTCGACCAGCAGTTCGGTCTCCGGGCGCGGGATCAGCGTGGCCGGATCGACCTCCAGATCCAGCGTCCAGAATCCGCGGCGGCCGGTCAGGTAGGCGACCGGCTCGCCGGCCACGCGGCGGGCCAACAGCGTCTCGAAGGCGGCCTGGTCGGCGGCGGCCAGCGGATCGGTGGCATGCGCGAACAGCCAACTGCGTGGGCGTTCCAGCACATGCAGCAGCAGCAGCTCCGCCTCATGGCGGGCTTCGACGCTGCCGAGGCGGACACTGGCCTCGGCCACGATCTGTCGCAGGGTGGGTTCGGTTTGGAAAGACATTCCGCAATTGTAGAGCCGAGCCCGCGCTCGGCTGCTTCTGGAGCAGCCGAGCGCGGGCTCGGCTCTACAAAATCGGAATCCGTTCAGGTTCCGCCGGACGGGATAAGGAGGGGCTATCGGCCCCAGGCAGCGGTCCGGCGAGATTTTCCTTGTCACACAGTCAGTTGCAGGATGAAAGCGGCCGGGTTCAGTGCCTGCTCAGTGCATTTTGATAGACTCCATCTATCAAATAGATGCAATCAATGCATTGTTCTTATCGCCAGCGAATGGGTAACCTAGCTCCTGTCGATTCACCCACTCCCCTTCACCAAGAGGAAAAATGATGTCCCTCATCAACACCCAGATCCAGCCGTTCGAAGCCAACGCTTACCACAACGGCGAGTTCATCAAGGTTTCCGACGCCAGCCTGAAGGGCCAGTGGTCCGTCCTGATCTTCATGCCGGCCGCCTTCACCTTCAACTGCCCGACCGAGATCGAGGACGCAGCTGACCACTACGCCGAGTTCAAGAAGGCCGGCGCCGAGGTCTACATCGTCACCACCGATACCCACTTCTCGCACAAGGTGTGGCACGAGACCTCGCCGGCCGTCGGCAAGGCCCAGTTCCCGCTGGTCGGCGACCCGACCCACCAGCTGACCAACGCTTTCGGCGTGCACATTCCGGAAGAAGGCCTGGCCCTGCGCGGCACCTTCATCATCAATCCGGAAGGCGTGATCAAGACCCTGGAGATCCACTCCAACGAGATCGCCCGTGACGTGTCCGAGACCCTGCGCAAGCTGAAGGCTGCCCAGTTCACCGCCGCCAACCCGAACCAGGTGTGCCCGGCCAAGTGGAAGGAAGGCGAGAAGACCCTGACCCCGTCGCTGGACCTGGTCGGCAAGATCTAAGGCAGTACCGGCCTGCCGTGGCCCCACGCCGCGGCGCGCCCTTCATCCCCGTGCCGGTCCCCCCGCCGGCGTGGGGGTGAACCCAAGACAGCCAACGCTCGCCCGCCTTGGCCAGCCAGCCCCTTCCACGGTCGCTGTCTTGGGTTCACCCCTACCCCCAGCTGGTCCGCTACCTTGTACAGCGGTGCCACGCCCTCTGTTTGCCTGAAGCCAGGAGAAGACCGATGTTGGACGCCAACCTGCAGTCGCAGCTGAAGACCTATCTGGAGCGCGTGACCCGCCCGATCCAGATCACCGCGCACGCCGACGACGGCGCCAAGTCGCAGGAAATGCTGGAACTGCTGCAGACCCTGGACAGCCTGTCGGACAAGATCTCGCTGCAGGTGCTGCGCGATGGGCAGGGCCGCGTGCCGTCCTTCGACCTGGGCACCCCGGGCCAGGACATCCACCTGACCTTCGCCGGCCTGCCGATGGGCCACGAGTTCACCTCGCTGGTGCTGGCGCTGCTGCAGGTCGGCGGGCACCCGTCCAAGGCCACCGCCGAGCTGATCGAGCAGGTGCAGAACCTGGAAGGCGACTACCGGTTCGAGACCTACTTCTCGCTGTCCTGCCAGAACTGCCCGGACGTGGTGCAGGCGCTGAACCTGGCCGCGGTGCTCAACCCGCGCATCCAGCACGTGGCCATCGATGGCGCCCTGTTCCAGGACGAAGTCGAGAAGCGCGAGATCATGTCGGTGCCGACCGTGTACCTCAACGGTGAAATCTTCGACCAGGGCCGCATGACCCTCGAGCAGATCGTGGCCAAGCTGGACACCAACGCCGGCAAGCGCGATGCCGAGAAGATCGCCGCCAAGGACGCCTTCGACGTGCTGGTGGTGGGCGGTGGCCCGGCCGGCGCTGCAGCGGCGATCTACGCCGCACGCAAGGGCATCCGTACCGGCATCGCCGCCGAGCGTTTCGGTGGCCAGGTGCTGGACACCATGGCGATCGAGAATTTCATTTCGGTGAAGGAGACCGAGGGCCCCAAGCTGGCCACGGCGCTGGAGCAGCACGTGCGCGAGTACGAGGTGGACATCATGAACCTGCAGCGCGCCAGTGCGCTGGTGCCGGCCGGCGAGGACGGCCTGGTGCAGGTGCAGCTGGAAAACGGCGCGGTACTGAAGTCGCGTTCGGTGATCCTGTCCACCGGCGCGCGCTGGCGGCAGATGAACGTGCCGGGCGAAGACCAGTACCGCAACAAGGGCGTGGCCTACTGCCCGCACTGCGATGGCCCGCTGTTCAAGGGCAAGCGCGTGGCGGTGATCGGCGGCGGCAACTCCGGCGTGGAAGCAGCCATCGACCTGGCCGGCATCGTGTCGCATGTAACCCTGCTGGAGTTCGATTCCAGCCTGCGCGCCGATGAAGTGCTGCAGAAGAAGCTGCGCACACTGGGCAACGTGACCGTGCTGACCAGCGCGCAGACCACCGAAGTGCTGGGCGACGGCAGCCGCGTCACCGGCCTGGTCTACAAGGACCGCGTCGGCGGCGATGCCCACCGCGTCGAGCTGGAAGGCATCTTCGTGCAGATCGGCCTGCTGCCCAACACCGAGTGGCTGAAGGATGTGGTGGCGCTGTCGCCGCGCGGCGAGATCGTCATCGACGACCGCGGCCAGACCAACCTGCCGGGCGTGTTCGCCGCTGGCGATTGCACGACGGTGCCCTACAAGCAGATCATCATCGCCATGGGCGCCGGCTCGACCGCCGCACTGAGTGCGTTCGACCACCTGATCCGCTCGTCGGTGAGCAACAGCAGCGGTGCCGTTGCTGAAGCAGCCTGATCCACCGTTCCCAGATCACCGGGAACATTGTCTGCCTGTCGGGTAACCACGCCGTCAGCCGGTCCGTTACCCCTGGGGTGTAAGGATGAACCTACGTGATCTGAAGTACCTGGTAGCCCTGGCCGACCACAAGCATTTCGGCCGGGCTGCCGCCTCCTGCTTCGTCAGCCAGCCCACGCTGTCGACGCAGATCCGCAAGCTGGAAGAAGAGCTGGGCCTGCCGCTGGTGGAACGCGCACCGCGCAAGGTGATGCTGACCCCGGCCGGCCAGGAAGCGGCGGCACGGGCGCGGGTGATCGTGTCCGAAGTGGAACAGCTGAAGGAAGCGGCGCGACGCAGCCGCGATCCGGAAGCCGGCACGGTGCGCCTGGGCATCTTCCCGACCCTCGGCCCGTACCTGCTGCCGCATGTGATCCCGCGCATCCGCGAGCGCTTCCCGGAGCTGGAACTGCTGCTGGTCGAGGAAAAGAGCGACGTGCTGCTGGACCGCCTGCGCGAAGGCAAGCTCGACGCCGCACTGCTGGCCCTGCCGGTGATCGACGACCAGCTGCATGCCGAATTCCTGTTCGAGGAACCGTTCCTGCTGGCCGTGTCCGGGCGCCACCCGCTGGCCCGCCGCGAACACCTGGACGTGCAGGAACTGGCCACGCAGAAGCTGCTGCTGCTGGAAGACGGGCATTGCCTGCGCGACCAGGCGCTGGAAGTCTGCCGCCTGTTCGGCGCCAACGAGAAGTCCGAATTCCGCGCCACCAGCCTGGAAACGCTGCGGCAGATGGTCGCCGCCGACGTCGGCATCACCCTGCTGCCGAGCCTGTCGGTGCAGCCGCCGGTGCCGCGCTCGAACAACATCCGCCTGCTCGATTTCACCGGCGAAGGCCGTCCCAGCCGCCGCATCGCCATGATCTGGCGCCGCAGCTCGGCCATGAACGACTTCCTGATGGAGCTGGCCGACCAGTTCAAGCGCCTGCCGCAGGCACTGTTCACGCTGGAGGCGCTCGATGCCGGCAGCGATGCACCGGCCCTGCCCGGCCCCGCGCTGAACGGCTGAGCCCCCGCAGCACCGGCCCGGAATCGGCAGGAGTCGATTCCGGCCGCATTTGTCCCCACAATACAGACAGGCGGCGCCAGCAGGTGCCGCCTTTTGCATGGCTTTCAACCAAGGAGCTTCACCATGAACACCGCCAGCGGCCTGCCGCCGTCGATCACCGTTTCTACCTTCGACATGGACCGCCTGGACGCCATGCTCGAATCCCCTGCGCTGAGCCAGACGCCTGCCGCGCTCGCGCTTGCTGAAGAACTCAACCGGGCCACCGTGCTGGCACCGGACCAGATTCCCGAAGGCATCGTCATGATGCATTCGCGCGTGGAGTGCGAAGATGAAGTGTCCGGCGAAAAGCACGTCCTGACCCTGGTCTTCCCCCGCGAAGCCAATGTCGATGAAGGCAAGGTCTCCGTGCTGGCCCCGGTCGGCAGTGCCCTGCTCGGCCTGGCCATCGGCCAGAGCATCGACTGGAACGCGCCCGGCGGCCGCAAGCTGCGCCTGCGCGTGACCGCGGTCCACAACGACCGCCCCTGATTACCGCTGCGCACCGCGCGCGATTCGATCCCCCTGCACCAGGAGCCGTAATGAGTACCCCGTCCAAACTGTCCCAGCTGCGCGAACTGTCCGTGGTCGTTGCCGATACCGGTGACTACGAGGCGATCAAGCGCCTGCAGCCGGTGGACTGCACCACCAACCCGACCCTGGTGAAGAAGGCGCTGGACCTGCCGGTCTACGCCGAACTGATCGAACGCGAACTGGCCTGGGGCCGCCAGCAGGCGGGCGACCGCGAAGCCGTGGTGCACGCCGTGGCCGACCGCCTGACCATCGGCGTCGGCGCGCTGTTGAGCACGCTGGTGCCGGGCCGCGTGTCCACCGAAGTGGACGCCGACCAGGCCCACGACACCGCCGCCACCGTGGCCAAGGCCCGCCAGTTCATCCAGATGTACGCCGATGCCGGGGTGCCGCGCGAGAAGATCCTGATCAAGATCGCCGCGACCTGGGAAGGCGTGGAAGCCGCGCGCATCCTGCAGGCCGAAGGCATCGACTGCAACCTGACCCTGATCTTCAACCCGACCCAGGCGCTGGCCTGCAGCGAGGCCGGCGCGTTCCTGATCTCCCCGTTCGTCGGCCGCATCCTGGACTGGTACGTGGCCAACGGCCAGACCCCGGCCAGCATCGACGAAGACCCGGGCGTGAAGTTCGTGCGCGGCGTCTATGCCGAATTCAAGCGCCGCGGTTCGAAGACGGTGGTGATGGGCGCCTCGTTCCGTTCGACCGCACAGATCGAAGCGCTGGCCGGCTGCGACCGCCTGACCATTTCGCCGGACCTGCTGGAGAAGCTGGACGCCGACCACGGCGCGCTGCCGCGCAAGCTGGTGGCCGGTGCCGCTGATGGCGCGGCGGTGCCCCCGATCGATGCGGCGAAGTTCGCGGCGGATCTGGCTGCTGATCCGATGGCGACCGAGAAGCTGGCGACCGGTATCGATGCGTTTGCCAAGGATCTGGAAGCACTGCGCGAGCGGATCCGCGCGGCACTGTGAGGATTCTGGCCAACGGCTGAGCCCCTCGTGGCGGGGGGCTCAGAGCAAAAGCCGTGCTGGGTCGGGCGGGTTGGGTTCGCGGGAGACGCCGTGAATCCATCCCTGGAGGCTTGGCCGCCGCATCCATGCGGCGGACACTCCCGCGAACCCAACCCGCCCGCCCTCTGACAGTTTCCGGTGGCCACCCGCCACGGAAGAAAGAAAGAAGAGCAACAGCGGGTCGCGCGCTTCGCTTGCTCGGAGCCGAGCATGGCTCGGCTCTACAAGGACAATGCAGAACCAAATAAAAAGGACGCGGCGAACGCCGCGTCCTTTTTCTTTTCCATCAGTTCGTCACCAACCAATGCTCTTGCCCACCGTCACCGGGAAACTGTCGAAGGTGGGACGGGGGCGGCTGGCAGGACCGTTGGCGCCATGGATGGCGCCATCGAGCCCCCAGGGATGGGTTTACGGCGTGTCCTGCCAGCCGCCCCCGTCCCGCCAAACCGTCAGCAACCCAGAGCCGCTTTGGCTTTGGCTTTGGCTTCTGCCCGCCGCAGGCGGACCACCGCGCGTCAGCGCGGCGCCTCCACATCCAACCCGATCGGGCAGCTCACGCCGGTGCCGCCGATGCCGCAGTAGCCGTTCGGATTCTTCGCCAGGTACTGCTGGTGATAGTCCTCGGCGTAGTAGTACGCCGGTGCCGGGTACACGATCTCGGTGGTGATCGGGCCGTAGCCGGCCGCATCCAGCTGGGCCTGGTAGGCCTCGCGGCTGGCCAGCGCGGCAGCGTACTGTGTCTCGTCGGTGGCGTGGATCGCCGAACGGTACTGGGTGCCGGTGTCGTTGCCCTGGCGCATGCCCTGGGTCGGGTCGTGGCTTTCCCAGAACAGCTGCAGCAGCCGTTCCAGGCTCACCACCGCCGGGTCGAACACCACCTGCACCACTTCGGTGTGCCCGGTCAGGCCCGAGCACACTTCTTCATAGGTCGGGTTCGGGGTGATGCCGCCGGCGTAGCCGACCGAGGTGCTGTACACGCCCGGCTCGGTCCAGAACTTGCGCTCGGCGCCCCAGAAACAGCCCAGCGCGAAGCGGATCTGCTGCAGGCCGGCGAAGCGGTCCTTCAGCGGATGGCTGTTCACGAAGTGCTGGTTGCTGTGCAGCGGCAATGGCTGCTCGCGCCCCGGCAGTGCCTCTTCCGGGCGCGGCAGGCGCTGCTTGAAGGCCCCGATGCCGAGGATGCCCTGGCCAATTCCCAACATGATGCGCTCCTACGCCGGCAGTCCGGCCATATCGTCTGCATCGGAAATGGGGTCGGCGGCGGCCTGGCCCAAGCCCAGCGCCGCGATGATGTCCTCCGCCTGCGGCCGCGCCGCGTCGGGGATGCCGACCCGCAACACGCCGAACAACGGCAGCTCGCCCATGCCCCCCAGCAGCTGCTCGCCGAACACGAAGGCGGGGATGCCGGCGTTTTCCAGCGCGTGCTTGACCAGATGGGCGTCGAACAGGTTGTCGGCCTTGTACACGATGTGCATGCGGCGGCTCCTCGGGGCAGGGGTTCAGCATACGCCCGGGGGCTGAATGGTGCCGGGGGCGGGATCGGAGAGTTGCCGGCCAACGGCCGGCACTACCAGAGGGCGGGGCCGGCATCCCCACACCCCACCGGGCAGCCCTGCCCCGTACGCGCTAGACTGTTGGTCTTTCTGCCTTTCTTTTCGCCGACTCATGTCCGAGCACACCCCCGCCAGCCCCGAGACCCCCGCCGACAGCCACGAAAAGCGCGATTTCATCCGCCAGATCGTGCGCGAGGACCTGGCCAGCGGAAAGCACCAGGCGATCAAGACCCGCTTCCCGCCGGAGCCGAACGGCTATCTGCACATCGGCCATGCCAAGTCGATCTGTCTGAACTTCGGCATCGCCGGTGAGTTCAGCGGCGTCTGCAACCTGCGCTTCGACGACACCAACCCGGCCAAGGAAGATCCGGAATACGTGGCCGCGATCCAGGACGACGTGCGCTGGCTGGGCTTCGAGTGGAACGAGCTGCGCCACGCCTCGGACTATTTCCAGGCCTATTACCTGGCCGCCGAGAAGCTGATCGAACAGGGCAAGGCCTATGTCTGCGACCTGTCGGCCGAGGAAGTGCGCGCCTACCGCGGCACCCTGACCGAACCGGGCCGCCCGTCGCCTTGGCGCGACCGCAGCGTCGAGGAAAACCTCGACCTGTTCCGCCGCATGCGCGCCGGTGAATTCCCGGATGGCGCGCGCACCTTGCGCGCCAAGATCGACATGGCCAGCGGCAACATCAACCTGCGCGATCCGGCGCTGTACCGCATCAAGCACGTCGAGCACCAGAACACCGGCAACGCGTGGCCGATCTACCCGATGTACGACTTCGCCCACGCCCTGGGTGATTCGATCGAGGGCATCACCCACTCGCTGTGCACGCTGGAATTCGAAGACCACCGCCCGCTGTACGACTGGTGCGTGGACAACGTCGATTTCGCCCATGACGATGCGCTGACCCAGCCGCTGGTCGACGCCGGCCTGCCACGCGAAGCGGCCAAGCCGCGCCAGATCGAGTTCTCGCGCCTGAACATCAACTACACGGTGATGAGCAAGCGCAAGCTGATGGCGCTGGTCACCGAGCAGCTGGTGGATGGCTGGGAAGACCCGCGCATGCCGACCCTGCAGGGCCTGCGTCGCCGTGGCTACACCCCGGCCGCGATGCGCCTGTTCGCCGAGCGCGTGGGCATCAGCAAGCAGAACTCGCTGATCGACTTCAGCGTGCTGGAAGGCGCGCTGCGCGAGGACCTGGACAGTGCCGCACCGCGCCGCATGGCAGTGGTCGATCCGGTCAAGCTGGTGCTGACCAACCTGCCGGAAGGCCACGAAGAGCAGCTGACCTTCAGCAACCACCCGAAGGACGAAAGCTTCGGCAGCCGCGAAGTACCGTTCGCACGCGAAGTGTGGATCGACCGCGAGGACTTCGCCGAAGTGCCGCCGAAGGGCTGGAAGCGCCTGGTCCCGGGGGGCGAAGTCCGCCTGCGCGGCGCCGGCATCATCCGCTGCGACGAAGTGATCAAGGATGCCGACGGCACCATCACCGAGCTGCGCGGCTGGCTGGATCCGGAATCGCGTCCGGGCATGGAAGGCGCCAACCGCAAGGTCAAGGGCACCATCCACTGGGTCAGCGCCGTGCACGGCGTACCGGCCGAGATCCGCCTGTACGACCGCCTGTTCTCGGTGCCGAACCCGGACGACGAATCGGAAGGCAAGACCTACCGCGATTACCTCAACCCGGAATCGCGCCGCACTGTCACCGGCTATGTCGAGCCGGCCGCGGCCAGCGCCGCGCCGGAGCAGTCGTTCCAGTTCGAGCGTACCGGCTACTTCGTGGCCGACCGCCGCGACCATACCGCAGCCACGCCGGTATTCAACCGCAGCGTGACCCTGCGCGATACCTGGTCGGCCTGAGGGCCTGCGCGGGCGCCTGGATGGCGCCCGCACGACCGCGACGATGATCACCGCCCTTTCCGTCCTGCTCTGGTTCATCTCGCAGCATCCGCTGCTGACGTTCTTTGCAGCAATGGTGCTGGCCGGGCTGGTCTCGTGGTGGCGGCGCTTTCCGGGCTACGCCATCGTGGTGTTCCCGCTGGCGATGCTCAACATGTTCCTCGGCCACTTCCTCAACGCCGCCTTCCTCAACGTGGTGGGCGAGCGTGGTGAAGCGGTGATCGTCAAGGCCGAGCGAACCAGCTCCACGCTCAACGAACAGTACATCTGGCGCTACGAAGCGGTGCTGCGCACGGCCGAGGGCCGCGACGTGGACGTGGTGTTCCACACCAACACGGCTTCGCTGTGGCCGCTGGAAAACGCCATCCGCATCCCGGCGCGCGACCAGCCGTTCGTGGTGAAGTACACGCCGGGCTTCCCGCGCAACATCGTCATCCTCACCAACGAGTCACCGCACGGCATCGCCCAGGCCCGGGCCAGCGCGCGCGAGCGGGTGGAAGTGGCGGCGCGCAAGCTGCACTTCAGCCCGGGCAATGCCGAGTTCCGCGCCGACTATCGCCGCGAGCTGGAAACCTGGCTGCGCAACCACGGCAGCGACCCGCAGCAGCAGCCCGACGCGCAGCGATATCGCGCCGAGCTCGACGCACTCGACCGCTAGCCCCAGGCCCTGCCTGGATGTTCCGCCCCATCCATCCACAGGCCTGACATGACCACGAGCGCCACCGCCCTCCTCCCGCTGCTGCAGCAGGCCCTGCAGGACACCGGCACCGCCAGCCGCATCGACGGCAACGCGCTGCTGCTCGACAGCGGCCTGCGCCTGACCCCGCATGCGATGGCCGCGCAGCCGCGCGACAACGGCGGCTGGCAGACCTCCACCGTCATTGAAAGCCAGCATCCGCAGTTGTTCGCCGATGGCCTGTTCGAGTACCAGCACGCAAATGGTGCCGATGAGCAGGCATCGCTGTTGTCCGGCTTCCAGGCCTGGGCCCGGGTGGACCTGGTGACCCTGCAGACCGCGATCGGCGCCCAAGACGCACAGGGCCTGCCGATGATGGGCCTGACCTATCCGGCCGGTGACAATGGCGAGGAACACGAGCGCACTGTGGTGCTGGGGCCGTTGGCGCACTACCGTGCACAGGACGTGGATGCCTCCACCTGCAGCGAAGACGATCATGGCTCCTGCCCCTGCTGCCTGTTCACCCGCAGCATGGAGGCCTTCGACGAGCTGCTGAAAGCCCGCCAATTCCTGGCCATCCGCCTGTTCGCCTCGCGCGATACCGATGGTCTGTGCGAGGCCGATTGCCGGGTCAACGGCCACGACTTCGCCGCCGCCCTGCCCCTGCTGCGCGCCTATGCCGCCAGTTGGCCGCAGGCCGGGCTGGAATTCCGCAAGCAGTACGTGGTGATCCGCACCGGCTCGCCGGGCTGAGCCACGCCCACACCCGGTACAGGCCGGTGCGGCTACACTGCGCGCCGGTTTCCCAAGCAACCGCACTTTCTTCCATCCACTACGAGGCACCACCGCGATGCTGTACGCGCAAGTCCACCTGACCCTTCCCGCCTGGATCCACGACCAGATCGACCTGGATCGTCGATATCCGGGCGATGAGGCCAAGGTCGCGCTGGCGATCGAGCTGTCGCGGCTGAACGTCGAGCACGCCAGTGGCGGTCCGTTCGGTGCGGTGGTGTTCGGACCGGACGACAAGGTCATCGCCGCCGGCGTGAACCGGGTGATGCCGCACGCGACCTCGCTGGCGCACGCCGAGAACATGGCCTACATGCTGGCCCAGCAGCGCCTGCAGACCCCGCGCCTGAACGCGGTGCTGTCGCCGGTCACCCTGGCCACCAGCTCGCAGCCGTGCTGCCAGTGCTACGGCGCCACCGTGTGGGCCGGCATCGACCGCCTGCTGATCGGTGCCAACTCGGCCGACGTCGAGGAACTGACCCCATTCGATGAAGGCCCGCTGCCGGCCGACTGGGTGGGTGAACTCAACAAGCGCGGCATCGAAGTGGTGCAAGGCCTGAACCGCGACGCCGCGCGCAGCGTGCTGCGTGCCTATGGGGAAAGCGATGGCGCCCGTTACTGAAACTGGCATCGGCCTGCTGTGCCTGTGCCGGCAGGGCTTCGAGCCCGAGCTGGCCGGCGAGCTGCAGTTCCGCGCCGGTGAAGCCGGTTTCGCCGGCTATGCGCGCACCCAGCGCAATGACGGCTACGTGCTTTTCATGTGCGACGAAGCCGCCGCGCTGGCGCCGCGCCTGCGCTGGCGCGAGCTGATCTTCGCGCGGCAGAAGCTGGTGGTGCTGGCCGAACTGCCGCAGCTGGACCCGGCGGACCGGATCACCCCGATGCTGGAAGTGCTGGCCGATGCGCCGCGCTTCGGCGACCTGTGGGTGGAACACCCCGATTCGGACGCCGGCAAGCCACTGTCCGGTCTGGCCCGTGCCTTCGGCAATGCACTGCGCCCGGCGCTGCGCAAGGCCGGCAAGCTCACTGATAAGCCGAACAACCGCCTGCCGCGCCTGCACGTGGTGTTCGTCGACGGCACCCATGCCTTCGTCTGCGTGGCCGACCCGGCCGACAGCGCGCCGTGGGCACTGGGCATCCCGCGCCTGAAGCTGCTGCCCGAGGCGCCTTCGCGTTCGGCACTGAAGCTGGACGAAGCACTGCTGACCCTGCTGACGCCGGAAGAACGCGAAGCACTGGCCAAGCCCGGCATGCGTGCGGCCGACCTGGGCGCCGCCCCCGGCGGCTGGACCTGGGTGCTGACGCGCCAACACATGCATGTTCTGAGCATCGACAACGGCCCGTTGCGCCAGCATGTGCTGGACACCGGCCTGGTCGAGCACCTGCGCGCCGATGGCTTCCACTGGCACCCGGAACAGCCGCTGGACTGGATGGTCTGCGACATGGTCGAGCAGCCGCGCCGCGTGGCCGAACGCATGGCCACCTGGTTCCGCGAGGGCTGGTGCCGGCATGCGATCTTCAATCTGAAACTGCCGATGAAGAAGCGCTGGGACGAAACCCGGCTGTGCCTGGACCTGTTCCAGGACCAGGCCGGCAAGCCGCTGGTGGTCCGCGCCAAGCAGCTCTATCACGACCGTGAAGAGATCACCGTGCTGGCTTCGCCGCTGCGCTGATCCGTCATCGGCGGCACAGGTTGCCGGGAGTACGCTCCCGGTACCCTCTGGCAAGGAGCCTGTCATGAACCTTCCGCGTGCTGCCCTGCTGTTGACCATCCTGCTGGCCTCGGTACCGGCCATCGCCCAGCACGGCCCGTCCACGCCGGCGCAGAGCCAGCCGCTGGGCCCCACCGGCGGCGCGATCCGCCAGCAACCGCTGGATGCCGGCCGGGTCAGCGGCAGCGTCGAGATTCCGCAGCCGGCCGGCGTGGCGCAGGTGACCGTGCGTTCGCTGGAACCGAGCAGCGTGGTCGGCCAGTACCGCATCCGCTTCAGCGACCTCGACGTGAACGGCGACGGTTTCATCAGCCGCGAGGAAGCACAGGCCAATCCGGCGCTGGCCGACGAATTCAATTCGCTGGACCGCAGGCACCGCGGCAAGCTGGACCGCACCGACCTGGCCGGCTGGCTGGTGGATTGAATCCACCCGCGGTCTTCATCCACGCATGGCGTGGATTCACTGGATCAACGGCGGTAGCAGCGCCCGCTTTCGGTAGGTGCCAACCTTGGTTGGCACAACGTCGGAACGCCGTCGCCCCATCTGGGCCGACGTGACCTGGCAGACGTGCCAACCAAGGTTGGCACCTACCAGAGCGGGATCCCGTGGTTGCTAACGCGCCAGCGGTGCCCGCAGCATCGTGCGGTTTGCGTTCCGGCTACACCCCGGCGGCGCGCTTCCAGAACGCCTGTACCAGCGGCGGCCATTTGCCGACACAGCCCAGCGCGCGGCCACGGGCCAGGGTCAAGTGCATCTCGTCGTTGGAGAACAGGCGGTTGATCGCATCGAAGCTGTAGGCGGCGATCTGGTTGTCGCTGCGCCGTTCGCGTGCCCAGCGCTGCAGGCGCTGCGGCGACAGCCGCGGCTGGCCACGGCGCTCGGCCGACGGCGCCAGCCACTGCTGCAGGGCGGCGACATCGCGCAGGCCCAGGTTCACGCCCTGCCCGGCCAGCGGATGCACCACATGCGCGGCATCACCCAATGCCAGTACTCGGCCGGCCACGTAGTGACGGGCCAGTTGGCGACGCAGCGGGAAGGCCGCACGCGGTGACGCCAGCCGCAGCTCACCCAGCCGCGCCGCGAAGGCGCGGGTCAGTTCGCGGTTGAAGCTGTCTTCGTCAAGCGCCAGCACGCGCGCCGCCTCGTCCTCGGGCAGGGTCCAGACGATCGAGCTGCGGCGCTCGGCCACCGGCAGCAGCGCCAGCGGCCCGCTCGGCAGGAAACGCTGCCAGGCGGTGGCCTGGTTGGGAAGATCGCTGTCCACGTAGGCCACCACGCCACGCTGGTGGTAGTCATGCTTTTCAACCTCGATCCCGGCCAGTTGGCGCAGGGTCGATTCGGCGCCGTCGGCGGCCACGGCCAACGCCGCTTCCAGGCGACGCCCGTCATCCAGGCGCAGGCGCACGCCGTCGTCGTCCTGCTCCAGCGCGTCCACCCGCGCCGGGCAGTGCAGCTGCACGCCCGCCGCCGGCAACGCCGCCCACAGGCGATCCTGCAGCAGGCCGTTCTCGACGATGTAGCCCAGCTCGCGCCGACCGAAGCGATCGGCGTCGAACAGCAGATCCTCGCCACCGGCCGCGTCCCACACCTGCATGCGCCGGTAGGGCCAGGCGCGGGCCTGCGCGATCGCCGGCCACACGCCCAGGCGGCTCAACAGTTGTACGTTGTCAGCAGCGAAGGCGAACACGCGCAGGTCAGGCTGTGCGGCCTGCCACGGCGCGGGCTCACGACCTTCCACCAGCGCAACCGACAGGCCGGCATCGGCCAACGCCAGCGCACAGGCAGCGCCGACCACGCCACCTCCGACGATGGCCACGTCCAGGCGCACACGCCGGCTCATGCCGCTTCTCCACGGCACAGCCGCGGCACTTCGCCACGGAAGCCCATCGCACCACCGACCAGCATCGACTGCACCGAGGCGCGTTGCGCGGCCACCAGGCCGAGGCTGCGCAGCGGCCGCATCAGCGGTGCCGGATTGCTGGTCAGCCGTGCCAGGCCACCCGAGAACGCCACCGTCTGCCGTCGGTCTTCCTGGCGGCGCGCAACATAGGCCTGCAGCAGCACATCGCTGCCGGCATCCTCGTGCGCATCCTCCAGCAGTTCGGCCAGGGTCAGCGCATCGCGCAGGCCCAGGTTGAAGCCCTGCGCACCCAGCGGATGGATGGTCTGCGCGGCATTGCCCAGCAGCACCGTGCGTTCACCGGCCAATGCGCGCGCCAGCACCTGGATGAGCGGGTAAGCGCTGCGCGGGCCGGATTCGAGCAGCCGACCGGCACGCCAGCCGATCGCATCCTGCAGGCGCTGCAGCCAGGCCGCATCGTCCAGCGCCATCACCGCATCGGCCTGGTCCCGCGCCACGCCGTGCACGGTGCCGAAGTGGCGGTCGCCGCGCGGCAGCAGGGCGGTCGGGCCGGTATCGGTGAAGCGCTCCCAGGCCGTGCCATCCGGCGCACGCTGGCTGCGCACGCGGGCCACGAACAGGGTCTGCTGGAAATCATGCCGGTCGACCTCGATGCCCAGCGCGCCACGCACACCGCTGGTCGTGCCATCGGCACCGACCACCAGCCGTGCCAGCAGTACGCGCTCGCCGGTCTCGTCGGCCACCCGCACCTGGCGGTAGCCGTCGACCACCTCGCCCAGGCCCAGGAACCGCATCGGCCGGTAGCGCCGCAGCTGCGGCAGCTCCTGCAGGCGCGCTTCCAGCGCCTGGCCGAAGTCACGCGCGACAACCACCTGGCCGAACCACGGCCGGTCGTAGCCGGAAGCCTCCAGCTGCACGCGGCCGAAATCGCCGGCGCGGCTGACATGGATGCGGCGGATCGGGCCCGGCGCCATCGCCAGCTTCTGCATGACCCCCAACGCGGTCAGCGCGTTGACGGTCGCCGCGGCGAAACTGAGGTTGCGCTGGTCGAACACCGCCGGCAGCTCGCCGGCCGGGCTGGCTTCGAGCAGGCCCACGTCGCGGCCCAACCGGTCCAGGGCAATGGCCAGGCTGGCACCGACCAGGCCGCCACCGACGATCAGCACGTCATGTCGTTCACTCATGGTGTTCATGATACGCGCTCGCCCCGCCCGAACACCCAACAGCCCCCGACCTGCGCCAACCGGCGCGGCGGGCTAGAATGAAACCTGAATCCGCTCCGGGCCCGCTGCCATGTCCGCCACCGCCAACCGTGCCTTCGTCCTGTCCGTACTCGTGCTGTTGCTGGCGGCGACCCGGGTCAACCACTTCGCGGCGATCCCGGATGCCTCCTGGGCGGTGTTCTTCATCGGCGGCTTCTACCTGGCTGGCTGGACCCGCTGGGCGTTCCCGCTGCTGATGGTGTTCGCGGTGCTGGTGGACTGGATCGTGATCCGCAGCAGCGGCCTGGATTTCTGGCAGCACTACTGCGTGTCGCCGGGTTACTGGCTGCTGCTGCCGGCGTATTTCTCGCTGTGGGCCGGCGGCATGCTGCTGGGCCGCAACTACCAGGGGGCACGCTGGCCGGTACTGGCCAAGGGCGCGCTGCTGCTGGTGGCCTCGGTGGCGGTCTGTCACCTGCTCGCGCAGGGCGGCTTCTACTGGACCAGCCGCAACGTGGCCGAGCCGACGCTGGCCGGCTGGGCACAGAACTACGCACAGTGGTTCGGGCCGTACCTGCGCACCACCGCCATCTACGTGGCGCTCGGCGCCGCCCTGCAGCTGGCCGTGGAGCAGGTGCTGAAGCTCCAGCAGGCCCGCCGCGACATCCGGCACTGAGCCGCGCCATGGGTCATCGCCTCTCGCGCATCTATACCCGCACCGGCGACGACGGCAGTACCGGCCTTGGCGACGGCCAGCGCGTGGCCAAGGATGATGCCCGCGTGGCGTCCTACGGCACTGTCGACGAAGCCAATGCCGCACTCGGCCTGCTGCTGGCCACGGCGCTGCCCGACGACGTGCGCGCGCTGGTGGTGCATCTGCAGCACCAGCTGTTCGACCTGGGCGCCGAACTGTGCATCCCCGGCCACGCCGCGATCCACGCCGCCGATGTGTCGGCACTGGAACAGCAGCTGGACCACTACAACGCCAGCCTGCCGATGTTGAAGGAATTCATCCTGCCAGCCGGTGGCGAGGCCGCCGCACGCTGCCACCTGGCGCGCACCATCGTCCGCCGGGCCGAGCGCGAGACGGTCACCCTGGCCCGCCACGACGCCGTGCGCAGCGAGGCGCTGCAGTACCTCAACCGGCTGTCGGACCTGTTGTTCGTGCTGGCCCGGGTGCTGGCCCGTGCCGATGGCCATGGCGAAGCGCTGTGGCAGCCACAGCAGCGCCAGCGCTGAGTCGGCACGATGCTGGTCTTCACCCATCCGTCCTGCCTGCTGCATGACCCCGGCCCTGGCCATCCGGAGTGCCCGCAACGCCTGCAGCATGTGCTCGATGCCCTGCACGCCGCCTTCCCCGGCCAGCTGGACTGGCGCGAGGCGCCGCCGGCCAAGTTCGGCGAACTGACCCGGGTCCACGACAGCGCCCTGCTCGACTTCGTGCTGCAGCCGCAGACCGCGCCGCTGCGCCAGCTGGACATGGACACCTGGACCTCGCCCGGCTCGGCCAGTGCCGCCGTGCATGCCGCCGGCGCCGGCGTGGCGGCGGTAGATGCGGTGATGCTGGGCGAGGACCCGCTGGCGTTCTGCGCGGTGCGGCCACCGGGCCACCACGCCACCAGCAGCACTGCGATGGGCTTCTGCCTGCTCAACAACATCGCCATCGCCGCCGCCTACGCCCGTGACCGTCATGGCCTGGAGCGCATCGCGGTGGTCGATTTCGATGTCCACCATGGCAACGGCACCCAGGACATCTTCCAGCACGACGCCCGGGTCTCGTACTACAGCACCCACCAGGCCGGGCTGTTCCCCAACTCCGGCCTGCGCCGCGACCGCGGTGCCGGCAACCTGATGAACATCCTGCTGCCCCCCGGCAGCGGCGGTTTCCGCTTCCGCAATGTGTGGGCCGACGAGATGCTGCCGGCCATCGACGACTTCCGCCCGCAGCTGCTGCTGATTTCGGCCGGCTTCGATGCCCACCTGCGCGATCCGCAGGCCGATCTGATGCTGGAAACCGACGATTTCGCCTGGATCACCCGCGAACTGCATGCGCTGGCGCGCCGCCATGCGGCCGGCCGGGTGGTCTCGATGCTGGAAGGCGGCTATGACCTGCAGGCCCTTGCCGAGTGCAGCGTGGCCCATGTCCGGGCCCTGCTGCCCCCCCCACCGGGCAGCGTCTCCGGATGAACCCGAACCGGCAGGATCCGACGCCCTTCATTGCCCCTATGCAAGGGATGGGGCAAGCTACCGTCCGTTTTCGCCCGAATCCGAACCGCGTGCGCCGAGCCCTCCGCCTGCTTCCCCTGCCTCTGAGCATCGCCATCTGCCTGCCGGCAATGGCCGATGAAAAGCCGCTCAACTGGGGCCTGTGCCCGGCTACCGACGTGATTCCCGCGTTCACCGATGCCCCTGTCCCTGTCCCGGTCCCAGGGCAGGACAAGGCCGCCGCCAGCGCCGCGCGCGAGCAGCAGCCGACCGACATCGAGGGTGACCAGCTGCTGGGCACCACCACCGTGCCGCAGTACGAAGGCAACGTGGCCCTGCGCCGTGGCGACCAGTTCGTCGGCACCGACAAGCTCAGCTTCGATACCGAGACCGGCAACTACATCGCCGACGGCAATGTCCGCTACCAGGACTCCTCGATCCGCATGGTCGCCAAGCGCGCCGAGGGCAACCAGGAAAGCGACACCCACAAGATCACCGACATCAAGTACCAGCTGGTGTCGCGCCGCGGCAACGGCGATGCCGAATCGGTCGACCTGCAGGGTGCGGTCGGCCAGATGCACCGCTCCACCTACACCACCTGCGACCCGTCGCAGCCGGTGTGGAAGCTGTCGGCGCCGCAGATCGAAGTGGACAACGACGAAGGCTTCGGTACCGCCCGCAACGCCGTGCTGCGCATCGGCAAGGTGCCGGTGCTGTGGGCGCCGTACTTCAAGTTCCCGATCGACGACCGCCGCAAGACCGGCCTGCTGTTCCCGCAGCTGGGCATGTCCGGCCGCAACGGTTTCGATTACGCACAGCCGATCTACTTCAACCTGGCGCCGAACTACGACGACACGTTGACCCCGCGCTACATGAGCCGGCGCGGCCTGATGCTCGACAACGAATTCCGCTACCTCTACAACGGCGGCCGCGGCGAACTGCTGACCGCGTTCATGCCCAACGACAAACTGCGCGACCGCGACCGCGGCCGGGTGATGTTCGGCGGCTACCACAACCTCGACGACCACTGGCAGGCCCGCGCCAACCTGGCCTGGGTCAGCGACGAACGCTATGTGGAAGACTTCGCCAACCGCCTGGTGGGGGTCACCGCGTCGAACCTGCAGAGCACCATCGGCCTGTACGGCACTGGCAGGAACTGGACGGCCGGCATCATGGCCGACCGCTGGCAGCTGACCGACTACACCCTCAACGAGGGTGCGCTGGCCTACAACCGCCAGCCGCGCCTGTATTTCAACTGGGACAAGCCGGTCCTGCCGTGGCTGGAAACCGGCATCTACGCCGAAGCCGTGCGTTTCACCCACGACGACATCAACTTCAAGTACGGCGCTGATGCGGGACCGGACCTGCAGTACACCCGCAACGGCAGCCGTCAGACCGACGGCATCGGTGTCAGCGGCGGCTCGCGGCTGGATGTCAAACCCTACGTGTCGTTCCCGATCAGCGGCGCGGCCTGGTATGTCACGCCGACCCTGGCCTACCGCTATACCGGTTACCAGCTGGACCGTGGCCTGGTTGATGGCGTGAACGGCATCCGCGGCCAGATCCTGCGTTCGCAGGGCATCGACCCGAACACCGCCACACCGGAACAGCTGCGCGGCAACACCTCGCCCAGCCGCAGCCTGCCGATCGGCAGCATCGACGCCGGCCTGTTCTTCGATCGCGAGACCCGCATCGGTGGCAAGTCCTTCCTGCAGACCCTGGAACCGCGCCTGTTCTACCTGCGCACGCCCTACCGCGATCAGGACGAGCTGCCGATCTTCGACACCCGCGACTTCACCTTCAGCTGGGGCCAGCTGTTCCGCGATTCTCGCTATACCGGCGCCGATCGCCAGAACGACGCCAACCAGCTGACCATGGCGCTGAGCACCCGCTTCATCGACCAGACCACCGGCAAGGAACGCTTCTCGGCCTCCATCGGCCAGATCCAGTACTTCGACGAATCGCGGGTGACCGTCACCCCGGGTGGCGCGCCGGTGGAGAAGGGCAAGTCGGCGTGGATCGCTGACGGCAACTACATGATCAACGACCGCTGGACCCTGGGTGCCACCTACCAGTGGGACCCCAAGTACAAGCGCGAGGATCTGGCCAGCGTCCGCGCCCGCTACCTGATGCCCAACGATGGCGTGATCAACCTCAGCTACCGTTACCGCATCAACTCCGGCGCCCCGGCCACCGCCAACAAGCATGACCGCACGCTGCTGGAACAGGCCGACCTGTCGTTCCTGTACCCGCTGAATGCGCGCTGGAGCCTGGTCGGCCGCTACTACTACTCGCTGCAGGACAAGGAACCGCTGGAGATCATCGCCGGCGTCCAGTGGGACAGCTGCTGCCTGGCCGTGCGTGCGGTCGCCCGCCGCTACGTCCGCAACCGCGAAGGCGAGATGAACAACGCCATCCAGCTGGAGTTCGTGCTCAAGGGCCTGAGCTCCCTGGGCCAGGACACGGACCGTACCCTGCGCCGTGCTATCCTCGGCTACAACCGCGACGACCTCTATCTCGTGCCGCCGAGCAACACCGGGGCGACCCGGGATGACTACGATCCGAACCTGATCCCATGACCAAGCGCTTCCCCGTTCTTCTCGCCTCGCTGCTGGCGGTGTCCAGCGTGTCCGCCCCCCTGCAGGTGCTTGCCCAGGAGGCGCAGCCGCTTGACCGCATCGCCGCCGTCGTCGATGAGGACGTGATCCTGCAGAGCGAGCTCCAGCGTGCGATCGCCAACATCAAGGCGCAGTACGCCGGCCGTGAAAACCAGCTGCCGCCGGAAGACGTGCTCAGCCGCCAGGTGCTGGAGCGCCTGGTGCTGGTCAAGCTGCAGGTGGCCCGCGCCCAGGGCAGCGGCATCCGGGTCAGCGACCAGGAGCTGAACCAGGCGATGAACTCCATCGCCCAGCAGAACGGTTCGAACCTGGACGCCCTGCGCCAGCGCCTGGCCCATGACGGCATCGACTTCAACGATTTCCGCGCCTCGGTGCGTGACGAGATCACCGTGCAGCGCCTGCGCCAGAGCTTCGCGCAGAGCCGCATCAGCGTCAGCGAGGGTGAAGTCGACGCCGCGCTGAAGCAGCAGGCCACGGTGGGCAACCAGTACCACCTGGCGCACATCCTGATCGCCCTGCCCGACGGCGCCAACGCTGACCAGATCGCCACCGGCCAGAAGAAGGCCGATGGTGTGAAGACCCTGCTGGACAAGGGCGAGCTGGACTTCAACGCAGCGGCCGTGCGCTATTCGGATAGCCCGAATGCACTGGAAGGCGGCGACCTGGGCTGGCGCAGCCTGGATGAAATCCCGCAGGCCTTTGCCCAGATGATGGAAAAGATGAAGCCCGGCGAAGTGGTCGGCCCGATCCGTGGCCCGAGCGGCTTCCAGCTGCTGAAGCTGGTGGAAGTGCGTGACGCCAGCTCCGCCGCCGCCGGTGAGCATACGGTCACCGAATTCCACGGCCGCCACATCCTGGTGCGCGTGGACGACCACCAGACCGACGCCGCCGCCAAGGCCAAGATCGACACCCTGCGTGCCCGCATCGCCGGTGGTGCCGAGTTCCAGACCGTTGCCAAGGAATCCTCCGAGGACAACAACAGCAAGGGCCAGGGCGGTGACCTGGGCTGGTTCCCGGCCGACGCGTTCGGTCCGGCCTTCGGCCAGCAGGTGGAAGGTCTCCAGGACGGTGGCGTCAGCCAGCCGTTCCGTACCGATGCCGGTTGGCACATCGTGCAGCGCGTGGCGACCCGCCAGACCGACGTGACCACCGACAACCAGCGTGCCCAGGTCCGCGAGACCATCGGCCGCCGCAAGCTGGAAGACGAGTACAACCGCTTCCTGCAGGAACTGCGTGGCGAAGCCTACGTCAGCTTCCGCAGCGGCGACCGCGCGGAAAACACCGCCACCCCGCCGCAGTCCTGACCGATGCGCCCCGAGCTCGCTCTGGTACCGGGCGAGCCCGCCGGGATCGGCCCGGAGCTATGTGTCCGCCTCGTCCAGCAGCCGCGTGAAGATTGCCGGCTGCTGGCCTTCGCCGATCCGGACACCCTGCACGCGGCCGCGGCCGCGCTGAACCTGCCCCTGCAGCTGCTGCCCGAGGACGCCGAAGCACGCGCCCCCGGCGATCTGCGCCTGCGCGCTGTCCGCAACGCTGCGCCCAGCCGCTTCGGCCAGGCCGATCCGGCCAATGCCGGCGCGGTCATCGGCGCCCTGCTCGGCGCCGGCCAGGCCTGCCTGTCCGGCGAACTGCACGGTGTTGTGACCGGCCCGGTGCACAAGGCGGTCATCAATGAAGGCGGCATCGCCTACAGCGGCACCACTGAACTGCTGGCCGACCAGGCCGGGGTGAAGGTGGTGATGATGCTGGCCAACCACATCGTGCGCGTGGCCCTGGCCACCACCCACCTGCCGCTGCGCGAGGTGGCCGATGCGATCACCGCGCCCGGCCTGGAGCACGCGCTGCGCACGGTGCACGCCGCACTGCGCCGTGAGTTCGGCCTGCCTGCGCCGCGCATCGCCGTGCTCGGCCTGAACCCGCACGCCGGCGAAGATGGCCACCTGGGCCGCGAAGAACTGGATCTGGTCATCCCGCTGCTGCAGCGCCTGCGCGCGGAGGGCATGGACCTGGTCGGGCCGCTGCCGGCCGATACCGCCTTCCTGCCCGCCAAGCTGGCCGGCTTCGACACCGTGCTGGCGATGTACCACGACCAGGGCCTGCCGGTACTGAAGTATTCCGGCTTCGAACAGGCGGTGAACCTGACCCTGGGCCTGCCCTATCCGCGCGTGGCGGTGGACCATGGCACCGCGCTGGAGCTGGCCGGCCGCGGCATCGCCGATCCCTCCAGCCTGCAGGCGGCAACGACGCTGTGTGCGCAGCTTGCGCGGCAACGTACACTGGGCGCATGAATTCCCCGCATTCCCCCTCCGGCCCGGTGTTCACCGCACCGGCCAAGAAGCAGCTTGGCCAACATTTCCTGGCCGACCGCCACTACATCGACAAGATCGTGATGGCGGTCAACCCGAAAGACGGCGACCGCCTGGTCGAGATCGGCCCTGGCCAGGGCGCGATCACCCTGCCGCTGCTGCGCGTGCACCCCACGCTGACGGTGATCGAGTTCGACCGCGATCTGATCGCGCCGCTGACCGCCGCCGCCGAGCCGCTGGGCGAGCTGACCATCGTTCATCGCGACGTGCTGCGCGTGGACTTCACCGAACTGGCCGCCGGCCAGCCGATCCGCCTGGTCGGCAACCTGCCCTACAACATCTCCTCGCCGATCCTGTTCCATGCGCTTGAGCATGCCGCGGTCATCCGCGACATGCACTTCATGCTGCAGAAGGAAGTGGTCGACCGCATGGCGGCCGGCCCCGGCAGCAAGGTGTATGGCCGCCTCAGCGTGATGCTGCAGGCCTACTGCCAGGTGACCTCGCTGTTCGTGGTGCCGCCGGGCGCGTTCCGGCCGCCGCCGAAGGTCGATTCGGCCGTGGTGCGTCTGGTGCCGCGTGACCCGGCCGCGATCAACATCAACGACCACAAGCGCTTCGCCGAGGTGGTCAAGGCCGCCTTCGGGCAGCGCCGCAAGACCCTGCGCAATGCCCTGAACAACGTGGTGTCCGCCGAGCAGTTCATCGCCGCCGGCGTGCGTCCCGATGCCCGCGCCGAACAGCTGGACGTGGCCGAATTCATCGCTTTGGCCAATGCCTCCTGATTACACTGCCGGTATGGAAGACGCTGACGTTTATGCCATCTCCGTCGAAGTCGCGCCGCGCTTCCTCGACGATCAATCCGCGCCGGAAGACGGTCGCTTTGCGTTCGCCTACACGATCCGCATCCACAACCAGGGGCGGGTCGCGGCACGCCTGGTCGCGCGCCACTGGCGCATCACCGATGCCAATGGCCGTGTCGAGCATGTCGATGGCGACGGGGTGATCGGCGAGCAGCCGCGGCTGCGCCCCGGTGAAGACTTCCGTTACACGTCCGGTGTCATGCTGGGGACCGATCACGGGACCATGCAGGGGCACTACGACATGGTCGCCGACGATGGCACCGAATTTGCCGCGCCGGTCGCACCCTTCGTGCTGGCCGTGCCGCGTACCCTGCACTGACACGGAGGCCGAACGATGAGTGTGTGGGCGATCGGCGACCTGCAGGGCTGCTATGACGTCACCCAGCGATTGCTGGAGAAGATCCGCTTCGACCCGGCGCAGGACACCCTATGGTTCTGCGGCGACCTGGTCAACCGCGGCGGGCAGTCGCTGGAAACGCTGCGGCTGGTGCACTCGCTGCGCGAGCACAGCGTGGTGGTGCTGGGCAACCATGATCTTTCGCTGCTGGCCGTCGGTTCGCGTACCGAAGAGGAACAGCGCAAGGTCAACCCGGACCTGCTGCGCATCGTGCAGGCCGAGGACCGCGACGAACTGCTGGACTGGCTGCGCCTGCAGAAGCTGGTGCACGTGGACCGCGAGCTGGGCTGGATGATGGTGCACGCCGGCCTGGCGCCGAAGTGGACCACGCAGATGGCCGAGAAGCATGCCGCCGAGGTCGAGGTGCAACTGCATGGCGCCGGCTACCGCAAGCTGTTCCGCAACATGTACGGCGACAAGCCGAGCTGGGCCCCGAACCTGTCCGGTTACGACCGCTCGCGCGCGATCATCAACGTGCTCACCCGCATGCGCTACTGCACCCCGCGGGGGCGCATCGGCATCGAGGACAAGGGCACGCCGGGCACGCAGGAACAGGGGCTTTATCCCTGGTTCGAAGTGCCCGGCCGGGTCGAGCGCGACCTCAAGGTCGTCTGCGGCCACTGGTCGGCGCTGGGCTTGACCATCACCCAGGGCGTGCACGCCATCGACACCGGTGCGGTCTGGGGCGGCAAGCTGACCGCGCTCCAGCTTGATACCGACGAGCTGCGCGTGGTGCAGGTCCCGGGCCGCGACGTACCGGCACCCGTGCCCAACGCCCGCCCGCCGGCGCGACCGGCGCACGAGCGCCCCGGCGCCGCGACGCAGGGCAAGGAACAGGGCGGCAACGCCGCTGCCAGCCCGGGCAACCGTGGCCCACGCCGCCGTCGCCGTCGTGGTGGCGGAGGGGGCGGCGCGGGTGGCGCGGGTGGCGGCACCCACAACAGTCCCCCGCCGCAGGCGTGACGCGGCGCGGCTGGGCACCAGGGACGGTGCTGCTGACGCTGGCCCTGGCCAGCGGCTGCCAGCCCGGCTCGCCGCCTGCTCCCACGGCTGCGGATGGTGCTGCACATGCGCCGACGCAGCCGCAGGCCCCTTCGCCGCCACTGGTGGCCGCAGCCCGCGCGCAGGTCGGCGTCACCACCCGTTACGATCCTGCTTACCAGGTACTGGCCTATCCTGGCGGCGACGTGCCACTGGATCGGGGCGTGTGCACGGACGTGGTGGTGCGCGCCCTGCGCGATCTGGGCCTGGACCTGCAGGCACGCGTGCATGAGGACATGCGCGGCAGTTTCAGTGCCTATCCGGCGATCTGGGGCCTGTCACGGCCGGACCGCAACATCGATCATCGTCGTGTACCGAACCTGATGCGCTGGTTCGAGCGCCAGGGCTGGCAGCAACCGGTCACGGCCCTCGCCGCCGACTACGCGGCCGGCGACATCGTTGCCTGGAAGCTCAATGGCAACGGCCTGCTGCACGTGGGTATCGTTTCTGACCGGCGCCTGGCCAACGGCACACCGCTGGTGCTGCACAACATCGCGCGCGGCACGCGCGAAGAGAACCTGCTGTTCCAGCACGCGATCATCGGGCATTACCGGATGCCGTTGCGACAGTCCCGGTAGAGTCGACTGTTAGTCGACTGCTCCTGACGCCCCCTGAAAACCCCGCGCTGCGCGCGATAGTCGACCAACAGTCGACTCTACCCCGTCGGTGTTTTCGTTGGTATTTCCGCGATCAGCGGCGCACGTAGTGCACGAAGCGGAACGCGTAGGCGTGCCGTTCGTCGGCCGGGTGCGGCTCGCTGCTCACTTCCTGCCAGTCCTGCACGTCCACGCCGGGGAAATGGGTATCGGCGGGGACTTCGGCATCGACCCAGGTCAGGTACAGGTCACTGGCCTGGTCCAGCAACTGGTGGAAGATCTCGCCGCCGCCGATGATGCACAGCTCGCTGGCGCCCTCGCCTTCGGCAATCGCCTTCGCCTCGTCCAGCGACGCCACCGCACGCATGCCCTCGAACGGCACCTGGCCGCTGCGGGTCAGTACGAGGTTGGTCCGCCCCGGCAGCACGCGGCCGATCGACTCGGCCGTCTTGCGCCCCATCAGGATCGGCTTGCCCAGGGTGAGCGCCTTGAAGTGCTTGAAGTCATCCGGCAGGTGCCAGGGCATGGCATTGTCCTGGCCGATGCCACGGTTGCGGTCCAGCGCCACGATCATCGACAGCTTCAGGGCGCTCATACCGCCACCGGCGCCTTGATCGCCGGGTGCGGGTCGTAGCCGTCGATGCGGATGTCGTCGAACTGGAAGCCGAACAGGTCGGTCACCTCCGGGTTCAACCACAGCTTCGGCAGCGCGCGCGGCGCGCGCGACAGCTGCTCGCGGGCCTGCTCGAAGTGGTTCGAGTACAGGTGCGCATCGCCCAGCGTATGCACGAAGTCGCCCACGCCCAGGCCGGTGGCCTGCGCCACCATGTGGGTCAGCAGCGCGTAGCTGGCGATGTTGAACGGCACGCCGAGGAAGATGTCACCGCTGCGCTGGTAGAGCTGGCAGCTGAGCTTGCCGTCCACCACGTAGAACTGGAACAGGTTATGGCATGGCATCAACGCCATCTGCGAAAGCTCGCCCACGTTCCAGGCACTGACCACCAGCCGGCGCGAATCGGGGTTGCGCTTGATCTCGTCCACAAGCCACTGCATCTGGTCGATCTGGCGGCCGTCGGCGGTGGCCCAGCTGCGCCACTGCTTGCCGTAGACCGGGCCGAGGTCGCCGTTCTCGTCGGCCCACTCGTCCCAGATGCGCACCTGGTTGTCCTTCAGGTAGCCGATGTTGGTGTCGCCCTTCAGGAACCACAGCAGCTCGTGGATGATCGAGCGCAGGTGCAGTTTCTTGGTGGTGACCAGCGGGAAGCCTTCGTTGAGGTCGAAGCGCATCTGCCAGCCGAACACGCTGCGGGTGCCGGTACCGGTGCGATCACTCTTCTCGGCGCCGTGCTCGAGCACGTGCGCCAGCAGGTCCAGGTAGGGCTTCATGCCTTGCCCTCGGCAGCCACCGGCAACTGCGGCTGCAATACCGGCGCGCGGCGCGACATCACCAGCAGCACCAGGCCGAAGGCGATCAGCGGCAGGCTGAGGATCTGGCCACGGGTCAGCCAGTCGAAGGCCACGTAGACGCCGTTGTCCGGCATGCGCACGAACTCCACCGCGAAGCGGAACAGGCCGTACATCAACGCGAACAGGCCACCCACCAGGTAGCGGTGGCGCGGCTTGGCCGACACCGCCCACAGCACCACGAACATCACCAGGCCTTCCAGGAACGCTTCATACAGCTGCGACGGATGGCGGGCGTACGGGTTCAATGCGCCGGTGGCGAACTGCGCCTGCAGCGTCGCGTGGTCGAGCTGGTTCAGCGGGGCCGGCAGGCCGGACGGGAACACCACGCCCCAGGTCCCGTCGGTGTACTTGCCCCAAAGCTCGGCGCCGATGAAGTTGCCGATGCGGCCGAAGCCCAGGCCCAGTGGCACCAGCGGCGCCATGAAATCCATGGTGTCGAAGAAATGCAGCTTGTGCTTGCGCGACCACCACCAGCAGGCGCCCAGCACGCCGAGCAGGCCACCGTGGAAGCTCATGCCGCCGTCCCACACCTTGAACAGCAGCAGCGGGTTGTGCAGGAAATCGCCCAGCGCGTAGAACAGCATGTAGCCGATGCGCCCGCCCAGCACCACGCCGAGCATGGCGTAGAACAGCAGGTCGGAGAAGCCGTTGGCATCGACGCCCGGCAGGCGCCCCGCGGCAATGCGCGTGCGGCCCAGCAGCCACGCTGCGGTGAAGCCGAGCAGGTACATGATGCCGTACCAGTGCACCTTGATCGGCCCCAGCGAAAGGGCGATGGGGTCGATGTCGTGGAAATAGATCATGGAAAACGCCTGGCGGGAGTACGGGTATTTTAGCGTCCCTGCCCCGCCCGGGGCCGGGGCCGGCACGGGCGGAGGACCACGCCGCAGATCAGGGTTCAGTCCAGGATCTGGGGCGCGTCAGGCAACGCGTCATGCTCGGACCGCATCGAGGCCGGAAAGTGCCCTTCGATCAGGCTGGAGACCTCGTCGACGGCATCCTGCAATGCCTCGACCGGATGGGCGCCGCGCAGGCCCTCGCGCAGGTGGGTGCAGACCCGCTGCCACTGCGCCGGGCTGACCCGGCCGTGCAGGCCACGGTCGGCAACGATCTCGATCGCGTGATCGGCCAGCAGCAGGTAGATCAGTACGCCGTTGTTGTGGGCGGTATCCCAGGTTCGCAGGCGCGCAAAGGCATGCTCGGCGGCCTGGCGCGGGGTCACCCTGTGCCACAGCGCCCCCAGCGGCAGGTCCGCTTCCACCGCGAACATCACCTGCCCGCCGTGGCGCTGCTCACCGGCCGCGATGGCCCCGGTGATCGCCTGCAATGTGGCAGGTGGGAACGCACGCCGCACCGAGGGCGAGAATACATGGCGGAACAGACGTTGGATCATCACCAGCCTCCCGAAGCGCCACCGCCACCGGAACGGCCGCCGCCACCGCCCCAGCCACCACCACCACCGAATCCACCGCCCCCGCCGAAACCGCCTCCGCCACCCCAGCTGCCACCGCCCCAACCGCCACCGCCGGCAAAGCGGCCCGGGTGGCCGGACAGCATCGCCACGATCAGGCCGACCACGCCGGCCAGGCCACTGGCCAGCAGCGTGGAGGTGAACAGGAATGCTGCCAGCGCCGCACCCGCGCCGCCGAGCAGGCCGCGCAGCGGACGCGGCACGCGCGAGAAGACCCCGCGCAGGATGCTGCCAGCGAACACGCCGATGAACAGCGCCAGGAACCAGGTATCGCCACCACCACCGGGTTCGCGCCCGCGATGACCGCTGACCGGTGCCGGCAGCGGTTCGCCGTCGATCAGCTTGACCAGCACCGCCGTGGCATCGGTGATGCCGCCGGCATAGTCGCCGCTGCGGAAGCGCGGGACCAGGTATTCCTGGATGACCCGGTTGGCGATGGCATCGGGAATCGCGCCTTCAAGGCCGTAGCCCGGCTCGATGCGCACGCGCCGGTCATCCTTGGCCACCACCAGCAGCACGCCGTCATCCACGCCCTTGCGGCCGATCTGCCATTGATCGAAGACCCGCGTGGTGTACTGCGCGATGTCCTCCGGCTGGGTGGTGGGCACCACCAGCACCTGCAGCTGGCTGCCCTTGCGCTGCTGCAGCTCGATCGCCTGCTGCACCAGCGCCTGCTTCTGCGTGGCGTCCAGCGTGCCGGTGGTATCGACCACCGGCGAGTCCAGCGCAGGAATCGGCGCCAGCGGCTGTGCCTGCGTTGCCAACGGCAGCCACAGCAGCAGGGCCAGCAGCGCAGTGGCCAGGCGCATCGGTCAGTGACCCGGCTGCGGCGCCGGCTGCTGCTGCGGCGCGTTGCCGAAATCGACCGCTGGCGCGTTGGAAATCTGCGCTTCGTTGTCCACCGTGAAGTTCGGCTTGGTCTTGTAGCCGAAGATCTTGGCGGTGACCACCTGCGGGAACGAACGGATGTAGGTGTTGTAGTCCTGCACCTGCTGGATGTAGCGGCCGCGCGCAACCGTGATGCGGTTTTCGGTGCCTTCCAGCTGGGCCTGCAGGTCGCGGAAGTTCTGGTCGGACTTCAGCACCGGGTAGTTCTCGGTGACCACCAGCAGCCGCGACAGTGCGCTGCCGAGTTCACCCTGGGCCTGCTGGAACTGCTTGAGCGAGGCTTCGTCGTCGGCGTTGACGTTGATCTGGCCGACGCGCGAACGGGCGTTGGTGACTTCGGTCAGCACGCGCTCTTCCTGGCTGGCAAAGCCCTTCACCGTCTGCACCAGGTTGGGCACCAGATCGGCGCGGCGCTTGTACTGGTTGAGCACCTCAGACCAGCTGGCCTTGACCGCCTCATCCTTCTGCTGGATGGCGTTGTAGCCGCAGCCGGACAGCAGGGAGGCCAGCAGCATCAGGGGCAGGACACGGGTAAACAGGCGCATGGCGGAGGTTCCGGGTGGGCTTGGCACCGAGCATGCCACGGTTCGGGTGAAAGACCGGCCATCGGGCACCGCCCCCTCCGCGGTGGGTGGCGAGGAAGCGTTATCGGGGTCGGTCAGGAGGGTGGGTTGGCTGGGGGGCGCTGCCAGTACGTCCGTGTAAGCTCGGTCGCCGCATCCATGCGGCTCACGCCCCCAGCCAACCCACCCTCCCGGCCACGGACAATTTCCTGCACACCGCGGGAAGATCAAAAGAAAAAATCAAAAGCAAAAGCCGGTTCTTCAGGCATTCGTGTCGACCAAGGTCGACACCTACCAGAGCGGAACGCCGTTACGACAGATCGCGGGAATCTGTCGAAGGCGGGGTGGGTCCGGTTGAGGGGGCGTGAGCCGCATGGATGCGGCGACCGAGCTTACATGGACGTACTTGCAGCGTCCCCCTCAACCGGACCCACCCCGCCAACCCACGGAATGCAGGCTTTTGCCGTTGACGTTGACGTTGATTCGGCGGGTGCAGGGCTGCAAGCCCTGCCGGAATCCAACACCCCTCAGCAGGCCTCAGCCACCGCGGTGCGGGGACGCCCCAGCCACGCCAGCAGCAGGCCCGATGCCGCCAGCAGGCCACCGGCCACCGGAATCGCGGCATAGCCCAGGCCCGAGCTGATCACCGCACCGCCCAGCGCCGCACCCACCGCATTGCCCAGGTTGAACGCACCGACGTTGATCGACGACGCCAGGCCCGGCGCCTCGCTGGCCGCCTGCATCACCCGGATCTGCAGCGGCGGTACGAGGGCGAAGGTCGCCGCGCCGAACAGCAGCACACCGAGGGCGGCGGTGGCGTGGCTCATGAAGGCCAGCGGCAGCACGAACATCAGCACCGCCAGGACGGCCAGCAGGATCCGTGTGGCGCCATCCAGCGACCAGTCGGCCATGCGCCCACCGATGCCGTTGCCGAGGGTGAAGCCGATGCCGATCAGCGCCAGCGAGATCGCGATGAAGGTATTGGAGGCGCCGGTCAATTCGGTCAGCACCGGTGCGACGTAGGTATAGAGGGTGAACATCGCACCTGCGCCAAGCACGGTGGTGGCCATCGCCAGCAGCACCGGCGGCTGCAGGATCGCCTTCAGTTCGCGGCGCACGTCCGGGCGCGGCCCCGGTGCAGATGCCGGCAGCGCGAAACCCAGCGCGGTGATTGCGATCAGGCCCAGCGCCGCAGTACCGGCAAAGGACAGGCGCCAGCCCAGCTGCTGGCCGACCCAGGTCGCCAGCGGCACGCCGCCGATGTTGGCGATGGTCAGGCCCATGAACATGGTGGCCACGGCCGCAGCCTGCTTTTCCTTCGGCACCAGGCTGGCGGCGACCACCGCACCGATGCCGAAGAAGGCACCGTGGTTGAGGCTGGTGACCAGGCGCGACAGCAGCAGCAGCCCGTAGTTCGGCGCCAGCGCGGACAGCAGGTTGCCGACCACGAAGATGGACATCAGCAGCATCAGCGCGGTGCGCTTGCCGAAACGGCCCATCAGCAGGGTCATCACCGGCGCGCCCAGCATCACGCCCACGGCGTAGGCGGTGATCAGCATGCCGGCGGTGGGGATGCCAACCCCCACGCCGTCGGCGATGACCGGCAACAGGCCCATCGGGGCAAATTCGGTGGTTCCAATGGCGAAGGCGCCAACGGCAAGCGCCAGCAAGGCGGCTCTGGAATTCATGGGGGTTTCCTGGGGGGCGGGAATCGGGAGTGCGTAGCCTGCGCGCTTTGCTGCGCCGGATTAAGCCTCGGCCCGGGAAAACACTGTTGATCCTGATTCACAAGTGAAGGCCGGAACGCCGCCGCAAGTGCAAAAACCGCAGCGCCGTTCGTTGTAGAGCCGCGCCCCACAACGCAGAACCCCCGGCCAGGCCGGGGGTTCTGGGTGACACACGTGCCAATGGCGCGCTTACCAGTTGCCGGCGCCCGGCACGTTGTGTTCGCGGGCGCGGCGGCGCATCAGCAGGTTCAGCCACTCCACCAGCACCGAGAAGCCCATCGCGGCGTAGATGTAGGGCTTGGGCACGTGCACGTCCAGGCCGTCCAGGATCAGCACCGCACCGATCATCAGGATGAAGGCCAGGGCCAGCATCTTCACGGTCGGGTTGGCGTCGATGAAGCGGCCCAGCGGGTTGGCGGCCAGCAGCATCACCAGCACCGACAGCAGGATGGCAGCCACCATCACCGGGATGTGGTCGGCGATGCCCACGGCGGTGATCACCGAGTCAAGCGAGAACACGATGTCGATCACCGCGATCTGGGCGATCACGTAGCCGAACACGGCCGACGCCTTGGTGGTGGTGGGGTCTTCGTCCTCGCCACCGCTGATCAGTTCCTTGATCTCCATGCAGCCCTTGATGATCAGGAACAGGCCACCAACGATCAGTACCAGGTCGCGGATGGAAATGCCCATGCCGGCCACGGTGAACAGGTTGGCCGCCATGTGCGCCAGGTAGGCCAGCGAGACCAGCAGGCCGATGCGGGTGATGCAGGCCACCGCGATGCCCAGCTTGCGTGCGAACGGACGACGCTCTTCCGGCAGCTTGCTGACCGCGATGGAAATGAACACCAGGTTGTCGATGCCGAGCACGATTTCCAGCGCGCTGAGCGTGAACAGGGTCACCCAGGCATTGGGGTCGGCGAGGAACTCAAAGGACATGGAAACTCTTCAAGGCAGTGGGGGAATGGGGTTTCAGCCGTAGCTGCCGGCCAGCGCGTGCGGAACCACGACCAGCGCCCAGCACAGCAGCACGTTCATCATCAGCACGAACACCGCTGCCGAGCCCATGTCCTTGGCGCGGCCAGCCAGCTCGTGGATCTCGCTGCCGTAGCGTTCGATCACCGCTTCGATGGCCGAGTTGGCAAGCTCCATCGCCAGCACCAGCAGCATCGAGCCGATCAGCAGCGCGCGTTCGACCGGGGTCTGGCCCAGCCAGATCGCGACCGGGGTCAGCAGGATCAGCAGGTAGACCTCCAGCCGGAACGAGGACTCGTGCAGCCAGGCGGCGCGCAGGCCCTGCCAGGACCAGCGGGCGGCCTGGAAGATGCGGCGCGGGCCGCGGGGCAGATGGCCGAACTGATCAGCCACGGATGGAACATCCAGCAACAGGGGCGCGGCGCAGCGACCGCTCAGACGCACGGCAGGGAATCATGGGTGCACAGGAATAGGCAGATGGCCGCCATTTTGCCACAAGGCCGCCAACCGCACCCCGCACCGGCCCGCTGAACGGCCTGCCAGGGGCAAGCACCGGGCTGGGCCGTGCTTCTATGATGGAGCTCCCCTTGCCTGCTGGAGCGCCTGATGTCCCGTCGCCGTACCTGCCTGCTGATGCTGGGCCTGCTGACTGCCGCACCGCTTGCCCAGGCCCTGAGCCCGGCCAGGCCGCCGCAGGTGCCCGAACAGGTCTCCAATGTGGCTTGGGCCGGCGACATGGCCCGCTTCGCCAGCGCCGACCAGGCCAACCCGCCGCCGCGTGGTGGCATCGAGTTCATCGGCAGCTCCTCGATCCGCTTCTGGGAGAGCCTGGCCACCGACTTCCCCGGCCAGCCGGTGTTCAACCGCGGCTTCGGCGGTTCGGAAGTGCGCGACAGCACCTGGTATGCCGGCCAGATCGTGGTGCCGTATGCGCCGTGTAAGGTGTTCTTCTACGCCGGTGACAACGACCTCAACAGCGGCCGCAGCGCCATGCAGGTGCGAGATGACGTGGTCGCCTTCGTGCAGCGCGTGCACCGCGACCTGCCGAAGACCAGGGTCGAGTACCTGTCGATCAAGCCGAGCCCGTCGCGTGCGCACCTGCTGCCGGCGATCAACGAAGCCAACGCGCTGATCAAGGCTGCGCTGGCCAGGCTGCCCAACACCGGCTTCACCGACATCTACACGCCGATGCTCGGCGCCGATGGACAGCCGGACGCGACGCTGTTCCGCGAGGACATGCTGCACATGACCCCGGCCGGCTATGCGATCTGGACCAAGGCGCTGGCGCCGAAGGTCAACTGCAACTGAGGCACTGTGGACGTCGGGCATGGCCCGGCGCTACCGCACCCCATCCACGCATGGCCTGGATCTACCGACATTTCAGCGGGATGGGGTCAGAGCCGGTTGCGCCGCAACGGGATCCGACCCCGGCAGGTCGCCGCGTTACCGGAAGACCACCGTGGCCTCGGTGCCCTTGCCCGGCTGGCTGGCCAGGCTGACCTTCCAGCCGAAGCGGTCGCACAGCCGGCGCACGATCGACAGGCCCAGGCCGGTGCCCTGCGGGCGGCTCGGCTCGGCGCGGTAGAAGGGTTCAAACGCGCGCGACAGCGCCTCGGCGGACATGCCGATGCCGGTGTCGCGCACCACCACCCGGTCATTGAGCACGTGCACGTCGATACGCCCTTCGTCGGTGTAGCTGCAGGCGTTGCGCACCAGGTTGCTGACCACCACCTGCAGCACCCGCGGCGGCGCGTGCAGCTGCACCGGGCCTTCGCTGTGCAGGTGCACTGACACCAGACGCGTACCCAGCAGTTCGTTGGCGTTGTCCACCTCGTAGCGGACGATGTCGTTGACGTCGAACAGCTCGATCTGGGGTTCGACGTCGGCCTCGCGGGCCAGGATCAGGAACGCGTCGATCACCGCTTCCATGTCACGGCCGGCGCGCTGGATGCGCTGCAGGCTGCGGCGCAGGCGCGGCTGCAGGGTTTCATCGCCCAGGGCCATGTCGCTGGCCACGCGGATGACGGTCAACGGCGTGCGCAGCTCGTGGCTCGCATCGCGGGTGAAGTTGCGCTCGCGGGCCACGTGCGCGCTGACCCGGTTGGCCAGCGAATGCAGCGCGGCCGCCAGCTGCCGGGTCTCGCCCTGCATGTCCGCGGGCAGCTTGTTCGGTTCCAGGTCGGCCGCCTCCGGGTGGCCCGGGTCCCAGCGCGAGACGCGCCGTGCCAACCAGTTCACCGGCGACACCAGGCGCTTGGAGGCCCGGTAGGTGACCCAGCTGGCGCCATACACCGCCAACAGGGTCAGCAGCACCGGCACGATGCCGAACCAGAACGCCAGCATCTCCGCACGCGAACGCAGGAACACCAGGTACAGGCGGCCGGCCGGACGCACATCGACCAGTACCAGCTGGTCATCCTTGGGCAGCTCGTGGAAACCGGGTTCCAGGTTGCGCAGGTTGGCCGGCAACGACAGCGCCGACTGCCCGCTTTCCAGCAGGTAGCCGCGGATGTTCTGGGTGTTGGGCGGTGGCTGCACCGGCGAGGCCTCGTGCAGCGTCCAGTAATAGGCCGCTTCCTCGCGCAGGGCGGCGCCGACCAGGCTGTGCTTGATCACCAGCGAAACCAGCCAGGCACCGAGCAGGATGCCCAGGCTGGCCAGGACTGCCTGCAGGATGAAGGCGATACGGATCTTGCGCGGCAGGCCGTGCGGCATTGCGGGGTCCCGGTCAGAGCGCTGCGATTATAGGCAGCGCGCTGCGCCGTAGTCGTGCACGGAGGATGACCGGCGGCAGTGCCGGCCGGTCATCCGTGCCCGGTGCGGGGGTCGTTGCCCGGCCGGGCCTGATGCTGCACCGGCCTGGCCCCGATCAGGCCATCGGCTGGGCGATATCGGCAATGCGGTAACCGGCGCTCTGCACGGTGTGCAGCAGCGGACGGTCGAACGGCTTGTCGATGATCTTGCGCAGGTTGTACAGATGGCTGCGCAGGGTGTCCGAATCCGGCAGGCCATTGCCCCAGATCTCGCGTTCGATCTCCTGGCGGGTGACCACGCGCGGCGATTCGCGCATCAGGATGGTCAGCAGGCGCAGGCCGATCGGCGACAGCTGCAGTTCGGTACCGGCACGGGTGGCCCGCATGCTGACCGGATCGAGCACCAGGTCGGCGACCTTCAGCACTTCCGAACCCACCTGGCGGCGTTCACGGCGGATCAGCGCGCGCAGGCGGGCTTCCAGCTCCTGGATCGCGAACGGCTTGGTCAGGTAGTCATCGGCGCCGAAACCGAGGCCGGTGAGCTTGTCGTCCAGCGTGTCGCGTGCCGTGAGCATCAGCACCGGGGTGGACTTGCGCGCATCGTTGCGCAGGCGACGGCATACTTCGATGCCATCCAGGCGCGGCAACATGAGGTCGAGCACCACGACGTCATAGCTGTTCTCCGCCGCAAGGCGGTAGCCATCCAGGCCGTCCTGTGCATAGTCGACTTCGAAGCCGCGACCTTCCAGGTATTCCCCGATCATCTCGGAGATGTTGCGGTTGTCTTCGACCACCAGCACCAAGCCGGAGGTCTCCTTCGTCTGACGCATGTGATTCCCTCTAACTTCAGCTTTGTGAAACATGCCGGATCGACGGTGGACGCGATGTGAAGTTCCGTCAAGAGGGTTGTAAATCGTTCAGAGCAGGGGCCGCAGCAGTGGCCAGACGTTGTCCAGCACCCTCGATTGCGCCTGCGCCGTGGGGTGCAGTCCATCGGGCTGCATCATGCCCGGCTGCAGGGCCACGCCCTCCAGCAGGAACGGCAGCAGCGGCACCTTGTACTGCGTGGCCAGCGCCTTGTAGGCCGCCGCCAGGCGCTGGCGGTAAGCGGGCCCATAGTTGGGCGGCACGTCGATGCCCAGCAGCAGCACCCTGGCGCCGGCCTTCTGGCTGGCCTGTACCATCTTTTCCAGGTTGCCCTGCACCTGTGCCGGGGTCAGCCCGCGCAGCGCGTCGTTGCCGCCCAGCGCGATCACCACCACCGTCGGCTTTTCCTTCGCCAACAGGCCCGGCAGGCGAGTCAGCGCGCCGGCCGTGGTTTCCCCGCTCATGCTGGCATTGACGATGCGCGCCGGTGTTTTCGACTGTTGCCTGACCCGCTGCTGCAACAGGCTGACCCAGCCGGCGTCGGCAGGGATATTGTGGGCAGCACTGAGGCTGTCGCCGAGCACCAGCACCGTGCCTGCCGGGTCTTTGGCTCCGGCCAGCCCGGGCAGCAGCAATCCCAGCAGCAGCACCATCATCGCGCCGGCTCGCCGGCTCCATCCCGTCTTGCGCATTGGAGTCTCCTCATCGACAGCCTGTCCCCCCGCAGCACGCCCGTCGCCATCGCCGTCGACCAGGTCGGCAAGTCCGTGCAGGGCCCGGAGGGTGAAGTCCACATACTGGACAACATCACCCTGACCGTCCATGAAGGCACCAGTGTGGCCATCGTCGGCGCTTCGGGGTCCGGCAAGACCACCCTGCTCGGCCTGCTGGCCGGACTGGACCTGCCCAGCCGCGGCCACGTCGCGCTGGCGGGCCAGAACCTGGGCGACCTGGATGAAGAAGCACGGGCCCAGCTGCGCGCGCGTGCGGTCGGCTTCGTGTTCCAGAGCTTCCACCTGCTGCCGGCGCTGACTGCCGCCGAGAATGTCGCGCTGCCGTTGGAACTGGCCGGACGCGAGGACCGCGCGCGGGTGGACGAGGTGCTGGCGCAGGTCGGCCTGGCCCATCGCGCCCGCCACTACCCGCGCCAGCTGTCCGGCGGCGAGCAGCAGCGCGTGGCGCTGGCACGTGCCTTCGTCACCCGCCCGCGCATCCTGTTCGCCGACGAACCGACCGGCTCGCTGGACCACGCCACCGGCCAGCACATCAGCGACCTGCTGTTCGAACTCAACGCCGGCAGCGGCACCACCCTGGTCCTGGTCACCCACGACCTGCGCCTGGCCCAGCGTTGCCAGTACATCCACCGCATCGATGACGGCCGCCTGCTGCCGGTCGAGCGTGGGGCACAGGCATGAACGTGCTGCGCCACGCGTGGCGCGCGCTGCGCCGCGAGGCGCTGGCCGGCGACCTGCTGACCGTGTTCGCCGCGCTGGTGCTGGGCGTGGCGGTGATGACTGCGGTGGGCACGCTGGTGAACCGGGTCAACCTGGCGCTGACCGGCAGCGCGGCGGAAATGCTCGGCGGCGACCTCGGCATCGCCGGGCGCGATGATCCGCCGCAGGCATTCGCCGACGAGGCGCAACAGCGCGGCCTGGCGCATACCCGCATCGCCAGCTTCGGCAGCGTGCTGTTCAACGGCGATGCCAGCCAGATGGCCAGCATCAAGGCGGTACAGGCAGGTTATCCGCTGCGCGGCACGCTGCGGGTCCGGGCCACGCCCGGCGGTGCGTTGATCGCCGATGCCGGCATGCCGCCCAAGGGCCAGGCCTATGCCGACCCACGCCTGCTGCAGGGGTTGGGGCTGAAGGCCGGCGATGACCTCGAGTTCGGCGCCGGCACGCTGCGCATCGCCGGCATCATCGAGGCCGAGCCGGACAGCGGTGGCGACCTGCTGACACTCTCGCCCACCCTGCTGGTCAACCGCGCTGATGTGGAGGGCACCGGCCTGCTCGGCCCGGGCAGCCGTATCAACTACCGGCTGATGTTCGCCGGCGCAGCGGAGCCGATCGCGGCGCTGCGCCAGTGGCTGCTGCCGCAGGTGAAAGGCCTGCGCCTGCTGAGCGTGGACGACACCCAGCGTGGCGTGCGCCAGGCATTCGATCTGGCCGGGCGCTTCCTCGGCCTGAGCGCGCTGCTGGCGGTACTGCTGGCCGGTGTGGCCACCGCGCTGGCGGCCAACCGCTTCGCCCTGCGTCGCATCGACCAGGTGGCGATCCTGCGCTGCCTGGGCGCACGCCAGCGCGACATCCTGCTGGGCCTGGCGCTGCAGCTGCTGATGCTGGCGGTGCCAGCCTGTGCGCTCGGCATCGGCCTGGGCATGGCCGCGCAGGAAGGCCTGGTGCAGGTGCTGGGCAGCCTGGTGCCGCAGCGCCTGCCGCTGCCGGAAGCGATGCCGGCGCTGACCGGTGCCGGCATCGGCCTGCTGCTGCTGTTCGGCTTCGGCCTGCCACCGCTGCTGCGCCTGCGCGGGGTGCCGCCGATGCGGGTGCTCAACCGTTCCTTCGCCGCCCTGCCGCCGGCGTCGCTGCTGGCCTATGTGGCGGCGCTGGCGGCCAGCCTGCTGCTGGCGGTGCAGGTCACCGGCGATCTGAAACTGGCGCTGTGGGTGCTGGGCGGCCTGGCCGCGCTGGCGCTGGCGGCCGGTGCGGTCGGCTTCGTGCTGCTGCAGCTGCTGCGCGGCCTGCAGCACCGCCTGCATGGCAACTGGCGGTTGGGCCTGGCCGCGCTGACCCGGCGCCGGCTGCTGGCGGTGATGCAGCTGGTGGGGCTGTCGCTGTCGCTGTGCGCGTTGTTGCTGCTGGCGGTGACCGGACCCGGCCTGCTGCAGCAGTGGCGCGAGCGCCTGCCTGCGGATACGCCGAACTACTTCCTGATCAACATCCAACCCGAACAGCGTGACAGCGTGCTGGCCGCGCTGCGCGGACTGGGGGCCAACGACGCCAGCATCGAACCGATGGCGACCGGCCGCCTGATCGCCATCAACGGCAAGCCGCCGTTGCGCGTGGACCGCGAGCCCGTTCAGGACGGGCAACCGGCGCAGGGCGGCCAGCGCGATGACGATGACGAGAACCGGCCGCTGAATTTCAGCTGGCGCAGCAGCTTCCCGCCGGCCAATACGCTGATGAACGGCACCTTCTGGACGCCCGACAGCACGGCGCCGGAGGCGTCGGTTGAAATCGGCTGGGCCAAGCGCTACGGCGTGTATCCGGGCGACCGCATCACCATTGCAGTCGGCGAGCAGGAGCGCGAGTTCACCGTCACCAGTGTGCGCAAGGCCGACTGGAACACCTTCCGGCCGAACTTCTTCGTGCTGCTCAATCCCAATGCGGTGGGCGATACCCCGCACAACCTGCTGTCGGCCTTCCATCTGCCGTCCGGCAACGCGGCCGGGCTGGGCGAGCTGGTGCGCGCGCAGCCGAACCTGTCGCTGCTGGACGTGGACGCGGTGATCTCGCAGGTGCGCGATGTGATGGAGCGCGTGGCGCAGGCAGTGCAGCTGGTGATGGTGTTCAGCCTGCTGGCCGGCGTGCTGGTGCTGCTGGCGGCGCTGCAGGCCACCGCCGGCGAGCGCCGCTACGACAGCGCGGTGCTGCGCACGCTGGGCGCGACCCGGCGCCAGCTGCGCGGCGCGGTGCTGGTGGAGTTCGGCGCGCTGGGCACGCTGGCGGCGTTGCTGGCGGTGGGCGCGGCCGCAGCGATCGGCGTGGCGGTGTCGCAGAAGGTGTTCGAGCTGCCCTTGCTGCCACCGTGGCCGGGCCTGCTGATCGGCGGCGTGGTCGGCATCGGCTTGAGCCTGCTGGCGGGCTGGTGGGGTACGCGGGCGATCCTGCATACGCCGCCGGCATTGGCGCTGCGCGAGGCCTGAATCGGTTGCGCCTCCGGATGGCGTGCCGAGCAAGCCCGGCCCCCCACCGGCAGCCGGTGAATGCGGTGCCGGGTACCCCCGGCACCCCTCTCCATCGCGGCGATCAGCCTTCCTTCGGCGCCTTTTCCACGTACTTGGCGAACACCTCGTCGATCTGCTTGTCCTTCACCTTTTTGCCGGACTGGATCGCTTCGGCCTGGGTGAACAGCGGAATGATCATCGCCATGCCATCGATCTTGGTCTTCAGGTGCACGCCCGGGGCCTGGCCGAGGAAGCCGTCCCAACGCTGGCGCACCTTGGCCCAGTAGCCGGCAGTGGCCTTCCAGTAGTCACGCGCCGGGGTGAAGTCGACCTCGGTGGTCTTCACGTAGTCGTTGAAGCCGAACTCGCGTGCGATCTCCACCTGGCTGCCGTCGGCGTTGCGCTGCACCTTGGTGTTGAACTGCTCGTGGGTCCAGCCATTGGGCGTGAGCGTGTGGCGGTTGACGACGGCCAGCGCGTTGTAGTCGCTGCGCTTGGTGTACTCACGGCGCGGCAACGGGCGCCAGCTGAGGTCGCTGGTCCAGCTCGGCACGTTGTTGGTGTAGGTCCATTTGCCGGTGCCGCAGTAGCGCGGTGCGTCGCTCACTTCGTACACGCACTGGGTCCAGGCGCCCTGGTTCACCGCTGCGGGAATGCGGCGTACCTGCCAGGTCTGGTCGGCGCTGAACTCGAATCGGTTCGGTGCTTCGTAGACCCAGTCCTGGCGCCAGTGCTTGGTGATGTGGCCGCTCTTCTCGTCCAGCAGCAGGTGCTGCAGCACGATGCGCTTCGGCGTGTCCTCGACCACGATCACCAGTTCGTTGCCGCCGCTGCGCATCGCCGGGGCGCGCTCGTAGCCGGGCTTCAGCAGCACGGTCTCGTCGAATGCGAAATCGACGGTGTACTCGCCCTGCATGGCAAGGATGCTGTCGTGGTCGCGGGCGATGCCGGAGGGCTGCGCGCTGGCCACGCCGCTGGTGGCGAGCAGCAGCAGGACGCTGGCTGTCTGGAGCTTCATCGGGGTCTTCCTTCGGGGTTGCAGATGCAGTGAGAGGCCGTCCGTGGCCGACAGGCGTTCCATCGGGAAAGGGTTACAGCCGGATCAGCGGCAGGTCGCCGGGAACCCGCGGCGCCGAGCGACGTGCAGCATCGGCGCAGCAGCAATCGTCGATCGCCAGCTCGCCTTCGGCACCTTCCAGCCGCGCGATGCGACGCGCGGTGGCTGCGCCCAGCGAGGACAACGTCGACAGGCTTGCAGCCAGGGTGCGGCCGTCGTCGGCGGCATGCAGGCGCAGCGCGCACAGTCGCCAGCGCTGGCCACCGAGATGGCCGGCCAGGCGCCGCCACAGGCGTTCGCCGACACTGCCCTCGCTGTCATGCTCCGGGCCCGGCGGCAGCGCCGCGACCAGCCGGTCCCAGGCCAGGAAATCGCTGTCGGGCAGCAGGTACAGCCGCCACACGCAGCGGCCGCGGCCATCGAGGAAACACAGGCTTTCGCGCACGCCCTCGCTGTCCACGCCCTGGCAGGCATGCACGCGTACTGCCTGGCGCCAGCCACCGAGCTCGTTGCCGTCGGCGCGGTACAGGCACAACACGGTGCCGAGCGTGGCCAGCTGTGCCGGCGTCGGCCAGGCCGCGCTGCCCTGCGCGGCGATGGCGTCGTTCCTGCGTGCGGACAAGGCTCGGCTCATGAGGTCACCAGGAAACGGCAAGGCTGGCGGAGAGGGTGCGGCCCGGGCTGGTATAGCGGTCCAGCACGCGGCTGCCCGGCGACAGCGTCGAACCCACGTTGGACCAGTCGATGTAACGCTTGTCGCCCAGGTTGAACACGCCGACGTTGAAGGTGGCGCCCGGGGCGAAGTTCCAGTGCGCCATCAGGTCGGCCACGCCGTAGCCGGCCGGGCGGTACAGCGTGGCGGCGGTGACGCGGTCCTTGCGCTTGACGAAGGTACCGGCCAGTTCGACGCCCCAGGTGTCGGTGTCGTACATCAGGCCGACGGTGCCACGCAGCGGGTCGACCGAATCCAGCGGGGTGTCTTCGGTCCTGTTGTCGCCGCGCGACCAGGCCACCGAGCTGCGCAGCGCCCAGCCCTGCAGCGCCGGGCTGATCTGGCCGAAGTCGACGCCGGCCTTCATTTCGGCACCGTAGATGCGCGCATCCGCGATGTTGCGCGACTGGAACACCATCAGGCCCTGGGCGTTGGTGCCGACCAGCGATTGCGACTCGATGAAGTCCTTGTACTCGTTGTAGTAGCCGCTGAGGCTGACGTAGGCCGCTGGCGACAGGAAGCGCAGTCCCAGCTCCATGCCGTCACTGGTTTCCGGCTTCAGGTCCGGATTGGGAATGGCGGTGTAGCCGAAGGCGAAGTTGGTGAAGCCCAGGTTGACGTCGTTGTACGGCGGCGAGCGGAAGCCATGCGAATAGCCGGCAAACAGCGACCATTCGTCGGTGAAGCGATAGACCATGCCCAGCTTCGGCGAGACGCTGGTCTTGGTCAGCCTGGCCACCGCAACGCCGGGATTGTCGTCGGCGAAGATGCTGTCCACCTCCGGCTTCAGCTCGTAGCGGTCCACGCGCACGCCCGGCACCAGCGACAGCTTGCCGTTGGCCATGCGCATTTCGTCCTGTGCGTACAGGCCCAGCTCGGTGGTCTTGCTGATCGGGAAATCGCGCACCGGGAAGGCGTCGGGCAGGATGGTGGTGCTGGTCTGGCCATTGGCCAACACCTGGTAGCCGTCGCGCTTCTGGCGGATCTCGGTATGCGCGCCCTCGAAACCGTAGGTCAGCGCGTGTTCGACGCTGCCGGTGCTGAACGCCTTGTTGAACTGCGCCTGCAGGCCGTAGACGCGCTGGTCGAAGTTGAACGCGCGGTGGCGGCGGCTGCGGTTGGCGCGGTCCTCATCCGTGATCTGGGTGGTTTCGCTGTACTGGGTATACAGCTGCCAATACAGGCTGTCGGCGAAGCCCTTGTCCAGCGCATCCATTTCATGGGCGAACGACACGCGGGTGCGGTTCTGCGTATCGCGCGCCTTCATGCCGGTGGTGGTGGTGCGGTCGATCGAGGACAGCACGTTGGTATCGGTGTTGTCTTCGTTGCCTTCCACGGTCAGCCGGAAGCGCTGGTCCTCGCTGGGTGCATAGACCAGCTTGGCCAGGCCACTGCGACCATCGCGGTCCTGCGGGTTGGGCGCGGTGCGGGTATTGTCGAGGCTGCGTACATCACCCTTGTTGCCGGTTTCCTGGCCCTGGCGATGGTTGATGTTGACCATGCCGCTCCAGTGTTCGCCGCCGAACGCGCTGGTCACGCCGCCGAGCAGGCCCTTCCACTCACCGTCGTAGCCGAACTTCAGGCCGACGTAGCTGTCCTTGCCATCCTTCAGATAATCGGCCGGATCCTTGGTGACGAAGGCCACCACACCCCCGAGCGCGTCGGACCCATACAGCGAGCTGGCCGGGCCGCGCACGATCTCCACGCGCTTGAGCGTATCCAGATCGGTGAAGTTGCGGTTGGCGTTGGAGAACGAGCCGATGCTGAAGCTGGTGGGCATGGCGATGCCGTCGGTCTGCACGCGCACGCGGTTGCCGTCCAGGCCACGGATGCGGATGCTGCCAAGGCCGAAGCGCGCGGCGCTGCGGCTGACCGACAGGCCCGGCTCGTAGCGCAGCAGATCCTTGATGTCCTGCACCAGGTGCCGGTCCATCTGCTCGCGGTCGATGACGTCCACGGTGGCCGCCACATCGCTCACCGCCCGCTCGGTGCGGGTGGCGGTGACCTGCACACGGTCGAATTCGCGCGCATCGGGCGCGGCGGTGGCCGCGGCAGCAGCATGGGCGGACAGCGGCAGGGCCATCCAGACGGCAAGGCAAAGGGCGGTAGGGCGGGTCATCGGGTTCGTTCGTCAGGCAGGGGAACCCCCGGTTACCGGCACACCCGGAGGGTGCACGCGGTAGACCGAGGGGGAGAGAGCGGGAGCGGACGGGTCGCCCACCCTGCCGGCGCGGCCGGCAGGAGGGAGGGGGGCGGGCGACCAGGCCGCGATTACTTGGTCAGGATCAGCTTGTCGTTGCTGGTGTGCCGCAGGCGATAGAAGCGGTCGCCGTGCTGGATCAGGATTTCACGACGGCCCTTGAGCAGGGCTTCGCTGTCGATGACCTCTTCCGGCGGAACGACACGGACCGGACGATCGCGGAGGGTCAGCGTTTCGGGGCGCAGCAGTACAGGTTGAGCATTCATGAGCATCTGGACTCGTGCGAGGGACGAGTCAAATGATAATGATTCTCAGTTGACAATCAACAACCATTCTCAATTTGATTGATGAGATTAATGATCGAATTCTGAAATTCGATAGATCATGTCAATCAAATGGCGACGCAGCCGTGTAGAGTCGACTCTACCGAGGCCCCCGAGGCCCGGTCGGCCCCCGGGTTCAGGCGAAGGCGGCTTCGACGTCGGCCCAGCCGGCGGCGTCGACCTGCTCCAGCACCTCCAGCGCCTGCAGGTTCTGCAGCAGCTGGCTGACCCGGCTGGCACCGAGGATCACGCTGGAGACGTTCGGGTTGCGCAGGCACCAGGCGATGGCCAGCGTGGCCGGCGTCTGCCCCAGCGCACGCGCCACCTCGCTGAAGCGGCGCACCTGGGCCAGGCGGGCCCCGGCGTCGTCACCCAGCACCAGCGCCTGCAGCCATTCCATGCCCTCGCGGCCCAGCCGCGCATCGGCCGGAATGCCCTGGTCGTACTTGCCACTCAGCAGGCCCGAGGCCAGCGGCGAGAAGATGGTGGTGCCCAGGCCGGCACCGGCATACAGCGGCGCGTACTCGACCTCGACCCGTTCGCGGTGCAGCAGGTTGTACTGCGGCTGCTCCATCGACGGGCCCTGCAGGTTGCGCGCCTCGGCGATGTCCAGCGCCTGCTGGATCTGCACTGCCGACCACTCCGAGGTCCCCCAGTAGAGGATCTTGCCTTGCCGCACCAGGGTATCCATGGCATGCACGGTCTCGGCGACCGGCGCGTCCGGATCCGGGCGATGGCAGTAGTAAAGGTCCAGGTAGTCCACCCGCAGGCGCTTGAGCGCCGCATGGCAGGCGTCGGTCACATGCTTGCGCGACAGGCCGCGCTGGGTCGGCCGTGGGTCCTTGGCGCTGCCGAAGAACACCTTGCTGGAGACGCAGATGCCGTCGCGCGGCAGCCGCAGGTCGGCGATCACATCGCCCATCACCTGTTCGGCGCGGCCGTTGGCATAGCCCTCGGCGTTGTCGAAGAAGTTGACGCCGTGGTCCCAGGCGGCGGCCACCAGGTTGCGGGCCTCGTCGCGCGGGATCTGGTCACCGAAGGTCACCCATGCGCCGAAGGACAGGGCGGAAATCGGCAGGCCGGTGGAGCCCAGGCGACGGTATTGCATGCGAATCTCCTGCTGCGGGCCCGCATCCGGGCCGGGATCGAGCCCCATTCTACCTGCCGCCGCCGGCCGCAAGCCCTTGCCGTTGCTGGCCTGATCGGTACCGATAGATGCGCGCACGCTGCTTTTTCTTGCCCCGGCCCCTGCCCTGCACTAGGCTTCCCGTTTTTCGCGACGCCCCAGGGGAGTCACTCACATGGTCGAAGGTTTGGGCAGGATCGGCTTCGGCCTGTTCGGGTTGGCGGTGCTGATCGGCATCACCTGGTTGTTTTCCAACAACAAGCGTGCGGTTGACTGGAAGCTGGTTGCCACCGGTATCACCCTGCAGATCGCGTTCGCGGCGCTGGTGATCCTGGTGCCGGGCGGCCGCGACGTGTTCGATGCGCTGGGCAAGGGCTTCGTCAAGGTTCTCAGCTTCGTCAACGAAGGCTCGGGCTTCATCTTCGGCTCGTTGATGGACACCAAGAACTACGGCTTCATCTTCGCCTTCCAGGTGCTGCCGACCATCATCTTCTTCTCGGCGCTGATGGGGGTGATGTACCACCTCAACGTCATGCAGGCGATCGTGCGCGTGATGGCGTGGTCGATCACCAAGGTGATGCGCGTGTCCGGCGCGGAAACCACCAGCGTCTGCGCCAGCGTCTTCATCGGCCAGACCGAGGCGCCGCTGACCGTGCGCCCGTACATCGCCAGGATGACCCAGTCCGAGCTGCTGACCATGATGATCGGCGGCATGGCCCACATCGCCGGCGGCGTGCTGGCGGCCTATGTGGGCATGCTCGGCGGTGGCGACCCGGCGCAGCAGGCCTTCTACGCCAAGCACCTGCTGGCAGCGAGCATCATGGCCGCACCGGCCACCCTGGTCGTGGCCAAGCTGCTGATTCCGGAAACCGGCACCCCGCTGACCCGCGGCACGGTGAAGATGGAAGTCGAAAAGACCTCCAGCAACATCATCGACGCGGCCGCTGCCGGTGCCGGTGACGGCCTGAAGCTGGCGCTGAACATCGGCGCGATGCTGCTGGCCTTCATCGCCCTGATCGCGCTGCTGAACGCCCCGTTGACCTGGATCGGCGAGGTGACCGGCCTGGCCGCTGCCATCGGCAAGCCGACCAACCTGTCGACCATCTTCGGTTACGTGCTGGCCCCGATCGCCTGGGTGATCGGTACCCCGTGGGCTGATGCCACCACCGTCGGTTCGCTGATCGGCCAGAAGGTCGTGATCAACGAATTCGTCGCCTACACCGAACTGTCGCAGATCGTGAACGGCCAGGTGGCCGGCGTGAGCCTGTCCGAGGAAGGTCGCCTGATCGCCACCTACGCGCTGTGCGGCTTTGCCAACTTCAGCTCGATCGCGATCCAGATCGGCGGCATCGGCGGCCTGGCCCCAGAACGTCGCCACGACCTGGCCAAGTTCGGCCTGCGCGCCGTGCTGGGCGGTACCATTGCCACCTTCATGACGGCGACCATCGCCGGCGTGCTGACGCACTTCAGTTGAACCCTTGGTTGAGAAAAGATTCCCTATGAGCAGCAGTGTCGTTGTCGTCGGTTCCTTCAATGTCGATCACGTGTGGCGGTGTGAGTCGCTGCCGGCACCGGGTGCGACCATTGCCGGCCGCTACAGCACCGGCCCCGGGGGCAAGGGCTTCAACCAGGCGGTGGCGGCCTGCCGCGCCGGTGCCGACACGCACTTCGTGTGCGCGTTGGGCGATGACGCCGGTGGCGCCACCGCGCGTGAACTGGCTGCGCAGGATGGCTTCGCGCTGATCGCCGAGGCCAGCAGCGAACCGACCGGCACCGCGGGCATCTACGTGGACGCGCGTGGCCGCAACACCATCGTGATCGGCCCGGGTGCCAACGCCGCGCTGGGCACCGATTTCCTGCAACAGCAGCAGGCCCTGCTGACCCGCGCCAAGGTGGTGCTGGTGCAGCTGGAATCGCCGGTGCAGACCATCGAAGCGGCGCTGGCCACGGCCCGCGAGGCCGGTGTCACCACCGTACTCAATACCGCACCGGCCGATGCGCCCTCGACCATCGGCCTGCTCAAGCTGGCCGATGTGATCACCCCGAACGAAACCGAGTTCGCTGCCCTGCTCGGCCGCCATGTCGGTGAGCGCGTGGATGCCAACGACGTCGCCGCGCTGGATGGCGCCAGCCTGCACGCGCTGTGCCGCAAGCTGGTCGGCAACGGCACCGTGGTGGTGACCCTGGGTTCGGTGGGCGTGTTCGTGTCGCATGCCGACGAGAACCTGCGCGGCGATACCCAGCCGTACTACCGCGTGGGTGCCGAACAGGTGCAGGCGATCGACACCACCGGTGCCGGTGACGCCTTCAACGGTGCGCTGGCCGCGTCGCTGGCGCAGGTGGCCGACGCCCCGTTCGCCCGCCACGTGCGCTTCGCCAACCAGTTCGCCGGCCGTTCGACCGAGAAGGAAGGCGCCGCTGCGGCGATGCCGCGCTTCACCCCGGCCGACGCTGAAACCAAGTAATTCCACGCCACGCGTGGATGACGAGGCCCGGGTGTGCAGACACCCGGGCCTTTCTTTTGCCCATTGCCCAGCCCCTGCGACCGCCTGTCGCATTGCCCACATCCTGCCCCTCGCCCACCATCCGCGCAGCTTCCTCGCACGGGCAGGACATGGACGGATTCCCCTGGCTGCTGGTCGCGGCCGCCGGCAGCGCCGTGGCGGCGCTGCTGCATATCGGCTGCATCGCCTTCGGCGCCGCGTGGTACAGGTACTTCGGTGCCGGCCAGCGCGTGGTCCGGTTGGCGCATGCGGGGCACTGGTGGCCACCGCTGATGACCGCCGGCATCACTGCCGTGCTGGTGGCCTGGACCCTGTACGCACTGGCCGCCGCGGGCTGGCATTCGCCGCTGCCGGCCAGCCGCCTGGTCCTGCCCGGCATCGCCGCGCTGCTGTTGCTGCGTGCCGCGATGGGCTTCGGCCTGGCGCTGTTCCGGCCGGGGTACAACGGCACGCGCTTCTGGGCGGTCAGCTCGCTGGTCTGCCTGGGCCTGGGGCTGGCCTTCGCGCTGGGTACCCGCCAGGCCTGGCAGAGCCTGGGTTAGCCGCCCACCATCGCCCGCCCGTGGGGGCGGCGAAAGCAACCGTCAAGCATCTGCTGATGCCGGTACGGCATGAGGTCGGTGCCGATCGGCCTGAACCGGACCGCGTCCGGCACGGCCGTACCGCCGCCCGCACCCTACAATGGGCGCATGCAGATCGGCCCGTACACCATTGCCCCCAACGTCGTGCTGGCACCCATGGCCGGCGTCACCGACAAGCCCTTCCGCCTGCTGTGCAAACGGCTGGGTGCGGGACTGGCCGCCTCGGAAATGACCATCAGCGACCCGCGCTTCTGGAACACGCGAAAGTCGATCCACCGCATGGACCATGACGGCGAGCCAGCCCCGATCAGCGTGCAGATCGCCGGCACCGAGCCGCAGCAGCTGGCCGAGGCCGCGCGCTACAACGTCGACCACGGCGCGCAGATCATCGACATCAACATGGGCTGCCCGGCCAAGAAGGTGTGCAACGCCTGGGCGGGCTCGGCGCTGATGCGCGACGAGCAGCTGGTGGCGCGCATCCTCGAAGCCGTGGTCAACGCAGTGGACGTGCCGGTCACGCTGAAGATCCGCACCGGTTGGGACTGCGACCATCGCAATGGCCCGGTGATCGCCCGCATCGCCGAGGCGAGTGGCATCGCCGCGCTGGCCGTGCATGGCCGCACCCGCGACCAGCATTACACCGGCCAGGCCGAGTACGCCACCATCGGCGAGATCAAGGCTGCGCTGCGCATCCCGGTGATCGCCAACGGTGACATCGATTCACCGCAGAAGGCCGCCCACGTGCTGCAGCAGACCGGGGTGGATGCAGTGATGATCGGCCGCTCCGCGCAGGGCCGGCCGTGGATCTTCCGCGAAGTGGCGCACTACCTGGCCACCGGCGAGGAACTGCCACCGCCGTCGCTGGCGGAAGTGCGCGACATCCTGCTTGGCCACCTGCACGCGCTGCATGCGTTCTATGGCGAGCCGCAGGGCGTGCGCATCGCGCGCAAGCACCTGGGCTGGTACGCCAAGGATCGTCCGGAGAACGCCGCGTTCCGCGCGGTGGTCAACCGTGCCGAAGACCCACAGGGCCAGATCGCGCTGACCACCGAGTACTTCGACCGCCTGATCGCCGGGGAACCGGCGCTGTCTTCGGCCGCCTGACCGCCCCCGCCGCGTCGCAACGTCGAGCCTGCTCGACCGAATTGAACTCCGAGAGCCCGCCTCCATGACCCCGCCGATCTCCTCTCCGACCTACCTGCACGGATTTTCCGGCACCGAACAGCAGCGCCTGATGACCCAGGCCCGGCTGCTGGAATCGAGCATCTTCGGCCAGATCGACTACAGCGGCGCGCGGCGCCTGCTGGAAGTCGGCAGTGGCGTCGGTGCGCAGACCGAGATCCTGCTGCGCCGCTTCCCCGAGCTGCACGTGACCGGCGTGGACCTGAGCGAAACGCAGCTGGCCACCGCGCGCGAGAACCTGGCGCGCACGCCGTGGTGCAGCGACCGATACACCCTGCAGCAGGCCGACGCCGGCGAGCTGCCGTTCGAGGCACGCAGCTTCGACTCGGCGTTCCTGTGCTGGGTGCTGGAACACGTGCCTTCACCGGCGCGGGTGCTGAGCGAAGTGCGCCGCGTGCTGGCACCGGGTTCGCCGGTCTACATCACCGAAGTGATGAATGCCTCGTTCCTGCTCGACCCGTACTCGCCGCACATCTGGCGCTACTGGATGGCCTTCAACGACTTCCAGTACGACCATGGCGGTGACCCGTTCGTCGGTGCAAAGCTGGGCAACCTGCTGCTGGCCGGCGGCTTCCGCGACGTGCACACCGAGATCAAGACCATCCACCTGGACAACCGCGAACCGGCGCGTCGCAAGACGATGATCGCGTTCTGGGAACAGCTCCTGCTGTCGGCCGCCGACCAGCTGCTGCAGGCCGGCTCGGTGGACGAGGAAACCGTGGAAGGCATGCGCCGCGAGTTCCGCCTGGTGCAGAACGACCCGAACGCCGTGTTCTTCTACTCGTTCGTCCAGGGCCGCGCCACGGTGTATTGATCCGGTGTTCTGCTGTCGATCGGGGCCGTAGAGCCACGCCATGCGTGGATCCACTGATCAATGCACGGCGGTGTGGTCGGCCGCGCCCGGCGCCGCCGCCGGCTCCTGCCAGATCCGCTGCCACATCGCCGCCAGGCGGCGACCGGCGTCGGCACGCGCGGCGGGACTGCTGTAATCCACCCGCACCTGCTCGGGAACGATCGCCCGCCACTGCCCGTCGGCCTGCCCGGCCACGACGAAGTTGAAGGTGTAGTCCGGCTCCAGCCCCATGCGCAGGTCACTCAGCACCAACCGGCCGTCAACCACCTGCGCACGCATGAAACCGCGGTTGAACCACGTCAGCTGCTGCACCGCCGGGATGGCCTGCGCTTCGCGCAAGGCCTGTACGTTGGACGCATGGCCTTCGAACCGCATCGGCCCGTGGTCGGCCACCAGCGAGCGGTCACCCACCACGTAGCCATTGGGCGTCATCGCCACCACCCGCCACAGCAGGGTGTTGAACGGCATCGGTACCGAGAAGCGCGGCGCATCGCCCAGGCCCATCGCGGCCAGGCTCTGCTGTGCGGCACGGTCGACCTGTGACTTGGCGATCAGGCCCCAGCCCAGGTAGCCACTGCTGAGCAGCAGGGCCACGCCCAGCACCTTGCCCGCCCAGGGCCGGGCGCGGCCGAACCAGGCCAGCACGCAGCCCAGCAGAAGCCACACCGTATACCCCGGGTCGATGATGAAGACACTGGATCCCATGGTCGGATGCGGGCGCAGCGGCCACCACAACTGGGTGCCATACACGGTGAACGCATCCAGCACCGGATGGGTGACCAGCGCCAGCTGGATCGCCCAGAACCAGCGCAGAGGTGACTGCGCGACGCGGCCATTGCCGAAGCGCTTGAACAGCCACCAGATCAATGCCGCCACCCATGGCAGTACCAGCAGCGAATGACTGAAACTGCGGTGCTCGATCATGTTCGCCACCGGATCGGCTGCGGTGAAACCGAGCCACAGCGCGTCGAGGTCCGGCAGGGTGCCAAGCGCGGCACCAGCGAGCAGGGCCGCGCGGCGATGTCCGGGCGGGGCGATGGCAGCGGCGACGGCGCCACCGAGCACGATCTGGGTCAGGGAGTCCATGGGCCGATGCTAGCGGCTTGCGGGCGGTGCATGTAGAGCCGAGCCCATGCTCGGCTGCGCTTCGTTCGGCGCCACGTCAGCCGAGCATGGGCTCGGCTCTACAGTAGGACAGACGCGCGTTATGCCGCCTGCGACAACCGCGCGCCTGGCAGTTCCACCAGGGTCTGGCCGTTGTGGTCGAGCAGGCGCAGCGCACCATCATGGTCCTCGGCCAGTGCGGTCAGGCTCTCCACCCAGTCGCCGTCGTTGGCGTAGACCAGGCCATCGCGTTCGACCAGCGCCGCGCGGTGGATGTGGCCGCAGACGATGCCATCCAGGCCGCGCCGGCGCACGTCGTCCAGCCCGGCCTGCACGAAGCGCTCGATGTAGCGTTCGGCGGCCCCGCTGCGCTTCTTCAGGAACTCCGACAGCGACCAGTAGCGCATGCCAAGCCGGCGCCGTACCGCGTTCAGCGCCTGGTTGCCGGTCAGGATGCGGTAGTACAGCCAGTCGCCGAACTTTTCCTGCAGGCCACCGAAATGGGTAACGCCGTCGTAGTCGTCGCCATGCGCGACCAGCAGCCGGCGGCCATCGGCGGTCACGTGGATGGCACGGCGGCGCACCTGCATGGCCGGCAACATCAGCCCGCACACCTGGCGCAGCGAGGCATCGTGGTTGCCGGGAATGTAGATGATCTCGGTCCCTGCACGGCGCAGCGCGTGCAGGGCCTGGATGACTTCGCTGTGCGACTGCCGCCAGTTGGCGCGGCGATGCGCCATCCACCACAGGTCGATGATGTCGCCGACCAGGTACAACCGCTCGCAGCGCAGCTGCGAGAGGAACCGCGCCAGCTCGGTGGCGTGGCAATGACGTGAGCCCAGGTGCACGTCGGAGACGAACACTGCGCGCCGGTGCGGCGACAGGTTCGCCAGCGTGCTCATGCCGGCGCACCCGCGTCGCGCAGATAGCGTTTGCGCTTGTTCGGCCGGATCGCGCACAGGTCCACTTCGATCAGGCCGTCGATCGAATCGCTGAAGTCCGGGTCCACGCCGAAGGCGAGGAAGCGCGCGCCGCCGGGTTCGCACAGATCGGTGTACTGGCGGTACAGCGTCGGCACGCCGGTACCCAGTGCGGCCAGGTTGGCCTTGAGCACATCGAACGCGGCACCCGCATCCAGCTCGCCGAAACTTGGCGGTGCGGCGAAGTACTGGAAGGGGCGGTTCGATTCGGCCAGCCCGGCGGTTCCGCCGTAGTAGCGCTGGTAGTAGGCCACCAGCTGCTCGCGCGCATCGCGCGGTAGCGCTGCGCTGATCGAGACCGCGCCGAACAGGTAGCGGATGCCCGGTCGGCACTGCAGGTAGGCGCCGATGCCCTGCCACAGGTAGTCCAGGCTGCGGCTGCCCCAGTAATCGGGCACCACGAAGCTGCGGCCCAGCTCCAGGCCCTCGGCAATGTGGGTGATGGCATCGTCGGAATAGCGGAACAGCGACGCGCTGTAGAGCCCGGACAGGCCGTGCCGGGCCAGGGCCTGGGCGCCGCGCATGATGCGGTAGGCACCGGCAATGCGCTGCGCCGCCGCGTCCCAGATCACGATGTGCTCGTACTGCGGATCGTAGGCGTCCAGGTCGCGGCTGCGCCCGGTGCCCTCGCCCACCTGGCGGAAGGTCAGCTCGCGCAGGCGGCCCAGTTCCAGCAGCAGCGGTGAATCGGCGGTACAGGTCGCCAACAGGATCTGCTTGCCATCGGCGGTCTGGCCCAGCTGGGTGGCCGCGGCAATGCCGGCGGCGACCTGCGAAGGCGGCACCGGAGACGCCAATGGCTCGGGGCCTGCGCACGCAGCGGCATTGCCGGCCGCGCCGTTGCGGCCCAGCGCGTACAGCGCGCGGCGCACCGCCAGCAGCTGTGCGCCCGGGTCACCGCCCTTGCCCAGCTGCATCGGCTCGCCGATGCTCAGCCGCAGCGGGCGGCCACGACGGGCGAACATTTCGCGCGCCAGTAGCGCGGTGCCGGCCGGCTTGAACAGGGTCGAGGCGCCGTAGAACAGCGCCGAGTTGCGCGCTTCCACCCGCACCGGCAGCACCGGCGCAGCGGCCGCGCGGGCAAAGCGGACGAATCCCCGCTGCCAGCGGCCATCACGGATGCCGCGCAGCGACAGCCGCGAGACCTCGCCGGCCGGGAACACGATCACGCACTGCTCGGCGTTCAACGCTTCCTCCACGGCATGCAGGCTGCCGCGCCGGGCCTTGCCGCCGAGGATGCGCACCGGCAGCAGCAGGTCCTGCAGCGGCGCGATCGCCCCCAGCAGATCGTTGGCCACGATCCGCACGTCGCGGCGGATACGGCCAACCGCGTCCAGCAGTGCGAGGGCATCCAGTGCCCCGGAGGGGTGGTTGGCGACGATCAGCAGGCGGCCGGTGGCCGGGATCCTGGCCAGCGCGGCCGGATCCACCTGGTACTGGCCGCCGATGAATTCCAGGCCGGCGGCGACGAAACCGAAGCCGCGCAGTCCTGAGCTGCGCTGCAGGAAGGCTTCGATCTGGTCCAGGCGCGACCAGCGCCCGACGCTGCGCAGCAGCGGCCGCGCCAGTTGGCCGCGACGGCCATGGAACCAATCGGGGAAACGTTGCTGGAGACGCTGTTCGAGTTCCTGCATGGCGGATCCACTGATGCCCGGCGGCCGGATTGGCCGACAGCCTGCGCCCGGCAGGCGGCAGCCAGATGGCGGTTTCGGGGCAGAACGATGACGGCCGGCCCGCCTTCGCGGCGAGGTCGCTGCCTGCGCGGTCGGGGCCGGCAGCCGTCCCGTCTGTTGTCACGCTGGTGGAACACTGGGCCTCGGGGCTGGGCCCCAATCACGGCCGGGCGGCCCCTGTCGGGCCTACGCGGGCTTAACCACCGGCAACCGGTACAGGTTCACAATGCACAGGCGGCGCACCCCGTGTATCATGCGCGCCCATCTTTCCATCCGAATCAAGGGATATTACGCCTGATGTCCAGCTATCTCTTCACCTCCGAGTCGGTCTCCGAAGGCCATCCGGACAAGGTTGCCGACCAGATCTCCGATGCGGTGCTGGACGCGATCCTGACCCAGGACCAGCGCGCCCGCGTGGCCTGCGAGACCATGGTCAAGACCGGCGTTGCCATCGTGGCCGGTGAAATCACCACCAGCGCCTGGATCGACCTGGAAGCGCTGACCCGCAAGGTCATCACGGACATCGGCTACGACAGCTCCGACGTCGGTTTCGACGGCGCCACCTGCGGCGTGCTGAACCTGATCGGCAAGCAGTCGCCGCACATCGCCCAGGGCGTGGATCGCAAGAAGCCGGAAGAAATGGGCGCTGGCGACCAGGGCCTGATGTTCGGCTATGCCACCAACGAGACCGACAGCTACATGCCGGCCGCGATCCACCTGTCGCACCGCCTGGTCGAGCAGCAGGCCAAGATCCGCAAGAAGAAGAACTCGCCGCTGTCGTGGCTGCGTCCGGACGCCAAGAGCCAGGTCACCCTGCGCTATGAAAACGGCGTGGTCTCGGCCATCGACGCCGTGGTCCTGTCGACCCAGCACGCCCCCGGCATCAAGCAGAAGGACCTCATCGAGGCCGTCCGCGAAGAGATCATCAAGCCGGTGCTGCCGGCCAAGTGGCTGCACAAGGGCACCAAGTTCCACATCAACCCGACCGGCAAGTTCGAGATCGGTGGCCCGGTGGGCGACTGCGGCCTGACCGGCCGCAAGATCATCGTCGACACTTACGGCGGCTGGGCCCGTCACGGTGGTGGTGCCTTCTCCGGCAAGGACCCGTCCAAGGTCGACCGTTCGGCAGCCTACGCGGCCCGCTACGTCGCCAAGAACGTGGTGGCCGCCGGCCTGGCCGACCGTTGCGAAGTGCAGGTCTCCTACGCCATCGGCGTGGCTGAGCCGACCTCGATCTCGGTCACCACCTTCGGCACCGGCAAGATCAGCGACGACAAGATCGAGAAGCTGATCCGCAAGCACTTCGACCTGCGCCCGTACGGCATCATCAAGATGCTGGACCTGGTGCACCCGATGTACCAGCAGACCGCGGCCTACGGCCACTTCGGCCGCAAGCCGAAGGAGTTCAGCTACCTCAACGGCGAAGGCGAGACCGTCAACGCCACGGCCTTCTCCTGGGAGAAGACCGACCGCGCCGCCGCCCTGCGCGCCGATGCGAAGCTGAAGTAAGAAACACGAAGGGCTGCTCACGCGGCCCTTCTGCTTTCTGGTAGAGCCGGCCGCTGGCCGGCTTTTTCATGGCCTTCGGGAAACAATCGCGTGATTGCCGGCCAGCGGCCGGCACTACCCGGTTGCCGATACAATCGCCGCATGTCGACCGAACTGAAAACCCACCAGCTGTCCATGACCGTGCTGATGTCGCCGGAGATGGCCAATTTCTCCGGCAAGGTCCACGGCGGCGCCATCCTGCGCCTGCTCGACCAGGTTGCCTACGCCTGCGCCAGCCGTTACGCCGGCAGCTACGTGGTCACCCTGTCGGTGGACCAGGTGATGTTCCGCCAGCCGATCGCGGTGGGCGAGCTGGTCACCTTCCTGGCCTCGGTGAACCATACCGGCACCTCGTCGATGGAGATCGGCATCAAGGTGGTGGCCGAGGACATCCTCAAGCGCAGCGTGCGCCACGCCAACAGCTGCTTCTTCACCATGGTGGCGGTGGATGAGGAAGGCCGGCCGACGCCCGTCCCGCCCCTGCAGCCGGCGACGTCCGACGAGAAGCGCCGCCAGGCCGCCGCGCAGATCCGCCGCCAGCTGCGCCAGGAAATGGAACAGCGCCATCTGGAACTGCTGGCATCGAATCCGCCGTCACCGGAGGAATGAGGTAGTGCCGGCCGCTGGCCGGCAACCTCGCGCGTGCTGCCGGACATCATGAGGTTGCCGGCCAGCGGCCGGCACTACCATTGCGAATTCGCCGGGCCATGCCCGGCGGATGCGGATCAACCGGTGTTCTGCACGCCCTGCGCAACACCGTTCACGCAGGCCACCAGCGCGCGCAGCAACCCGTCATCCTCGCGCCCGCTGGCCCGCCAGCGCTGCAACAGGTCCACCTGCAGCACGCTGATCGGATCGACGTAGGGATTGCGCAGGCGGATCGACAGCGCCAGCCGCGCATCGTGGTCGAGCAGCGTCCGCTGGTCCATCAGCGCCAGCAGCCAGTGCCGGGTGAGTTCCAGTTCGCGCTGCACCTGCGGGAAGAAGTGCCCGTGCAGTTCACCCGACAACAGCGAAAACTGCTCGGCGATGGTGATATCGCCCTTGGACAGCACCATCGCGATGTCGTCCAGGAAGGTGCGGAAGAACGGCCAGTCCCGCGCCATCTCGCGCAGGGTCTGTTCGTGGCCGGCAGCAACCGCCGCCTGCAGGCCACTGCCCACGCCGTACCAACCGGGAATCACCGCGCGCGCCTGGCTCCAGGCGAACACCCAGGGAATCGCACGCAGGTTGCCCAGCGCGGCGTCCTGGCCGAGCCGGCGCGATGGCCGCGAGCCCAGCGTCATGCGTTCGATCACGTCGATCGGCGTGGCGGTGCGGAAGTAGTCCATGAAACCGGCCTGGCCAACGAACGCGCGATACACCTCGCTGCTGGCCGATGCCACCGCGTCCATCACCGGTCGCCACTCATCCTCGCGCGGCTCGGCGGCACGCGGGCGCAGGCTGGCACGCAGCACCGCACCGGTGGCCTGCTCCAGCGAGCGCAGGGCCAGCGCACGGATGCCGTACTTGCGATGGATCACCTCGCCCTGCTCGGTCACCCGCAGGCGGCCATCGATGCTGCCGCGCGGCGATGCGTCCACCGCGTGCGTGGTCTTGCCGCCACCGCGGCTGATCGAGCCGCCACGGCCATGGAAGAAGGTCAGGCGGATGCCGGCCTCGGCCGCCACCTCCAGCAGTTCCACCTGTGCACGCTGCAGGCCCCAGCGCGATGCGGCGATGCCACCGTCCTTGCTGCTGTCCGAATAGCCCAGCATCACCATCTGCACGTCATCGCGTGCTTGCAGGTGCGCGCGATAGATCGGGTCGGCCAGCAGATCACGCAGGGTCGCGGTGCCGCGCTTGAGGTCCTCCACCGTCTCGAACAGCGGCGCGATATCCAGCGGTACTGATCCGTTCTCTTCCACCAGGCCGCCACGGCGCGCCAGCGCCAGCACCGCCAGCACGTCGCTGCGGTCATGTGCCATCGAGATGATGTAGCTGCCCAGTGCATCGCCACCATGCCGCGCACGGGCATCGGCCAGCGCGGCGAACACGGCGTCCAGTCGCCGGTTGCCTTCGTCGTCGCCCTTCGGCAACGGCGCGTCACCACTGGCATGCGGCGCCAGCAGGCGTGCGCGGCCCAAGGCATCCAGACCGTCCCACGCTGCGTCGCCGCCCAGCACCGTGGCCAGCGCGCGCGCGTGCACGCTCGATTCCTGGCGCACGTCCAACCGCGCCAGGTGGAAGCCGAAGGTCTTCACCCGCCACAGCAGGCGCTGCACGGCGAAGCCACCGGCATGTTCGCCGCGGTTGGCGCGCAGGCTGTCGAGGATCAGCTGCAGGTCGTCGATCAGTTCGTCCGGACCGGCGTAGGCGCCTTCGCCGTCATCCAACGTGGCCTGCAGGCGTGCACGCATGCGGTCGTTGAGCAGGCGGTACGGCATGTCGGCATGGCGCGGGCGCGACTGCACCTGCGGCAGCAGCTGCTGGTAGTGCGCCACGCGCGCCTGCAGCGCCTCGCTCACGCCCACCCGCTCGGTGGACTGGCTGAGCAGGCTGGCCAGCTGCAGCAGTTCCTTCTGGTAGCGACCCAGCACGGCCTGCCGTTGCGCGTCCAGCGTAGTGCGGATGGTGTGGGCATCCACGTTCGGGTTGCCGTCCATGTCGCCGCCCACCCACGTACCGAAGCGCAGCAGGCGCGGCAGCGGCAGTTCTTCGCCGTAGGTATCGCGCAGCGCCTGCTGCAGCGATTCGTACAGCACCGGGATCACCCGGTACAGCACCTGCACCAGATAGAAGCCGACGTGCTCGCGCTCGTCATCGACGGTAGGCCGCACCGGCGAGGAATCGGTGGTCTGCCACGAAGCGGTCAGCGCCATGCGGAAGCGCGCAGCATCGGCGGCCGCTTCCCCCGGCGTGCGCTGGCCGTCGAGGTTGTCGACCAGGCTGGCCACCATCAGCTGCTCTTTCTCCAGCAGCGCGCGGCGCACCGCTTCGGTCGGGTGCGCGGTGAACACCGGTTCGATGTCGATGCGCGGCAGCCACTGCGCCAGCTCATCCAGGCCCACGCCCTGCGCCTTCAGGTGCTGCAGCGCATCCTGCAGGCCGTCGGGCTGCGCCCCGGCGGTACCGGCACGCTGGTAATCACGGCGGCGGCGGATGCGATGCACGCGCTCGGCGATGTTGACCACCTGGAAGTAGGTGCTGAAGGCCCGCACCATGGTCTCGGCCTGCTGCGGCGTGCGCCCGGCCAGCCCTTCGGCCAGCTCCGACAGCGGCGCCTGGTTCTCGCGGCGGGCAATGGCGCGGGTGCGCACGTCCTCGACATCGTCGAGAAAAGCGGCCGAAACCTGTTCGACCAGCAGGTCACCCACCAGTGCGCCGAGCCGGCGCACGTCATCGCGAAGCGGAAGATCGGGGGAAGCAAACTCGATGCTGCTGCGGTACTCGTTCATCGGCGACGCACAGGCCTCGGTCAACGGATCCAGACCCCAAGCCTATCCCAGATCGGGCGTCGTGCTGCGATGCAAGAATGGTTTCATCTGCACGTATCCATGGCGGACGCAGCCGAGCATGGGCTCGGCTCTACAAGCGTCATGGCGCGTGACACCGTGTAGCGCCCGAGCCCATGCTCGGGCGGCGGCGCAGCCGCACAGGCGGCCGCTGTTGCAGCGGCCACCCTCATGCACGTATCAGCGCTTCTTCTTCGCCGTGCCCTGCTCGGCCGGGCCGATGGTCTGCTCCAGCCAGCGCTCGCTCTCGGCCAGCATGGTCATGATCGATTCGCGTGCGCGGTAGGCATGCGATTCGTTGGGCAGCATCACCAGCCGCGCGGTGCCACCCAGGCCCTTCACTGCGGCGAACATGCGCTCGCTCTGGATCGGGAACGTGCCGGAGTTGTTGTCGTCCACGCCGTGGATGAACAGGATCGGATCCTTGATCCTGTCGGCGTAGTTGAACGGCGCCATCTTCTGGTAGACGTCCTGCGCCTGCCAGTAGTTGCGCTCCTCGGCCTGGAAGCCGAACGGCGTGAGCGTGCGGTTGTAGGCGCCGCTGCGCGCGATGCCGGCCTTGAACAGGCGGGTGTGTGCCAGCAGGTTGGCCGTCATGAACGCACCGTAGGAGTGGCCACCGATGGCGATGTGATCGCGGTCGGTCACGCCACGCCGCACCACTTCATCCACGGCCGCCTGCGCATTGGCCACCAGCTGTTCGATGTAGGTGTCGTTCGGCTCCTTGTCGCCCTCGCCGATGATCGGCATCGACGGGCTGGCCAGCACCACGTAACCCTTGGCCAGGAACGCCTGCGGGCCCCAGTAGCTGACCGCATTGAAGCGATACGGCGAATCGGTCACCTGGCTGGCCGCGGCCGCGCTCTTGAACTCGCCCGGGTAGGCCCACATCAGCAGCGGGCGCGGGCCGTCGCGCTTCGGGTCGTACCCCGGCGGCAGCAGCAGGGTCGCGGTCAGGTCGACGCCGTCCTTGCGCTTGTAGCGGATCTGCTCCTTCTGTACACCCTTCAGCTGCGGCAGCGGATGCGCGAAATGGGTCAGCGCACGCGGCGCAGCACCGGCATCGGCCAGCGACTGCACGTAGAAGTTGGCCGGCTCGTCCGGGCTTTCGCGGCTCAGCAGCAGCGAGCTGCCCTGCTTGTCAAGCAATGCCACCGGCAGCGCATAGCTCGGCGCCTGCGAGTGGAACAGGCGCGTTGCCTTGCCCGTGGCGATGTCGAAGCGGTCCACGAACGGACGGTCGCCTTCCGGCGAAGCACCGGCGCCGGCCAGGTACAGGCTGCCGCCATCGGCGCTGGTCTGCAGCAGCGAACGGCCGCGCTCGTTGCTGGCCCGCAGCGGCCGGCCCGGATCGGCGTAGCGGTCCTGCGCATCGCGATCCCACAGCAGGCGCGGTTCGGCGCTGGCATTGTCCGGGGCGATCAGCCAGGTCTTGGTCCTGCGGGTCTTCCACCACGATTCGGTCAGCAGGGCCAGGTCGCCACGGCCCCAGCTGATACCGGCCAGGCGGCTACCCAGCTGGGCCAGCGTCACCGGCGGCGTGTCGAACGGCGCGGCCTGCATCAGCACCGCATCGCGCACCTTGGCATCCCTGTTCGGGTCGCCACCATCCTGCGCTTCGGCCCAGACCAGGGTCGCGTCGGCATCACCACGCCAGCCGATGTCACGCACGCCGGTCACTTCGGCGTCGTTGCCGGTCGGCAGGCCTTCCACCAGTGGACGCACGGCCACGGTATGCACCAGCTTGCCGCTGGCACGGTCGATCACTTCAATGCGGCGCGGGAAACTGCTCACCGGCACCACGTAGGAATACGGGCGCTGCACCGGCTGGCGCAGCACGAAGCGGCCGTCCGGCGACACGGAGAAGCCCATGAAGATGCCGGCCGCGCCGATCGGGCTGGTGCTGCCATCCAGGCTGACTTCCACCGGCTGTGTGGTGGCGTAGTAGTCGAACTGGCGCGCGTCAGCCTCGTTCTTCAGCAGGTCCTGGTAGGTACGGATCGACACCACGCCATCGCCCCGGCGGGTCTGCTGCACGGCCGGGCCGGTCGGGATGCCGTCGGTGGCCGGGGCCGCACCGAGGTTGGCCGGGCGGGTGAACACCACCAGCCCGCGGCTGTCCGGCAGCCACTGGTAACCGCTGCCGATCACCGTGTTCAAGCCGGCAACCAGGCGGCGGGCGCTGCCGGCGGCCACGTCCACCAGCCACAGTTCGTTGGCGCCGCTGGTGGCGTCGACCTGGTTGAAAGCGAGCCACTTCTGATCCGGAGACCACATCAGGCTGGCGATCGACAGCGTGGCCGGCAGGCCGCTGATCTGCCGTTCCTTGCCATCGGCCACGTTCATCAGCCACAGCTTCTCGCCGAAGCTGAAACGGCTGTCGGAGAACGTGCGCGGGTTGATGCGCAGGCCGGCCAGCTTCAGTTCCGGCTGCGCCACCACCCGGATCGACGGCAGCGACGGCATCTGCATCAACGCGGCCATGTCGCGGCGAGGCGACAGGTGCAGCGACGGCGCGCGCGGTGCGTCGACCACCGCCTGCAGCGCCGCCGAGGGCAGTTCGTAGCCATTGGCACCCTGGGCCTGTGCTGCAGCGGGCTGTGGGGCCAGCGCCCAGGCTAGCGGGGCCACGGCCAGCAGTCCCATCGACAGGACCAGGCCGGTCCAGCGCCGCGTACGGCGCGCGTGCATGCTCATCGTTCTACCTGCGTGATGCGTGAAAGCATCGACCTTAACAGGCCGTGCACGCGCCCCCATCTGCCGATGGTTGGGTCATCCGGATGTCATGCCGGGGCCGCGATATAATGGGGGTTCTCCCCTGCCGAGGGGCGCTGCGACCGGATCCGATGAGGCCCGGCCAGGCTCGGTAAGGTGGCTTTGTAACAACGGCGCCCGGCTAGATGCGAGCACCCGCTCGCCCACAACCGGAGCACACGAATGAACGCTGTTGCCAAGACCTTCTCCACCGAAGGTGATTACAAGATCCGCGACATCACGCTGGCCGACTGGGGCCGCAAGGAACTGGACATCGCCGAGCACGAAATGCCGGGCCTGATGTCGATCCGCCGCAAGTACCAGGCCGAGCTGCCGCTGAAGGGCGTGCGCGTGACCGGCTCGCTGCACATGACCATCCAGACCGCGGTGCTGATCGAGACCCTGAAGGACATCGGCGCCGACGTGCGCTGGGCCTCGTGCAACATCTTCTCGACCCAGGACCACGCGGCTGCCGCCATCGCCGCCACCGGCACCCCGGTGTTCGCCTGGAAGGGCGAGACCCTGGAAGAGTACTGGGACTGCACCTTGGACGCGCTGACCTTCACCCTGGCCGACGGCACCCTGACCGGCCCGGAACTGGTGGTGGACGACGGCGGTGACGTGACCCTGCTGATCCACAAGGGCTACGAACTGGAAAACGGCAGCGACTGGGTCAACACCGCGTCCGCCTCGCACGAAGAACAGGTCATCAAGAACCTGCTCAAGCGCGTCGCCAAGGAGCGCCCGGGTTACTGGGGCCGCGTGGTCAAGGACTGGAAGGGCGTCTCCGAAGAGACCACCACCGGCGTGCATCGCCTGTACCAGCTGGCCCAGGCCGGCACCCTGCTGATCCCGGCGATCAACGTCAACGACTCGGTCACCAAGAGCAAGTTCGACAATCTGTATGGCTGCCGCGAGTCGCTGGCCGACGGCCTGAAGCGCGCGATGGACGTGATGCTGGCCGGCAAGGTAGCCGTGGTCTGCGGCTACGGCGATGTCGGCAAGGGCTGCGCCGCGTCGCTGCGTGCCTACGGCGCGCGCGTGATCGTCACCGAGATCGACCCGATCTGCGCCCTGCAGGCGGCGATGGAAGGCTATGAAGTCAACACCATCGAATCGACCCTGGGCCGTGCCGACCTGTACGTCACCACCACCGGCAACAGGGACATCATCCGCATCGAGCACCTGAGCGCGATGAAGGACCAGGCCATTGTCTGCAACATCGGCCACTTCGACAACGAGATCCAGGTCGACGCACTGGTGTCCTTCGCCGGCATCAAGCACGTCAACATCAAGCCGCAGGTCGACAAGTACATCTTCCCGAACGGCAATGCGATCTTCCTGCTGGCCGAAGGCCGCCTGGTGAACCTGGGCTGCGCCACCGGCCACCCGAGCTTCGTGATGTCCAACAGCTTCGCCAACCAGACCCTGGCACAGATCGACCTGTGGGCGAACAAGGACAGCTACGAGAAGAAGGTGTACCTGCTGCCGAAGAAGCTGGACGAAGAAGTGGCTCGCCTGCACCTGGAAAAGATCGGCGTGAAGCTGACCACCCTGAGCCAGGAACAGGCCGACTACATCGGCGTGCCGGTGGAAGGCCCGTTCAAGCCGGACCACTACCGCTACTGATGCCGTGCGCGGTGCCGGTCAGCGGCCGGCACTACCGGCGCAGGCGGGGTCGGATCCCTTTCCGCAGGAAAGGGCGCTGACCCCGGCAACAGATGCAGACAGAACGGGCGCCTTCGGGCGCCCGTTCTGCGTTGCGTCGCCCCGCAGCAGATCCGCGCGCCCTGTCACAGTGCCCTAAGAAGCCGCTTGCTAGTCTCTATGCCCCCATGGACTGCCAACTGCAGGCCATGCGCCGGGACGCAGACAGCAAAGGACAGGACATGCCGCGCAACAATGACCGAGTGACCCGGGCGATGAAGCCCCTGATGATCCTGTGCTGGGTGGCCCTGCTGGCCGCCTGCAGCCCGCCTGGCAGCGATGCCGGTGCCAGCGCGCCGGCAGCGAACACCGGCCAGGCAAGCACCGACGGCAAGGCAATCAGCACCCCGGCAGCGGCCACGGGCAGCAGCGCTGCCTGCGCCGAGGGGGCATCACAGGTGCAGACCCTGATCTGCAACGACCCCGCCCTGTTGCAGCAGGAAGCTGAGCTGGCCAAGGCTGAAGCCTCCGCACGCGACACCCTCGATGCCGCCGGCAAGGCCAAGCTGCAGGCCGAGCAGCAGCGCTGGATCCAGCATACGCGCGACCTGTGCGGTGACGCGCACTGCCTGCAACAGGTATTTGCCGATCGCCTCAAGGTGCTCTCGGCCACGCGCGACGGCCTGGTCGACCAGGACGCCTGCGAAGTGCCCGACGGCCAGCAGCAGTGCGTGGACCTGCTGGTGCTGCGCGACCCCAACAGCCAGTTGGCGAACTTCAACACGCTGCTGGGAGAAAACGGCCAGGAAGGCCGCCTGCTGGGCTGTACGGCCGCCACCAACGTGGGCGGTGGCCCCAACGCCGTGCTGGCGGCCAACTGCATCCAGGAAACCACCGCCGGCAAGCGCAACGTGCAGTTGTGCAGCAACCAGATGGTCGGCCAGTTCGCCCTCGAACCGGCATCGGCCGCCTACGGCACCCAGGCCGTCCGCCAGCTGCTCGGCTTCACGCAGCAGCACTGCGCCGGCTGACATCCGCTGGGTGCGCCCGGCGCTTTTTCCCACATTGAAGGACGATGACCATGGCAAAGGATTCCACCCTTACCCGCGAACAGCTGTCCACGCTGTTCCTCAACACGGAGCTGGGCGGCAACACCCGCCACCTGGACCACTTCTCATACGCGCAGAAAGGCGCAAGCACCTACTCGTTCGGACTGGTGCAGTTCGATGTCGGCGGCAATCCACAGGCCAGGCGTTTCCTGCGCGACAACGGCTTCACCGCCGCTGACATCGAACTGCTGTCCCAGCAGGGCGGATTGAGCACCCGGCAGCTGGCGGCGCTTGACGCCAAGTTGCAGGCCATTCCGCAGGCGAAGATGGACCAGCTCACCAACGACAAGCTGGACAGCGCCATCGAGCGCGTCGATGAAGCCATCGCCAAGGTGCGTGCCACCAACCCGGCCGCCGCCGATGCCATCGCGGCCAACCCCGAACTGCAGCTGGCCATGGCCGACTATGACAACCAGTTCGGCGGCATGGGCCCGCAGTTCATCAGCTATCTGGCCGGCAACGCGGAAAAGCTGCAGGGCGGTACGGTCCAGGCCGGCAATCCGCCGACCCGCGGCGACGTGCAGAACTTCGTCGATGCCACCAAGTACGGCATCCAGTCGCCGGCCGCGGTGACCAGCCGCGATGAGCGCTTCGACCGGGCGATGACCCAGCTGGGCATCACCCCCACCCATGCCCCCTCGCACGGGTCGCCCGGCGGCAACGGCGTACTGGTCAGCGGCGCCAGGGGCGATGAGGTAAAGGCGATGCAGCAGAAGCTGGCCGACCTGGGCTATCTGGGCAAGGACGGCAAGCCACTGGTAGCCGATGGCGATTTCGGGCCCGGCACCCTGGAAGCGGTCAAGCAGTTCCAGCGTGAGCACCAGCTCACCGTCGATGGCAAGGTCGGTGCCACCACCCTGGGTGCGCTCGACAAGGCCATCGCGCAACAGCAACAGCAGGCCGCCGAACCGACCATGGCCACCCCCGGCCACGCCGACAACCCGCGTTACCAGCAGGTCGTGGAAAAGCTGGAAACGCTGGAAGAACAACGCCGCCAGGGTGGCCTGGCGCCACTGTTCAATGACCGCAGCCAGCTCGAGAACGCCGCAGGCCTGGTGGCTTACGAGTCCAAGCTGGCCGGCATGAGCCAGGTCGATACCGTGCTGGCGCGGCCGGACAACCAGGGCGTGTTCGCCGTGCAGGGCCAGCTTGGCGATCCCGCCATGCACCGCACTTACGTCGACCTGTCGCAGGCGGCGAACCACACGCTGCAGGACAGCACGCGGCATAGCCAGGCGCTGGACAACGAACTGTCGCAGCGACAGACCCAGGAACAGATTCAGACGCAGCAGTCGATGTCGCGCTGACGCGGGATGCCGACGATCACAGCCGGGACGGGCGCCTTCGGGGGCCCGTCCTGCGTTGATGCGCGAGTTTCGGTCAAGGCAATATCCCTACCTCGCGCTAGGATGCGCCCATGACCCCGGCCATCAACCTGCTCAAGCGCGAGAAGATCGCCCACACCGTGCGCAGCTACGTGCACGACGCCCACGCCGAATCGTATGGCGGCGAAGCCGTCGACAAGCTCGGCCTCGACCCGGCCCAGGTGTTCAAGACCCTGCTGGCCAGCACGGAAGCACACGAACTGCTGGTGGCGATCGTGCCGGTCGCCGGTCAGCTTGACCTGAAGGCGCTGGCCGAAGCCGCCGGCTGCAAGAAGTGCGAGATGGCCGCCGCCGATGCCGCACAGCGCGCGACCGGCTACCTGGTCGGTGGCATCAGCCCGCTGGGGCAGAAGAAGCGCCTGCGCACGTTCCTGGACGCCAGTGCCGAAGCGCTGCCCGCGCTGCATGTCAGCGCCGGGCGCCGCGGCCTCGAGGTAGAACTGGCACCGGCCGACCTTCTGCGCCTCACCGCCGGCCACTACGCTGCCATCGGCAAGTCACGCTGATGCGCTGGCCGTGGTCTGCAGCGCCGGTACCCCGGCTCGACGATGCACAGGCCGACGTGCTGCTGCAGGACCTGCTGTCGCGCGATGCCACGCGCATCACCGATGCCGCACGCACGGTGGCACGGCTGTTCAGCACCGCGTCGTTGGACGCGTTGGTCGCACATGTGGATACGATCGAACGCAGCTGCGAGGGCATCGCCCTGGGCGGCATGCTGATCAGCAACCAGGCGCACCTGAAGGCGGCCCTGCAACGGCTGCGCTACTGGCAGGCGCGTGAGGGGTGCCTGTGCGCACTCTACCCTTCTTATGTGTTCTTCAACCCTGCACCGCTGCTGGAACAGGGCCACGTGCTGCTGCTCGGACGAGGCGAGGCCGAGGATGGCTGGGGTGAGTGCTACCGGGTGACGTGCACGTCCTGCACGCAGCCGTGGAGCGCCACCGAGCGCGAATACCACTACCCGTGGTGGGAGTGGAAGCGCCTCTGACAGTGATGCAGCCACGCACGGCGTGGCTCCGCTGCGGTACGTCCAGATCCATGCCATGCATGGATGACGCTCACTCCACGAATTCATACCGCATCGGCATGCGCACGAGGGTCAACGCCGACACCGTACCCTTCGCATCGGCGCGGCTGAAACGCCAGCCCTGCAGCTCCTCCGCTGCAGCGTCATCCAGCAACGCATGACCGCTGGAGGTCTCCACGATCACGGCCGCAACGCTCCCCCGCGCATCGACCAACGCCTTCAGCATGCTGCGGCCGGACAGCCCCTGCCGCATGGCCTCCACCGGATAGCGCGGCGACACGCCGTGTGGAGGCAGCCAGGGAATACCTTCACCCGCGAACAGATCCCGGTTGCTGCGTGCCGTGCAGGGCGTCGGCAGGCGCAGCTGCAGGGATACCTGCACCTCATTCACGGTCACGTGCGCCGGCGCGGCGCAGGCATGCTGCACCAGCGCCTCCAGCATTCGTTGCTGCCGACGCAGCGCGTTGCCATTGGCCGCCGCCACTTCAATCACGCAGCGGCCGTCCTGCGGCTGCATCGACAGCGCGGTCACGCCTGCATCGCGCAGCCCGGGAAGGCGTGCCATGGGTTCGCAGGCCATCCCGGCAGAGGGCTTCGCGGCCAGTACCGGGGTGGCGGGCAGCGTGCCCGCCAGCAACATCAGGATCATCCTTGCCCAGACCGCCATGCCCTGCCCTCCTTGGGTTTGCCTGGCCCGATCATAGCGCGCGCCTGGGGTCGGATCCCGTCCTCAGGAAAAGGCTTCGACCGGGGGCTCGAATGATCGGGTCAGAGCCCTGCGATGCGGGGATCCGACCCCGGCCGCCAGTTGGCGTTGTTCTCCCAGAACTCCACCGAGCGCCGGTAGGCCTCCTTGTCCAATGGCACGCCGGAACCGCCCTCCTCCACGCCCAGCGCATTGCGCATCATGGTGATCGGCGCCATCGGCACTTCTTCCGGTTCGGCGGTGTAGATGCAGCCGACGATGCCCCAGTCGGCTTCGATCGGTGAGCCTTCCCTGGCCAGCTGCTCGGCGTTGTACAGGATCACCACCAGGTAGTTCGCGCGCGGCGACTCCACGCCCTCGAACCAGCGCACCAGTACCGGCAGTTCCTCGCGGTTGCGCGCTTCGTAGCCGCTGCGCAGCTGGTGGCGGTTGGCCTCGGTGACCGGCACCGTCAGGCAGCGCGTGCTGGTCCAGTTCTCGTAGACGAACAACTTGCAGAACGGGGCGTAGCCGTCGAGCACCTTCAGCGGCGCGTGCGCATTGAGGTGTGCCTCGAACTGCTCGGCAGTGCAGTCCTGGATGGTATTGCCGCGTGGCACGCGCGGGAACAGGCGGGGACGGGCGAAATCGGTGAGGACGATGGACATGGCGCGGCGTGATCTGGGAATCCGCTGCACAGGGTAACCGCTGGCAGCACCTACAACGCCATCCGCTCGCGCAGCTCGCGTGCCTGCCGCCGCGATACCTCCACCTCGCTGCCATCATCCAGCGTCAGGTCATAGCCGTCGCCGATGCTGGGCGACACCCCACGGATACGGCGCAGGTTGACCAGTGTGTTGCGGTTGGCGCGGAAGAACAACTCCGGCGGCAGGCGTGCTTCCAGCGCGCTCAGGCTGCGGGTCAGCAGGGCGTTCTGGTCGCGGAACCATAGCCGTGTGTAGTTGCCATCCACCACCAGCCGACGGATCTCCGAGACCGCGACGAACCAGCAGCGTTCACCCTCGCGCACGAACACCTGGTCGTGCGCGCCCAGCGTGCCGCGCGATTCCGGCACGTCGGCCGCAACCGCCTCGCACTGCCGCGCCCGCTCGAGCGCTTCCAGCAGCCGCGGCGCCTCCACCGGCTTCACCAGGTAGTCCAGCGCGTTGGCCTGGAACGCACGCACCGCATAGGTGTCGTAGGCGGTGACGAAGACCACGGCCGGCACCGTGTCCAGGCCGTCCAGCACGTCGAAACCACTGCCGGAGGGCATCTGCACATCCAGCAGCACCAGGTCCGGTGCCAGCGTGGTGATCGCCTCGCGTGCGGCGGGCACGTCGTCGGCCTCGCCCACGCACTGCACCCACGGCAGCGCCGACAGCAGCGTGCGCAGCTCCTGCCGGGCCAGCCGTGCGTCATCGACGATCAACACGCGCAGCATGCCAGTCATTGCGGAATCTCCAGCAGGGCCTGCATGCGGTCACCGGCCGGTTGCAGCACGAATCGGCCACACATGCCCAGCTGCGCACGCAGGTAGGCCAGGCCGACGCCATGGCCATGGGTGGGTTCGCTGCCGGTTGGAAGTGGATTGTCCACCTGCAACCGCAGCACGTCATTGTCCAGCGTGGCGCGGATCTGCACCTCGCCGCCGCCGGGTCGGCTGGCGATACCGTGCTTGATCGCGTTCTCCACCAGCAACTGCAACGCCATCGCCGGCAGCTGCGCCTGCGTGGCATCGGCATCAATCTGCTGCCGCACCTGCAGGCGCTGTTCGAAATGGACCGCCTCGATGGCCAGGTAATCATCGACCACCGCCAGTTCCTCGGCCAGCGTGACCTGCTCGCTGCGGTTGTGGGCGAGCGCCTGGCGCAGCGTGCGCGACAGGCGGGTGACCATGTCACGGGCCCGTTCCGGGTCTTCCAGGATCAGCGCACGCAGGTTGTTCAGCGCATTGAACATGAAATGCGGATTGAGCCGCGCACGCAGTGCGTCACGTTCCAGCGCACTGCGTTCGGCTTCGGCGCGCAGGCGTGCCAGCTCGCTGTGGCGTGCCCGCCGCAGGCCGTGCAGGCCCGCCCACAAACCGGTCCACACCAGCAGGAACAACGCGGTGTTCATCCAATACAGCAGCACCGAAGACCACTGGTAATCCGCATGGCCGCCAGGCAGCTGCACCCAACCCAGCGCCAGCGCCGGCAGCAGCAGCGCCGCCGTTACCGCCTGTGCGACGCTGGCCCCGAGCACCACGCCGGCAGCCAGTTTCAGCACCAGGCTGCCCAGGCTGCCCTCCCACCAGCGCTGGCGCAGTGCAACCGAACGCAATGCGCCGCTGCACAGCCAGAGTGAGACCGCGACGCTGACGGTGATCAGCACGATGCCACTGAACACGATGCCGCCACCGATCCGCATGCCGACCCACAGCCCGTACAGCGCATAGCCGGCCCATGCCAGTGCATTGAGCGTCCAGAAACGGCGGGAAGGCGTGGTGGCGTCCATGCGGGCTCTCGGCGGTGGCAGGAGGGCGGACAAGGGTCAGGGATGCGCGGCGAGGAAACGCTGCACCTGTTCCTGCAACCAGCGCGGATCATCCCACATCAGGAAGTGGAAACCCTGCGCGCTCATCGCGATCTGCACGCCCTGCAGTTTCGCGTACTGGGCCTGGAACACCGCACGCGTGCCGTCCTCGGTGCCGCCCAACGGCTGGTAGCCGGCCCAGCTGCCGAGCACCAGCGTCGGCGCGGTGATCGAAGCGATGCTGTCGCGCAGGTCGGTGGTCATCACCGCATGCATCGCATCGGCCGTGGTCCGGCGGTCGCTGGCTTCGCCCCAGCGGCCCAGCTCGGCCTGGCGCTGCGGATCGCGGGTCATGCCCGGCAGGCCCGCCTTCAACTGCGCCTGCCATTGCACGGCATCGGCGGCCAGCATGCCGCTGCGCAGACGGTCGGCCATCGGCCGCACGCTGTCAGCGGTGGCACTCGGGTCGCGCGCCGCCGGCAGGAACGGCAGGGCATCGACCACCACCAGTGCGCTGATCGCCTTCGGCTCGGCCTGCGCCATCTGCAGGCCCAGCACGCCACCGAGGCTGTGGCCGACCACCACCACCGGCCCCAGGTGCTGGTCATGCAGGTAGGCCAGCAGCTGCCCGCGCATCGCCGGCAGGAAGCCGGCCGGGCGCGGGTCGGCCGCTGCCGCGCCAGCAAAGCCCGGCAACTGCACCAGGTGGCACTGCACGTCCTTCAGGGCCAGGCAGGTCTCGCGCCAGGCCTCGGCGCTGCTGTTGAGGCCGGGGATCATCAGCAGCGGTCGCCCCATGCCGACCACCTCGACCTGTACCTTGCCAGCGGTCGAGCCGGTGGCGGCATGCGCGGAACCGGAGCCGAGCACGGCCATCGCCATGCCGATCATCGCCAGCCGGGCGAGGGCCTTCATCGCGTACCAGAGTGCCAGGAAGATCTTCATCGTCTGCTCCTTCATCAGGTGGGGGTGCCGGGATGGGAGCAGCGTGCGCCCGGCTACGGCAGCCAGGTTGCGATTCCGGAGCAACGGCCGCAGACCCGGGCAAACGGTCGCCGGCGGCGGACGGTGCCAGTCCATGCAGCCAACTAACATCCATCTTGATGAAGCGATATACTGACCCGCACCCGCCGCTGCCGCCCGTGCCATGACCGCCATCAGCTTCGAGTTCTATCCGCCCAAGACCGACGAACAGCGCAGCCAGCTGGACCGCGCCGCGGCCAGGCTGAAGGACTACGGCCCCGAGTACGTGTCCTGTACCTTCGGCGCCGGTGGCTCGACCCTGAGCTATACCTCCGAGACCGTGCGCCACCTCAACCAGCACCACGGCTTCGAGGCTGCACCGCACCTGTCCTGTGTCGGCGGCACCCGCCAGGAAATCCGCGAACTGCTCAAGCTGTACCGCGCCATCGGCTGCCATCGCCTGGTCGCGCTGCGTGGCGACCTGCCCTCCGGCATGGGCTTCCCCGGTGACATGCGCTACGCCGCCGAGCTGATCGACTTCATCCGCGCCGAACACGGCACCGCCTTCCGCATCGAAGTCGGTGCCTATCCGGAGACCCATCCACAGGCCTCCGATGCACTGGCCGACCTGAAGCACTTCAAGGCCAAGATCGATGCCGGCGCCGACGCGGCGATCACCCAGTATTTCTACAACCCGGATGCGTACTTCCACTTCGTCGATGCCGTGCGCCGGCTCGGCGTGCAGGTGCCGATCACGCCCGGCATCATGCCGATCGCCAACTTCAGCCAGCTGCGCCGCTTCTCCGAGCAATGCGGTGCGGAGATCCCGCGCTGGATCAGCCGCAAGATGCAGGCCTATGGCGATGACGCCGAATCGGTGCGGGCGTTCGGTACCGAAGTGGTGGCCAAACTATGCCAGCGCCTGATCGAGGGCGGCGCGCCGGGCCTGCACTTCTACACCTTGAACCTGGCCAAGCCGACCACGTCGGTGTTGAAGCTGCTGCACGGCTGAAAGCACGCCATGCCACCGCGATCGGCGCTACCCTGCGCCGATGAACCGGTTTTCCTTCCTGCTGTTACTGCTGTTGTTGTGTTCGGTATCGAGCATTGTCCATGCGCAGTCCCCGCGCTTGAACCGCTGCACCGATGCGCAGGGGCAGAGCGTGTATACCGACCGCCCCTGCGACAGCGTTGGCGCCCAGTCGCGATTGCCACCGCCCGCGCCCACCGGCAGCACCCTGCCACGCGACACCCTGGGTGCGCGCTGCCCACGACGCCTGAGCGAGCTGGTGGAGGCACTGCGCACCGGCATCGTCAGCAACGATGTGAACCGGCTGTCCTCGCTGTACCTGTGGGGTGCGGTCTCCGATGCCGGCGCGCAGCGCATCCTCGGCCAGTTGGAATCCTTGGCACGGCGGCCACTGGTGGACGTGGTGCCGGTGTATCCGCCACAGGGGCTGGCGTCCTCGCAGGAAGAGGGTCAGAGCCCTGCGGCGCAGGAATCCGACCCTGAGCCGCCAGCGCCACGGCATCCGGTCGGCCTGCGCCTGGAGCAGACGCTGCCCGGCAGCGCGTCGCGAGCGTCCACGGTGCTGGGATTGCGGCGGCAATACGGATGCTTCTGGATCACGCTGTGATCGGGAGGGGTCGGATCCCTTTCCAGCGGAAAGGGCTCCGACCCCGGATTGCCGCGATGGGGTCAGAGCCCTGCTGCGCAGGGATCTGACCCCGCATGCCGGCTCACGCCGGCCACAGCCCACGAATCGCAGCGATGCCCTGCCCGCCATGCCGACGCGCTTCGGCGATATGGCCGGCGGCCATGCCGCCCAACGCGTAGATCGGCAGCGATACCTGCGCGCGCAGCGCAGCGAAGGCCTCCCAGCCCAGCGGCACCGCCCCGGGATGGCTGGCCGTGGCCTGCACCGGGCCGAGCACCGCGAAGTCGCAGCCCAGCTGCTGCGCCGCCTGCAGCTGCTCCAGGTCGTGGCAGGACGCGGCGACCAGCTGTCCTTCCGGCAAGGGCCGCTCCTGCAGGGCCAGCAACTGCTCGCTGCCCAGGTGCACGCCCACGCCCAGTGTGCGGGCCAACGCGACATCGCGGTTGAGCAGCCACTGCACGCCGCGACGATGCGCGCGCACGGCCTGTTCGATCATCGCCTGCCGTTGCGGATGCTCCGGCGGCAGGCGCAGCTGGATGCGCTGCTGGCCCGCCGCCACTGCCTGCTGCAGCCGTTCATGCCAGTGCTGCACGCCGCCGGCATCTTCGGCCGGCGCCGGCGTGATGAGGTAGCGATCCGGTTGGCGCAGTGCGGCCACCACCGGCAGGTCGGCCGGCGGCATGGAATAGCGGCCCAGCTTGTCCTGCGCCACCCAGGTGATCGCCTGGCCCTCGCGCCCGCGCGGTGTGCCCTTCCAGCTGCGCACGTGGCGCACTTCCAGGGTCAGGTGCTTGTCCGGATAGCGCTGCGGCACATCCATCAGCCAGGGCCCGACATCGGCCTCGATGCCCAGCTCTTCGCGCAGTTCACGCACCAGCGCCTGTTCGGAGGTCTCGCCGGATTCGCGCTTGCCGCCGGGGAACTCCCACAGGCCAGCCATGTCGCGGTTCTCGGTACGGCGGTTGAGCAGCACGCGGCCACGGGCGTCGGTGATGACGGCGGCCACGACATGGATCGATCGGGTGGGAGAAACCATGGGGCCAGCATGCCCAGAACAGGGCGGCCAGCGCAATCACGAATCCGCGCCGGATCGCCCGCGCCAAAGCAGAAGGCCCCGCTTGCGCGGGGCCTTCCGGGGTCAGCTCAGCTGGCCGTGGCAGTGCTTGTACTTCTTGCCACTGCCGCACGGGCACGGATCATTGCGGCCGATCTTCGGCTCGTCGCGCTGCAGCGTGGCCACGCCCTGCTGGGCGGCTTCGACCTGCGCGGCTTCCTCGTCGGCGCTGTAACCGCCGGCATCCTGGTGCTGGAACTGCGACTGGCTCAGGCGCGCCTGCGCCTGCTGGCGCTCGGCCGCTTCCAGCGCCTGCACTTCCTCGTCGCTGCGGATGCGCACGCGGGCCAGCAGGGTCACCACTTCGCGCTTGACGTTCTCCAGCATGTCCGAGAACAGCTCGAAGGCTTCCTTCTTGTATTCCTGCTTCGGCTGCTTCTGCGCGTAACCACGCAGGTAGATGCCCTGGCGCAGGTAATCCATGCGCGCCAGGTGTTCCTTCCAGCTCTGGTCCAGCACGGTCAGCATCACGTGCTTCTCCAGCGCGCGCATGGTTTCTTCGCCCAGGCCGGCTTCCTTCTCGGCGAAGTGCTGGTTGACGCGCTCCTGGACCTTGGTGGCGATGGCCTCGGCGTCCAGCTCTTCGTGTTCCTTGACCAGGTCGGTCAGCGACATCTGCAGGCCGAAGTCCGACTCCAGGGTCGCTTCCAGGCCGCGCAGGTCCCACTGCTCGTCGATCGAGTTCGGCGGCACGAAGCGCGCCACGATGTCGAAGATCACGTCGTCGCGGATGCCATCGACATTCGCCTTCACAGACTCGGCATCCAGCAGCTCGTCGCGCTGGGCGTAGATCACCTTGCGCTGGTCGTTGTTGACGTCGTCGAAGTCCAGCAGGTTCTTGCGGATGTCGAAGTTGTGGGCCTCGACCTTGCGCTGCGCCTTTTCGATCTGGCGGCTGACCAGGCGGTCCTCGATGACGTCGTCTTCCTTCATGCCCATCATGCGCATGGCCTTCTGCACCCAGTCGGAGGCGAAGATGCGCATCAGGTTGTCTTCCAGCGACAGGTAGAAGCGGGACGAACCCGGGTCACCCTGGCGGCCCGAACGGCCGCGCAACTGGTTGTCGATACGACGCGATTCGTGGCGCTCGGTGCCGACGATGTGCAGGCCGCCCGCCGCCTTCACTGCCTCGTGGCGCTTCTGCCATTCGGCCTTGACCGCTGCCTTCTGCTCGTCGGTCGCGTCCTCGCCCAGGGCGTGGATCTCGGCTTCCAGCGAACCGCCCAGCACGATGTCGGTACCGCGGCCGGCCATGTTGGTGGCGATGGTCACTGCGCCCGGGCGGCCAGCGTTGGCGACGATGGTCGCTTCGCGGTCATGCTGCTTGGCGTTGAGCACTTCGTGCTTCACGCCGGCCTTGCTCAGGTGCTCGGACAGCATTTCCGAGGTTTCGATCGAGGTGGTACCCACCAGCACCGGCTGGCCGCGCTTGGCGCACTCTTCGATGTCGGCCAGCACCGCATTGAACTTGCCCTTGCGGTTGAGGAACACCTGGTCCGGACTGTCCTTGCGGATGGTCGGGCGGTTGGTCGGGATCACCACCACTTCCAGGCCGTAGATGCTCTGGAATTCAAACGCTTCAGTGTCGGCCGTACCGGTCATGCCGGACAGCTTCTTGTACATGCGGAACAGGTTCTGGAAGGTGATGCTGGCCAGCGTCTGGTTTTCGCGCTGGACCGGCACGCCTTCCTTCGCTTCCACCGCCTGGTGCAGGCCGTCGGACCAGCGGCGGCCGGCCAGGGTACGGCCGGTGAACTCATCGACGATGACCACTTCGCCGTCGCGCACGATGTAGTCCACGTCACGCTGGTAGATCGCGTGCGCGCGCAGGGCGGCGTTGAGGTGGTGGACCACGGTCAGGTTCTGCGCCGCGTACAGGCCTTCGGTCTCGCCGTCGAGGATGCCGGCTTCAACCAGCAGCTGCTCGGCGTGCTCCATGCCCGCTTCGGACAGGTGCACCTGCTTGCCCTTCTCGTCGACCCAGAAATCGCCTTCGCCGTCTTCCGCTTCCTGCTTGACCAGGTGCGGCACGACGCGGTTGACGCGGATGTACAGCTCCGGGGAATCATCGGCCGGACCGGAGATGATCAGCGGGGTACGCGCTTCGTCGATCAGGATGGAGTCGACTTCGTCGACGATGGCGTAGTGCAGGCCGCGCTGGTAACGGTCGGCCTTGGACAGCGCCATGTTGTCGCGCAGGTAGTCGAAGCCGAATTCGTTGTTGGTGCCGTAGGTGATGTCGGCCGCGTAGGCTTCGCGCTTGTCGCTGTGCGGCATGCCCGGGTACACCACGCCCACGCTCAGGCCCAGCCAGTTGTACAGCTTGCCCATCTGCGCGGCGTCGCGGCGAGCCAGGTAGTCGTTCACGGTGACCACGTGCACGCCCTTGCCTTCCAGCGCGTTGAGGTACACCGGCAGGGTCGCCACCAGGGTCTTGCCTTCACCGGTGCGCATTTCTGCGATCTTGCCCAGGTGAAGCACCATGCCGCCGATCAGCTGCACGTCGTAGTGGCGCATGCCCAGCACGCGGCGGCCGGCTTCGCGGCAGACCGCGAACGCTTCCGGCAGCACCTTGTCCAGGGCTTCACCGCCGGCGATGCGCTGCTTGAACTCCGGCGTCTTGGCCTGAAGCTGCTCGTCGGAAAGCTTCTCGATCTCCGGCTCCAGCGCATTGATCTTGGCGACGATGCGGTTGAGCTGGCGCAGCTGTCGTTCGTTACGACTGCCAAAGACGCGGGTAAGCAGGCTGTTGATCATTGAAGGAACCGGGTTGGATGGACACGACGCCCGGCCTCCCCCTTGGGATCCGTCCGCCGCAAACGAAACAGGGCGCCTGGCGCCCTGTCGATGGCAACACCCATTGTAGCTTGGGACGGGCGGCTGAGGTTTCAAGCGCCAATCCGGTCGCAATCGCCCCGGATTCGGCAAAGAAACACGGATGCGGGGTCGGACCCCTTTCGCCATGGCGAAAGGGCTCTGACCCCAGCCCTCAACCGAATCGGGTCAGAGCCCTTCCGCGGCGCGGAAGGAATCCGACCCGGGCATCAGCCGCGGCTGACGCGGCCGACCGGCGTGTTGCCGCCGTCGCCGAGGAACTTGCGCGGGTTGACCACGTTGCCGTTCTCCCACACCTCGAAGTGCACGTGGGCACCGGTCGAACGGCCGGTGGAACCGGCCTTGGCCACTTCCTGGCCGGCGCGGACCAGGTCACCGGCCTTCACCACCAGGCGCGAATTGTGCGCGTAGCGGGTGACATAGCCGTTACCGTGGTCGACATCGACGACGTTGCCATAGCCGCCCTTCACACCAGCGAAGCTGACCACGCCTTCGGCCACGGCCATCACCGGGTCACCGACCTTGGCGTGGAAGTCCATGCCCTTGTGGGTGGCGGCGCCGCGGCCGAACGGGTCGGCACGGGTGCCGAAGCCGGAGGTCACGTAGCTGTTGCGGATCGGCATGCGCGACGGCACGGCGTTCTGCTGCAGCTGGTGGTCGAACATCAGCGATTCCATCACCGACAACTGGCGGCCTGAAGCAGCGAAGCGCTGCTCCAGCACCTGTAAGTCGGCGTTGACGTCCTTGACCGGAATGTCGCTGGTCGGGCCGCCGGCGTCGCCATCGCCGAGGCCGGGGGTCTCGTTGAAGTCGAATTCGCCATCTTCCAGCTTGCCCATCTGGGTCAGCCGTTCGCCGAGGGCGTTCAGGCGGGTGGCCTGCGCCTGCAGCTCGCCGAGGCGGGCGGCCAGCGCGTTGACCTGGGTCTGCGCATCGCGCTTGACCTTGGCCAGCTCCGCATCCTGGCGCTCGACCTTGGCCTGCAGGCGCGAATCATTCAGCGCACTGGCGCCAATGCCGCCGGCAAGGCCGATAATGCAGCCTACCCCGAGCACGCTGCCCAGCAGGGCGCGGGGGCGGTCCTCGAAATAGAACCGCAAACGCGTGATCGGCGACGCCTTGGCCTGTCCTTCACGCGTTTTGATTACGATCTTTTTGAATGCCATCAGTGAGTTTTCATGTCTGAGCCGAAATCCAGCGTTCGCCCCGCGTCAGTGCCGAAACCGGCGCTGGATGCGGTAATGGCGGACAAAAGCGGGAACCCGCTGCGTCGGGCCTTGTGGCTCGACGCGCTGGACCGGCAGTTGCGCCCCCAGTTGCCGCCACCTCTGCGCAGCCGCTGCCGGCTGGCCAATGTGGACGGGGAACACCTCGTTTTTCTCGTCGAGTCCCCGGTCTGGCATGCCAAGTTGCGGCTTGCCGAAGCCCAGTTGCTCGACGCGGCCCGTTCCATCGGGCTGAAGGCCACCAGGGTGACCATCAAGACTGCGTCCACCACTCCCTCACGCTCCCCAGCGATCGACAACCGGAATGGCCCCCACGCAGTTTCAGCCGCCACGCACAAAGGGCTACGCGACGCCTTGGCTTGCCTGCAGGACGTTCCCTCGAAGCCGAAGAAGCGGTCCTGATGGCAACGGAGCATCCGGCTCCGCTCCCCGTCGCGCGTGTCACCACGGCGTGAAACATCTCGGGGGCCGGGTCGCATCCTAGCGGCCAACCGGGGGCCTGTCGTTAGATTGAAGTTAAAACTTCGTTAAATTCAGGCTTCCGATCCAACAGGTTCACAAAACCGTGACCTTGAACCGGCCTTGACGCCTTTCAAGCACGCTGAATGCGTCGCCAGCGCCGGAAACAACGACGCCGCCCTGGAAGGCGGCGTTTTTATCTTGAAATTCAACGATCTATGGAATCAGGCGTAGGCCGGGGTGGCATATTCCACCGGATCCGGGCTGGTCGGCGAGTCGAAGCTGACCCATTCCCAGGCGCTGGCGTCGGCCATCAGGGCCCGCACCAGCTTGTTGTTGAGCGCGTGGCCGGACTTGAAGCCCTCGTAGGCGCCCAGCACCTGGCCACCGGCCAGGTAGAGGTCGCCAATGGCGTCAAGGATCTTGTGGCGCACGAATTCGTCGGCGTAGCGCAGGCCGTCTTCGTTGAGCACGCGGAACTCGTCCAGCACGATGGCGTTGTCCATCGAACCGCCCAGGCCCAGGTTGCGCTCGCGCATGTATTCCAGGTCGCGCATGAAACCGAAGGTGCGCGCGCGGGAGATTTCCTTGGTGTAGGCCAGCGTCGAGAACTCGATTTCCTGCCGCGACTGCTTGGCCGGGATCATCGGGTGGTCGAACTGGATGGTGAAGCCCAGCTTGTAGCCCTCGTACGGGGTGAAGCGGGCCACCTTGTCGCCCTCGGTCACCTCCACGGTCTTGAGCACGCGGATGAAGCGCTTGGGCGCATCCTGTTCGACGATGCCCGCCGACTGCAGCAGGAACACGAACGGGCCGGCCGAACCGTCCATGATCGGCAGCTCGGCCGAGGACAGTTCGACGATGATGTTGTCGACACCCAGGCCGGCCAGCGCCGACATCAGGTGTTCGACGGTCTGGATCTTTGCGTCGTTGCAGGTCAGGCCGGTGCACAGGGTCACTTCGGTGACCAGTTCGGCCTTGGCCGGCACCTCCACCACCGGGTCCAGGTCCACGCGGCGGAACACGATGCCATGGTTGACCGGTGCCGGGCGCAGGGTCATGTAGACCTTGTCACCACTGTGCAGGCCAACGCCGGTGGCGCGGATCGTGTTCTTGAGGGTGCGTTGCTTGATCATGGGGGATGGACCGGAAGTGACACATTAGATTAACACGCGCACTCCCCTACCCCGGCTGAAACGCCAGTTGCAGCCACCGGCAGGATCCACCGGCACGCCGCTGGAAAGCGCGTGAAGCAGGGCGGCCGGGCCCATCCTGGCCCGGCGCCCGCGTTTTCAGGACATGGTGGCGCAACCCGGGGAGGACAACCCCGGGCCGCCCCGCTTAGTCCGCCTGGCGGCGCAGGAACGCCGGGATGTCCAGGTAATCGTTCGGCAGTTCCGCCGCCGCCGGGGCCGAAGCGGCCGGGGCCGAAGGGGCGGAGGCCGCTGCGGTATCGCTGCTGGCGCGACGCAGGCCCAGGCCCATGCCACCCACCGCCTTGGAGACGGCATCGCCGCCGTTGTCGAACTCGCCGAACTCCGGCTGGCCGGTGGTGGCGTTGCGGACCAGCTTGATCGGCGCACGCTCGCCCGGACGCTGGGTCTTGCTGGCCGAGACGCGGTTCAGGCCGGTGGCCACCACGGTCACGCGCACTTCGTCCTGCATGTCCGGATCGAGCACGGTGCCGACCACCACGGTGGCGTCTTCCGAAGCGAAGCCGTCGATGGTGCGGCCGATCTCGTCGAACTCGGCCATGGTGAAGTCCGCACCGGCGGTGATGTTGACCAGGATGCCGTTGGCACCGGCCAGGTTCACGTCGTCCAGCAGCGGGTTCTGGATGGCCGATTCGGCAGCGGCCTGGGCGCGGTCATCGCCACGGGCAGTGCCGGTACCCATCATCGCCAGGCCCATTTCGGACATGACGGTGCGCACGTCGGCGAAGTCGACGTTGATCAGGCCCGGACGCACGATCAGGTCGGCGATGCCCTGCACGGCGCCCTGCAGCACATCGTTGGCGGCGCGGAATGCCTGGATCATGGTCGCGTTGCGGCCCAGCACGGTGATCAGCTTCTCGTTCGGGATGGTGATCAGCGAGTCGCAGTGCTGGCTCAGTTCCTCGATGCCCTTCAGCGCCACCTGCATGCGGCGACGGCCTTCGAACGGGAACGGCTTGGTGACCACGGCCACGGTCAGGATGCCCATCTCCTTGGCCAGCTGCGCCACCACCGGTGCAGCGCCGGTGCCGGTGCCGCCGCCCATGCCGGCGGTGATGAACACCATGTCCGCGCCCTGCAGGGCGTCCATGATGCGCTCACGGTCTTCCAGCGCGGCCTGGCGGCCGACTTCCGGGTTCGCGCCTGCGCCCAGGCCCTTGGTCACGTTGGTACCCAGCTGCAGCTGCAGCTTGGCACCGCAATTCTTGATGGCCTGCGAGTCGGTGTTGGCAGTGATGAATTCCACGCCATCCACCGCCGAGTTGACCATGTGCGCCACGGCATTGCCGCCGCCGCCGCCCACGCCAACCACCTTGATCACCGCATTGGGTGCCATCTTTTCGATCAGTTCAAAATGCGCCATGTCCGTGTCCTCGTTGTATCCGCTTTGGCTGGCATGGGCATTCGGGCATCCTGCCGTCCTGCTGCATGCCGACGTTGCGGCTGTGTGGGTTGTGTGTAGCCGGTATTGCGTTGTGATGCGGGTACTGCGGGTGTTGCGCCCGGGCGAGGCCCGGGTTTTCGGTTTCCGCGTCAGAACTCGCCGCGGAACCAGGTCTTGAGTTTCTTGAACATGCTTCCGGCGCGCCCGGTGGGCAGCGACGGCCGCCGCGGGTGCTCGATCTGGCTGCCCATCAGCAGCAGGCCCACGCCGGTGGCGTGTACCGGGTTGCCGACCACTTCGCCCAGGCCGGTGACGTGCTGCGGGATACCCACGCGCACCGGCATCTGCAGCATTTCCTCGGCCAGTTCGACCACGCCTTCCATCTTCGACGCGCCACCGGTCAGCACCATGCCGGCGCGCACCAGCTCCTCGAAGCCGGAGCGGCGCAGTTCGGCCTGCACCATCTCGAAGATTTCCTCGTAGCGGCCCTGCACGGCCTGCGCCAGCGAATGGCGCGGCATGCGGCGCGGCGGGCGGTCGCCCACCGACGGCACCTGGATGCTCTCCTCGGCCGTGGCCAGCTGGGCCAGGGCGCAGGCATAGCGCACCTTGATCTGCTCGGCTTCCGGGGTCGGCGTGCGCAGCATGTGCGCGATGTCGTTGGTCACGTGGTCGCCGGCGATCGGCAGCGAGGCGGTGTGGCAGATCGCACCCTGCACGAACACCGCGATGTCGGTGGTGCCGGCGCCCATGTCGACCAGCACCACGCCCAGCTCGCGCTCGTCGGCGGTCAGCACCGCCACGCTGGAGGCCAGCGAGGACAGCACCAGGTCGTCCACCTGCAGGCCGCAGCGCTGCACGCACTTGCTGATGTTGGCCGCCGCCGACTGCGCGCACACCACCAGGTGCGCATGCACTTCCAGGCGCACGCCGGTCATGCCGACCGGGTTGCGGATGCCTTCCTGCGAATCGTCCAGCACGTACTCGCGCGGGATCGCGTGGAGGATCTTCTGGTCGGCCGGGATCGCCACCGCCTTGGCCGCGTCGAGCACGCGATCCAGGTCGCCCCAGGTCACTTCACCGTCGCGGATCGGCACGATGCCCGGCGAGTTCTTGCACTGCACGTGGTTGCCGGAGATCGAGGCGTACACCGAACGGATCTCGCAGCCGGCCATCAGCTCGGCTTCTTCCACCGCGCGCTGGATCGACTGCACGGTCGATTCGATGTCCACCACCACGCCGCGCTTCAGCCCGCGCGATTCGTGCGAGCCGATGCCGATCACTTCGATCGGGTTGCCCGGCGAATACTCGCCCACCAGCGCCACCACCTTGGAGGTGCCGATGTCCAGGCCAACGATCAGCGATTTGTCACCCTTGCGATTCATGTCCTTTCCTGCGTGCTTCTGGCCGGGGTCGCCGGCGTTTTCGCCGGCGTGGCCGGGGTACCCCAGCTCAGCGTGAAACCATTGGTGTAACGGAGGTCGGCGCGCTCGATCGGCGCGTCCTGGCGGTTGAGCTGCGGCAGTACCTTGACGAAGCGCTGCATGCGCGAGCGCGCGTCGTCGCGGCCGACCACCACTTCGGTGCCGTTGCTCAGCACCAGCGACCAGCTGCCGCGTGCGTCCATCGTCACCCGGCGCACATCGACGCCGGCCGGTGCGAACAATGCACGCGAGTCGCTGTACAGCTTCATCACTTCCGCGGTCTGGCTGTCCGGGCCATCCAGCTCCGGCAGCGCCAGGTCGGACAGCTTCTTCGGCGTGGGGAACAGCTTGCCCTGCTCGGACACCAGGCGGTCGGTACCCCAGCGGGCGAACGGCTTGTGCTCGACCAGGGTCACTTCCAGCACGTCCGGCCACTGCTTGCGGACCTGCGCGCTTTCCACCCACGGCAGCTTCTCCAGGGCGTCCTGCGCGTCCTGCAGCTTGACCGCGAAGAAACCGGCGCGCGCATACGGCAGCAGCACCTGCTGCAGCTGTTCGGCCGGCACCCGCTTGAACTCACCATGCACGCGCAGCTTCGCCAGTGGCCAGCGCTCGGCGCCGACCCAGCCATTGACCACGGCCACCACCGGCAGTGCAACCACCGACAGCGCCAACAGCCAGACGAAGATGCGCAGCACCGCGTTCATGCGTGCGAGGCCTCCAGGGTCTGTTCCAGCACGCGCCACACCAGTTCCTCGAAACCGATGCCGGCCTGGCGGGCCGCCTTGGGCACCAGCGAATGGCTGGTCATGCCCGGCGCGGTGTTCACTTCCAGCAGGAAGAAACGGCCGCTGTCGCGATCGCGCATCACGTCCACGCGGCCCCAGCCACGGCACCCGGCGGCACGGAACGCGGCCAGCGCGATGCGCCGGATGTCCTCTTCGTCGCCACCGTCCAGGCCCGGGCACAGGTACTGGGTGTCCTCGGCGATGTACTTGGCGTTGTAGTCGTACCACTGGCCCTTGGGCACGATGCGGATCGACGGCAGTGCGACGTCGCCAAGGATGGCCACGGTCAATTCGTCGCCGACCACCATCTGCTCCATCAGCAGCTGGCCGTCGTAGCGCGCGGCCAGGGCCACCGCTTCATCCAGCCCGGCGTCATCGGTGACCCGGCTGATGCCCACGCTGGAACCTTCGTTGGCCGGCTTCACCACCACCGGCAGGCCGAGTTCGGCGGCATTGGCGTGCACGTCCTCGGCAGTGACCTTGCGGTACTGCGGGGTCGGCAGGCCCAGCGACAGCCACACCTGCTTGGTACGGATCTTGTCCATGCTCAGCGCCGAACCCAGCACGTTCGAGCCGGTGTACGGCACGCCGAAGGCGTCCATCAGGCCCTGCACGATGCCGTCCTCACCGCCACCGTTGTGGCCGTGCAGGATGTTGAAGACGCGATCGATGCCACCGGCGGCGAGCGCGCTGGCGAGCGCCGGAATGCCGTCCACCGCGAACGCATCGACGCCACGCGACTGCAGGGCTTCGAGCACGTTGCGGCCCGAATCCAGCGACACCTCGCGTTCGCTGGAACTGCCGCCCAGCAGCACGGCGACGCGGCCGAACTCGGCCGAGTCGGTCACGCGCAGCGGCGGGAAGGTCAGCGTGCTCACGCCTGGCCCTCCCCCTTGAAACCTTCCACCGCGATATGGGTGGCCACGGCACCGATGTCGCCGGCGCCCATCATCAGCAGCAGGTCACCGTCCTGCAGCACGTCCGGCAGCACGCTGGCCAGCTCGGCGGCCTTGCCCACCACCACCGGCTCACTGCGGCCACGCGCACGGATGGCACGGGCCAGCGCGTGCGAGTCGGCGCCGGCAATCGGTTCTTCACCGGCCGGGTAGACCTCGCTCAGCACCAGCGCATCAACGCTCGACAGCACGGCGGCGAACTTGTCGAACTGGTCGCGGGTACGGCTGTAGCGGTGCGGCTGGAAGGCAACCACCAGGCGCTTGTCGGCCCAGCCACCACGAGCGGCGGCGAACACTGCCTCCAGCTCGCTGGGGTGATGGCCATAGTCGTCGATGATGCGGACCTTGGCGCCACTGGCGGTGGTCACCTCGCCCAGATCGTTGAAGCGACGGCCGACACCGGCGAAGCCCTCCAGCGCGCGTGCGATCGCGTCCGGGGCCACGCCCAGCTGCCAGCCCACCGCAGCGGCGGCCAGCGCGTTGAGCACGTTGTGCCTGCCCGGCAGCGCCAGCACCACTTCCTGGCTGGTGCCCTGCGGCAGGCGCAGGGTGAAGCGCATGCGCGACCCTTCCTGCACCACGTTCTCGGCGCGCACGTCGGCCTGCGGGCTCATGCCGTAGCTCATCACGTGGCGCGGGGTCCTGGCGGCCAGCGCGGCGACTTCCGGATCATCGATGCACAGTACCGCCAGGCCGTAGAACGGCAGGCGCTGCAGGAACTCGGCAAACGCCGCCTGCACGCGGGCGAAATCGTTGCCGTAGTTTTCCAGGTGGTCGGCATCGATGTTCGTGATGATCGACATCAGCGGGTTCAGGCGCAGGAAGCTGCCATCGCTTTCATCGGCCTCGGCCACCAGCCACTGCCCGCCACCCAGCTTGGCGTTGGCACCGGCGGCCAGCAGCTGGCCACCGATCACGAACGTCGGGTCCAGGCCACCTTCGCTCAGCACCGCAGCGGTCAGGCTGGTGGTGGTGGTCTTGCCATGGGTACCGGCCACGGCGATGCCGCGGCGGAAGCGCATCAGCTCGGCCAGCATCGCCGCACGCGGCATGATCGGAATGCGCTGGCTGCGTGCTTCCATCAGTTCCGGGTTGTCTTCGCGGATGGCACTGGAGACCACCACGCAGTCGGTGCCCAGCACGTTGGCCGCGGAGTGGCCGCGCATGATGCGCGCCCCCAGGCTGGCCAGGCGGCGGGTCGCCACGTTGTCGGCGTTGTCCGAGCCGGACACTTCATAGCCCAGCGTCAGCATCACTTCGGCGATACCGCTCATGCCGGTGCCGCCGATGCCGACGAAATGCACGCGCGGGAACGCGCGCACCAGGTCGTTGGTGTCGTGCAGGCGGCGGATCATGCGCGGCCTCGCGCAGGGCAGGCGCGGTGGCATGCCTTCTTCATACAGCTTCCTCGAGAATGATATCGGCGATGCGCTCGGCGGCATCGACCTTGGCCAGGGCACGCGCGGCTTGCGCCATCTGCATGCGGCGGGCGGGATTTTCGGACAGATCGCGCAGCAGTGCGGCAATGCCGTCGGCCAGCGTTCCGTCCTGCTTCAGCAACACCGCCGCGCCGCGCTCGACCAGGTACTCCGCGTTGCGGGTCTGGTGATCGTCGACGGCAGCGGGGAATGGCACCAGCACGCTGCCGACACCGACCGCGCACAGCTCGGCCAGCGTGGACGCGCCGGCGCGGCAGACAACCAGGTCAGCCCAGGCAAAGGCTTCGGCCATGTCGGCGATGAACGGCGTGATTTCCGCCTGCACACCGGCCTTGGCGTAAGCCTCCACCGCTTCGGCATGCATCTTCTCGCCGCTCTGGTGGCGCACCTGCACCGGCAGGCCGGCGCCCAGCGCGGCAATCGCCTGCGGCACGCCGGTATTGAGGGCACGCGCGCCCTGGCTGCCGCCCACCACCAGCACCCGCAGCGGGCCCTGCCGGTCGGCGAAGCGCTGTTCCGGCGGCGCGATGGCAGCGATTTCCGCGCGCACCGGGTTACCGACGAACTCCTCGCCCTTGGCGAAGGTGCCCGGGAAACCGGTCAGCAGGCGACGCGCATAACGCGACAGGATGCGGTTGGTCAGGCCCGGCGCACGGTTCTGCTCATGCACGATCAGCGGCAGGCCATGCAGGCGCGTGGCCATGCCACCGGGGCCGGAGGCAAAGCCACCGAAGGCGACCACCGCGCGCGGCTGGCGCTGGCGGATGATGAGCCCGGCCGCGCGCAGCGCGCGCATCAGCCGCCACGGCGCCGCCAGCAGGGCCAGCTTGCCCTTGCCGCGCAGGCCAGTGATGGCCAGCGTATCGATGGCGATGTCGTGCTGCGGCACCAGGCGGGTTTCCATCGCACCGTCGGCGCCCATCCAGGTCACCGGCACGCCGCGCTGGCGCAGCACGCGGGCCACGGCCAGGCCGGGGAAGATGTGACCGCCGGTGCCTCCGGCCAGGATCATCACCGGGCGCCCACTCTCGGTGGCTGCACTCATGACAGCCTCCCGAAGGTCGGTTCGATGCGCGACTGCAGGCGGCTGGTGCCACGTGCGGCGCTCGCTGCAGCGGACGCGGGTGCGACCGGCTCGGCACGCATCGGCACGCTGGCGTCCACCGCTGCGGCGGGCTTGTCCATCGGTTCGGCCGCGGCGTCTTCGGCGCCACCGATGCGCACGGCCTGGCGGCGCTCGGCGCGCTTGAGTTCATACGACACGCGCAGCAGCAGGCCCATCGCCACGCAGGTCATCAGCACCGACGAACCGCCGGAGGAGATCAGCGGCAGGGTCAGGCCCTTGGTCGGCAGGATGCCCAGGTTCACGCCGATCGAGACGAAGGTCTGCATGCTGATCCACAGGCCGATGCCGAAGGCGATGTAGCCGGAGAAGTGGCGCTTCATTTCCACGCAGCGCATGCCCAGCCAGAAGGTGCGGCCGACCAGCAGCGCATACAGCGCCACGATCACGCAGGTACCCAGGAAACCGAATTCCTCGGCGGTGACCGAGAAGATGAAGTCGGTGTGCGCTTCGGGCAGGTAGTACAGCTTCTGCACGGAGTTGCCCAGGCCGACGCCGGTCCATTCACCACGGCCCACCGCCATCAGCGCGTTGGACAGCTGGTAGCCGTCGCCCTGCTGGTCGGCCCACGGGTCCAGGAAGGAGGTGATGCGGCGCATGCGGTACGGCTCGATGATCGCCAGCGCGCTCATGCCGACCAGGCCGATGATCACCGGCATCGACATGCGCGGCATGTTCACCCCGCCCAGCACCAGCATGCCGGCGGTGATCGCCAGCAGCAGGGTCGAGGAACCGAAGTCCGGCTGCAGCAGCAGCAGCACCACCAGCGCACCGGCCACGCCCAGCGGCTTGAGCATTGCCGGCCAGGTCGCATTGACCTCGTCGCGGAAACGCACCAGGTAGCTCGACAGCCAGACGATGTAGAGCACTTTCACCGCTTCGACCGTCTGGAACTTGGAAATGCCCAGGTTGATCCAGCGGCGCGCACCGTTGACCGTGCTGCCCAGTCCCGGTGCGAACACCGCCAGCAGCAGTACGAAGCAGCCCAGCAGCAGCATCTGGTTGTACTGCTCGATCGACTTCAGCTCGGTGCGGGCGGCAATGACCGCCAGCACGATACCCACCGCCAGGAAGATCAGGTGGCGGTTGAGGTAATAGAACGGGCTGCTCATCAGCGCGATCGAGCTGGAGGCCACCATCACCACGCCGACACCGGTGAGCGCGATGATCGCGCCCAGCAGCCACTTGTCGTAGCTGCCCTCGATGGCTTCAAGGCGTGTTGCCTGGCGGGACAGGTCGTTCATCTCAGCGCACCTTCAACGTGGCCAGGCCGATCAGCACGAGCACGACGGAGATGATCCAGAAACGCACGATCACGCGCGGCTCCGGCCAGCCCTTCAGTTCGAAATGGTGGTGGATCGGCGCCATGCGGAACACGCGCTTGCCAGTCAGCTTGAACGAGGCGACCTGGATCATCACCGACAGCGTTTCGATGACGAACACGCCGCCCATGATCACCAGCACCAGCTCCTGGCGGGTGATCACCGCGATCGTGCCCAGCACCGCACCCAGTGCCAGTGCGCCGATGTCGCCCATGAAGACCATGGCCGGGTAGGTGTTGAACCAGAGGAAGCCCAGGCCCGCGCCGGCGATGGCCGCACAGATGATGACCAGCTCGCCGGCGCCCGGGATCTGCGGGATCTGCAGGTAGTTGGCGAACACCACGTTGCCCGAGGCGTAGGCGAACACGCCCAGCGCGCAGGCCACCAGCACGGTCGGCATGATCGCCAGGCCGTCCAGGCCGTCGGTCAGGTTCACCGCGTTGGAGAAACCGACGATCCAGAAGTAGGCGATGGCCACGAAGCCGATGCCGGCCAGCGGCAGCGCGACCGACTTGAACATCGGGATGTAGAAGGTCAGCGCTGCCGGCACGTCGGCCGTGTAGAACAGGAACAGGCCCGCAGCCAGGCCGAAGATCGACTGCAGCAGGTACTTCCAGCGCGACTTCAGGCCGTTCGGGTCACGGCGGACGATCTTGATCCAGTCGTCATACCAGCCGATGGCGCCGAAGCACAGCATCACCGCCAGCACCAGCCACACGTAGCGGTTGCGCAGGTCGGCCCACATCAGCACCGACAGGGTGATGGTGAGCAGGATCAGCGAACCGCCCATGGTCGGCGTGCCGGCCTTGGAGAAATGGGTCTGCGGACCGTCCTTGCGGATCGGCTGGCCGCCCTTGAACTGGGCAAGCTTGCGGATCATCGCCGGGCCCAGCCACAGCGACAGGAACAGGGCCGTCAGCGCGGCAAGGATGGCGCGGAACGTCTGGTAGTTGAACAGCCCGAACAGGCTCTCCAACTGCTGCAACCATCGAGCCAGTTCATACAACATGCGGGGATTCCTCTCCTTGCGCCAGCAGCGCTTTGACAATCGTGTCCATGGCGCTGCCACGGGAACCCTTGACCAGGCAGCGCACGCCGGCGTGCAGCTCGTCCTTCAGCGCCTGCGACAGCGCGTCGTGGGTGGCGAAATGGCGGCCGCCTTCGCCGAAGGCGGAGGCGGCAGCGGCGCTGAGCGGGCCCAGTGCATACAGGCGCTTCAGGCCGGCAGCACGTGCGCGGAGGCCGGCCTGCGCATGCAGCGCTTCCGCGTCCGGGCCCAGCTCGCGCATGTCGCCCAGCACCAGCCAGCCCTCTTCCGGCGCCGCGGCCAGGGCATCGATGGCCGCGGCCAGCGACCCGGGGTTGGCGTTGTAGCTGTCATCCACCAGCACCGCGCCATTGCGCAGCTGATGGGCGATCTGGCGACCCGGCACCGGCTGCGCTTCGGCCAGACCGGCGGCAATCAGCGCCAGATCGACACCGGCGGCCAGCGCCAGACTGGCGGCGGCCAGCGCATTGCTGACGTTGTGGCGACCCGGCAGGCCCAGCACCACGCGGGCTTCGCCGGCCGGTGCGACCAGAGTGAACTGGCTGCCCTGCGCACCGGCGCGGATATCGCGCGCGGTCACGTCCGCCGAGTGTTCCAGGCCATAGCGCAGCACGCGGCAACGCGCCGGGGTGCTGATGAAATGCTGTTCGAACCAGCGGCCATAGGCATCGTCGGCGTTGATCACCGCCACGCCATCGGCCGGCAGCGCGGCGTAGATCGCGCCCTTGGTCACCGCCACGCCGAGCAGGCTGCCCATGCGTTCCAGGTGCGCCGGGGCGATGTTGTTGACCAGCGCATAACGCGGGCGGGCGACGTCGGTCAGGTAGGCGATGTCGCCCGGCTTGCCGGCGCCCATCTCGTAGACGGCGTAGTCGGCATCTTCCGGCGCATCGATCACCGCCAGCGGCAGGCCGATCTCGTTGTTGCGGTTGCCCGGGTTGGCGTAGACCACCTTGTGCGCGTGCTGGGCCACCTGCTGCAGGATCGACAGCAGCAGGCTCTTCACGCTGGTCTTGCCATTGCTGCCGGTGATCGCGAACACCTCGGTGCCACGGTCACGCTGCATGCCGGTGGCGATCTTCGCCAGCGCCAGTTCGCTGTCGGCCACCAGCACCTGCGGCAGTTCGACCGGCAGCAGGCGCTCGACCAGCAGCGCACTGGCACCGCGCGCCTGCGCGTCGGCCGCGAAGTCATGGCCGTCGAACCGCTCGCCGCGCAGCGCCACATACAGACTGCCCGGACCGAGATTGCGGGTGTCATTGCTGACCGCATCGATGGCCACGTCGTCGCCGTGGATCTCGCCGCCGGCCCAGTGTGCGATCAGCGAAAGCAGGGTGCGCTTCATGCGGCGCCCTCCCCGGCCTGCGCGCTGAGCACACCAGCCTTGGCCGCCAGTGCGGCGGCGGCCACTTCGGTGTCGTCGAAGTCATGGCGCACGCCATTCACTTCCTGGTACGGCTCGTGACCCTTGCCGGCGATCAGGATGATGTCGCCTGCACCGGCACGCCTCACCGCCAGGCCGATCGCACGCGCGCGACTGCGCTGCACGGTCACGGCATCGGCGTTCTGGAAGCCGGCCAGGATGTCAGCCACGATCACATCGCCATCTTCGCCGCGCGGGTTGTCGTCGGTGACGATGACCTGGTTGGCCAGGCGCTCGGCAATCGCCGCCATCTGCGGGCGCTTGCCGGTGTCGCGCTCGCCGCCGCAGCCGAACACGCAGAACAGCGTGCCCTGCAGGTGCCCGTGGAGGCTGTCCAGCGCCTGTTCCAGCGCATCCGGGGTGTGCGCGTAGTCGACCACCACCGTCGGCAGGCCGTCTTCACCGCCCAGGCGGTTCATGCGGCCGCGGATCGGCTGCAGCGCCGACAGCACCTCGGCAATACGCGGCAGCGGCTGGCCCTGCGCATGCAGGGTACCGGCCACGGCCAGCAGGTTGTCCACGTTGAAGCGGCCCAGCAGCGGCGACTGCACCGCCGCGCGCTGGCCGTCGATGACCAGCTCGAAGGCAATGCCACGCCCATCCAGCTGCAGCGCCTCGGCGCGCACGCTGGCGTCGATGGCACCTCGCGAGCTCAGCCCGATCGCCTGCACGCCGGCCGGCAGGCCCGCGAACAGCTGCCGGCCGAAGGCATCGTCCAGATTGATCACCGCGGCCTTCAGGCCCGGGCGATGGAACAGCCGCGCCTTGGCCGCGCCGTAGCTGGCCATGTCGCCGTGGTAGTCCAGATGGTCGCGGGTGAGGTTGGTGAACACCGCCACGTCGTAGTGCACGGCGTCCACGCGGCCCTGGTCCAGCGCATGCGAGCTGACTTCCATCGCCACCGCGCGCGCACCGGCGTCGCGCAGCTGCGCCAGAAGCGCATGCATCTGCAGCACCAGCGGCGTGGTGAAGCCGGTCGGCTCGACCGCACCATAAAGTCCGGCACCCAGCGTGCCGATACTGCCACTGGGCGTTCCGAGCAGATGCCAGGCCTGGGCCAGCAGCTGCACGGTGGAGGTCTTGCCGTTGGTGCCGGTCACGCCGACCATCGCCATCGCCCGCGATGGCGCGCCATGGAACTGGTCGGCCATCGCGCCCATGCGCGCGCGCAGGCCCGGCACGGCGATCGCATCAGCCGGGGCCGGCAGATCGGCCGGTGCCGGCGGTTCGAACAGGATGGCACTGGCACCGGCAGCGCGCGCCTGCTCGACAAAGCCCAGGCCATGCGCGCCGAAACCGGCGATGGCGACGAAGGCGTTACCGGGGCGCACGGCACGGCTGTCCAGCACCAGGCCGGTCAGAACGGGATCATGACCCGCCAGGGCCACGTCCGGAAGCAACTGCGAAAGCAACATCGAAGGACTCATTGCGTGCCTCCCGTAGCGGGCGGCGTCTGGGCTTGCGCGCTTGGCAGCGCAGCGTCGAATTCAGCGGCGGCATCGACCGGCAGCGCGGTCTCGGCCGGCGGCGCAGGCAGGATCGAGGCCGAATGGCCGACCTTGCCCGACTGCTGTGCGGCCAGCCACGACTGCAGGTCGTCCAGCGGCACGTCCATCAGGCGCAGGGTGCCTTCCATCACGTTGTGGTAGACCGGCGCCGACACCAGGCCGCCGTAGAACTTGCCGGCCTGCGGGTCGTTGATGACGATGACGGTAGCGAAACGCGGGTTGGTGGCCGGCACCACGCCGGCGAACAGCGCGTTGTAATGGCCGCGCTCATAACCGCCCGGGCCGGCCTTGCGCGCGGTGCCGGTCTTGCCGGCCACGCGGTAACCCAGCACCGCCGCCTGCTTGGCGCCGCCCTGGGTGACCACCGTTTCCATCATCGCTACCACCTGCCGGGCGACGTTCTCGTCGATGATCTGCTGGCCTTCATTGCGCTGGCCCTTGACGAAGGTCGGCGCGATCAGGCGCCCGCCGTTGGCCAGCGCCGAGTACGCGGTGGCAATCTGCAGCGGCGTGACCGACAGGCCATAGCCATAGGACATGGTGGTCTTGGTGGTACCCGACCAGCGTGCCGGACGCATCACCACGCCGGCCGATTCACCCGGGAAACCACTGTGCGGCGCCGAGCCATAGCCGAAGCGGCGCACGCCGTCGTAGAAGGTCTGGTCCGGCATCTTCGCCGCAACCTTGGCCGCACCCACGTTCGAACTGCGGGTGATCACGCCGGTCACGTTGAGCACACCGTTGTTGCGCGGCACGTCGCGGATGGTGAAGCGGCCCAGGGTCATGTAGCCCGGGTTGGTGTCGATGATGGTGTCCTTGGTCACCGCACCGGCCTGCAGCGCGGTGGCGATGGTCAGCGGCTTCATCGTCGAACCCGGCTCGACCAGGTCGGTCACCGCGCGGTTGCGGCGCGTATCGGGGATCGCGCCGGTCAGCGAGTTCGGGTTGTAGGTCGGCAGGTTGACCATGGCCAGGATCTCGCCGGTGGTCACGTCCATGATCACCATCGAACCGCCGGCCGCCTTGTTGGCCACCAGCGCGTTGCGCAGTTCCTTGAAGGCCAGGTACTGGATGCGGCGGTCGATGCTGAGGGTCAGGTCCTTGCCCGGCTCGGCGGCGCGCAGCAGATCGCTTTCGACGGTCTCGCCCTTGCGGTTGCGGATCACCCGCTTCGCACCCGGCTTGCCGCGCAGCCATTCGTCGAACGCCAGCTCCAGGCCTTCCTGGCCGCGGTCGTCGATGTTGGTGAAGCCCAGCACGTGCGCCATCGCCTCACCCTGCGGGTAGAAGCGGCGGAACTCGCGCTGTGCGGCCACGCCCGGAATCTTCAGCGCGACCACCTTCTCTGCCTCGTCCGGATTGATCCGGCGGCGCAGGTACATGAATTCCTTGTCCGACTTCTGCGACAGGCGACTGCTCAGCTCATCCACCGACATGCCGACCGCCTGGGCCAGCTCCGGGATGCGTTCGGGCGAACGCAGCAGGTCCTGCGGGTTGACCCAGATCGAGGCGACCGGCGTGGACACCGCCAGCGGCTCGCCGTTGCGGTCGGTGATCATGCCGCGCGAAGTCTTGATCGGCAGCTCGCGCAGGTAGCGGGCCTCGCCCTGGCGCTGGTAGAAATCGCTGTTGATGATCTGCACGTAGGCCGCGCGGCCGACCAGCGACACCGAGCACAGGCCGAGCGCAAGGGCGACCCAGCGCAGGCGCTGGCGCAGGTTGAAGGCGTTGCGCGGGCGGTTGCGGCCGGTCTTGCTCATGGGCGCACCACCACGATGTCAGCGGCCTCGGGGAACTTCATGCCCAGCTTCTCGCGGGCAATGCGGTCCACGCGGTTGGCTTCGGCCAGGGTGGCCTGTTCCAGCTGCAGGCGGCCGAACTCAAGGTTGATGTCATCGCGCTTGCGCTCGGCACGCGACAGCTCGATGAAGGTCTGCCGGTGGCGGTGGCGCACGAACACCACGCCGATCGCCGAGGCGACGGTGCAGGCCAGCAGGATGATCAGCAGCAGCCGGCTCATGCATCGGCCCCCCGCTTCTGTGCCACGCGCAGCACGGCGCTGCGGGCACGCGGGTTGGCGGCCAGCTCTTCGTCGGTGGCCTTGATGGCGCCGCCGATCAGGTCCAGCGTCGGCACGAACGCAACCGCCTCGGGCAGTCGGCGGTTGGCCGGCGGCGCCTTGGCCAGGCGGTTCATGTACTGCTTGACGATGCGGTCTTCCAGCGAGTGGAAGCTGATCACCGCCAGGCGGCCACCGGGCTTGAGCCGTTCCACCGCCGCATCGAGCCCGGCTTCCAGATCGGCCAGCTCGCGGTTGATGTGGATGCGGATGGCCTGGAAGCTGCGCGTGGCCGGGTGAATCTTGTCCTTCCCACGCGGCATCACCGAGGCGATCAGCTCGGCCAGTTCGGCGGTGCGGGAGAACGGCTGCTTCTCGCGGCGGGCCAAGATGGCGCGGGCGATGCGCCGGCTCTGGCGCTCTTCGCCGTAGGTCCACAGCACATCAGCGATCTCGCGCTCTTCGACGCGGTTGATCCACTGCGCGGCGCTTTCACCGCTGTCCGGATCCATGCGCATGTCCAGCGGGCCGTCCTTGCCGAAGCTGAAGCCACGTTCGGCCACGTCCAGCTGCGGCGACGACACGCCGAGGTCGAACAGCACGCCGTCCAGGCCTTCGGCCGTCGCGTTCCACTGCAGCAGCTGGGCGAAGCTGCCCCGGAAAATGGACACGCGCGGGTCCGGCGCGAAATCGCGCTCGGCAACGGCGATGGCTTCCGGATCCTTGTCCATGACCAGCAGGCGCCCCTCGGGACCGAGCTGGGTGAGCACGCCACGCGCATGACCGCCACGACCGAACGTGCCATCCAGATAACGTCCGTTTTCGATCACCCTCAGGCCTTCAAGGACCTGGGTGTACAGGACCGGCAGGTGCACCGCCGGCGACTGCGACACCGGAAGGTGACCGGCCTGCGCTTCTGGGCGCATCCGGGCACCCCGGCTCACAACTTCAGGTCGAGCAACCCATCACCCAGATCCTCGTCAGACAACGTCTGCTGGATCAGGGCCCGATGCGCCTGCTCGCTCCACAATTCGAACTTGTCGCCCATACCGAGCAATACCGCCTTCTTCTCAATGCCCACCGCACCGCGGTGGCTGGCGGGGATGCTGATGCGACCGTTGCCGTCCAGTTCCAGATGGGCGGCCGAGCCGACCAGCTTCTGCTGCAACAGGCGCACGACGCGCTGGGTGTTGGGCTTGGACATCACATCGTCGCGGACCCGCTCCCATTCCGACTCTGCATACAGCCACAGGCAGCCGGCTTCGAACGGGTTGTAGGTCAGCACGAGACGGTTGTTGCTGGCGCGCGCGACGAGGTCGCGGTAAGCGGTGGGAACCGCCATGCGCCCTTTGTCGTCAACTGTGATGGCCGTCTCGCCCTGGAACACGACGCCTGCACCTTGTCCTTCGCCCGGTGAAACATTGAACCACGAAAACCCACAAAACACCCGGATTTCCCTCTGATGCCCACCTTAGCAGCGGGCCGAGGGTTGTCAACAACTTTTCAGCGGGGAAATCGCCAGCCGCATCAATGGCTTGCAACAACCTTTAGACAATTGTTCAAGGCTTATCCACAAGTTGCTGATCCGTCTCAATTTTTGAGATTGAACGGAAGTTCAGGGGCGTGGAGAGGGCGTGAAACATCGGCCGCGCATTCATCCGGAACGGGCCGGAAACGGCGCCGGACTGCGCAAACCGTGCACAATGAGGCCATGTGCCTGCTCGCTCTTGGCTGGATGCACCACCCGCGCTGGCGGCTGGTGATGACCGGCAACCGTGATGAGTTCCACGCCCGCCCGACGGCGGCGCTGGCCCCCTGGCAGGATGAGACGTCCGTCATCGGCGGGCGCGATCTGCGCTCCGGCGGTGGCTGGGCCGGGGTTGGCGCCTCGGGCCGGATGGCGGTGGTCACCAACGTCCGCGACCCGCTGGCGGCCCAGACCGGCCCGTCGCGGGGCGCGCTGGTGGCCGACTTCCTGCGCGGCCGCGACCCGGCCGCTGTGCATATCGACCGATTGGCGACCGTGGCTGGCGCCTATGCCCCGTTCAATCTGTTGCTGGCCGATAGCGACAGCCTGGAGTACCTCGGCAACCATCCCGCCGAACGGCAGACCCTCGGCCCGGGCGTGCACGGCATGTCCAACGGCGCGCTGGACACGCCCTGGCCGAAGACCCGGCGGCTGATGGCGGCCCTTGAAGCCTGGCTGCAAAAGGACGGGGTCAGATCCCTTTCGCACGGCGAAAGGGATCTGACCCCGGACCTGACCCCGCTCTGGAATGCTCTGGCCGACGAACACCGCCCTGCCGACAGCGACCTGCCCGACACCGGCATCGGCCTGGAACGCGAGCGCTGGCTGAGCCCGGCCTTCATCCGTGGCGATGACTACGGCACCCGCGCCAGCACCGTGCTGCTGATCGACGCCGACGGCCATGGCGAGATCCACGAACGCCGCTTCGGCCCGCAGGGCGCTCCCAGCGGCCAGAGCCACGTCATTTTCTGACCCGGTCATGACGGCCCTTGGCCGGATGCTCTTGGCGGGGGGGGGTAGTGCCGGCCGCTGGCCGGCAACCTCTGGATCTTCGGATGCAGCATGAAGTTGCCGGCCAGCGGCCGGCACTACCCGCAGCGTGCTGTCGCGATCCACGCGACGGCAGTCGTCATCGCAGCGGGCCTGAAACGTCATTCAGCTTCCAGCCGCGACCGCGATCCGTCCGCGCCACAGCGGTTTCAGCATCACAGCCAGCCGACTGTGCCCTTTTCGCAATCGACACTGTGTCTATAAATGTCGCCCCTGACCTCCCAGGGTGGTCGCGCCCGGCATCGCGCCGCGCAATCGACCACAACCCTCAAGGAGGCCCCATGCGTCGCATTCTCATCCTGTTCGCCACCCACCTGCTTGCTCTCGGCCTGGGCTTCGGCCTGGGCATCTATCTGCTGCCGATCCTGATCGCCCCCGATGACCCGCCGGTCACGCAGGTGCAGGCCGCGATGAACGACGCCACCTATCGCACCACCTTCCGTCGCGACCTCAAAGGCAGCGACGCGGTGCACTGGGCCGAAGGCAAGGTCAGCGTCAGCGCCACCCAGGTTGCCTTCGACGGCAAGATGGGACCGGGCCCGGACTACAAGGTCTACCTGGTCCGCGACTTCGTCGACAACAAGGCCGACTTCCTGAAGATCAAGGCGCAGGCCCAGCGCATCGGCGAGGTGAAGACCTTCAACCGCTTCCTGGTGGATGTGCCCGCGAACGTGGACGTGGACGACTACACCACGGTGGTGGTGTGGTGCGAGCGCTTCTCGCAGTTCATTTCCGCCGGGCAGTACCGCACGCCGGGCTGAGGACAGCATGGGGTCGGATCCCTTTCCTCCGGAAAGGGATCCGACCCCGCAATCACGGTAGCTCCACGCCATGCGTGGAAGAAGAAGGAGGCGGAGCCGGCCGATAAGCCGGGTTCTGTCGTGGACAGTCATTCCTCTAGGCGTTACGTCACCGCAACGCTCAAGCAACCTACCCGGATCCAACGCGGGCCGCGCCAAAGGATCCCTATTTGGTCTTGCTCCAGGTGGGGTTTGCCGTGCCGGTCTGTTGCCAGACTCGCGGTGCGCTCTTACCGCACCATTTCACCCTTACCGGCCTTCCGAAGAAGACGTAGGCGGTATCTTTCTGTTGCACTTTCCGTCGGCTTGCGCCGCCCAGGCGTTACCTGGCACCTTGCCCTATGGAGCCCGGACTTTCCTCGGCACCCCCGAAGGGATGACGCGACTGTCTGGCCGGCTCCGCCAGCGCATATTCTAGCGTACGCAGGTCCTTCCTGCCGTGCTGATCGCGGCGTCCGGTTCATCCATCCACGCATGGCGTGGATCTACTGCAGTAGCGCCACGCCATGCGTGGCTGCAGCAATCCATCAACTACCGTACAACGCCTTGCGCGGCGCGCCGGTCAGTTCCGCGGCCAGTTTGGCGGCGGTGGACGGTGGCAGGTGCTCGCTCAGCTTCGCGTAGACGCGGCGGCCATGTGCCAGCTGCGCTTGTTCGTCATCACCCGCGCCCTGCACCATCACCACGAACTCGCCCTTGCGCTGGTTGTCGTCGGCCTCGACCTTGGCCAGCAGGCCCGCCAGGTCACCATCGAGCACGGTCTCGAACAGCTTGGTCAGCTCGCGGGCCAGCACCGCCGGGCGTTCGCCACCGAAGATCGCCGCCATGTCGGCCAGCGATTCGGCGATGCGGTGCGACGATTCGTAGAACACCATCGTGCGCACTTCGCCGGCCAGCGCCTGCAGGCGGTCGCGGCGGCCGCTGGCCTTGGCCGGCAGGAAGCCCTCGAAACTGAAACGGTCGCTGGGCAGGCCGGCCACGCTCAGCGCGGCGATGGCGGCACAGGCACCGGGTACCGGGCTGACCTTGATGCCCGCCGCGCGCGCGGCACGCACCAGGCGGAACCCGGGGTCACTGACCAGCGGGGTACCGGCATCGCTGACCAGCGCCAGCGACTCGCCGGCCTGCAGGCGCGAGACCAGGCGCTGCGCCAGGGCCTCTTCATTGTGTTCGTGCAGGGCCACCAGTGGTTGCTGGATGCCGAAATGGGACAGCAGCTGGCCACTGCGGCGGGTGTCCTCGGCACAGATGGCCGCCACCGAACGCAGCACCTCCTGCGCGCGCGGGCTCAGATCGGCCAGGTTGCCGATCGGGGTGGCGACGACGTACAGGGTTGGGACACTCATTTCAGCGGTACTCACGGGGCAAGGGTAGAATCGTAGCGTGTACCCGGCCAAGGCCGCTGCCCTCATCGCATGGACCCGATCATGAACAAGCCCGCCGCACGGTTCTCCGCCCTGTCGTTGTCGCTGATGCTGCTGGCCGGTTGTGCCACCACCAGCCTGACCAGCACCCCCGATTCGCCGGCCCAGGGCCAGGCGCTGGCGCTGATCGAACAGGGCAAGCCGCGCGACGCCGCACTGCAGCTGGAAGGCCTGGCCGCCACGCTGCGTGGCGGCGCCCGCAGCAACGCACTGGCCGACGCGGCCTGGGCCTGGCACCTGGCCGGCGACAGTGCCCGCGCGCGCAGCCTGCTGGGCCAGCTCACCGCCCGCCAGCTGTCCGGCGCCAGCCTGCAGCGCTACCAGCTGACCGGTGCCGAGCTGGCGCTGGCCGACAAGCAGCCTGCGCAGGCGCTGGCGCTGCTGAAGGATCATGCCGACAGTGTTGCGGTCGGCCTGCGCACCCGCTGGCTGCTGGCCCGCGCCCAGGCCCTGCAGGGCACCGGCGATGCCTTCGGTGCCGCCAACGAGCGCGCCCGTGCCCATGCCGGCCTGACCGGCAGCGCGCGCAGCGAGAACCAGGCCGCCATCGCCGGCCTGCTCGGCACCCTCGACGACGCCACCCTGCGCAGCCGTGCCGCCGCGCTGCCGGCCAACGACCCGCTGTACAACTTCGCCGGCCGTGCGCTGATCGCGCGCGGCCTGCCGCTGCCGCGCCCGTTCGACCGCGATGGCGCGGCCCAGTTCGACACCAGCAAGCGCCCGCCGGCGATGAGCGACGGTTACCGCCCGCCGGCCAAGCTGGCCGTGCTGCTGCCGCTCAGCGGCCGCCTGGCCACCGCCGCGCAGCCGGTGCGCGATGGCCTGTTGAGCGCCTACTACGGTGAAAGCCGCCGCCGCCCGGACATCAACTTCTTCGACACCGCGGGCACCCCGGCCGGTGCCCTCGCCGCCTATGACAAGGCGGTCGCCTCCGGTGCCGACTTCGTGGTCGGACCGCTGGGCCGCGACGAAGTGGACGCCGTGTACGGCCGCCAGCAGCTGCAGGTGCCGGTGCTGGCCCTGAACCGTGGCAAGGACGCACCGCCGGCCGGCAGCGCCGGTTTCTCGCTGGCACCGGAAGACGACGGCATCGTCGCCGCCGAATACCTGCGTGGCCGCGAACGCAACCGCGCACTGGTGATCAGCAGCAATGACGACACCGGCCGCCGTTCCGCCGCCGCCTTCGCGCAGCGCTTCGCACAGCGCGGTGGGCAGGTGGTGGCCACCTTCAACGTCAGCGATGCCGTTGGCGATGTCGGCGCGCAGGTGCGCAATGCCGGCCAGGTCGACGCGGTGTTCCTCGCCGTGCGTGCACCGCAGGCCCGCCTGCTGGCGCCGCAGCTGGCGCTGGCCGGTGCCGGTGGCGCCACCCGCGTCGGCACCTCGCAGCTGACCATCGGCAGCGGCAAGGTGGAAGAAGACGTGGCGCTGGACGGCATCGTCTACCCGAATGAAGCCTGGAACGTGCGCAGCGTGTCCGGCCTGCCCTCGGCCAGCCAGGTCGCCAGCACCCTGCCCAGCGCACGCGGTGCAGCCGGCCGCCTGTTCGCGTTCGGCGCCGATGCCTGGAAGATCACCGCCTATCTGGACAAGCTGTCCAACGAAGGCGGCCTGGACGGTGCCACCGGCACCCTGTTCCTGGACAGCAACGGCAACATCCTGCGCCAGCCGGCATGGTCCACCTTCAATGGCGGCCGGCCGATGCCGATCGTCGGTGGTCGCTGAGCGCAGCCAACGTGGCTCGGCGGTGGAGGCCGCCGCCGAGCAGCATCTGCAGCAGGCCGGACTGCAGCCGCGTGCGCGCAACGTGCGCTATCGCGGCGGTGAACTGGACCTGGTGATGGACGATGCCGGCACCGTGGTGTTCGTGGAAGTGCGCTATCGCGCGCGATCGGATTTCGGTGGCGGTGCCGCTTCGGTGGATGTGCGCAAGTGCCGACGCCTGGCGCACGCCGCGCAGCTGTACCTGCAGGACAACCCGGCGCTGGCCAATGCACCCTGCCGTTTTGATGTGGTCGACGCCACCGGCGAGCCGCCGCAGCTGCGGTGGCTGCGTGATGCATTCCGGCTGGATGACTGCTGATGGGTACCGTCCGCTCTGGTAGAGGCCGACCTTGGTCGGCGCTTCTGTGCCAACCAAGGTTGGCACCTGCCAGAGCGCAGCCAGGCCGGCACGACCACGGTGTGTGACTGATGCCTTCGATCATCACCCATGCTGCTGTGCCGCTGGCGCTGTGGTGCGCCGCTGATCGCGGCCGCATCCCGCCGCGCCTGCTGGTTGCAGGCGTGATCGCCGCGATGCTGCCCGATGCCGATGTACTGGCCTTTGCGCTGCACATTCCCTATGCGGATGCCTTCGGCCATCGCGGTGCCAGCCATTCGCTGCTGTTTGCCGGAGTGCTGGCGGCATTGGCGGCGGCGTTGGCGTTGGCGTTCTTTGGTAGTCGCCGACCTTGGTCGGCACCACACAGCCCCGGTAGTCGCCGACCTTGGTCGGAGCAGCACAGCCCCGGTAGTCGCCGACCTTGGTCGGCGGTTTCGTGCCAACCAAGGTTGGCACCTACCAAGGCAGGGCCAACGGTGGCATCGACCGTACAAGCCGCTGTATTCGTCTTCGTCTGCGCCGCCAGCCATCCACTGCTGGATGCGATGACCTCCGGTGGCCTCGGCGTCGCGCTGGCCTGGCCGTGGAGCGAACACCGCTTCTTCGCGCCGTGGCGACCGATCCGCGTTTCACCCTTCGCCCCACAGTTCTTCAGCGCACGCGGCGCGGCTACCCTGCTCTCCGAACTGCGCTGGGTGTGGCTGCCACTGGCCGGCGCCGTTGTCGCCTGGAAACTGATCCAACCCGCTCCTGCTGCCTCTCGAGATCCGTCATGAGTCCTGCCCTGCCTGCTGCCCTGGTCGCCGAACTGTCCACCCTGCTGGGCGCGGAGGGCTGGCGCATGGATGACAGCGCGCTGGAGGCCAACGCGCAGGACAATTCATGGCGCCGCCAGCGTCCGGCAGCCGTGGCGCTGCCCGCCGACGTCGAACAGGTGCAGGCGCTGGTGCGCGCCTGCCGCGCGCACGGCGTGGCACTGGTCGCGCGCGGTGCCGGTACCGGCACTACCGGCGCCGCCGTCCCACAGCCGGGCAGCATCGTGCTGTCGTTCACCCGCATGGATCGCATCGTCGAGATCCGCGCCGGCGATCGTTGCGCGGTGGTGCAGCCGGGCGTTCTCAATGGCACCCTGCAGCAGGCACTGGCCCCGCATGGCCTGTTCTGGGCACCGGATCCCTCAAGCGCCGAGATCTGCAGCATCGGAGGCAACCTGGCCTGCAATGCGGGTGGTCCGCGCGCGGTGAAGTACGGCACCAGCCGCGACAACGTGCTGGGCCTGGTGGCGGTGACCGGAACCGGCGATGTGATCCGCTGCGGCGGCGCCTACACCAAGGATGCCACCGGCTACGACCTCACCCACCTGCTGGTGGGCAGCGAGGGCACGCTGGCACTGATCGTGGAAGCCACCTTGAAGCTCACCCCGCTGCCGGTCAGCCAGGCCGGCCTGCGCGTGCTGTACCGCGATGCCGATGCCGCCGCATCCGCCGTATCGCGATTGATGTCGCAGCCGGTGGTGCCCACCCGCCTGGAGTTCATGGACGCGCGCAGCCTGGAGCTACTGCGGCTCAATGGCGCCGATGTTCCGGAGGCTGGTGCGATGCTGCTGGTGGAAGCCGATGGTGACCACGACACCCTGCCCTATCTGCTGCAGGCGCTGGCCAGCGCCGCTGAAGGCGACGGCATGATTGAACTGGACGTGGCGATGGAAGGGCGCGCGCGCGACCAACTGTGGGCCGCACGCAAGGCGCTGTCGCCCGCGCTGCGCAGTGTTGCGCCGGGCAAGATCAATGAAGACGTGGTGGTGCCGGTGTCGCGCATTCCGGAACTGGTGGCCGGTGTGCAGGCCCTGGCACGCGACTACACGCTGACCATCGTCACCTTCGGTCATGCCGGCAACGGCAACCTGCACGTCAACATCCTCTACCACCCAGACGATGCCGACGAGAACGCACGCGCACATGCCGCGCTGCCAAGGATCTTCGAGCTGACGCTGGCATTGGGCGGCACGTTGTCGGGCGAACACGGCATTGGCCTGGCCAAGCGCGATTTCATGGCGGAGGCCTTCACCCCGGAAACGCTGGCAACGATGCGCGCGATCAAGGCCGCGCTGGACCCGGACGGCATCCTCAACCCGGGCAAGGTGCTGCCGCCGGCATAGACTGCGCGCACTCCTTCGCGCTCCTGTAGAGCCGAGCCATGCTCGGCTGCTCTTCGACCAGATTGCGATGACGCCCGCGCTGTGTGCGCAAGCCGAGCGTGGGCTCGGCTCTACAACAACGTGTCGTTCACCTTCGCGCTCCTGTGGAGCCGAGCCATGCTC
>NZ_JCAFVN010000010.1:0-93587 GCF_059372355.1 Stenotrophomonas sp. YJH_SMC_135
AGTGCCGGCCGCTGGCCGGCAACCTCACGGAAACCGGACACCCAGGGCAGCCGGCCAGCGGCCGGCTCTACCGGGGCCGATCGATGGTAGTGCCGGCCGCTGGCCGGCAACCTCACGGAAACCGGACACCCAGGGCAGCCAGCCAGCGGCCGGCTCTACCGGGGCCAATCGACGGTAGTGCCGGCCGCTGGCCGGCAACCTCATTGAAGCCGGGCACCCAAGGCAGCCGGCCAGCGGCCGGCTCTACCCGATCATCACCGCAGCGGCCGATCCTCGCCACCATCCCCGGTTTCCACGGGTGCCGGACCGGCATTGCTGCGGCGCTGTTCTTCGTACGTGCGGAACGCCTGGTGGATGTGCTTGCGCAGCTCGTCGTCGTTCCACGGCTTGGTCAGGAAGCGATAGATCGCGCCGCGGTTGATCGCATCGGTCACCGTGTTCAGATCGGTGTAGCCCGACAGCACCAGGCGGATCGTATCCGGGTACAGCATCTTCACCCGCCCCAGGAACTCGGTGCCGCTCATGTCGCTCATGCGCTGGTCGGACAGGATCACCTGCACGTCGTTGATCGCCAGCAGATCAAAGGCGTCACGCACGTTGCCAGCGGCCAGGATGCGGTAGCCGTCGCGGCGGAACAGGCGCACCAGCGAGCGCAGCACGTTCTCCTCGTCATCCAGCAGCAGCAACGTGCGGTCCGGGCGCGTTTCGGCGAAGGCTTCCGGGCGCAGGTAGCGGCGGCGCAGGGTCATGCCGGCGGCATCGGCCGACATCGGCTCGCCGAACAGGTAGCCCTGGAACACATCGCAGTCGTTGCGGCGCAGGAAGCCCAGCTGGGCCTGCGATTCCACGCCGTTGGCAATCACGGTCATGCCCAGCTGGTGGCCCATGGCAATGATCGCGCGGGCAATGGCTGCTTCGCGATTGCCAGCCGGTGCGCTCTTGATGAAGCTGCGGTCGATCTTCAGCTTGTCCACCGGGTAGCGCACCAGCGCGCTGAGGCTGGAATCGCCGGTGCCGAAGTTGTCCAGGCTCAGGCTGATGCCTTCGTTGCGCAGGTTGGCCAGCGTTTCATGGACGAAATTGACGTTGTTGGTCAGCGCGCTCTCGTTGATCTCCAGCGTCAGCATGTGCGCCGGCACGCCCGCGGCCTGCAGCAGGGACATCACCTCGGCGAAGAAGTTCGGCCGCAGCAGCTGCAGGGTGGACACGTTCACCGCGATGGTGAAGTCATCAAAGCCCTGGTCGCGCCACAACCGCGCCTGCTTCAATGCGCCTTCCAGCACCCAGGTGCCGATCTGCACGATGATGCCCAGGCGCTCGGCGGTGCGCATGAAGCGCTCCGGCACCAGCATGCCCAGGGTCGGCGACTGCCAGCGCAGCAGCGCTTCCATGCCGACCACGTGGCCGTCGCGGGCGCTCACCAGCGGCTGGTAACGCAGCTTCAGCTCGCCATTGGGAATGGCATCGACGATCTGGCGCGCGATGATGCTCTCGCTGTGCGCGCTCGGCGGGGTATCCACGGCATGGATGCGCACGGCATTGCCGCCTTCGCGGGCGGCCTGGTACAGCGCATCTTCGGCATGGTCGAGCAGGCGCGAGGCGCTGCTGGCATGTTCCGGGCACAGGCTCACGCCCAGCTTGCCGGTCATGAACAGCGTGTATGGAAGCACCGACAGCGGCAGTTCCATCTGCTGGCGGATCTCTTCAGCGAAGTCCTCCGGCAGCGGCAGGTCCGCGGTGCGGGGCACCGCGATCAGGAACTCGTCGCTGCCATGCCGCCACAGCTTGCCACGCCCGCGCAGGTAGGACTGCAGGCGCTGCGCCACCAGTACCAGCGCCTGATCGCCCACTTCGGCACTCATGTTCTCGTTGACCGATGCGAAGTGGTCGATGTCCACGTGCATCAGCATCAGCGCGATGCCGCCGGAGGCCGCCTCGGCAACCATCGCCTGCAGCTCGGGGTTGCCGGCGCCAAGGCGGTCGGGGGCATCATCGATGCTGACCGGGGGCAGGTTGGGATTCCACATAGGCTCAGTATTCCGGTGAATCGACGGCGGCCATGCTGGTCGCCTGGTAGGGGAGGTGGACGTCGATCAGGGTGCCTTCGCCATGCGCGGATTCGATCCGCACGTGGCCACCGACGCTCTGCGCGCGCTCGCGCATCACGATCAGGCCGAGGCCACGTGGGCCGTCCGGATCGAAGCCTTCACCATCATCGCGGATCTGCAGGTGCAGGCCACGCTGGCTGACGTCGCGCAGCTGCAGCAGGACCTGGCTGGCGCGCGCATGGCGCAGCGCATTGGTCAGGCTTTCCTGTGCGATGCGGAAGCAGGCTTGTTCGATGCTGTTGTCGGGGCGGTGCGGCAGCGGCTCGATCTCGGCCAGCAGCTCCACCGGCGAAGAGCGGAACAGCACCCGCGCCTGCCAGCTCAGCGCCGCCTCCAGGCCCAGTGCATCCAGCTGCGGCGGGCGCAGCAGGGTGGAGATGTCGCGCAGCTTGGCCACGGTGGTGTCGGCCAGGCTGACGATCTGCGCCAGGTCCTCGCCACGACGCTTCGGATCGTCCTCATCCTGCGCCGCATGCGCCGACAGCTTGATCGCGGTAATGGCCTGGCCGATGTCATCGTGCAGGTCGCGCGAGATCGCGCGACGCTCGTCCTCCTGCAGCGAGAACAGCCGCCCGGCCATCGCCTGCAGCTCGCGATTGCTGGTTTCCAGCGCCCTGCGGGTGCGTTCGGAATCGCTCAGGTCGCGTACGATCAGCAGCTTGCAGTCACGACCGCCGTAGCGCACTTCGCCCACCGCCAGACCGGCATGGAAGCTGCGGCCGTCCGCACGCTGCATGGCCACCACGCTGCTGTGGCCCGGCCCCAGGTGGGGCTGGCCGGCGCGCAGCTGGCTGCGCACCCGTGGCAGGTCGGCGGCAGCGACCAGTGCCGACAGCGGCTCGCCCAGCAGGGTGTGGCTGCCGTAACCGAACAGGCCGGCGGCCCAGGCGTTGGCGTACAGCACGTGCTCGTCGGAGAGGATCACCACGCCGTCGGGCAGTACCCGCACCAGCTCGCGGAACTGTTCCTCGCGCTCGCGCAGCAGGCGCCGCGACTGCTCGCGCTCGGTCACGTCCTGCAGCGTCCCCAGCACGCGGCTGCGGCCGGCTTCGTCGATACCGCTGGCCGCCCGCAGGTGCACCATCAATGCACGGCCGTCCATCGACAGCAGCGGCAGCAGCACGTCCACCTGTACCGGCTCGCCGGAGCACAGTTCGGCCAGCAGCTGTTCGGTCTGGGTGGCGGTGGCCGGGTCGGCCGGCACCAGCAGCTCATCGAAGCGGTGCCAGCGCCGGGCCTCGGGCGGGCGGCGGCCGAGCAGGCGATAGACCTGGTTGGAATAGCGGCCCAGCCCGGTGGACGGGTCCAGTTCCCAGGCGCCGATGCGGGCCAGCTCATGGGCTTCCTCCACCCGGGCCAACGCCTGGTCGCGGCGCAGCTGGGCCAGATCCTCGGCGGTGCGGTCGATGGCGATCAGCAGGCGGGCGTTGTGGCCGTCGTAGCTGATGGCGTTGGAGCGCAGCTCCATCTGCCGCAGCGCGCCATCGCGCAGCTGCAGCTGAGCGCGCAGGATGCACAGCTCCTCGGGCGCCTCGCGGATCGCCTCCAGCTTGGTCTGCAGGGCCTGGTCCTGGCCCGGCGGCCACAAGGCGTCGATGGTCTGTTCCAGCAGCTCGTCGCGGTCCCAGCCGAAGGCGCTGCAGGCGGCGGGGTTGGCATCGAGGATCGCCAGCGTGTCCAGGTCGTAGACGAGGATCGGCCCGGGGTTGCCCTCGAACATCTGCCGCAGGCGCAGCTCGGAGGCCTGCTGGCGCGCATGGGTATGCAGCACGTGTTCGGCCAGCGGGCGCAGCAGCAGATAGAGCAGGCCCGCGCTGGCCAGCGCGAAGAACGAGCCCTTCAGGCCCTGCCACAGGGCCGCCTGCTGCGGATCGGGCACCAGCGCCTGCACCACGCTGTCGGTGGAGATCATCCAGGCCAGCGCCATCACCAGATAGCTCAGCACCACCCGGCGCCGGTCACGGCTCAGCGCCTGCGCCATCCGCGGGTCGGGAACTGGGGCGTTGCCGGTCGGTTCTGCGGGCATGGACGGGGCGGGTGACAGGGGCGCCGGTCATCTTACCCCGCAGCGTGCCGTGACCACTCAATTATCCGCCGCAGGCGCCGTTAACCACTGCGTGCCCCGCTGACGGGCGTGTCATCCGGAGCAAGATCGCGTGGACCAAGGGATCATCGCCAGCCTGCTGCAGCACCCGCTTGCGTCGGCGCTGGTCATCGTCGACCGTGCCGGGCACCCGCTGGCGGCCAATCCGGCCGCGCGCGAGCATGGCCTGCCGGCCACCGTGGCGACCTATGCGCCGATGCTGGAAGATCTGCGCCTGATGGCCGCCGATGGTGGCATCGTCGCCTGCACGCTGCCGGGCGGCCCGCGGGGGCACTACGACGGTCACCTGCGTGCGGTGCACGACGGTGCCGGCAACCTGCTGGCGTTCACCCTGAGCATTCCCGAGCCGGTGCCGGTCGATGCGGGCGGGCGCTGGGAGCTGGCACTGGACAGCGCCGGCCACAGCCTGTGGGACTGGGACATCCCCAGTGACCGGGTGGCGCGCACGCCGGCGCTGGGCGACGAGACCGCCACTGAATTGCTGTCTCGCGTGCACGGCGAGGACATCGCCCAGGTGCGCGCCGCGCTCGACGAGCACCTGCGCGGGCACAGCGAGCAGTACAGCGCACAGTTCCGTTTCCGCCAGGCCGATGGCCAGTGGCGTTGGGTGCTCGATCGCGGCCGCGTGGTCGCTCGCACCGCCGATGGCCAGCCCCTGCGCATGGTCGGCACGCATACCGATATCGAGCAGCAGAAGCAGCTCGAATCGCTGCTGCAGGAACAGCAGCTGCACCTGAGCGAGGCCCAGCGCATCGCCAGCATGGGCAGCTGGTCGTTTGATCCCAACAGCGGGCATTTCTGGTGGTCGCCGGAACTGCGTTCGCTTCTGGCACTGGAGCAGGGCGCCGTTCCGGGCCAGCGGCGGTGGCTGAAGCAGCTGCATCCACGCTCCCGCGGCGCGCTGCGCGCGGCATGGCGGCGGTTGTGGCGCGATGGTCGCGCTGCCAACCTCGAGCTGGAGCTGACCCGCGGCCATGAGCCTTCGCAGCACCTGCGGCTATGGATGCAACCGCTGCTGGACATGGACGGGCAACCCAAGCGCCTGCTCGGCCAGGTACAGAACATCACCGAACAGCACCAGACCGATGCGTTGATCCGCTGGCGCACCGAACTGCTGAACCGGGTCTCCGCGCTGGGCCGCATCGGCGGCTGCGAGATCGAAGTGCAGACCCGCAGCATGCAATGGACCGAGGAGTGCTACCGCATCCATGGCCTGCGCAAGGAACCGATCACCCTCGACCAGGCGCTGGCGCTGTACACGGAGGACTCGCGCAACGCGTTCGAGGCGGCGCTCGCCCGTATCGCCAACGGCGGCCTGCCCGAGCAGCTGGACCTGTGCTTCTACCGCCAGTCCGGCCTGCGCGTCTGGGTGCAGGTGCTGATCGAACTGGACCGCCGTGACGGCCTGCCGGCGCGGTTCGTTGTCCTGTTCCGTGACATCACCCGCGAGCGCGAAGCCAACGAGCGCATCGAACTGCTGGCCCACTACGACCTGCTGACCGGCCTGCCCAATCGCGTACTGCTCGGCGAACAGACCGCCGAAGCCATCGAGGAAGCACGCGACCGCGGTACCTCGCTGGCCATGCTGTTCATCGACCTGGACGGCTTCAAGACCATCAACGACAGCTTCGGCCACGCCACCGGCGATGCGCTGCTGAAGGCCGCAGCCACCCGCCTGCACCAGAACCTGCGCAACAACGACCTGTTCGGCCGCTTCAGTGGCGATGAGTTCATCGTGGTGCTGCGCGATCTGGCCGAGCCGGAAGATGCCGGTCATGTCGCCCGCAAGCTGATTGCCTCGCTGGCTGAGCCGCTGCGCCGTGGCGAGACCACGTTGAAAGTCGGCGCCAGCGTCGGCATCGCGATGCTGGGCGATGCGCAGACCGATTTCGACTCACTGCTGCGCGCGGCCGACGCCGCGATGTATGCGGCCAAGGAAGCCGGGCGCAACACCTACCAGTACTACAGCCAGGACGCCCTGGCCCGCATCCAGCGCCGGCTGGACGTCGAGCATGCCCTGCATGGGGCGATCGAGCGCGACGAGTTCAGCCTGGCCTACCAGCCGCTGCTGCACGCCCACCACGGCGAGCCACCGGCGATCGAGGCACTGTTGCGCTGGCACCGCCCCGGCATCGGCTACTGCAGCCCGGCCGAGTTCATTCCCATTGCCGAAAAGTGCGGCGAGATCGTGCGCATCGGCGACTGGGTGCTGAACGAGGCCTGCCGCCAGGCGACCGCCTGGGACCGTGCCGGACTGCACTTTGATCGCATCGCGGTCAACGTGTCGGCGGTGCAGCTGCGTGATCGCGGCTTCGCCGAGCGCGTGATCGAGATCTGCCATGCCCATGGCTGGCCGCCGCAACGGCTGGAACTGGAGCTGACCGAGTCGGCGCTGATCCGTGATACCGACATCCTGCGCCATTGCTTCGACGTGCTGGAACGGCACGGCGTGCCGCTGGCGGTGGATGACTTCGGCACTGGCTTCTCCAACCTCAATTACCTCAACCGCTTCCCGGTGGGGCGCCTGAAGATCGACCGCAGTTTCGTGCAGGGCATGCTGCATGATTCGGGCACGGCCGAAGTCACCCAGGCCATCGTCCACCTGGGCCACGCGCTGGGCATGAAGGTGGTGGCCGAAGGCGTGGAAACCCACCAGGAAGAAGACATGCTGCGCCGCCAGGGCTGCGACGAGATCCAGGGCTACCTGTACTCGCGCCCGCTCAGCCCGCGTGATCTGGCGCAGTGGCTGCGCCAGCAGCGCCCGGCGCCGATGCGCACCGACGCCAGCGGCGAAGCGGTGCTGGTGCGCTGAGGATCTGCGCTGGCAGATGCCGGCGCGGTGTGGTCTGACTCTGGTGCGCCCAGCTCTGGTGGGTGCCGACCGTTGGCCGGCACGGATGCCCTGACGCTCGCGATCATCCACGCATGGCGTGGAACTACCTGGGAAACTCCGCCTTCAACTGCATGCGCAGGGCCTCGACGATGGCCGCATAGCGTCGCTTCTGAACCAGATAGCTGGCCAGGAACAGCGGCAGCACCAGCAGCATCGGTGCCACCATCGGGCGCATCGCCACCAGCGGCAACAGCAGCAGCGACAGGATTGCCACGAACCAGCTGCACAGGCCGATCACCCGCACCTCGTGCCGTCGCGCGTTGAGAACGATGCGTCCACGCATCACCGGGAAGTAGCGCAGGCCGAAGCTCGGTGCGAAGCTCTCGCGGAACGCCATGCTGCCATCGGGCAGCGCATGGAAGGCCAGTTGCAGCCATCTGTCCTGCGGCAGGTCACGTTCCAGGCTGCCCAGCGAGAGCCGGGCCTGCATGGCCGGTGACGCCGCGATGCGTTCGTTGAACAGGGTGATGCCCCAGCTGAAATAGCCGGCCACCCAGGCCATCAGAAGGACGGCTTCGATGAGGAGCACTGCGATCAGGGCGATGGCCATCGGTCTTCCATGAACGGGACCGGTGGATCATGCCATGCGGGACGGCCCATCCACGCAGGACGTGGATCTACTTCAGGGCTCCGCCATCCAGGCCCAGGTCCCATGCCAGGCCCAGCAGTTCATCGTCGGCTCGGGAGGGGGCGGGGCGCGCATCGGCCAGCTGCTGCAGTTCGAGCAGTTCCTCGCGGGCCACGTCTTCCAGCCGCTGCAGCTGCTCACGCACGCTCGCGTTGTGCGGGCGCTCGGTATCGGTGAGGGAGGGCAGGGCGCGGATCAGGGTCATGGTGCGCGTACAGGATGCATCCAATGGCGGGTTACAGGCAAAGGCCCCGGACGAACCGGGGCCTTGCGGGCTGCCGGCGAGGGCAGCGGACATCAGGATCAGAACAGCTCGACGGTGCCGGCGCCCATGCTCTGCTGGGCGACGGGCTTGTGCGGCGGGCGTTCCCATTCGCTGCGCAGCTCGCGCAGGCGATTGCCGGTGCGCTGCAGGGCGCTGGCGATCTCTTCGTCGAACACGCCGCCATTGCGGTGCAGCAGCTCCTGCAGGGCCACCGCTTCGCGGTTGATGGCAGTCAGGCGGTCCAGGTGGGTGTGCACGCCGCCCAGCGCCTGGGTGGCGATGTCTTCGAACTGCAGGGCACGCACGGCTTCGGCCACGCTGCCATCGATCGCACGGGCGCACTCGGACACTTCGCGCATGCCGTCGCCCAGCGAGGCGTTGATCTGCGCGACGTTGTCGAGCATCGCTGCTGCTTCCTGGCGGGCTTCGCGGGAGCGGTCCATATCGCGCGAGGCCATGTGCGAAACCGTCTCGCGCACCTTGGCGATGGCGTCCTTGGAGCTGTGCGCCAGCTTGCGGATCTGCTCGTTGAAGGTGGTCGAGCGCTCGGACAGGTTGCGCACTTCGTCGGCGACCACGGCGAAGCCACGACCGGCTTCACCGGCGCGCGCCGCTTCGATGGCCGCGTTCAGCGCCAGAAGGTTGGTCTGGTCGGCGATCGACTTGACGTCTTCCAGCAGCGCGAAGATGCCATCCAGGTGCTGCGCCATCTGGTCGATGTGCTGCACGGTGGTGCTGCTCTGGCCGCTCACCTGTTCCAGCGCTTCCACCAGCTGTTCCATGCGATGGCTGGCGTGCTGGGCGAAACGGGCGACGTCGAGGCCGGCATTGCCTTCATCACCGGCGCGGTCGACGATGCGCGACAGGGCCTGGCTCTGCTGGCGCGACTTGCGGTTCATGGCATCGAAGCTGCCGCCCAGGCTGGAGACGGCCTGGCGGATCAGGTCACGGGCGCGTTCCACTTCGCCACGCGAACCGTCGATCTCGTTGCCGACGAAGTTGCGCAGCTCGGTCAGCAGCTGGTCCTGTTCGCGCAGGACACGGGCGTGCTCGGGGGAACGATGTGCCTGGGCGCGGGTGGTCCACCACGCAAAGCCGAGCCAGCTCAGCGTCATCGTGGTCAGGATCGCCCAGCGCAGGGCGGCCGGCCATTCGAAACCGATGGCGAAGGGGAGCAGCAGGGTCAGAGCCAGGGGGGCGGCCAGACGGATGAAAATGCGTGAGTACATGGACGTTCTCGGGAGGTGCACGGAGGATGTATCGGCCGTACCCCCTTTCTCTTTAACGTCGATGTGCCTCGAAGTGCATTCTGAATGCGCCGGTTTTCCGGCGCCTTGGCGGCCTCGGGGTCAGAGCCCTTTCCGTGCCGGAAAGGGATCCGACCCCTTGGGCAGGCGCAACGGGGTCGGATCCCTTTTCCATGGAAAAGGGCTCTGACCCCACACCCTCAGGCCAGCAGGCGGTCCACGGCCTCGATCATCGCCTTGCGGCTGAACAGGAAGTCCCAGTAGCTGCCGCCCAGCTGGCGCCACAACACCGCCGAACGCACCGCGGCCAGCAGCAGGGCACGGATCTCCGCCACCACGCCGGCCTGGCCCAGGTAGTGCGGGTTGCCCTGCACCATCACCCGCGGTTTCAGGTGGCTGATGGTGTCGGCATACAGGCCGCCGAGGTTGGCCAGTACGTCCGGGTGGCCACTGTCGCCCAGTTCGGTGGCCTGGCGCTGGGCGCGCTCGATGCCCGAGGCGACCTTGTTCACGGTCGCCCCATCCTGCACGAAGCGGCGCTCCAGCTGCAGCACCGACAGGGCCAGCTTGGGCAGGATCGGGTCCTGGCCCTGGCTGCGGAAGTAGTTGTGCAGCAGGCGCAGGCCGGACTTCAGTGCATGACGGTCACCGAACACCGCCTGCGGCGAGGACGCATCGACGCGGAACACGCTGTCCACGGCGGTGCGCACGGCGGCGGCGTCGGAATGGCCGGTATCGGCGATGCGGCGCACCTGCTGCAGGGCCTGGGCAATGCCGGCCAAGGCCAGGACGCGGTCGTCGACAGTGAAACTCATGCAGCGATTACCTCAAAAGGGGAGGGGGTGGTGCGCAGGCGTTGTTCCAGCGGCGCATCGGTGGCGGCGATCACCGCGCCGCCCAGGCACACATCACCGTCATACAGCACCAGCGATTGACCGGGGGTAACGGCACGCTGCGGGCGCGCAAAGGTGACCAGCACGCTGCCATCGTCCAGCACCTGGACCGTACACGGCTCGTCGGGCTGGCGGTAGCGGGTCTGGGCGGTGCATTCGAAGCGCCGTGCCGGCGGTGAGCCGGCGATCCAGTGCGCGGTTTCCGAACGCAGGCGGTCGGACAGCATCCACTTGCTGTCGCGGTCCTGGTCCACGTACAGCACGTTGCTGGCCACATCCTTGCCAACCACGTACCACGGCGCGGCCGGGCGGCCACGCACGCCGCCGATGTTCAGGCCCTCGCGCTGGCCCAGGGTGAAATAGAACACGCCCGGGTGTTCGGCAATCACGCTGCCGTCGGCCGGGTCGAGGATCTGGCCGGGCTTGGCCGGCAGGTAGCGGCCGAGGAACTCACGGAAGTCGCGCTCGCCGATGAAACAGATGCCGGTGGAGTCCTTCTTGGCGTGGGTCGGCAGGCCGACGTCGCGCGCGATCCGGCGCAGGTCGCTCTTTTCAAGGTCGCCGATCGGGAACAGGGTGGCTGCCAGCTGTTCCTGGCCCAGTTGATGCAGGAAGTAGCTCTGGTCCTTGGATCGATCGGCGCCGCGCAGCAGCAGCCACTGGTGGCCGCGCTGGGTCACCCGTGCGTAATGGCCGGTGGCGATGCGCTCGGCGCCCAGCTCGCGGGCGGCGTCCAGGAAATGCTTGAACTTCACTTCACGGTTGCACAGCACGTCCGGGTTCGGGGTGCGGCCGGCCGCGTACTCGGCCAGGAAGTGCTCGAACACGCCCTGCCAGTACTCGCTGGAGAAGTCCCGGAAGTGGAACGGGATGCCCAGCAGGCCGCACACGGCCACCGCGTCGCGACGGTCATCCTCGGCACGGCAATCACCGCTGCCATCGTCGGCCCAGTTCTGCATGAACAGGCCGGCCACGGCCTCGCCCTGCTGTACCAGGCGCCAGGCGGCGACCGAGGAATCGACGCCGCCGGAGACACCCACCATCACACGCGGAGTGCTCATGCGACCTCCCGGACCAGCGAAAGCGGGTGGCGCTGGCCACCCAGGTAATCCGCCACCACCTGCCACACCAGCGGGCTGCGCTGGCGCTCGCCGGCGGCCTGCAGCTCGGCCGGGGTCAGCCACAGCGCGCGGTCGATGCCGGTGTCCAGCGGCTGCGCCGGATCGTGCGAAACCGGGTGCGCCGCGTAGCAGAAGCGCAGGAAGGCCGTGCCGTCGCCGGCAGTCCACTGGTAGCAGCCGATGAAGTGGGTCAGCTGCACCGTCCAGCCGGTTTCCTCGCGGGTCTCGCGCAGGGCGGCCTCGGCCAGGCTTTCGCCCGGCTCGAGGTGGCCGGCCGGCTGGTTCAGCACCTGGCGGCCGTCAATGGTCTCCTCGACCAGCAGCACGCGGCCGCCGTCGATCACCACGGTGGCAACGGTGGCGTGCGGTGCCCAGCGCGGGTCCGGCGTGGCGTTCAACTCAGAACTCGTCCTTCTTGGTCAGTTCCAGCTCCATCGCGTCGGCGGTGCGGATGGCCGCATCGATGGCGTCGCTGAGCTGGTCGGCGGTGGCATCGGCGTCGATCTTCACCACGAACATGGCGGTGGTGTCCTGCTTTACCCAGCCGCCCATCTTGGCGTCCTGCGAATCTTCCAGCAGGCGATTGGCCACGGCCACCGGGAACTGCTTGGTCTTGGCGCTGTGGGCCGGCGACCAGATCTCGCGGATGTTGTGGCTGCCGAAGTCTTCCACCGCCGAGCGCACGTAGACCATCTGGGTGCGGTCACCCTCGACGTCGAAGACCATGCGGTAGTCGCCATCCTCGTCGACTTCGTAGGTATAGCCCAGCTTGTCCAGGTGGCGCGCCACGGACTTGTCGGCCTGGGGCGCGGCGGTGGCAGCACCGGCAGCGGCCAGGGTGATCAGCAGGGCGGGCAGAAGGGTCCTTTTCATGAAGATCCTGTGAAGCAGTGTTGAAAGAAGCTGCAATTGTGACGTTGGGCGTGCGTGCCGTCCAATCCGCGGCGGGCCGACGCAGGTCCGGCGCTACCCCTATAATGGAAGGATGCCCCATGAGTCCTCCCCCGATTCCCAGCACGAGCACGGCGTTGCCGTGGAGCCCGCGCGCCCGGAAGTGGCGCCGCCGCCGTTCTATCAGGTGATGCTGCTCAACGATGACTACACCCCGATGGATTTCGTGGTGGATGTGCTGCAGCAGTTCTTCAGCATGGACCTGGACAAGGCCACGCAGGTGATGCTGCACGTCCATACCCGCGGCCGCGGCGTCTGCGGGGTGTTCACCCGCGAAGTGGCCGAGACCAAGGTTGCCCAGGTCAACGAGTACTCGCGGATGAACCAGCACCCGCTGCTGTGCACGATGGAAAAGGCCTGACCGGCTGCCGATCCTCGTCCGGGTACATCGACTCCGAACACGGCGTGCCCACCAAGGTGGGCACCTACCAAGGCAGAAACCTGTAGAGCCGAGCCCATGCTCGGCTGCTTTTCGTCCCGGCGCAATGATCCCGGATGGAGTGCGCCCACCACGCGCGGAGGTCACGCCTCCGCCAACGCCTCCAGCGCCATCCGCGCCACCGTCTCGTCGACGTCGGCGGGGTCGCCGTCATCCCTGAACCACACCGCCGACAGCGCAGTGCTGGCCGCGATCCAGCGCAGCAGGCGCGTGCGTTCCAGGCCGGCCAGTGCGCTTACCTGTTGCAGCCGGGCGGCAAACCGCTCGGGCCGGGTGGCCACATGGATGCCCGGGCCACAGAGGTCCGGGTTGCTGAACATCGTCGTGTAGTCGAACGCGCGGTCGCCCAGCAGCCGCTTCGGGTCGATCGCCAGCCAGCCACGCGCGCCGAAATCCAGCACGTTGTCGTGGTGCAGGTCGCCGTGCAGCGGCCGGATCTCGCGTTCTTCCTGCAACACCCGCTCCGCCAGTGATCTGCACTGTTCCAGCAGTGGCGGCAGCGCGGCCCTTGGCTGCAGCAGGTCGGCGAACCATGTACGCAGGCAGACCAGTTCCGCTGGTGGCGCGCTCCGTGGCCGGTGCAGCTGCCGCAGGACCTGGCACAGGATCGTGGTACAGGCATCATCGTCGCCCTCGATCGAACGTTGCCGCAGCGAATCGCCGCCGGCACGCTCGATCAGGATCGCCGGCCCCTCGTGGGCCAGCAGGCGGGCGGCACCATCGCCGTCCCACCAGCGCAGCAGGCGATGGCCGTTCTGCTCCTCGGTTTCGCTGCTGACCTTCAGCATCGCCGGTTCGCCGTCGGCGGTCAGCACCGGCCAGAGCTGGGCGTGGGGCGTCTCGATGGCCGCGCCATCACGCCGCAATCGCCAGCGGCTCAGGTAGGGTTCGCTCATGCTGGGTGGGCTGTCCTGGAGTGAATGAAGATCAAGCGATCTGCACTGCTAACGCCATCTGAACGCAGCAATCCGCTAGGGTGATGGAAATCGCGTAGTCAGGCCGCATATTGTCCCCATCTGCCGCCGGAGTAATCCATGTTCAGCAAAGACCTCGAACACACCATCGGCCAGTGCTACAAGCGCGCCCGTGAGGCCCGGCATGAATTCATGACGGTCGAACACCTGCTGTTGGCACTGCTCGACAACCCGTCCGCCCAGGCCGTACTGAAGGCCTGTGGTGCCGACGCCGAACGCCTGCGCCAGGAGCTGGAGCAGGCCATCGAGGCTTCCGTGTCCCGCCTGGCCGAAGATGACGGCCGTGATACCCAACCGACCCTGGGCTTCCAGCGCGTGCTGCAGCGGGCCGTGTACCACGTGCAGTCCTCGGGCAAGAAGGAGGTCACCGGCGCCAACGTGCTGGTCGCCATCTTCGGCGAAAAGGACTCCCACGCCGTCTATTACCTCAACCAGCAGGACGTGACCCGGCTGGACGTGGTCAATTACCTGTCCCACGGCATCGCCAAGCTGGGCGAGGAAGGCGAGCAGCCGTCCTCCTCCTCCGAGGGCGAAGGCCGCATCGAAGGCGGGGAGGGCGAGCCGAAGGGTGATGCCCTGACCGAGTTCGCCAGCAACCTCAACGAACAGGCGCGGTCCGGCCGCATCGATCCGCTGGTCGGCCGTGCCGACGAGATCGAGCGCACCATCCAGGTCCTGTGCCGCCGCCGCAAGAACAACCCGCTGTACGTGGGCGAGGCCGGCGTGGGCAAGACCGCGATTGCCGAGGGCCTGGCCCGCCGCATCGTCGAGGGCTCGGTGCCCGACGTGCTGGCCGACGCGGTGATCTACTCGCTCGACCTGGGCGCGCTGGTGGCCGGCACCAAGTACCGCGGCGACTTCGAGAAGCGCCTGAAGAGCGTGCTGACCGCACTGAAGAAGGTCCCCAATGCGGTGCTGTTCATCGACGAGATCCATACCATCATCGGTGCCGGTTCGGCCTCGGGTGGCACCATGGATGCGTCCAACCTGATCAAGCCGGCGCTGGCCTCCGGCGAGCTGCGCTGCATCGGCTCGACCACCTTCCAGGAGTACCGCGGCATCTTCGAGAAGGACCGGGCGCTGGCCCGCCGCTTCCAGAAGATCGACATCGTCGAGCCGACCGTGGGCGAGACCTACGAGATCCTGCAGGGCCTGAAGTCCAAGTACGAGCTGCACCACGGCGTGACCTATTCCGACGAAGCGCTGCAGGCGGCGGTGGATCTGTCGGTGAAGCACATCGGCGACCGCCTGCTTCCGGACAAGGCGATCGACGTGATCGACGAGGCCGGTGCCCGCCAGCGGCTGCTGCCGGAAGGCCAGCGCAAGGAGCTGATCGACGTCGAGGAAGTGGAGGCGATCGTGGCCAAGATGGCGCGCATCCCGACCAAGCAGGTCAGTGCCACCGACAAGGATGTGCTGCAGCACCTGGAGCGCAACCTGAAGATGGTGATCTTCGGCCAGGACCCGGCCATCGAGACGCTGTCCTCGGCGATCAAGCTGGCCCGCTCGGGCCTGGGCAATCCGGAAAAGCCGATCGGCAACTTCCTGTTCGCCGGCCCGACCGGTGTCGGCAAGACCGAGGTGACCAAGCAGCTGGCGCTGCAGCTGGGCATCGAGCTGGTCCGCTTCGACATGTCCGAGTACATGGAGCCGCATTCGATCAGCCGCCTGATCGGTGCCCCTCCGGGCTATGTCGGCTTCGACCAGGGCGGCCTGCTGACCGAAAAGATCGTCAAGACGCCGCACTGCGTGCTGCTGCTGGACGAAATCGAAAAGGCGCACCCGGACATCTTCAACATCCTGTTGCAGGTGATGGACCGCGGCGTGCTGACCGATACCAACGGGCGTGAGGCCAACTTCAAGAACGTGGTGCTGGTGATGACCACCAATGCTGGCGCGGCGCAGGCCTCGCGGCGCTCGATCGGCTTCACCAAGCAGGACCATGCCACCGACGCGATGGAGACCATCCGCCGCAGCTTCACCCCGGAATTCCGCAACCGACTCGATGCGGTGGTGCAGTTCCAGGCGTTGGGCTTCGAGCACATCCTGCGCGTGGTCGACAAGTTCCTGATCGAGCTGGAGATGCTGCTGCAGGACAAGCACGTCAGCCTGTCGGCCACGCCGACCGCGCGCGACTGGCTGGCCCACCACGGCTTCGACCCGCTGATGGGTGCGCGCCCGATGGCCCGCGTGATCCAGGACAAGATCAAGCGTCCTCTGGCCGACGAGCTGCTGTTCGGCAAACTGGTCAACGGAGGCAAGGTGAACATCGATGTCCGCGACGACGAGCTGGTCGTCGAAACCCAGGCCGAGCCGGAGCGCCTGCTGCCGGTCACCGTGGAGTGAGCTGACGCCGGGCCTGGCCCGGCGGACCTGAAATGACAAGGGCGGCTGCGGCCGCCCTTGTCATATGCGCCATCAACGGCCGCGCTGGCGGGCCTTCTTCTGGAAGGTGGCTTCGTCGATCGGTTCGATCTGCGCCACCCGGCAGTGGTCGGCATCGGTGCGCAGCTGGCTGCGGCCGGCGCTGCACAGCAGGCCCTGCTGGCCTTCGGTGATGAAGCTCAGTTTCCGCGAGTAGCCGGCAGTGGAGCAGTCGTTCTGGAAGTGCACGACATAGTGGTCCTGGCCATTGCGCAGCAGGATGTTCCGCGAAACGCCGGCGCGCACGATCTGCTGGTCGCTGCCCAGCTGGATGCAGTCACTGGCCGTGGAAGGGGGCTCGGCGGCGCGCACAGGCGATGCGCTGGCGGACGCGGCAACGGCGACGAGCAGGGCGGTCAATGTGAGCATGTTCATGGCGGGGCAGGGGAATGCCGATCCGGACTGGATCGGGTCCCACGATGCCGCCACGGATGAAGATGCGAATCTGCCGCAAGCAGGGCTGACCGACGCCACGGTGCGTTCGGTCACGATGACCTCCGGCAGGGCCGGATTGCAGGCATGACAAAAGGCCAGCAACCAGGGCTGGCCTTGTCGAAGTGGCGCAACGCGCCGACCGCTTACTTCATGCGGTAGGTGATACGACCCTTAGTCAGGTCGTACGGGGTCATTTCAACCTTGACCCGGTCACCGGTGAGGATGCGGATGTAGTTCTTGCGCATGCGGCCGGAAATGTGGGCGATGATTTCGTGCCCATTTTCCAGGCGAACGCGGAAAGTGGTGTTCGGCAGCGTCTCGCTGACGGTGCCCTCGAACTCGATGGAATCGTCTTTCGACATGTAGTCCTGTGCGGTTCAGAAAACGGCCACGCTGGGCCTAAGGCGCAGTATTTTACGCGTGACCGGCCCAGCTTGCAAAGTTTGTGTTAACCCCCGGCCAAACGCTGTGCCGGCAGGCGTCCGACCGCCTGCGTCCACGGGCCTTCACGGCCGTCATGGCGCACCGCGTGGCGGACGTGCTGCAGGAACGCCGCGCGCGGCAGGTGCTCGGCGCCCATCCGCAGCAGGTGCGGATTCTCCACCTGGGCATCGATCAGCGCCCAGCCCCAGCCGTGAAGCGTGGATGCCAGCGCGGCCAGGGCGATCTTGGAGCCGCCGCTGGCGCCACTGAACATGCTCTCGCCGAAGAACATCGTTCCGATCGCCACCCCGTAGATGCCGCCGACCAGCGTCTGCCGGTCCCAGACCTCGAAGGAGTGGGCAAAGCCGAGGTCATGCAGCTGGCTGTAGGCCTCGACCATGTCGGGGCTGATCCAGGTGCCGTCCTGGCCGGGCCGCGGTGCCGCCGCACAGGCGCGCATCACCCGGCTGAAGGCGGTGTCGGCGGTGACCTCCCATGTGCTGCCGCGCAACTGGCGTCGGAAGCGGCTGGACAGATGCACGCCATCGGTACGGAACACCATGCGCGGGTCGGGCGACCACCACAGGATCGGCTCGCCCTCGCTGAACCATGGAAAGATGCCGCCCGCATACGCGTTGAGCAGGCGCGCCGGGTGCAGGTCGCCGCCCACGGCGAGCAGGCCGTCGGGCTGGCGCAGGGCGGTCTCGGCCGGCGGGAAGGGGGCGTCCGGCGCGTCGGCCAGGCGCCAGGGCAGCTGGCGGGTCATGCCGGCATTGTATTCGTCGCGGCCCCGCGTGAATGCTGCGGTAGATGCCAACCTTGGTTGGCAGGTCACCCGTCCGCGCGGAATGGGCTGTGCCCCAGCAGCTCCTGTTGGTAGCGCCGCACATCCCGTCGCTCCTGCCGGCACCACTCCTGCAACGCCTCGGCGAACTCCGCATCAGCCACCCAGTGCCGGCTGCGCACCAGCGTCGGCAGGAAACCGCGCGCCAGCTTGTGCTCTCCCTGTGCACCCGGCTCGAATCGGGCCAGGCCTTCGCGTAGGCAGTACTCGATGCCCTGGTAATAGCAGGCCTCGAAGTGCAGGCCGGGCAGGGTGGCGCCGCCCCAGTAGCGGCCGTACAGCGTGTCACCGCCGCGCAGGCACAGCGCGCCGGCAATCGGCTCGCCGTCCTGTTCGGCCAGGAACAGCACCAGCCCGCGACCCAATGAAATGGCCAGATGGCGCAGGAAGGCCTCGGTCAGGGCCGGGGCATTGCCGTATTCCAGGAAGGTCTGCAGGTAGAAGCGGTACATCGCCTGCAGGTCGGCGCGGCTGGCCTCGTCGCCATGCACCACGCGGAAGCTGATGCCCTGGCGGGCGACCTTGGCCCGTTCCTGGCGGATGTTCTTGCGGTGCTTGTGGTTCATCGCGCCGAGGAACTGGTCGAATGTCGCCCAGTCACTCGGGTTCTGCCACTGGAACTGCACGTCCTCGCGCAGCAGCCAGTCATCGCCGAACAGCGCCTCGTCCGCTGCGGCGTGGAAGTTGATATGGGCCGATGACACGGCCAGTGCCGGCAGTGCATCGCGCAACGCCGACAGCAGCGTGGTGCGCTCTGAATCGTGACGGGCCAGCAGGCGCGGCCCGGTGACCGGCGAGTACGGCACCGCGCCCAGCCATTTCGGGTAGTAGTCGCGGCCATGGCGGGCATAGGCGTTTGCCCAGGCATGGTCAAACACGAATTCACCGTGGGAGTTGGTCTTCAGGTAGCCCGGAATTGCGCCGACCAAGGTGTCGCCTTCCCAGAGCGTGAAGTGCCGGGGCTGCCAGCCCCAGTCCTCGCGTAGGCAGCCGTGCTGTTCCAGGCCGGAGAGGAAGGCGTGGCTGACGAACGGATTCTGGCCGTCGTGCAGGGCATCCCAGTCGGTGGCGGGAATGGACTGCAGGGAGTCGAGGAAGCGGGGGGAGGGCATGGTTGGCAAGGATAGGCCAGGTGGATCGCGAACGGTGCTGGCGGGGCTGGGTTGGTTTGTTCCGGTCGGGGTTGAGGAAAGTTTGAATTGTCCATCCGTGTGCGCTTGGTTGCGGAATGCCTGAATGCACAGGGGCAGAGTGAGCTGCGCCGCTGGAGCGGTGCATTCACTCTTTGCAGGGAGTAGCCAAAATGAACCAGAAATTTCGCCTTGGATCCCTTTCTGTCCTGCTGTCTCTTCTGGGTGGCGGACTGTTGATAAGCCCCGCGCAGGCCGTTGACGCTCCTCCTGCGGTGGAGCAGGACACTGGGCTCGACATCCTCTTGACCCAGAAGGCGCGCGACATTCTGGAGCGCGTTCGTCTCGTGGATGGCCAGGCACGTAGTCGCCGGGTTGAGGTATCAGCAGATATCGCCAACGGTGTAGTGACCGTGGCGCTGGATCGTGACTTCGTTCCTGCCGATTACGGACCGTCGTTCGAGGATCAGCGAAGCGAGATCAGTTTTGGACTACTGCATTGGGCCGAGCAGGTGGCGCCGTTCAGTCGTGTCGTTTTTCTGTATGACGGGAAAGAGATCGAATACTACTTTCCTGAGATAAAGGCTGCGGACGATGCGGCGCGGAAAGCGGGGGATGCGCTGAGGCGGATGCGTGGAACGCCTGGGTCCGGGATGGCATTTGTCGCAGCCGGCCATGGGTATTTCTACAGCTACAAGGACAACCGGTGGGTGACCTCAAGGGATGAATGGAATGGCGTCTCCGAGGGGTTGTTGACTCCGTCGTACGCTGCGGAGCTGAAGGCGATGATCGAGCAAAGGAGCCAAATGCCTGTCGTCCGTCCGCGCGTTCAGATCACGGGAACGACTCATCCTCCGAGTGGTGAGGAGTGGTGGACCATAGCTGCGCGCTACGCGATTGCCGAGCAGTATCCGGCCGAGACAAAGATATGGAACACGTACGCAGGCAGTACGCTTTGGGATCGGGAGGAGCGTGAAGACATCAACAGTCGGCCGCTTCTCGCAAACCACCACGGAGCTGAGGTAGCGATTCATCTGCACAGCAATGGAGAACCCTCGGGGGCCGCGCGCGGTACTCGTGTGATCGTGCAACCTGGTAGGCCGATGGATGCTGCCCTTGCACAGAGTGTCCTGTGCTCGATGAAGGAGCTGATTCACTCGGTTCCGGAGTATGCCGATTTTTCGGTAGCCCCAGCTCCCCACGCTGAAAACAAAGGGGAGAATCGTGAAGCAAAGATGCCGTCAATCATTGTTGAGACGGCTCTTCATACCAATCCGGATGATGCCAAGGCCCTCCAGGACCCCGTCTTCCGCTCGGCGGCGATGAAAGGGGTGGAGAAGGGCTATCGCCTGTGGGCACAGGGCAAGGCCTGTGAGCCTTTGACGCTTCACCCCCTTCCCGATGTCGAGGTTCCGCTGCAGGCGGTGCGCGAGCTGACAGTGGGTTTCGCGGGCAATCCCCAGTACCCCCTGGAACTTGAAGTGGCCGTGGCAGATTGCGACCGGCCCGGATACTGCACGCCGTGGAAGGGCCGCTTTGAAGATCCGGATGCGCCGGTGAAGTTCGAAGTGAGCTGCTCCTCCACGGAGCCCGGCTCAGTCCGCTGGAATGTCCTGTTGCGCGATGCGGACGATGTCGTCGCGGCACCGGTGGCGTTCACCCAGTCCTGCGTCCGGGCCTGAGTGGTGCCTGGAGCGGGTAGAAGGGTTGCGAAAACGGGCGCTTGCGCGCCCGTTTTCCTTAGTCGAGCATAGCTCGACTCTACAAACCACCGGTCAGCTGGCCTTGCCCTGCGCGTCCAGGTAGCGCTCGGCGTCCAGTGCGGCCATGCAGCCGAAGCCGGCCGAGGTGATCGCCTGGCGGTAGTGTTGATCGGCCACGTCGCCGGCGGCGAACACGCCTTCCACCGAGGTCTGGGTAGCGTTGCCGCCCAGGCCCGAACGGATTTCCAGGTAGCCGTTGTTCATCGCCAGCTGGCCGTCGAACAGGGTGGTGTTCGGGTGGTGGCCGATGGCCACGAAGAAGCCGTGAGCATCGATGTCGCGGGTGCCGCCGTCCAGGGTGGACTTCACGCGCACGCCGGTCACGCCGGCATCGTTGCCCAGCACTTCCTCCACCTGGTGGTGCCAGACGGTCTCGATCTTGCCTTCGGCCACCTTCCTGAACAGCTTGTCCTGCATGATCTTCTCCGCCTTCAGGGTGTCGCGGCGGTGGACCAGGTAGACCTTGCGGGCGATGTTGGACAGGTACAGGGCCTCTTCCACCGCGGTGTTGCCGCCGCCGACCACGACCACGTCCTGGTCGCGGTAGAAGAAGCCGTCACAGGTGGCACAGGCGGACACGCCGCGGCCCTTGAACTCGTCTTCGGTCGGGATGCCCAGGTACTTGGCGGTGGCGCCGGTGGCGATGATCAGCGCGTCGCAGGTGTACTCGTGGCTGTCGCCGATCAGCTTGAACGGGCGCTGCGACAGGTCGGCGGTGTGGATGTGGTCGAAGATGACCTCGGTCTCGAAGCGCTCGGCGTGGGCCTGCATGCGCGCCATCAGGTCCGGGCCCATCAGGCCGTGGGCGTCACCCGGCCAGTTGTCCACCTCGGTGGTGGTCATCAGCTGGCCGCCCTGCTGCAGGCCGGTGATGACGACCGGCTTCAGGTTGGCACGGGCGGCGTAGACGGCGGCGGTCCAGCCGGCCGGTCCGGAACCGAGGATGACGAGGCGCTGGTGGCGGGAGGGCAGGCTGGTGCTCATGTAGACTCGCGAAAAGGTAGATGGGACAAGGCGCTGGCGATGTTTGCGCAGCATCCGTGGCTGGTCATAGAGTGGCGGCTGGGGCAGGGCGATTCAAGCCGATGAACAGAACGCCGTCATCCAGCGGTGGTTTCGGCCCTGTCCGGGCCCGGTCAGAAGTCGCATAACTGAAAACTGACGCCGTCTCATTTATTATCAATCACTAACAGCGCATTCCAAAGGTATGGTCTAAGGTGGCGAAGCAGGTCCCTGAACGCTCCAAGTCGGACGACAGCAAGGCGTCACGTCGCACGGCCGCGGCGGCGACGACCGACAATCCACGCCGCCAGCGCCTCTGGCGCGACCTGGGCCTGATCGCGATCGCGCCAGCCCTGCTCTATCTGGCGGCGAGTCTTTTCACCTATTCAGCGACGGATCCGGGCTGGTCGCATACCGGCAGCGTAGTCGCGCCGGTGCACAACCTCGGTGGTCGCGCGGGCGCCTGGATCGCCGACGTGCTGCTGCAGTTGTTCGGCTACATCGCCTTCCTGCTGCCGGTGGTGCTCGGTGCGCTGTCTTGGATTGCCATGTTCGGCCTCAAGCGCGAGAGCAAGGGCGAGAACGACCTGGACCCGGCGCTGCGCCTGGTCGGCCTGGTGGGTTTCCTGATTGCTGGCACCGGCTTCCTGCATGTACGCCTGTTCAGTGGGGATGTCTCCAGCGCCGGCGGCATTCTCGGCAAGCTGGTTGGCAATTCGCTCACGGTGGGCTTCGGTGCGCTGGGCGCGAACCTGTTCGTGCTGGTGCTGCTGCTGGCCTCGATTACCCTGGCCACCGGGCTGTCCTGGTTCACGGTGATGGAAAAGATCGGCCGTGGCGTGATGTCGCTGGCACCGTTGCTGGCGCGCAAGAAGGAAGAAGTCACCGAGTGGCAGCAGACCCGCGTGATGCGCGAGGAGCGCCAGGAAGTGCGCAAGGCCGATGCCGAGGTCCGTGCCAAGCGCGAGCCGGTGAAGATCGAGCCGCGCCCGGAACCGGTGATCGAGAAGAGTGACCGGGCCAAGCGCGACACGCAGATCCCGATGTTCCGTGGCGTCAACGGCGACGGCTCGGACCTGCCGCCGTTGGCCCTGCTGGACGACCCCAAGCCGCAGCCGGTGGGCTACGACAAGGAAACCCTGGACGCGCTGTCACGGCAGATCGAGTTCAAGCTGAAGGATTTCCGCATCGACGCCCAGGTGGTCGGCGCCAATCCCGGCCCGGTCATCACCCGCTTCGAGATCGAGCCCGCGCCGGGCATCAAGGTCAGCCAGATCAGTTCGCTGGACAAGGACATCGCGCGCGGCCTGTCGGTGAAGTCGGTGCGCGTGGTCGACGTGATTCCGGGCAAGTCGGTGATCGGCCTGGAAATCCCCAACGTCACCCGCGAGATGATCTACCTGTCCGAGCTGTTGCGCTCGAAGGAATACGACAAGTCGGCCAGCGTGCTGACCCTGGCGCTGGGCAAGGACATTGCCGGGCGCTCGACCGTGGCCGATCTGGCGCGCATGCCGCACCTGCTGGTGGCCGGTACCACCGGTTCGGGCAAGTCGGTGGCGGTCAACGCGATGGTGCTGAGCCTGCTGTTCAAGGCCTCGCCGAAAGACCTGCGGATGCTGATGATCGACCCGAAGATGCTCGAGCTGAGCGTCTACCAGGGCATCCCGCACCTGCTGGCGCCGGTGGTCACCGACATGAAGGAGGCTGCCAACGGCCTGCGCTGGTGCGTGGCCGAGATGGAGCGCCGCTACAAGCTGATGAGCGCGGTGGGCGTGCGCAACCTGGCCGGCTTCAACAAGAAGGTGAAGGAAGCGCAGGATGCCGGCCAGCCGCTGATGGACCCGCTGTTCAAGCCGAACCCGGAGCTGGGCGAGGCGCCGCGTCCATTGGAGACGCTGCCGTTCATCGTCATCTTCATCGACGAATTCGCCGACATGATGATGATCGTCGGCAAGAAAGTGGAAGAGCTGATCGCGCGCCTGGCACAGAAAGCGCGTGCGGCGGGCATCCACCTGATCCTGGCCACGCAGCGCCCGTCGGTGGACGTGATCACCGGCCTGATCAAGGCCAACATCCCGACCCGTATCGCGTTCCAGGTCAGCTCCAAGATCGACTCGCGCACCATCCTCGACCAGTCCGGCGCGGAGACCCTGCTGGGCCACGGCGATATGCTGTACCTGCCGCCGGGCACCGCGCTGCCCGAGCGCGTGCATGGTGCGTTCGTGTCCGATGACGAAGTGCACCGCGTGGTCGAGCACCTCAAGGCGATGGGCCCGGCCGACTATATCGACGGGGTGCTGGACGAGGTGCAGACGATGGGCGACGGCGTGGTCGTCGGTGCCACCGGCCTGCCCGAGACCAGTGCGGCCGGCGACGAGTCCGACCCGCTGTATGACGAAGCGCTGCGGGTGGTCACCGAGACCCGCCGCGCCTCGATTTCCGGCGTGCAGCGCCGGCTGAAGATCGGCTACAACCGTGCAGCGCGACTGATCGAGGCCATGGAAGCGGCCGGCGTGGTCAGCCCGCCCGAGCACAACGGCGACCGCACGGTGCTGGCACCGCCGCCGCCGAAGTAAGGCCCGACGTATCCCCCACGACGTCCAAGGAACCGACGCATGCTTCACCCCGTACCAAGCGCGCTGGCGCTGGCGCTGGCAGCCTTCCTGGCTGCCGGCCCGGCACTGGCAGAAACCGCCACCTCCGCGCCCGCCACGGCGCCGCCTTCCACCAGCGGCGATACCGAAGCCAGCAATAATTTCAGCATTGTCCGTTACCGCGCCGACTATCAGGTGCGGCCGGATGCGGGCAATGTGCAGACCGAAACCTACGAAGTCCTGCTCAAGACCAAGGCTTCCGTCGAGCAGTTCAGCCAGGTGCGGCTGAGCTACAGCGAAAAGATGGAGACGCTGGAAGTGCTCGGTGCCTACACCATCACCGCCGATGGCCAGCGGCGCGACGTGCCGGCCGATCGCATCTACACCCAGGAGAGTTACTCCAGCGCCTCGGCGGCGATGTATGCCGACCGCAAGGTGCGGGTGATCGTGTTCCCGAACCTGGCCCCGGGCACGCGCCTGTACTACCAGGTGCGCCGCACCCAGGCCACGCCGTACTTCCCGGGCTATTTCGGCCTGTGGGAGACCTTCAACGTCTTCACCGAGTACGAAGACGCCGAGGTCACCCTGACTGCGCCGGCCAACCTGCCGATGTTCGTCGACAGCCGCGGCGTGCAGGGCAGCGATCGCCCGACGGTGAAGAACGGCCAGGCGCAGTGGCGCTGGCGCTACCAGCGGCGCGAAGCCATGCCGGCACAGAACTGGTCGGCGGCGGGCTGGGAGTTCGGCCCGAACATCATGGCCAGCACCTATCGTGACTGGTCGCAGATGGGACGCGCCTACCAGCTCAAGGCCGGCCCGGCGGCCGACGTGACTCCGGCGCTGCAGGCGCTGGCTGATGAAATCACCGCTGGCATCAGCGACCGGCGCGAGCAGGCCGATGCGCTGTACCGCTGGGTGGCGCAGAACATCCGCTATGTGGCGGTGTACCTGGGCAATGGCGGCCTGGAGCCGAACAGCGCGCAGAGCATCCTCGACAACCACTATGGTGACTGCAAGGACCATGTGACGATCCTCGAGGCACTGCTGGCAGCCAAGGGCATCGCCAGCTCGCCGGTGCTGATCGGTGCCGGCGGTGGCCCGACGCTGCCGAAGATTCCGGTGCTGGGCCGCTTCAACCACGCCATCACCTACATCCCGGAATTCGATCTGTACCTTGATTCGACCACCGCGTGGGCCCGCTTCGGGCAGCTGCCGGAAGGTGACCTGGGTGCGCCGGTGATGCGTACCCGCGACGCCTCGTTGGCGCGCACCCCGGCCAACACTCCAGAGCGCAACGCCACCTCGATGGAGGTGCGTTTCACCTTCGACGCCAACGGCAACCTGCGCGGCGAGACCATTCCGAAGCTTGGCGAGAACGCCGAGATCGGCATGCGCGCCCAGTTCTCCCAGCTCAATGCGCAGAACCGTGCGCGCGCCGAGGAGCAGATCATGGCCGCGTCCGGTTTCGACGGGCGAGGGCAGCTGCAGATCCAGGGCGTGCCGGTCGACCTGACCCGGCCGTTCGGCTATCGCATGGCCTTCCAGGCCGAGGACTACGCCGACTTCAGCGTGGCCGGCGGCATGGCCGTGCCGGATCCGCCGGGCGGCGAGTCGGTGCGTGGCCTGTACGCCACCGCTTCTGCGCCGGCCAACGAGACGCCGTTCTACTGCAATGCCAGCCTGCGCGAGGAAACCTATCGCCTGCAGTTCCCGGCCAATGCGCCGATCATCGCCATCCCGGCCAACCAGCGTTTCACCAACGCCGCTGGCGAGTACCGCGTGGACTGGAGCCGCGAGGGGCAGGACGTGATCGTGCGCCATCGCCTGCAGCAGAACGCGGTGCGTGGCCCGGAGGCGCTGTGCCAGCCGCAGGACTACACCGCGTTCCGCGCGTTGTATCGCGAAGTGCGGCGTGGCTTCCGTGGCCAGGTGCTGTACGGCAAGCTGCCGGGCTCGGGCGGCTGAATCGCCCATGGACGTTCAGGGCGGCATAATGTCGCCCTGATCGCCCATTCATCTTTCCCCGGGCACACTGGCAACCACCTTTCCTGGCGCCCGCGCCCACAGGATTCCCGCATGAACTTCCGCTTCCGTCGTTTCCTTGCCACCACCACCCTGGCCGTGGCCTGCGCCGCCGCCGGCAGCGCCTGGGCAGGCGCCCGCGATGACCTGAAGACCTTCACCAGTGGCCTGAAGGGCTTGGATGGCCAGTTCAGCCAGCAGGTGTTCGACAGCCGCGGCAAGGTGAAGGAATCGACCAGTGGCCGCGTGGCCCTGTCGGCGCCGCGCCTGTTCCGCTGGGAATACGTACGCCCGCACGAGCAGTTGATCGTGGCCGACGGCAAGAAGGTCTGGATGTACGAACCGGACCTGGAGCAGGCCACCGTGCGCGAGCAGGGCAAGGAAGAGCAGAACAGCCCGCTGACCGCGCTGATCAACCCGGCGCTGCTGGAACAGCAGTACGACGTCAGTGAAGAGGCTGCGCAGCGCGACGGCCTGCAGTGGCTGTCGCTGTCGCCGAAGCGCGAGACCGAAGCCAGCTTCCAGTATGCCGCGCTGGGCTTCAACGCGCAGGGCCTGGCCAAGATGGAAATCACCGATGCGGTTGGCCAGCGTACCGTGATCAGCTTCAGTGGCTGGAAGCGCAACCCGGGCTTCGCGGCCGGCACCTTCAGCTTCACCCCGCCGAAGGGCACCGACGTCATCGGTAATTGACCTGTGGGCGGAGGCGCTTTGGTGGGTGTCAACCTTGGTTGACACGCTTTTGATCTGCCGGCCAGCGGCCGGCACTACCGATCCTGTGGCCTGATCTGCCGGGCATGGCCTGGCCCTACCTGCTCTGGTGGGTGCCAACCGGGACCGCCTTGGTGGGTGTCAACCTTGGTTGACATGTTTTGATCTGCCGGCCAGCGGCCGGCACTACCGACCCTTGCGGCCTGATCCGCCGGGCAGGGTTCGGCGCTGCCGCAATCCGACCTGACCCGCTCTGGTGGGTGCCAACCTTGGTTGGCACGCGCTCGGCCAGCTCATCCGTTGTCCGGGTGAACGATCACCTGCCACGCGGTGCCATCAAATCGAATCAGGTCCCAGGGCGTCAGCACCCACAGCACGCTACCGACGGAACTGATATCAACAATCGTTGCATCTATCAGTTCTTCGGGGATGCCTTCCAGCAACGGTTCAACTACGCCGGTTTCTAGACTGTAGACGTAGAGGCCGCCATTCTCAGAGCCGATGTAAACCTGTTGCTTGTACTGGCACACAGAGTTGAAGTTGATGCCTTCGCCGACCTCGTGTTGGAGGCACTCGAATCCAGTGGAGATGTCGCCCGTAACGATGGTGCCGTGCATTCCTACAAGGACGAGGCGGCCCTGGTCGGTCCTGCAAGCATGAAGCAGCTCCGCAGTAGTGGCTTGTTCGGGCACGGTCCAGCTCGAGCCATCCCAGTGCGCAATCAAGCCTTGGGAGCCGATTGCGTAGAGGTCAGCAAAGCCCGTTCCGCAGAGGTCGTTCACGCTGCCCACGCGGAACTCAGCGAGTAGCTGGTTGAATCGCTCATCCTCCCGGACATGGGTCATGTGGGCGCGCCAATCGGCGAATCTCCGGCGAAGCTCTGCGTCGCGTTCCATCGGATCTCGAGGAAGTGCGGGAGCATCGCCCAGTTCGAGCAGGTGGCCGAAATCTTCGAGCCAACTGTCGAAGTCATCCAGATCCGACTCGTCTTCGTCCTCCTCGCAGAAGGCAGTCGCGAATTGGGTTGGAAGCTGCCGCCATCCGCCGACGCCCCGATGATAGATCTGTCCTCTTGGGCCCGCGCAGAAAAGGGCGTCGCCCAGCAGTCGCAAACGGGTAAGACCTCCGGGGAAGTCGGCGCCTTCCGCCGAGACGTACTCGATCGTGGCCCCAGCACGGGAGTAATCTTCCAGCTGCCCATAGAAATCAAGGGCAAGCACACGACGGGGGCGACCGCCTTCTTCCTCTGGGACAAGCTCTGTGGACATGACCTGGAAGTCCTGCAGGTCATGGTAGAACCACTCCTCTTTGGGGGTGCGGCCAAAGACGAACATGCGGGTGGGTGGGCCTGGATCCGGGTCGTAGTATTCATGCCCAGGGCCAAGGGCTGCAGCCAGATAGTAGATGTCCGCATCGACCGCGCAGCCAGCAATGAACTCAAGGACATTGGATTCGGGATCGCGCACGAGTGGGGCCTGGATGGTTGAGCTGCAAATTCTCGGCTACTGATGAGGATGCATGGCCCCCGGGAAAGGGTGTTCCATGTGAATCAGTGGCTTACCGATGAATTGGTTGCGGCGGTTTCGGCTCATTTCCGACACATTGGCGGGCTGCCGGCCAGCGGCCGGCACTACCGATCCTGTGGCCTGATCTGCCGGCAGGGTTCGGTGCTGTCTGCTCTGGCTGGTGTCAACCGGCACCGTCATGGTGGGTGTCAACCTTGGTTGACACGCTCTTGATCTGCCGGCCAGCGGCCGGCACTACCACCCGTGCGGCCTGATCGCCGGCATGGCCCGGCGCTTTCTGCTCTGGTGGGTTTCAACCGGGACCGCCTTGGTGGGTGTCAACCTTGGTTGACATGCCTTTGATCTGCCGGCCAGCGGCCGGCACTACCAGACATCGCGTCCCGCCCGCCGGGCACGGCCCGGCGCTACCGTTGGGCGGCGCGGTACAATGACCGGGTGCCAAGACATCGCTCCACTTCATTCCCCGGACCCGATCTGCTGAGCGTCGATCGGGAACACCTGCGCCCGCTGGCCGAGCGCATGCGGCCGCGCACTCTCGACGAAATGGTTGGGCAGAAGCGCCTGCTGGCGCCGGACAGTGCGCTGCGCCGCGCGGTCGAATCCGGTCGCGTGCATTCGATGATCCTGTGGGGGCCACCGGGCTGCGGCAAGACCACGCTGGCGCTGCTGCTGGCCGAGTACGCCGATGCGGAATTCCGCGCCATCTCTGCCGTGCTGTCCGGCCTGCCGGAGGTGCGCCAGGTGTTGGCCGAGGCCGCGCAGCGTTTCGCCGAAGGCCGGCGCACCGTGTTGTTCGTGGATGAGGTGCATCGCTTCAACAAGGCGCAGCAGGACGCGTTCCTGCCGCATATCGAGCGCGGCACGATCCTGTTCGTCGGTGCCACCACCGAGAATCCGTCGTTCGAGTTGAATTCCGCATTGCTGTCGCGTTGCCGCGTGCATGTCCTGGAAGGCGTTTCGCCCACCGACATCGTCGAGGCGCTGGAACGTGCGCTGGGGGATCGCGAGCGCGGCCTGGGCGAAGAGGGTATCGAGGTCGCCCCCGAACTGCTTCTGGAAATCGCCACCGCTGCCGATGGTGATGTGCGCCGTGCGCTGACCCTGTTGGAAATCGCCGCGGAACTGGCGGGCGGGGAGGGAGGGCGCATCACGCCGCAGACCCTGACCCAGGTGCTGGCCGATCGCACCCGTCGCTTCGACAAGGGCGGCGAGCAGTTCTACGACCAGATCTCGGCGCTGCACAAGTCGGTACGCAGCTCCAACCCGGATGCCGCGCTGTACTGGCTGACCCGCATGCTCGATGGTGGCTGCGACCCGTCCTACCTGGCGCGCCGGCTGACCCGCATGGCCATCGAGGATATCGGCCTGGCCGATCCGCGCGCGCAGAGCATGGCGCTGGAAGCCTGGGACATCTACGAGCGGCTGGGCAGCCCGGAAGGCGAGCTGGCGTTCGCGCAGCTGGTGCTTTACCTGGCCAGCACCGCCAAGTCGAACGCCGGCTATGCCGCCTTCAACCAGGCCAAGGCCGACGTGCGCGAGAGTGGTACCGAAGAAGTGCCGCTGCACCTGCGCAATGCACCGACCAAGCTGATGAAGGAGCTCGGCTACGGCGCCGAGTACCAGTACGACCATGACGCCGAGGGTGGCATCGCGCTGGACCAGACGGGTTTCCCGGATGCGATGGGCGAACGGGTGTACTACAACCCCGTGCCGCGTGGCCTGGAAATCAAGCTGAAGGAAAAGCTGGACCGGCTGCGTGCCGAGCGCGAAGCGGCGAGGGCGGCAAAGGGTCGCTGACCCGGTTTATGTAGCGTCGAGCCGCGCTCGACTCCGCTCTGGACCGAGCCAGCAGCGCCTGCGGCAACGGCAGCCGAGCATGGGCTCGGCTCTACAGGGCCAACGGCAGCCGAGCATGGGCTCGGCTCTACAGGGCCAATGGCAGCCGAGCATGGCTCGGCTCCACATTGTTCCCGGCGGCGGTCTTTGGCACACTGCGCGGCCACTTTTTCAAGGATTGATGCCGTGCAGGAAATGATTCTGCCGTTGAAGCGCTACGCCCAGTTCGAGGGGCGTGCCAACCGTCGTGAGTACTGGATGTTCCAGCTGTTCATGCTGATCGTCTCCGCCGTCCTGATGGTGCCGCTCGTTGCCGGGCTGGTGATGCAGTCCGACGTCCTGGGCATCGCGTCGATCATCCTGTTTGTCGTGTTCTGGCTGGCCACGTTCGTGCCGGTCATCGCCGTCACCGTGCGCCGCCTGCACGACTGCAACCAGTCGGGCTGGATGTACCTGCTGGCCTTCGTTCCGTTCGGCGGCCTGGTGATCTTCGTATTCGCGCTGCTGCCGGGCACGCCGCAGGAAAATGCTTATGGTCCGGTGCCTTCGGGGCCGTGACATTTCGCGAGTCGGGCATGGCTCGACTCGACAAGAGGCAAAGAAAAGAAGCCGGCATTTCGCCGGCTTCGTCTTTACTTGATGGTGCAGTCGCCGAAGGACAGGTAGTCCGTGCCGGAACTGAACTGCAGCGTGCAGCTGGCGGTGAACGTCGCGCCTTCTTCCAGTGCGCCCAGCTTGGCCGCCTGCTGTTCGTCGTCGCTGGTCAGTCGGGCCAGGACATTGCCCTGGTCGTCGCCGGCCTCGATCAGCGGCTCGCCCGCCAGGTTGCTGGAAACGCTCAGGGCTACGGCAGTGAATGTCACCGTCTGGTTGAGTTGGTCCATGCCCAGTGACGAATTGCCGGCTTCTTCAAAGGCCTGGTAGAGCGTTGACAGGTCCTGTGCGGCATGGGCGGCCAGCGGCGCAAGCAGGCCGAGGGAGAGGGCGATCAGGGTGGTGTGCTTCAAGGGAGTCTCACAATCATGGGATCCAATCCCATGCCGGTTGTGTGCAGATGAACGCGACCCGGATGGCGGCAAGTGCCCGCCATCCATGGCTGCGCTGGAAGCGGGGCGATCCAATGCCCCGATGGGCGGCAAAATAGGGGAATTGCTGCCCCCTTGCGCAACCCGGGCATGCGCGCGCGTGATACACAGCGTGACGTTTGATCGATGTGATAATCATTCGCGTTTAAGGTAGACTGCGGTCCCTTGTGAACCGGCGGCCCTGGGCCGCTTCTGCCGCCGCTGATGAAGCACTTTGTTCCGCCTTCGCGCCGTGGTCCGCTGGCCCGCGGCTTGGCCGCCTTGATGATGGGTCTGCTCCTGGCCACCCCATATGCCCATGCACAGCAGCGCAACCCGCTGCAGAAGATCGGCCGCACCGTGCTCGACGAGCCTGCGGCCAGCTATCGCTTCGAGCATTTCGTGGTGGACAGCCCGGACCAGCAGCGCCGTTGGCGGGTGAACCTGGCGATCCCGGCCAAGGCCGGCAAGGTGTCCTCTCCGGTGCTGTACGCGCTGGACGGCAACGCCGTCGCGATGGTCCTGGATCAGCCGTTGCTGGCCGAGCTGGCCGCGCGCAAGGCGCCGCCGGTGCTGGTGCTGATCGGCTACGACAACGACCTGCGCATCGATTCCAAGGCGCGCACCCGCGACTACACCGCGTGGATCGACCGCGCCGACGATGAGAGCGGTACGACCCAGGCGGTCGGCGGTGGGGCTGCCGCGTTCCTGGATGTGATCGAGCGCCGCATCAAGCCGGAAGTGGAGCGTCGCGCACGCATCGACACGCAGCAGCAAGCGCTGTGGGGCCACTCACTGGGTGGATTGTTCGTGCTCAATGCGCTGTACACGCGTCCGGCCGCCTTCCAGTCCTATCTGGCCGCCAGCCCGTCGCTGTGGTGGAGCCAGGGTGCGGCGCTGGGGGATCCGGAACAACAGTTCGTGCAGAACGTGCACGGCCAACCGGCAAGGCTCTGGCTGATGCTGGGCGGTGCCGAGCGTGTCGGTGATCGCGGCAAGCGCGACATGAACAATCCGCGCGTGGTCGCGCACCTGCGCCGCATCGGTGGCGCCACCCCGGATGCGGCGATGCAGCTGTCCGAGCGCTTGGGCAAGGTGCCGGGCCTGAGCGTGCAGTACCGCGAGTTCCCCGGCCTTGGCCACGGCCCGATGCTGCCGGCGTCCTTCCATGCGGCGCTGCATGAGCTGTACGGCGTGACCGATCGCAGCGCCGGCGATGGCGCGCCCAATGGCGGTGACAACGCCGCCGAATGAATCCCTTCGCACGCGCTGCCGTGCGACCCCACTACCCAGGCGAGGCTGCCGACGTGCAGCGGCCCAGGCAACCGATGACCCCCGCGCCACGTGGCGCGGCCTACGTGTGCAAGGAGCCTGCCATGTCGTTCCATCCGTCTCTCCGTCTTACCTCTCTCGCTGCCGGCCTGCTGCTGGCGGTGACCGCCACCGCGCAGCCGGTGTTCGACCAGCCGGCCAACGCCACCTTCAAGGGTGAGGTCGTCTCACGCGGTGAGAACGTGGTTCCCGGCAGCACCGCCGACGTGGTCGGCCGTGGTTTCGTGCCGGGCCAGAAGGTCAGCCTGCTGCGTGGCGACAGCGTGCTCAACGCACAGCCGCTGGTGGTCGATGCCGATGGCAACTTCAAGACCCAGCTGAGCATTCCGGCCGACGCGGTGCCGGGCACCCACCCGGTGGTGGTACGTGCCAGCCAGCCGGCTGCGGCCACGGTGCTGAAGCTGCGCGTGTCGCCGCAGCTGCCGCTGTCCGGCCAGGCGCAGTTCGCCACCCGGTCCAGCAAGCTGGTGCCGGGCCTGTACCAGTCCGCCTACAGCGCCGCCAGCGATGCGGTGTTCGTGACCTCGGCCGTGGGCCGCCCGCCGGTGACCCAGTCGCAGCTGCTGAAGCTGGACCCGACGTCGCTGAAGGTGACCAGGGCGATCACCCCGGCGCAGGTACCGGGCAGCACCAATGGCGCGGTCTATGCGGTCTACGGCGTGGGCGTGGATGACACCAACGGCAACGTCTGGGTCACCAACACCCGCCAGAACTCGATCGCGGTCTACCGGCAGAAGGACCTGTCGCTGGTCCACCAGTTCCCGGCCGACACTGTGCCGCACGCGCGCGACGTGGTGGTCGATGGCACCCGCGGCAAGGTGTTCGCCTCGGCGACGGGCGAGGACCACCTGTCGGTGTTCGACGCCAGGACCTTCAAGGAGCTGTCGCCGGTGACGCTGGAATCCGGCGTGGACGACGGCACGTTCACACCGATGAGCCTGGTGCTGGACGAGAAGGGCGGCAAGCTGTTCACCGTCAGCATCGGCACCCCGGAAGCGGCGGTGATCGATGTGGCCAGCGGCAAGGTCGAGAAGGTCATCGATCTGGGTAATTCGATCAGTGCCTCGGGCGTGGCCTTCGATGCGGCACGCAACCGCCTGTACGTCGCCTCGCAGGGCACCGACAACCTGCTGATCGTCGACGTGGCTGCCGGCAAGGTGCTGCATGACGTGCCGGTCGGCGCCGGTGCGCTGAACGTCGCCTTCGATGATGCCTCCGGCCTGGCCTATGTCAGCAACCGTGGCGCTGGCACGGTCACCGTGGTGAATGGTGACGGCAAGGTGGTCGCCAATCTTGATGGCGGCACGCTGCCGAACCACGTCCGCGCCGATGGCAAGGGCAACGTGTTCGCGGTGAACAAGTCGCGCGGCGCTGAGGACCCGAAGGGTGACCGCATCACCCGCATCACCCCGAAGCAGTAAGTCACACGGTGGGGCGGCGTGCGCGCCGCCCTGCCAGCAAGGAGAACGAGCATGAACATCGCGTCCCGTCTGCGCCTGTGTGCGCTTCCGTTGGCTGTTTCGCTGGTACTGGCCGCCTGTGGCGGCGCGTCGACACCGCCTGATGGCCAGAAGGCCGCCGAGCCGCCCGCCGCACCGGCCGCTGCCGAAACCGCGTTGCCGGCAGGCTGGCAGCGCGTGGCCGGTGCCGAGCTGCCGGCCGTGCATGACCAGAAGGCGGTGCTGCCGGCCAAGGTGCATTCCGATGACGGCGCCGATATCGAGGTGACCGATACCAGCCGGATCATTGCCGGTGGCGACGACGTCATCGCGGTGATCGAAGCACTGGGGCTGGGCACGCAGGTATTCGCCGCGCCGACCAACACCACCACCCAGGCCGGCCTGGCGGCGCCGCACCAGTTCCTGTTCAACCGCACCACCGGCGTGGAGGGCGTGCTGAGCCTGCAGGGCTCGCTGTTCCTCGGCAACAGCCTGCGCCGCCACACCGAGCTGGCCAAAAAGCTGCGCGAAGTCGGTGAGCCGGCGGTGGTCATCGATGATCTGCAGCCGGCCCCGGACAAGGTGCGCAAGGTCGCCGCCGCACTAGGGCTGGCCGAAGCGGGGCAAACACTGGCCACGCAGGTGCAGCGCCAGCTCGACGAGGCTGCAGCGATTGGCAAGGGCCTGGGCCATGCGCCACGACTGATCCACGTATCGGCCACCGGCGCTGGCGGCTCGCCCACTGTTGCCGGTGCCGACAGCGCGTCAGCGCAGCTGATCGCGCTGGCCGGCGGCATCAACATCGGCACCGAGGCCGGGGTGAAGAACTACTCGCAGCTGAGCAACGAGGGGGTGGTCGCCGCGGCACCGGAGGTGATCCTGGTGACCGAGCATGACCTGCGGCTGTTCGGCGGTGCCGAAGGCCTGTGGAAGGCGTACCCGACGCTGAAGCAGACGCCGGCCGGGCAGGCCAATCGGGTCTGGGTGATGCCGGATGTGCAGCTGAAGTACACCAGCGTGGGTTCTGGTGCGGGCGCGCTGGCGCTGGCCAAGGCCCTGGCAGCCTTGCCGAAGGCATGAGTCCGGCGGATCGGCGCCGCCGTCGCGGGCGGACGATGTTGATGGTGGCGTTGCTGGCGCTGCTGGGGGCAGTGCTGGCGTCGTTCGCCGTGGGTCCGTTGCGGTTGCCGCCGCTGGAGGTGATGCAGGCGCTTGCGGTGAAGCTGGGCCTGCTTGACCCAGGGGCAGTCAGCAGCCGTGATCTGGCCGTGGTCTGGCAGCTGCGCATTCCGCGCGCCCTGTTGGGCGCGATGGTCGGTGCGTCGCTGGCGATGGCCGGTGCCAGCCTGCAGGGCCTGTTTGGCAATCCGCTGGCCGACCCCGGCATCGTCGGTGTCAGCCAGGGTGCTGCGCTGGGTGCGGTGGCTGCCATTGTTCTCGGCGCTGCCGGTGCGGCCGGCTGGCTGGTGCCGGTGGCAGCCTTCGTCGGCGGCGCGCTGGCGATCGGCCTGACCTATGCGCTGGCCCGGCCCGGCAAAGGCAGTGGGAATGCCACGCTGCTGCTGGTCGGCATCGCGATGGCCGCGTTCTGCTCGGCGCTGATCGGTTTCCTTACTTACATCGCCAGCGAAAGCGAGCTTCAGTCGCTGGTGTTCTGGCAGATGGGCTCGCTGGCGCGCGCCAACTGGGCCGACGTGGCCGCGGTGGTGCCGCTGTTTGCGCTCGGCGTGTTTGCGCTGCAGCGACTGGCCACGCCGCTGGACATGCTGGCGCTGGGTGAACGCCAGGCGCAGCACCTGGGGCTGGACGTGACCCGTACGCGGCGTCGCCTGGTCGCGTTCAGTGCGCTGCTGGTGGGCGCAGCGGTGGCGTTCGCGGGCTCGATCAGCTTCGTCGGCCTGGTGGTGCCGCACGTGGCGCGACTGCTGGTCGGCCCGGGTCATCGCTGGCTGCTGCCGTTGTCCGGGCTGCTCGGTGCGCTGCTGATCGTGGTGGCCGACACCGCCGCACGCACGCTCGATCCACCTGCGGAGATTCCGCTGGGCCTGTTCTCGGCCGCGCTGGGTGCGCCGTTCTTCCTCTGGCTGGTGCTGCAGCAGCGCCGCAAGGCGGCGCCATGAGCGTGCTGCTGAAACTGCACCAGGTGGTGGTGCGCCGCCAGCAGCGCGAGATCCTGCATGGCATCTCGCTGGCGTTCGAGCCGGGCACGGTTACCGCGCTGGTTGGCCCGAACGGCGCGGGCAAGTCTACGTTGCTCGCGGTGGCGGCCGGTGACCTGCGCGCCGATGCGGGCGAGGTGAGCCTGTTGGACAAACCGCTGGCCAGCTACAAGGCCGGGCCGCTGGCACGCGAGCGCGCGGTGATGCCGCAGGAGCATGGCGTGCGCTTCGCCTTCAGCGTGGAGGAAGTGGTGGCGATGGGACGGTTGCCGCATCCGCCGGATCCGCGTGTGGACGATGCACGGGTGGAAGCTGCCATCGATGCCGCCGAACTGCAGGCGCTACGCCTGCGCGAAGTGCAGCAGCTGTCCGGTGGCGAGTCCGCCCGGACCACGTTCGCGCGCGTGCTGGCGCAGGACACGCCGCTGCTGTTGCTTGATGAACCGACCGCGGCGCTGGATCTTCGCCACCAGGAGCGTACGTTGCGCAGTGTGCGTGCCTGTGCCGAAGCCGGTGCGTGCGTGATCGTGGTGCTGCACGATCTGAACCTGGCCGCCGGCTATGCCGACCGCATCGTGCTGCTGGAGCAGGGCAGGGTGGCGGCCGATGGCACGCCGCTGCAGGTACTCACCGAAGACAACCTGCAGCGGGTCTATCAGCAGGATGTGGTGGTGTTGGAGCATCCGCGGCGCGGGGTGCCGTTGGTGGTGGTGACGTAGTCCGGATCTGCTGCCGTCGCCGCGTATCATGTCTGACCGGTATTCCCTCAATGGACTGATGCAATGATCTGTAGCATTTCGCGCGGCACGCTGCTGGCCGTGTTGGTTGGCTTCTCAGGCGCTGCGACTGCGGCTTCCACCTCTCCGGTTTCGCTGACCGATGCGGCGGAGAATGCCTCGCTGATCGAGATACGGCATTCCGCTGGCGCGGGTTCCCCTGTTGCGTCCATCCGGACGCAGTACTTCGCCAGCGAGGAAATGTCCGTGAGTTGGGATGACCAGCGGGTGCTGGTGCTTTGCAAGGAGGCGGCATACCTGCAGATTCCCCCTGCCAAGCTCAAGGCCGCTGCGTTGAGCACCGAGCAGCGGCAGATGATCGTCTACCAGGCGCTGATGTCCGGCCTGGGTGCTGTCGCGGGCGTGGTCGGGCCGGCGGGCGAGGTGGTGGCTGTGGCGGATGACGGAAGCGAGACCCGCAGCATTGGTGAAAGCCATTGGGCGTACGGTATCGAGCGCTACGACGTCACCACCCAGCGCATGCCGGGCGGCGCGCTGCGTGTGCATTCCCGCAAGACCGAGACCGTGAACACGACGCCCCCGGCGAGCCCGGACGACACGTTCAGCACCGAGGATGACCAGGCGGCACGCCTGTCCGAACTGGCGCCGGTGGGGAGCTGGACCGAGGTGCTGATCCATGGTGGCCCGCAGCTGCCGCACATTGACCCGGCGACGTCGCTGAAGGGGTGGATTCCGATGGGGGATGACCAGGCGGCGACCGTGGCCGAGGCACGCACGCTGCACGGCTGCAAGTAAAGGCTAAGAGGGGGCAGATCCCTTTGTCCAGGGGCAAAGGGATCTGACTCCGATCATTGTTGGCCTCATCGTTCCATTTATGTTTGCAATATTCACTTGCGCGCCAGATTGGCAGGTCTAGAATGCGCCCCATGAACCGGATGCCGCTCCTGAAGTTTTTCACCCTGACCCGCGCCAACGCGGAACGGGCGTGTCTGCCTGGAGCCCCACGAGGCCGTTGAAGCGGCCATCGCTGGACCTTCGACAGAGCGCCCTCCGGGGCGCTCTTTTCGTTTTTGATTCTTGTAGTCGACTAATTTCCCGCGAGTCGACTAACAGTCGACTCTACCCAGCCGACGCTACCCAGTACTGCAAAGGAGAACGTGCCATGCACCAGATCGCCGAGACCGAACGCTAGCCGCGCACCCTGTCGCCAACCGGGGGGCGCGGCCCCCGAAGTTGGCTTTGCAGGAACCTTTCTCATGAACACCCAAGTCCTTTCCCGCCGTCGCAACCTTGGCATCATTGCCCACATCGACGCCGGCAAGACCACGCTGACCGAACGCCTGCTGTGGAAAAGCGGCGAGATCCACCGCGTCGGCGAAGTACACGACGGCAACGCGACCACCGACTTCTCGGCGATCGAGCGCGAACGTGGCATCACCATTGGCGCGGCCGCCGTGCAGGCGCAGTGGGCGCCGCGCGACCTGCCGCCGCATCGGCTGACCCTGATCGACACCCCTGGCCACATCGACTTCGCCATCGAGGTCGAGCGTTCGCTGCGGGTGCTCGACGGCGCCGTGGCCGTGTTCTCGGCCGTGGACGGCGTGCAGCCGCAGTCCGAGACGGTGTGGCGCCAGGCGCGTCGCCATCGCGTGCCGCTGATCGCTTTCGTCAACAAGATGGACCGCGTCGGCGCTTCATTCGAGCGCGTGCTGGAGCAGCTGCAGGACAAACTGCGGGCGCGGCCCTGGGCGCTGGGCGTGCCGTTGGGCAGCGAAAGTGGCTTCCACGGCTGGGTCGATCTGGTCGATGAGCGCGTGCTGCAGTGGCAGGATGGTGCCGCAACCACGGTGACCCCGTGGGACCAAGCGGCGCGGGCCCAGTGGCAAGCCCAACGCGATGCGCTGGTCGAGGCCGTGGCCGATCACGATGAGCAACTGGCCGATGCCTGGCTGGAAGGTCGCGTGATCGATGCCGGGCAGCTGCGCGCGGCGATCCGCCGGGCGACGCTGGCGGGTGCGGGCGTGCCCGTGCTGGCCGGTGCTGCGTTCAAGGACAAGGGTATCGAGACGCTGCTGGACGCCGTGGTCGATTACCTGCCGTCGCCGCTGGATCGCCCTGCCGTCAGCGCCGAAAGCGATGAGGGCGAGGTCGTGCTGCCGCCGGACCCGGACGGTCCGCTGGCCGGCCTGCTGTTCAAGATCACCCACCAGCAGCACGGCGCGTTGAGCTTCGTGCGGCTGTACTCGGGCACCTTGAAGGTGGGTGATGCGGTGGCCAGTTCGCAGCATCCGCAGGGGCGGCGTGTCAGTCGCCTGGTGCGGGTGCAGGCCGACCAGACCCACGACATCGAACAGGCCGTGGCCGGTGACATCGTTGCAGTGCTGGGCTGGAAGGATGCGGTCAGTGGTGAAACGCTGAGCGGTCGTGCGCAGCCGCTGCGCCTGGAGAACATCCAGGCACAGGCACCGGTGCTGGCGTGGCGGTTGGAGCCGGCGCGTGCGGCCGACCTGATCCGGATGGCACAGGGTTTGGCCAGCCTGGCCCAGGAAGATCCCTCGTTCCGCGTCGAAACCGATCGCGACACGGCGGAGACCCTGGTCTGGGGCATGGGCGAACTGCACCTGGAGGTGATGGTCGAGCGCCTGCGCAGCGAATGGAAGGTCGACGTAGGCGTAGGTGCGCCGCGCGTGGCCTACCAGGAGACGCCGACGCGTGCGATGACCGGCGTCGTCGGGCGGCTGGTCAAGCAGACCGGCGGCCAGGGCCAGTTCGCGCACGTGGTGCTGGATGTATCGCCGCGCGAGGACGACCAGGTCGTATTCAACGACCGCATCGTCGGTGGCGTGGTGCCGCGCAGCTTCATCGCGGCGGTGGAGAAGGGCGTGCGTGCTGCGCTGTCGGAAGGCCCCCAGGGCCATCCGGTGGTCGGCATCGAGGTCAGTCTTGTCGATGGCCAGACCCATGCCAAGGACTCCTCGGAGATGGCGTTCCATCGCGCAGGCGCCGAGGCGATCAAGGCGGCGCTGGCCGAAGGCGGCACGCAGCTGCTGGAGCCGGTGATGGCGGTGACGGTGCATTCGCCGTCAGCGTCGGTGGGTGATGTGGTCGGCGACCTCAACCGCCGCCATGGTCGCATTGCCCGCATCGACGATCAGGATGGTCGCGCCGAGGTCAGTGGCTTCGCACCGCTGGCGCAGCTGGTGGGCTATACCACCTCGCTGCGTTCGCTCAGCCAGGGGCGGGCCAGCAGCGAGGCGCACCTGCATGGCTACGAGCCGGTGCGCGCTGCATGAAGAAGGTGAGGGGAGCCCGTTCGCGGGCTCCCTTTCTTGTGGGTTCGGGTTGCCGCATCCATGCATGGCGTGGATCTACCGGGTGATCGGGTCGCGAGCGCTGCACTAGATCCACGCCATGCGTGGATGGGGCCCTCGCGATGCGTTTTTTTGCATTGCGATGCAACAAAACTGCAGAAAAAGCTGGATTAAAGTGATGCCTCACGATAAATTGCGCACCCCCCGTTGCTCGCCGCCGCCCGCACCCCTCTCATGCGTGATGACAAAGACCCCGGAACCCTGGAGCTGACCCTGCCGCGCAAGCGCGGTCGTCCGCCCAAGTTCGGGTATGCGATGAGCGATGCGCAGCGGGCCGCACGCTATCGTGCGCGCCGGGCAGGGCAGGCCAACCACGCCGATGTGCGCTCCTGCAGCGACATGGTGCTGCTGGACAAGATCCGTGCAGCGGTGAGCGCGCGCGACACCGAACTGGCCGGGTTCCTGGTCCACGTGCTCTGGCAGCGCTACCCCCTGCAGCTGAAATAGTTCGCTGGCGGGGTGGCCGTTGTCATCGAGCTTGTTGATAATGCGGGATTCAGGTTGTTCCCGCTGGCGTGCCCGGGATGGCAGGCGCGCATGATCGAACGGTTCCCAAGATGACCACCACCAGCGACACCACCACCGAAGCGGCGCCGAGCGGCGCTCCCCTGTTCTATACCCGTCCGGTGCCGCTGCAGGCCGATGTGCACGCCGATCTGCGCATCCTGCCGGGCAAGCTCGAGTTCGCCGCCGGCAACAACGCCATTCCGCTGGTGCTGGGCGAGTTCTCGCTGGCGCTGCATCATTTCCCGATCCTGTTCGCCGGCCCCGGTGCGGTTCCGATGGCTGCCGTCGGCGTGTCCGACCAGAACCTGTTCATCAAGGACGGCCTGTGGGAAGACGAGGCCTATATTCCGGCCTACCTGCGCCGCCACCCCTTCATCTTCATCGACACCGGCGCGGAGAATGACTTCCTGCTGGGCATCGACGAAGAAAGCCCGCGCGTGGTCAAGGGCGGCGAGGAAGGCCAGCCGCTGTTCGTTGACGGCAAGGCCACCGAAATGGTGCAGCAGGCGCTGGAGTTCTGCGGCCAGTACACCCGCGAGCACGAACAGACCTTGGCCTTCTCCAAGGCCCTGACCGACAACGGCCTGCTGGTCGAGCGCAACGCCACCGTGCGTACCCCGGATGGCCGCGAGTTCAACCTCAATGGCTTCCTGGTGGTGGACGTCGAGAAGTTCGTTGCGCTGCCGGAAGCCACCGTGGTCGAGTGGCACCGCAGCGGCTGGCTGGCACTGATCCACCAGCACCTGATGTCGCTGGGTCGCTTCAATGACCTGACCCGTCGCCAGGTCGAGCGCCTGGCCGCCTGATCAAGGCATTGGCAGGGTTCCCGCTGGGCGGGAGCCCTGTCCGGCCTTCAGCACGTCCAGCAGGCGCCGCGCATCGGCCCAGTCCGGCGCGGCGTCATGCGCCAGGTCGACCAGCTCCGCCGCGATGGCCGCATGCTCGCATTGGCCCAGCATCTGCAGCGTGCCCTGCAATCGGTGCGCGTGATGGCCCAGTGCCGATGCATCCGCTCGATCAATAACCCGCTCCATGTTGCCGAGCTCATCGTGGATGTCGGCGATGTAGGCCGCGTCCATGTCAATCGTCTGCGCGGCTGCGCACGGGCCCTCTGGTCGCGCAATGCCGAGCGCAGGCAGCAGCTGGGCGGCGCGCAGCGGCTTGGCCAGCACCGCGTCGAAGCCCGAGCGGTGGCAGCGTGCGCGATGACGCCGTCCGGTGCGGGCAGACAATGCGATCAGGCGAACGGTGCGCCCGGCAGACCCGCGCAGCTCGCGCGCCAGCACGTGACCATCGGCGCCAGGCAACCCAATGTCGATCAGAGCAACGGAGCGGGGCTGCCGTGCCTGTTCGGCCAGGGCACTGGCCGCATCTTTCACGGCGCATACTTCTGCGCCCCAGCGCCGCAGCTGTTCGGCGATCACGTGGCGATTGAGCTCGTGGTCCTCGACCAGCAGCAGGTGCAGTCCGGCCAGTGGCGTATCGCCCACGGGCATGTCCTGGGCATCCACGCCGGTGCCAGCCGGGCACACCGGCAGGCGCAGGATGAAGCGACTGCCACGGCCCAGCACGCTGTGCACGGTGAGGTCGCCGCCCATTGCGCGGGCCAGCTCGCGCGCGATGGAAAGCCCCAGCCCACTTCCGCCACGCCGCTGTCCGCTGCTGCCTTGCTGGAAAGGCTGGAACAGGGTGGCTACCTGCGCCGGCGCGATGCCGATGCCGCTGTCGATCACCTCCAGCAGCAGCGCCCGCGGACGCGCCGCCGGCATCAGTTGCAGGCGCAGCTCGATGCGGCCGGAATCGCTGAACTTCACTGCGTTCGCCAATAGATTGCTGGCAATCTGGCGTAGCGCATCGGCGTCCACCAGGATGTTCGACGGGGATGCGCCCTGGGCATCGAGATGCAGCTGCAGGCCTTTCCGCTGGGCCTGTGGCCGGATCGCCTCCAGAGCCTGCCGGCACAGCTGGGTTGCATCGCAGGGTTGCGCATGCGGCTTGAAAGCGCCGCTCGCAAGGCGCGAAAAATCCAGTGCGCGATTCAACAGGCTGCGCAGGGATTGGCTGGCGCTGCTGGCAGCGGCGAGCAGGTCACGCTCGCCCTTGGGCAATGTCGATTGCCCCAGCAGCTCGATCGAGGTCAGCACGGCCTGCGCCGAGTTGCGCATCTCGTGGCTGATCACGCCGATGGCATGCGCGCTGCTTCGGTCACCGCGCGCCCGCAGGTGGCGCATTGCGAGCCACAGCAGCGGCAGGGCAATCAGCAGTGGGGCCAGCAGCAGCCACCCGCGCGGGGGCGACGCCTGCATCCAGTCCAGTGCATTCCCGGCCGCGGCAGGCAGGGTCTGGCCTGCCCATAGGTGGAGCAGGCCTGCGTGCTCTTCCAGTGTGATCTCCCGCAATGCCTGTTCGATGCGCCCAAGCAGTTGCTGGTCTTCCCGGCGAACCAGCAGGTAAAGGTCGGTGGAGAAACCGCTATCGAACGGCTGCAGGCGCAGGCTGCCATTGAAATGGCGTCGAACCAGGGGGCGCAGCGTGGGCTCCAGGCCAATCGCCACGTCCGCCAGGCCGGCTTCGACTGCCGCCAGTGCTGCATGCCGGTCTGGCAGCTGCCGCAGCCGGACCTGCGGGTGATGCGCGTGCAGCCAGCTGGCGTAGGGCCCGCCTTCAACGACGGCGATGACCCGGCCGTCGAGTTCGCGCATCTCCCGTGGCAGCCACTCGCCGGCGCGTCCGGCCAACAGGGTGGCGCCGCCACGGAACGGGGTGGACGCGGCAAGGCCGGGGCAGGGCAGCGCCTGGTGCCTTGCGCCGCCAAACACCATGACCAGGTCAGCCTCGTGATGGCATACAGCGAGGATCGATGCGGCGGTTGTCGGGTAGGGGTGTTCCAGGAAACGGAATTGGGCGTGCCGCGCCACCAGGTTGGCATAGCCATGGGCGAGCGTTGGCGGTGATGACGGATCGGCCAGGGCCGCGGGCAGGGGGCGCAGGGAGGGAGTCGTGGCGACCCGTACAGTGCTGCCCGGCAGCCAGCGTGGCGAGCGGATATCTTCGGCCGAGGCAGCCGGCAGGAGAAGGAGCGCCAGCAGCCCCGTGGACAGGAAGCGGCGGCGCAACGGCGGCTGGCGCCTCACGGTGTCTCCAGTCGTTCGCGCAGTGCGTAGATTTCCACGTCGCTGCGCAATCCCAGCTTGCGCAGCACAGCAACCTTCTGCGTGCTGACAGTCTTGATGCTGCGGTGCCGCCGCAATGCGATCTCGGAGACCGTCAAGCCTTCCAGCAGCAGGCCCAGCACTTCGCGCTCGTTGCGGCTGAGCTCGCCGCGGTCGCCGGCCAGCCTGACGTCCGGTGGAACCCGGGTCAGGCCCTGGGAAACACGTACGATGGCGTCGGACAATGCAGCAAGCGGTTCGGCCTTGCTGACGAATCCGTTGAGTCCGGCATCGATCAGGCTGTTGAGGTTGGTGGTGGGGCAGAGCGTGGCGAAGGCCAGCAATGGCGTGCGCGGGAATTCCCGGCGGAGCAGCGCAACCAGCTCGAGGCTACCCAGGTCGTCACGGGCAAGCGTGAGATCGATGATGGCCACATCCACTGGTGTGCGTTGCAGGCTGCAGAGCAGTTCGTTGCTGCAACTGTGGCTGGCGACGATGTCGAAGCGGAGATCGCCTGACAGGTGCAGGGCGGTGCCGCGACGGACGACTTCGTGATCGTCCAGGAGCGCCAGGCGAAGCCGACGCGGTGCAGGAAATCCATTCATGCGCGGGAGGTGGTCGGCGCCCATGGGCGTGGCCGCCATTCTGGCGCCGCTGTCGCGTCGAACATCGAATTCGTTGCGTTTTTACGACTATTCCTAAAGATCGATGGATGCAGTTGATCGGCCGGGGCTTACGCATTCGTGACGTAAATGGATGGGGTGCTGCAGGCGTCCCGTCGTGGCTGCCGGAACCATTAATGTGACGCGTCACGCTGGCGTGACCCTGCGCCCCTGACCTGAGTCGTTGACGCCGTCAGGGCAGGGCTATCGAGTCTGCACGCGGGGGATCGACATGCGACCCAGGAACTGCGCCGGGGTGATGCGGGGCAACTGTTTGGCATGGGCGTCTGAGAAGTGGCGCAGGCCGCCCCAGAGTGCGGTGTCTCCGATCAGGAAGCAGCGGTGCTGGGCACGGGTGACGGCGACGTTGAGCAGATTGGGCTTGCTGGAGGCCCAGTGCGCCGCGCCCACCGTGTCCGTGTCGCAGCCCAGGACCATCCAGACAATGCTTTCCTCCTTGCCCTGGAAGGTGTGCACGGTGCCGACGCGCTCCCTGCACCACGTGCGCAGTTCGGTGGTGCGTGGCGCCTGCGTGCCGGGTGGGGCATCCGGGCCAAGCCAGGCGTCCTGGCTCCGCAGTCGCTCGAGCAGGGCATTCTTGATGCGCTTGAAGGGCGAAATGATGTAGACCGGGGGAAGGCTTCCGGTGCTGTGGTAGAGCGCGGCCAACGCCTGCTGCACCAGGTCGATCTGGCACGGCACGACCTGCTTGTCGCTGGTGCGGCCGGGGGCGTGTACCCAGGCGCTGCTGCCGATGTCCAGGCTGTCGGCGGGTGGCCGCGCCGCACTGGGTTCCCAGGGGTTGGAGAAGATCATCTTCCCCTCGTAGGCAATCGTGTTGGCAATGGAGAACATCGGTTCGACGCAGCGACGATGCACGCGCAGCGGACTGCCGATCCAGAGCGGCGAGCCGCCGGACTCCATGCGGGCACCGAGCGGGTTGGCCTCGTCGGCCAGTACCTGTACGGAGGTCTTGTCGGGCGAGACGTTCACGCCTGCGGGCAGTGCGCTGGTTCGGCCCAGCGCCTGCAGCAGCTTGACCGGCACGGTGAACACCGGCTCGATCTGCAGCGGATCACCCACCACGACCGCGCGCCTGGAGCGCAGCAGTGCACCGACTGCCGCCTGCGGCACGGCCTGGCCAGCTTCATCGATGAACAGCCAGCCGATCGAGTCCGGCCCCAGATGTCGGAACTGGCGTGCGACCGAGGCGAACGTGCTGGAGACAACCGGCACGATCATGAACAGGCTCTGCCAGATGGCCAGCGCATCGCGTGGCTCCTGCAGCCGCTTGCCACTCAGCAGGTGGCACAGTGCAATGACGTTCTGGGCGAAGCCGCCGCCCTTCTGCACCACTTCGTGCAGCCAGGCCTGGTGAAGCTGCAGTGCCGCCACGAAGAGATTGGCGCGCTGCTCGTTGAGCTGCTCGCTGTTCCAGACTCCCTTGATCTGCCAGTCCTGATCTTCCAGTTCGGCCGCGTCGGCGGGATGGGACGCGGTGCCGAATTCGGCTTTCAGTTGTTCGAGCTGTTGCGTCATTCCAGCCCATTGCTGCGCCCGTGCCTGCGCGGCGGCCGATGCCTCGGCCTGGGTGCTCGCGGTTCGGCCCAGGTGCTGTTGCGCCGTATCACATTGCGTCCCGAGTTCGAGCCCGCGCTGGGTCCATCGGTGCTGATGATCTGCGTTCTGCACCATTGCGGCCGCATGGCTGTGCGCGCGCTGCCGGTCGAAGATGCGGGCCCACCAGCCAGGCTTCTCTTCCCTGAGCAGGATGCGTTGCGCCTTGAGCAGGGCGAGCTGTTCATCGGATCTGCTGCGCTGGCCCTCGAGTGCACGGCACTGCTGTGCAGCTTCCTCATGCGCGCGCTGTGCATCGCGAAGCTGAGAAGTCGTTTGCCGGCAGAAGCTCTCCTCATCGTTGCCGCTGATCTCACGGCTGAGCGAGGCGAGCCGATCAAGCTTTTCGACCAGGCCATTGACGATCGCATCGGCCTTGCCGAACGCCTGCCTGGCCTGCTGGAAGCTCATGGCTGCTGGGTTGTCCCGCCACTCCCAGAGCGACTGGTGGCGGGCGCGGTCGTAGCCCTTCGGTGCGGGGGTTTTGCCATCTTTTGGGGCGCTCCTGCTGATGGCCCGCACAAGTGCCTCGCGGTTGGCCTTCCTGCCCAGCGCGCAGCTGATCAACCCCCAGGCATCGCTGTCTGCCGCCGGTCGTTCATAGGCGCCCCTGCCGTTCCATTCGAGCAGGTTGCGGGCCAGTGGCCGCAGGTAGTCGAAGGTCACATCCCCTGTGCTGTTGCGCCAGCGCGACCCTCCGGGCTTGCCCAGTGACCGGCGCTTCGGCAGGTCACGCGAAATATTCTCCACGGCGGCATTGTTCGACGATGCGACCACCATCTCGAAGCCGGCCAGGTCGGCCTTCAGTGGCGAGACCCTGCACGGCTTCTCACCTTCGAAGTTCACTTCGCGGGCTGGGCCGAGCGCAGCGGCTGGCGTCGCGTACTGTGACAATGCACGTGCACGCCGCACGATGTTCTCAGCGAAGACCTCACGCAACAGCGTGGTCTTCCCTGTTCCGGGCGGGCCATTGACCGAGAAGATGCCTGAATCGCGCACCTGCTCGAAGATGCTGTTCACAGCGAACTGCTGCATCAGGCTCATCGTGTGTGCAGGATCGCCGGGCCAGTGGCCCCGATTGATGTGGCGCGGGCGCAGCCGGTCGGCAATCAGCGCATGGCCTTCTGGGGTGTAAAGGTCTTCGCGTCGGCTTTCAGGCAATGGGCTCAGGTAGGTACGTAGCGGCGCACTGGCCTTGCCCTGGTCGAGTGCGCCGATGGCCCGCGCGATATCCTCGACGAAGAAACTGTTGAGGATGCTGATCTCCGCGTCCTCTTCGGGCTGGGCCTCGTCGTCCTCGGCGTCGTCCGCTTCCGCCGTTGGCTCGTTGTCCGGCCCTGGGGGTGTGGCTTTTGCTGCCCGTTCCGGCTTCGGCTTGTCTTCAACGCTTTTCGCCCGGATGACCAGCAGCGGAGCGGACGCGTCGCCCGCGGAAGAGTCATGACCCGACCAGTTGCACAGGATGTCGAGCAGGCGCAACAGGTCGTCGGGGCTGCAGGGCGTTGGGCCCTCACCCTCTCCGGCGGGGGTGGCAGCGGCGCTGCGGAACGTTGCTACGTCGCGCTTGAGTGCTTCAAGGCTTGCCTGGAAGGCGTCGAAGTCCAGGCCCTGCAAGCCACGCCTGGAGATCGTGCCCAGTGCCCACGGAACGGTCGATACCGAGATTTCACCCAACTGCAGCACGCCCTCGGCGCTTGCCCGCAGGCTGGCCGCGCAGGTCAGGCCTTCCAGTTCGGCCCGTTCATCCTGTTCCAGCGACTCGTCTCCGCTTGGCGTCTCAGCCAGTACCCGCTGGGTGATATCGGCCAGCTGGGCTTTGTCGAATATGCCGAGGTAGACATCGAATCCGCTCAGCCTGCGACCGAATGGCAGGGGTGGGGACCACAGATCCTTTGGGTCCAATCGCTCGAGCTGATCCCTGGACAGCTGCCGTACGCTCCAGTCCGCGTCCTTCGACTCAAGGACCTGGCCCTGCAGATCGTAGGGTATGAAGAACTCAACCCTGTGCCAGAAGCTGAGGATCGCGCGATGACTGGCCTGCAACGTGTTGCGTCGTTCTTCCTTCAACTGCCTGTTCCTTCCATTGTGAAATCGGCCACGACCGGAATGCACCCTTCGTCGGCCATTGTGGCCGGCGCGCACAGCCCTGCATTGGCCATTAGCGGCCGCCGCGGTCGAGTCTTGAGTGTTCGCGGCCCCGGCGCCAGCTACTGCAGGCAGGGCAGGGGCGGCGTCGCTGTACGCACGGGTCCGGCAGCGGCTGCGCGCGTGCCGGATGAACAATGCCGCAGCGGTGATGAATGCGACATCCGGCGCAAGCAGATGTCGACACGCCCTGCCGTCAGCAGGTGCTGCGTGGGGATGACCGATGGCTCAGCGCACCGACTGCGGCACGCGCCTCAGCCTTGCGGTGTCGTAACCCATGGCCGCGATGCGCTGCACGGCCTGCTGGTAGTCGCTCTCGGACACCTGTGGCGTGCGTGCCATGTACCACACGTAGTCGCGCTTGCTGCGCGCGACGATGGTCTGGCCGTAGTCATCGCGCAGCCAGGCAATCACATACTCGGCCTGGATCGGCCAGATGAACTGCATGCCCCAGAGGGCGCCGTTGCCGTCCTTCTCGACCCGTCCAACAGGGTGCATCGACTTCTGGGGGGCGTCGAAGCTGCCCTTGCGATAGGTGAACGTGGTCTGGATGCGCCCGTCGGGCTTCAATGCGTAGCTCTCCACCGCGTCGAAAGCTTCGCGCTCCGGCCATGAGGGGATGTGGGCGATCACATACCAGTCGCCCATGAAGCGTGGCACGTCCACTGAGGGCGGGCGGGGCAGGGGACGGGTATCGGTGGAACTGCAGCCGGAACCAAACAGGCTCAATGCCAGCAGGGGAAGCAGCGAGCGCATGCGCATGTCACACCTCAACGGGGGCGGAACAGATAGTGGGCGACCAGCCACTGCTGGCCGTCGTCGTAGCCGAACAGCTCGGCGCATGCCATCCAGAACATGCGCCAGCGCTGCCACCAGATCTTCGCGGCGGCCTGGCCGTAGGTCGCGACCAGCACCGGCATCACCGCCTCGCGTGCTGCATCCTGGTTGGCCAGCCAGTGGTCGGCGGTGCGCTGGTAGTGGGTGCCGTCCAGCAACCAGCGCTGGTCAAGCCGCAGGTCGCGCTGGAAATGCAGCAGCGTGTCGGCCGCCGGCATCAGGCCACCAGTGAAGAAATGGCGGCCCATCCAGTTGTCGCCGCCCTCGGTCTCGAACGGGTACATCAGCGTGCGGTGGGCGAAGATGTGCACGAACAGCGCGCCGTCGGGCTTCAGCCACTGGCTGATGCGCGCCAGCAGGCGCTCGTAGTTGCGCACATGCTCGAACATTTCCACCGAGACGCAGCGGTCGAAGCGTGCGGTTGGCAGCTCGAGCTGGTTGACGTCGCGGGTGATCACCTCGACGTTGTGCAGCCCCCGGGCCTGGCACTGCGCCATGATGTGCTGGCGCTGGCTGTGCGAATTGGACACGGCGGTGATCGCGGCGGTGGGATAGTGCTCGGCCATCCACAGGGTCAGCGAACCCCAGCCGCAGCCCAGTTCGAGGATCTGCTGGCCATCGGCCAGTCCGGCGCGCTGGCCGTACAGCTCCAGCATGGCGTCCTCCGCCTGGTCCAGCGTTTCGCGCCCGGTGGGGTAGTAGCAGCTGCTGTACTTCAGGCGCCTGCCCAGGCAGGCCTGGAAGAAGGCCGCCGGAACCTCATAGTGCTGGCGGTTGGCCGCGTCGGTATGCAGCGCGAGCGGGCTGTCGGCCAGCTCGGCGATGCGACGGCCGAAGCGTGCGGACTGTGCTTCGATACCGCCCAGCATTTCCTCGTGCAGGCGTTGCGCGCACAAGCGACGGATGCCGGCGCGCAGCGCGGCATCGGGAACCAGGCCGCGTTCGGCCCAGGCGATCAGCCCGGTTTCCGCGTCGTCGGCCGGGGTCAGTGACGGAATCGCGCTCATGCGGAATGCTCCTTGGAAGGACGAGGGAACCAGGGGAAGAACATCGGCGTGCTGCGCTGGTAGGCGCGGTAATCGTCGCCGCGGCTGCGCAGCGCCTGCTTTTCGGTGAACGGAATGCCGCTCAGGTAGCGCAGGAACACATACATCAGCAGCGGGCCGGACCACGCCAGCCACCACAGCGGCGAGCCGACCGCGAGCAGGGCATAGCTGAACCAGTGCAGCCACTCGAAGAAGTAGTTGGGGTGGCGGGAGTAACGCCAGAGCCCGGCGCGGCAGGTGCGACCCTGGTTTGCAGGATCCGCGCGGAACCGGGCCAGCTGATGGTCGGCCAGGCTCTCGCCGCCGACGCTCAGCAGCCAGACGAGTGCGGCGGCCACGACCCACAACGTCATGCTGGTCTGTGGATTGGCAGCCACCGCGACGAAGGGCAGGGCGAACAGCACGACCAGCAGTGCCTGGGCCATGAAGAAGCCGAAGATCTTGGCTTGATGCCCTTGCCAGTAATCGCGCAGATAACGGTAGCGACCGTCTTCCTGTTCGTGGCGGACCCGATGCCACAGGTGCAGTGCCAGTCGGCTGCCCCACAGGCCACCGAGCACGCCCAGTGCAATGCGTGGCGCCGCCGCACCATCGCCGAGCCACGCCAGCAGCAGGGCCGAAGCACCCACGCCCTTGGCCCAGAGCACATCGACCACGCCGATGTTGCGGTGGCGCCGCTGCCAGGCCCAGCCCCAGCTCATCACAAGCACGGCATACAGCAGTACCCACACCAGATTGATCATGACGGCGCTCCGGCCAAGGGCGGCGGGATGGTGCGGGAGCCGCGACGAGCGGCCATGCACAGCAGCGAAAGCGCGATGCTCCAGCCCACCCCCAGCACCAGCAGGCCCTGCCAGAGCGGCGCAGTGAATCGAACCGCATCGAAACCGCGCGCTGCGGAGAGATAGGCCAGCGGGGCCAGCAGCAGGCCGAACGCGGCTGGCAGGGCAGGGTGGCGCAGCAGGAAGCGCATCGAAGTGGTCAGCGTCATCGCAAACGCGGCCCACAACGCCATGATCCAAAGGGGCGGCGTCCAGCCCAGCGGGGCCGCGGCGTAGCGCACGGTGCCGCTGGCGGCGGCACTGGCGTCGACCAGCCACGCGCAGGCCAGCGCCAACAGCATCAGCCGAAGATCCAGCCGAGGTTGCGGCGAGGTCAGCAGCTGGCTGCCGATGTAGAGCGACGCTGCCAGCAGCGCCGGCAATTGCCAGCCGCGCCCGGCGCCGGCCACGGCGCACAGCCAGACCAGCTGGTTGCCAAGCAGATTGGCCCAGAACCGGCGCACCTCAGCCGCCTTGACCCGATGCGCCAGCGGGACGATGCCCGGGGCGCGCCAGCAGCAGATGCGAAACGCCGATCGAACGCTCCAGGAAGCCGCCCTCGCAATAGGCCAGGTAGAACTCCCACATCCGGCAGAAGCGCGTATCAAAGCCCTGTGCCTGCACAGCGGGCAGCTGGGCAAGGAAGCGTTGGCGCCAGGCGCGCAGGGTCAGTGCGTAGGAGTGACCGAAATCCTGCTGGGCGACCAGCTGCAGGTCACTGGATCGGGTCTTGGCCGCCATGATCGCGTTGATCGACGGAATGAAGCTGCCCGGAAACACATAGCGCTTGATGTAGTCGACGCTGCGCCGTGCCTGCTCGTAGCGGTGATCTTCGATGGTGATGGCCTGCAGCAGGGCGACACCATCGGGCTTGAGCAGGCGCTGCAGCGTTGCCATGTAGGTGTCCAGGTATTCGGCGCCGATGGCTTCGATCATCTCGATCGATACCAGCTTGTCGAACTGGCCCTGCAGGTCGCGGTAGTCCTGCATCAACAGCGTGACCTTGTCCTGCAGCCCGGCGACGCGGACGCGCTCTCTGGCCAGTGCATGCTGCTCGGCGGAGATCGTGGTTGTGGTGACGTGGCAGCCGTAGTGCTGCGCCGCGTGCAGCGCAAAACCACCCCAGCCGGTACCGATCTCCACCACGCGGTCGCCCGGCTTGAGCTGCAGCTGCTGGCAGATGCGGTCCAGCTTGCGCCGCGAGGCGGACTCCAGCGACTCGCCTTCTTCGGCGAACAGGGCCGAGGAATACATCAGGTCCGGTGACAGGAACAGGGCGAAGAAGTCGTTGCCGAGGTCATAGTGCGCGGCGATGTTGCGGCGGCTGCCTTCGCGGCTGTTGCGGCGCAGGCGGTTCCAGCCGCGCAGCAGCCAGCCTCCCACGCGCGCCGGGCCGTGTTCCATGCTGTCGAGCAGATCGCGGTTGCGCACCAGCAGCCGTATCAGGGCGACCAGGTCGTCACAGCGCCATTCGCCATGGATGTAGCTTTCGCCGGCGCCAACGCTGCCCTGGGCCGCCACCTTGCGATAGAACGCCGGGTCCTCGATGGTGACGGTGACATGCAGCTCACCGCGGGCATCGCCCAACCAGACTTCGCCCAGCGCGTCGCGCACGCACAGGCGGCCGTCGCGCATCGGGGCGAGCTGGGCCAGCAGGCGGCGGCGCAGGAAGGCATCCAATGCGCCGGGGCGCGGCAGCGCGACCGAAGGAATCATCGAATTCATCGCGGTTTCTCGGCAAGGGTAGGGTGGTCGTGTACGGGATTGCGTTTCAGCCACAGCCGCAACGCATGCCAGTGGATGGCGGCCACCACCTGGGTGGTCATCAGTGGATAGCAGGCCAGGACGCGGGCCAGCCCGCGGCCATCCAGGGGGTGTCGTTGCATGACCTGGGTGGCATCAAACTGGCGCGCGCCGTCGCGCCAGACCTGCATGTGCACGCGCAGGTCCTCATCAGGGCAGTTGAACCGCCAGTCGTAATGACAATCCATCGGCATGAAGGGCGAGACATGGAAGCATTTGTCGAACCGCCAGCGCAGCGAGGTGCCTTCCTGCGTGGCCGTTGCGACCGGCAGCACGTAGGCGTGACGTTCCTTCCAGGGTGTGTTGGTGATCTCGGCGACGATGCAGTCCAGCGTGCTGCCATCGGCCCGGTAGCAGTAGTAGAAGCTGACCGGGTTGAACACGTGACCGGCGAAGCGCAGATGGGTGAGCAGGCGGACCGGGCCGGTGGGCCGGTAGCCCAGGGTTGATGCAGCGTGGTCGCGCACTGCATCGGCCAAGGGCCGCGCGGGATCGCCGAAGTAATCGCTGCGACGGAACTCGGCCAGATTGCGGCGATTGATCGACCACAGCCAGCGCCCGGCGAACACGCTGTCGAGTTCATCCAGGTCGAGCAGCAGCTGTGCGATCGGATAGCGGAACGCATGCGGGTGTGGCAGGTGCCTGCGGTGCGCCACCTGCCCGAAGTAGAGCGCACTGGCGCTCATGCGGCCACCTCGCCGGGAGCCGCCATGACGTGGTGCGGTTCACAGGTGCGCAGTGCATCGACCACGCGACGGGCGCTGCGGATGCCGTCCTCATGGAAGCCCCAGCCCCAATAGGCGCCTGCGAACCAGGTGTGGCGGCGGCCCTGCAGCTCGGCCCAGCGCTGTTGCGCGCGCACTGCGGCATGGTCGTGCACCGGGTGCGCATAATGCAGGGTGCGCAGCACCTTGCCCGGGTCGATTGCCTCGCTGCGGTTGAGCGTGACCACCAGGGGCGTGCTGCCGGGCAGGCCCTGCAGCTGGTTCATGCAGTAGCTGACCGTGCAGGGCGCGGCAGGGTCGCGGGGCACATGGGCATTCCATGCCGCCCACGCCTTGCGGTTGCGCGGCAGCAATGACGCGTCGGTGTGCAGCACCGCTTCGTTGGCCTGGTAGCGGATGGCGCCGAGCACGTCGCGTTCGATGGGGTCGGCGTCACGCAGCAGCGCCAGGGCCTGGTCGCTGTGGCAGGCCAGGATGACCTCATCGAAGCCTTCCACGCCGGCCGCGCTGTGCACGCGAGCGCCCCACGGCATGCGCTCGACCGACTGTACCGGGCACTCCAGCCGCTCATGCACCCGCCAGCGGGCGCGCAGGGCATCGACATAGCGGGCCGATCCACCGCTCACCACCCGCCACGGTGCACGCCCGGTCATCTGCAGCATCTGGTGGTTGGCCATGAACTGGGCCAGATAGCGCGCCGGGAAGTCCATCACCGTCGCCGTCGGGGACGACCACAGCGCGGAGGCCATCGGCAGCAGGTGCTCGTCGATGAAGGCATCGCCGTAGCGCTGGCTGCGCAGGTACTGCCCCAACGTTGGGCCCTCGTCTTCTGCCAGCAACAGGGGGGCATCGCGGTAGAACCGGCGCAGGTCGGCCAGCATGCCCCAGAACCGCGGCGACACCAGGTTGCGGCGCTGGCAGAACAGGCCATCCAGCGAGGTGGCGTTGTACTCCACGCCGCTGCGCTCGCTGTGCATCGAGAAGCTCATCGTGGTCGGCTGCGAGGCTACGCCCAGCTCGTCGAACAGTGCGGTCAGCAGCGGGTAGTGCTGGGGATTGAACACGATGAAGCCGGTGTCCACCGCCATGCGGACGCCATCCACCCGCACGTCGTGGGTGTGGGTATGGCCGCCCAGATAGTCGTTGGCCTCGAACAGCGTGACGTCGTGTTCGCCGTCCAGCCACCAGGCGCTGGCCAGTCCGGCAATGCCCGAACCGATGATCGCGATGCGCATGTCAGTACCTCGCCTTGGCCAGCACCCACCCGGGAATCGGCTTGAGCCCTTTGACCAGCCCAAGCGCCGCCATCGCGCGCAGTCCATACCAGGTCAGGTCCACTTCCCACCAGCGGAAGCCCTGGCGGACGGTGCCCGGGAAGAAGTGGTGGTTGTTGTGCCAGCCTTCGCCGAAGGTGAGCAGCGCCAGCCAGAGATTGTTGCGGCTGTCATCGCGGGTCTCGAAGCGGCGGCGACCGAAGCGATGGGCCAGCGAATTGATGGTGACCGTGGCGTGGAACAGCACGATGGTGGAGATGAAGAAGCCCCACACCAGCAATTGCGAGCCGGAGGTATGCAAGCCTGGCGCCCAGCGCTCCAACCCGGCGCCCAGTGCATACAGCGCTGCGGCCAGCAGTACCGGCACAGCCGTATCGAAGCGGTCCAGCCAGCGCAGCTCCGGGTAGCGCGCCAGGTCGGGCACCCGCGACAGGTCGGTGGCAAAGGCCTCGCGGGTCAGGAACCAGCCCATGTGGCTGCGCCAGAAGCCGCCCTCACGGGGGGAGTGCGGGTCCAGCGGCTGGTCGGCGTGACGGTGGTGGTGGCGATGGTGGGCGGCCCACCACAGCGGCCCGCGCTGTACGCTGGAGGCGCCTATCACCGCGAACACGAACTGCACCGGCCGCGATGCCTGGAAGGTGCGATGCGAGAAGTAGCGGTGGTAGAACGCCGTGATGGCGAACATGCGCACCGCATAGAGTGCTGCAGCCACGATCACCGCTGTCCACGAGATGCCCACCCAGATCACTGCGATGCAGGCCAGGTGCATCAGCGCGAAGGGCACGGCGCGCACCCAGTCGATCCGCCCCGGCCGCTCGCCGGTGGCCTCTGCGGCGTTGCCGGTATCGAACCAGCGCTGCAGCGTGCGCAGCAGGCGCCAGCGTCGACGGGGGAGGGGCGCTACAGAGGCCATGGCGGATCTCGGCGGGTTTCGTGTCTACCTCTACGCGGCAGAAGGCCCACTGGATGCGGAGCGCGGCAGGAAATTTGGATTTCACCTGGCCGTAACGGTGCAGCGATCTGTCAGCGGCTGCGCCCAGGCCTGCTGCCATTCGCTGGCGGGGCGACCAGCCGCTGCGGCGATGAAGCGCACCGTCACCTGTGGATAGGCACCGCGTTGATCGCGCAGGTTGCTGGTGCCACGGAACTCCAGCAGGCGCTGGTCAGCGCTGGCATATACCAGCGCAAGGCGTGGCGCGATGCCGCCGTACCAGGTGTCCAGGCTGACCTCGATCGACTGCGCATCGGTCCCCTGCCAGCGCTGCGGGCCGATGCGCCTTACCTGCACCGGGAAGTAGCGCTGCCGCGCTGGGACCAGGAAGGGCAGGGTCACACGCTCGCCGCGCATGAGCGCCTGCCAATGCAGGCGCACCGCCGCGTCGAACCCTGCGTCGATGACCGCGCCGGTCGGCAGGTCGAGCTCGCGCTGCACCGGTGGGCTGCCGGCATCCTCCTTCCACGCGATCGAGACCCTGCCGCTGGCGGCCTCGACGTCGGCCTTCTGGCCGCTGCGCCGGTCCTCCAGGGTATAGCCGCGCGCCTGTGGGTCCGCGCTGGCCGGCAGGTGCTTGCGGGCGAAAGGCCGCCCGTCCGCGCATTGGTACAGCACCCAGCGCTCGGCACCCTCGGCCGCATCGCGTCGCCAGTGCACCTCGCGGTAGAGCAGGTCGCCGCGCGACGACGTTGCTACCCCCTCGCTTCGCAGCCAGGGCGCGGCCAGCGCGGCATGGGGCAGGCACAGCAGCAGCCAGGCGGTACGCATCGCGTTCATCCGGGAAAGGAGGGCTGAGGTCATACGGCGGGGATGGGCGGTTGGATGCGTCTGCAGCGGCTGCATCCAATCACGGCCCCTGCGCGTACAGAGGACAGACCTTCACCCGCCCGCCGCGAACGCCGATGTACCCTGACGCCGCCAGCAACCCCCTCAACTTCGATACCGCACGCATCGTGTCCAGTTCCCAGCAGCCGAGCAGCGAGCCGACGAACTGGGCCGGTGACATGGACGGCGTGGCACGGCTTCGTGACCGCGACTGTTTCATGCGGATCTATGATTACTTCATGCCGCGGCTGTGCGTATACCTGCGGGGCCTGGGCGTGCCTGACGCGGTGGCCGAGGAACTGGCGCAGGAGAGCCTGCTGCGGCTATGGCTGCGCGCGGCCGACTTCGATCCCGCGCAGGGTGCGCTGAGCACATGGCTGTATCGCATCGCCCGTAACCTGCACATTGACCGCATCCGCCGCGAGCGCAGCTGGATGCAGGTGCAGGCAGCCGTCGAGGACGCAGCAACCCTGGATGTGATCGAACGCAGCAGCGCCGAACAGTTTGCCGACCAGGCCCGGCTGCGCCAGCGCATCAACGAACTGCCCGCCGTGCAGGCGCGCTTGGTGCGCATGTCCTATTTCGAGGCCAAGAGCCACAGCGAGATCGCCGAGGCGATCGGCATGCCCTTGGGCACGGTCAAGTCGCATCTGCGGCGCGCGTTCCTGCAGCTGCAGGCCAAAGTGGGAGGTGCGCTGTGAACCCGCGCCACCACCTGCACGAATCGACGTTGATGAGCTATGCCGCAGGCGCGCTGCCCACGCCACTGAGCGTGGTCGCTGGTACGCACCTGGAGCAGTGCCCGCACTGCCGCCAGCGCCTGCGCGAGGCCGAGGCAATCGGCTCGGTGCTGCTCGAGCAGACCCAGCCGCCCGCGCCTGATCCACGCCGCGAACAGCTGCGCGAGGCCATGCTGATGCAGCTGGCTGCGGAAATGCCGATTGCCATGGACCAGGCCGCGCGTCCCGTGCCGAAGGAGCGGCCCGAGGCCGACCCGGACCATCTGCCTGCCTCGCTGCACCCCTACTTCGGGGCATCGCTCAGTGGATTGCGTTGGCGCTGGATGGCACCCGGCGTGCACTGCATCCGTGCCGAGCAGATGCCTTCGCTGATCATGCTGAAGATCGCCCCGGGCAAATGCCTGCCCATGCACAGCCATGGCCGCAGCGAGCTGACCCAGATCCTGCGCGGTTCCTACAACGATGCGCTGGGGCTGTTCGCACCCGGCGACGTGGCGGACCTGGATGAAGACGTGGAGCATCAGCCGGTGACCGCGCCGGGGGTGCCGTGCATCTGCGTGTCGGCGCTGGATGCACCGCTGGTGTTCAGCGGGTGGCTGGCGCGCAAGATCCAGCGGTTCGTGAAACTCTAGCGCGGCCCTGGCCATGGCTCAGGCACGGACATTGCGGATTCTCCTGACCGGCGCTGCAGGCCTGGTGGGGCAGGGCGTTGCCCTGGCCTGCCAGCGCTCGCCGCAGGTTGCCGGCTTGACCGCGCTGGTGCGGCGCCCGGGCAGCCTGCGCGGACCCGGCAGCGAACGGGTGGTCCCGGACTTCCTGCACATCGACGCGCAGCGTGATGAACTGGCCGGGTACGACGCATGCTTCTACTGTGCCGGTGCGCCACCGGTTGGCACTGCCGAGGCCGAGTACCGGCGCGTGACCCTGGAGACCACACTGGCAGTGGCCCGCGCCTGGGCTGCGGTGAATCCGCAGGGGTCGTTCCTGTATGTCTCCGGCGCAGGCGCGGACCCGCAAAGCCGGCTGATGCCGCTGCGGGTGAAGGGCGAGACCGAGCGGGCGTTGCAGGCGCTGCCGCTGCGCGCGGTGATGCTGCGTCCGGGTGGGGTCCGGCCGGTGCCGGGGACAGGTACCCGGCATGCCCTGTTGAAACCCCTGTACTGGGGCGGCGCACCGTTGATGAAACTGGCCGGTGCGCTCGCGCCCTCGCTGATGACCAGCAACCTGGCGCTGGGCATGGCCATGATCGCCCTGGCCGGAAGAGAAAACCCGCCGGCCACGATCGAGTGCGCGGATATCAACCGGATCGCGGCAGGCATGCGCGATGCGTCCGCCTGACCTCAGCGCGGCGCAGCCTCCAGCGCGGTGCGCACTGCCAGCGCAAGGTCACTGCGGGTAAATGGCTTTGGCAGCAGGGCGGCTGCACGCCCCAGCGCGCCAACCGCATCGTGGTCGCGTGGATAGCCTGACGTGAACAGGACCGCGATTGCCGGCCAGCGTTCACGCACCTCACGCACCAGCTCCCAGCCGGACATGCCCGGCATCACCACGTCCGAGAACAGCAGGTCGACCTTGGTGTCCGGCCGTTCCAGCAGCCGCAACGCCGAGGGGCCGTCGTGCGCTTCCAGCACGCGGTAGCCCAGCAGGCGCAGCGCATCGACTGTATGCGCACGGACATCGTCGTTGTCCTCGGCCACCAGCACGGTTTCCTCGCGTGGCGAGTAGCCGGCCAGGCCCGTCTGCGGGACGCGAGCCTCGCACGGCAGCGCCAGAGGCGAGCGCGGGAACATCATGGTGATGCTGGTACCGCCGCCTTCCACCGAATCGATCAGCACGTGGCCACCGGACTGCTTGACGAAGCCGTGCACCATCGACAGGCCGAGCCCGGTGCCGCGGCCGACCTGCTTGGTGGTGAAGAACGGCTCGAACACGCGCGCCAGGGTGGCCGCGTCCATGCCGTGGCCGTTGTCGCGCACCCGCAGCATCACATACTCGCCGGGGGAAGCATCCGGGAACAATGCGGCGTAGTCGTGGTCGAGGTGGCTGTTGTCGACTTCGATCACCAAGCGGCCGCCGTGCGGCATCGCGTCGCGCGCATTGACCGCCAGGTTCAGCACCGACGCTTCCAGTTGGCTGATGTCGATCTCCACGCACCAGATGTCCTCGGCGGTGCGGATGTCCAGTTGCACCAGTTCGCCCAGCGCCCGCCGCAGCATGTCCTGCATGTCCAGCAGGCACTCGTTGAGGTTGGCTGCCTGGCTGTGCAGCGGCTGGCGCCGGGCAAAGGCGAGCAGGCGCTGGGTGAGGCTGGCGGCACGGCCAACCCCCTTCAGGGCATTGTCCAGGGCACGGCTGGCCATCGCGCCGGCTTCGCCGGCCCGTTCGCTGAGCAGCATGGCGTGCTCGATGTTGCCCGAGATCACCGTCAGGATGTTGTTGAAATCATGCGCGATGCCGCCGGTGAGCTGGCCGACCGCCTCGATCTTCTGCGACTGGCGAAGCGCATGCTCGGCCTGCCGCCGCGCAGTGGTTTCCACCGCCTCCGATACCACGGCGGTGGCCACGCCGTCGGCGTCCAGCAGCGGGCGCAGCGAGACATCGAAGCTGCGCCGGCCGGTGGGCAGCTCCAGCTCGAGGGAATGCAGCGAGTTGCGACCCTGCGCCGCCGCGGCGACGGCCTGGTCAACCACCGCGCCGACGCCGTTGGTGTTGGCGAACCACAGGGATTCGCCGAAGCGCTGGCCGACAATGTCCTTCTTGTCCGCCAGCACGGCGGCCAATGAGGCGTCATTGGCATCGACCACGCGCCCGGACAGATCCAGCAACACCTGATGCTGGAAGCTGGATTCGAAGATCGCCTGCAGCCGCCGCTTGCTGGCCCGCAGTTCGGCGGTGCGCGCCTGCACCTGCTGCTCCAGGGCCTGGTTGTCCTCACGCAGGGCCAGTTCGGCCTGCTTCAACACCGATACGTCGCTGCCCATGCAGATGTAGCCGGCCACGCTGCCATCGGCGGCATGCTCCGGCACGCAGTCCATCTGCACGAATCGTGACTGGCCGCTGCGATGCACGAGCTCGACCTGGAAGCTGGTGCGCTCGCCCTGCAGCACGCGTTCCAGGCTGGGGAGGGCACGTTCGAAGGCGCTGATGCCGCTGACATCGCGGGCAAGGCGTCCCAGCAATTCGGCCTGGCTCACGCCATGCCAATCCAGGAACGCCTTGTTCGCGAAGCGGTAGCGGTGGTCCTTGTCGAGCCGGGCGATCAGCGCCGGAACGGCGTCGGTCACCTGCTGCAGCTGCGCCTGGCTCTCATTGAGCGCAGCCTGCGCCTGCACCAGCTGGTTGCGCTCGTGGGCTTCCTGCCGCGCGCGACGGATGGCATCCGGCAAGCGCTGCAGGCGCTGCTTCACCACATAGTCGCGTGCGCCGCGGGTCAAGGCCTGCACGGCCAGCTCTTCGGTCAGGGTGCCGGAGACGAAGATGAAAGGCGTGTGCGGGATGCGCTCGCGCGCCAGCGCAAGGGCGGCATCGCCATCGAATCCGGGCAGTACGTGGTCGGCCAGGATGATGTCGAAGGGGCGATTGTCGATCGCCTCGATGAACGCATTGCGGGTCCACAGCCGCTCGGCCTCGAAGTCGAGGCCTGCGCGCTGCAGCTGTGCGCTGATCAGCTCCGCGTCAAGCGCGCTGTCCTCCAGCATGAGGATGCGCAGGCGCTCACTGCGGCGCGATCCATCACGCATGGTGCTGCCCCGAACCGTTGGGCCGGTGCGGCGGTGGTTGGTTGGTGATGCCCCAGAACATGCCCAGCCCCTGGATGGCATCGAAGAATTCCTTGAAATCGACCGGCTTGACCACGAATGCATTGACGCCCAGTTCGTAGCTCCGCACCAGATCCTGTTCCTCGCGCGAGGAGGTCAGCATCACGATCGGGGTGCTGCTCAGCTGCGCGTCGCCACGGACCTGTTCGAGCACTTCCAGGCCATTGACCTTGGGCAGCTTCAGGTCCAGCAGCACCACGACCGGGCCGCCGTGCATGGCGCCGGCGAACTTGCCTTCGCAGCGCAGGTACTCCAGCGCCTCGGCGCCATCGCGCACGTGGATGACGTCGTTCAGCAGCTGGCAGCGTGACAACGCGGCCATCGTCAGCTCGGCGTCTTTGGGGCTGTCCTCGACCAGGAGGATCGGCCGCAGGTCCCTCATGGGTGATCTCCTGTGGAACGGGGTAGGGTGAAATGGATCGTGGCGCCCTTGCCGGGTTCGCCCTCGGCCCAGGTGCGGCCGCCGTGGCGGCCGATGATGCGGCGCACATTGGCCAGGCCGATGCCGGTGCCTTCGAATTCCTCGACGTGATGCAGGCGCTGGAACACGCCGAACAGCTTGTCCACGTAGCGCATGTCGAAGCCGCAGCCGTTGTCGCGCACGAAGAAATGGTCTTCGTCGTCGTTGCGTTCGTGGCCGACCTCGATAACCGCCTGCTCGCGCTCGCGGGTGAACTTGATCGCGTTGCCCAGCAGGTTCTGCCAGACCAGGCGCAGCATGGTCGGATCGGCCTCGACTTCCGGCAGCGGCGCCAGCGTCCACTGCACCTCGCGGCCGGCATAGTCCAGGGCCAACGTCCTGCGTACGTCCTCGGCCAGCGCAGCCATGTCCAGCCGCACCCTGCCCACCGTCGAGCGGCCCATCTGCGAGAAGCTGAGCAGGTCATCCACCAACGTGCCGGCCGATTTCGCCGATTCCACGATGGTGTCGAGGAAGCGGCGTTCGGTGTCGTTGAGGCGCTCGCCCGCAGAGCTGCCCAGCAGCTCCGAGTAGCCGACGATGTGGCGGAAGGGAGCGCGCAGGTCGTGGCTGACCGAATACGAGAACGCTTCCAGTTCCTTGTTGCTGCGCACCAGCTGTTCGTTCAGCTCCGCCATTTCCTCGGCCTTGCGCAGCACGATGTCGACAATGGCGGTGCGCATTTCGTGCGCGGCATCGCAGTCGGCATCACTCCACGGCAGGCTGCGCTGCTGCACGGTCTCCTTCCACGCCTCGAACGAGTTGCGCGGCGACAGGGCCACGCCGGGTGCCTCGGTCTTGCGCGGGTCGCCCCCCCAGCGCACGGTGCGCACGACCTCCGGCCGGAACCACATCAGGTAGCTGTGATGGAGCTGCGAGATCGACACCGCCAGCAGGCCACTGGCCACGTCGGTCAGGCACGCGGCAGGCGACCAGTCGGCGGCGAGATGATCGGTGCAGTACATTTCCTGCCCGGCGTGCTGGTTGGCCAGCCAGTCGGCCAGGGCCAGCACCTCGCTGGGGGGCGGGCACTGCCCCACGCGCATGCAGTCCCCCTTGTGCACGATGGCCGCGCCGGCCGCGCCGGTCAGCGACAGCAGGCTGGCCTCATCGTGGCGCAGCGCCGCCATGAACTCTTCGTCCCCGGCCATGCGTGCCAGCAGCTTGACCAGCACCGAGCGACGGGCCACGCGTTCCTCGATCGCGCGCGCGCGCTCCTTCAGCGCGATCTGCAGTGACAGGATCTGGCCCATGAACTCACAGGCCGTACGCACGTGGTACGGCAGGCGGCGCGGCTGCACCGCGTGGCAGGACACCAGGCCCCACAGCCGCCCTTCGTGCACCAGCGACACCGACATTGATGCCCCGGTGCCCATGTTGCGCATGTACTGCAGGTGCACGGGCGAGACGCTGCGCAGCACGGCCAGGCTCAGGTCGGTGGGCGGCGCGTCGCGATGCGCTTCCGCGCGCAGCAGCGGTGCAGGGGTGTAATCGCTGTCCGCAATCAGGCGCACCCGGTTGCGGCGGTACAGCTCACGCGCCTGGGCGGGGATGTCCGATTCGGGGAAGCGCAGGTCCAGATAGGATGGCAGCAGGCCGTTGCCGTCCTCGGCCACCACCGTGCCATTCCAGCCTGCATCGAACTGGTAGACCAGGGTGCGGTCGAAGCCGGTGAGGCGTCGCACATGCGCGGCGGCCAGCCTGCACAGGTCTTCCACCGTCGTGGCGGTCTCGATGCCGGACATCAGCTCGCGGATCGCCGGGTACAGCTCTTCCAGCGAACCGGGCTGGCCCGGAACCGGCGCCTCCAGTTCAACCAGAAGGTCGGTTGCAGACCGGTGCACGAGCAGCTGGTGGCGGCCATGGCCATCCAGATGCACCGCGCCCACGTGTGCGCTGCTGCCAACCGTGGCCTGCTGCAACACCGCCTGGAACGGCGCCAGCACGCCACCCATCACCTCGGCGACGTGTTGCATCAACGGCTCGCCGAACTGCTGCAGCAGGGCGGGGTGGCTGATGGCGCGCTCACGCACCTGCAGCGAGTGCGGTTCCACCACCAGAAGCACACCGTACGGCTGGATCGCGCCGGGGGTATGGATCGGTTCGCGCGCGCAACGCGACAGGGCAGCGTCGTGCGTGGGCTCAGCAGAAGGCATCAAGGGCGGGACTCATCATTCGTGAAGGGCAGGAACGACCCAGCGGTGTATCCGGTAACCATGGATGGTGAAGCAAAAGAGCGTATCCGCCTACCTCCCTGTGCATGTGGCGTGTCCTCCATCTGAAACTGAATTCTTCATACAAGCAGCGATGCGCATGCGGCAGGCGTCTCTGCCGGCTTCGCGGCCAGTGCATCTGCGCTGCACGCCGGCTCGACAGCGGCTGCCCTAGGGTGGCTCGACTTCCGTCGGATACCACGCCCGTGAACCTGCAGACCCTGCCTTCTACGCCGTACCGCATGCTGGCTGACAGTTGCCAGTTCGAACTGCTGGATGTGGATGCCCTGCAGGACCCCGCCAGTGGCCGGTTGCTGCACCTGTATTCGCTGGTGGCCCGTTGCCTGTCCTGCGAGACGGTGTTCAAGGCCGAAGAAGGACAAGGGCTGGTCAGCCATTCGTCGGCGCGTGTGGTGCGTTGCCCCACCGGCTGCGGGCAGCAGGCGTTCAAGCCGGCGCTGTTGAGGAACTGGCGCCCACAGGTCGTGGCCCAGGCGTAAGCGATGCGGCGCGCTATCACAGCAGCCCGGGGTTGGCACGCCAGACTGCGAAGTTGAGCGCCGAGGCGAAGCAAATCCAGGCCAGATAGGGCAGCAGCAGTATGGCTGCCATCGTGCGGACGCGCACGAACGCGAGCATCGTCGCGCACACCAGCGCCACCAGCACCAGGATGTCGACGAAGGCGAGGGCGCCCAGCTTCCAGCCGAAGAACAGCCAGCTCCACAGTGCATTGATGGCCAGCTGCACCAGATAGAGCCACAGCGCAGGCCGCGCGCCGCGCCAGCCGCGCTCCCGCCAGACCAGCCACGCCGCAATCGCCATCATGGCGTACAGCAGGGTCCATACCGGGCCAAACAGACCGGCAGGCGGCGCCCATGCCGGCAGGACGAGCGTGGCATAGAAGCTGGCGGCGGACGTCGAGGCCCACGCGCCCAGTGCGGCGGCGGCGAAGGTGATCGCCCCCCATCCCAGAAGGCCATAGGCCTGTGTGCGCTTGTTCATTGCGTGCAACTCGTCGATTGGGGCGTCGGTGTATACGCACCGGGGCCGCCAATGGATGCAGGCGATTGCCTTCAGTCCGAAGAGCCGACGGCGCCCGTGCCCTGGCCCGCGGGCAGCAGGGAAGGCTGCTGGTCAAACCATTCGCGTGCCTTGGCCAGATGCCATTGGCGCCGGTCACCGTCCAGCTCGATCCCTGCGCCCAGCAGCCCCCAGCGCAGGTAGAGATCGCCGCGCTTGCGCTGGTCCAGCAGATCCAGCCGCGCGCGCACCGAAAGGCGATCGTTCTCGGCCTGCAGCCCGTCGATGACCAGATGGCCCGGACGCCAGCGCAGCGTCGCCTGGGCCTGCACCTGGCCGGAATCCAGCAGGGACAAGGTCCAGCGCGGGTAATCGGTGCGCTCTGCGAACAGCGCCAGCAACGGTCGTGCATCGCTGAGATCCAGGTCCGTGGTCGCATCCACCTGGAACGGCGACTGCGCATCGATGCGCCCACGCTTGAAGTCCACGCGGCCTTTCCATGCCGTCGAGCCCTGCGTGCCCGCCACCTGCACGTTGCGCAGCTCGACCGTGGTGCCGGACAGATCGAAATGACGCTGGCTGAAGTCACCGCGGCGCAGGGTTGCGTTGACGTCGATATCGCCGCCCATGTCCAGCCCCGCAACCCTGGCGCTGGCGTTGCGCCCCAACAGCCGGGCCGTGCCATGGCCGACGCGCCCGTCGGTATCGAGGGTCGCGTCACCGCTGACGGTGCCGGTGCCACGGAGCAGTCGCACCTGGGGCGAGCCCAGGTAGCGGTTGTATGCGGTCAGATCCGGGATGGTGGCTTCACTGAAGCGTAGCTGCGCGCGGACGCCTTTGCGCAGTTCCTGCAGGCGGCCGTCGCCGGTCAGGTCCAAGGCCAGATCCCGGCCGTCGAACAGGCGTACGTCCTTGGCATCGCTTGGCCGCGCGGTGAAGCGGGGCAACCGGACGGCCAGCCGCGCCTGGCTGGGCGTGCCGGCCTTCAGTTCGCCGTGGGCGCTGGCCGTGCCCGCCAAGCGCACACCTGCCACCTCGGCCACGGCTTCGGCCGCAGGAATGTCCACGGTGCTGCCTTCGGTCAGCTCGCCGTTGCGAAGGCGCAGGTCTGCCTTCAGCGTGCCGCCGCCATCCAGCTGCAGCCACGGCTTGCGCACGAACAGGGCAGGGATCCAGTTGAGCGAGGTGAACGTCCATTCGCCGCGCACTGTGCCAGAGCTGCGTTCCAGCAGCAGTGCGGGCTGTTGGAAAGGAATGTCCCGGCCACTGATATGCAGATCGGCATCCACCTCGCTGCCTGAACCGGACTTTGGCGGCAAGCGGGCCTGCAGGCGCAGATCCCTGGCCACATTGAGTTGCAGCGCCAGCATGCCGCGATCGGGGGCGCCGTCGCCCAGGTAGAGCGGCACCTGCCACAGCGCGTGGTCGCCGGGCTGCAGTTGGCCATCGATCAGGTGGAGTGCGGCCTGCAGCCGTCCGGGCACTGGTGCGCTGGAGATCTTCGGCGTTGTGGCATTGGTGTCCATGCGCAGGCCCTGGCTGCGGGCATCGACCTCGAGCTGGGCATGCAGCAGCTTCAACTTGGCCAGGCCGGGCGCCTGGTCCCGATAATGGCGCGGATAGCTGAAGCGCGCGGTGAGATACATGTCGCCCAACAGCTGCACGCCGTCAAAGCTGGTGTCGGCATCGCTGAATGCAACCTCGGATTCGAACAGTTCCGACGGCCCGCCGCGCAGCTGCTTGAGGAAGCCCACCGTGCCCTGGCCCTGGCCGATGATCAGCAGCTTGCCGAAACGTACGCTGCGGATACTATCGCTGTGGATGGCGTCGAAGCGCAGGGTCCAGCCCCGGTCGCTGCGCGGCGGTGGCGGGATGGCCTCTTCCACGCGGCTGATCTCGGCCGAAACCCCGGTGGCCTGCAGCCGGGGCACCCGCACCTCGCGCTGGAACAGGGGCAGCACCGCCAAGCGAGCGCTGGCGCGGTCGGCGTGCAGCACGTAGACCGTGTGGTTCACATGGCCGCGCATGTGCACGTTCCAGGCGATGACATGGCCTGGCAGCACGGTAATGGCCGGCCCAGTGGTCATCACGAACTTGTGCGGCTTGCGGTTGGTGACCTGGTCGAACAGCGGTGTGTTGAGGAAGATGTTGCCGGCCAGCAGGTACAGCAGGTAGATGCCCAGCAGGACGCAGGCAGGAACACGCCACCGTCGAAGCCGGTGCGGGATGTGCGCGGAAACAGGGGGCATCTACTGCTCTGAAGGCCGGAATATCTGCAACTATTGCCGAGCCGATGGCGGTGGCGCGTGAAGCAGCTACGGAGCAGGCGTTGGATTCTGGTAGTGTCCGGCCTGGTCACCACCACAGATCTGCAGGAGTCGCATGGATATCCGGCCCGCCCGTGCAGGCGATTTCGACGTGATGTGGGGCATGTTCAAGCAAGCCATTGCGACGCAGGATGCACTGCCCTTTGCTGGCTCTTTCGCCGTCGAGACGTTTCGCGCGCATTGGTTCCAGGCCCAGGCACCTCATGTAGCTGTGCTGGAGGGCCGGGTTGTGGGCATGTACAAGATGGGCCCGAATTTCCCGGACCTTGGGGCGCATGTGGCCAGCGCCACGTATGTGGTCGACGCCGCGACACAGGGGCGGGGCGTGGGCCGAGCCCTGGTGGAACACAGCCTGGAGCGGGCGAGGGCGGAAGGGTTCCTGGCCATGCAGTTCAATTACGTGGTCAGCACCAACGGCCCGGCGGTGGCGCTGTACCGGAAGCTGGGGTTTGCGGTGGTTGGAACGCTGCCGGAGGCCTTCCGGCATGGCCAGCGCGGGTTGGTCGATGTCTTCGTGATGCACAGGTTCCTGTAGTGCCGTCGCAAGGGCGGTCGCCTCAATCAGCATTCTTCGGGAGCGTGATGACGAATGAGGTGCGTCCATCACGCCATCGTCCATGGACAGTGCCGCGGTGCGCGTGGCAGATTTCCCGCACCAGGAACAGGCCGAGGCCAAGGCTCGCGTGTTCTCCCTGTGACGCGTTGAGCGAGCCTCGGCGCAAAGGATCGAACAGGCTGTTGAACGCTTCGTCGGACAGTTCGGCCCCCGTGTTGCTCACCGTGATCAGGATCTGGTCGGCGAGGCCCTCAAGGCTGATCCGCACATCGGTGCCGTGTTCGCCGTACTTTGCAGCGTTGGTTGTGAGGTTGTGAACCGCCTCGCGCAACGAAGAGGCATCGAAGCAACCGCGGGCATCGCCTTCAACTTCATACGTGATGGGGACGTGGGGCAGGGCAGCGCGAAGCAATTCGACTTCCTCGCCAAGCGATTGGGCAAGATCGCAGTCCACCGGATGAATGGCCATCCCATCGCCCAGCTTGCTGCGGCTGTAAGCCAGCAGGTCGTCCAGCAGCTTGTTCATGCGCATGCTGCCGTTGATGATCCGCTCGGCCTGCTTGGCCAAGGCTGGTTCCTGCAGCCCACTGGCCAGGGTGTCAGCCGAGAAGATGATCGCTGCCAACGGGCCTCGGAGATCATGCCCGAGCGCCGCGAGGAAGATCTGCCGCCAGGATTCGACCTCGGCAGAGAACTGAGCAAGGGATTCGGCCACCGCCTGGTCGATGGCCTCATTGAAACGAAGGATGTCATCGATCGATGAAGTGACCAGCCGCTGGTCGGATGCCCATCGCCGAAGTACCGAAGCCCGAAGCGCTCGATACTCAGCCACCATCTGGTTGAGGCCAAAGCCGGCGATGGCGCGGGTTCGGCCATGATAGGACGCGGCGGACTCGGGGCCGGGTTTCAACGGTGCAAGCCCGTGGGACTTTGCGAGCTGCTGGGAGTCTGTCTGCGGCGATCTGAGATCGTCTATGACCGCCTGAAGAATCTGGGGAAGATGATTCCGAAGTTGCTTTGCGCTGAACTCGACGGTATCGGGCGCCTGCGTTTCGGCGAATGCCACCGCGTCGTCGAGGATTTCCCGCGCATTCTGTTCGATAAAATCAGCCAGGCGCATCGCCAAACCCGTCCTTAAGTGGTGCGCCGAGCCTACACGAGGGCGTTTGGATACGGGGTGAGAAAGGCTCGGCCTGTGGAGCGCGGTTCTGCCGGTGTTGGGGCGGCCATTTGAAGGGGGAGCCTGCAGCGCGGGTGTTGCACGCGCAAAACTATGATTCTGTATCTCATTGATTAATCAATGGATCGATGCGGTGTTGCACCACAATCGCGCGCGCGCCAATGCTGTGTAGTTGGACATTGCACAACGCTAGTGCATGAATTTGGTGCGGCGCCAATGCACGGCTTCTAATTTGAGGCAAAGCCAATGGAGCGGCTGTGCCCGGCGGCGTAGTTCAAACGAGCGTAATCAATGCTGTGGGGACTGGAATGCTCTTGTCCGGCAGGCTATCGATGATTGTGGCCGAGCCGCTCTCGCAGCAGTCGAGGTGGCCATTGGAGGTTGCGAACCTCTTCCTTTAGGTCGGCCCCGCCACGTGGTCGAGGTGGGGCTCGGACTCGGACTCGGAGGAAGGGATAGTCGCGGCATCGCTAGAGATTCAGCCAGCCTCGCGCTGGCCCGCTGACGCTGATTGTGCACAAGCTAATCGCGCGACGCCCCAAGTTGAAACATCCGTGCTCCGGGCCGGAAGGCAGCGACCTCACTCGGTGCACCTCGAGCTGGGCACGAAGCGCGTGAAGCCTAGAGGCGTCTCCCTCAGGCAAGCTTCCTCGCTAAACAGCGCGGAGTACCCGGGCAGGCATGCCTCATGTCGCGCCCAACAGCTGCCATGACCAAGCCATCACTTCGTCAGCCACTGGCCGTAAGCCTCAACATCAATCATCGGTACGGTCCCACTGAACTGAAGTTGGGCGATGAGTTTGAAGAGGAACGCCGTCGCGGGCTTGTTCTCATTCACAAAGAGATAGCGATCCTTGGAATGGTCAAAGAAGAAGTGACCATGCGCAGCAACGCAGCCAAGGTCCAAGCGCCCGTCGCCGGGATTGGCGGTCAGTGCCCTTTCCAGGGAGGGCCCAAGCGCTGGACTCCAGTCACTTTCAAAGGTCAGCAGCCCGCCAAGAATTGGCATCAAGGCCTTTGGCGGATAGACCCCACCCGCGTGCGGGATTGGCAGGCTAGTGCGCTGCAACTGTCGAACGCTTGCCACCTTCTGCTGGGCGTACGCCACCAGCTCTGCATTCGCTGTCTGCTTGGCTTCGAACACCGCATAGACGCTCTCGGCAGGAACAATGATTTCACCCTCGTAGGTGAAAATAAACGGTGAATACTGCCGATCGAAAATCACCACATCAATCTGCTGGCTGAAATTTCCTTGACTATCCACCACGTGTGCCTTCGCAGCTTGATAGCGCTTTGGTAGGTAGGTATCCAGCAAGCTGATCCACACGTTCTCACTGGCATCCCCCTTGGACCCTGGGTGATTGAACGTCTTCCGGACAGTGGCAAGGCGCAGCTGAACATCCTCATGCAATGAAGAAAGCAGCTGTGAAATTGACCATTGGGACATCTTGGGACCTCCATACACTCAGCAGCAGGCGCTTGCCTGGTCAACAATGTGAAATAGCAGCGACTGGGGTGGGGCAGCCAGCTGTGCCACACGAAACAGTGTCAGCGGCGCCCCGGCGCGTGCTGGGAAGGCATCTCAGCCATGATCCTGAAACGCCGGCGTTGGCTGCATTGGGCGAGCAATCTCAAGCGCGCGTTTGCTCTCAATCGATCGGTCTGGATAAGCATCTAGTACGATCGAGGGGATCAACCGCTGTGTGATGTCAGAGTAGGTGAAGCCGACCTCTTGTCCATCCTTCGCTCCAGTGGCCTCTACCAGCCCTTCGATCTGCACGGAGGATAGACCCAGCGGTCGCAACTGGTGTTCCAGGACGTAGCGTCGCTGAGCTGAATCAGGACGGTTGAAGGTCAAAATGTCAGCGGCGCGACGGCGTACGGCCGGATCCAGCGCGTTGAGGCGATTGGTGCACATGATCACGGCGGCGGGCACCTTCGTCTGCGCCAGACGATCGATACCCCTGATGAAGGCATTGACCCCTGCTCGATCCTCATGGTGCATCTGCGCCGATTCCCGAGACTGGGTCAGCGCATCGGCCTCATCCACCAGCAAGATGACCCCTCCGGTGCTTTTTCCGCGACCTTGCAATTTGGTCGCTTCTGCCAGCGCGTAGTCGAACGCTGTGGTGAGTAGCTGGGTCATCTCGCCAACCTGTCCCTTGCCTCGGGTGGCCAGGCTGAGCGGGAACAAGGTGATATCAATCTTCTCCTGTCGCGCCACGGCATCACCGATAGTCTCTGCCAATTCGGTTTTGCCAGAGCCGACGTCACCGGAAAGAATGACCAAAGGAGGTCGGCGCAGTACGGAATCAAGCAGCGTTGCGGCACCTGGGTGATGGCGCTTGGCCCACAATTCCAGGCCAGCTGGGTGGACTAGCAGGCCGAGAATCTTCGACAAGCGAGCCTTCTGATCGTCCACGCCAATCAGCCGATCCAATCGGGTGCGGGCGTCGATGTCCGGATAGATGCGACGTTGATCAAACAACTCGTCAAGGGTTGGCTTTGAGTGCATTAGTAGCTCCTGACACTGAGGCGGTCGAGTGCCTTGCCACCCGCAGAGTAGCTGCGGTCAGACACCAGGCTTCCGCTGATACCAGGCTCGGCTGCCCCGGTACGCTGAAATGGAAGCGACTTTTCAAATGACTCCCGCTGAGGAGCCGACAGCGTGAACCAGGCAGAGGAATACGTCAGGTAGTTGTAGAAGCTCGCCCCGGATACATCTGCGCCTGGGCGGAGCTTGCCGGGATCGTCATCGATTCCGGACATGCCTGCAAGATCTTTTGCGGTGTAGCGCAGTGTGGGCTCGATCCAGTTATCACCCCGCTTGAAACCGTAGGTGACTGTGTCCAGATAGCCGGCCTTCAACAATTCAACCACTTCGGTCTCATAAGCGGCGATTCTGTCATCGCTGGGCGCCCCATAGAAGCGCTGCATACGCTTGAGGTCGGCGGCCAATTTCGCTGCCATGTGGCGGGCATGAGTGATCGTAAAGGTGCTGGTGCTTGATTGTGTGTAGCTGCCAGTCATAGGGCCCTCACGCTTGGAAGGAAGAGCCGAAGACCTTTTGCCAGTAGCGCACGGTCTCCTGCTTGGTCGGTGCAGCCAGTGCCGCATCAATCGCGTCGCCGGCATCCAATGCCGCCTCGACAATGGCATCGACCTGCGCGTGACCGTACAATTTGGCCACGTTGTTCTTCTCGTTCACCGGATCAATGATCTGCATAGGCTCGGAGAAGGCGGCGATAATGGCGGTAGGGTAGTAATCCTGGAATGCGATTTGTTCGCGAAGGCCGCTCTGCGCCACGTAGGTGAAGAAGTGCTGGAGCGCTTCGGGGTAGTTGGAGAAATCACGCCCCTCATCGCACAGCTTTGCCAGGATCATCTCGATCATGAAGGACTTGAAACGAAAGCCGGGAACTTCCGTCTTCATGCGCCTTGCCCAGAACTTGACCAAGCGCACCACCTGCACAAAATCCGAAGGCTGCAATTGTTTACGCCGCTTGGCAAACTCTAGGTGCCGGGGAATGCTGGTTCTCAAGAACGAGCCATCATCCTGACTGACTAGGTTGCCATACCAGTCAGGATCGCCGTCATAGAGGATCGGCACCACGTCCACATCCAGCCCAGAACCTTGGAACGAGACTGTTACGGAGTAAGTCTGGGGCTTGACTTGTTCGGGCTTGAAATTTGGATAAGCCTTTCGAAGCCGCTCTGCCAAGTACTCCAGCAGCCTCCCAATGTCCTTGGGGGCGTCTGCCCCACTGATGTAACAGGCCACGTCAATGTCGTTGAGCGACCGCAATGCGGTGCCTTTTGCCAGACTTCCCGAAAGGATCATCTTTCGAAGGGTGAAATCCGGGTGCTGCCCTAGGTAGGTCTCCAGACGCTCTCTCAGTCCACGCGCCTGCGCGCGTAGCTCATTGGCTTTATCGCGTGGCAGATTGACCCGATCGTCGGCAAAATTGACAAGCTCCCTATGGCCTACGTGCTGCGTTCCCATGCATCGATCTCCAAGCCGGGCGCGTGCCGACCGGCGGATAGGTGAGGTGGTACTGCGACTTCCCCGCTGCCAACTTGCCGGCTCGTTGTCGCAGGAACTGCGACTCTTCCCCGATCACGGGCCGGAAAGCTGATAGCTCCCGATCAACATTGGGATGGCTTTCACAGTTTCAAGGGCGTGGGTGGGTGCCGGGACGCGGCGCGCCTGGGACGGGCTCAATCCGCGTCGAGCAGCCGTGCGGCCGGGTTGTGCTGGGCGCCGCCCTGCTGGAAGTAGCCAGCCGCGCTGGCCACCGAGCGGTGATCGGTATTCGCCATCAGGGCGGGCAGCGCCAAGCCTTGGTGCGCCCCTTCGGTGATGAAGCCCGAGCGCAGGTTGTGTCCGCCGAAGTCCCCTCCAGGCCGGCGAGTGCGGCGCGGTGCTGGATGACCACGGCGGTGGTGTGGGGCGCCTATCGCCAAGTCAACCCGGGTGCCCGCACGCGGCAGGACAGCGCGTCATCGGTGATCCTAGCGGTGGGCAGTATCCGCAACTGACTGGCGCACAACGGCAGATGGTGCGCGAGGAGTACATGCGGGGCACCTAAGGTCTTCGGTTTGGGGTGGAAGTCCCGCTGGTCCAGTACGTCATTCAGGCCTATCGCGCGGCGCCGAACCCTCAGCGTCATCTTGCTCCTGACTATCTACTGATGGTAGACCAGCCAGAGTCTCTGCCCGATGGCGCCATCTGGCATTGACTGGTGCATCAGCATCACGGATTGAAGGCGCCTGGCCCTGGCGTGGATTCGATTGCTGTTGTTGGCAAATGCTACGAATAAATGGGTGCCGCCCATTTCCAGGTGCAAACAGGCGGCTTCTCTATCTCGGCAGCTGAGTTGTGCGTCAGAAGTTTAGGGTGGGGCGATCGATGCCTTTGCTTAGGGTTGCGTTATCCGAACGCCACGCGCAATTCGTGTGGATGGCTCGTATCCAAAAGCGCAATGGGACTGGGCGATCTATAACGCTCCGGAAGCGCGCTCAAGTTGCCCTCATGCTCCGAGAGGAGGATGCCGTCCGCGTAGCCCTGGGCGAGCACCGCTAGTCTCACTCGTAGTCCCAATCCCGAGTTGCTCACCCGCTGCGGGCTGGAATGGCTGAATTTGCCCAGGAGCTCATCTACGAAGTTCAAATAGTTGGGGTGAATCACTCGATAGCGCCCGCCTGGCCTGGTCGCGGCGTAGCTGCTCCATCCATCCGGAGCCGGTTGATCCCGAGCTCCGGCGACTCGCTCGCCTTGAGGGCTAAAGGCCTGATCTGATCGACCTCGTCGGGAACCTCTGGCTGCATTCTGGTCAATGTAACGGAGGATTGGGCCTGAGTCGTCCTCAGAGCCCGTATGGTTTGCACGTAGTGCTGTATCTGCGCCTGCTGGTGGTGATTGTTGATCTGGGTGTGTCGTGAGCCTGTACCTTTTAGCGTTGCAGACCCTCCTGGCCTGGCGTAGCGCCAGGCCAGGAGGAAGGTCCACAAGGCTGGAAATCCTGCTGGGATCAACGTGTACCCCTGGAGTTACGATCAGCCGACTTGTACGCCTTTGCTCCGCACACCAGTTGAGGTAGGCCTGTAGATACGCCGTGGCATTGGGGTGGGGGTGTCTCTGCAAGGCGGAAGCCGACTCATTCATAAGGTCAAAGCCGCACGCACAGGTGAGCAACTTCGTGGGCGTGCCAGCGACTGTCACCGGAAATCCATTGCATCGTGGGCAACTCTGGCGCAGGCGAACGCCATGCCAGGGACACGTGGAAATCCAGGGCAGCTGATGCAGTGTGGTGTGATACCCGAGTCTGATGCAAGGAAGGCAGTACCTCAACCTGAGATGGGAGGGCAGTCTCGGGTCGTCCGTCATGAACGGATACCACGCCGCCAAGTCCCACTCGGGCGGAGTCTCGATCCCAAGGGTTGTAGAGAGTGCCTCTTGTTGTACTTGCGAGGTCGTCAGGCTCAAGAGCAGGTTGATGTTTCTGTTTGGCTTGATTCCGAGGAGTTGTGAGTACTCCGTGACCCGCCTGGCCTGGTTCAGTCGCGATAGCCTCGCGACGCAGCCAAAAGCCGATTGGTATGGAACAAGTCGGAGGTTGCCGCCGACCAGCTGAGCGCCGCTCCTCATTTGCCTACGGCCCTATTTCTTGAGCTTTCGAAGCCGGCGTATGCGCTGCGCAGGAGAGCTTCATCAATGTGCTGGGTAGTAAGCCCTTCGAAATCGTTGCGCCCAGCAGCGATCTTGGTGAGTAGGTGGTAGACAAACTGGTTGAAGGAGGCCATGAGCCAATCCTTGGGAACGGGATAGTTGCCTTGATTGGCAAGGTTCTCAATTCGTTCGCGTATCGCTTCGGTCTCCTTCTCAAGGCGCCAGCCAACGCTGTAAGCATAGGGTGCGAATGCTTCGGTGTAGGTCTTTCCTCCCTCGTCCGGCCACCTCATAACTTGGTCAAGCTGGCGAAATGCCAAGGCGACATCACATGCGTCCTGCACGTCAGCGTCCTCCGTCGGGATGTCCCAGAGAAGCCCGGTAAAAGGATGGCTGTCGACAAAGAATCGGCCATACAGATGTGGCGGCGCCAGCTGACTAAGATCGTCTGCGCCTCCAATCACGCTGTTGCTCTGGTGGATGAAGAGAAAGAACGGTTGCACTGATGATCCGAGGAAGTGGTTCTGAAGCTTTGCAAGGTGGGCGTAGTCCTTGAGCGTGAGCTGCTCAGCCGTATCGATCGCAATCACGACCACGTCGGCCGATGCTCTAGCGGCTTCCTGCTCAATTGCCCGGATGATCCTGAGGAGGAGATCCTGTGGGCTGGCTACGGTTGTTGCCCTCATGCCCAGTCCAAGGATGACCTCGCGGAAGAAGTTGCCTTCGCTAGGGGTAGTCGGTTTTCCGACGACCATCCGGAGGAATCCAATAGGAAATGGTCGCCAAGAAGTGGTGGTTTCAAGTATTCGCGTGGCAGTTGACTTCCCACACCGGCCATCGCCAATGATCCTCAGGCTCGGCCGCCCATACTCCAGGCACGTGGCGAATCCAGATGCCATTCGCAGTAAGGGGAGAGTCTGGATATTGGGGCGATGTCGCGCGTGCATTGGGTGGTTCTCAAGGCTCGCCGGGGCCTTCATCAGCGGAGCCTCGTGTTGAACGTGGCCCTGCGGATTCCCATCAGTGGAGAGCCTTGCCCCTGACTGTTGGTCGTGGAAGGTGGCTTGGGCACATCGCCAGCTGCCATGAGCGAGGCGCTGTCCCTGACGCCAGCGGCCGCCGATCGGACGGCTGCGTGATAGGCCTCAATGTTGTCGGCTAAACAGTAGTTACCGGGCTCCCGTGACGCGTCGCTCTTCGCCCAGCGTGCCGCGCGCTTCCTGATCGACAGCGTGTGGGCCACGCTCGCATATGGGGCGAGAGCGTGAAGTGTGAGTACACGCTTACCGCCTCTCCAGAGGGTCAGCTTGCGAATGTCTCGCCAGTCTTCGTAGGTTGCGTCAAATGACTGCCCAATCAGGTGCCACTGTCCAGACAGTGTTGGTGACCTGTACCTAGCGTGGTCGAGATAGACGAGGGGAGGTACACCACTCCTTCTGGAGCCTCTGATGGTCACCTTCATCCGCCTAACGGTCATGTTTCTCACGTCATCTTCGGTGCCAGGTGCATGCCACACCCACTCCCCAGATGCCAGATGCTCATCAATGATTCGCTTGGGCGACCTGGGTTCGCGAGTGGACCGGCTCGTCACATTGTGCGAGGTAACATAGGTGTCAATGAGGTCTTTCAAGACCTCCAGGAGAATGGGGTGGTCTTTCCCGTCAAGCTTTGTAGTGACTTGACGCTCATTCACTTGCGTTGCGGGAGCAAAGCCGCCGGCGATGTGGCGCAGCAGGCCATTCTCAATCTTCTTGAATAGAGCCTCGATGTAGGGGCGACCTTCGCCCATCCCGGATCGTCCAAAGTGCAGGATTCCCTTGTGATGATCAATGAGATTTCGGACTGTCATCTTGGCGTGATGGGATGAGTCGTTGTCCATTGCGATCATTGCGCTTCTCATCACTACCTCATCCACTAGGTAGATCGACGGCATCCATGCACTAGTCGAGTAGCTCAAGTTCGACGTGCTCAGATCCCTTGGTTGCCAGGGGCTCATGATCTTCGCGAACAGGCTGACTACATCGTGTTGCTCGTACTTCCGGCCAAGCACCATTTCCCAACCAAGGATGGCGCCACTCCCGACATCAACAACTGCCAGTAGCCAGATCCGACTAATCTTCTCTAGCCGGAATGAGCCGTCCGCCATCGGCATGGCCAGCCATGCGTCGATGTCGACGGAATGCTCGTCGTACTCAACTCGATCAAATGGCCGAATGCTGAGTAGGTTCTCGATTCGGGTGGAAGTAGGCTCATCCGCAGCCAAGAGCATCTCATTTTCGCTCTTTGTGCCTCGGATGCGCTTTATGAGGGAGGTCAGTGCTCGTCTTCCCTTGTCACGGATGTTGAGCGGATACATGGCCTGAAAGCCCTTCCCAGTCAGCACCTTCACGAACTGGGAATGCAGCCTGTCGAACGCGGGGCTCCTTTTGGACTGTGTTGGCAAGGCGCCCTTGAATCTTGCGACTGCATCGCCGAGTTCGGGGATCGCTTGCAGGACAGCATCTATGGCGAACGGATGTGAACTATCGGGGACGACCGAGTTGTTGCGATCTGACACGCTGAATCGCGCATAGGGAATGCAGGCTCGGTATCCGACTCGATGACCGCTCTCGTCGAAGAGCAGTGCGGTCCGGATCATTCGAGAGAGGGTATTTCGCGGCACGCCCCATCGAAGGGCTGCGTCGACCAAGGTTGCCCCATCAAGGACGCTGGTGAGTGCTGACAGGCGGGCTTGAAATTCCGACTGTTGATCAGCTGGAAGTACGATCCCATTTGGCCTTGGAGTTGCCCGGATCGACTCGAGGTCGACGGCATTGAACTTGGAACTCATGGGTCGGCCCTCCAGATCCTTGATCGCCCCGTCATTCGAGGAAATGCATCGGTCGCCAGAAATCCGACGTGAAGCAACTCAGCCACGACCCCCTGAATGTGAGTTCGAGGGTGGTGCCTGAGCTCATGGATGAGTTCATCTGCACTGATGCTGCCGCTTCGCTCGATGGTCGCGGCGATTTCCTGTCGCAACGCCAGGCTGCTCCCCAGATCCTTGGCTGACTGGCAGAACCCGAGCAGTTGGTAGCAGAGCTCATTCCTGCCGCCGGGCGCCTTGAGTTCGTCCTCCGTGATTAGCCACAAAGAGATGCCTGCATCCTTGGCTGCTGAACGAAGCCGGTCCAGCTCGCGAGGACGACGCTTGCCATCCACGCCGGGTACTGTCTGCGAATTCGGAATGACGTTTGCATAGATCTCCTGGCCTCCGCGCCTCTGAAACCAGAAATGGAGTTCCATGCTGTCAAGTCCTACCGGGATGGACCGAGGCCTCTCGGTCACGGCCGCCACTGATGGATCAAACTCCAATTGCAGTCGAAGCGCGAGTTGCAGGGGGCCGTGTACGGTAACCGTCCGGTTCTCTTTCGGGCTAAAGAAGGTGAAGATGTCCCCCCTCTTGATCTGGCCAGCGGTTAGTTCACGGGGGGCCAGCGGTCGATCCTTCCCATTGTGGAGCGGGTCGGAGGCGCGTGCAGACGCTACGCCTTGGAACGGGCTCACGGGATTGGTCGCGTGGTTGCTCATGCTGCCTCCTTGTGGATGACTGCAGTTCGCATGGTCGAGGAGTGGCGCTGCGCAATCGCGATTGAGGGATGACTCAATGCATGGTCAGCTGAGTGTTGGATCTTCATCGATCGACTTCCCGGTTGGCCTCGGAGAATGAGGCTCGGTACTGGCGGCAATGGCCAGCAGGGTCATTGGGGATTTCGGGCATGGGGTGCCGTGCCGATTGCCATACGATGGCAGTCGGAGCGCGCAGATGCCCGCTCAAGCAGCTTTGCCGCTTGACACGAAGTCGGAATTGCGGGAGCCTACATACGTTATCGTAGAGCTTCACCCCCTCTCGCTCCGGCGAGAGGCTATCGCCCCCGTTGCTGCGGGGGCGATTTCATTTCCGGGGTCGGAGATTTGATGAACTGGGGGGCTAAATGCCTCCTTTGAAGCTGGAGTTTTGGCGTCAAGCCGTTCAGGGGCGCACTGTGCGCCTAGGTGAGTTTCAGCAGATCAGAAGTGGTGCGGGCCTTTTGGCTTCGGCCTCAGCTCGCGTGCTCAGGAATTACAGCGAGTTCAGCCACTCAGCGACATCTCGCGTTTTGGCGAACAACCCCCGCCGACCTGGCAGCGGAAAGGTGCGAACCGGCAAAAGTTCACGCTGGACGGCTCGGCCGAAGGTGCGGCCGTTTGGAAAGCCAAGGTTCCGCTGGAGGTCGCTGCCGCCCATGAGCTCCCCATGCCGCTCTAGCAGCTCGCGACTGAGTTCGGTGGAGACTGCTGCTTCTGGATTCTGGATAGGCATGACGCAACTCCTAGCTACCGTTGGACCCCATCATGCACAATTGCAGCCAGTTCTAGGGGATTCTTTAGTCCCGCTTCAGAAGATCCATAAGTATGCCTCGTGGCAAGATTCCAACAGACGTGGCGCTGGTCGTCCGCAATAGCGTGTGGGCCTGCGTTGTGCGAAGGCTGCATGGCGATCGACTGACCTGGGATGATCTTGATCAGTTGCTCTTGCCTAGAGTTGGGCTCGATATACACGCGCAAGCGGCCAACGGTCGTCCCCGATCCTTCTACCGGTTCTTCAGCAAGGGGCATCATCCAGGGAAGCTACGCGGTCCTGGTGGATACTTGATTGACTCGGTGCATGGGGATCCAGCGTTCGCGGCTGCAAAGGAGGCCTTCGAGCATCCGATCTGGATGATCTGCAGCACAGAGGCTCCCACTGCGGAGCAATTGCGGGGCGTACGTCGATCACTAATGGAGCGTCTTGGGCTACTGATGCCGTCCATCACCGAACGCCTGGTGGCTTCTCATCACAATCTCCCTGGCCTCAGCAGCTATGCGCCAAGTCGGGTAGATGCCTTGGAGTCCATGTTCAACGTGGCCGAAGGTGGCTCCTTGGACGCGATAGGCCTGTGTGCGTGTAACTATCTGTTAGCTATAGACAGCGGTAGGCTCGAGACTGCAGTAGATGTCCGGGATGCACTACGCTGGGCAATTATTCGTTTTTGTGCTGTTTGGGGATTGCGCCCCGACGCATGCACGGCAATCCAGCTGTTGATGGAGCAGCGGGTGGTCAGGCTTCGTAGGGGATCGCTGTTGCCAAAGGATGTTGGGTTTCCACTTGGCAATACGGATTCCAGCGCGTTTAGTAGCAATTCGGCGAAGGGGGTATTCTTCGCAGATGACTATCCGTGCATGCTTCCGGTGACTCCTCGCACAGGTGGGGTGGATACATTCTTCGCCCGGTTTCACTCGCACTATCTTGCTTTCGTGAATGATCTGACAAGGCAAGGAGCATTCGCGCAGCTGGCTGGGACTGAGCTCGGCGGATCTTTGCCGACTCAAGATGCAATTGACGACCTGTTTCTTGGGCTGCTGGACGTGCCGGAGGATGTTTGTCACGGCGAGGTTGCAACTCTCAAGCAGTTTGCGCCAATCAGTCCGGTAGCGGCATGCGTGGCGGAAGTCCTGCCCACTTCTAGCATCGGAAGCTCGCCTTACACCCGCATCAAGCCTCTGGGCGCAGTGCTTCTGAAGTTCATGCGTTCTGTCGACATGCTGGTTGACGTTGAGCATCCGCATCCCATGGTTGATGAGCCGTGAGATGCGCCTCCAGGATCTTTCGTTACCTTGAAGTGGCGTCAACAAGGGAGAGGTATCAACGCTAGCCGCGCGGTGGAGGTCACTGTTCTTGCGGGGAGATGCGCATGCTGGTTCTGCAATGCATGCCGAGCCTTTTAAGCTATGGTCAGTACGAAGAGGTCGCCCCAAAGGGATTTCCTTGAAGCGCTGAACCTCTTATTGCGAAGGAATCGTCAGTCAAGCGCGCCGACAGGGCTTATGAATGCTTTCCCTTCTAGCTCGGATGGTGCGCTGGAGGCCACCACTTGACCAGCCAGTCCTGTGTAGCCAGAACTGGCAAGAAGCCATTTGCTCAAAGTGGTCGCATGCTCGTTGAGCGGGATAGTGGGGTGGGCACTAGGCGTGAGCCTAGTGGTACGCATCTGAAGAAGACTGAGCCTTAGCTCAGTAAAGTCAGTCTTTGAGTCGCTTCTCAAAGTCGGCAATGAGCTTGCCCAGGGATAGGCCTGTCAGGCGCGCTATGTCCCTAAGCTCCACGACGTCAACCCTGCGCTTCCCTGTCTCAACATCGCTAATGAACGACTGGCTGCGCCCCAGCTTGCTGGACACTTGTACTTGGGTAAGGCCAGCAGCCAAGCGCGCGTCTCTGACGGTCTCAATCAGGGCGGCGTATTCCTTGCGATGGATTGTCTTGGCCACGGCCGCACCCTGGTTGAGCGGCTTCAGAAGCTATATCCAGTTCTCCGATATCTAAAAACCAGATATCCTGTGCTTCTCATTGACAGGGGAAGGGCATGATCAAAGAACAACGTCGACGCGACGCAGCTGGCTGGGGCAGGCAGGGCTTGCTGCTTGCTCTGACGGTCCTAGTTGCCGCCTGCAGCGGTCCAGTAGACAGGAAGTTGGTCACTGACGGCACGCAGGAGCAATACAGAGCGTCGATTGACGCAATTGACGCCGAGCTGAGTGCCCATGAGCGGGATGCCTTCAACTGGGCCGTTGCCGGCCTTGATCTGGCTGAGCTGAACAAGGCCTACCCGAATGCATCTATAAGACAGGTGGTTAGGGGGCACATCAAGCAGATTAGGGATGCCCATCCAAAAGAAATTCTTGCTCTGCAGGAGCAGGCCAACGCGCAGCGGCCGACGATCACCGAACTAGAAAGAGTGCGTGCGAGTGGCGCAACGTTACGGATCGAGGACAGCTTCTTTGGCCCGAAGCCGGTCATTGAGGCGCGAATTGCGAATAGCTCAACTTTGGCGCTCAGCCAGGCCAGCTGGGCGGCGACGCTCTACATCAATGGCGAAGCTCAGCCCACGGCAAAGTCGCGGGTGCACAGCGACTTCCGATCGATTGATGGCCTCAAGCCGAGCCGCGGCGTCACGGCGCGCTTCAATGTTGGCTTCGTAAAAGGTGATGATGCGTGGTCGACACTGGCAATTCGACAAGCGTCTTCAACGCGAGTCGAGCTCGAACTAATTCCTCAGACGGCTTTGGACTTCAATGACAAGCCCTACATAGCTGCCAACTATAGGGAAAAGATCCAGTCTCTGGAGAATCAGCTTAAGCAAGCCGAGAAGTTCTCAGATATCTGACTCATTGGCGTTCCGCAACTGCGTCCGATGACCAAGCGCAGCGCGGAACGCTCCAGATCCAAGTGTCCAACTGCTGATGAGGATCCTAGCGCTCAATGCGACCGACCATCCTTGCTCTCGATCTCGAGGGGACGCTGATCTCAAATGCTGTCAGCCAGATTCCACGCCCAGGGCTTTATCAGTTCCTTGAGGTCGCTCATGAACTCTTCGAGCATCTGGTCATCTACACCACGGTCCCTGAGGCAGCTTTCCGCAGGATTTCGCGGCTGCTGGTCGAGGAAGGGAGCGCGCCAGGCTGGTTCGCTGAGTTGCCATATACATTCTGGGGAGGGGCAACGAAGGACCTCCGGTATGTGTCTCCGATCCTGGGTGCAGCGCTGTTGCTGGACGATCACGCGGACTACATCCATCCGGGGCAGGAGCGCTATTGGATTGAGGTCTCTTTGTTCGGCGCTCCATATGACGCGGATGACGCCGGCCTGGAAGTGGCCCTTGAGATGCTGAAGGAACGATTGGTTGTTCCGTTGTAGTTGGTGTGCTTAGTGAGTGGGTTGGCGGGTGCAGCTCTTCCAGCCAGCAGCGCCGGTTGCTGCATAGGAATGGGCTGTCGTTCAGGAGATCCGACATGATTCGAACAAGTTTGACCCACCCTTTAGCTATCGCGGAACTCCCGGTTGGCGAAAGGGGAGGGGCAATTGGTGTGACCTTCGCGCCAGGTAAGTACCAAGAAGTTGCGATGACGGGGGCATGGGCGAGAGACATCGATGTGGATGTCTCTGTGATTCAGTGTTGGGGAGCCAGCCACCTGATCACGCTACTCGAGCCGTGGGAGTTCAGTGAGTTGCGGATCGAGTGCTTGCCTCAAGTGGTTGAAGGGCAGGGCATCTCATGGCATGGCCTTCCAATCACGGATGGCGCAGCACCTGACCAGAGGTTGCTCGAACGATGGCCAGTACTGGGGTCAATGCTCGTTCGGAGTTTGCATTCGGGCCTGCGCATTGTGGTCCACTGCAAGGGTGGGCTGGGGCGAGCCGGCACTGTCGCAGCGATGCTTCTACTGCAGTCAGGGGCTGAGCGAACAGCGCAGGCTGCCATTGGCTCGGTGCGACGTGTCAGGCCGGGTGCCATCGAGACCGCTGTCCAGGAGGATTTCCTGCAGCAATGGGCACAGGGACTGCGCTCGTAGTTGCCCTTCCAGATCAAACGCGTGGCGAGCTCATCAGTCGTTCAAGGCCAGCCCTGGCTATTGGCGCCACCGATACCTACGCGATCTAGTCGACCGCTGACACCGGATTCGCTGGGTCGCGCGCCCACTAGTGGACGCGGCGCGGAGAGTATCCGCTAAAGCCTCCAGTCGCTACTTGGCTGCAGCCAGTACTGTCTGCCCAGAGGGATAAACGTCTCCATTGCCACGTCCAAGATCAACGGCTGACGCCAGCCATGGCCTGGCACGAAGCAAAAGTCAGTCGGGCCAAGTGCTCCCGATTGAACTCGGCTAACGAGCCAAGTGCATCTCCTGCTGATCTCTCGATCAAGTACCCGACGGGCGGCCTCCTCGTCCAGATCAGCTTTCAGGAACTCCGACGCAACGTTGCGCATGCCGGCCCACAGTACATACCTCTTGCGTCCCAAGCTCAGTGCATTCCACTCCGGGAGCTGGGTCGATCTCAGGCCATTGCCCAGCGTGGGAGATAGCCGATACTTGCGTAGCAGGTTGGCCAGGTATGCACGGGCTTCGCTCTCTGCGAGCGAGGTTCCCAAGGTCCGTTTGGCAGTGGACGGGCATTCGGCAGCCCATCGGGTAAGCGTACTGGTCAACCTGGCCTCCAGACTCACGTCCTGACGTGACCAAGCGGCCTGATAGGTCCATGCCAGAGGCTCATACAAGGACCTCGCCCCGGAATTGGGGGCTGCGATGGGAATGCGCTGCAGTACGCGAAGTGAGGCAAGCGTATCGAGTGCGGCTGAGGCCAAGCCCTCGGCGGCAACAGGCCCGCTTACGGTCCTTGAGCGCTCCAGTGCGCACCAGGCGCAGGCTAAGAACGGGCCGATTGAACGAACGAAATCGTCCAACTCTGGCCAATGCGAAATGAGGGTCGGTTGGGTGACAACATAGGCCACTTGTCTCTCAGATCGCTCGCCTAGCTCACCAGCATAGCAGCGAGGCGAGTCCGCGTCTATCTGATCTTCAGATATCGCCACACTGCTGTCCGTGGCTGCGCTGGAGTTGTGAGTGAAAGTCCCGTCGCTTCCTCCAGCGGTGTTCTAGGTTCTTTGGGGAGCCGTGCTATGCCGAGGAGCGCGAGTAGGCCATTGAGCATGGACGAATCAGTGGTTCAAGTTCCATGTCGCGCGGCCGATACAGCCCTGTCCAGACTCCTGGCGGGTCGTCCCGGCCACGAATCCAGTCGATGGCATCCCGTTTGCCCAGGAGCTCCGGAGCGACGTTCTAAGTACCCTGCCATGTACTCAATTCAGAAGATCATCGACCTGCTGCTGCTATTGGGCGTTCCTTCGCTGCTCTTCATTGGCGCTTACGTTCTGCGCCGCCCCAAAAGAGAGCTCAGTTGGGAGCCGGTGCTGGATCAGCGAGTTCATTGCTGGAAATGGTGCGCCTATGGCTTCATTTTTCTCTTGTATGTTCCCGGGACGACGTTGTATCGAACGTTGATTCCTACGGGTTGTGATGGACTTGTTTGCGTCCAGTTCTTCACCGCGAGTGGATACCGTATCGCCCCGAGCGAACTTCATGTTGTTCTCGTCGCAACTGCCGTTTTCGCGGGGTACTTCTTTGCGCGTGTTCGAGCTTCGTACTCACCGATTCCTACCAGGGCCCGGGGCTACGTCCTGAAGGTTGCCTATCATGGCAAGGGGGAGTACTCGCCACACTTGGAGATAGCCCGCCAAGTTCGCCGGCGTCAGCTCAGAGCGGAGCTTGCTGAAAGGCGTAGGCTTGAGCGGGAGGGCTTCCACCTATGGTTAAGATCCGTACGGCCGTGGGTTTGCACGTTGGCCAGAGGCTCTACTGTTGAGCTACTTAGCCCCATGCTGTCGGGAAGGGACCCACTCACTCTTGTCAGGTGGCTATCTCGTAGCGGCCCCATACATGATGTAGTCCTTCTTTCTAGGCGACTTCGTTGGTGTGAGGCGTTCTTCTACCACCTCACCGTGAATCATCGACTTTCCTTCAAGTCAGTTCGATCCGAAGGCATACGATTCAGGGTCGGCTGAAGGCCCCACTCATCACATCCTGTGTGTCTTAGGGCGATACACGATTCTGGGAGGCCGGGCGTATTGGCTAACTGATTGAGTCAAGTCGAGGGCCAGAGGCGGTGGCATTTGACCTTCGGCTTAGCTGAAGATAGTCCAGTGACATTCAGTTCATGAGTCGGCCGCCACCGAACCCACTCGCCCTTTCCGGGCTTTAGTTGAGCCCATTCTCCACTTCAGGCGAATGGGCGGCATATCACGCTCAATGATAGCTCGTGCTCGCACTCACCTTGCCGCGGAAAACGCGGTATGACCAGGCGGTGTAGCCCAGGATGACAGGAAGCATGACCGCCAAGCCGACCAGGCTGAAGCCAAGCGACGACACTGGCGCTGCTGCATCCCAGATCGTCAATGCCGGGGGGAGCAGGTACGGCCACATGCCGAGTACGAGGCCTAGGTAACCCAGGACAAACAACGACAGGCTCAGTAGGAAAGGGGCAAGATCATGAGTGGGGCGTTTCTCCGCGCGCCACAGCGCCACTGCCACGGCGAGCGTAAGAAGGGGGACGGGGGACAGCCACCAGAAATTCCCGTCACTGAACCAGCGAGTCATTAGTCGCAGATCAAGGAACGGCAGCCAGCTGCTCACGAGCCCCATGGCCACGATCACGGCGACCACCAGGGGGCGGGTCAGGCGCCTGGCAAGTGCGTGGGTTCGCCCCTCGGTCTTCAAGATTAGCCAGGTGCCTCCAAGCAAGGCGTAGCCGGCAACCAAGGCTGCTCCGGTAAGCATGGCAAAGGGGCTGAACCATAGGAATGGCCCGCCAGCGTAGGTGTCACCAGTCATTGGCACGCCTTGCACCACCGTGCCAAGAATCACTCCTTGAGAGAACGCGGCCAGAAGCGAGCCAAGGCCGAAAGCCACGCTCCAAAGCCTCTTGGAGCGATGGGCTTTGAACCTGAACTCAAAGGCGACCCCCCGGAAAACCAATGATACAAGCAGCAGAAGTACTGGAAGGTACAGGGCCGAAAGAAGCGCTGCATAGGCTGTTGGAAACGCTGCTAGCAATCCGGCTCCGCCGAGCACCAGCCAGGTTTCGTTGCCATCCCATATTGGGGCAGCGGTGTTCATCATCACATCGAGCTGCTCTTCATCCTCGGCAAAGGGCGCGAGAATGCCAATACCGAGTACGAAGCCGTCGAGGACGACGTACATCAGGACGCCGAAGCTGATGACGGCGAACCAGGCGATGGGCAACCAGGTCATCGAGTCCATGTCAGCGTTCCTCAGAGAGATTGATCAGCGGCCGAGATAGGCCGTGCAGGTGTGCGATCACCACCCTCTAGCGACGGACTTCCGTCTTGGGCATGTGGGCCATGTCGGAGGATCTTGACCAGATACCAGATGCCCCAACCAAATACGAACGCATATCCAGCGACATAGACCGCGAGTGAGATCGCTGTCATCCAGGCCGTTTGCGGTCCCACGGCATCAGCCGTTCGCAAAACGCCATAGACAATCCAAGGCTGGCGCCCCATCTCGGTGACAAACCAGCCGGCCACCAAAGCAACGAACCCACTTGGAAGCATCCAGTTCCAAGCGCGCAGCAGGGCCCCGGAATCGAACAGCTTACGGCGGGCCAGGGTGAAAGCAGAAAGCCAGGCGAGCAGTAGCATGAGGGTGCCTATCCCAACCATGATCCGGAATGCGAAGAACACAGGCGTGACCGGAGGTCGTTCGCTCGCCGGTACGGATGTCAGCGGTGCGAAGGTTCCATCCATGGAGTGAGTCAGGATGAGGCTGCCAACACGCGGAATCGCGATCTCAAGATCGTTCCGCTCTTCCTTCTCATTTGGTACAGCGAAGACGACCAGCGGAACTCCTTCACCTTCTTGGCCCTGATGCCAGTGAGCCTCTACCGCTGCGATCTTCATCGGCTGGTGCTTGAGGGTGTTCAGACCATGCATGTCACCCACGAAAATCTGAACAGGAACGGTAATGGCCGCAAATATCACAGCCGCCCCAAGCATCTTGCGGCCGGCTTCGACGTGCTCCTTACGCCGCAGGTACCAGGCGCCAACACCACCCACCACGAAGCAGGTTGTTATGAATGACCCTATTGCCATATGGGCCAGTCGATAGGGGAACGATGGATTGAACACAACCTCGAACCAGTCAACCGGATGGACCACTCCGTTGATCATTTCGTAGCCCGCAGGCGTATGCAACCAGCTGTTGGAGGCAAGAATCCAGAACGTTGAAAAGAGCGTTCCAAGTGCGACCATGCATGTGGAAAAGAAGTGCAGGCGTGGTGATACTCGCCCCCAGCCGAACATCATCACTCCGAGGAAACTTGCCTCCAGGAAGAAGGCTGTCAGGACCTCGTAAGTCAGTAGGGGGCCGATTACGGTTCCGGCGATCTGGCTCAAACGAGGCCAGTTTGTGCCGAACTGGAACGCCATGACGATACCGCTTACCACGCCCATGCCGAAGGACACGGCAAAGATCTTCTGCCAGAAGAAGAACAGATCCCGCCACACCGGGTTGCGGGTTCGAAGCCAGCGCCATTCCACGAAACCAAGCCAACTGGCCAAGCCAATGGTGAAGGCAGGGAAGAGCACATGGAAGCTGATGAGAAAGCCGAACTGAATTCGGGAAAGGAGGAGGGCGTCCATAACGATCCCAATAGGGGGTGGGTGGTGGCTAGCGGCTCAAGTTCCGATGGTGCCTAGCAATTTCATCGGCGGAGATCCTTGCTCATTGCACGGCAGGCGTCATCTGGCGTCATACGGCTGCTAGGTGTGCAGCTTCCAAATCGAGTAGGCGCTGGGGGTGTGAATAGATGTTGAAGCCATCCGAGCGCGCGAAACCGACAAGACAGATCCCTGCGGCCTTTGCGAGATCTATGGCTAAGGCTGTGGGTGCCGATACCGCTGCAACGATCGCCATGCCTGCATAGGCGGCCTTACTCACCATTTCGTAGCTAGCACGGCTAGATAGAAGCACGAGACCTTCGTTGGTTGAAGTCGATGAGCGCCTCATTGCACCAATGAGCTTATCTAGTGCGTTGTGCCTGCCCACGTCTTCGCGTACCACTTCGATAGCTCCGTCCGGGAGAACCCATGCTGCTGCGTGGGTTGAGCCGGCAGCCTCGTTCATTGGCTGTAGCCCTTTTAGCGAGGACAGTGCTACGCGTAGCGCCAAGGCGGAGTAGGTGGTGGGTCGGTCGATTGGCAAAGGCATTCTGAGCACTTGCTCCAGTCGACTAGCTCCACATAGCCCGCAACCGCTACGCCCGGGTAGGTTGCGGGTGGCGTCGTTGGGCATTGACACGATGGGCGCACTATCTGTGACTTCCATCGCCAGCTCAATGCCTTCCAGCGATGGCCTCACTTCAATCCGGAGAAGTTGGGAGGGATCAGAAATTGTTCCCTCCGTCATGGAAAAGCCCAGCGCAAAGTCTTCCAGATCCGTTGGGCTGGCCATCATCACCGAGAAAGGACTGTCGTTGTAGAGCATCGCGACAGGCACTTCTTCGGCAACGCTGTCCATGATTGAGCCGCGCTCGCCACCACGCCACCGAAGGGTTCTTCGATATGCGATGCCGCAGGGCTCGTTGGCAGGTACTGGGCTGGGCGCTTGCATGGAGATGAGGCCTGGCGGGGAGGGAAGCCGGTAACGATGATCTGGGCGTGCAGGGTCCCTCGGGTCGGGGACTTCTTAGTGGTTTGACAGTGCGGAGAGTATCCCAAGGCGTACACCCCGCTGCGGTCAAAATTTACAAATGTTCGCAGATGGACAGTTTGGCTGAGTTGATCCGACATTCTGTTCGAGGGGCTGTGGCCCGCCTGTCCGCTACATGTGCCTGTAGCTAGAAAACGCCCGATAAATTAGATAGTTACAATCGATGGCGGGTGGCGTGAAGACCTGTTCGTGGTGAGGGCCAGGATGAGCGCTTCGGGTCCGTTGAGGCACTCGTATCGGACACCAGTGCCTCGATTCGATCCCCGGCGTGTACGCCGGACGTCTTGTCTGGGCAGGGTGGACATACTGTCCGTGGAAGGGGAGGCCGTCGCGTGCTTAACTTTTCCCACTCCCAATTGCATGCTGCGAGTGCCTGTCATGTCAGAGCAGAAGATCCCCCGTTACAAAGCCTACGACCATCCTGCCGGTGGTTGGGGTGCCGCCGGTGCAACCGCCAAGGTTCTGATGCAGCAGAGCGTCATTGCCAAGGGATCTAAAGCGCTTTTGTCGATGAATCAGCCTGGGGGATTCAAGTGCCCCAGTTGCGCTTTCCCGGATGCAGATCACACCAAGAAGCTGGAGTTCTGCGAAAACGGTGCGAAGGCCTTGGCATGGGAGGCAACCAAGCATCGCGCCACGCGTGAGTTCTTCGCGGAGCACACTGTCCAGGAGCTGATGGCGCAGTCCGACTATTGGCTGGAGATGCAGGGTCGATTGACCGAGCCGATGCGATATGACCCGGTATCCGACCATTACGTTCCTTGTAGCTGGGATGAGGCCTTCGCGCTGATCGGGCGACACCTGCAGGCCCTGTCCAGCCCGCATGAGGCTGAGTTCTACACCTCGGGGAGGACGCCGAACGAAGCCGCGTTCCTGTACTCGATCTTCGTGCGCGAGTTCGGAACCAACAACTTCCCGGACTGCTCGAACATGTGCCACGAGCCGACCAGCCGGGGGTTGCCGCCGGCAATTGGTGTCGGCAAGGGCACTATCGTGCTCGATGACTTTGAGCATGCTGAGGCCATCTTCGTCATCGGCCAGAACACAGGCACCAACTCACCACGAATGATGTCCAACTTGGTGGAGGCGCGGAAGCGTAATGCTCCAATTGTCGCGGTCAATCCTATGCCGGAACGTGCGCTGATTCGCTTTGCCGAGCCCCAGGACGTCGTGCAGATGGCCACGTTTGGCTCCACCGAGATTTCCAGTGAATTTGTACACATTCGCATCGGCGGTGACCTGGCCCTGATCAAGGGCATCATGAAGGCTATGTTCGAGCGGGAAGCGGCCGGCGAGTCTGTTCTCGATCACGAATTCCTGACCGAGCACACCGTCGGGCTGGAGGCATTGCGTGAAGAAGTGATGTCCCTGGAGTGGAGCCAGATCGTCCAAGTGTCCGGGATCAAGAAGGAGCAGATTCTGCGTTGTGCAGAGATCTACATCCGTTCCCGTGCGACCATTATCTGCTATGGCATGGGCCTGACCCAGCACCAGCAAGGATCTCGCCTTTTGCAGCAGGTTGCCAATCTGCTGATGCTGCGCGGCAACTTCGGAAAGCCCGGGGCGGGCATTGCTCCTATTCGCGGCCATTCCAACGTGCAAGGCGACCGTACCGTCGGCATTGATGAGAAGCCGACGCAACGCTACCTGGACCAAGTTCGCGACGTGTTCGGGTTCGAACCGCCGCGCGAACATGGGCACCATGTGGTTGAGTCTATTGAGGCGATGCTGGCTGGAACCGCCAAGGTCTTCATCGGCATGGGCGGGAACTTCATCCATGCTGTTCCTGATACCGAAATTGCCTACAGGGCAATGCGTGGTCTTGAGCTTACGGTTGGCATCGCCACCAAACTCAACCGTGGCCACCTAGTGCATGGCAAGGAGGCGCTGATCCTACCGGTGGTGGCGCGCTCGGAGTGGATCCATACCCCGCTGGGTGAGCAGTTTGTCACCATTGAGGATGCCATGTCGAATGTCACCGCATCCCGTGGAGTACTGGAGCCTGTGAGTGAACATGTTCTTCCGGAAGTTGAGATCGTGTGCCGCATGGCAATGGCAACACTGCCGGACAGCAAGGTCGACTGGGCAGCTTGCATGCACGATTACAACCATGTTCGTGAGCTGATCGCGGCGGTCTATCCCAGCATCTACGCAGACTTCAATGAACGGATCCAGGCGCCGCGTGGCTTCCACTTGGACATTCCGCCGCGCCGCCGTGAGTGGCCGACACCTAACGGGAAGGCCAATATTCTGGTGTTGCCGGGTCTTGAAGTGAACGACCTGGTCGAGGATCCCACTATGCTTCGGCTGGCCACGGTTCGCTCCCATGACCAGTACAACACGACAATCTACAGCTACAACGATCGCTATCGCGGTGTGTATAACGATCGAATGATCCTCTTCATGAACCTGGAAGATCGAGTAGCACGAGGGATTGGGAAGGAGGAACAGGTGAGCCTCGAGACGATCTCCAGTGATGGCGTCTGCCGGCGGGTCGATGGGTTGACTGTGCTTGACTATCCGATGCCGCGTGGCGCGATTGCGGGCTACTACCCTGAACTCAATCCACTGCTACCTCTGGATTACTTCGATCGCATCAGTGGTACCCCCGCGGCGAAGTCGATCCCGGTCAGGGTGGTCATTTCACAGTGATTGCGCCGGCATGTCGTAGGGAGGACTAAGAATGTCAGCCGAGCTCATTCGGGCGCCAGAGCCGGTAGGTGAGGGCGCACTGGCAGATCATCCCCGCCAACTCACCGACGGTTTCGGACGCAGCTTTCCGTACCTGCGCCTTTCGTTGACCGAAGCCTGCAACTTCCGTTGCAGCTACTGCCTGCCCGACGGCTACCAGGCCGATGGCCGCCCGCGCTTCCTGCAGGTGGAAGAAATCGCGCGCCTGGTGCGTGCGTTTGCCGCGCTGGGCATGAGCAAGATCCGCCTGACCGGCGGCGAGCCCAGCCTGCGCAAGGACCTGGATGAGATCATCGCCACCGTGGCGGCGGTGCCGGGCATCCGCAAGGTGGCCATCACCACCAATGGCACGTTGCTACCGCGGCGCCTGCCGGGCTGGCACCGCGCCGGCCTGACCGCGCTGAACGTGAGCATGGACAGCCTGCAGCGCGAACGTTTCAAGACCATCACCGGGCATGACCGCCTGCCGGAGATCGAACAGGGCCTGGCCCTGGCGCAGGCGCTGGGCCTGCCGGCGATCAAGCTCAATGCGGTGCTGCTGCGTGGCCTGAACGACGACGAGCTGCCGCAGTGGATGGACTACCTGCGTGACCGCCCCTTCAGCGTGCGCTTCATCGAACTGATGCGCACCGGCGACAACGAAGCCTATTTCCAGCGCCACCACCTGCGCGCCGACGTGGTGATCGAGCAGCTGCTGGCGGCTGGCTGGCACGAACGGCCGCGCGCCGCCGATGCCGGCCCGGCGCGTGAGTACAGCCACCCGGACCATCGCGGCACGGTGGGCATCATCGCCCCGTATTCGCGTGACTTCTGCAAGGGCTGCAACCGCCTGCGGGTGACCGCCAAGGGTGACCTGCGGCTGTGCCTGTTCGGCGAGTTCGGCGTGCCGCTGCGCCCGCTGCTGCAGAGCGACGATGACCATGACGCGCTGCTGGCACGCATTACCACGCAGCTTGGCCTGAAAGCGGCCGGGCATGGACTGCACCAGGGCCAGACCGGGCTGACCCCGCACCTGGCCTCCATCGGAGGATGAGCAACACGATGAGTGGGGAATTGAATGCGGCCTTCCATATGGCCGATGTCCGCGACAAGCGCATCACCCGCCGACGTGCGGTGGCGGTGGGCGAGCTGCATGCCGGTCCAGTGGCCTATCCGCTGATCGTCGAGCGCCGCCTGCCCAAGGGCGATGCGCTGGTGATGGCCGAGATTGCCGGCCTGCAGGGCGCCAAGATGGCCTCGATGCTGATGCCACTGTGCCACCCGCTGCCGCTGGAACTGGTGCAGGTGTTCTGCGCGCCGGTACCGGAACGGCAGGCGATCCGCGTGTGGTGCGAGTGCGCCAGCGAGGCGCGCACCGGCGTGGAGATGGAGGCACTGGCCGGCGTCAACGCG
>NZ_JCAFVN010000011.1:0-52727 GCF_059372355.1 Stenotrophomonas sp. YJH_SMC_135
CGGCCAGCGGCCGGCGCTACCGGATAGCCAAGGCCTCGGGCCATTCGGCGTTCGAGGCCGACAACGTGGACGCGCTGGTGCGCGCCACCGATGGCTTCGCCTGATCGGTAGTGCCGGCCGCTGGCCGGCAACGCCTTGCCGGGTCGTTTCGCCGCCGCCCGATGTGGCTCGCCGGCCAGCGGCCGGCGCTACCGGATAGCCAAGGCCTCGGGCCATTCGGCGTTCGAGGCCGACAACGTGGACGCGCTGGTGCGCGCCACCGATGGCTTCGACTGATCGGTAGTGCCGGCCGCTGGCCGGCAATGCCTCACCGGTCCGTTTCGCCGCCGCCCGATGTGGCTCGCCGGCCAGCGGCCGGCACTACCGGATACCCAAGGCCTCGGGCCATTCGGCGTTCGAAGCCGAGAACGTGGACGCGCTGGTGCGCGCCACCGATAGCTTCGCCTGATCGGTAGTGCCGGCCGCTGGCCGGCAATGCCTTGCCGGTCCGTTTCGCCGCCGGCCGATGTGGCTCGCCGGCCAGCGGCCGGCGCTACCGGATACCCAAGGGTTCTGACCCCGCCGAAACCTTCATCCACGCATGGCGTGGATTTACCAATCCCCGGCCAGCAACGCGTCGGCCAGCACCTGCAGCTTCGGCGAGTGCTGGCGCGACGGTGGGTAGATCAGCGACAGCGCGCGGCTGCGGCCTTCAAGCGGCTGCAGCACGCGTTGCAGGCGGCCGTCAGCGAGCGCGTCGGCCACGGCGAAATCCATCACCTGCACGATGCCGATACCGGCGATGGCCGCTTCCACCAGCGGATCGCCGCTGTCGAACACCATCCGCGTCGGTGGCGTGAACTCGCGCAGTTGGCCCTCCTGCAGGAACTGCCAGTCCACCAGCCGGCCACTGCGCAGGTTGCGCACCGCCAGGCACGCGTGGTCCCGCAGCGCGGCCACATCGTCCGGTGCGCCACAGCGGGCCAGATACGCGGGGCTGGCCACCGTCACCCAGCGCAGCGGACGCAGCGGGCGCGCGACGATGCGCTGGTCGGCGATGACGCCGGTGCGCAGGGCGGCATCGAAACCTTCCTCGACCAGATCGACCAGACGGTCACTGAGCACGGCCTCCACCTGCAGTTGCGGGTGCTGTTGCAGCAACGGCGCCAGCAGCGGTACCAGCACCTTGCGCCCGAACATCGAGGGCGCGCTGATCTTCAGGGTGCCCGCGGGCGTGCAGGGACGGTCGGCCAACTGGCGTTCGGCATCCTCCAGGCCACACAGCAGCGGTGCCACCTGATCGACGAACTGGCGGCCATCCGGGGTCAGCGCCACGTTGCGGGTGTTCCGCTGCAGCAGCTTCACCCCCAGCGTGGCCTCCAGCCGGCCGATCGCGCGCGACAGGCCGGACTGGCTCAGGCCCAGCTGCCCGGCGGCGACGGTGAAACTGCGGGCTTCGGCTACCTGCACCAGCATGCGCACTGCATTGAGGTCCATCGAGGTTCCATTCATGATGAAAATCATGACAGATATGGCTGGCAGGGGGTTTATTGATTCGGTCGCATCAATGAGACTGCGCTCCCCCACCGCACCAGACCGCCGATGCCTCCCCTCAAGTACCCGCGCTGGGCGCTGACCCTGCTGGCCACTGCCCAGCTGATCATCGCCCTGGATGCCACCATCATCTTCGTCGCCCTGCACGACATGGGCCGCGCGCTGCAGATCAACGCGCAGCAGCTGCAATGGGTAGTCAGTGCCTACACCGTGGCGTTCGGCGGCAGCCTGCTGCTGGGCGGGCGCGCCGCCGACCTGATCGGCCGCCGCCGCTTCTACCGGCTGGGCATGCTGCTGTTCGCGCTGGCGTCGCTGTTCGGCGCGCTGGCGCCGAATGCCACCCTGTTGATCATCGCGCGCGCGGCGCAGGGCATCGGTGCCGCGTTGCTGTTCCCGGCCACGCTGGCGCTGATCAACACGTTGTATGCGGAAGGCCCGGTGCGCAACCGCGCACTGGCGATCTGGAGCATGGCCAGTGCGGTCGGCCTGGCGCTGGGCACGCTGCTCGGTGGCGTGCTGACCCAGGCGTTCGGCTGGCCGGCGGTGCTGGCGGTGATCGTTCCGCTGGCCACCGCCTGTGCAGTCGCGGCCGGCGCGTGGTTGCCGGCCGATGGCCCGCGTGTGCAGGGCCGTTCCTTCGATCTGGCCGGTTGCCTCACCGTCACCGCCGGCGGCAGCCTGCTGGTCACCACCCTGGTGCAAGGGCCGGAGTGGGGCTGGACGGCCCGCGCCACGCTCATCTGCCTGCTGCTTTCAGCCCTACTGTTGACGGTGTTCGTACAGATCGAAAAGCGCAGCCGTGACCCGCTGATGCAGTTTGCGCTGCTGCGCCTGCCCGGCCTGCGCGCGGCACTCGGCCTGACCTTCGCCTTCATGAGCAGCTATGGCGTGCAGTACTACTTCCTGGCGCTCTACTTCCAGGATGGTTACGGCTGGAGCCCGCTGCAGGCCGGCATGGCCTTCCTGCTGCCGACCGTGGTGTGCACCTTCGGCATCCGCATTGCCGAACGCATGCTGCGGCGCCGTTCGCCACGGCAGGTGCTGGCCTGGGGCTTCGCGGCCGGTGCCATCGGCATCACTGCGGTGGCGCTGGCGATGCCGCATGGCGCCGGTTACTGGCCGCTGCTGCCGGGCATCGTGGTGCTCAGCGTGGGCCAGGGCATGAGCTGGACGGTGATGTGGATCGTGGCCGGGCAGGGCGTGCCGGGGCCGCAGCAGGGTGTGGCGTCCGGCATGGCCGCCACCGCACAGCAGATCGGCGGCGCGTTGGGACTGGCGGTACTGGTGATGGTGGCCAACGCCGCGCGTGGCACGCAGGAGGCAACCAGTCCTGATGCGCTGCAGGGCATGGTCAATGCGCAGTACGGCGCCGCGCTGTTCGCCGCGCTCGGCGTGGCCATCGCGCTGGGCCTGCGCCCGGCGCCGGTCGAATCGGCTGCTGCCGTCTGCCCGGTCAACGAGGCATGATTGAAGGCGCTGCCGTAGGTGGATGTGCCACGCCTGCGGTGGTGCCGGCCGCTGGCCGGCAACCTCGGGGTGGTTGGATCATTGAGGTTGCCGGCCAGCGGCCGGCACTACCGATCCGGGATGGGTCCAAGAGCGTTCAACCGAACGCCAGCAACTGTGGCTGCAAGGCGCTGAGGATCCGCGCCAGCCGCTCCGCCCACGCCTGCTGCCCGGCGGCATCGGCGATCAGGTCCTGGCGGATCTCCAGTTCCACGTGCACCAGGCCGCGCCCTTCGCCGTGCACCGGTACCGCGTAGTCGCTGGTGCTGCTGACCGAATACGGTTCGTTGTCACCCACCACCAGGTCGCCTTCATCGCGCAGTGCCTGCAGCAGGGCATGCGCAAAGCGCGTGTCCTGGTGGTACAGCACGCCGGCGTGCCACGGCCGCTGCGTGCCGTTCATCACTGGCGTGAAGCTGTGCATCATCACCAGCAGGGTGGGGCGGCCGGCATCGCGGCGTGCATCCAGTTCCGCGTCGATGCGCGCATGGTAGGGCGCGTGGATCGCATCGATGCGCTGCTGCCGCTGTGCAGCCGACAGCCTGGCATTGCCCGGGACCACGGTGTGGTCGCTCACTTCCGGAATCAGCGTCGGCGAGGCCAGTGGGCGGTTGCAGTCGATCAGCAGCCGCGAATAGGTCTGTTCGATCGCCCATGCATCCAGCCGTTCGGCCAGTGCGCGGGTGGTGCCGGCGATGCCGATGTCCCAGCCGATATGGCGGTCCAGCTCGGCCTGGGCCAGGCCGAGCCCGGTCAGCGCGCGTGGCACCTGCTGGCCGGCGTGATCGGCCAGCAGCAGGTACGGCGAGGCGCCCTGCGGCCGGTGGAGGGTATAGATCGCCGGGTCGTCGGCGCCCAGCAGCGCCGGCAGTACGTGCAGATCGGCGTCAGCCACGCGGGCGCCCGTCCAGGTGGTGCTCGATCATCCACAGGCCCGCCCACAGCTTGGCATCCAGCTCATAGCCTTCGCCCATCTTCTGCACCAGCCAGGCCGCCGCCTGCGCGCGCGGAATCTCGTGCACGGTGATGTCTTCGCTGTCATCGCCGCCACCGTCGCCGATCCGGCGCAGGCCGGTGGCGCGTACGAAGGCGATCTTCTCGCTGCTGGCGCCGGAGGACGTCGGGCCGATCATCAGCACTTCGGCGTGATCGGCGGTCCAGCCGGTTTCTTCTTCCAGCTCGCGCACGGCCGAGACTTCGATCGATTCGCCGGCGTGGATGTCGCCGACCAGGCCGGCCGGCATCTCGATGGTGGGGGCCTGCAGCGGCACGCGGAACTGTTCGACGAACAGCACCTTGTCCTCCGGGGTCACCGCGATGATGATCGCGGCCAGGCCACCGGCATGGGTACGTTCGCTGTATTCCCAGGTGCCGCGTACCAGCATGCGCTGGTACTTGCCTTCATAGACGACACGCGGGGCTTCGGTGTTGCGCTGGCTCATGCGGGCTCGCTGTGGGTGGGAAGAATATCGGGTACGCCGGCGGCATCGAACAGCCGGCGGCGGGTCATCGGGCCGAAGCGCAGGGTCTGGCACAGGCCGCCGAGCAGCTCGGGGTCGGCGGTCTGGCGCAGCAGGCCGGGTTGGCTGCCTTCCAGCGGCGCGTCCAGCGCGATGGTGGTCAGCTGGCGCCAGAGCAGGGCGTGCTCGCGCTGCTCGCGCAGGCGCACCGCCATCTGGGCGGCACCGCGCAGGCGCAGGAACGGCACTTCGTCCAGGCGTTCGTACAGCGCATCCAAGCTGCCGAAATGGGCCAGCAGCACGGCGGCGGACTTGCTGCCGACACCACTGACACCGGGAATGTTGTCCACCGCATCGCCGCACAGCGCCAGGTAATCGGCAATCTGGTGCGCATGCACGCCGTGCCGTGCCTTCACGCCGGCCACGTCCCAGCGCTGGTTGCGGGCGTAGTCCCACTGTTCGTCGTGATCCAGCAGCAGCTGCGACAGGTCCTTGTCGGCGGAGATGATCACCCCGCGATGGCTGCCGCGGTGCACGTGCAGTGCGCTGCCGATCAGGTCGTCGGCTTCGTAGTCGTGGTGGGCGAGGATGGCAAGGCCCAACGCCGCGCACAGCGCCTTGCAGTGCACGAACTGGCGCTTGAGCGCTTCCGGTGCCGGATCACGGTTGGCCTTGTAGGCCGGATACAGGCGGTGGCGGAAGCCGCTGTCGAGCGCTTCGTCGAAGGCAATGGCGATGTGCCGCGGGCGCTCGCGCTCCAGCAGGTCCAGCAGGAAGCGGGCGAAGCCGTGCACAGCATTGGTCGGCCAGCCCTGCGCGTCCTGGAACTGGTCCGGCAGCGAGTGCCAGGCGCGGAACACGTAGATGCTGGCATCGACCAGGTACAGCGACGGCGGCGGTGCCGGCAGGGTCATGCCGGCGGCGTCCAGTCCTGCAGCAGGGTCGCTGGGTCGGGGCGCTCGCGCTCGGGCACGTCGGCCTTGGCGGTGCCGATGTGGATGAAGCCGGCGATGCGTTCACCCTCGACCAGGCCCAGGTGGGCCTGCACGACAGGATCGAAGGCCATCCAGGCCGTCAGCCACTGTGCGCCGAAGCCAAGCGCCTGCGCGGCCTGCAGCAGGGCGAAGCAGACGCAGCCGGCGGTCATCAGCTGTTCCTGTTCTGGCACCTTCGGGTCCGGGCGTGGGCTGGCGACCACCACGATCACCAGCGGGGCGTGGCTGAAACGCTGGCGGTCCTTCTCGAACACGGCCTCGCCGGCATGCGGGTCGCGCTGGCGGCTGCGCTTGGCCAGGAAGTCGCCCAGAGTGTGACGTGCATCGCCGGCGATCTTCAGGAAGCGGAACGGCACGCGCTTGCCGTGGTCGGGCACGCGCACGGCCGACGCCAGCATCCGCTGCAGGGTGGCCGGGTCCGGGCCGGGCTCGCCCAGTTGCCGCGAAGGCACTGAGCGGCGGGCATCCAGGGCGAGCAGGGCAGCGGGGTCGGGCATGGAGTCTGAACCGGTCATCACGGGTGTTTGATTATAGTCGGGGTGGTCAATGACGCCGTCTGTGTCGCGTCCGGCCCCTGAATACCAAACTGTGATGAACATCATGCCACTGGCGGGAAACGGACAGCCGCTTCCCCTCGCCTCGTGGGCCTTGCACGGCTTACGATACCCCTCTTGCCGGGCCGCCGGTCATGAGGTTTGAAGTGAGGACTGTTTCACTGTCCGTGACGGGCTGGCCGGCCTACCATCGACGTTCCGGTACATGGGGTGTGCCGGTCGTCGCGATGTCCATGCTGTCTGTCGTACCAGAGAAGGTGGGGAGCCTTCCCGAATGATGAGCGTGCCCACACCGATGGGATCGCCGGGCCGTGACCCGGCCCAGCTCCAGCTTGCCCGGGACATGGTCCTGCCCGCGCTGTGCCAGGCCTTCGGGGCCGCGCTGGCGCGTTTCGACGATGCCCTGTTCGACCGCGCCGGCAATGCCGGCTCGTCGCAGTTGCTGTTCCTGGACGCGATGCGCGAACTGCGCCGCCGCCGTGAGGAGATCGCTGCCGCCTTCGCCGGCCACCTGCAGCAGGCGTGGGCCGCATTGGCGGCCGGTGAGCCGCTGTCGGCCGAGGCGACCCTGTCGGGGCCGGCCGAGGATGGCCTGAGCCTGCTGGCCGAACACGTACTGGAATCGCGGTTGGCGGTGCGCAATTTCGCCACTGTATTGCTGCGTGACTTCAAGCCGGTGCTGGCGCGGCTGGACCGCCGCCTGGGCCGGTTGATCGGCGGCGTGGAACTGGACGCCGACCACAATCCCATCAGCCCCGAACATCTGGGCGTGGCCATCCACGAGGCCTTTGCCGGCTGCGAACTGGCCCCGGAAGTGCATCTGGTGCTGATCAAGCTGTGCGAGCGCGACCTGCGTGCACCGGTCGGCCGCATCTACGAGAAGCTGGACGAGCAGCTGGCCGCAGCCGGCGTGATGTCGCAGATGGGGGCTCCGCAGCGCCCACAACCGCCGGCACCGGATCCGCGCATGACCGGGATGCTGGATGACCTGGTCGAGCATCGCCACGGCGCGGGCGTCGATCCGGGGTTCAGCGATGACGAGCAGGCCGCACCGGCTTGGGCGCAGCGCTTTGCCGCCCGCTGGTCCGAGCGCCGCGGGCATATGCAGCAGCACCTGGGCGGCGATGATGGCGCCGCCGGCGAGGCCTACGCCGGCCAGCAAGGCATGCTGCTGGAAGCGTTGCACGAACTGCTGCAGCAGACCCGCCATGTGCGTGAGGACGCCACGTCTGCGGCACAGGTGGCGGTCGGCCAGCAGCGCCCGCTCAGCCAGCGCGAAATGATGTCGGTGCTGTCGCTGCTGCAGGCCACGCCGAGCGCGACGCTGCGTGCAGCCATCGGCGAGGACGGCGAATCGCTGGCGCAGCGGCTGAAGAGCGAAGTGCTGTCCAGCGCCACCCAGCTCGGCGTCGATCCGGGCCAGACCCGGCTGGACCCGCAGGATGAAGATGCCATCGACCTGGTCGGCATGCTGTTCGACGTGATGCTGGACGAGCGTGAACTGGAAGGCCGCTCGCGCGAACTGATCGGCCGCCTGGTCGTGCCTTTCGTCAAGGTCGCCATGCTCGACCGCCGCATGTTCGTGCAGAAGACCCATCCGGCGCGCAAGCTGCTCAATTCGCTGGCCGAAGCCTGCGAGGGCAACACCGGCGAAAGCCAGGCCGAGCGCATGCTGATGGCCAAGGTCGAGGAGATCATCGAGCGCCTGGTGGCCGAGTTCAACGAGAACCTGGCGATCTTCCTGACCCTGGAAGAAGAATTCCGCGAGTTCCTGGTGCAGCATCGCCGCCGCGTGGAAATCGCCGAGCGTCGCGCCGCAGAAACGCAGCGCGGCCAGGAAAAGCTGGAAATGGCCCGCACCCGGGCCGGTGCGGAACTGGATCGTCGCATCGGTGATGCCACCCTTCCGCCGGCCATTGCCGAGTTCCTGCGCCAGCCCTGGCAGCACCACCTGACCCTGGCGCTGCTGCGCGAGGGCGAAGAAGGCGCGTCGGTGGCCGAGGCACTGAGCCTCGGCGACGGCCTGCTGGAGGAAGTTGCCGAGGCACGCCGGCAGATTGTCGGCAAGCCATGGCTGCAGGCCTGGCAGCCGGTGCTGGCCAAGGTGTTTGCCAGCGTCGGTGTGCACGGCGATGCGGCTACCGGCGCGATCGACGCCCTGCACGACACGTTGCAGGGCATCGCCGAGTCGCGGCCGGAACTGCAGCGCGCGCTGCCCGAGCTGCCGCAGGTCGCGCTGCCGGCACCGCCGGTGGCCGAATCGCCAGCGGTGGAACTCAGCGGGCAGATCGATGCCGACGATTTCGACAACGCCGATGCCGACCGCTTCCGACGCATGGAAATCGGCAACTGGTTGGACTTCGTCGACAAGGACGGCAAGGTCCAGGCGGGCAAGCTGTCCTGGGTCAGCCCGATTTCCTCGCGCCTGCTGTTCGTCAACCGTCGCGGCGTGCGCTTCTGCGTGGCCTCGCCAGAAGAGCTGGCGGTGATGGTGCGGCTCGGCCGCCTGCGTGCCCACGTTGACGATGGCGCCTTCGACAGCGCCATGCAGGGCGTGATCGACCGCCTCGACCCGGGCAGCACCACCCTGCACTGAGTGCTGGCTGCCTGCTAGGATCGGGAAAACTCACCGATCAGCGGGGACCTGCATGGCCGTGGCGTTGCTGGGGATCAAGGAGACCGCGCCGGGTGAACGGCGCGTGGCGTTGACACCGGAAACCGCGCGCAAGCTCGGTGCCCTCGGCATTACGGTCTGGTACGAGGCCGGCGCCGGGCTGGCCGCCGGCTTCACCGATGCCGCCTATGACGACGCCGGCGCACGTGTCTTCGACGCGGGCCGCTGGGCCGAGATCGATATCCTGCTGTGCGTGCAGGCACCTCCTGCGACGGTGCTGGAGCAGCTCAGGCCCGGTGCCAGCGTGGTTGGCCTGCTGGCACCGGCCAACGATCCGGCGCTGGCCGCGCTGGCGGCCGATGATCGCCTGCAGCTGTTCCCGCTGCAGCAGCTGCCGCGCACCACCCGCGCGCAGGCGATGGATGTACTCAGTTCGCAGGCCGGAATGGCCGGCTACAAGGCCGCGCTGATTGCCGCCGAACGCGCGCCGCGCTTCTTCCCGATGCTGACCACCGCCGCTGGCACCGTGCGGCCGGCCAAGGTGCTGGTGATCGGTGCCGGCGTGGCGGGCCTGCAGGCCATCGCCACCGCGCGGCGCCTCGGTGCACAGGTGGAAGGTTTCGATGTGCGCCCGGAAACCCGCGAGCAGATCCAGTCACTGGGTGCGCGCTTCCTCGACCTCGGGGTGAGCGCGGCGGGCGAGGGCGGCTATGCGCGGGCGCTGACCGATGACGAGCGCGCCGAGCAGCAGCTTCGGCTGGCCGACCACCTGCGCGGCGTGGACGTGGTGATCTGCACGGCTGCCGTACCCGGTCGGCCGGCGCCGACCATCGTGACCGCCGCGATGGTGGAGGGCATGGCCACCGGCAGTGTCATTGTCGATCTGGCGGCCGAGAGCGGCGGCAACTGTGCACTGACCCAGCCGGGGCACTGCATCGAACACCAGGGCGTGACCATCGATGGTCCGCTGGGCCTGGCCAGTCGCGGCGCGACCCAGGCCAGTGAGATGTATGCGCGCAACCTGCTCAACTTCGTTGCGCTGTTCGTGCGCGAGGGGCGGCTCGGTTTCGACTGGGACGACGAGCTGCTGGCAAAGACGCGCTGGCAGGCATGAATGACGTGGGGTCAGATCCCTTTGCCTCTGGCAAAGGGATCTGACCCCGATCTCCCGCAATCTGCCAGGGGTCGGATCCCTTTGCGTCAGCAAAGGGCTCTGACCCCGTTCCCCGGGGCCTTACCGCGGCTTCGCCGGCGGCGGGTTGTCGCGCACCCAGTCCCGGCGCTGCTCCGGCGTCATCTGCGACCAGCGCTCGCGCAGCGCGTCGCGCTGTGCCGGCGGCATGTTGCGCATCTGCCCGAACAGGGCGCGCGCCTGCTCGCGCTGTTCCGGGCTCATGTGCTCGAAGCGGCGCAGGCCGCGGCGGGCCTTGTCGCGCTCCTCCGGGCTCATCGATTGCCAGCGCTGGCCGTGCGAGAGCATGCGCTGGCGCTGGCCGGCATCAGCGCTGTTCCAACGGTCGCGCAGCGGCGCCAGAAGGGACTCTCGCTGGGATTCGCTCAATTGCTCCCACGCAGGCAATGGCGCGACCGGTGCGGCAGGGGCGGGCGTGGCGTTCTGCGCCAGCGCCGGAACGGCCGGCAGCAGCGCCAGGGTCAACAGCAGTGGCAGGTCAAGCAGTCGGGACATGATTTACTCCATCGCCAGGTCGGTATCGCCCAGCCACAGGTACAGATCGGGATTCTCGTCGTAGAGCGCGCCGTTGTCTTCCACTGAAGCAAGCACGGGGTCCGGCGGCGGACCCGCAAGCGTGCCATGGCCGGTGAACTGCAGGCCGATGCCCAGTGCAACCACCAGTGAGCAGGCGCTGGCCAGCCACCAGCGCCAGCGCCCACGATGGGGGGTGGCCGTGGCGCCGTGGCGAGCTTGGCGCAGCCGGGCCAGCGTTGCCGGCGACAGCGCCTGCAGCGACTGCGCGTGCAGGCGGCGCAGGGTGTCATCGGAAGGCAGGGAGCGGTTCACGGGTGGGTCTCCAGGTAGTCCTGCAGCGCCTGCCGGGCGCGTGCCAGATGGGTTTTTACCGCGCCTTCGCTGCAGCCCATGGCGCGGGCGGTGGTGGCCCCGTCCAGGTCCTGCAGCACGCGCAGGGTGAAGGCCTCGCGCTGGCGGGCGGGCAGGGTGCGCAACGCGTCCACCAGCTGCTGGTACTGCTGGCGCTGCTCATGTGCCTTTGCCGGGTCCGGGCCGGGATCGGCCCAGTCGATCTCGCCGCCTTCCGCGTCCTGGTTGTCGCGCCAGAACGGCAGGCGGAAGCGGCGCCGGCGCTGCAGGTCGATCACCCGGCGGCGCAGGATGCTCCAGAACAGCGGCGCCCATTCGGCGGCCGGCTTGTCGGTGTAATCCAGCATGCGCAGCAGCGCGTCCTGCACCGCATCCATGGCGTCTTCGCGCTGGCGCAGGCCGGCCTCGGCGAAGCGGAACGCACGCGGGCCGACGCTGGCCAGGAATGCCTCCAGCGATGCCGGCAGGGCATCGGTCTCGGCGCTCGGGGGGGCGGGGCTGCTCACCAGCACAGGGTACGGTTCCTCGCTCGGGGTCACCATCGACAACGCGTGAGCGGCGCTCCGGTTGACGCCGGGTGCGCGCCGGGTTCAGCCCATGGTTATGATGGGCCGACGAAGACAGAGCAGGAGCGTTGCCGGTGAGTGACGGGTTCGTAGCGCTGTACATCTTCATGCTGGCGGCCATCGCCGGCCACGTGATCATTTCGCGGGTGCCGGTGATCCTGCATACCCCGCTGATGTCGGGCTCCAACTTCATCCACGGCATCGTGCTGATCGGCGCGATGGTGGTACTGGGGCATGCGCAGACGCCGCTGGAGAAGGCACTAGGCTTCCTGGCCGTGGTGCTCGGTGCCGGCAATGCCGCCGGTGGCTACGTGGTCACCGCGCGCATGCTGGAAATGTTCAAGCCGAGCGCGCCCAGGGGCGGCAAGGACGAACCGAAGGAGCCGCAGGCTTGAACATCAGCACCGTCGAACTGCTCGACTGGCTGGTCAAGGCCAGCTACCTGGTCGCCGCCACGCTGTTCCTGCTCGGCCTGCAGCGCATGGCCTCGCCGCTGACCGCACGCAGCGGCATCCGCTGGGCCGGGCTGGGCATGCTGCTGGCCACCGCGGCCACCTTCTTCCTGCCCGAACTGCACAACGTGCCGTTGATCCTGGTGGCACTGCTGCTGGGTGCGGGCCTGGCCTGGTGGTCGGCCGGCAAGGTTGCCATCACCGACATGCCGCAGATGGTGGCGCTGTACAACGGCATGGGTGGTGGCTCGGCGGCGGCGATCGGTGCGGTGGAACTGCTGCGCTATGCCTTCCTGGCCCACCGCGATACCAGCCACTGGAGCGCGCAGGCGCTGGCCGACCTGGCCGCGCGCCAGCCGTCCGGCACGATGCTGCTGCTGGCGGTGGTCGGCGCGGCGATCGGCGCGGTGTCGCTGTCCGGCTCGGTGATCGCGTGGGCCAAGCTGGATGGACGCCTGGACAAGCGCGTGACCTGGCCCGGCCAGCAGGTGATGAACCTGCTGGTGGCGCTGGCGGTGGTGGTGCTGGCGATCATCGCGGCCAGTACGCTCAGTGCCTGGGCGATCGTTGCCTTCTTCGTGCTGGCACTGGCGCTGGGCGTGCTGATGACGCTGCCGATCGGCGGTGCCGACATGCCGGTGGTGATCTCGCTGTACAACGCGTTCACCGGCCTGGCAGTGTCGTTCGAAGGTTATGTGCTGGGCAACGAGGCGCTGATCATCGCCGGCATGATGGTCGGCGCGGCCGGCATCCTGCTGACCCGGCTGATGGCCAAGGCGATGAACCGGCCGATCCGCAACGTGCTGTTCTCCAACTTCGGCGGCGGTGCTGGTGGCGAAGCGCAGGCGATCAGCGGCGCGCAGAAGCCGATCGAAGCCCCGGATGTCGCGGCGATGATGGCCTACGCCGAACGCGTGGTGATCGTGCCTGGATACGGCATGGCCGTGGCCCAGGCGCAGCACAAGATCTGGGAACTGGCGCAGCGGCTGGGCCAGCGCGGGGTGAAGGTGAAGTTCGCCATCCACCCGGTCGCCGGGCGCATGCCCGGGCACATGAACGTACTGCTGGCCGAAGCGGGCGTGCCCTACGACCTGATCGCCGACATGGATGACATCAATCCGGAGTTCACCAACACCGACGTGGTACTGGTGATCGGTGCCAACGACGTGGTCAATCCGGTCGCGCGTACTGATCCGGCCAGCCCGATCTACGGCATGCCGGTGCTGGACGTGGTCAACGCGCGCAACGTGGTGGTGATCAAGCGCGGCAAGGGCACCGGCTTCGCCGGTATCGAGAATGCGCTGTTCTACGCTGACAATACCCGCATGCTCTATGGCGACGGCGCCGAAGCGGCCGCCTCGCTGGTGAGCGAGCTGAAGGCGCTCGACGGCGGGCATTGAAGACCGGGGTCGGATCCCTTTCCGCAGGACAGGGCTCTGGCCCCTTTGCCGGCCAGCGGCCGGCACTACCGGATCCGCGCGTGGTGGTTGCACCTGGTAGGTGCGGACCTGGGGCCGCACGCTTTTGCCGGCCAGCGGCCGGCACTACCGGATCCGCGCGTGGTGGTTGCATCTGGTAGGTGCGGACCTGGGGCCGCACGCTTTTGCCGGCCAGCGGCCGGCACTACCCTCCATCGGCGCGTGGCGGCTGCATCTGGTAGGTGCGGACCTGGGGCCGCGCGCTTTTGCCGGCCAGCGGCCGGCACTACCGGATCCGCGCGTGGCGGTTGCATCTGGTAGGTGCGGACCTTGGTCCGCACGCTTTTGCCGGCCAGCGGCCGGCACTACCCCCCATCCGCGCGTGATGGTTGCCTCTGGTAGGTGCGGACCTTGGTCCGCGCGCTTTTGCCGGCCAGCGGCCGGCACTACCGGATCCGCGCGTGGCGGCTGCCTCTGGTAGGTGCGGACCCTGGTCCGCACGCTTTTGCCGGCCAGCGTCCGGCATTAACCCCATCCGCGCGTGGCGTGGATCTACGCGCTCAGCGCGCCAGCCAGGCGCCGACGACCACGGCCACGGCCAGCCACAGCCATTCCATCGCGCCATTGGCCAGGTTGATCAGGGTCCAGGCCAGGTGCGGGCCCATCCGCGTGGTGGCGTCCCACAGGTCCAGACCGATCGAGCCGCCCATCCAGGCGCTGGCGATGGCCCAGTTGGCCACGGCGGCCACCAGCAGGGTGCCGAGCACGACCAGGGCGATGCGCAACCGGCCCGGGCCCAGTGTGCCCAGGCGCAGCATGAACACCAGTTCCAGGGCGGACACTACCGCCATCCAGCCGACCTGCCGGCCGGTCATCAGCGCCAGGACCATCCAGGCGAGGGGAGCAACAAGCAGACCCAGCAACAGCATGAGGGACCAGAGCCAGGTGACGGTCCTGGCACGCGTGGCAATGGAGGACATCGAAGCTCCCTGAAGATCACCCACAGGATACTGTGGTTTGCCGCAGTGCACCGGCGGTGCCGGGGCGGCTGGGCTAGAATGCCGTCTTGCGTGGCCCCGGCCACGGCCCCATATCGGTCCCCATGTATTCCCGTAGCAGCGAACCTGTCCACTTCGAACGCGATTGCGAGGCCGTGATGGTCCCGCAGGGCGATACCGTGACCCTGCCTGCCGGCAGCTATGGGTACATCACCCAGGCGCTGGGCGGCAGCTATTCGGTGTTCGTCGAGGGCAACCTGTTCCGCATCGCCGGCAAGGACGGCGACGCCATCGGCAAGGAGGCGCCGGCACCGCTCGAGCTGCCGGCCGACGCCACCGATGAGCAGGTGGAACAACTGGTGTGGCAGCAGCTGCGCACCTGCTTCGACCCGGAGATTCCGGTCAACATCGTTGAACTGGGCCTGGTCTATGAAGTCGAGATCAAGCATCTGGACGAAGGCAAGCGCGAGATCGACGTGAAGATGACCCTGACCGCACCGGGCTGTGGCATGGGCGAGATCCTGGTCGACGACGTGCGCAGCAAGCTTGAAATGATCCCGACGGTGGCCGAGGCCGACGTCGACCTGGTGTTCGACCCGCCGTGGAACCAGCACATGATGTCCGAGGCGGCGCGGCTCGAGACCGGCATGCTTTGACCCAGGGCCCGCAGTGACGCGGGCCCGGCACTACCCGCAACCAGAACAGGAATCCTCCGGTGTCCCAGTCCATTCCCAGCTTCGCCGTCACCCGTTCGGACCACCCGCGCAGCGCTGAAGAGCGCGCCAAGATCCTGGAGAAGCCGGGCTTCGGCCTGCACTTCACCGATCACATGGTGGAAGTGCGCTGGGACAAGGATGCCGGCTGGCACAACGCCAGCGTGCGTGCCTACGGCCCGCTGCAGCTGGACCCGGCCGCGGCCGTGCTGCACTACGGCCAGGAGATCTTCGAAGGCATCAAGGCCTACCGCCATGCTGACGGCTCGATCTGGACCTTCCGCCCGGATGCCAACGGCCGTCGCCTGCAGCGTTCGGCGCAGCGCCTGGCGCTGCCGGAACTGCCGGTGGGGATCTTCGTCGAATCGCTGAAGCAGCTGATCGCCGTCGACAGCGAGTGGGTGCCGTCGGCCGACGAGTCGAGCCTGTACTTCCGCCCGTTCATGATCGGCGACGAAGCCTTCCTCGGCGTGCGCGGCGCGCACAAGGCCGGCTACTACGTCATCGCCAGCCCGGCCGGCCCGTACTTTGCCAAGGGCGTGGCCCCGGTGTCGATCTGGCTGTCCACCGAATACGCGCGCGCGGCCAAGGGCGGCACCGGCGCCGCCAAGTGCGGTGGCAACTACGCCGCCTCGCTGCTGCCGCAGCAGAAGGCGCAGGCGCAGGGCTGCTCGCAGGTGCTGTTCCTGGACCCGGTCGAAGGCAGGTACCTGGAAGAACTGGGCGGCATGAACGTGTTCCTGGTCTACAAGGACGGCACGCTGGTCACTCCGGAACTGTCCGGCAGCATCCTCGAGGGCATCACCCGCGAGAGCATCCTGCAGCTGGCGCGCGACCGTGGCATGAAGGTCGAAGAGCGCAAGGTCAGCATCGACGAGTGGAAGGACGGCGTGGCCTCCGGTGCGATCAGCGAAGTGTTTGCCTGTGGCACTGCGGCGGTGGTCACCCCGATCGGCCAGCTGAAGGGCGAGGGTTTCTCGGTGGGCGACATCAACGCGCCGGCCGGCGAAGTGACCATGTCGCTGCGCAAGGAACTGACCGACATCCAGTACGGCCGCCTGCCGGACCGGCACAACTGGCTGGTCAAGCTGGGCTGATCGCCCGCACCGGGTTGTAGACCCGAGCGCGCGCTCGGCTGCGTTGTTCCTGGAAAGCCCGTCCCTGTGACGGGCTTTCTGCGTTGTGGACAGGTGGGTGGGGTCAGATCCCTTTTCCGTGGGAAAAGGGATCTGACCCCACCCACTCCGACCCCGAATCGGCGGATGCCGATGTCGGCAAAGTCATCGCACGACAGGTGATGACCCAGTCAGGTGTGTGCAGGAGATGAGAAAGTTCCTTCACCTTCACAAACCCTCGACCCGGGAAGTCTCAGAACGAACATTTCATCTTGCTGAAAAGACGCTGAAAATCTTGTGGTGTCCGGTTTTGGTCATTAGCGTCATCTGCACGGCGGATCGATAGGGGGATCCGCTGACTCGCCGGACTTCGAACCTCGCCAACGCAAGCCAGCCCATGGTTCGGGCCGGTGCTTCTGCCGATTCCGGCATTCACACCACTAGAAGGGGAAATACGATGTCCCAGGTAACGCAACCGCGTGTGCGTCGAGTGTGGGTGGTCCTTGGTGCGTCCGTTCTGTCATCGCTGCTGCTGGCCACGCCTGCGCTGGCCGGTGACGTCCAGCTCAGCGGCCTGCAGTCCGCGCCGACGCACCAGCGCTTCATCGTGAAGTACCGCGACGGCAGTGCGCCGGTGGCCAACACCACCGCACTGGCCTCTTCGCTGAAGAGTGCCGCCGCCGGCCTGGCCAGCAGCCAGGGCCGTGCGCTGGGCCTGCAGCAGGTCCGCAAGCTGGCCGTCGGCCCGACCCTGGTCAGGACCGACCGCCCGCTTGACCAGGCTGAATCCGAGCTGCTGATGCGCAAGCTGGCCGCCGACCCGAACGTGGAATACGTCGAAGTCGACCAGATCATGCGCGCGACGCTGACCCCGAATGACACCCGCTTCAGCGAACAGTGGGGCTTTGGTACCTCCAACGCGTCGATCAACGTGCGGCCGGCCTGGGACAAGGCCACCGGCACCGGCGTGGTGGTGGCCGTGATCGATACCGGCATCACCAATCATCCCGATCTCAACGCCAACATCCTGCCCGGCTATGACTTCATCAGCGATGCCGCGATGGCGCGCGATGGCGGTGGCCGCGACAGCAACCCGAACGACGAGGGCGACTGGTATGGCGCCAACGAGTGCGGCTCGGGCATCCCGGCGTCCAACTCCAGCTGGCACGGCACCCACGTCGCCGGCACCGTGGCGGCGGTGACCAACAACAGCACCGGCGTGGCCGGCACGGCGTTCAACGCCAAGGTCGTCCCGGTGCGCGTGCTCGGCAAGTGCGGCGGCTATACCTCCGACATCGCCGATGCGATCGTGTGGGCCTCCGGCGGCACCGTCAGTGGCGTGCCGGCCAATGCCAATCCGGCGGAAGTCATCAACATGTCGCTGGGCGGCGGCGGCACCTGCTCGGCCACCTACCAGAACGCGATCAACGGCGCGGTCAGCCGCGGCACCACCGTGGTGGTCGCCGCCGGCAACAGCAACACCAACGTGTCCTCGTCGGTGCCGGCCAACTGCGCCAATGTGATCGCAGTGGCGGCCACGACCTCGGCCGGTGCGCGGGCCAGCTTCTCCAACTATGGTGCCGGCATCGACATTTCCGGCCCGGGCCAGAGCATCCTGTCCACCCTCAACACCGGCACCACCACGCCGGGCAGCGCCACCTATGCGTCCTACAACGGCACCTCGATGGCGGCGCCGCATGTGGCCGGTGTGGTGGCCCTGATGCAGTCGGTGGCGCCGAGCCCGCTGAGCCCGGCACAGGTCGAGAGCATCATCAAGAGCACCGCACGCCCGCTGCCGGGCGCCTGCTCGGGGGGCTGCGGCGCCGGCATCGTCGACGCCAACGCGGCCGTGGATGCGGCGATCAATGGCGGTGGCCCGAACCCGGGCGGCAACGTGCTGCAGAACAACGTGCCGGTGACCGGCCTGGGCGCCGCGACCGGTGCCGAGCTGAACTACACCGTCGCCGTCCCGGCCGGCAGCACCCAGCTGCGCGTGGCAATCAGTGGCGGCAGCGGTGATGCCGACCTGTACGTGCGCCAGGGCAGTGCCCCGACCGATACCACCTACACCTGCCGTCCGTACCTGAGCGGCAACAGCGAGACCTGCACCATCAACAGCCCTGCCGCCGGCACCTGGTATGTGCGGGTGAAGGCGTACAGCACCTTCTCGGGCCTGACCCTCAACGCCCAGTACTGAGCCCAAGTCCCTCTCCAAGGGCACGCCCTGGCTTCGGCCGGGGCGTTTTTGTCCGGGTGGGTGCCGACCTCGGCCGGCACGCTGTTCCTCAGACCGACTCGAAACGGTTCGCCGCCACGTTCTTGCGCACATGCTGCGGGTCGAAGATCCGCCCGTTCATCGCGATGTACACGCCGCTCGGCAGCGACTGCACCGCACCGATCGCACAACCGATGTTGAACTCCGCATCCGAGCCGCGGAAGCGTGCCGGGCTCAGCGCACCGGTCATCACGATGGTCTTGTCCGGGATCGTCGCCAGCACCTTGCCTGTCTGCACCATCGAATCGGTGCCGTGGGTCACCAGCACGTGCCGGGTGGGCTGCGCGGCGATGGTGGCGCGGATCAGCTCGCGGTCTTCGTCGTTGATGTGCAGCGAATCCTTGCGCAGGATCGGAATCACGTTGAAGCGGAACGTCACGCCCAGCTCGCGCAGGATCATGCCGATCTGCGGATCGCCGATCTGGTAGTCCGACTTGTCGTCGAAGTAGATCTTGTCGATCGTGCCACCGGTGGTGACGACCAGGAGCTCTTCCATCATGTGCATGCGCGAAACCAGGACAGGGACTGCGGCGCGGGGCCAGGAATGCAGATGATAAGGCCCTGGGCGCGCAGCGTCAGCGCCGCTTGCCGAAGCGGGCGCGCAGGCCGGGCAGGCTGGCGCTGAAGATCACCAGCAGCGCCAGCGCGATCTCGATCAGCGCCAGCCAGCGCGTTTCCGGGTGACTCCAGGCGCTCATCACGCCGTGGCTGAACCAGCCCAGCGCCAGCACCGAGGCCCAGAAGCCGACCTTGCGCCAGCCCAGGCGCACGGCGATGGCCAGCGCCAGCGGTGGCGCGGTGAACACCAGCTGGGTGGCCAGCCAGTGCCTGTCATTGATGAACCAGCCTGCGAACAGCGCGGCCAGCCCCATCAGGGCCAACAGCAGGACCGTGCGCGGCGCGCGGTTCATCGGGCCAACCGCTGCGCGATGTCGGCCACCCGGCGCCCCAGCGCGCGCGCCAGCACCGCTTCGTCGTCGGTCGGCTGCGGATCGTCGGCGGCACCGGCCACGTGGCTGGCGCCATAGGGCGTGCCGCCACTGGTGGTGTGGCTCAGCGCCGGTTCGGTGAACGGGATGCCGACGATCACGCAGCCGTGGTGCAGCAGTGGCACCTGCATCGACAGCAGGGTCGATTCCTGGCCGCCGTGCATCGAGGCGGTGGACGTGAACACGCCGGCCGGCTTGCCGGACAGGGTGCCATTGACCCATTCGGCGCCCAGCCCATCCAGGAAGTGCTTGACCGGCGCGGCCATGTTGCCGAAGCGGGTGGGGCTGCCGAGCAGCAGGCCCTGGCAGTCGACCAGGTCCTGCACGCTCACGTAGGGGGCGCCATCGTCGGGTACCGGTGGCTGCGCGGTCTGGGTCACGGCGGCCACCGGCGGCACCGTGCGCAGGCGCGCGGTCATGCCCGGCACTTCGCCGATGCCCCGCGCGATCTGGCGCGCCAGCCGTGCCACCGAACCGCCCCGGCTGTAGTACAGCACCAGAATCTCGCCCATCGTGCCCGCTTCTCCTCGTCGTGTGGCTACCAGTATGGCTATCCTGCCAGCATTCCGCATCGGGTACCCTTCCACCGATGGAACCTTTGGATACGCTCAACCTGTGGATGGAGCGCGCGCGGGATCGCGCACGGGCCATCAGTTTCGGCCGCTTCCTGTGGCATCGCTTCCTCGACGACCGCCTGTTCCAGGCAGCGGCGGCGCTGGCCTACACCACGGTGTTCGCGCTGGTACCGCTGGCGATCGTGGTATTCGGTGTGCTGTCGGCCTTCCCCGTCTTCGACCGCTGGAGCGATCAGCTCAGCGACTACGTATTCTCCAACTTCGTGCCCTCCGCGGCGCGTGCGGCCGAGGGCTACCTGCGGCAGTTCTCGGCCAGTGCCGGCCAGCTGACGGCGGCCGGCTTCATCGCACTGGTGGCCTCACTGCTGATCACGCTCAACAGTGTGGAAGAGACCTTCAACCAGATCTGGCGGGTCGGCTCGACCCGGCCCAAGCTGACCCGCTTCCTGGTCTACTGGACCGTGCTGACCTTGGGCGCGATGCTCGCCGCCGCATCGCTTGCGGTATCGGCGCGGGTGTTCGCGATGCCGTTGTTCGGTACCCAGGAGGGCCGTTGGTTGGCCGAGCTGGCGCTGCGGCTGGCGCCGATCCTGATCGAGTTCGTCTGCATCACGCTGATGTTCCGGGTGGTGCCGCACCACACGGTGAAATGGCGGCATGCCGTGCCCGGCGCGATCCTGGCGGCGGTCATCCTGGAACTGGTGAAGTGGGGCATCGGTGCCTATCTGGGCAGCTTCCAGTCCTACCAGAAACTGTATGGCACGGTGGCGTTCGTGCCGATCCTGCTGCTGTGGATCTACCTGTGCTGGGTGGCGGTGCTGCTGGGGGCGTCGCTGGCTTCTTCGATGGCCGCCTTCCGCTACCAGCCGGTGGAACTGCGCCTGCCGCAGGGGTATGAGTTCTATGGACTGCTGCGCCTGCTTGGCCGCTTCCAGCATGCACGGGCCAAGGGCAAGGGCCTGGCCGATGACGAGATCCTGCGGCTGGAGCCGATGCTGACCGATTCACTGCTGCAGGACCTGATCTGCAACCTGCAGGAGATCGACCTGCTGCGCCGCGACGAGCGGGGCGAGTGGCTGCTGTCGCGTGACCTGGACCAGGTCAGCCTGGCCGATCTGTACGAATGCACCCAGCTGCGCATCCCGGTGGCCGAGCAGCACCTGCCGTACCGTGATGACAGCCTGGGCCGTGCCGCACTGGCGGCGCTGGACGATCTGCGGCTGCCCCTGCGCGAACGCCTGAAGCGCAAGGTCAGTGATATCTATACCGACTCTGGAGACATGCCATGACCCGCAAGACGCCGTTGCCGCTGCTGCTCCCGTTGACCCTGCTGCTGGCCCTGGCGGCCTGCAAGCCGGCCCAGGAGCCGACACCGGCCAGCAGCCAGCCGCCGGCACAGGCGCCGACGCCGACCACTCCGGCACCGGTCGATGAAACCCCGGCCGAGCGCACCACTGCCGAATTCCCGACCTTGAAGATGAAGGCGGTGGATGGCAGCGACTACGATCTGGCCGCGCATCGTGGCAAGTGGGTGGTGGTGAACTTCTGGGCGACCTGGTGCGCCCCGTGCCGCAAGGAGATGCCCGAGCTGTCGGCGCTGCATGCGATGCGCAGCAACATCGAGGTGGTCGGCCTGGCCTACGAGGACATCGAAGTGCCGGAAATGCAGTCGTTCCTGACCAAGCATCCGGTGACCTATCCGATCGTGATCGTGGACCCGTTCGATCCGCCGGCCGACTTCGCCACGCCGCGAGGCCTGCCGTTGACGCATCTGCTGGATCCGCAGGGCAAGCTGGCCCACACCTTCCTTGGCCCGGTGACCGCCGCCGACATCGAAAAGCAGATCGCTGCTGGCAAATAGTGGGGTGGTCGGCAGGGCCTGCGGCCCTGCACCTCGGTACGCGCCATCGCATGCGCGCTGCCGCTCCCACGCTTCGCTGCGCGAACCGCGGGCCCCACTTACCAACACCCAAACCCCCGCCGCTTCGCGGCCGCCCCCTGACTCAGGGGGCTCTGCCCCAGACACGATCCGACGCCCGCCAGGCCAATGGGATTGCCGATGGGGTCAGATCCGCTTTCCGCAGGAAAACGGATCTGACCCCGGTTCCATTTCGATATCTGACAGATGTGTCGACCAAGGTCGACACCTACCAACAGCCGCAGGGATCTGTCAGAGGCGGGGCGGTTGGGTGGGTAGGACACGCCGTAGACCCGTCCATGGGGGCTCGATGTCGCCATCCATGGCACCAACGGTCGTGCCCACCCACCGCGCCGCCATCCCGCGGATGCCCGCTGTTGCTGTTGCCGTTGCCGTTGCGTTGAGCAGGTGCAGGGTGCAACCCTGCCGACCCACCCTATTCTTCGACCGGGAAGTCCTCGATCGGCTTCAGCACATCGTAGTGCTCGCGATGCAGCTTGCCCTTCAGCTTCGGCAGCTCCGGCAACGGCGCATCCACCCGTGTGTCCGGCAACCGGTCCAGCAGGTTGCGCACCAGGGTCAGTCGCCCCAGCCGCTGGTCGTTGAAATCCACCAGCGTCCACGGCGCAGCCTCGCGATGCGTCGCGCGCAGCATCGCCTCGCGGGCTTCGGTATAGGCGCTGTACTTGCTGCGCGATTTCAGGTCGACCGGGGACAGCTTCCAGCCCTTCAGCGGATCGAGGTGGCGTTCGGCGAAGCGCTTCTCCTGCTGCTCCTGGTCCACGCACAGCCAGTACTTGAACAGCAGGATGCCGTCATCCACCAGCAGCTGCTCGAACACCGGTGCCTGGCGCAGGAACTGCTGGTACTCGGTTTCGCTGCAATAGCCCATCACCCGCTCGACGCCTGCGCGGTTGTACCAGCTGCGGTCCATCAGCACGATCTCGCCGGCGGCGGGAAGATGCGAGGCATAGCGCTGGAAATACCACTGCGTGGCTTCGCGGTCGGTAGGCTTGGGCAGTGCTACCACCCGGCATTGGCGTGGATTGAGATGCTGGCTGATGGCCTGGATCGCGCCGCCCTTGCCTGCCGTATCCCGTCCCTCGAACAGCACCAGCAGGCGTTGCCCGCTGAGCTGCACCCAGCGCGCCATCGCGGTCAGTTCCAGCTGCAGCGGCAGCAGCAGTTCGTCGTAGTCCTTGCGCTTGAGCTTGGCCATCGTCACACCACGCGGGGAGGAAGCCCGAGCGTAACGCAGGGGTCGCTCAGGTGTTGTCGACACCTTGCCAGCCGTGTTCACCGGCAAGCCGCTGCAGCAGGGCCGACAGGTCGCGGGCAAACCCGGCCATGTCGAACAGGCCACTGCATTCGCGCGCCTGCACCAGCTCGGCGCGAAGCGAGGCCAGTGCTGCGGGGTCATTGCCCAGTGCGCTGGCGGTGGCGATGAACGCCGCATCATCGGCGACATTCATCCGGGCCAACCCCAGATGGTGGTTGAGGCTGCCGGCCACGCGCGCGGCGAAGGTGTCGCCCGGGCAGGTCAGCACCGGGCAGCCGGCCCACAGTGCATCGGAGGCGGTGGTGTGCGCGTTGTACGGATGCGTGTCGAGGAACAGGTCGGCCAGTGGGTAGCGGGCCAGGTACTGCGGATGCGGCAGCTTGGCCATGAACACCAGCCGCGCCGGGTCCAGGCCGGCAGCCTGCGCGGCGGTGCGCAGGCGGGCGTCGGCCTGGCCGGGGCCGGACAGCAGCCACAGCACGCTGCCGGGCACGGCCTGCAACACTGCGAAGGCGCGGCCCATGCTGCGCGGGTTGAGCTTGTAGCTGTTGTTGAAGCAGCAGAACACCACGCCGTGCTCGGGCAGCCCGCACTCGGCGCGGGACGGCGACGGCTCCAGCGTGCGGGTGTTGTCCGAGGGCTGGAAGGCCCGCGGAAGGCGCAGGACGCGTTCGCTGAAGTGCGGTTCCAGCGCTGCCGGCAGTACGAATTCGTCGGCGACCACGGCGTCCAGCCATCGCGCGCCCGAGGTGCCGGGGTAGGCCAGCCAGTTCAGCTGCAGCGGGGCCGGGCGCATCGCCAGCACTTCGGGCGCGCCGCCGCCGCCCCAGCCGCGCAGGTCGAACAGCAGGTCGATGCCCTGTGCGCGGATGCGGGCCGCGATGTCGGCATGCCGCAGTGCGGCCACCTCATGCAGCCGGGTCGCGGACTGCAGGCGTTCGCGGATGCCGCTGCCATCGGCGCGGTTCAGCGCGAACAGGTGCAGCTGCAACGCCGGGTCATGACGCAGGTGTTCGAGCAGGGCCACGGTCAGCAGCCCGGTGGGATGGGCGCCGAAGCCATTGGAAAGGAAGCCGACGCGCAACGGGCCGCGCGCGCGTACCGTCACTGCCGGCAAGGGCCGGACCGAGGCGGCGATCAGTGCGGCGCGCGCACGTGCACAGGCCAACTGCTCGCCCGCGCTGGCGTCTTCGCTGAGGAAGGCGAAGGGTTCCACCGCACCGTGGCCGGCGGCGAGCGCGGCGCGTACCTGCGCAGCCAGCGTGTCCACGTCCTGCCAGTCGCACAGGCGGCGCTGCCACGCCAGGCGCTGCGCGGCGATGTAGGGTTCATCCGGCATCAGCGCATGCGCGCGGCGATAGGCTGCTGCTGCGCCTTCGGCATCGTCGGCGTCTTCCAGCGCATGGCCCAGCCACAGCGCGATGCCCGGGTGCTGCGGGGCCAATGCCGAGGCCTGGCCAAGCAGCTTGGCCGCATCGCCATGTGCACCGGCCATCCACGCCACGCGGCCCAGCCGTGCCAGCGCTTCGGGGTGATTCGGGCGCAGCTGCAGCGCACGTCGCGCGGCCTGTTCGCCGGCAGCGATGTCGCCGGCTTCCAGTTCCACGTCGGCCAGCATCACCCAGGCGACGAAGTCGTCGGGCTGGCGAGCGATCGCTTGCTGCAGGTGCTGTCGCTGCTGCCAGGCCGACATCGTGCTCAGCCCGCCGAAAGCTGGGCCAGGGCGTCGACCTGGTGTTCGTGGCTGAGCCGCTGCAGCAGCGGGTCGAGGTCGCCGGCGAGGATGTTGGGCAGGTCGTACAGGGTCAGGCCTTCCACGCGGTGGTCGGTGATCCGGCCCTGCGGGAAGTTGTAGGTGCGGATGCGCTGGCTGCGGTCGCCGCTGCCGACCTGCAGGCGCCGCGATTCGGCCTGCGCGGCGTCCTGGCGCTGGCGCTCGGCATCGAGCAGCTGCGCCTTCAGGCGCTTCATCGCCTTGTCGCGGTTGGCGTGCTGGCTGCGCTCGGTCTGGCACTCTACCACCACGCCGGTCGGCACGTGGGTGATGCGGATGGCCGATTCGGTCTTGTTGACGTGCTGGCCGCCGGCACCGGACGAGCGGAACGTATCCACCTTCAGGTCGGCCGGGTTGATGACGATGTCATCGACCTCGTCGGCCTCGGGAATGATCGCCACGGTGGCCGCCGAAGTGTGGATGCGGCCCTGCGATTCGGTGGCCGGCACGCGCTGCACGCGATGCGTGCCCGATTCGAACTTCAGGCGCGAGAACGCACCACGGCCGACCACGCGCGCTACTACTTCCTTGTAGCCGCCATGCTCACCGGGGTTGTCCGATTCGATCTCGACCTTCCAGCCCTGGCGCTCGGCATAGCGGGCGTACATGCGGAACAGATCGCCGGCGAAGATCGCGGCTTCATCGCCGCCAGTGCCGGCGCGTACTTCCAGGAACAGGTTGCCTTCGTCGCGCGGATCGCGTGGTACCAGCAGCAGGGCCAGTTCTTGTTCCAGTTCCTGCAGGCGCGCCTGCGCCGCGGCGATTTCCTCGTCTGCCAGTTCACGCAGGTCGGGGTCGGCGCGCATGCCTTCGGCGGCGGCCAGGTCGGCCTTGGCACGGGCTTCCTCGGCGAGCGCGGCAGCGACCGGTTCAAGTTGGGCGAATTCGCGCGAAAGGTCGCGGAAACGGGTGTTGTCGGCGACCACATCGGGTTCGGCGAGCAGGCGTTCCAGTTCTTCGCGGCGCTCGGCCAGCGCTTCCAGCTTACGGCGCAGGGTCGGCGTCATCGGGTCTCACGGGTGGGTGGCGGTAACCCGGCGTGGCCGGGAACAGGCGCTCGGCGGCGCGGGTCAGGTCGGCATCGCCACTCAGCGCGGCCGCGCGCAGAGCGGCGGTCGGCGGATGCAGCAGGCGGTTGGTCAGGCCATGGGCCAGCAGTTCCAGCACTTCGTCGGCGGGCTTGCCGTTGGCCAGCTGCTGCCGTGCGCGCTCCAGCAGTTCGGCGCGGGTCGCTTCGCCGAACGCACGCAGCTGCCGCAGCGGTGCCTGGTGGGCGCTGGCCTGCTGGGTCTCGATGAAACGCGACACCTGCAGGTCGATGATCGCCTCGGCCTCGGCGGCGGCCTCGCGGCGGCCACGACGGTTGTCTTCCACCGCGCGTTCCAGGTCATCGACGGTGTAGAGGAAGGCGTCGTTGAGCGTGCCGACCTCGGCTTCGATGTCGCGCGGCACGGCCAGGTCGAACAGCAGCATCGGCTTGTGCCGGCGCGCGCGCAGTGCCTTGGCCACCATCTCGCGATGGATCACCGGTTCGCGCGCGGCGGTGGCCGAGAACACGATGTCGGCCTCGCCGAGATGGCGGTCCAGTTCGGTCAGCGGCAGGGCCACGCCGCCATGGCGGCTGGCCAGTTCCTGCGCGTGGGCGAGGGTGCGGTTGGCGATCAGCAGCCGCCGCACCTTGCCCTCACTCAGGTGGCGTGCAGCCAGCTCGATGGTCTCGCCGGCACCGACCAGCAGCACGGTGGAGTCATCCAGGCGCGCGAAGGCGTTCTGCGCCAGGCGCACCGCCGCCGAGGCCACCGACACCGGGTTGGCGCCGACCTGGGTATCGGTGCGCGCACGCTTGGCTACCGAGAAGGTCTGCTGGAACAGGCGGTCCAGGCGCTGGCCGAGCAGGCCGTGGTCACGCGCGGTCGACCAGGCATCCTTTACCTGGCCGAGGATCTGCGGTTCGCCCAGCACCATCGAGTCCAGCCCGGTGGCGACCCGGAACAGGTGGCGCACGGCCTCGGCATCGGCATGCTGGTACAGGTAGCCCTGCAGGTCGCCTGCCTGGCTGTGCAGCCACTGGTCCAGCGCCTGTGCCGACTCGGCCACGGCATACAGTTCGGTGCGGTTGCAGGTGGACAGCAGCACTGCCTCGGCGATCTGCGGGGTATCGCGCAGCGAGCCCAGCGCACGCGGCAACGCCTCACCGGCGAAGGCCGCGCGCTCGCGCAGCTCCACCGGTGCGGTCTGGTGATTCAGTCCGAGCACCCACAGGGTCATTGTTCAGTTGCTTGCGATAAGCTGCTGGCCATTGGACGACATTTTAAGGCCCCGATGCCGACGATGCCCGCATTGATTCGCATCCCCAGTGTTCTGCTGCTGTCCCTGGCCTGCGCCCAGGCCCTGGCGGCGGTGCCGGCCAAGGCCCCCGTGCGGGCCGCGGCCACTGAGGAACTGGCGCTGGAACCGGTGATGGCCGGTGAGTTCGCCCTGCAGGCCGGCAAGCTGGCCGAGGCCGCGCGCTGGTACCTGCAGGCCGCGCAGCAGACCGACGGCGACGCCGGCCTGGCCGAGCGCGCGACCCGTATCTCCATGCTGGCCAACGATGATGCCAGCGCCGCCAAGGGCCTGGCCCTGTGGCAGCAGCGCGCCCCGCGCTCGTTGACCATGCGCAGCGCCGCCGGTGCGCTGGCCATGCGCCAGGGCGATGTGAAGGCTGCCCGCACCGAGCTGCAGGCGCTGCTGGCCGACCCCGACGAGCGCGGCTGGAAGTTCGCCCTGGCCGCGCTGATCGGCGGTGGCCGCGACCCGGCGGTGCCGGCGCAGGTGCTCGGCGAGCTGGTCGATGCCAATGCGATTCCGCCGAAGATCGAGGCCTGGCAGGAGTTCGGTCGCCTGGCCCTGCGCATGGACAAGCCCGAGCTGGCGCGGCGCATGATCGATGAAGTGGTCAAGCGCTTCCCGGAAGAACCGCGCGTAGCGTTGCTGCGTGCCAGCCAGCTGCAGCAGGCGGGCGAGACCGACAAGGCATTGTCGCTGCTGCACGACGTCGAGCCGAAGACCCGCCAGGACCCCGAGCTGCGCAATGCGGTGGCCATCGCCTACGACAGCCTGGGCCAGCCGGCTGCGGCCGAGCGCGTGTTGGCGTTCGGCCCGCAGGACGTACAGACCTGGGGCATGCGCGCCTCGCTGCTGGCCAAGCAGGGCGACAAGGCAGCGCTGTCCAACCTCTACAACGAGCTGTCGCGGCAGGCGGCCAAGCCGGATCCGGCGCAGCGCCTGTTGCTGGGCAAGATCGCCGAATACCTTAAGCGTTACCCCGAGGCGGTGCAGTGGTACCACAGCGTGCCCGGTGGCGATGAGCTGAGCGAAGCGCGCCTGCGCGCGGCCAATGCCCAGGCCCTGGCCGGGCGCCTGCCGCTGGCGCTGGAGGAAGTGCACGCGATCCAGTCCGACGCGGTGGTCGACGACGATGTGCGCCGTGACGCCTACCTGCTGGAAGCTGAACTGCGCCAGCGTGGTGACGACAGCGCCGGTGAACTGGATGCGCTGGCCCGCGGCCTGGCCGCCTACCCGGACGACAACGGCCTGCTGTACGCACGTGCGCTCACCTGGGAGCGCCGCGACGACATCCCGCGCGCCGAGGCCGACCTGCGCAAGATCCTGGTGACCGACCCGGAAAACGTGCCGGCGCTGAACGCGCTGGGCTACACCCTGGCCGATCGCACCGGCCGCCTGCAGGAAGCGCTGGAGCTGATCGACCGCGCCCGCGTGGCCGAGCCGGACAACGCCGCCATCGTCGACAGCTATGGCTGGGTGCTGTATCGCCTGGGCCGCAAGGAAGAGGCACTGGTACAGCTGCGCCGGGCCTGGACCCTGGCCAAGGACCCGGAGATCGCTTCCCACGTCGGCGAAGTGCTGTGGGTGCTGGGCAAGCATGACGAGGCCCGCCACTTCTTCGACGAAGCGGCCAAGCTCGACCCTGAAAACCGCGCGCTGCTGCGCGCCCGTGAGAAATTCAATCCATGAGTGGTTCCCTGATCCGGCCGCTGCTGTTGGCGACCGTGACCCTGGCGGTGAGCGCCTGTACCAGTGTCGGCACGCAGAAGACCCCGGCGCCAGCGGTGGTCGAGATTGTTTCGGCTGAAGCGGCGCAGGCCGAGGCAGCGCGCGTGGCCGCGCTGCAGGCACAGCCGGACTGGGCCTTCCAGGGGCGGGTGGCGGTCAGCAAGGGCAAGGACGGCGGCAGCGGTCGCATCGACTGGAAGCAGGACGGCCGCCGCTACGTGGTCGAACTGAGCGCGCCGGTGACCCGGCAGAGCTGGAAGCTGACCGGCGACACCCATTCCGAAGCCGGTCGCCTGGAAGGGCTGTCCGGCGGTCCGCGCGAGGGCGAGGACGCCCAGCAGCTGCTGCTGGAAGCGACTGGCTGGGACATCCCGGTCAATCAGCTGCCGGAGTGGATCCGCGGCCTGGTGGCCGGGGATGCTGCCGGTCCGGAAAAGGTCGAGCGCGACGGTGAAGGCCGGCCGCGCCGCATGCAGCAGATGGGCTGGCAGGTGCAGTATCTGGACTGGTACCCGGCCGACGCCGGACGACCGGCGCTGCCGCGACGGATCGAGGCCAGCAATGGCGACGCCAAGGTGCGCCTGCTGGTGGACCAGTGGGGGCAGGGCACGCCATGAGCGCCGGGCGCGACGACGCGGGCTGGTCCTGGTGGCCGGCCCCGGCCAAGCTGAACCTGTTCCTGCACATCACTGGCCGCCGGGCCGACGGCTACCACGAGCTGCAGACCGTATTCCGCCTGCTGGACTGGGGGGACCGCATCGGCCTGCGCCTGCGTGAAGACGGTCAGGTGCGTCGGCAGGGCGAGGGCTTGGCCGGTGTGGCCGAGGCCGATGACCTGGCGGTGCGGGCCGCGCGCCTGCTCCAGGATGAGGCGAAGGGCGCGCAAGGTGCTGACATCATCGTCGAAAAGCACGTTCCTGCCGGTGGTGGCTTCGGCGGCGGTTCGTCCGACGCGGCCACCGTGCTGGTGGTGCTGAATCGGCTCTGGCGCGCCGGCCTGGACGAGGATGCCCTGGCCGCGCTGGCCCTGCGCCTGGGCGCCGACGTGCCGGTGTTCGTGCGTGGCCACAACGCCTGGGCCGAAGGGGTGGGCGAGCGCCTGCAGCCGATCACGCTGGCGCCGGCCTGGTATGTGGTGGTTGAACCGGGTGTTCATGTTCCTACGCCGGTCCTGTTTGCAGACCCGGATTTGACGCGCGACAGCCCAGTGGCGAAAATAGAGGACTTCGCTTCCGGGACCCTGGTCGGGAACGCGTTCGAACCGGTGCTGCGCCGCCGTGAGCCTGCCGTCGAGGCAGCGCTTGCCGCGTTGAGCGACATCGGCGCGGCGCGGCTGACCGGTTCGGGAAGTGGTTGTTTCGTCGAGTTCGCATCGCAGGCTGCTGCAGAGCAGGGGCGGTCGAAGTTGCCGAAGGAGTTGCGGGCAAGGGTGGCAGCGGGCGTTGCGCGTTCGCCACTGCTGGATGCACTCGAGCAACACTGATTTATCAATGCAGGGGCGTCGCCAAGAGGCCCAAGGCACCAGGTTTTGATCCTGGCATTCGTAGGTTCGAATCCTACCGCCCCTGCCAATAGCGGCTGTGTCCGCGCCTTCCAGCGCATCGCCCGCGCGGGACGTGGAAACAACCGCGGTGTTGTCAGCAGCAAGGGTCCATCGGGGTCCTTGCCGACTCCGGATCCCCGCCACTCGTCCCCGCCCGAGACAATCATGATGCAAGAGTCCCCGAACCTGCTGGTCTTTTCCGGCAACGCCAACAAACGTCTGGCGCAGAACATCTGCAAGGAACTGGGGGTCCGCCCGGGCAAGGCGCTGGTGTCGCACTTCTCCGATGGTGAAGTGCAGGTGGAAATCGAAGAGAACGTCCGCAAGCAGGACGTGTTCGTGATCCAGCCGACCTGCGCGCCGAGCGCGGAAAACCTGATGGAACTGCTGGTGCTGATCGACGCGCTCAAGCGCGCATCGGTGGCCAGCGTGACCGCCGTGGTGCCGTACTTCGGCTACTCGCGCCAGGACCGCCGCATGCGTTCCTCGCGCGTGCCGATCACCGCCAAGCTGGCGGCCAAGATGTTCAGCACCGCTGGCGCTGATCGCGTGCTGACCGTCGACCTGCACGCCGACCAGATCCAGGGCTTCTTCGATATTCCGGTGGACAACGTGTATGCGTCCCCGCTGCTGCTGGCCGACATCTGGCGCGCCTACGGCACCGAGAACCTGATTGTTGTCTCGCCGGACGTGGGCGGCGTGGTCCGCGCCCGTGCGGTGGCCAAACGCCTGGATGACGCCGACCTGGCGATCATCGACAAGCGCCGCCCGCGCGCCAACGTCTCCACCGTGATGAACATCATCGGTGACGTCGAAGGCAAGACCTGCGTGATGGTCGATGACATCGTCGATACCGCCGGCACCCTGTGCGCCGCTGCCGCTGCCCTGAAGGCGCGCGGTGCGCTCAAGGTCGCCGCCTACTGCACCCACGCGGTGCTGTCGGGCCCGGCGGTGGACAACATCACCAATTCCCAGCTCGACGAGCTGGTGGTGACCGACACCATCCCGCTGAAGGACGCAGCGCGGGTGTGCAGCAAGATCCGCCAGCTGAGCGTGGCGGAAATGCTGGCCGAAACGATGCGCCGCATCGCCTTCGGCGAGTCGGTCAGCTCGCTGTACGTCGACTGAGTTTTCGTCCCTGCCGGCAACGGCGGGGACATACCCGGATGCTTCTGGTCGCGGAAGCATCTTCAACCGCCACGCCGCAGGGCGCGGCAACAACCTGAGTAGTCGAAAATGTCGAAGACCCATGAAATCAAGGTCACCAAGCGTGAACTGCAGCGTAAGGGTGCGAGCCGCCGCCTGCGTCACGCTGGTGTGATCCCGGCCATCGTGTACGGCGGCAACGCCGAGCCGGTCGCCATCAGCCTGGACCACAACGAAATCTGGCTGGCCCAGCAGAACGAGTGGTTCTATGCCTCGATCCTGGACCTGAACCTGGATGGCCAGGTGCAGAAGGTCCTGCTGCGTGACATGCAGCGCCACCCGTACAAGCAGCTGATCATGCACCTGGACTTCCAGCGCGTGAACGAGAACGAAGCCCTGACCGCTTCGGTCCCGCTGCACTTCGTCAACGAAGACACCTCGCCGGCCGGCAAGGCTGCCGACGTCGTGGTCACCCACGAACTGAAGGAAGTGACCATCACCTGCCTGCCGAAGGACCTGCCGGAGTCGATCGAAGTCGACCTGGGCGAGCTGAAGGCCGGTGACGTCGTGTACCTGTCCAACATCAAGCTGCCGAAGGGCGTGGAAATCCCGGCGCTGGCGCTGGGCAAGGACCACGACGACGCCATCGTCACCGCCAAGGCCGGCAAGGCCGACGAGGCTGACGAAGAAGCGGCTGCCGCCGAGTAATACCGTTACGGTGCCTGCCTCCGGGCAGGCACCGTACTGGAAGGAACCATGGCAGGACTGCGACTGATCGTCGGTCTGGGCAATCCCGGATCGGAACACGCCCGGACCCGGCACAATGCCGGGTTTCATTTCGTTGAGGCCCTGGCGGAAAAAGCCGGTGCGCGATGGAATGTGGACAGCAAGCTGTTCGGCGAGACCGCCAAGGTCGAGATCGCCGGGCAGACGGTGTGGCTGCTCAAGCCCGCCACCTTCATGAACCTCAGCGGCAAGTCGGTCACCGCCGCGCAGCGGTTCTGGAAGATCGAGCCGGAAGAAACCCTGCTGGCCCACGACGAGCTGGACCTGCCGCCCGGTGCGGCGCGGCTGAAGTTCGACGGTGGCCACGGCGGCCAGAACGGCCTGCGCGATACCATCCGCCTGCTGGGTCATGGCAAATTCCACCGCCTGCGCGTGGGCATCGGCCACCCCGGCCACAAGGACCGCGTGGTGGGTTGGGTGCTGGGGCGCCCGTCCAAGGAGGATGACGTGCTGATCGCACGCGCCATCGACGATGCGATCGACGTGCTGCCGCTGGCGGTGCAGGGCGATTTCAACGAAGCGATGAAGCGGCTGCACACCCCGCGCTGACCATGACCGACCCGCGTACTCCCTGCACCGTGTGTGGCGCCATGATCCTGCTGGCGACGGCGGCCCGGAACGATGGGCTCTGCATGCCGTGCCGGAATGGTACGCGGCAGAGCATGGAAGAGGCGAAGGTGCGAAACAAGGAAATGCGCGAAGAGCTGGACCGATACGAGAATTCCGCTGCGGGGCGCCACTGGAACTGGCTGGTGGAACAGGAAGGCGGCTCGGGCTGTGGATTCTCAGGTCTCCTGACGCCAGATCAGCGCTACTTCGCGGTTTCGGTGACAAGTAGCGAAGTCTGGCGTGGCGGCATTGGTACGTACTTCGACAGTTACTCGGGTGCCTATTACGAAGAGACGCTCGCAGGTCTTGAAGAAATGGGGCTGGTCGAATTGGGAGACGTGCTGAAAGAAGCCAAGATGGTGCTGTTCGGTGACGACGCCGTGCCCAAGGATGAAGGTGTCCGGTGGGAGAAAATGTACGGTCAGCATAATGAGTTGCCGGACGGTGTCGAAGCTCTGCTGGGCCGCTTGAGCCAGAGATTTTGTGAGACTGAGGAGAGGCTAGAGCTTTCTACTGCACTGCAGACCTACGCTGAGAAGCACAAGCTGTACGCTGCGTTCTAGCTTTGGCTACTGGAAGGACGATTGGGGATTGAGGGCATGCCCGCAGGCGAGCCTTGAATCCCGAATCATCCACTTACACTCAAACCCGGATTCAACCCATGGGTATCAAATGCGGCATCGTCGGCCTGCCCAACGTCGGCAAGTCGACCCTGTTCAATGCGCTGACCAAGGCGGGCATCGCCGCGGCGAACTTCCCGTTCTGCACCATCGAACCGAACGTCGGCATCGTGCCGGTGCCGGATCCGCGCCTGAACGAGCTGGCGGGCATCATCAACCCGCAGAAGGTCATCCCGACCGCGGTCGAGTTCGTCGACATCGCCGGCCTGGTCGCCGGTGCCGCCAGCGGTGAGGGCCTGGGCAACAAGTTCCTGGCGCACATCCGCGAAGTCGATGCGATCACCCACGTGGTGCGCTGCTTCGAGCACGGTGACATCGTGCACGTGGCCGGCAAGGTCGACCCGATCGCGGACATCGAAACCATCGACACCGAACTGGCGCTGGCCGACCTGGACAGTGTCGAGAAGGCGCTGAACCGTGCCGAGCGTGCGGCCAAGGGTGGCGACAAGGATGCGGCGGCGCGCAAGCCGGTGCTGGCCAAGTTGCAGGCTGCACTGTCGGAGGGCAAGGCTGGGCGCTCGGCCGGGCTGGACGAGGAAGAGAAGGCGCTGGTGCGCGACCTGTTCCTGCTGACCCTGAAGCCGGTGATGTACATCGCCAACGTGCTGGAAGACGGTTTCGACAACAACCCGCACCTGGAAGCCGTGCGTGCGCATGCTGCCGCCGAAGGCGCGCAGGTGGTGCCGGTGTCGGCCGCGATCGAAGAAGAGCTGTCCCAGCTCGACGACGAAGACCGCGATACCTTCCTGGCGGACCTGGGCCTGAGCGAGCCGGGCCTGAACCGCGTGATCAACGCGGCCTACAGCCTGCTCGGCCTGCAGACCTACTTCACCGCCGGCGTGAAGGAAGTCCGTGCGTGGACCGTGCGCAAGGGCGCCACCGCTCCGCAGGCTGCCGCCGTCATCCACACCGACTTCGAGAAGGGCTTCATCCGCGCCGAAACCATCGCGTATGACGACTTCATCAAGTACAAGGGCGAAGCCGGCGCCAAGGAAGCCGGTCGCCTGCGCCTGGAAGGCAAGGAGTACCGCGTGCAGGAAGGCGACATCCTGCACTTCCGCTTCAACGTCTGATCCTGCGGCATCGGATCGACCCCGGACGCCCCGCCCTGTGCGGGGCGTTCGCGTTTCCGGTGATGGACAAAAAAACACCAGGCTGCGAAACGCTTGCGGTGTGACGTTCGCCGGTACTTGTCCACAGCAAACTCCCATCGCTTTCCACGTCGGGTGTGGAAAACCGACGAACCTGATGTAGAGCCGAGCCCATGCTCGGCTGATGCCAGCCGGAGCCGAGCGTGGGCTCGGCTCTACAAGGGGCTCGCCCGCACGACCTGGACAAATTTTCACCACGCTTCGAAACGCCTGCGCTGCAATGCTCACAACTACTTGTCCACACCTAGTTCCCATCGCTTTCCACGCGCGTTGTGGAAAAGAACTGCAGACGTGGACAAAAACTCACCACGCCCGGAAGCGCCTGCCCCGCAACGCTCGAACCCACTTGTCCACACCAAACCCCCATCGCTTTCCACGCCGCATGTGGAAAAAGTGCCCGGCATTCCCTTGCCGGGCACGTCCCGCGTCACCAGGTGTACGACACGCCCAGCTGGGCACCGACGTCGTGGAAGCCCATGCCACCGCTCTGCCGGCTCAGTTCACCCCAGCCGCGCCAGCCGCCGGACAGATCCACCTGCACGCCGGCCTTGGCTTCGTAGATGTCACGCGGCAACTGCCGCTGCAGGCGCTCGCCGTCCATTGTCAGGCCCGCACCATTGCCGCCGGACCACCAGTTCACCGCCACGTACGGGTGCACCTGGCCCTGCGCCGGGCTCAACCCACGGCTGTACAGGCGCAGGCCGAGGCGGGTGCTGGTCTCGCCACCACCGCGGTCCTCGACTACCGTGCCGTTGGCCTCGACCACGCGGTCGCTGTCATAGCGGCTGTGCACCACCTGCACCTGCGGTTCCAGGTAAATGCCGCGCTGCGCGGTGCGCCGCAGGGGCAGCACATAGCCGGCCTCGGCCGACGCACTCCAGTTGCGGGCGTCATAGCGCTCCTTCTGCAGGCCTTCGCCCTGCACGCTGTTGCGGAAGCGGCCGTATTGCAGCCAACCATCCACATAGGCGCCGCCTTGCATGTGCGCATCCTGCAGCCAGGTAGCATAGGCACCCACGCTGGTGCCGGTGACCACGCCACGCGCGGTGTAGCCGGTCACCTGCGAGCGGCTGTCATTGCGCGCGCGGCCGTGGCCGAGCATCGCACCGGCCTGCAGCTCGCCCGTGCCACCCACTTCGAAGCGGCGGCCGACGCCGACCAGCATGCTGCTGATCTGCCCATCGACCTGGACCTGGCGGTTGCGGTCGTGGCTGTCGGGCTGCGCGCTGCGAAGGTGCATCCAGGCCACGGCATCGCCGCTGGCACTGGCCACGGCGGCGGGATCACCGGCGCGGTCGTGCAGGCTGTGCCGGAACATGCCCAGTGCGGCGCTGCGGTTGGCCAGGTAGGCCGCCGGTTCCGGGCGTTCCACCTGCGGGCGCGGCGGATCGATCGGCGGCTCCGGCGGCAATGGTGGATCGATCGGCGGCTCCGGCGGCAACGGCGGATCGATCGGCGGCTCCGGCGGTGACGGTGGGTCGACCGGCGGTTCCGGCGGCTGCGGCGGGTCGACCGGCGGATCCGGCGGCTGCGGCGGGTCGATCGGGGGATCCGGCGGCTGCGGCGGATCGACCGGCGGCACGTATTCCGAGCGCAGGTACCAGTTGCCATCGTCCGGGGTCGACACACCGCCCTTGAACAGGAAGTAGTCGTAGGCACCGGCAACCGCGCGCCCCTGCAGGCTGAATTGTGCATCCGACTGGCCGGCCACGGTGATCAGGCGGATGCCCTCCTGGGTCAGCGCACCGGCGCCGCCGGCATTGCGCACACTCACGCTGGCGGTGCCGCTGCTGTTGCCGTTGATCACCAGCTGGTCGCCCAGCGAAGTGTCGTCGCCCAGCGCGCGGTTGAAGATCCACTGGCCACCGTTGCCCACGTAGTCGCCGCTGACGGTAACGGTCTTGAAATCGCCGGCCGCCGGCGCATCGAAAGCGATGGTGCCGGCGTGTTCGAGCGTGCCGACGCTGGAACTGGCGCGTACGTTCCACTGGCTGCTGCCATCCAGCGCCAGTTGTGCGACCTGGTAGCCGGAGTCGTTGCGCAGGGCGCCGCTGAACGTGGTGCCGTTGCCCAGCACCATGTGCACCTCAGCCGTTGCGCTGTCGACCACCACGTCACCGCGCAGCATGCTGGCGTCGGCGCTGAAGTCGATGCGGCTGGTCGCCACGCTGCTGCCATCGGTGAATACCGTGTCGCTGACCCGCAGCAGGCGGCCGCTGCCGTCGCCCGCAGTCACATCGCTGCCATTGACGTTCAAGGCATGGTTGCTGCCCTGCAGCCAGAACGCTGCGCCGCTGGCGGTCTCTATGTGGCTGTCATTGAAGGTGGCACGGTTCCAGTACGGGCCGAACGCGGTCAGGTAGGAGCGGTAGCCGCCGCTGTTGCTGCCGGTCATGCGGATATCCAGGCGATCGGCCTGGGTCAGCCGCGCGGTGTTCATGTGCACGATGCCGAACACGTTCTCGCCATCGCTGCGGATCGCAACGGCATCGAGCAGCGCGGTGGCGGTGGAGCCGCCGATGAACACGCCACCGCCGCCGTTGCCGCGCACGTCGATCACGCTGCCGTTGGCTTCGATGCGGCTGGCGGTGCTGCCGGTGGAGCCGGTCACGCGCACGCCGTAGGTCGCATCACCGTGCGTGGTGATCCGGCCGCCCTGCACGGTGGCAACTCCGCCGGCGATCTCAACGCCATAACCGTAGGTGTCGGTCCAGGTGTCGATGCTGCTGTCGGTCAGCTGCAGGCGCGACTCATCGCTGGCCAGCCAGAATCCGGAGTAGCCATCACGAACATCGAACGCGGCATCGCTTGCGGTCAACTGTCCCCAGCTGTTGATGTTCACGCCATAGCCACCGACGGTGTAGAAGCTGCCGCCGTTGATCACTGCACTGGAATAGGTCTTGCTGATACGGCTGCCGAGCAGGCGCATGCTGCCGCCCACCGAATGGGCTTCCACGTTCTCCAGCAGCAGGCTGCCGCCGCTGTCGATATCGAACCAACCGCCCTGCAGGTAGGTGTCGTACAGCTCGGCGCGGCTGCCCACGCCGTTGGCCGCCACGCCGGCAAGGATGCCACCGGGGGCGAGGGTGATGCGGCTGTTGCGGATCGTCAGCAGGCCGGCACTGTCGGCGCGCAGGCGGGCACCGCCGTCGGCGCTCATCCGCAGATCGGCCAGGTGCAGCTCGCTGCCCTTGCCGGATGCACCGGCCAGCGTGCCACCGGTCCCGGTCATTGAAAGACTGCCCCCGGCATAGTGGATCACGCCACCGTTGTAGGCCTGCACGCTGCCGAATCCGCTGCCGTTGCGCGTGGCATCGATGTCGACATCGCGCGCATCGATCACGCTGCCGGCACCATTGGCATACAGCGCATAGAAGCCCGTGCCGGTCGCCGGTGCGATCGACAGCGTTGCGTCGCGCAGCTGCACCTGGCCACCATTGGCAGCGGACACGCCGCTGCCATTGCCGGTCACGTGGATGCGGCTGCCGTCGATCAGCGCATTGCTGCCGGTACCGGTGACCGCAAGTGCGAAGCTGCCCGCACTGTGGGTGAGGACGTCGTCGGCACCCAGCTGCAGGGTGTCACCGTCGTTGACCAGCAGCGGGCCGGTGAGGTCTGCGGCATGCGCCGGCAGGGCTGCCCACAGCGCAGTGGCCAACAGGCTGGGAATGAGGGGTACGCGCTTTCCGTGCGCGCGCCCGTACGCACGGCCGTGCCGTGTGGGGGAGGCGTTCATGCTGATGGACTTCCTGTGGCAGGGCGCAGCGAGGCTGCGCGGACTGACGCGGCAGGGCCGCGTCGCTGCGGAAGTCCCACGCCACGGCAATTGCAGGCGCCATCGGACTTCCGTCCCCCACGGCGATGCGGCAACAGCCGGCAGGCGCACCTTGGCGGGATGTCTCCAGCCTAGAAATCGGCACTGTCCGATGGAATCAGGCGTTTCCTAAAGCGGTTGCAGGCCCCGTCGCAGGGCCGGCGGCATTCAGCCGGGAGTGGCCTCAGCCGAACAGCGAGGCCTGCAGGCAGTACTCGATCAGCGCCTGGTCGCTGTCCACACCGAGCTTGCGCATCGCGCTGATCTTCTGCGTGCTGACCGTCTTGGCGCTGCGCTGCAGCTGGCGTGCGATGTCGCCCACGCTCATGCCACTGGTGAACAGGCGGATCACCTCCAGCTCGCGCGGCGACAGCCGCGCACGGACCGCATCCGCATCGGCCGGTTCGCTCGCGGCTACCGGCAGCAGTCCCGGGGGGCGGTAGACGCGATCGGCCAGCACCACGCGCAGGGCCTGTACCAGGCTGCCCAATCCATGGCTCTTGAGCACCACGCCACCGGCGCCGGCGGCATACATCGCCGCGACCAACGACGGATTGGACACCATCGTCAGCACCAGCAGGCGCGTCTCCGGGAAGCTGCGGCGCAGGAACGAGATCAGCTTGATGCCGTCCCCGAAGCGATCGCCTCCCGGCATGCTGTAGTCGGTGATCACCGCCTGTGGCCGGGTCCGGGTCATCAGCTCGATCAGCGTCGCCGGATCGGCCGCTTCGCCCACGATGTCCAGGTCCAGTTCCCCGGCCAGTACGTCGCGGATGCCGGCAAGCACGATCGGGTGGTCGTCGGCGATGAGGATCCGTGTGGTCATGGCAGGGTCGGGTCGTCGGGAAGGGAGGGGGATGCAGCGTCGCGCAACGGATGCAGCAGCTGCTCGAGGCGTCGCTGGAACCCGGCAAGAGCGGCCGCCTGGGTGGCCAGGTCATCGCCGCCGGCAAGGCACTGTTCGATCTGCAGGCCGCTGTCCACCAGCGCAGGTGCACCGACGATCACCAGCGCGCCGCGGATGCGGTGCAGAACCTGCGCCACCCTGGCGGGATCGGCAGCGGCGATCGCCTGGCGCAGGCTGTCCAGGTCGGCCTGCATGGTCTGTACGAACAGCGACTGCATCTTCGCGGGAACCTGCAGCGGGGGATCCTTGTCGTGCGACGCAGTGGACGCAGGGCGCTCCTGCATCGCGACGGCCGGTGCATCACCGTCGGTGATCCGGGTCAGCAGGCGCTGCAGGGCTTCCAGCGTGATCGGCTTGACCAGCACGCCCTGCATCCCCGATTCCTGGCAGCGTTGGCGTTCGGCCGGGTCGGCATTGGCCGTGGCGCCGTGGATGGGCACGCTGACACCCCGTGCCCGCAAGGCACGGGCCAGGCCGTAGCCATCCAGCCCGGGCATGTTCAGGTCGGTCAGCACCAGCGCGAACGCCCCTTGTTGCCAGTAGCCCAGCGCTTCATTGCCATCGCTGGCGACCACGGCGCGGCAGCCGAGCTGTTCCAGCTGGTCGCGCAGGATCGCCTGGTTGATCGGGTTGTCCTCGGCGACCAGCACCTGCAGGCCGAAATGGCGCGTCGCCGGCAGGCGCCCTTCGGCGCTGGCCGCCAGCGGTTGGCCGCTGGCCGCGGCCAGGGCCAGCACGATCGCGTCGAATCGATGCAGGCCGACCTGCCAGGCGCCATCGACCTGCCGTGGCCGCACCCCGCCTTCGCGGCAGGCGATCACGCGCGGTCCACCCGCCCATGCGGGCAGAGGGTCGTCCAGGACCAGCTCGAGCAGCACGGCGGACGATGGCAGGCCTGCTGCGCTGTCCTCCCGGTACACGCTGGCCTGTGCACCGCGCTGCTGCAGGCGCTCGCACAGCGATTGCACCAGTTCGCGCACGCTGCCCCGCACCTGTACCTGCAGGCCGGCGGGTAGTTGCGGCGGCGGGGCCTGCTGTGGATCCGGTGGAGCCGAGGGCAGCGGCAGTTCGACGCTGAAGCTGCTGCCCAGGCCGCTCTCGCTGACCACGCGCAGCTGGCCTTCCATCAACGCCACAAGATGCGCGCAGATGGCCAGCCCCAGGCCGGTGCCGCGCATCGCATCGGTGCCCGGGTTGGCCTGGAAAAATGGCTCGAACAGATGCGCCTGGTGTTCGCTGGCAATGCCGATACCGGTATCGGCCACCTGCCATTGCAGCCAGCAGCGTTGCTCCTGCCAGCGTGCCGAAACACGGACCACCACGCGCCCGCTGTCGGTGAACTTCAGTGCGTTGCTGATCAGGTTGTTGAGCACCTGTCGGATCCGCGCGGCATCACCGCACACCCCGGGCGGTACGTCGGCATCGATGCAGGCGTAGAACTGCAGCCCCTTGTTGGCGGCCGCGGCAGCATACGAGTCGAGCGCGTCCTCGGTCAGCCGCACTGGATCGAATGGGCTTGGCTCCAGGCTCAGTTGCCCGGCCTCGGCCTTGCTGACATCCAGGATGTCGCTGATCAGCTGCATCAGGGTCGAGGACGAACGCTGGATCGTTGCAAGGTAGTCCTGCTGCCGTGCATCCAGTGGCGTCAGCCCCAGCAGTTCAAGCGTGCCGAGCACACCGTACAGCGGCGTGCGGATCTCATGGCTCATCGTGGCCAGGAACTGGCTCTTCGCGCGGTTGGCCTGGTCGGCGGCGCGGCGCGCCTGCTGCAGCACCTGTTCGGCTTCATGCTGGCTGCTCAGGTCAATGAACAGGCACAGCACCGCCGGCTCACCGCGATAGCGCGCCGGTGTCGCCGTTACCAGCAGGTGGCGGCCTTCGGGCGTGGCGTAGGCCAGGCCATCGCCCAGCGTGGTGCCGCCGGCAGCCAGTACGCTGCGCCGCCACGGGCCATGCCAGCCGCCGGCGTGATAGTCCTCGCCCAGCCAGCGGCGGGCGAGGGCGTTGTCCAGCAGCACATTGCCATCGGTACGACGCAGCAGGCACAGCCCGATCGGCGCGTTGTCCAGAATCGTGCGACTGAAGGCTTCGCTTTCCAGCAGGCGCGCGTGGTTGCTGCGCAGCGGCTCGATGACCGAACGCCGGTACGCGCGCAGCACCAGCGTGCCGCCCAGTGCCAGCAGCAGGGCGACCACGGTCGCGCCCAGCAATGGCCCCTGCGGGTGCTGAAACACCTGCCGCCAGCCGACGTGGTAGACCGCCAGCCAGCCGCGCTCGCTGCGCATGCGGAACTGCAGGCCAGCGAGGCCGGCCTGCCAGGAGGTGCCAGCCTCGCTGGCATCGGCTGCATCGCCCAGCAGGCGCTGGCCGTTGGCATCGAACAGCGACAGCCGCTGGAACACCGGGACACCCAGCACCTGGCGATAGTCATCGACACGGCCAGGATCGAGCAGGCAGGCCAGTGCGGCCTGCGAGTCCTTGTCGTCCTCACCCCACAGGCGCGCATCCTGCGGGGCGTGGGCGATGGCCAGCAGCCAGGTCTGCCGGTCGCGCCATGGCACGCCCACCCAGACGATGCCACCACGTTGCACCGCCGGTCGCGTACCCAGCACCCGGTGGATGTCGGCGATCGCCGGGCGCAGGTGATGCGGGCTGTTCTGGCTCGCGTCGGTACCGGCGATCTGTACCGGTGCCAGCAGCCCGCGCGTGCCTTGGCCATCGACCAGCAGGCATTGCGGCGGTGGATAGCGCGAGGCCGACCAGAACGTGCCGTAGAAGCGCAGGAAACGGTCCCCCAGTTCAGTCGGTGGCGAAAGACTGGCCCCCTCGCTTCCGATCACCGCAAAGTTGGCGAACAAGGGCCCGCGTTGCAGCTCCACGCTGGCATCGGCCACCGGCTGCCCATGCGTGCCGACATCATGCAGCCGCCACTGGCGCAGAAAGCGCTCCTGCTCGCGCAGCGTGCCGTCCAGGCGGCGGAAGTGGTACTCGATCTTGCTGCGCTCTTCGTTGAACAGCTGCGAGCCGGCCGACAGCAGCAGTCCGGCCTGCAGCGTGGCCAGCACCACAACGCCGATCAGCAGGGCGTGGACGCGCAGTGAGCGGCGAGCGAGTCGGCGTACAGGAGCGGCCTCGGCCGGCATGGCAGGTCTCAGGGCAGGGAGCGGTCAGCGGCACCATGGGCAGCAACGGAGGGACATCCGCCACCGCTGCACAGACAGGATCGTCAATGCCACTTGATGATTTCGTGAAGCGGACGTGGAATCCGTGTCAGCGCAGGGCGGCTCGCGGCGACTCGTCCAACTGCGGCGCTTCTTCGTCCAGCAGGCGGGTGAACTCGTCCGACGGCAGCGCCTGCGAGATCAGGAAGCCCTGCACTTGGCTGCACCCCAGCTGGCGCAGGGCAGCCAGGTCGGCATCGCTTTCCACGCCCTCTGCCACGATGGTCAGGCCCAGCTGGTTGGCCAGCGCGATCACCGTCGACAGGGTCAGGTGCAAGGCCGGGTCGCGCGCGCATCCGCTGACCAGCGCGCGGTCGATCTTGACCTCGGTGAAAGGGGTATTGACCAGGTTGTGGACCGAGCTCAGGCCCTGCCCGAAATCGTCCTGGGCCAGGCCGAAGCCCTTCATGCGCAGGCGGCAGGCGCCGGCATAGAAGTCGCTGACGTGCCGCGTGGTGCTGTTTTCCATCAGTTCGAAGCACAATTCACCGGGCGTACCGCCGTTGGCCAGGGTCAGTGCCAGCAGTTCGTCGGGCAGGTCCGACTGCTCCAGCAGGTGAGGGGGCAGGTTGATCGATACCGGTACCCGGAACCCTTGCTTGCGCCAGCGTGCCTGCGCGCTGATGCTGGCCTTGAGCATCATCCGCAGCAGATCGCCCTCCAGCCCGTAGCGGCAGATTGCCGGCAGGAAGCTGCCAGCGGCCAGCGTGCCCAGCTGCGGATGTCGCCAGCGCACCAGTGCTTCGGCCGCCACCACGCGTCCTGACTGCAGTGACTTCTTCGGTTGGAACCAGGCCGTCAGGCTGCCATCGGCCATGGCCTGGCGCAGCTGCGATGCATCCGGTTCGGGCGCAGCCGCCGCGCGCGTAGGGGCCTCGCCGGCGGCCGGACGCGCCTGCGCCAAGGCCTCGAACAGGGCGTCCACATCGGCGGCCGCCACCGGCTTGGGCAGCAGGCCGACCACATCCAGCCCCAGCGATTCGGCCATCAGCCGTGCCGAGGTCATCATCCGCCGCGGGGCCGCGCTGACCACCGCGAGGCGTGGCGGGCGCGGCTGTGCCGCCAGCGCCTGGATGAACTGGATGCCGTCCTGCCCGGGCATCAGCAGGTCGCTGACCACCAGGTCGTAGGGCTGGCACGCACACAGCGCGATGGCCGCATCCACGTCTTCGCAGGCGTCGACCTGCACGCCTGCGTGGCTGCCGAACAGGTTGGCCAGGAAACCACGCTGGAAGGGCTGGTCTTCCAGGATCAGGACACGCTGGGTCATGCGGGGTCTCCTTGGCGCAGTGAGGTGAGCGCCTTGCGCAGGCGTGCGATGTCGATGGGTTTGCTCAGGTAGCCCTGCATGCCACTGGCCAGGCAGCGCTCGCGCTCCTCGGCAGTGGCATTGGCGGTGGCGCCGATCACCGGCACCGGGTTGCCGTCCTCGCGCAGCTGCCGGGCCAACGCGTGGCCGTCCATGCGCGGCATGTTGATGTCGGTCACCACCAGATCGAAAGACTGCTCTCGGCATCGCTGCAGGGCTTCCACGCCGTCCTGTGCCAGCTCCACGTCGCAGCCGAGGGTGCGCAGCTGCTCGGCCAGGATCACCCGGTTGATCGGGTTGTCTTCGACGGCCAGCACGTGCAGGCCCAGCGGCATCGGCGTTGCCGCGCGCGATGTTTCCGGCAGCGCCGCACGTTGCTGCTGCACGTTGGCCAGTGCATTGCCGATCGCGGTCATCCCATGCAGGGTCACCACCAGGCTGCCATCGGCGGCAACGGTGGGCTGGTCGCCGCCGTCGATCGATGCCACCACGCGAGGGCCTGCCCAGGCCAGCGGCATCCCGGCCTCGCCGTCCATCAGGATCGCGCCGTCATGGTCCAGCAGTGCAGGGTCGCCCTGCAGGGGCTGTGCGTTGGCACCCCAGCGACGCAGCCAGCCGCAGGCACTGTCGACCAGTTCGCGATCACGGCCGCGCACCAGGATCGGCGGCTCCGGCAGCAGGGTCGGGCCATCCTCGGCGGCGGCCAGCACCGGCAAGGGCAGGCGCACGCTGAAGCTGCTGCCCAGGCCGGGCTCGCTCACCACCTGCAGCTCGCCGCTCATCAGGCGCACCAGGCGGTCGCTGATGGACAGACCCAGCCCGGTGCCCTGTGCACTGGCCGCGCCGCGGACCTGGCGGAACGGTTCGAACAACCGCGCCTGTTCCTCCGCGGCGATGCCCACGCCGGTATCGGTGACCTGCCAGGCCAGCACGCTCGATTCACCTTCGCGCTGTACCTGGCGCACGCGCAGTACCACCCGGCCATGCTCGGTGAACTTGATCGCGTTGCTGAGCAGGTTGCCCAGCACCTGGCGGATGCGGTCGGCATCACCCAGCACGCGCGTGGGCAGGCGCGGGTCGGTGCAGACCAGGATCTGCAGGCCCTTGCAGGTGGCCGATGCGGCGAAGCTGCGCAGCACGCTCTCGGTCAGCTCGCGCGGCGAGAACGGCGCCGGCTCCAGGCTGAGCTGCCCGGATTCGATCTTGGAAACATCCAGCACATCGCTGATCAACTGCAGCAGGACCGATGAGGAACTCTCGATGGTGCGCAGGTACTGCGACTGCCGGGCGTCCAGCGAGGTGTGCCCGAGCAGCTCCAGCGTGCCCAGCACGCCGTAGAGCGGAGTACGGATTTCATGGCTCATGGTGGCCAGGAACGCGCTCTTGGCCTGGTTGGCCGCATCGGCGGCCTGGCGTGCCGACGACAGCGCGGCCTGTGCCTGGCGGTGCCGGGAAATGTCATGGAACACGCACAGCAGCACGTCGTCGCCCTGGTAGCGGCAGGCCGCGTGCAGCACCTGCAGCTGACGACCGTCGCGGGTGGTGAATTCCAGTCCACGCCCGCGCTCGCCGGCATGTCCGCGCCATGGCGCCTGCCAGTCGCTGTGTTCGCCTTCTTCGCCAAGCCAGTCGCGTAGCAGCTGGTTGGAGAGCAGCAGCGCGCGGTCGCTGCGGCGCAGGACGCAGATGCCGACCGGCGCCATGTCGATCACCGTCGAACTGAAATCCAGGTTCTCCAGCAGCCTGCGCTGTTGCTGCAGGGCCGGCTGGATCAACTGGAGGTCCACGCGATGCCGCAGCAGGCGCAGCGCGACGCCGGCCAGCAGCAGCAACAGCGCGCAGACCAGCAGCGGCACCGCCAGGTCACCCAGCAGCAGTTGCGACGGCAGGTGGTAGACCAACCGCCAGCCGTCGTTGCCGACACTTTTCACCAGCGCTACACCGCGCGGAAGCCCGCCACTCCACAGCGTGCCGAAGCTGTCGTCCTGGCGTTCCCGCAGGGTCTTCCAGCCCGCACCATCCAGACGCGGGGTCTGGCTGGACAATGCCGGCTGCCCCGCACGGTCGAGCAGCGCATAGCCGCCGATCCCCTGGCCGTCGATCATGCTCGCCGCCGCCGCGCCATCGAGCAGCAGCACCAGCCACTGCGTCGGATGCGGGCCGGCCTGTACCGGCTGCGCCAATGCAACGCCACTGTCACCCGGGCGCAGCCAGTGCACCGGGTCGGCCGCCTCCAGGCTGCCGCTGCGTGCCTGCAGCGCACGCAGCGATGGCAGGTGCGCCAGGTCCACGTCGACCTCGCCGCCGGCCAGCCAGTGCGTGCCGTGCGCATCGACCAGCAGCAGATGCGTCTGCAGTGCCTGCAGCGTGTGTTCGGCGCGCGCTGACAACAGCAGCCGCTGGCCCGGTTGGCCGCCAGCACCATCCAGCGGCACCTGGCGCATGCCTTCGCTGTCCGCCGCAGGTGCATCCGGGTTGCCCCTCACTACCGAATCGCCCAGATAGCGCAGCAGGGCTTCGCGCTGGTCGAAATAGATCTGGGCCCTGTAGGCCGCTGCATTCATCTCGCGGCGATGGGTCGAGATGTCCTCGGTGAATGCCGTGAGCAGGTAGAAGCCGGCCGCGGCGGCCAGGCAGACGAAGACGCACACGGTCAGGCAGCGCAGCAGCACCGACGCGGTGGTCGATGGCACGGCCTGCTGCAGCGAAGGGCGGGGGAAGCGGAACATGCAACGATGCTAGGGAGCGGCGCGCGCGGCGCGGAATCAGCTGTTTCCTAAAATCCCCGGCTGGCCGGTCGGGCCGGAGCCTGCGCGCGGGTACCGTTCAGGCGGCGGAAAAAAAGAACCCCCGCCGAAGCGGGGGTCTCCTGTATCTGCGCTGGCCGGGCGCTTACAGCGCGCTGCCACCGAACTTGTGGGTGTACTGCAGGTTGATCGTGCGCCCCACGCTGTCGAACCAGGACACGTCGTAGTACGGGTATGCAGTGTAGGTACGGTCCATCGGCGGCATCTTGTTGAACACATTGACCACCGACAGCGACAGGCGCGAGTGGCCGTCGAAGCGGTACTGCAGCGAGGCGTTGTAGCGATAGGTCGCCTTCACGTACGGGCTGTCGCCGCTGTCCCAGTCGAACACCTGGTCGTAGCTGTCCGAGGTCGGCAGCTTGCCCAGGCGCGAACCGTACACCGTTGCCGACCACGCATCCTTTTCCCAGGTCACGCTCAGGCTGGTCTTGGTGCGTGGGATGTCGAAGCCGCTGTTCACTGCGAACTGGTCTTCGGTGCGGTCGCCCGGGTAGCGCTGGAAGTCATGCTTCTTCACCCAGGTGTGGGTGCCGTTGAAGATGAAGTCGCCGATGCCCGTCTGCAGGCGGTAGCGCAGGCCGACGTCGATGCCGGAGGTGGATTCGCGGGCGACGTTGATCGGCGCCACGCGCACGCCATACAGGCGCCCGTCGTTGCTGCGGGTGATGCGGGCGAGTGCATCCACGCAGGTCGGCGAGGTGATGTCGGCGCTGCCCAGGCGGCAGTTCGCTTCGTTGGCCAGGATCGTGCGCACGTCCATGTCCTGCACCTGGTCGCGCATGTCGATGTCGAACCAGTCCACCGACAGGTCCAGGCCGACGGCCGGCGACCAGACGAAGCCGGCACTCCACGAGGTGCTGGTTTCCGGGTCGAGCTGGCGGTTGCCGGTGCGGCTGCGGGTCAGGTTGCGCTCGTAGTCGGCGCAGTCGGTGGCGCCGTCGGCGCGGCAGCTGTACAGGTCTTCGGCGGTGGTCTCATCGTTGCCCGGGCCGGCGAATACATAGTGCAGGTCCGGCGCACGGAACGCGGTGCCATACGAACCGCGCACCAGCAGCGTGTCGATCGGGCGCCATTCCAGGCCACCGCTCCAGGTCGCCTTGCCGATGGTGTGGCCGGAATAGCGGTACTGGTCGTAGCGGCCGGCCACGCTCAGGTTGACCGTTTCGTGCAGCGGCATGCGCAGCTCGGCCGCCGTAGCCCAGCGGTTGCGCGAACCTTGGCCGTCCGAATCCTTCCAGCTGTAATAGTAGTACTGGGTCGCCAGCGGATCAGGATTGAGCGAGTACGCCTGCTGGCCCACTTCCACGGTCGCGGCGAAACCGGCGTCACCGCCGGGCAGGCCGAACAGCGCGGAATTGGTCAGAGTGAATGCCGCCGTCTCCGTGCGCGACTTCGGCGTGTAGGTGGTACGCGCGGCGATCGAATCGTACTCGGCGCGGGTCAGCGGCCGGTACAGGCGTGACGGATCGGCGTTGTAGATCGGGAAACCGTCGTCATCCACGCCCAGCTGCGGGCCGAGGAACAGGTCATTGGCCTTGGCGGCGATGATCTGCGCCCAGCTGATCCGCGACTGGTACTGCGAATGGCTCAATGCCGCTTCGTAGTCCCAGTTGCCGGCCAGGTTGCCCTTGAAGCCGGTGGTCACGCTGAAGGTCTTCTGCGTGCTGCGCACCATGGCATTGCGCAGGCCACCCATTTCCTCGGGCGAGAACTGGCGCTGCCAGAACTCGATCTCGCCGGTGGCTTCGTTGTTGAAGTAGCCCGACTCATCGCCGTTGGCGTCCATGCGGCCCCACTTGGTGACGTCGCGCATCAGCGACATCGTGTGGTAGCCCAGCTGCACGTCGGCGAACCACTGCTGGCCATTGTCGAAGTCATGGCTCAACGACGCGTAGCCGTTGGCACCGCGGCGCTTGCTGAGGATGGTGCCGTAGCCGATCGAGCTGTCGCTGCCACAGTAGTAGCCGTACTTCGGGCGGTAGGCGCGGTAGGTGCTGCCCTGGTTCTGGCCGGACAGCGCTTCGCAGGTGGCGGCGCCGGGGTCCAGATAGTCATCGTTGTAGTCGGTGCGCAGGTACGCACGGCGCGCGATGCGCGAACCCTCGGTGGGGCCGTCCTGGGTCGAGTCCTGGATGTCGCGCTCATAGGCCCACAGCGGCGTCTGCGACTGCAGTTCGACGCTGTATACCGCGTTGAAGTTGCCACGGCTGAAACCGCTGGCGATGCTCATGTCGAACGACTCGCCACCGCCTTCAGTGGTGGTGCCCATGCGCATGTCGATCGTGGTGCCGTCGGCCTTCTTCTTCAGGATGAAGTTGACCACGCCGGCGATCGCGTCCGATCCATAGATGGCCGAGGCGCTGCCGGTCAGTACTTCAATGCGCTCGATCATCCCCAGCGGAATGTTGGAGACATCGGTGAAGTTGCTGCGGCCCTTGAACGGCATCGGGAAGTCGGCGATACGGCGGCCATTGACCAGCACCAGCGTGTGGTTAGGGCCCAGGCCGCGCAGGTCCACCTGCTGGGCACCCGGCGAGAAGTCTGCGCCGCTGGAAGACTGCTGGCTCTGCGTCTCACCGCCGTTCTGGGTCATCGCACGCAACACGTCCGGCACGCTGGTGAAGCCACTGGAGCGGATCTGTTCGGCGTTGATCACCGTGATCGGGGCGGGGCCTTCCACCTGGGCGCGCGGAATGCGCGAACCGGTGACCTGCACCGCGTCCAGTTGTTGTACCGGAGAGGACGCCGGAGCCTGGGCGGCCGCGGAAGCAGCCACACCCATCAACGCTAGCTGGATCGACCACGCCATCGCCTTTCTACGCATGAGGAATTCTCGGAAATGAAGCCGGCCCGCAGAGGAGGGGCCTGTCCCCCATTCAGATTTCCGGAATGGGCGCGCGCATTTAACGCCTTTTTTATGTCCTTGACTACTGGGTCCCCATCTGGCAAAGAGTGAAAACGCTTGCAAGTCGATTTTGTTCAGGGAGATCAAGATGCAACGCGTTCACCGGACCCTGCGTACCCCTGTTGCCTGGCTGGCGCTGCTGGTGCTGGCCTGGCCGTTGGCCGCGCCCGCGCAGGATCTGCAGGGCCCGGGCTTTTCCTATTACGAGGTCGGCGACCTTGAGGCCCCACGTCCCGGGCCGCGTGCATCCGCGATGATGCTGATGGGTGGTGGCGAGTGGGTGCCGGAGGCCTTCCAGTGGTGGTTGAAGCAGGCCGGCAATGGCCGTGTACTGATCCTGCGTGCCTCCGGTGGCGATGAACTGCAGGACCGCCTGTACCGCGAGATAGGCGGCACCACCGCGGTACAGACGCTGGTCTTCGACAGCCGCCGCGGTGCCGATGATCCAGCCGTGCTGCGCGTGGTCGCTGCGGCCGATGCCATCTTCATTGCCGGCGGCGACCAGTCGCGCTACATCCGCTTCTGGAAGGGCACCGCACTCAACCGCGCGCTCAACGCCCATGTACGCGCCGGCAAGCCGATTGCCGGTACCAGCGCTGGCCTGGCCATCCTCGGTGGCTATGCCTATGGCGCCATGGATGGCGGCAGCATCAGCTCGGCCGGTGCGCTGGCCGATCCGATGGGCAGCGCAGTCACCATGGACAGTGGCTTCCTGCAGATGCCCTACCTGCAGCGCGTGGTCACCGACACCCATTTCGACAAGCGTGACCGCCTTGGCCGCCTCATCGTGTTCGTGGCACGCGCCGCGCAGGACAGCGGCGACCCTGACATCGTCGGCATCGGCGTTGATGAGGACACCGCCCTGTGCGTGGAGCCCGATGGCCAGGCCCAGGTCTACAGCGCTGATGGCGAGGGCAAGGTCTGGGTGGTCAGCCCCGGTCGTGATGCCGATCGCCTGGTCGAGGGCGAACCATTGCGCTTCCATGCCGTTCCGGTGACCGTGGTCGCCAGTGGCAGCCGTATGCGCCTGGACGATTTCCAGGCCGAGGCCGACTACCAGGCCGTGGCCGACATCAGCGACGGCCAGATCGAGTTCACGCTTCGGTAGCGCCGGCCGCTGGCCGGCAACTCACTTTCCCTGAGCTGATGCGCCCCTTGCGGCCAGCGGCCGGCGCTACCCTGCAATCCATTCCCTTGTCCTGCTGGAGACGTACCTGATGAAACTGCGCCTGGCGCTGTCCGCGCTGCTGTCCTTGCCATTGATCGCCCAGGCCGCCCCGGCTGCGTCGCCATTGCTGGTCATCCATGGCGGCGCCGGCGTCGAACGCAAGGACCTGTCGCCGGCCGAAGAGAAGGCTGCGCGCGATGCGTTGCGCGCCGCACTGCTGAAAGGCCATGCCGAACTGGCGGCCGGTCGTCCGGCGCTTGCAGCGGTCACTGCGGCAATCACCGTGCTGGAGGACGATCCGACCTTCAACGCTGGCAAGGGCGCAGTGTTCACCCATGACGGCCGCAACGAGCTGGATGCGGCGGTGATGGACGGTGCCACCCAGGCAGCAGGTGCGGTGGCCGGCGTGCAGCGGGTGCGTAACCCGATCCTGCTGGCGCAGACCGTGATGCAGAAGTCCAGGCACGTGATGATGGTAGGGCAGGGTGCCGAAGCCTTCGCGGTGGAGCAGGGCATTGCTCTGGTTGATCCCTCCTACTTCCGCACGGAGAAGCGTTGGCAGCAGCTGCAGCGCGCGCTTAAGGAAGAGGTCAATGGCCAGGCCCATGCCGACCTGGAGACCGCAAAGCACTTCGGTACCGTCGGTGCGGTCGCGCTGGATGCGCAGGGGCAGCTGGCCGCCGGCACCTCCACGGGCGGCATGACCAACAAGCGCTATGGCCGGGTGGGTGACTCGCCGATCATCGGCGCCGGCACCTGGGCCGATGCGCGCTGTGCGGTGTCGGGCACCGGCTGGGGCGAGTACTACATCCGCACCGCGGCCGCGCACGAGATCTGTGCGCGCATGCGCTACCAGGGGCAGAGCCCGGAGCAGGCCGGCAAGGGCGTGATCAACGAGACGATTCCGCAGATGGGCGGCGACGGTGGAGCGATCGTGCTTGCCGCGGACGGCAGAATGGCCACGCCGTTCAACACCCAGGGCATGTATCGGGGCTGGATCGGCGCCGACGGAGTCCCCCATGTCGCAATTTTCGCCAGCGAGACCCTGCCGGTCCCCGGTCAATAACCTTGCGTATCAATGGGTTTGCGACAACGTGTGAAAAAGATGGAAAAAAGCGTTGACAGCCCCCCGTCCCATCAGCAGAATAAGCGGCTCACCACCACACACCGCAACGCTTCGGCGGCAACGGAATGGGGTGGTAAGGAGGGATACCCAAGCGGCCAACGGGGGCAGACTGTAAATCTGCTGGCTTACGCCTTCGGTGGTTCGAATCCACCTCCCTCCACCAGTTTCACGTTGTGACATTCCCAGCGCGGGAGTAGTTCAATGGTAGAACCTCAGCCTTCCAAGCTGATGGTGCGGGTTCGATTCCCGTCTCCCGCTCCATTGAATGAACTTTGAATCTTATCGAGTTCATGTCATAATGCAAAACTCGGCTCACGTAGCTCAGTCGGTAGAGCACTTCCTTGGTAAGGAAGAGGTCGAAGGTTCGATTCCTTTCGTGAGCACCATCTTAAGCATCACCTCTCAGACGAATTCGAGATAAGCAGCCATGGCCAAGGGTAAGTTCGAGCGCACCAAGCCGCACGTCAATGTCGGCACCATCGGTCACGTCGACCACGGCAAGACCACGCTGACCGCCGCACTGACCAAGATCGGTGCCGAGCGCTTCGGTGGCGAGTTCAAGGACTACTCCTCGATCGACGCCGCGCCGGAAGAAAAGGCTCGTGGTATCACGATCTCGACCGCGCACGTCGAATACGAATCCCCGATCCGTCACTACGCCCACGTTGACTGCCCGGGCCACGCTGACTACGTCAAGAACATGATC
>NZ_JCAFVN010000012.1:0-40785 GCF_059372355.1 Stenotrophomonas sp. YJH_SMC_135
CATCGAGGCGGCGGTTTCTTCCAGGTTGGCGGCCTGCTGCTCGGTGCGGCGCGACAGGTCGCTGTTGCCGGAGGCGATCTCGCCGGCGGCCAGGGTGATGCTGGAGGCGCTGGCCTGGATCTGGCCGACGATCTGGGTCAGCTGTGCAACGGTGGTGTTGGCATCATCCCGCATGCGCGCGAACACGCCATTGAACTGGCCTTCCATGCGCGCGGTCAGGTCGCCGGCGGCGATCGACTGCAGCAGCTGCGAGAGCTGGCCGAGGTTGCCGTCGGCCACCTGCATCATGGTGTTGAGATGCTCGATCATCAGCTTGAAGTCATGCTGGAAACGCTGTGCGTCGCCGCGCTGGCTGAAGTCACCGGCAGCGGCCGCCGCGGCCAGCTGCTGGATCTGCGAATTGATCGCCAGCAGGCTGGCTTTGGCCGCGTCCATCGATTCGTGCAGGATCGCGCGGCTGCCGGGCAGGCGGCGTGCATCCGGGGTGAGATTGCCGATGGCGTACTGGTTGAGCACGTCGATGGCATCGCGGATCGCATCCAGGTGCTCGAAGATCACCGTATTGATGCCGCCGGCCAGCTGGCCATAGACACCCGGGAAATCTTCCGGAATGCGATGGCTGATGTCCGGCCCCGCGTGCATCTGTGCCATCAGCTGGGTCTGCTCGCTGAAGCGGCGGAGCATTGCGGTCATCTCGGTCGTGGCGGCCAGCATCCTGCCGGCTTCGTCCTTGCTGGTGGCCTGGGTGCTGACGCTGAGGTCGCCGCGGGCAACCGCCTGGATGGCATGCACGGCCTTGCCCAGCGGGCCAGTAACGGCGCGCGAGATGACGATGGCCAGCGCGGCGGCCACCAGCGACAGCAGCACGATGCAGCCGATGATGGCGATCATGCTGGTGCGATGGGTGGCGTTGGCGTCGGCGATCTTGCCGTCCATCTGCCCGGCGATGTGGGTGCCCAGTGCCTTCATCGCAGCGAACAGGTCGCGGCGCGCCGGGCGTGACTGCTCATCGGAGATCTGCTGGGCCTGCGCGCCATCACCGGCGGCCACGGCTTCGCGCATCGCCTTGTTGGCGGCGAAGTAGCGATCCAGCTGGGTGCTGGCGGCGCGATACAGTTCGCGCTCCTTGTCCAGCGCCGGCAGCGCCGCGTACGCCGCCAGTTCGTCATGTACGGCCTTGGCGGTGTCGTCCATGCGCTTGTTGTAGTCGGCGACCTTCTCCGGCTGGTCGAGCATGCTCAGCTGGGCCAGTTCGTAGGTGCGGAACTCACCGAGCTGCGAGCGCGCCTCGCCCAGGTGCTGGACCGAGGGGATATCGTTGCCGGCCATCTCGCGCAGCTGTGCGTTGGCTTCGCTCAGTCGCAGCAGGGCGAACGCGCCGAGGACCAGGGTCATCAGGGTGGTAAGGGTGAACCCCACGGCCAGCTTGCGGGCGATGGGCAGATCTTGGAACCACTTCATGCAGGGTGCTCCAGGTGGGCAGAGTGCCGGCGTCTGTGCGCCGGTTTGGGGGTGGTTGCAGAGCGAACGGTGGTGCCCGGTGGGGTTCGGTGACGGCCGTCATTGCGAAATAACGGCGCCGTCCGCGTGGACTTTATGGACGCAGATCACATTCGGTTGCGTAGGGATGACAGCGCGAAAGCGTTGCAGCGGCGTGCTTTCGCTTGGATGAAGTAGTTGCGCCCGCAACCATCATGGCGACGGAGTTCACAGAAGGGATGGGGTCGGATCCCTTTCCTGCGGAAAGGGATCCGACCCCCTTGGCAGAGCGCGCAAACAAAAACCGCCGCCCTGAAGGGCGGCGGTCCAGTACACGCATGCAGTGTGGATCAGGCGGCCTGCGGCATCCGCAGTGAACGCACCAGCCCGCCGATGTCGACGATCAATGCGACGCGGCCGTCGCCGAGAATGGTCGCACCGGACACCCCGCCGATGCGGCGGTAGTTGTTCTCGATGTTCTTCACCACCACCTGCTGCTGGCCGACCAGTTCGTCCACTTCCAGGGCGATCTTCTGGCCATCGCCTTCGACCACCACCACCAGCGATTCGCTGCCGGGTGCACGGTTGCCGTAGCCGTAGTACTCGCTCAGCGACAGGATCGGCAGGTATTCACCGCGCACGCGCAGCACGCGGCCTTCGCCGGCCATGCTGCGGATGTCCTCGGCTTGCGGCTGCAACGCCTCAAGCACATAGGCCAACGGCAGGATCAGGGTTTCACCGGCTACCGCCACGGTCATGCCATCGAGGATGGCCAGGGTGAGCGGCAGGCGGATCAGCGTGCGGGTGCCAGCGCCGAGGCTGCTTTCAATCTGCACCTCGCCCCCCAACGCCTGGATGTTGCGGCGGACCACGTCCATGCCGACGCCACGACCGGACAGGTCAGTGACCGCATCGGCCGTGGAAAAGCCGGGCTGGAAGATCAGGTCCCAGACCTGCGAATCGGTCGGGTTGTCCGGCACCGCCAGGCCGCGCTCGGTGGCCTTGGCCAGGATCTTGGCGCGGTCCAGGCCGCGACCGTCGTCGCTGACTTCGATGACGATGTGGCCGCCCTGGTGCGAGGCCGCCAGGGTGATCGTGCCGGTTTCGTCCTTGCCTGCACCGCGGCGCACGTCGGGCATTTCCAGGCCGTGGTCGATCGAGTTGCGCACCAGATGCACCAGCGGATCGGCGATCTTCTCGATCAGGCCCTTGTCCAGCTCGGTACCTTCGCCGACGGTGCGCAGCCGCACCTGCTTGCCGAGGCGGCTGGACAGGTCGCGGACCAGGCGCGGGAAGCGACGGAACACCGCATCGACCGGCAGCATGCGCACGCCGATCACCGCTTCCTGCAGGTCGCGGGTGTTGCGTTCAAGCTGGTCCAGGCCAGCGAACAGGCTCTCGGCGTGGACCGGGTCCAGCGCATGCGAGACCTGCTTGAGCATGGCCTGGGTGATGACCAGTTCGCCGACCAGGTTGATCAGCGCGTCGACCTTGTCGACGCTGACGCGGATGGAGGTTTCCGCTTCCTGGCTGGCGCCACCGCTGGCGGCAGGCGCGGCGGGTGCCGACAGCGACGCTGCCGCCGGAGCGGGAGCAGCCGCGGCCGGCGCCTGGGTGGCCAGGCTCGGCGGTGCGGCCGGACGGATGTCCAGCTCGCAGTCGTCCAGTACCCACGCGAAGGTGTCTTCGATCTTGCTGCGCGGCACCTTGCCGACCAGACCCAGGTCCCACGCCAGGTGGGCTTCGAGCGGATCGAGCTGCGCGAAGCCCGGCAGGCGGTCCATGCGCGCGGCGACCTGCAGCGAACCGAGGTGTTCCAGTTCGCGGATGATGCGCAGCGGGTCGTTGCCGCTCATGAACAGCGACGGCGCCGGGGTGAAGCCGATCTGCCAGGCTTCCGGCGTATCGTCCACCTTGGCTGCGGCGGTCGCCGGGGCGCTCGCTGCGGCCTGGCCGGACAGAACCGCTTCCAGGCGTGCCTTCACCGCAGCGACGGCAGCCGGATCGGCAGCCTGGCCATGTTCGGCTTCGCGCAGCAGGGCGCGCAGCACGTCCACCGAAGACAGCATGGCGTCGACGGCGTGGCCTTCCAGTGCCCGCTTGCCGGCGCGCAGCTCATCGAGCAGCGTTTCCAGCACGTGGGTCAGGCCGGCGATCGCGTCGAAGCCGAAGGTGCCGGCGCCGCCCTTGATCGAATGGGCAGCGCGGAACACCGAATTGATGATCTCCGCGTCCTGCTGCCCCGATTCCAGGGCCAGCAGGCCAGCCTCCATCGCGTCGAGGCCTTCGCGGCTCTCCTCGAAGAAGGTGGCGTGGAAGCGTTGCAGGTCCATGCTCATGGCAGTGGTGGTCCGGAAGCGAAGAGGGGGAGCGGTGCGGGGCGATCAGCCCAGCACTTTCTGCACGGTGGCGACCAGCTGTTCGGGATTGAACGGCTTGACCAGCCAACCCGTAGCGCCAGCGGCCTTGCCTTCGGACTTCTTGTCGGCGGCAGATTCGGTGGTCAGCATCAGCAGCGGGGTGAACTTGTAGTCCGGCAGCTGGCGCAGTTCGCGGATCAGCGCGATGCCATCCATGTTCGGCATGTTGACGTCGGTAACCACCGCATTGAAGCGCTGGCCCTTGGCGCGACCGAGCGCGACCGCGCCGTCTTCAGCTTCTTCGACGGCAAAACCGGCCGAGGTGAGGGCGAAGGACACCATCTGGCGCATCGACGCCGAATCGTCCACCACCAAGATACGTGCGCTCATGCAGCGTTCTCCACAGATTTCAGGTTGTCATGGGTTACGTCCAGGCCGAGGGCCTGGGTGACGCCCAGCAGGCGCGCGGCGTCACGGAAGGTTGCAGTGCAACCGTGGAAGCCGGTGCCCAGGCCTGCCTCGCGGCGGGCCTGCACGAACGCACACAGCACCTGCACGGCGGCCGTGTGGATGCGGGCGACCTGGCTGGCATCCAGGGTCAGCTCGCCTGCCTGCTCCACCAGGGGGGCAAGGCGGTTCTTGAGCTCGGTAGTGCTCTCGATGCCGAGATCCCCACCCAGTTCGACAGTGCTCATCGTTGCTCCGGACAAACGGTTCCGTGATCCATAACGGCACCCCGGTGGGGTTCTTTAGAAGAATCGACGCGGTGCGTCGATGCGGTCGCTGTTGAAAAGGGGACGGAGGGGATTAAGTCGCAAGCGACCTGGCTCTGCCGCAGCCCCCTCGGCAACGTCGACCGCGCAGTGGGGATGTAAGGTGTTGATCCAACGGATCAACTCCTTGCGTCCCCGACAGGCACCGCTTCGGCGCCAAGCGCCGAGCCACTTGCGACTTAATCCCTCCGTCCCCTTTTTGGGGGTCAGCTCAACAGCCGTGTGGCGTCCAGCAGGATCATCGGGCGCTGGCTGACGCGGGCCACGCCGCGGAACAGGTCGTTGGAAATCTGGCAGATGCGTGCGGTATCGGGAGGTTCGATCTGCGAATCGGTGAGGTTGGCGACATCTTCCACCGCCGACACGCGCAGGCCGATGGTCTCGCCGTCTTCTTCCAGCACCACGATGCGGGTCTGGGCGTCGTCCTCGGCGGCAGCCGCGCCCAGGTGCAGGCCCAGGTCCATCACCGGGACCACCTGGCCGCGCAGGTTCATGATGCCCAGCATGGCGGCAGCGGTGCCGCGCAACGGCAGCAGCGGCACCGGCAGCACAACCTCCTGGACCTTCAGCAGTTCCAGCGCATAGGCCTGGGTGCCACAGCGCAGGCGCAGCCAGCGCGAGGTGCGTTCACCGGCACGACGGTTCTGCGGATGCGGGCTGCGGGCCGGTTGGTGGGCCTGCGCCTGCAGCTCCTGCCAGGTGCCGGGGCGGTTGCCTGCGGGTGCATCGACGGCGACGCGCGGCGGCGGCGTGGCGGCGCGTGCGGCCGGGGCCGGTGCAGGGCGTGCCGCCGGGGGGGGCACCGGCGCTGCGACCACGGCGGGCGGCGGCGCAGGCACGTCTTCGCCACCAGCGGCCGCCTCGAAGGCGGCCTGCAGGCCGGGGCTGTCGGTGTGGGCGAGACGATGGCTGTCCGCCGGGTCGGTCTCGTAGATCACTTCGTCCGGCAGATCGTCCCAGGTGGGTTCCGGGCCGGTGTTCGCAGCGGCCGCAGCGGGTGCCGGCGCGGCGGCGGCCTCGAAGGCGGCCTCCAGTGCAGCCTCATCCTCGGCCGGGGCCGCGACGACGGCATCCGTTTCGTAGACCACTTCAGCAGGCAGATCGTCCCAGGTGGGCTCGCGTTCGGCATCGATCACGCTGACGGGCGCGGACGCAGCATCGAAAGCGGCTTCCAGTGCGGCATTGTCCACGGCAGGGGCAGCGGCAACGCTCTCGGTTTCGGTTTCGTAGATCACCTCGGCCGGCAGGTCATCCCAGGTGGGTTCGCGTTCGGCGGCGGCTTCGGTGGCCGTGGCCGGGGCGGTGCTGATCGGCGCGGGGAGGGGAGCGGCGGCCGGCGCAATCGCCTCGCCCAGCAGTTCGTCCAGGTAGTCGTCGAGGATGCCAGTGCTGTTCATGCGGCCTGCTCCAGGGCGCGGGCATCCTCGCCGAGGATCCAGTTCAAGGCGCGCCGGTAGGCGGCCAGGCCACGCCCCGGGTAGTCTTCGCCGACGCTCGGCAGGGTCAGCCCGGCGGCGTTGCTGATGCGGGTGTCGATCGGAATCGCGTCTTCCCAGACGCGGCTGCCATGGCGGTCCTGCATGGTGCGCAGCGATTCGTTGCCGGCGCGGGTGCGGCGGTCGAACAGGGTTGGCAGGATCGAGATCGGCAGCGGCCGGCGGCGCGAACGCTCGACCATCTCGCCGGTGCGGACCATGCCATCCAGGCCGTGCAGCGCCAGCGGCTCGGCCTGGGTCGGAATGATCAGGCGATCGGCGGCAGCCAGTGCGTTGATCATCAGCAGGCCGAGCGTCGGTGCGCAGTCCAGCAGGATGTAATCGTGCTGGCCCTGGTGGCGCGCCAGCGCGTTCTGCAGGGCCAGGCCGAGGCCGGGTTGGTTGGCGCTACGGCGTTCCAGCGTGGCCAGTGCGGACTGCGCGCAGACGTAGTCCAGGCCCTGGATGTTGCTGGCATGGCACAGGCCGGACAGGTCCGCTGGCGGTGCGCCGAACAGCTCCAGCACGCCGGCCGGCGGCGGGTCCACCGGCACGCCGAAGGCGCGGCTGAGCGAAGCATGCGGGTCGAGGTCGATCAGCAGCACGCGATGGCCGAGCGCGGCCAGGCCGCGGCCGAGGGCGAGGGTGGTGGTGGTCTTGCCGACTCCGCCCTTCTGGTTGGCGACTGCCCAGATGCGCATCGGATTACTCCTTCATTGCCGGGGGAACGGCGGCGCCGACGCGGCTGCCAGCCGGCACCGGTGGCAACGTCACCGGTGCGATGGGGGAGGTGGGGGCGCTGGCCGGCGTTGCGGCGGCCTGTTCGGTGACGGTGCTGCCGGTGGCGCCGGTGGCTGCGTTCAGGCGCTGGCCGAGCGGGTCCACCGAATGCGAGGTGTCGGCCAGGATGATGACCATCACCCGGCGGTTGCGGTTGCGGCCCTGTGCGCTGTCGTTCTCTTCGCGCGGGCGGAACTGGCCATAGCCGACCATCGCCAGCCGCGACGGCTGCACGCCCTGGTCGGCGAACAGATGCACCACGCTGGCGGCGCGTCCGGCCGACAGCTCCCAGTTCGAAGGGAAGGTGGCGGTGGCGATCGGCACGTTGTCGGTGTGGCCTTCCACGCGCACGCTGTTGGGCACGTCGCGCAGCACCTCGGCCAGGCTGGCCAGGGTCTGCCGCGCATGTACGTCCAGTGCGGCCGAGCCGGTGGGGAACAGGATGTCGCTGTTGATCTCGACCTCGATCCACAGTTCCGTGCGGCGCACGCTGATCATGCCGCGGTCGATCAGCGGCGCCAGTGCGGCGGTGAGCCGGTCGGCAATCGTGTTGAGCTGGCGCTCGGCACGGGCGATCTGCTCCTGGTTGTGCACCGACACCGGCATGCGCATCTGCGAAGCCATCGACGGCAGCAGCGTCGGGTCGTGCGAGGGCGCCGGCGCGGACGGTCCGATCTTGGTGCCGGACTTGATCACCGACGGGCTGTCCCAGCCGCCACCCTGCACCTGCTTGTTGCCCACCTGCACCGGATTGATCGTGCGCGGCGCGCCACCGAAGGCATCGGTGAGCGCGTCGGCCATGATCCGGTACTTGCCCTCGTTCACCGACGAGATCGCGTACATGACCACGAAGAAGGCGAGCAGCAGCGTCATCAGGTCGGCATAGGGGATCGCCCATGCTTCGTGGTTGGCGTGCTCTTCGTGGTGCTTGCGGCGGGCCATGTCAGTGCAGGAAGCCGGAGAGGTTGGTTTCGATGTTGCGCGGGTTCTCGCCCTGGGCGATCGAGATCAGGCCTTCGATGACCATTTCGCGGTCGCGCGTGTTGTGCGAGATCACGCTCTTGAGCTTGGCGGCGATCGGCAGGAACAGCAGGTTGGCCGAGGCGATGCCGTAGATCGTGGCGGTGAACGCCGCAGCGATGCCGTGGCCGAGCTTGCTCGGGTCGGCCAGGTTCTTCATCACCGCGATCAGGCCCAGCACGGCGCCGATGATGCCGAGCGTCGGTGCGTAGATGCCCATCGCTTCGAACACCTTGGCGCCGGCCTGGTCCTGGTGTTCCTGGCTGCCCAGTTCGATTTCCAGCATGTGCCGCATCGATTCGGGCTCGACACCGTCCACCAGCAACTGCAGGCCCTTGCGCAGGAACGGGTCCTGCTGCGCTTCCACCTGCGATTCCAGGCCGAGCAGGCCCTGGCGGCGGGCGATGTTGCTCCACTCGACGATCTGCTGGATCAGTTCGCGGCGATCGCTGTGCGGCGGGCGCACGACCCAGCGCACGATCTTGAACGCATGCTTGAACACCGCCGGCGAGGTGTGCAGCAGGATCGCGGCAACGGTGCCGACGATGACGATCACGAACGCCGCAGGCGACCACAACGACGCCAGGCCGGCGCCCTTGAGGATGCTGCCACCGACCAGCGAGGCCAGGGCGAGAAAGAGTCCAATGAGGCTGAGTCTATCCATGGATCCGGTATCGGCTTGTATGAATGGGACTTGAGACACCGGTACGGGCTACTGGTGCGACTTCACGGTTTTACGGGTTCAGCAAGCGGGTCAGTCGTGCTGGCTGCGCAGGCCATCCACATCCAGGATCAGCGCCATGCGACCATCGCCGATCAAGGTTGCACCGGCGTAACCGCGCAGGCCGCGCAGGGCCTTCGGCAGTGGCTTGATGACCACTTCCTCGCGCCCACGGACCTGGTCCACGACCAGGCCGAAGCGCGCTTCGCCGGCCTGCAGCACCACGATGGTCAGCAGGGTCGATGCGGCCGGCGTCACATCCAGCCACTGCCGCAGATCGACCAGCGGCAGCGTGTGCGAACGGCGGTCGAGCACGGCACGGCCATCGAACCAGCCCAGCGAGGTGCGCGGCGCGTGCAGCACCTCCATCACGCGCGCCAGCGGCAGCGCATAGACGTCCTCGCCGGCCTGCACCAGCAGGGTCGGCAGGATCGCCAGGGTCAGCGGCACGCGGATCAGGAAGCGGCTGCCGCGGCCCAGCTCCGACTGGATCTGGATCTGCCCGCTGAGTTCGCGGATGCGCGACTGCACCACGTCCATGCCGACGCCGCGCCCGGAAATATCCGTGACCTGCTGCTTGGTCGAGAAGCCGGGCAGGAACACCAGGTGCAGGCACTCCTCGCTGCTCAGGCGGGCGGCGGCTTCCGGATCGATCAGGCCCTTCTCGCGTGCCTTCGCGCGCAGCTTTTCCGGATCGATGCCGGCGCCATCGTCCTGCACCTCGATGCTGACGTAGTCACCTTCCTGCTGCGCCGACAACCGCACATGGCCCATCCGCGGCTTGCCCTGCGCTTCGCGCAGGTCGGGCATTTCCACGCCATGGTCGATGGCGTTGCGGACCAAGTGCACCAGCGGGTCGGCCAGCGCTTCGACCAGGTTGCGGTCGAGCTCGGTCTCCGCGCCGATCAGCTCCAGGTCCACTTCCTTCTTCAGCGAGCGGGCGACGTCGCGGGCGACCTTGGGGAAGCGCGAGAATACCTTGCCCACCGGCTGCATGCGGGTGCGCATCACCGCCGACTGCAGGCGCGCGGTGGCGATGTCCAGGGTGGACACGGCGCGGTCCAGCTCCTCGTCGCGCAGGCGCGCACGCAGGGTCTTGAGCCGGTTGCGCGACAGCACCAGTTCGCCGATCAGGTTGACGATCGCATCCAGGCGCTTGGTGTCCACGCGCACGGTGTGTTCGGCTTCGGCCAGCGGCTTGGCGGCCGGCTTGGCCACCGGTGCCGGTGCGGCCGCCGGGCGCGGGGCGGCGATCGGTGCCGGCGCCACCGCAGCTGCGGGCCTGGCGCCGGGTGCGGCGCCGCCGTGCAGCTGGTCGAGCAGGGCTTCGAACTCATCTTCGCTGATCAGGCCGTCGTCGGCCTTCTTTGCCGGCGCCACCGCAGTCGGTGCGTTGCCACCGTGCAGCTGGTCGAGCAGCGCCTCGAACTCGTCGTCGGTGATCAGGTCGCCGGCACCGGCCGTCGGTGCGGCGGCAGCGGCGGCAGGCGCTGCTGCACCTCCATGCACGTCGAACTGGGCGATCAGGTCCGGCGGTGCATAGCCCGGCTCGGTGCCGGAAGACACGGCATCGAGCATCGACTGCAGGTAGTCCAGCGATTGCTGGGCGGCGTCGAAGTGATGGGCCTGCAGCACGGCCTGGCCGGCACGTGCAGCGCCCAGCGCTTCTTCAGCGGCGTGGCACAGCTCGACCATGGCGGTGACACCGAGGAAACCCGCGCCGCCCTTGAGCGTGTGGTAGCCCCGGAACACCGCGTTGAGCTGTTCGGTGTCCTGCGGTGCCTGCTCCAGCGACACCAGCTGTTCGCCGAGGCGATCCAGGATTTCCTGTGCCTCGATGATGAAATCGGCAGTGATGTCGTCGGATACCGCGCTCATGCTTACAGCCCCAGATCCGACAACAGGTCGTCGGCGTCGTTCTGCGAGACCGCGTGGCGGTCCAGTCCCTTCAGTGCCGGCCCGGCCAGTTCCGGGTCGGTGCGATGCTGTTCCGGCGGCAGGCCGAGCGCGCCGAAGCCTTCATGCACGCGGCGGACGATGCCGACCACGCGACGGATGATCTGCCCGGTCAGGTCCTGGTAGCTCTGGGTCAGTGCGATCTCGGTCAGGTTGTGGCGGATGCGCTCCAGCTGCGCGTCCTGGCCTGGCTGCAGGCCTTCGGCGCGCAGCTGCTCGGTCAGACTGCGGCATTCCTCGGCCAGGTCCAGGGTGCGGTGGGTGGCCTGTTCGGTCATCGCCACCACGTGGTCCAGGCGTGCGCACGCATCGTCCAGTTCGCCGGCCTCGCTGGGCACGGTCGGCAGTTCGCCCAGGGCCTGCCCCAGCTCGCGGGCCAGCCGCGAGAGGCCACTCATCATCGGCTGCGTGCGCAGCGCGACCAGTCCGTCGATGCGTTGCCGCCAGGCGGCTTCGTCACCGGACTCCAGGGCATCCAGGGCTTCCTGCAGGCGCAGGGCGAGGGCGTTCTTGTCGACCGTGGTATCCATCAGGCGCTGGCCGCCAGGCGTTCGAAGATCTTGCCCAGCTTCTCTTCCAGCGTCTGCGCGGTGAACGGCTTGATGATGTAGCCGTTCACGCCGTTCTGGGCCGCTTCGATGATCTGCTCGCGCTTGGCTTCGGCGGTGACCATCAGCACGGGCAGGGTCTTCAGCTTGGCGTCGGCACGGATCGCCTTGAGCAGTTCGATGCCGGTCATCACCGGCATGTTCCAGTCGGTGACGACGAAATCGAAGGGCTGGCTCTGCAGCAGCGACAGCGCGGCATGCCCGTCCTCGGCTTCGGCGGTGTTGGTGAAGCCCAGATCGCCCAGCAGGTTCTTGACGATTCGACGCATGGTCGAGAAGTCGTCGACGATGAGGATGCGCATGTTCTTGTTCAAAGCAGAGTTCCTTTGTTGTTCATTCCGGGCGGCCGGGGGCAGTCGCCTCGGGGATGTTCATTCTTCCAGGCCGGCGTCGACGGCCTCGAAAATCTTCAGGCGGCCGCGCAGGCGCAGCACGGCCTGGCCATGGATCTGGCAGACCCGCGACTCGCTCACGCCGAGCACCGCGCCGATCTCCTTCAGGTTCAGCTCCTGCTCGTAGTACAGCGAGAGCACCAGCTGTTCGCGCTCGGGCAGGTGGCCGATGGCCTTGCCCAGCTCGCGACCGAACTCGCCGCGCTCCAGCACCTGCTGCGGGGTCGGGCCGCCCTGGGCGACGGTATCCAGTTCGCCCTGGTCTTCGATGCGCGACTCCAGGCTCAGCACCTGGCCACGTGCGGCGTCTTCCATCAGCCTCAGGTACTCGGGCAGCGGCATCTCCATCGCGGCGGCCACTTCGGTGGCGCTGGCGGCACGGCCCGTGCTCTGTTCCAGGCGGCGGATGGTGGCGGCGGCGTCGCGTGCACGGCGGTGCACCGAGCGCGGCACCCAATCGCCACGGCGGATCTCGTCGATCATCGAGCCGCGGATGCGGATCGAGGCATAGGTCTCGAACGAGGCGCCCTGGTCGGCGTCGTAGCTGCGCGAGGCTTCGATCAGGCCCATCATGCCGGCCTGGATCAGATCATCGACTTCGACGCTGGCCGGCAGGCGCGCGGCCAGGTGGTGGGCGATGCGTCGCACCAGGTCCGAATGCTGGGCGATGACCTCGTTGGCCGCCGAGCGCTGGACTTCCCTGTACTGGTGGGCTGCGCCTTTCATGCGGCCACCCCACGCTGCTTGAGGATGCGTTCGAGGAAGAACTCGACGCCACCGCGCGGTTCGGTCGGTGCCTGCCAGCGCGCGGTGCGGCGTGCGATCTCGGTGATCGCCAGCGCCGACGGGCTGGACGGATAGGCCTTCACCACCGGCTGCTGGCGCTGCACCGACAGGCGCAGCCAGTCATCCTGCGGCACGCAGCCCAGGTAGTTCAGCGAGACATCGGCGAGGAACTTCTCGCAGACGCGGGTCAGCTTCTCGTACAGCACGCGGCCCTCGTTCGGGTCGCGCACCATGTTGGCCACCACCTGGACGCGGTCCACGCCGCGCTCGCGCGACAGCACCTTGATCAGTGCGTAGGCGTCGGTGATCGAGGCCGGTTCGTCACAGACCACCACCACGGTGTCCTGCGCGGCCTGGCAGAAGGTCAGCACGCCGTCGGTGATGCCGGCGGCGGTATCGACCACCATGATGTCCAGCTCGCGTTCCAGTTCGGAGAACACGTTGACCAGGCCGACATGCTCGGCCGGGGCAAGCTCGGCCATGTGCCGGCGGCCGGAAGCGGCCGGGACCACCAGCACGCCGTTCGGGCCTTCGACGATGACGTCGTCCAGCGAGCAGCGGCCGGCCACCAGGTCGGCCAGCGTAAAGGTGGGGTTCAAGCCCAGGATCACGTCGATGTTGGCCAGGCCGAGGTCGGCGTCCAGCAGCAGCGTGCGCTTGCCCATGCCGGCCAGCGCCACCGCCAGGTTGGCGGACACATTCGTCTTGCCCACGCCGCCCTTGCCGCCGGTCACGGCGATGGTGCGCACAGGGCCGAGCGGCTCGCTGCGGGTGGCCGACAGCGGGAAGGTCTTGGTCAGCTTGGCGTACTCACGCGACGGCATGGTTCAACTCCGGGTTGCAGGGCATATCGGCCGCTCGGCGCAAATCTTCAAGGCGAAGTACAAGATTGGCTGCACTGGCCCGGTGCAGGTCCTCCGGGACGTCCTGGCCATCGGTCACCCAGGTGATCGGCAGGACGTGGTCCACGGCCACCGACAGGGCGTTGCCGAAGCGGCCGGTCTCGTCCAGCTTGCTCAGCACCAGGCCCTGCAGGTTGGCCGCACCGAAGCGGCGCACCACCTCGTCCATGTCGCCGAAGCTGGTGTTGGCCGGCAGCACCAGCAGGGTGCGCACCTGGCGCGCGGCGCGCAGCCACTGCAGCTGGGCGGCCAGGGCACGGTCGCGCGGGCCCAGGCCGGCGGTATCGATCAGCACCAGCTTGTAGTCTTTCAAGCGTTCCAGCAGCTGGTCCAGGTCGGTGCCGCTGTTGGCCTCGTGCACGGCGATGCCGAGCTGGCGGCCGTAGCCATACAGCTGTTCACGGGCGCCGATGCGGGTGGTGTCGGTGGTGACCAGGGCGACGTCACGCGGGGCGTGCTTCTCGGCGAAGCGCGAGGCCAGCTTGGCGATGGTGGTGGTCTTGCCGGCGCCGGTCGGGCCGACCAGCGCGATCACGCCGCCTTCCTCCAGCGGGTCGACCGGGGCGATCGGCAGCTTGCGCGAGATCAGCCCCAGCATCAGGCCGCGGCCACGATGGGCTTCGGTCTCCAGCGGGATCTGCATGGCCACGTCGCGGGCCAGCCCGGCGTCGAAACCGTACTCGTCCATCAGGTCCAGCGCGGTGGCGCGCACCGGGCTGCCACGCAGGCGCTCGTCGGTGAAGCGGTTCATCTCGCGCTCGATCACCTGGCGCATGCCGGCCACTTCCTGGCGCAGCTGGCGGATCTCGGCGTCGTCCTGGGCAACCACGGTCAGCGTCGGTGCCGGGGCCAGCATGGGGGCCGGGCTGGCCTCGATAGCGGCTTCGACCGCTGCCGGTTCGCTGGCGGCGATCCCGGGCTGCGCGTCGATCACGGCAGCGGTCGGCAGCGGCGGCGGCAGCACGGCCGGGGCCACGCTTTGGTGATGCGCCTCGTGCGGCGGGTCGATCTGGAAGCGCGCGCGGTTGGCCGGCACGGTGGCGGCCGGTGCGACGATGGCCTCGGCGAACGGCGCGAAGGTCTGGTCCGGCGGTGCCGGTTCGTTGACGGCGGCGCGGGCCAGGGTGGCGGCGAAGCCGGTGCTGCCCCGGGTCGGCACGATCTCGTCGGCGCTGTCCAGGGTGCGGCCGGTGGCACCGACGGCGGCGCGGGCGAGGGCGGCCACTGCCGAGGTGGTGGCCGCGACCGGTTCCGGCGCCGGGGTGCTGCTGCGGCGGCGGGTGACGGCGGCGATCACCGCGTCGGCGGCGGTGCGCGGCTTGGGTGCCGGCGGCGGTGCGACGTCACGGCGCGAGGCTTCCAATGCACGCTGCACGGCGCTCTCGTCGTAGTTGGCGGCGGCGACGATCTCGATGCCTTCCTCGATCCGGCGGTTGGACAGGATCACGGCGTCAGGACCATGTTCCTTGCGCACCAGGTTCATGGCCGAGCGCATGTCGGCGGCGACGAATCGTTTGATTTTCATGCTGTGGTCACGGGGCGAAGACGGCGGGGTGGCGGTCGGAGAACTCGGGTGGTCGGTGGTCTGCACGGTGCGGGTTCCCCTTGGTATCTGTCTGTTGCGTTGGTTCGAAAGTGGTGTCTGTTTTCTGGCGCATCGCAGGGCGGCGTCAGCTGATCGTTCCGACCAGCTTCAGGCGCTTGTCCTCCGGCACCTCGCTGTAGGCCAGGACCGACAGCGACGGAACGCTGTGGCGGACCAGGCGGGCCAGCGCGGCGCGCACCGGGCCAGGTACCAGCACGACCGCGGGCTCGTTGCGGGCTTCCTGCTTGCTGACACATTCGGCCAGGCTCTGGTGCAGTCGCTCAGCGAGTCCGGGTTCCAGCGCGGCGCCGTTGCCCTGCGTGGACTCCTGCAAGACACGTTCCAATTGCGGGTTGAGGGTGAACACCGGCAGCTCCGCCGACATTCCGGCGATCTCCTGCACGATGAAGCGGCCCAGTGCGGTGCGAACAGCGGCGGTCAGCACGGCCGGGTCCTGGCTGCTGGGCGCATGTTCGACCAGTGCCTCGGCGATCTTGCGCAGCTGGCGGATCGGGATGCGCTCGACCAGCAGGTTCTGCAGCACGCGCACCACCGCCGACAGCGGCAACGCCTTCGGCGTCAGATCTTCGACGAGCTTGGGCGCGCTCTTGGCCAGGTTGGCCAGTAGGTGCTGCACTTCTTCGTGGCCGAGCAGTTCCGGCGCGTGCTCACGGATCAGGTGCGACAGATGGGTGGCGACCACGGTGGCCGGATCGACCACGGTGTAGCCCAGCGTTTCGGCCTGGGCGCGCTGGTGCGGCTGGATCCAGGTGGCGTCCAGGCCGAACGCGGGGTCCTTGCCGGCGATGCCTTCCAGCGCGCCGAGGGCGCTGCCCGGGTCCAGCGCCAGCTCGCGGTCGGGGTGGATCTCGGCGGTGGCCACCGGCACGCCGTGCACCAGCACGCGGTAGCCGTTGGCCGGCAGTTCCAGGTTGTCGCGGATGTGCACCGACGGGATCAGGAAGCCGACATCCTGGGTCAGCTTGCGGCGCACGCCCTTGATGCGCGCCATCAGTTCGCCGCCCTGGTTGCTGTCCACCAGCGGGATCAGCCGGTAGCCGACCTCCAGGCCCAGCGGATCGACCGGGCGCAGTTCGTCCCAGCTCAGTTCGGCAGTCGGTGCCGGTGCGGCCGGGCGGCCGAGTGCGTTGAGTGCGGCGGCATCGGTGCCACCGCCTGCCGCATCGGCAGCCGGCGCCTTGCCCTTGCGGTACAGCTTCCAGGCGATGAAGCCGAGGATCGCGGCCAGCGTCAGGAAAGCGACGTTGGGCATGCCCGGCACCAGGCCGACCACGCCGATGATGCCGGCGGTGATCGCCAGCGCACGGTACTGGCCGAACACCTGGCCGGTCATGGCCTGGGCCATGTCCTGCGAGCGCGAGGCGCGGGTAACCAGCATGGCCACGGCGCTGGAGACCAGCAGGGCCGGCAGCTGCGCTACCAGGCCGTCACCGATCGACAGCAGGGTGTAGGTGGCGGCGGCTTCGCCGAACGGCATGCCATGCTGCAGCACGCCCACGGCCAGGCCGCCGAGCATGTTGATGAACAGGATCAGGATGCCGGCAATGGCATCGCCGCGGATGAACTTGCTGGCGCCGTCCATCGCACCGTAGAAGTCGGCTTCCTCACGCACTTCCTCGCGGCGCAGCTTGGCTTCTTCACGCGTCAGCAAACCGGCGTTGAGGTCGGCGTCGATCGCCATCTGCTTGCCGGGCATCGCGTCCAGGATGAAGCGCGCGGTCACTTCCGAAACGCGGCCCGCACCCTTGGTAATGACCACGAAATTGATGATGGTCAGGATCGCGAACACCACGATGCCGACCGCATAGTTGCCGCCGATCACGAATTCGCCGAAGGCGGCGATGACCTTGCCCGCGGCATCATGGCCGTTCTGGCCGTTCAGCAGGATCACGCGGGTGGAGGCCACGTTCAGCGCCAGCCGCAGCATGGTGGTGATCAGCAGCACGATCGGGAAGATGGTGAAGTCCAGCGGGCGCTTCACGTAGACCACCGCCAGCAGCACCATCAGCGAGATGGCGATGTTGAAGGTGAACAGCGCATCGAGCACCGGCGCGGCCAGCGGCACCACGACCATGGCCAGCAGGGCCAGCACGATCAGCGGCGCGCCAAGGCCCTGGCGGATCATTTCCAGGGCGCGGCGGGTGTTGAAACCGGCGGAGGGCTGGGCGCTCACGGGCGGCCTCCCTTGCCGAATTCATCCACCTGGATGTGCGGGGCGTCCGGCATCGGGCCAGTGCGCCAGGCGCGCAGCTGGTAGACGTAGGACAGGACCTGGGCGACGGCCGAATACAGTCTCACGGGGATTTCCTTTCCGAGTTGGCCTTCCCGATACAAGGCGCGTGCCAAAGGCGGGGCGGAGACGATCGCCACCTTGTTGCCGTCGGCCACTTCACGGATGCGCAGGGCGGTTTCGTCCACGCCCAGCGCGACCACGGTGGGGGCGTTCATGGCGCCGCCCTCGTACTTCAGGGCCACCGCGTAGTGGGTGGGGTTGACCACCACCACGTCGGCAGTGGGCACCGCCTCCATCATCCGGCGGTTGGCCATCTGCTGCTGCAGCTGGCGGATGCGGCCCTTCACCTCGGGGCTGCCCTCGCTTTCCTTCATTTCCCGGCGCAGTTCCTCGCGGGTCATCTTCAGCTTGCGCGTCCAGTTCCAGCGCTGGTACGGCGCATCGATGGCGGCCAGCACCAGCATCGCGCCGGCGGTGGCCAGCAGCAGGCGCAGGGTGAAGCCCAGGCCATCGGTGATGGCGGTTTCCAGCGGGTGGTGGATCAGCCCGCGCAGGGTGTCGAAGCCGGTCCAGACCACCAGCCCGGCGGCGACGCCGACGAAGGCCACGCGCAGCAGCGATTTGGTGAATTCGGCAATCGCCTCCGGGCCATACAGGCGCTTGAGCCCGCTCATCGGGTTCATGCGGTTGATGTCGGGCAGCAACGCCTTCTGCGACCAGCGCAGGCCGCCCATCACCAGCGGGGCGACGAAGCTGGCCAGCAGGCAGACCAGCACCAGCGGTGCGATCACCAGCATGAACTGCAGCAGCAGGTCGCCGAAGTGGCCGAACAGTTCCTTCGGGTTCTGCCGCAGGCTCTGTTCCGGGCTGAGCGCGTGCTTCATCCAGGCCGTGGCGCCACGGCCGATCGAGCCGCTCATGGCCATCACCGCCAGCACGCCGGCGCCGAACACGGCGGCGGTGCCAAGTTCGCGCGAGCGCGGCAGGTTGCCCTGTTCACGGGCATCGCGCAGGCGTTTTTCTGTCGGTTGTTCGGTCTTTTCGCCGGCGGATTCGTTCTCGGACATCACGGGCACTGCGGCAGGGGGTGCCGGGGTGCGTGCAAGAACTGTTCCACGCATGGCGTGGATCTACCGACGGCCCGTTCTGTAGAGCCGAGCCCACGCTCGGCTACGGTTGGGGCCAGGCGCGTAGCACCGCCGAGCATGGGCTCGGCTCTACAGGAGGGTGCCGCAGGAATCGTTCCGTGATGGCGGGCGCGCGTGGCCCGGTGTCAGCCCGGCGGGTATTGCGGCGGCGGGCTCTGCGCCAGTTCCACCCGCGGCCGGGGCAGGTCGTGCAGCTGCATGAAGCGCGCCGCATCGACCGGGCGGCCCAGCAGGTAGCCCTGCAGGTAGTCGCAGCCCAGGCGCTCCAGGTAGGCGCGCTGGGCGGCGGTCTCCACGCCCTCGGCGACGATGTCCATGTCCAGCGCATGGCCCAGCGCCACGATCGCCGAGACGATCACCACGTCCTCTGCACTGTGTTCCAGGTCGCGCACGAACGCATGGTCGATCTTGATCTCGGTGGCTGGCAGCCGCTTCAGGTACAGCAGGCTGGAATAGCCGGTGCCGAAGTCATCGATGGAGATGCCTACGCCCAGCACCGACAGCGCCTGCAGCAGGCGAAGACTGGTATCGGTATCGCGCATGACGGTGCTTTCGGTGATCTCCAGCACCAGGTGGCGCGGGGCAATGCCATGGCGCTCGATCACCTCGCGCACATCCTGCAGCAGGTGCGGCGAACTGAACTGCACCGGCGACAGGTTCACCGACATCGACCAGCTTTCATGCCCGGCGTCGTGCCAGCGCCGCAGCTGCTGGCAGGCCTGGTCCAGCGCCCAGCGCCCGATCTCGTTGATCGCACCGCTGCGCTCGGCCAGGCGGATGAAGCGGTCGGGGGGAATCAGGCCGTGTTCCGGATGGCGCCAGCGGATCAGCGCTTCGGCGCCGGCCACCTTCTGCGTGGCCACGCGGATCTTCGGCTGATAGTGCAGGAACAGCTGCTCGCTGCCGATGGCCCGGCGCAGGTCGGCCAGCAGCCGGAACTGCTGCTCGGCGCTGTCGTTCATCCAGTCGGCGAACAGCACGAAGGCGTTGCGTCCGGACTCCTTGGCCTGGTACATCGCCGCATCGGCGAAGGCCATCAGCTGGCGCTCGCTGGCGGCGTGGTCCGGGCAGATCGCCACGCCGATGCTGGCGGTCACCTGCAGTTCGTTGTCCGGCAGCAACGGGCCGCTGCCCACCGCCTGCAGGATGCGCCGGGCCAGGGTCGGCAGGTCCTCGTCGTGCTCGATGCGCACCACCAGCACGAACTCGTCGCCGCCCAGCCGTGCCAGCATATCGTGCGGGCGCAGCAGTTGGCGGGTGCGTTCGGCCACCGCCACCAGCAGCGCATCACCGGCCTGATGGCCATAGGCATCATTGACCTGCTTGAAGCCGTCCAGGTCCATGAACATCACCGCGAAGCGGTTGCCGCCCTGTTCGGCCTCGGCCAGTGCCTGCACGATGCGCCGCTGCAGCAGCAGGCGGTTGGGCAGGCGGGTGAGCGGATCGTGCAGCGCGGCCTGGGTCAGTTCCTGCTGCGCGTCGGTCAACGAGGTGCTCAGCATCGAATTGCGCAGCCGCAGCAGTTGCGCTTCCACGCGCTGGTCCAGCCATGAGACCACCAGCACCACGGCCAGGATCGCCACGGTCAGCACCACCACCAGCATCGCCAGCCACTCGTTCTGCAGGCCATCGCCGACCGCCGCGCCGCAGACGCTGCCTTCCGGGAAGCGCGCAGCGGCCATGCCGGTGTAATGCATGCCGACGATGGCCAGGCCGAGCAGGCCCGCCGCCGCCAGTCGATCACCGATGCGGGTGCGCTGGGCGCGCAGCCGGAACGCCACGTACAGCGCGGTCCAGGAGGCAGCCACCGCCACCATCAGCGAGAACAGCAGCCAGCCCGGGTCGTAGTCGATGCCCGGCTGCATGCGCATTGCAGCCATGCCAACGTAATGCATGCCGGCGATGCCGGTGCCCATCAGCAGGGCGCCGACCGCCAATCGCGGGTGGGGCAGGGTGCGCAGCGAGACCAGCCACAGCGCGAACACCGATGAGGCGATGGCAAGCGCAAGCGAGAGCAGGGTGATGGGAAGGTCGTAGCCCAATGGAATGGGCAGGTCGAAAGCCAGCATGCCGATGAAATGCATCGACCAGATGCCCAGGCCCATGGCGAAGCCGCCGCCCAGCCGCCACCACCAGGCCGCGCCCCTGCCCGGTGCGGTCACCGTGCGCCCGGCCATCGCCAGCGCGGTGTATGAAGCCATCACGGCGACCAGCAGCGAGATCGCCACCAGCCACGGGTTGTACGTGCCTACCAGCATTCGTCAGTCTCCCGGACCTGCCTGTCGACGGAAACCACGGTGGGGCATGCATGAGGCAGGCCGACGCACGACGCCGGCCATGTGCGGCATCCCCCCGGTTGCCGCGCATTCACTCTAACGCGCAGACCGGGGGGGACTTCAAGCGGCAATACGTGAAATTGCGCCTCTGTAGAGCCGAGCCCATGCTCGGCTGCCTTCGGCAGGAGCGGCAGCCGAGCATGGGCTGGGCTCTACAGAAACAAATGCATGGCAAGCAGTAGAACGTGATGATCGGGTCAGTGTGTGACCGCGTCCGCAGCCTGGAAGGCGGCGTCGAACAGGCGCTGTACCGGCGGCCCCATTTCCCCGGCCAGCAGGGCCAGCAGGAACAGGCCCAGCAGCAGCGAGACCGGCAGGCCCAGCTGGATCGGATTCAGCGCAGGGGCGGCACGCGCCAGTACGCCGAAGGCCAGGTTCACCGCCAGCATCGCCACGGTGAGCGGAATGGCCAGCGTCAGCGCGCCGCGCAGCACGGTCAGCAGGAAGGTCGGGGCGATGCTGAAGAAGGCGTGCGGGTCCGGCAGCGGGGCGCCGATCGGCAGTGCGCGGTAGCTGTCCACAAGCAGCGAGATCAACGCCAGGTGGCCGTTGGCGGTGAAGAACAGCAGGCCGAACAGCAGGTAGAACCACTGGCCGATCACACCCGAAGTGCCACCGCGCAGCGGGTCGCTCATCTGCGCGAAGGCCAGGCCGGTGCCCTGCGCGATCAGTTCGCCGGCCATCGCACCGGCTTCGAATACCAGCCGCAGCATGAAACCGATGGAAACGCCGATGGCCAGTTCGCGCGCGATGGTCAGCACCGTAGCCGCGTCGAAGCCGGTCCAGTCCGGTACCGGTGGCAGCAGCGGCGCCAGTGCAATGGCCAGGGTGCCGGCCAGTACCACGCGCACCCGCGACGGCACCGCACGCGTGCCGACCATGGGCATGGCCATGGCCACCGCGCCGATGCGCAGCATGGTCCACAGCACGGTGCCGATCATGCCGAAGGCCTGCAGGCCGTCGGCCGCCATCTGTGTCGCGGCATCCATCGAAGCGCGTGTCCTAGCCGATCAGGTGCGGAATGCGCTGGAATAGCAGCGTGGTGAATTCAACCAGGTGGCCGATCAGCAGGCTGCCCAGCGCGAACAGCACTGCGGTCAGCGCCGCCGCCTTGGCGACGAAGGCGATGGTCGGTTCATTGAGCTGGGTTGCAGCCTGCACGACACCGACCACCACGCCGACCACCAGTACGGTGAGCAGCAGCGGGCCGGCCACCCACAGCACGGTGATCAGGCCGCCACGCAGTTCGGTCAAGGCAAGTTCGGGAGACATTCGGGTTCCACCTTCTTATATAGAGTCGAGCCATGCTCGACTGTCTTTCAATCGCGCCGGATCGCGTCACGCGGGATTGAAGCTGGCCGCCAGCGTGCCCACGGTCAGCACCCAGCCATCCACCAGCACGAACAGCAGGATCTTGAACGGTGCCGACACCAGCATCGGCGACAGCATCATCATGCCCATGGACATCAGCACGCTGGCGACGACCAGATCGATGATCACGAACGGAATGAAGATCAGGAAGCCGATCTCGAAAGCGGTCTTCAGTTCGCTGGTGACGAACGAGGCGACCAGCACCGGGAACGGGATCGCATCGGGGCTGGCGTAGGTGCCGTGCCCGGCGATGCCGGCGAAGGTCATCAGGTCGGTCTCGCGGATCTGCGCCAGCATGAACCCGCGCAGCGGCTGCGTGGTCAATGTCCAGGCGGTCTGGAAGTCAATGTCGCCGTTGAGATAGGGCGCCATGCCCGTGCTCCACGCCTTGTCCCAGGTCGGCATCATCACCATCGCGGTGAGGAACAGGGCCAGGCCCAGCAGTACCTGGTTGGACGGCGTCTGGCCGGTACCCAGTGCCTGGCGCAGCAGGCCCAGCACGATGATGATGCGGGTGAACGAGGTCAGCACCAGCAGCATCGACGGGATCAGGGTGATCGCGGTCATCAGCAGCAGGGTCTGCAGCGGCAGGCTGACCGGCTGGCCGCCGATCTTGCCGACGTTGACGTCCGGCAGCGGGGTGGCCGGGGCGCCGGGCGCGGCGAACGCCAGCGCCGGCAACAGGCACAGGGCAAGCAACAGCAGCCACGGCATCAGGGTGGCAACACGGGTACGGGTGACACGCATGTCAGGGGTCCTTGCGCAGCCGCTGCTGCAGCAGCTGGGCGAAATTCGGCAGGTTCTTGAAGTCCGGCACGCGCACCGGCGCCGGTGCCGGCAACGGTTCGGGCAGGGTATGCAGGGTGTTGATGCCGCCGGCAGTGACGCCCAGCAGCAATTGCTGGCCGTTGACCTCCACCACCACCACGCGCTCCTTGGCGCCGACGCTGAGGCTGGCCACCAGCTTCATGCCTTCGGCCGGGCGGAAGCCGCTGCCGGGCATGCGCTTGAGCAGCCAGCCCAGGCCGATCACCAGCGCCAGCACCGCCAGCAGCGCCAGCACCGCACCGAACAGGCTGGGTGCGGCGGCCGCGTGCTGGCCGACCTGCGGGCCGATCGGCGCTGCGGTCTTGCCGACCGCCAGCAGGGTGGAGGCCAGCAGGCTCAACGCAGTCTCCGGATCCGCTCGCTCGGGCTGACCACGTCGGTCAGGCGCACGCCGAAGCGGTCATTGATCACCACCACTTCGCCGTGGGCGATCAGGGTGCCGTTGACGAACACGTCCAGCGATTCGCCGGCACCGCGCTCCAGTTCCACCACTGAACCCTGGTTGAGCTGCAGCAGGTTGCGGATCGGCAGGCGGGCACGACCGACTTCCAGCGACAGGGTCACCGGCACATCGAGGATCACGTCCAGGTTCAGGTCCGGACCGTTGGCCTCGTCGGCCTGCAGGCTGCTGAACTGGGCCGGGGTCGGTTCGAGGGCGTCGATATCGTTCATTGCGGGTCTTCCTGGATGACGGGTACGCGCGGGCGGGTGCCCGGCGGATGGGTAGCGGTGATCTTCACGGCGTTCATGCCGTTGGCGATGCCGAACTCGCCGGTGAACACCGGAATGTTCTCCACGCACAGCGGCACCTGCGGGCTCAGCTCGATCGGCAGGATGTCGCCGACCTTCAACTGGGTCAGGTCGCGCAGGGTCATGCGCTTGCTGGCCAGTACGCTGGACAGGGTGACTTCGGCGATGTTGAGCTGCTCGCGCAGGGTCTTGCCCCAGCTCTCGTCGCGGTCGTTGCGGTCGCTCTGGATGCCGGCGTCGAGCAGTTCGCGGATCGGTTCCAGCATCGAGTAGGGCAGGGTGACGTGGATGTCACCGCCGCCGCCGTCGAGCTCGACGTGCAGGCGGCACACCACCACGTATTCGCGCGGCGTCACGATGTTGGCGAAGTGCGGGTTGATCTCCGAGTTGATGTACTCGAAGTCGACGTCCATCACCGGTGCCCACGCTTCGCGCAGGTCGGCGAAGGTCTGCTTCAGCAGCAGGTGGATCACCCGCATTTCGGTGGCCGTGAATTCGCGGCCCTCGATGCGGGTCGGGTAGCGCCCGTCGCCGCCGAAGAAGTTGTCGACGATGGCGAACACCAGGGTCGGCTCGAACACGATCAGGCCGGTACCGCGCAGCGGCTTGAAGCGGATCAGGTTCAGGTTGGTCGGCACATACAGCGAGTGCATGTAGTCGTTGAACTTGATCAGTTCGATGCCGCGCACCGACAGCTCGGCCGAGCGCCGGATCAGGTTGAACAGGCCGATCCGCCACAGGCGCGCGAAGCGCTCGTGGACCATTTCCAGGGTCGGCATGCGACCACGGATGATGCGGTCCTGGCTGGCGAAGTCGTACGAGCGCGCTTCGCCTGACGGGGGTTCCGCATCGGTCTCGACCGCGCCGCTGTCCACGCCGTGGAGCAGGGCATCGATCTCGTCCTGGGACAGCAGATCATTCATCGGGGGGCCCTTACTGGGTCACGAAGCTGGTGAACAGCAGATCGTCGGCGCCGTTGCTGCCGGTCTCGGCCTTGAGCACCTTCTGCACCTCGGCCAGCGAACTGGCCTGCAGCTTCTGCTTGCCGGCGACATCGGCGATCTGGTCCGGGCTGACCTGCGAGAACAGCATCAGCAGGCGCGCGCGGATGGCCGGGGCATGGGTCTTGATCGCTTCCAGCGCGGCCGGGTCGCGGGTCATCAGCTGGACCTCCAGCTGCAGGTAGCGCGGGCCGTCGACCGGGCCATTGAGGTTGACCACGAACGCCGGGTCCAGCGCGAAGTACTGTGCCGGGGCCGGCGTCGCGCTCTTCTTCGGCGCCTGCGCGGTCTTCTCTTCGTGCTTGGACTGGGTGAAGAACCACACGCCGCCACCAGCGGCAGCGGCGGCCAGTACGGCCACCAGTGCGGTGATCAGGATCGGACTACGCGGCTTGGCGGCCTTGTCCTTCTCGACGGTCTTCTTGGTTTTGTCAGCGGCTGCGGCCACGGGGTGAAGCTCCTGAGGGTTGCTTCACCGGGATATGCAAGGGGTGTGCCGAAGGCTGGGCCCGCAGGGTGCGACGGAATTCCGTCGGGGTGCAGGTAGGGCCGTGCGGAGCAAGCTCCGCACCCACCAACGCAATACGGGGGGTGCCGACCGCCCGCCCTGGTGGGTGCCAATTGCCCCGCTCCGGTAGGTGCCAACCGCCCGCTCTGGTGGGTGCCAACCTTGGTTGGCACACCTGTCAGGCGTAGGCGTCCAGCAAGCCGCGCTGGCGGATCAACTGCGCGGACGACACGCTGGCATCGCCCGGCGTCGGTTCTCCGTCGCCGGTCATAGCGCCGCCACCGGGTTGTCCCGACGCATTGCCGTCACCACCAGGCGCCTGGTGGCCGACATCGGCGTGAGCCAGCTGGAAGCCCTGTTCGCCCAGCAGCTCGCGCAGGCGCGGCAGGCTGCTTTCCAGTGCCTGGCGCACGTCCACGTGCGGGCTGCTGAAGCTGGCATGCACCTTGTCGCCGTTCAACTGCAGGCGCACGTCGACCGGCCCCATGTCGTCCGGGCTCAGGCGGATGTGGGCATGGCCGATCTTCTGGTCGGCCAGCCAGCCCAGGCGTGCGCCGATGGCCTGGTCGAAGCCATCGTCACCCAGCACGGGCTTGGGCGTGGGTTCGCCATTGAAGATCGCGTTGCCGGTGGCGAGCGCCGCCTTCAGGTCCTGCACGGCGGCCGCTGCCGGTGCGTGCAGCAACGGTGTAACTGCGCGGTCGCCAACGGCGGCCACGTCACTGCCTTCGCCGCGCTCGCTGCGCTTGCCGGGCAGGATCATCTCCGGCAGTGGCAGCGCGGTGGCATCCTCCGCGCTGGTCGCCGCCGGTTTGCCGTCGGCCGCCACGGGGGCTGCGGTTGCCGCTGCCGGCGCGGCTGCAGGCAGTGTCGGGGTCGCGGCGGGGGCAGTGGTGGATAGCGCCGTACCGTCGCTGGCCAGTGACGGTGCAGCGCTGCCCGCCAGAGCGACGGCCGGATCGGCAGGCGTCGGCATCGCCAGCACCAGGCCGGCCAGGCCGATCGGTGGCCACGGGGCGTCCTCGGTCGCGGCGGGCTTGTCCTTGTCGGTGCCGGGTCCAGCCGGGGGCAGGGCAACGGGCGGTAGCGGCGGCGTTTCGGCAGTTGCCGCTTCCGCGTCCGCGCTGCGTTCGCCCGGTGCCTGGCCATTGCTGTCGGCGGTCGATGGCTGGCTGGGCGTGGACGGCGTCGGTGTGGTAGCGCTGCCCGCAGGCGCGGGCGCGGAGGGCGCACCGCCCTGCAGCAGCTGGCTGAAGTCCTTTGCGCCTTCGCTGCGCGCGGCGCGCGCGGCACTGTTGCTGGTGGCGGGCGGGGCCGGGTTGGCGCTGCTGGCGAGCGGGGCGGGCATCACGGGCGGCCTCCCTGCTCGGCGCCGTCCTGGTCTTCGGCCTGCACCAGGCGCGCGCGCCGCGCGCCAATGTCGTCCATCTCGCGCTGGTCGCGGCGGTCGGTCACCACCTTTTCCTGCGCGCGGTAGCTGGCGGCCAGCTGCTCCAGCACCGCCTTGTCACGGCTGGCCAGGATCAGCCGCGCGCGCTCGGCCTCCACTTTTTCGCGGTTGCCGTTGACCGTGGCCTGCTGCTGCTCGACCGCACTGTCCAGGCGATCAAGGAAGGCGCGGCGGTTCAGCAGCTGTGCCGGGCTGGTCGCTGCCATCTGGGCGTTGGCGTACTCCTCGGCATAGCGGCGCAGTTCGTCCAGGCGCGACAGATGGGTGTCGAGCACGCGCTGGCGTTCCGCCAGGTCGCGGGCGACCGCGTCCTCGTGTTCCTGGGCCCGCTTGAGCAGGGGATCGATGCGCTTGGACTGGTTCATGGCTTAACTCTCTTGTTCCACCAGGCGCTGCAGCGCCGCCTGGCTGTGCGGGAGATCTGCGGCCTTGGCAACGTCCTGGCCGAGGAACTCCATGATTTCCGGCCAGCGTTCCAGGGCTTCGTCGGTGGCCGCGTCGTTACCACGCTGGTAGGCACCGATCGCGATCAGGTCACGGTTGGCCGAGTACGCCGAGACCAGTCGCTTCAACTTGCGGATGCGCAGGCGCCACGGCTCGTCGGCGATTTCCGTGACCACGCGGCTGACCGACGATTCGACGTCGATGGCCGGGTACAGGCCGCTGTCGGCCACCCGGCGCGAGAGCAGGATGTGGCCGTCGAGGATCGCGCGTGCGGCGTCGGCGATCGGATCCTGCGGATCATCGCCTTCGGTCAGTACGGTGTAGAACGCGGTGATCGAGCCGCGGCCCTTTGCGCCGTTGCCAGCGCGTTCGACCAGCGCCGGCAGCTTGGCGAACACCGAGGGCGGGTAACCGCGGGTGGTCGGTGGTTCACCGACCGACAAGCCGATCTCGCGCTGCGCCTGGGCGAAGCGGGTCAGCGAGTCCATCAGCAGCAGCACGTTCAGGCCCTGGTCGCGGAACCACTCGGCGATGGCGGTGGCACGGTAGGCACCGTGCAGGCGCGCCAAGGGTGGCCGGTCGGCGGGGCTGGCCACCACCACGGCGCGGCGCAGGCCTTCCTCGCCCAGCGTGGTCTCGACGAAATCGCGTACTTCGCGGCCTCGTTCACCAATCAGGCCGACCACGATCACGTCGGCAGCGGTGTAGCGGGTCATCATGCCCAGCAGCGTCGACTTGCCGACGCCGGAACCGGCGAACAGGCCGACACGCTGGCCGCGGCCGATCGGCAACAGCGCGTTGATCGCGCGCACGCCCACGTCCAGCGGCTGGGTGATCGGTTCACGCGCCAACGGATTGATCGACACGCCGGCCATGCCGACATGCCCTTCTGCGCGGATCGGGCCCTTGCCATCCAGCGGCACGCCGTCGCTGTCGATGACGCGGCCGAGCAGGCCTTCACCCACTTCCACGCCGCCACGCCGCGCCGACGGTACCACGCGGGCGTTGGGCAGCAGGCCGTGCAGTTCGGCGCTGGGCATCAGGTAGGTGCGCTCACCGGCAAAGCCGACCACTTCGGCATCGACCCAGCCACCATCGACCACTTCCACCTTGCAGCTGGCGCCCAGCGGCGCCTCGCAGCCGACCGCTTCCAGGGTGAGCCCGACCGCGCGGCGCAGCACGCCCTCGCGGATCAGCCCACGGCCATGCGCGGTATCCACGCGCAGGCCGTCCAGGCGCCGGGCCAGGCGCAGGTTGCGGGCCACGGCCCAGTCGGCCGGCGGCGGCGTCGTTTGCGGTGCGGCGCTCATGCCGTCGCCCCGGTCTGGCGGATCACCGCATCCAGCGCACCGCGCAGGCGGGCCTCCAGGGTGCCGTCGATGCGTACGGCTTCGGCGTGCACGCGCAGGTCGCCACGGCTGAGGCTGGTATCCGGTACTAGGCGCTGCGCCGGCGACAGGTTCAGCAGCGGGGCAAGCGCGGCGATGTCATCCGGGTGCAGCCGCACTTCCACCTCGCGGGTGCTGCCGCCCACGGCGTCAATCGCTTCGCCGACCAGCTGCGCCAGCAGTGCCGGCTCGGCCTCGTAGGCGCGGCCGACCAGCGCGCCGGCGATGCGCACCGCCAGTTCACCAAGGGCGCCGACCACTTCGTTCTCCAGCCGCACCAGCGGCCGGCTGAAGTTGTCGAGGATGCCTTCGATCTGCGCGACGAGGCGACGCACCTCCGCCTGGCCCTGGCCGTACCCTTCGGCATGGCCCTGATCGAATCCTTCCTTCTCCGCGCTGTCCTGGATCGCCTGGATTTCCTCCAGGGTCGGCAGCTGCAGCGGCGGCTCCGGTTCGTGTTCCGGGTCCGGCTCGGTGAGTTCGAACGCGTCCTCCTGCTCCAGCGCCGGTTCGGGCTGGGCCAGCAGGTCCGGGGCAAGCCAGCGCACGACGTTGCTCACAGCATGGCCTCCGCGCTGCCGCCGATGGTGACGGTGCCTTCATCGGCCATGCGCTTGACGATGGCCAGGATCTCGCGCTGCGCGCCTTCCACGTCGGACAGGCGCACCGGCCCGCGGGCTTCCATGTCTTCCAGCAGGATCTCGGCCGCGCGCTGCGACATGTTGCGGGTGATCTTGTCGCGCACCTTGATGTCGGCGCCGCGCAGGGCCAGGCCCAGGCGCTCGCCGCTCACCTCGCGCAGCACCAGCTGCATCTCGCGGTCGTCCAGGTCGACCAGATCGTCGAACACGAACATCAGGTCCTGGATGCGGTTGCTCAACGGCGCATCGATGCGGGCGATCTCGCCCAGGATCGCCTGGTCCTGGCCGCTGTCCATGAAGTTCAGGATGTTGGCCGCGCACTGCACGCCACCGATGTTCGACGACTTCAGGTTCTGGTTGCCGGCGAACTGGCGCTCCATGATCTCGTTGAGTTCATTGAGTGCGTTCGGCGGAATGCCGTCGAGGGTAGCGATGCGCAGCAGCACGTCCACGCGGGTACGGTCCGGCAGCAGTTTCAGCGCGTCGGCGGCCTGGTCGGTTTCCAGGTGCGCCATCACGATGGCGATGATCTGCGGGTGCTCGTTGCGCACCAGGTCGGCCACCGCACGCGGGTCCATCCACTTCAGCGCGTCCAGGCCGGTGGTGTTGCGGCCGAGCAGGATGCGGTCGATCAGGTTGCCGGCCTTCTCGCTGCCCAGCGCCTGCACCAGCATGTTGCGGATGTAGTCGTCCGAGCCAACGCCGAGTGAGGTCTTCGAGCCCAGCTCCTGGCCGAACTGGTCCATCACCCGTTCCACCTGCTCGCGGGTGATGTCGGTCATGGTGGCCATGGCGATGCCGATTTTCTGCACCTCCTTGGGTTCCATGTGGCGCAGCACTTCGGCCGCATCCAGCTCACCCAGGGACAGCAGCAGCACGGCCGCGCGCTGTACGCCGGTCAGTTGTGCCTCAGTCATTGGCCACCCAGCCCTTGACCACCTGGGCCACGCGCTTGGAGTCGGTCTTCACGGCTTCACGCGCCATCCGCAGTCGTTCCTCATATGAATCCACCGGCAGGGCCAGTGCTTCCGGCCCGCCCAGGCTGGCCCGGTCAGCGCCCAGCGCCGGCAGCGGCATGCCATCGTCATCGACCAGCTGCACGTCCGCGGTATGCGGCTCGAGTGCCTGTTCGTCGTTCTTCCTGCTCTGGCCGGTGATCGCGCGCAGCGCCGGACGCAGCACGCCGAACAGCAGCGCCAGCACCACCACCGCACCAAGCAGCATGCGGCCGGCATCGTGCACCCACGGCAGCTCCCACCACGACGGGCCTTCGACCGGCGTGGTGTCACGCACGAACGGGGCATTCATCACCGACACGGTGTCGCCACGCTCGGCGTTGAAGCCGACGGCCTGCTTGACCAGCGCTTCGACGCGGGTCAGTTCGGCAGCCGACAGCGGCTGCGGGCTCATCTTGCCGTTGGCGCCGGCGCGCGGCACGTTGTCCACCAGCACCGCCACCGAGACGCGCTTGATGCGGCCGGCCGGCTGGCGGGTGTGCTGCAGGGTGCGGTCCAGCTCGTAGTTGCGGGTCGCGTTCTTGCTGCTTTCGGTCGGGGCCTGCGCGGTGGCCGGTGCGGCCTGCTGGCCCGGCGGGCTGTTGCTGGTCGCACCCGGCACGCCCTGCGGGCCCGGCGTGCTGGTGGTGTTCTCGCTCATCTGCTCGCTGCGCAGCTTCTGCGGCTCGCCGTTGTAGAGCTCGCGGGCTTCCTCGGTCACCGAGAAATCCATGTCCACGCTCACTTCCGGGTTGACGCGGCCGGGGCCGGTCATCGGTTCCAGCAGCTCGCGGATGCGCTGGTTGAACGAGGTTTCCTGGCGGCGCACCTGCTCGAACTGGGCCGCGTTGACCGCCGCTTCGCTGTTCGGGTCGGTGATGCTGAGCATGCGCCCACTCTGGTCGACCACGGTCACCCGCTCCGGCGCGAGATCCGGAATGCTGGCGGCGACCATGTGCACGATGGCATCGACCTGGCTGCGTTCCAGCTGCTGGCCGCCACGCAGTTCCAGGGTGACCGAGGCGCTGGCCACGTCACGCTGGCGGGTGAACGCGCTGGGCTTGGGAATGGCCAGGTGCACGCGCGAATCGCGCACCGGGCGCAGCGTGTTGATGGTGCGCGACAGCTCGGTTTCCAGCGCGTGCTGGTAGCGCGCGCTTTCCACGAACTGGCTGACACCAAAGCCCGGGTCGCGTTCCATCAGCTCGAAGCCCAGCTTGCCGCTGTCGGTCAGGCCGGAACCGGCCAGCTTCAGGCGGGCGTCGTGCAGGTTCTTTTCCGGCACGGTGATGCCACCGGTGGCCGGGTCGAGCGCGAACGGAATCTGCGCGGCGCGCAGCAGGTCGGTCGCTTCAGCGGTCGCCTTCTGGTCCAGGCCGGTGTACAGCGGGACCATGCCCGGCTTCTGTGACCAGAAGAACACGGACAGGCCTGCCGCCACCGCCACTGCGATCATCGCCATCAGGCCCAGCCGACGGGTGATCTGCAGACTCTGCAGGCGGTCGAACCATTGCCCGGCCTTTTCGGCGTTCAGGCTGTCCTTGGAGAGCGTCAGTGCCATGCGTCTCTATTCCTTACAGCGGCATGTTCATCACGTCCTGGTAAGCCTGGACGAGACGGTTGCGGACTTCCACGGTGGCGCGGAAGGCGATCTGGGACTGCTGCGAGGCGACCATCACCTTGGCGAGGTCGGCGCTGGGGTCGCCCATTTCGAAGGCCTTGGCGAGGGCGCCGGACTTCTGTTGCGCATCGTTGACGCCGGCAATCGCACCACGCAGGGTTTCGGTGAAGCTGGCCGGCTGCACCTGCGGCGCATCCAGCACCGTGCCCGGCAGGGCATTGCTGCGCGGCGTTTCGCCCAGCGGGTTGAGCGCCGGCTGTCCCATCTGGGTCTGATAGGAGCGGATCTGCGAAAGGATCGAAGTGACGGAGTGGGACATCTGCAACGGTTCCAGAAACAGGGATGGGGTTGTCTGCTGGAGCCAGTGCAAGTGCCGTGCCGAAACCGGTTTTCGATTCAGTGAAGTGAGGAGGTTGGATGTGCGTGCGGGGTTGCACCCCGCGCCCCGCGGTAGTGCCGGCCGCTGGCCGGCAACCTCAACGGCAACGGCCGAAGCCGAAGCCGGAGCCGGAGCAACAGCAGAAGCGGGTCTACTGAGGGATGGCGGGGTGGGTCCGGTTACGGGGGACGCCGTAAATCCGTCCATGGAGGCTCGGTCGCGCCATCCATGGCGCTCACGCCCCCGCAACCGGACCCACCCCGCCTTCGACAGGTGGCCGCGATCTGTTGGAACTTGCTGCTGATGGTGGGTGCCGACCGTTGGTCGGCACGGGCTCTGACCCCATTGGCGGCGCCATTTAACCGGCGTCGGTTTTCTGGCCTATGGCTGCAGGGTCCATCGGCCGGAATTCTGGCGCTGGCGCGGTGCGATGGGGCCGTCATGCTGGGTGTAGATGAAACGGCCCTGGCGGTCGCTCTGGCACGTCAGCAGCAGGGTGTAGTGGGCGGGGCCGGCCGGGTGGGCCTCGGTCATCTGGATTTCCGCGATATGCGGGGCCAGGCGCTGGTAGCGGTAGCTGCCGCCGATGCGGAGGTCGGTGCCGAGGATGTCCAGCACGTACTGGCTGCCAGCAAAGCTGAGCTGCACCATGCGTCCGGCGTTGGGGTTGTCCGGCGCGTACAACGGGTCGCTGAGGTTGGTGAACCGGCGTTGGTCGAGCGCGGCGGGCAGTGTGCAGTTGGCCGCGGTGGCCAGGGCCGGGCAGAGCAGGACGGCGAGCAGGATCAGGTGATGCATGGTGGGACCTCCTTGGGATGTCCCTGCCATGCTCCGCAGTGCGATTCCGTTGTCTCTAGGAAAACGTGCAAATGCAATGGGGTCAGATCCCTTTCCGCAGGAAAGGGATCTGACCCCGGGCACCACAAACACCAACGCCCGGGCAAGCCCAGGCGTTCGTGCCCCCTTCATGCTGGTAGCGCGCGTCAGCCGGCCAGTTCGGCCTGCTCGCGCTCGATGCCGTACTTGCGCAGCTTTTCCACCAGGGTGGTGCGGCGCAGGCCGAGCAGCTGGGCGGCGTGGGCGACCACGCCTTGGGTGCGTTCCAGTGCTTCGTTGATCAGGCCCAGTTCGATGTTGGCCATGTGGTTGCGCAGGTCCAGACCGTCGTCGGGCAGTGCCGCCGGGGCGGCTGTGCGATTGACGGCGATGCCGTGCTCCAGCGCCGGCTGGCCGCCGCTGCCCGGGGTATGGAACGAGAAGCTGCGCAGGTCCAGGCGTTCTTCGCTGGCAATCGGCGCTGCCGGTGCCGCTGCGGCCACCGCTGCCAGCGTGGCATCGCCACGATAGCGAGCCGGCAGGTCCTGCACGCGCACCGAGCCACCCGGATGCAGCACGGCCAGGCGCTCGACCAGGTTGGTCAGCTCGCGCACGTTGCCCGGCCACTCGTAGCCGGCCAGCGCCTGCAGCGCTTCCGGGGTGAAGCGCACTTCGCCACGGCCGGTGCGGGCCAGCTGCGCGGCGATGGTTTCCACCAGCGCCGGCAGGTCTTCGCGCCGTTCGCGCAGCGCGGGCACGTCGATCGGGAACACGTTGAGGCGGTAGAACAGGTCCTCGCGGAACTTGCCCTCGGCGATGCGGGTCTCCAGGTCGCGGTGGGTCGCGGCCACCACGCGCACGTTGCAGCGGATGGTCTGGTTGCCGCCAACGCGCTCGAAACTGCGTTCCTGCAGCACGCGCAGCAGCTTCACCTGCATCGGCAGGCTCATGTCGCCGATTTCGTCGAGCAGCAGGGTGCCGCCCTCGGCCATTTCAAATCGGCCCTTGCGCGCGGTCAGTGCGCCGGTGAAGGCGCCCTTCTCGTGGCCGAACAGTTCGCTTTCCAGCAGGTCGGCCGGAATGGCGCCACAGTTGATCGCCACGAACGGGCCATCACGGCGCGGCGAGCGCTGGTGGATGGCGCGCGATACCACTTCCTTGCCGGTGCCGGATTCGCCCAGCACCAGCACGGTGGTGTCGAACGCGGCCACCTGCTCGATCATGGTGCGCAGCGCGGTGACCGCCGGGCCGTTGCCGGTCGGGCCTTGATCCTGCGCGGCGCCGGCCTGGTGCTCGGCATCCAGGCGCTTGAGGCTGGCACGGCGCAGCAGGGCTTCCATCTGCGCGTGGCGCAGCGGCGTTTCCAGTGGCCAGATGTTGGCCTCGTGCAGCCCGTGCTGCTGGGCAAACGCTGCAGCATCACCATCGGCCAGCAGCACCGGCGGCGGCAGGCTGCTGCCGCCCAGCCAGTGGTACAGCGCAGTGCTGGCGGCGCTGTCGTCCAGGCTGCCGACGATCACCGCCATCCAGTCGTTCTGGTGCTGGCGGCCCAGGTCGAAGTCGGCCGCGTCGGACACCCAGCGCGGGTTGAAGTCCATGAATTCCAGCAGGGCAACGGTGCGCTCTGCGCGCACGGCGTCGTTGTCCAGCACCAGGATGCGCGATTCGCTCACGATCGATCCTCCCTGAGGCCTTCCAGGATCGGCATGACTTCCTGGATGTAGGACAGCTTGCTGACAAAGTTGTCGGCGCCGGCGCGCAGCGCGTGTTCGCGGTGCTCGGCGTCGTCGAAGTGGCTGGCGATCACGATGTACGGTGCATCGTCCTGCGACTTGATCAGGCGGGTCGCCTGCAGGCCGCCCATTTCCGGCATCGCCAGGTCCATCAGCACCACCTGCGGGCGCAGCGTTTCCGAGCGCTCGATCGCTTCCAGGCCGTTGCCGGCACTGCCGACGATCTGCAGCCAGTCGATCTTGCGGAAATGGCGCATCGCCGCGTTGATGAAGCCCTCGTGGTCATCGACCAGCAGGACCGTGAGCTTGTTCATGTCCAACATCCTTTTCAGCCCACCCGGGCCAGCTGGGGTTGCCTGGCGCTGAGCCGGCGCCGTTCGCGGGCCGGGGCGATATCCAGTTGTTCTCGGTATTTTGCGACGGTTCGGCGGGCAATGTTCACCCCCTGGCGTGACAGCAGGCCGGCAATGGCCTCATCGGCCAGCGGGCGGCCGGCCGGTTCGGCGTCGATCAGGCGGCGGACCATGGCCTTCACCGCCTGGCCGGAGACGCTGGCGCCTTCCAGGCGCACGGCGAAGAAGTGCTTCAGTTCGAAGGTGCCGCGCGGGGTCTGCAGGAACTTGCCGGTGGTGATGCGCGAGACGGTGGACTCGTGCATGCCGATCTCCTCGGCCACTTCCTTCAGGGTCAACGGCGCCATGGCCTCTTCGCCACGGACCAGGAAGGCGGCCTGGCGCTCGACGATCACCCGCGCGGTGCGCAGCAGGGTGTCGTAGCGCATCGACAGGCCGCGGCTGAACCAGCGCGCCTCCTGCAGCATTTCGCGCAGTGCCGGGGCGGCGTCGCTGGTCTCGGCCAGGGCCTGTTCGTACTGGCTGTTGATCGACACGCGGCGGCTGGTGGCCGGGTTCAGTGCGACCTTCCACTGCCCATCAGCGTGCCAGGCGACCACGTCCGGCACCACCACGGCGTTGCGTTCGGGCAGCAGGCTGTCGCCCGGGCGCGGCTGCAGCGAGAGGATCAGGCGCACCGCCTCGCGCACGTCGTCGATCTCGGCGTCGTGCTGGCGGGCGAGGGCGGGGTAGTCGTGGGCCGCGAGCGCGTCGAGCGCGCCATCGAGAATGCGTGCGGCCAGGTGGCGGGCCGGCACCACGCCATGCAGGCTGCGCAGCTGCGCCTGCAGGCCTTCGCGCAGGTCCTGCGCGGCCATGCCGGCGGGTTCGCCATGCAGCAGCTGCTGGCGGATGGCTTCCACGCCGTCGGCGGTGATGTCGAACTGGGCACTGGCCAGCAGCTGCAGCTGGGCCAGCGGCGCCTGCAGGTAGCCGGCTTCATCGCAGTGGTCCAGCCAGAACGCGGCCACCGCCAGCTGATGGTCGTCCATGTCCAGCGCCAGGCGCTGCAGCACGCGCAGCTGCGGGTCGGTCGACTCGCCAGCGGCGATGCGTGCCATGCGGTCGTCATCACCGTCCTGCCAATTGGCACCGGCCACATCCCACATCGACGGCTCGGGCAGCTCGTCGAAGGCGGCGGTGTCGAGGGTGGTGGCACTCGCTTCGGTGGCTTCAGCAGCGGGCGCTTCGGCCTCCTCGATCTCCAGCAGCGGGTTGGAGTCCAGCAGGCGCTGGATTTCCTGCTCCAGGTGCAGGCCATCGAGCTGCAGCAGCCGGATCGACTGCAGCAGTTGCGGGGTGAGGTGGAGTTGCTGGCCCAGCTGGGTCGAGAGTGCAGCCTTCATCGTGGTTCCCCGGCACCGCTCCCCGGCGCCTTGTGGAACGCATCTTGCTTTTGATCCGGCGGGGGCGGAATCGGGGGGTTCCTGATGCATTTCGTGGAACTCCCGACAGGGTGTAGGGGAATTCCCTACACCGACGCGGGAAATTGACGAAATGCGTCGCCAAGTCATTGATTTGTGGTGGCGAAGCCGCTGGGCGCGCGGCGGTCGGGGCACGGATTCCTGTCAGGGAATGTCGGGGTGACGGGATGTCGTCGCCAACGCAGGGTGTCGCGGGGTCAGATCCGTTTCCACGGGAAAGGGATCTGACCCCGATACCGGCGCTTACTCGAGCTCGTGCTGATGGCGCGCGGCCAGCAGCAGCAGGTCATTGGCGCGGCGGCAGCCCAGCGATTCCATCATCCGTGCGCGGTGGGTCTCCACCGTCTTGACGCTGATGCCGAGATCGGCGGCGATTTCCTTGTTGCTCTCGCCCTTGCCGATGCGGCGCAGGATCTCACGCTGCCGTGGTGAGAGTGCGGCGATGCCGGTGGGTTTCTCGCGGCCCAGCATCGGCGCCAGCATCTTGGCCGAGATCTGCGGGCTCAGGAACACCTGGCCGGCGTGCGCGGCCCGCAGTGCCAGTTCCAGTTCCTGCGGTGCGGCGTCCTTCACCACGAACCCGACCGCGCCACGATCCAGTGCATCGCGCACGTGGGCGGCATCGTCGTGCATGGTCATCATCACCACCCGGGTACCGGGGGCACGCAGGCGGATGTCGCTGAGCGCTTCCAGGCCGGTGCGGCCCGGCAGCGAGAGGTCCATCAGCACCACATCCGGTGCGTGCTGCAGGGACAGTTGCAGTGCCTGTTCGGCGTTGCTGGCCTCGGCCACGAGCTGCACGTCGGCAAACCCCTGCAGCAGCCGCGCCAGGCCGGCGCGGACAAGGGTGTGATCGTCGACGATGAGAACTCGCACAGGCACGCAGCAGATCCGTGTAGGGGCATCCACCTTAACTTAGCTGAACGGGCGCGCCAAGGGTCGGCCGTACAGCGCCAAGGGGGCGGGTTTCAGCGTGCGCGGCGTGCCTCGGCCACCTGGCGGCGGTGCAGGCGGAACAGGTGCCGCTCCATCGCCATCTCCAGGCCATCGCCCAAACGCTGGAAGCGCAGCCACAGGAAGTGCCCGCCGCTACCGTCGGCGGCTTCTGCGACGACCTCCACCGGCAGGTCGATGTGGTCGGGCAGCCAATCGCTGGGCTGCAGGCGCACCACGCCGGCCTGGCCGGGGCTTGCGCCACTGCGCGGGCCCAGCTGCAGGCGGATGCCACGGCGCGACCAGCGCACCGGGCGCAGGGTCAGCTCCTGGCCCTGCTGGCGCACCAGCCGGCCGAGCAGCACCATCGCCAGGTCCAGCTTGGCTTCCAGGCGCTGCAGCTGCAGGCTGGCTTCGTTGCGTTCGTCGTGCTCGTCGACGCGGCTGTCCTCGACCAGTGCCAGGCTGCGCAGCAGGCCTTCGGCGCTGCTGGTGCGGCCGGCCGCGCTGCCCGCCTGGAACTCGGCCGGCAGGGCCAGTTCGCAGCTGAGCGTCTCGTCGAACAGCTCGCTTTCGGCCGGGTGATGCAGCGAGGTGGTCGGCAGCGAGGTCATGCCAGCGATTCTGCCTGCAGATAGGCATGCGCCGCGCGAAGGGAGCGCTGGCCGTCGTTCATCAGTGCGGCCACGGCATCACGGCGCTGGCGCAGCAGGCCGAGCAGACTCTGCTGGCGCTCGAACAGGGCGCTCAGCGGCGCGTGGTCCGCAGCGGTCAGCGGCTGGCTGAGCAGGGCGTGCAGGGTGCTGTCGTGGCCGTCGAGCAGGCTGTCGGCCTGGTCGAGGGATTCTTCGCCCAAGGCTCTCTCGAAGGCATCCAGCTGCGCATGCAGTTCCTGCAGGCTCATGGCGCCACCGCGGCCGGGCGGCGCTGTTCGTGCGGGATCGCGTTCCAGGCGCTGTCGATCTCGCCCAGCAGCTGCAGCGATTCATCCAGCGCGGCACGGTCGTTGTGCAGGTTGGCCTCGGTCAGGCGCTGCAGCACGTAGTCGTACAGCGCCGACAGATTTCCGGCGATCTCGCCACCGGCCTCATGGTCCAGCGAGCCGTTGAGGTGGCCGACGATCGCGCAGACTTCGCCGATCGCCTTGCCCTTGCCGGCCTGGTCACCGCGTTCAAGGCTGGCCAGGGCGCGGCGCACGCGCTCCAGCGCGCCGGCCAGCAGCATCGCCACCAGCTTGTGTGGATCGGCATCGGCGACCGCACTGGTCACCCCCACCTGGCGGTACTGCTCGGCATATTGACGGCTGGAACCGTACATTCGTGATTCTCCTTGCGCGGGGTGCCGTCGGGTGATCGCGGGGACCGGTGCCGACGGCGCGGCGATGATTGCTGTTGCGTCCGTTATCGGTGCATTGCGCGGCAAACTTGAGTGCCGTGCATGTCCGTCAGCGGTTCAACTGGGCCAGCTGCTGCTGCAGCGCGGTGTTGCTCTGCTGCAGCTTGCCCATCAGGCTGTCCAGCGCCAGGAACTGCTTCTTGTAGCGCTCTTCCACGCTCTTCATGCGCGTGTCGAGGTCCTTGCGGCGCTTGTCGATGTTGTCCAGCGTGGTGTTCAGGCCCTTGGTGCGGGCAACGAAGGCGCCTTCCTTGCCGACCGTCGTGCTGACATAGCCGTCGACCAGCGTGTACAGCTTGCCGGCACCGCCGGTATCACCGGTGATCGCCTGGCGCATCTTCTCCGGCTGGCTGGCCAGTGCGGCGGCGAACTTGGTGGTGTCCAGGATCAGCGTGCCGTCGGCATTGGGATAGCCACGGGTATCCAGGCCGATCGCCTTGGCATCGAGCTTGTCACCGGCCAGGTCCTTGAGCACGCTCGACATCACCGAGCGCAGCTGGCTGGTGGCGCCGCGCATCTGCGCATCGCCGGTCAGCGTGGAGGCTTCCTTGGTCTTGGCGTCGTACTTGGTTTCGGTGTTGATCGCCGCCAGTGCAGAGTTGTAGGCGGTGACGAACTCCTGCATCACCTTGGTGGCTGCCGCAGTGTCCGTGCTGATGGTCACCGTGCTGGTGCCCGGCATCTTCAGGTTCAGGGTCAGGCCCGGAACCGCATCGGCCACGGTGTTGCTCGCGCTGACGACCTTCACACCATCGATGGTCAGCTCGGCGTCGGCGGCGGCGGTGTTCTGCTTGAGGCTGTTGACCAGGCCGCCCAGTTTGGCGTCGCTGCCGGCGTATTCGAGCTTGATCGCGTTGGCGGCACCGGTCTTCTCCTGGGCGATCGACAGGTACTGGTTGTCGCCGGAGCTGATCAGGGTGGCCTGCACGCCTTCCTTGCGGCCGGCCGCATCGATCTTGTTGCGGATGGTGGTCAGCGTGTCGCCGTCCTCCACCTCCACGTTCATGGTCTTGGCCTTGTCGCCCACGCCAACGGTCAGCGTCAAGGTTCCGGCAGCAAACGTGTCGGTCTTGGGTACCGAGGTATCGGCGATCAGTTTGTGCGCTGTCGCCAGCGAGGTGACATTGACCACGTGCGTGCCGTTGGAGGCCGCAGCCTTGGTGGTGCCAACGTCATACAGCGCGACCGACGCCGTCAGGATCTCGTCGGTGCCCTTGTCGCCGCCCTTGCTGGCGGTCACCGTGCGCGTGTCGAACGCCGTGGTGGCCTTCAGTGCGGTCAGCGCCGTCTTCAGCTTGTCGAAAGCAGAGGTGATGGTGCCGATCGACGACAACTGCATCTTGGCCTTGGACTGCTGCAGGTTCAGCGCATTGTCGGCGGGCTTGCGGTCAGCTGCGACCAGCTGGTTGACGATGCTGGAAATATCCAGTCCCGAGCCAATGCCACCGTATCCAAAGTCTGCCACGTCGTTTCTCCTGGTATCCGGGCCCGGCCGTCGTGCGGTGGCCCGTCGTCAACGAAAATAGCGGCCTGCGCCGCTGGGTCTTGAGGACTTCGTCGATGCACGTGCCGTGCCAATCGCCTGGCGCGGGTTCTGGCACGCGGGTTGCAGGAGGGCTGGGGCAGGGTGCGGGTAGGTTCACCGCGGGCTGCCGGGAGTCTGCAAAAAGCCCTCCCCCAATGCAGGGGAGGGATCAGGCTACTGACAATCGGGGGGAGACGAAGCCGCCCGGTACGTACAGTCAAAGGTACAGCGCTGAAAGAGAGGTCCGCAGGAGCGGGCGATGCCAAGCCGGTTCGGGAGTGATCCCGGGCCGGGCATGGCCCGCGCCTTCGTGCATCGTGGCTTCCCGGTTGCCGCTACCGTCGGTTCGACCCGACGGTAGCGGCGCCTTCTTGCCGTGGATCAGCGCAGCAGGCTGAGCACGCCCTGCGGCACCTGGTTGGCCTGGGCCAGCATGGCCGTACCGGCCTGCTGCAGGATCTGGGTGCGGGTCAGTTCGGCGGTTTCCTTGGCGAAGTCGGTGTCCTTGATGCGGCTGCGCGATGCCGACAGGTTTTCCGACGAGGTCTGCAGGTTGGCCACGACCGAGGTGAAGCGGTTCTGGATCGCACCGAGGTCGGCGCGGGTGCTGTTGATC
>NZ_JCAFVN010000013.1:0-16795 GCF_059372355.1 Stenotrophomonas sp. YJH_SMC_135
GACGTCGGTACCGCGGATCTGCGTGCCGAAGCGCTCGGAGATCGCCAGGCCGGCGGCGTCGTCCTTGGCGCTGTTGATGCGCGAACCGGAGGACAGGCGCTGGATGGTGGTAGCCAGCGAGCTGCCGCTGGTGCTCAGGTTACGCTGAGCATTCAACGACATCGTATTGGTGTTGATGACTTGTGCCATGAGGAGAGGTCCTTGAGCGGTTGCACGTGAGTTGGGTTAGACGCCCCCGACGTGCCCCGGGGGCGGCTCATGTCAGCGCTGCAACAGGCTGAGCACGTTCTGCGGTACCTGGTTGGCCTGGGCCAGCATGGCCGTACCGGCCTGCTGCAGGATCTGGGTGCGGGTCAGTTCGGCGGTTTCCTTGGCGAAGTCGGTATCGCGGATGCGGCTGCGCGACGCGGACAGGTTCTCCGAGGAGGTCTGCAGGTTGGCCACCACCGAGGTGAAGCGGTTCTGGATCGCGCCGAGGTCGGCGCGGACGCTGTTGACCGATTCCAGGGCCTTGTCGACGATCGACATCGCCTTCTGTGCGCCTTCGGCGGTGGTGACGTTCAGGTCCTTGACGAAGCTGGCCGCTGCACCGGTCAGGGTGCCGCCGTTGGTGCTGGTCTCGGTCAGGCCCAGGCCGGCGAGGGTCGCGGCGGTGGCGCCGGCCGGCGGAGTCGCCGCGCTGACACCCAGCGCGAAGGTCTGGCCATCCTTGACCGAGGCCAGACTGACGACGCCGGCATTGACCGAGGCAACCACGCCGGTTTCACCCAGCTTGTTGTTGATCGCCGCTGCGGTGGCCGAGGTGATCGATTCGCCGGCCTTCACCGTGAAGTCGCTGATGGTCACCGTGGTGGCGGTGCCGCCCGGCGGGGTGACCGAGACCTGCAGGCCGGAGTAGGTGGTGTCGGCCGTCGCCTTGTCCACCGCCAGTGCGGTGCCGGTATAACCGTTGGCGAAGGTGGCCGCGCCCAGCGAATCGGCCTTGGCGTTGACCACGCTGTTGATGGCGATGGCCTGGCCGGCGTTGGCGCCCACCTGGAACAGCTGGCTGGTGAAGCTGCCGTCCAGCAGCTTGGTGCCGTTGAAGTCGGCCTGCTTGGCGACGCGGTCGATCTCGCTGACCAGCTGGGTCACTTCAGCCTGCAGGGCCTTGCGGTCGCTGGCCGAATTGGTGGCGTTGGAAGCCTGCACGCCCAGTTCGCGGATGCGCTGCAGGTTGTTGCCGACTTCGTTCAGCGAACCTTCGGCGACCTGGGCCAGCGAGATGCCGTCGTTGGCGTTGCGGATGGCCACGTCCAGACCACGGATCTGGGTGGTGAAGCGCTCGCTGATGGCCAGGCCGGCCGCGTCGTCCTTCGCGCTGTTGATGCGCAGGCCGGACGAGAGGCGCTGGATGGTGGTGGCGAGCGAGCTGCCGCTGGTGCTCAGGTTGCGCTGGGCGTTGAGCGACATCGTATTGGTGTTGATTACCTGTGCCATGGGGTCGTCTCCTCTTATATGGAACCCGTTGGTGAATGAAACGAAGCGCCGCCTGTTTTTTTGTGTGGCTGTGTGCTTCGCCGTTGCCAAATGAATAACGGCGCTTTGTCAACAACCTTTAGCCGTGAATTCCGTTGAAGCCAGAATTCGTTGCCTGAAGCTGTTTTCCCGGGGTTTTCAGCCCTGTTGCCAGGGTGGAAGCGGCCCCGGGAGGGGCGGTCGGGCAGGGCCTGACCGGCGCTGATGAAGGTATCGGCGGGGTCGGGCCGGGCTTGATGGAGAATCACGGAAAATCGGCCGGCGACGGCCAGGTGGCCGCGCAGCGGCGGGCAGGCGCGCAAACGAAAAAGGCCGCGATGCAGGGCATCGCGGCCTTTCGGGACTGACGCGGGCGGGGCGTCAGCGCAGCTTGTTGAACAGCGACATCGACTGCATCTGCGAGAAGATCGTCTGCGCCGCCTGCAGCGCGGTGCTCTGCAGCTGGTACTGGCTCAGCGCATCGGCGTAATCCAGGTCGCGCATCTGCGACAGCGTGGTCTTCAGGGTCACGCCATTGGCCTCGCGCATGTCGGCGGCATTGTCCAGCGCCTTCAACTGCGCACCGCCTGCGGCACGCGAATCGATCATCCGCTCGGAAGCGCGCGCCACGTCGCGCAGTGCGCTCTGCAGCTGGTTCTGCTGCGCGGTCATCTGCGCGGTGGTACCGGTGTCGGCACCCAGCGCCGCCACCAGGTTGTCCATGGTGGAGAAGATGTCGCGGCTGCTCGCGGCCTGTACGCTGAAGCTGTCGCCCGCTGCCGGTGCGCCGGTGATGCGCAGGCGCACACCGTTCACTTCCAGATCGTCGCCGGCCTTGTAGGTGCCGGTTCCGGTCACGTTGCCCGCACCGTCCACCACCTCGTATTGGTTGCCAGTGGTGAAGCGCACGCTGAAGCCCTGGCCGTTCCAGCTGTCGCTGCCGTCGCGGGTGATGTTGGTGAGCACGCCGTTGCCGGTGTTGCCGGCCGCAGCGCTGCCGTCGACGAAGCCATCGCCGGTGGGAATGCGCATGAAGATCTCGCTGCCGGGCAGCGCGTCCTTCACGTAGGTATCCGGACCGACTTCAACCTGGCGCTGGGTCTGGTCGCCACGGTAGACCACTTTGCCGTTGATCTTGGCAAACGGCGGGTCGCCGTCGTTGGTGCCACCGAACACGTAGCGGCCGGTGCCATCATCGGCGTTGGCCAGCGACAGCAGGCCGTCGCGTATCTGGTTGACCTCGGTGATCAGCGTCTTCTTGTCCGCCGCGCTCAGCGCCGGGTTGCTGGCCTGGATGGTCAGATCGTTGACGCGTGCCATCAGGTCGTTGACCTGTGCCAGGGTGTTTTCCTGCACGCCCAGGCGGTTCTGCACGTTGCCGGCATTGAGCTTCATGCGGTCCAGTGCAGCCAGGCTGCGGTCAAGGCCGACCGCAGTGCCGGCGGCAACCGGATCGTCCTTGGCGCTGACGATCTTGCTGCCGGTGGCAATCTGCTGCTCCAGGTGGCTGAGCTTGGCCTGCTTGGCCATCATCAGCGACACCGACTGGTTGAACATCATGCTGGTGGAGATGCGGCTGCTCATCGGCGGACGGCTCCCAGGATGGTCTGGAACATGCTGTCGGCGGTCGAGATCAGCTGCGAGGCGGCCTGGTAAGCCTGCTGCAGGCGCAGCATGTCCGCCGCTTCCTCGTCCAGGTTCACGCCGGAGACTTCGTCGCGGGCTTCCTGCGCCTTGTCATTGATCACCAGCTGCGCGTCGAGCGAGTACTCGGCCGAGCGGGCGGCGGCGCCGACCTGGGTGGTCAGGCCACCCAGCGCGCCGTTCAGTGTCACCGTTCCGGCGTTGAACGCCTTCGCGCTTTCCACCTTGGCCAGTTTCGACGCGTTGCTGTTGTCCGACGAACCAGCCGGGGTCGGGGTGATGTTGAAGGTATCGCCCACCTTCGGTGCACCGTCCAGCACGAAGCTCCAGCCGTTGGCGCTGATGGTCTGGCCGGGCGTGTAGGTCTGCGGCGGCCCACCGTCGATGGTGTAGGTGGTGGCCGAGGTGAACACGATCGCCGACGGATTGCGCAGGTTGGCGTTGGTCGAATCGGTGACGGTGACACCGCTCAGCTTGCCGGTACCGGTGTTGGCGGTGGCGGCCGCGCCCTTCACCGCTGCAGCGGCGGCGATGCGCGACGGGTCGGTGATTGCCACTTCCATGCTGCCGGCCACGCCCGCGGTCGGCTGCAGCAGGAAGCGGTCATTTGCAGCCGGCGTACCGCCGACGACCAGCTTGACGCCGTTGATCACCAGCGGATCGGCGGCGGTGCCGGTGCCGGTCAGCGGGATGCTGGCGCCAGTGTCGGCGCGGCTGGCCTTCCAGTTGGTGCCATCGAACTGCAGTACCACGTTCTGCGCGTCCAGCTTGCCCAGGTCGCCGTAGGTTGCGCTGAGGCTGGCGGTGCCGGTATTGCTGTTGTTGCCGGTGACGCGCGGGTTGCCGATGGTGAAGAAGTCCCCGCCCAGCTGGCCATACAGGTCCACGCCCTGGTGGTGCGCCTGGTTGAAGCTCTCGGCCAGGCCCACCGCCAGCTTGCCCAGTTCAGCCTGGGCAGGGGTCAGCACGGTGTCGCGGAATTCCAGCAGGCCACCGATCTGGCCGCCGACCGCCTTCGGATCGAGGCGGATGGTGTTGCCCTGGGTCTCCAGCGCCAACTGCAGGCGCTCGGGCTGGTACGGGTCGGCCACGGTGGTGACCTTGGTCGCCGTGGTACCCACCACCAGCGCGTTGCCGCCGGCGGTGTAGACATTCATGATGCCGCCGTCCTGGATCACCGCCGTGCCACCGGTGTAGCCGATCAGCTGGGTGATCAGCTGGTCGCGGCGGTCGAGCAGATCGGGTGCGGCAGAGGCGATGTTGGTGCCGATGGCGCCGTTGATCTGCGCGATTTCCTGCGCCAGGCGGTTGACCTCGGTGGCACCGGCCAGCAGGCCGTTGTTGACCTCGCTGTTGAGGTTGTTCAAGTGCGTGTTGAGCTGCACGAAGCGGTTGGCCAAGGCCTTGCCGCCGTCGAGCATGTTCTGGCGGTCGGCGGTGCCGGCCGCGTTGGACGACAGGCCACTGACCGAATCGAAGAAGTTCGACCAGACGCCGGCCACATTGGTGGCCGCATCGGAGAACAGCGCGTTGACCCGGTCGGCCATGCCCGAAAGCTGTTTCAGGCGCGCCAGTTCACCGCTGCTGTCGAGCAGGCGCGAGATCGCCAGCTGGTCGGCCGTGCGGCGGATGTCAGTGATCCGGGTGCCGTTGCCGACCGTGCCATAGCCGTAGTTCTGCGGGTCGGCGGTAGCGAAGTTGACCTTCTGCCGGCTGTAGCCGGGCGTATTGAGGTTGGCCACGTTGTGGCTGGTGGTCGCCAACGCACGCTGGAAGGCGAGCAGGGCACCGGTACCGGTGGAAAGTACGCTGGACATGGGGTTCCTCAACGACGGGTGATACCCAGCGCCGCGGTCGCGGTGCTGGCGAAGGTCTGGCCAAGGCGCGCGCCGGCGTCGGTCACGGCCGCTACGGCACGCTCGATGGTCGGGCCACCGGCGATCGCGGCGATCTTGGCCGCATAGCGCGGGTCGGTGGCATAGCCGGCGCGCTGAAGTCCACGGGCGAAGCCCTGCACGTCGGTGCCGGCCTGCAGGGCCTGCTGGTAGCGCGGGCTGGTCTTCAGCAGGCGCACGTAGTCGGCGAAGCTTTCGGCCGGCGAGCTGTAGGCGCGGAAGCTGGCGGTTTCGTTGCGGCGCACGCCATCCACGTATTCGTGGGTGCCGGCTGCAACGCGCTGGCCGCTCCAGCCGGTGGCCTTGATGCCGAACAGATTGTGCGAGGTACTGCCGTCGGACTGGCGGATGTGGCGCTTGCCCCAGCCGGTTTCCAACGCGGCCTGGGCGACCAGCGCACGGGCATCCACGCCCAGTTCCCTGGCCGCGCTCTGCGCGTGCTGCCAGATGCTGGCGACGAAACCTTCCGGCGTGTGCGGCCCCAGCTGGGCGACGGCGGTGCGGGTAGCCATCGCATCGGCCTGGCTCATGGCCGTACCGCGGTTGCTGGCCGTCGCCGACCACTGGTCGTTGTTGGTGGACCAGTCCTCGCCCTGCAGGTTGCCGATGTACGGATCCTCGGTGCCCAGCGAGCGGTGCAGGCTGCTGCTTTCGCGACCGGCGATCAGGTCCAGTGCCTGTTCCATCGGTGCCAGCGCGGCCTGCGCGCCGTGCTGTGCGCCGGCCGCCATCTGCTGCAGCATGCGCACGGCCTGGCTGCCATCTTCCAACGGCAGCGACGGTGCCGGCTTGTCCGGCGCGTTGAGCTGGTAGGCGCGGCTGGCCTTGGCCGGATCCACGCGGGTATCCAGCGCGGGGCCGTCGGCGGCCTGGCCGGACAGCTGGCGGCTGATCATGCCGGACAGGCCCAGCCCCTTGCCGCGGGTCATCGCCTCGGCGATCTTCTGGTCGTACATGTCGCGGAACATCTTGTTCTCGCCGGGAAACAGCGAGTCGCCGAAACTGGCATCACGCATGCTCTTGACCAGCATCTGTGCGAACTGGCCTTCCAGCTGGCGTGCGACCTTGTCGATCTTCGCCGGGTCGTTCTGCTGCGCCGGGTGCAGGTCGAATGCGGGATTGATGCGCATGTCAGATCACCTCGAGCTCGGCACTCAATGCGCCGGCCTGCTTCAGGGCTTCCAGGATCGCGATCAGGTCGCCCGGCGCCGCGCCCACGGCGTTCACCGCGTGCACGATCTCGTCCAGGGTGGTGCCGCCGCTGAACTTGAACATGCGGCTGCCGTCGTTGGTGGCGGTGATGGTCGACTGTGGGCTGGCCACGGTACGGCCACCGGACAGGGCATTGGGTTGGCTGACGTTGGTGTTCTCCTGGATCGTCACCGTCAGCGAACCATGCGAGATCGCGGCAGGGCCGACCCGCACCTGCTGGCCGATGACCACGGTGCCGGTGCGGGAATTGACCACGACCTTGGCCGGGGCGCTGCCCGGGGTCAGCTCCAGGTTCTCGATGCGGGCCAGCAGGCCGATGCGTGCGCCCGGATCGGTCGGCGCAGTCACGGCCACGGTCACGCCGTCGACCGCACGCGCGGCGCCTTCGCCGAACGCGTTGTTGAGTGCGGCGACCATGCGCGAAACGGTGGTGAAATCGTTGTTGTGCAGGTTCAGCGTGATGTCGCCGCCATTGGCCAGCGGGCCGGGCAGGGCACGCTCGACCGTGGCGCCATTGGGAATGCGGCCCACGCTCGGTACGTTCACCGAAACCCGCGAACCATCCTTGCCCTGCGCACCAAAGCCGCCGACGATCAGGTTGCCCTGCGCGATCGCATAGATCTGGCCGTCGGCGCCGCGCAGCGGTGCCATCAGCAGCGAGCCGCCGCGCAGCGAGACGGCGTTGCCGATCGACGACACGGTGATGTCGATCGGCTGGCCCGGCTTGGCGAACGGCGGCAGCTCGGCATGGATCGCGACGGCCGCAACATTCTTCAGCTGCGGATTGACGTTGGCCGGTACGTTCACGCCCAGCTCGCCGAGCAGGTTCTTCAGGCTCTGCACGGTGAAGGGCGCCTGGCTGGTGCGGTCGCCGCTGCCATCCAGGCCGACCACCAGGCCGTAGCCCACCAGGGCGTTACCACGCACGCCGCCGACCTGGGCCAGGTCCTTGATGCGCTCGGCGCTGGCCGGGGCTGCCACGACCAGCAGCATCAGCGCGACGAACGACGCCACGCGGCGCTGCCAGGAAGAAGAGGGGAGGAGTTTCATGGCCATACTCAGAACGGCGTCAGGCCGGAATTGAAGAAGCGGCTCAGCCAGCCCATCGCGTTGGACTGCGCGACCGGGCCGCGGCCGCCGTAGACGATGCGGGCTTCGGCCACGCGGCTGGAAGGAATGGTGTTGTCCTGGCTGATGTCGCCCGGGCGCACGATGCCCTGCACCTGCACCAGTTCATCACCCTGGTTCAGCCGCAGGTTCTTCTGCCCCTGTACCACCAGGTTGCCATTGGGCAGGCGCTGGATCACCGTGACGGTGACACTGCCCTGCAGGCGGTTGCTCTGCGCGCTGTTGCCCTTGCCGGTGAAGTCACGCGCGCCCTTGGCCGTCGCACTGAGGATGTCCTTGCCGCCCAGGGTGACCGGCGCACCGAGGATGGACGGCGTGCCCAGGCTCAGGTTGGATTCCTTGTTGGTGGCCGTGTTGGCGCTGGTCTGCGCGGTGGTGTTTTCCAGCAGGGTGATGGTCAGCAGGTCGCCGACATCGCGTGCGCGGCGGTCCGAGTACAGCTGCAGGGTCGGGCCGGCAGCGTAGATCGCACCGGCGGTCGGCGCGGCCTGCGGCGGCATGATCGGCTGGATCGGTGCCATCGCCGCGTAGGGGCGCACGTCGCCGGCGATCACGCAGCCACCGAGCAGGGCGACCAGGGCGCAGGCGAGGGCAGTGCGGGTGAATCTGGAAATGGGCGACATGGCGGTTTCCCGGTTGGGCCGGTCAGAGCTTGTTGTTGAGATAGCCGAGCATCGAATCGGTGGTGGAGATTGCCTTGGCGTTCATTTCGTAGGCGCGCTGGGTTTCGATCATCGACACCAGCTCTTCGACCACATTGACGTTGCTGCCTTCCAGCGCGCCCTGCACCACGGTGCCGAGGCCGTTGAGCCCGGGATTGCCGTTCTGTGCCGGACCGGAAGCGGTGGTTTCCAGGAACAGGTTCTCGCCGCGCGCCTGCAGGCCGGCCGGATTGACGAAGTCGGTCAGGGTCAGCGCACCCACTTCCACTGACGCCGCGCCGTCGGCCATCTTCACGCTGATGGTGCCGTCGGTACCGATGGTCACCGACTGTGCGCCCTCGGGAATCTGGATGCCCGGCTGCACCGGGTAGCCGCTGTTGGTGACCAGCTCGCTGTCCTGGTTGATCTTGAACGAGCCATCACGGGTGTAGGCCGAGCTGCCGTCGGGCATCTGCACTTCGAAGAAGCCGCGGCCGTTGACCATCACGTCCAGCGCACGGCCGGTCTGCTGCTGGCCACCCTGCTCGAAATTCTTGGCGGTGGCGACCACGCGTACGCCGGTACCCAGCTGCAGGCCGGTCGGCAGCTGGGTCTGCGCCGACGAAGAGCCGCCGGGCTGGCGCACCTGCTGGTACAGCAGGTCCTCGAAGCTGGCACGGTCCTGCTTGAAGCCGGTGGTGTTGGTGTTGGCGAGGTTGTTGGAAACCACCGACATGCGCATCTGTTGCGCATCCAGTCCGGTTTTCGCGATCCACAATGCCTGGTTCATCTTCGGTGTCCTGTCTGGGTAAAGCCGGCCGCGCGATGCGGCCCCTGGTAACGGGTGTGCAAGCGGTGTGCCAGCGCCACGCCCGGGCGGCGCCGGAATTCCGTCAGCTGCCCAGGCGCAGCAGGCTGTTGGCACTGCGCGCGTTGTCGTCGCCGTGCTTGATCACCTGCACCTGCATTTCGTACTGGCGCTGCAGCTGGATCATCTGCACCAGTGCACCGGCGGCATCGACGTTGCTGCCTTCCAGCTGGCCGCTGTGCACGGCCGTGCCCTGTGCCGGTGCGAACGGCTGCAGTGGGTCGGTGTTGCGGAACAGGCCATCCAGGCCACGCTCGAGGCGCTCGTCCGGCGCCTGTACCACCTTGATCCGGCCGATCTGCGCCATGGTCTGCGGGCCTTCGCCCTGCGGGATGATCGAGAGCGTGCCGTCGGCACCGATTTCCATCGCCTGGTAGGGCGGAATGGCGATCGGGTTGTTGTTGTCATCCAGTACCGGACGGCCGCTGGAGGTCACCAGCTGGCCGTTCGGGGTGACCGACAATGCAGCGCCGCGCGTGTACGCCTCACTGCCGTCGCTGGACTGCACGGCCAGCCAGGTGCCGGTCTGCAGGGACAGATCCAGCGGCTTGCCGGTGATGTGCTGCGAGCCGGGCGTACGGTTGAAGCCGGCGTCGACGTGCAGCGCATCCACCCGCGAGGCAAAGCCCGGGCCCTTGATCGGGAAGGCTTCGGTGTTGGCCAGCGCTTCCTTGAAGCCAGGGGTGTCCGAGTTGGCGAGGTTGTGGCTGAGCGTTCCCTGCGCCTGCAGGGAGGCGCGGGCACCGGTCATCGCCACGTAAAGGGCTTTATCCATGCGGGGAGTTCCGTGACAGGGTCAGCAACTCATCAACGGATGTTGATGACGGTCTGGGTGATCTGGTCCTGCGTGGTGATCATCTGCGCGTTGGCCTGGAAGTTGCGCTGCGCGGTGATCATGTTGACCAGCTGCTCGGTGAGATCGACGGTGGACGCTTCCAGTGAGCCGGCCTGGATCTTGCCGAGGTTGGAGGTGTCCGGCATGCCGGTGCGCGGCGTGCCCGATTCGAAGGTCTCCACCCACAGGTTGTTGCCCTTCGATTCCAGGCCCTGCGTGTTGTTGAAGGTGGTCAGGGCGACCTGGCCCAGCGGCTTGTCGTCGCCGTTGGAATAGCGGGCGTAGACCACGCCGGATTCGGACACGGTCACTTCGTTGAGCTTGCCGGCGGCATAGCCGTCCTGCTGGGTATTGCGCAGGGCGAACTTCTCGCCGTACTGGGTGGAGCCGCTGATGTCCAGCGTCATGTTCAACTGGCCGGCACCGGTGGTCGGGGTGAAGGTGCCGAGGCTGACCTTGCCGTTGGCAGGTGCGACCAGCTTGCCGCTGTTGTCGAAGGTGACCGGGGTCGGTGCGCCGGCCGGCTGGCCATCGACGTAATTGCGCACGGTCCATTCGTTGGGGTTGGCGCCCTTGACGAAGTACGAGACCTGGATGTGGCTCACGCCCAGCGAGTCGTACACGGTGATGCCACCGCTGGAGTGGTTGTAGCTGTTCGAATCGGCCGGGTCGAAGGTCGCCACCGTCGGTTGCTTGGCGTTGGCCGGCAGGGTGAAGCCAACCTTCACTTCGCTGGTCTGCTTCGGCGGGCTGTCGGTGGTCAGCAGCTGCAGGTCGACCAGGCGGCCGGCATCGAAGTTGGTGCCATCGGCATTCGGCGCGAACACCTGCAGGCGCGCACCCTGCGGGTTGACCACGTAGCCGGCCGAGTCGGTCTGGAAGTTGCCGGCACGCGAGTACACGCGCGAACCATTCATGTTCATGGTGAAGAAGCCTTCACCGGAAATGGCCATGTCCAGGCTGCGCCCGGTCTGCTCGTTGTGGCCCTGGATGAACTGCTGGGCGACGTTGGAAACGCGCACGCCCGAGCCGGTCTGGTTCTTCGACAGGCCGTAGCTGGTCGAAGCGAACAGGTCGGCGAACTCCGCGCGCGACTGCTTGAAGCCGGTAGTGTTGACGTTGGCGACGTTGTTGGCGGTGACGCTCAGGTCGGTGTTGGCGGCGTTGATGCCGGACAGCGAGACATTGAAGCCCATGGGATGCTCCTGGTTGATGCGGAAGGTGCGGCTCAGCTGACGCGGAGCACGTAGTCGATCGGGGCCGTGCCCAGGCCCTTGAGGTTCAGGTACAGGCCGTCGGAACCAACGGTCACGCTCTCCACCGGCGCCTGTACGTAGGTGGACAGCTTGGTGCTCTTGCCGGCGGTGTCGACATGGTTGGCGACGATGGAGTACTTGCCCGGCTCCATGCGCTTGCCGTTGGCATCCTTGCCGTCCCACTGGAAGGCGGTTTCGCCGGCAGCCTTGGCTTCCACGCTCAGCGAGGTGACCTTGGCGCCGTTGGCGTCGGTGATGTCCACGGTGATGATGCCGGCCGACGGTGCAGCCACCGTGCCTTCGACATTGCCTTCCTTCTCCAGCACCAGCTTTTCCGACGGCACCAGCACCTGGTGGCCGACCAGCGCAGCGCCACGCAGCACCTGGTCGCTGGCCATCGACTCCTGGAAGCCCTTCACCGTCTTGTTCAGATCGGTGATGCCCTGCACGGTGGACATCTGCGCCATCTGCGCGACCATCTGCGTGTTGTCCATCGGCTTCAGCGGATCCTGGTGCTGCAGCTGCTCGGTCATCAGGCGCAGGAAGTCGGCCTGGTCCAGCGTGTTCTTCTTTTTCGTGGCGTTGCTGTTGGGGGCGTTCAGGCCCAGCGCGGAATAGACGTCCTGGCTGGTCTGGTTGTTGACGGCGGTGGTCATGGCGGTATCCGGTGCGGCGGGCCTCAGCGGCCCATGGTCAGGGTGGCCAAGGCCAGTTCCTTGGCGGTGGTCAACATCTCCACGCCGGCCTGGTAATTGCGCGAGGTCGAGATCAGGTTGACCATCTGCGCCACCGGATCGACATCGGGCTGGTAGATGTAGCCATCGGCGTCGGCCAGCGGGTGACCCGGCTCGTAGCGCTTGATCGGCGCGGCCTCGCTCTGGGTGATCTCCTTCACCTTCACCGAGGTGATGTTGGGATCGTTCTTGCTGGTGACGGCCTGGAAGATCGGTTCCAGCGGCTTGTACACGGCGTCGGCGGAACCGGCGACGGTGTCGGCATTGGAGAGGTTGGAGGCGATGGTGCTCATGCGCACCGACTGTGCCTGCAGCGCGGAGCCGGCGATGTCGAAGATCGGCAGGTTGCTCATGGCTTATTGCCCCGTGATCGCGGTCAGCATGGAACGCACCTTGCTCTCGACGAAGCTGAGCGAGGCGCGGTATTCCAGTGCGGCGCGGCCATAGGCGGCACGCTCGGCATCGGGGTCGACGGTGTTGCCGTCCAGGCTGGGCTGCACGCCTTCGCGCGCGATCTGGAACGGGTTCAGGCCACTACTGATCTCGTAGTGCTGCTCATGGGTGGTGGCCATCAGGCCATTGGCATCCTGCCCCTGGGCGTGGCGCAGGGCGGCATCGAAGTCCAGGTCCTGGGCCTTGTAGCCGGGAGTGTCGGCATTGCCGAGGTTGCTGGCGATCAGCTTCATCCGCTGTTCGCGCAACGGCATGGCCTGGGCGTGGACGCCCAGGTAGTCGGTAATCAGGTTGCGCACGGTGCACTCCCACGGGAACGTTGCCCGGGAAGCTGCAAGGGGTGTGCCAAATGGAGAGGGGGTCAGATCCCCGCAGGGGCTCTGACCCCGTGGTTGACGCGTTGCGATGCGGGGTCGGAGCCCGTTCCGGGATCCGACCCCTCGGCGGGCCTTACGCCGCCAGCGCCACCTTGCGCAGGCGGTCCAGCACGAAGTCGGCCAGCTCGTGCGGCGAGTACTTGGCGACGAACGCATTGGCGCCGACGCGCTCGACCATGGCGTTGTTGAAGACGCCCGACAGCGAGGTGTGCAGCAGCACGTACAGGCCGGCCAGGCCCGGGTGGCGCCGGATTTCCGTCGTCAGCGTGTAGCCATCCATGGCCGGCATCTCGATGTCCGAGATGACCATGGCATAGCGCTCGGCCGGGTTTTCCCCCGAGGCGTGGACCTGCAGCAGGTGGTCCAGCGCCTGCTTGCCGTCGGAAAGCAGGGTGGCACCCACGCCCAGCTGGTCCAGCACGCTGCGGATCTGCTGGCGGGCCACGCGCGAGTCGTCCACCACCAGCACCTGCAGCTGCGGGCCGTCGGCGGGCATGGCCATTGCCGGGTCGAGTACCGCTTCTCCGCGCACCTGGGCGATATCGGCCAGCACGCTCTCAACGTCGATCACCTGGATCAGCTCGCCCTGGAAGCGGGTCACCGCGGTCAGGTAGCTCGACTCGGCGCCCAGCTCCGGTGGCGGGTGGATGTCTTCCACCGCGATGTTGACGATGCGTTCGACGCCACTGACCAGGAAGCCCTGGATCGAGCGGTTGAATTCGGTGACGACCAGGTAGCCCGGCGAGGTGTCCGCGTCCGGTTCGCGCTCGGGGTGGCCGATCGCCAGGCCCAGGTCCAGTACCGGCACCGAGCGGCCGCGCACGTCGGCCACGCCGGAGAACTGGCTGGGCAGGCCGGGCACCTGGAACAGCTCCGGGCGGCGCAGGACTTCCTGCACCTTGAAGACATTGACGCCAAAAAGCTGACGTCCGCCGAGGCGGAACAGCAGCAGCGCCAGGCGGTTGTGGCCGGCCAGTCGGGTCCGCTGGTCGATCCGGTTGAGCAGGTCATGGGACATGGCTGCTGTATCGGCGTGGTGGGGGCGGAACTTGAGGGCGCTCTGTCGTCCGCGCGCTCCACACCGCTTTTGTAGAGCGACTGTCAGTCGACTGCTCTTCGATCCGATCACGGGAAACCCCGCGCTTCGCGCGAAAGTCGACTGGCAGTCGACTCTACCCATCCGGTCGAATCCCCATCCCGGATCCGATCAACGGGACCCGGTCTCTGGCACACCCCTTGCACGCTGCTGGGCCAGATCCCATCGACAGGAGGCGCCATGCGCCGGGTCACATCGCTGTTCGCCATCGCGCTCGCCCTGGCCGCGCCGTGGGCGGGCGCCACGGACTGGCAGCCGGTGGCCAGCATCCGCACTGCGGCGCTGTCGACGCTGCCTGCCGGCAGTGAAGGCGAGGCGCAGGTGGCCGATGCGCTGCGCCTGCCGAAATGTGGCAGCGCGTTGCAGGTGCAGCCCACCGCCAACACCACGGTGGAGGTGAGCTGTCCCGATGCAGGCGGCTGGCGCCTGTTCGTGCCGGTGAAGGTGCGGCGCAACCAGACCGTGCTGGTGCTCAACCGCGGAATCGGCACTGGAGAAACCCTCACGGCCGCCGATATCACCACTGCCCAGCGTGACGCTGCCCGGATTGCCGGCGCGGTGCTGTCCGATCCCAATGCAGCGATCGGCCGCATCGCCCGCCGTCCGTTGCAGGCCGGAGCCCTGCTGTCGAACAACGATCTGGTGGTCCAGCGTCTCATCAAGCGAGGAGACAATGTAGCCCTGGTGTCGCGTCGCGGCTCGGTCGAGGTGCGCATTGCCGGCCGTGCGATGGGTGATGCCGGTGAGAACGAGCGGGTCTCGGTCGAGAACCTGTCCTCGCGGCGGATCGTGCAGGGCACGGTCGACGCCGCAGGTGACGTAATCGTGGCGCGTTGATTTACCGCAAAATATCCCTAAAGATCACGGCCCTGCGGCCGTTATCCCTTGTGAACGGCAACTCCAGGACACCCCATGAGCCAGAAAATCGACGGCAACCTGCAGGTCCCCCAGGCACTGCGCAGCGTGACGACCCCGGCCAGCAAGCCCGGCGTCAGCACCGATGCGGCGGCGCGCCCGGTCGAGGCGGCCGACAGCCTGCGCCTGACCGGCGAGGCCACCAATCTGCAGGCCATCGAGCGTGAGCTGACCACCGCCCCGGCGATCGACGCCCAGCGCGTGGCGGCCGTGCGCGAGTCGCTGCAGAACGGCACCTACAAGATCAATCCGGACGCGATCGCATCGCGCATGCTCGATCTGGACCAGCAGTTGCACGGATGACTGCGGCGATGAGCGAGCCGCTGCAGCGCCTCGCCCAGGCCCTGGACGTTGAACGCCAGGCCTTGGTCGAGCACGACGTGCACGCCCTGATCCGGGCCACCGGCGCCAAGCTGGAAGCGCTGCGTGCGCTGGAAGGCGCGCCGCCGGTGGGCGAGGGCGAACAGCTGCAGGAATTGGCCGAGCGCAACCGCGCCAACGGCGTGCTGCTGTCGCGCCGTCGCCGCGAGGTGAACTGGGCGCTGCGCCAGCTCGGCCGTACCGAAGATGCCTCGGCCTACGATGCCAAGGGCCAGTCGCACACGGTCAGCATCGGCCGGCCACTCGCCGTCGCCTGACGCGACGGCGGTCGCACACCCGCTCCCGGTGGGCTGAAGCCCGCTGCATGACCGCGTATATTGGGCGCCTGTTCGAACGCTCCGAGTCGCCGTGTCCGCTGCCAACGCCCTGGTTACCGCCCCCCTTCCGCCGCAGCCGGTGCTGCAGGCCCTGCTTGAGCGCCTGCGCGAAGGCCTGCTGCTGTTCACTGAAGACGGGCAGGTGGCCCTGGCCAACCCGGCCGCGCAGAACCTGCTGGCCAGTGGCGAGGACGGCGGATTGCCGCCGCCGCAGCGGCTGCGCGAACTGCTGCCCCCCGATGCACTGGAGCAGGCCCGCCAGCATGGCCACTGGAATGGCAGCCTGCCGCTGGGCGAGGGCGTGGTCATCGCCCACCTGTACCACCATGGTCCGGTCGGCGAAGGGCATTTCCTTGCGTTGTTCCGCCACATCGAAGGGCAGGAAGACTACGAGCGCGAACTGCAGCAGCGCCACGCCGAGCTGCGCCAGGCCTACCTGCGCCTCAATGGCACCCAGGAAAAGCTGCTGCAGTCGGAGAAGATGGCCTCGATCGGCCAGCTCGCCGCCGGCGTCGCGCACGAGATCAACAACCCGATCGGTTACGTGCACTCCAACCTGGGCAGCCTGCAGGAGTACCTGCGCAGCCTGTTCACCGTGATCGAAGCCTACGAGCGCGCCCTGCGCGCGCCGGACCCGAAGGCACTGATTCCGGAAATCGATGACATCCGTGACCGCCTGGACATCGACTTCATCAGCCGCGACCTGCCGCAGCTGATGGCGGAATCGCGCGAAGGCATCGAGCGCGTTACCCGCATCGTGCGCGACCTGAAGGACTTCTCGTATTCCGGTCGCGACGAATCGTGGAAGCTGGTCGACCTGCACGCGGGCCTGGAATCGACCATCAACATCATCTGGAACGAACTCAAGTACAAGGTCACCCTGGTACGCGAATTCGGCCAGTTGCCGCTGGTGGAGTGCCTGCCGTCGGAGTTGAACCAGGTCTACATGAACCTGTTGCTCAACGCTGGCCATGCCATCGCCGAGCGCGGCACGATCACCGTGCGCACCGGCGTTGATGGCGATCACGTGTGGGTTGAATTCGAAGACACCGGCGGCGGCATCTCGCCGGAACTGCGCCAGCGCATCTTCGATCCGTTCTTCACCACCAAGCCGGTCGGCAGTGGCACCGGTCTGGGCCTGTCGATCTCCTACAGCATCATCAACAAGCATCACGGCCGCATCGACCTGGACAGCACCCCGGGCGTGGGCTCGCGCTTCCGCGTGGTGCTGCCGGTGAAGCAGCCGCGCTGACCGCTTCCGGAGTGGAACCGGACACCTAGAGCAGCCGACCAGCGGCCGGCTCTACCGGGGCCTATCGATGGTAGTGCCGGCCGCTGGCCGGCAACCTCATTGAACCCGGCCACCCAGAGCAGCCGGCCAGCGGCCGGCTCTACCGGGGCCAATCGGTAGTGCCGGCCGCTGGCCGGCAACCTCACGGAAACCGGACACCCAGGGCAGCCGGCCAGCGGCCGGCTCTACCGGGGCCGATCGATGGTAGTGCCGGCCGCTGGCCGGCAACCTCACGGAAACCGGACACCCAGGGCA
>NZ_JCAFVN010000014.1:0-16654 GCF_059372355.1 Stenotrophomonas sp. YJH_SMC_135
GAAATGGTGATGCCGGGTGACAACGTCAAGATGGTCGTCACCCTGATCAACCCGGTGGCAATGGACGAAGGCCTGCGCTTCGCCATCCGCGAAGGCGGCCGTACCGTCGGCGCCGGCGTGGTCTCGAAGATCATCGAGTAAGCCTGCAGTACCGGTGGTTGCATAGCGCCGCCGGTTACGCGAATGGCGGGCCGGGAACCTCGGTCCGCCTTCGCCGTCTAAGGGAAGGCAAGTTTTCGACGTACGCCAGTAGCTCAATTGGCAGAGCAGCGGTCTCCAAAACCGCAGGTTGGGGGTTCGAGTCCCTCCTGGCGTGCCATCTGCCCACCTTACCCAGCGGCCTGCGCCGCTAAAGCAGACACAGCCGGATGAATAGCAAGATCGAACACTCCAAGGACAACTCCGCCAATGGTGGAGATATCGTCAAGTATGTCGCCGCATCGTTGCTGGTGCTGGCCGGTCTGTTCGTCTGGTTCTGGTTCTCCGCCGACTCCGGTCGCGCCGCCCAGCTGGGTGCGTGGGCGGGTCAGGTGCGTGCGTTGGCGGTCGTGGTCGGTCTGGTTGGCGGTATCGGCGTGTTCATGCTGACCGGCAAGGGGCGCGACACCCGCGAATTCCTCTCCGAGTCGCGCTTCGAACTGCGCAAGGTGGTCTGGCCGACGCGCCAGGAAGCCATCCGCATGACCTGGGTCGTGATCGTCGTGGTGCTCATCCTCAGCCTGCTGCTGGGTGGCTTCGACTTCCTGATCCAGAAACTGACTCAGTGGTTCCTGAGCCGCTAAGGAGAATTGCATGAAGCGTTGGTACGTCGTTCACGCCTATTCGGGCTTCGAGAAGTCGGTGGCGCAGGCCCTGCGCGATCGCATCGTCCGTGACGGCATGGAAGAGCGCTTCGGCGACGTCCTGGTCCCGACCGAAGAAGTGGTCGAGATGCGCGCTGGCCAGAAGCGCCGCTCCGAGCGCAAGTTCTTCCCGGGTTACGTGCTGGTCCAGATCGAGACCCACGAAGAAGCCGGTATTCCGCGCATCGACAACGAAAGCTGGCACCTGGTCAAGGAAACCCCGCGTGTGATGGGCTTCATCGGCGGTACTGCCGATCGTCCATTGCCGATCGCCGATTCCGAGGCCGAGGCCATCCTGAACCGCGTTCAGGAAGGTGTCGAGAAGCCGCGTCCGAAGGTGCTGTTCGAGCCGGGCCAGATGGTCCGCGTCACCGACGGTCCGTTCAATGATTTCAATGGCGTCGTCGAAGAAGTCAACTACGAGAAGAGCCGTCTGCGCGTCTCGGTGCTGATCTTCGGTCGTGCGACCCCGGTCGAGCTCGAGTTCGGCCAGGTCGAAAAGGCCGTCTGACCTGTCTGTAGCGTCGAGCATGGCTCGGCGTCGGACCAGAAACCGGGCCTGGCCCGGTTTCGTTCGTTTACCTGCCGCTTCAGGCATGTGAAGAAAAAACCTGTTATAGTGCGCGGCTCCCTGCTGGGAAAGCCAGCAGAACGAGGTCGCCGCTAGGTGGCCTTCAGCATGATTTCAAAACGCGATGCCGGGACGCGTGATTCCCGGTCCGATGGGGAGCCTGTTGTCGAAAGGCGCTAGCACCCGGAGAGCACTCACATGGCAAAGAAAGTTGTCGGTTACATCAAGCTGCAGGTGAAGGCCGGTCAGGCCAACCCCTCGCCGCCGGTCGGTCCTGCGCTGGGTCAGCGTGGTCTGAACATCATGGAATTCTGCAAGGCGTTCAACGCTGCCACGCAGAAGCTCGAGCCGGGTCTGCCGGTTCCGGTGATCATTACGGCCTACTCGGACCGTACGTTCACCTTCATCACCAAGAGCACCCCGGCTACCACCCTGCTGAAGAAGGCCGCTGGCATCTCGTCGGGCTCCAAGCGCCCGAACACCGAGAAGGTCGGCAAGGTCACCCGTAAGCAGCTGGAAGAGATCGCCAAGGCGAAGGAACCGGATCTGACTGCCGCCGACCTGGACGCCGCCGTGCGTACCATCGCTGGCTCTGCCCGTTCCATGGGCCTCGTGGTGGAGGGTTAATAAGATGGCACAGACCAAGCGTGAGAAGGCCATCAAGGCCGCCGTCGTTCCGGGCAAGGCGTACGCCTTCGAGGACGCGATCAACATCCTGAAGACCGCCACCAAGGCCAAGTTCGTCGAGTCGATCGACGTTGCCGTGCGCCTGGGCGTCGATGCGAAGAAGTCCGACCAGCAGGTCCGTGGCTCCACCGTGCTGCCGGCCGGTACCGGCAAGTCGGTCCGCGTCGCCGTGTTCGCTCCGGCCGGTGCCAAGGCTGATGAAGCCCTGGCCGCTGGCGCCGAAGCCGTCGGTATGGACGATCTGGCCGAGAAGATGCAGGCCGGTGATCTGAACTATGACGTCGTCATCGCGACCCCGGACGCCATGCGCGTCGTCGGTAAGCTGGGCACCGTGCTGGGCCCGCGCGGCCTGATGCCGAACCCGAAGGTCGGCACTGTTTCCCCGAACCCGGGTGAAGCCGTGAAGAACGCCAAGTCGGGTCAGGTCCGTTACCGCACCGACAAGGCCGGCATCATCCACTGCACCATCGGCAAGGCCGACTTCGCCGAAGACGCGCTGAAGTCGAACCTGACCGCGCTGCTGCTGGACCTGATCAAGGCCAAGCCGGCCACCTCGAAGGGCACCTACCTGCAGAAGGTTTCGGTCAGCTCGACGATGGGCCCGGGCGTCACCGTCGACCAGTCGTCGCTGACCCTGAAGTAATTGTTTCAAGCGGTCACGGTACCTTCGGTGCCGTGACCGTGACATTTGAAGGCATCGCTGGCAGTGCATCGCCTGCGGTAGCCGTCAAAGACCGCAGGCGCGGTCGTGGCAATACCGGCGACGGGCACGGAAGCTCGATCTGGCAAGGAGTCGCCGCCGGAGCAGTCATGAGCGCTTAATCGATTCCCCGGAATCACCCTGCGTAGATGGTGCCCTTCTGGAGTTTTTCTGGTTCACGCACGTCTGGGTTTCCCAGGTTGGCCCACTCCAGGTCTAGAACGGCCCACCCCCGGAACATCATCCCGATGTTCCCGGCGTCCAGGACGGATGCCGCACAGGACCGCACACGGCAGGAGCCGTAAGCGGAGTTCAATAGGAGGAGTGCAATGGCTCTCAATCTGTCCCAGAAGCAAGAAGTAGTCGCCGAGCTGGCAGACGTCGCCGCCAAGGCCCACTCCTTGATCGCAGCCGAATACGCTGGCACCACGGTCGCCCAGATGACCGCGATGCGCAAGCAGGCTCGTGAAACCGGTGTTTTCTTGAAGGTTGTCAAGAACACCCTGGCTTCGCGCGCCGTTGAAGGCACCGAGTTCGCAGTCGCCCAGGACCAGATGGTTGGTCCGCTGCTGTACGCGTTCTCGCTCGAGGAGCCCGGCGCTGCCGGTCGCCTGATCAAGGAAGCCGCCAAGGGCAACGACAAGCTGAAGGCTAAGGTCGTCGCCATCGGTGGCGAAGTGTTCCCGGCAAGCCACGTCGAAGTGCTGGCCTCGCTGCCGACCCGCGACCAGGCCCTGGCCATGCTGGCCCGCGTCCTGACCGAGCCGGTCACGATGTTTGCCCGCGCCATCAAGGCCGTTGGCGAGAAGCAGGGGGGTGGCGATGTCGCCGCCGACGCTGCCGAGCCGGCCGCCGAGACCGCCTGAGTTTCGACTTACCGTGGTTCCTGACGGAACCTCAACCCAGAAAATCATCCAAAGGTATTAATCATGTCCCTTACCAACGAACAGATCGTCGACGCCATCGCCGAGAAGTCCCTGATGGAAGTGATGGAGCTGGTCAAGGCCATCGAAGAGAAGTTCGGCGTCTCCGCCGCTGCTCCGGTTGCCGTGGCTGCTGCCGCTGGCCCGGCCGCTGCTGTTGAAGAGCAGACCGAGTTCACCGTCACCCTGAAGACCGCCGGCGAGAAGAAGGTCGAGGTCATCAAGGCCGTCCGCGCCATCACCGGCCTGGGCCTGAAGGAAGCGAAGGACCTGGCCGAAGCCGGTGGCGTCCTGAAGGAAGGCGCTTCGAAGGAAGACGCCGAGAAGATGAAGAAGGACCTGGAAGCTGCTGGCGCGACTGTCGAAGTCAAGTAAGCAGTTACCTTGCATCGTCACCGATTCACGGCGATGCAGCCAAGGCTGGGGGCGTAAGCCCCCGGCCTTTGGTCGTTGTTGCGGTACCGGTAGGGTCGACTGTTAGTCGACTGTTTCAAAAGCAGGAAAAAGCCCAACACGGGCTGCAGTCAAACCCCGGCAGGCCAGCGCACGGCGCGGCAGCGGGGGAGTGGTAGCAGACGAGTTGGCAGTTGGAAGTAGCGGGAGAAGGCGTGCTGGTGCCGGCAATACCAGCGACTTCCAACTGACAATTTCAAGTTCCCTTCGGATCGTGGGCGCACGATCCGCACAACAAGGTGGAAGACCTCATGACGTCCTATTCGTTCACCGAAAAAAAGCGTATCCGCAAGGATTTCGGCAAGCAGCGCTCGATTCTCGAAGTGCCGTTCCTGCTCGCCATCCAGGTGGATTCCTATCGTGAATTCCTGCAGGAAAACGTCGATCCGGCCAAGCGCACGGACCACGGCCTGCACGCTGCGCTGAAGTCGGTCTTCCCGATCGCCAGCTACAGCGGCAATGCTGCCCTGGAATACGTCGGCTACAAGCTGGGCGAACCGGTCTTCGACGAGCGTGAGTGCCGCCAGCGCGGCATGAGCTACGGCGCCCCGCTGCGCGTGACCGTGCGCCTGGTGATCTACGACCGTGAGTCGTCGACCAAGGCCATCAAGTACGTGAAGGAGCAGGAGGTCTATCTGGGCGAAATCCCGCTGATGACCGAGAACGGCACCTTCATCGTCAACGGCACCGAGCGCGTCATCGTCTCGCAGCTGCACCGCTCGCCGGGCGTGTTCTTCGACCACGACCGTGGCAAGACCCACAGCTCGGGCAAGCTGCTGTACAGCGCCCGCATCATTCCTTACCGCGGCTCCTGGCTGGACTTCGAGTTCGACCCGAAGGACGCGCTGTTCACCCGTATCGACCGTCGCCGCAAGCTGCCGGTGTCGATCCTGCTGCGCGCGCTCGGCTACAGCAACGAAGAGATGCTGGCCGAGTTCTTCGAGATCAACACCTTCCACATCAACCCGGATGAAGGCGTCCAGCTGGAGCTGGTGCCGGAGCGCCTGCGTGGCGAAACCCTGGGCTTCGACCTCGCCGACGGCGACAAGGTCATCGTGGAAGCCGGCAAGCGCATCACCGCGCGCCACATCAAGCAGCTGGAAGCCTCGGGCATCGCCGCCCTGGCCGTGCCGGACGACTACATCGTCGGCCGCATCCTGTCGCACGACGTGGTCGATGCCTCGACCGGCGAACTGCTGGCCCAGGCCAACGACGAGATCACCGACGAGCAGCTGCAGGCCTTCCGCAAGGCCGGCGTCGATGCGGTCGGCACCCTGTGGGTGAACGACCTGGATCGTGGCCCGTACCTGTCCAACACCCTGCGCATCGATCCGACCAAGACCCAGCTGGAAGCCCTGGTCGAGATCTACCGCATGATGCGTCCGGGCGAGCCGCCGACCAAGGATGCCGCGCAGAACCTGTTCCACAACCTGTTCTTCACCTTCGAGCGCTACGACCTGTCCGCGGTCGGCCGCATGAAGTTCAACCGTCGCGTGGGCCGCAAGGAAACCACCGGCGAAGCCGTGCTGTACGACAGCAAGTACTTCGGTGAGCGCAACGACGAAGAGTCCAAGCGCCTGGTCGCTGCCCACGGCGACAGCTCCGACATCCTGGACGTGATCAAGGTCCTGACCGAGATCCGCAACGGTCGCGGCGTGGTCGATGACATCGATCACCTGGGCAACCGTCGCGTGCGTTCGGTCGGTGAAATGGCCGAGAACGTGTTCCGCGTCGGCCTGGTCCGCGTCGAGCGCGCGGTCAAGGAGCGCCTGTCGATGGCCGAGTCGGAAGGCCTGACCCCGCAGGAACTGATCAACGCCAAGCCGGTCGCCGCTGCCATCAAGGAGTTCTTCGGCTCCTCGCAGCTGTCGCAGTTCATGGACCAGAACAACCCGCTGTCGGAAGTGACTCACAAGCGTCGCGTCTCGGCCCTGGGCCCGGGCGGTCTGACCCGTGAGCGCGCCGGCTTCGAAGTGCGCGACGTGCACCCGACCCATTACGGCCGCGTCTGCACCATCGAAACTCCGGAAGGCCCGAACATCGGCCTGATCAACTCGCTGGCCGTGTACGCCCGCACCAACCAGTACGGTTTCCTCGAGACCCCGTACCGCAAGGTCGTGGACGGCAAGGTCTATGACGAAGTCGAGTTCCTGTCGGCGATCGAAGAAAACGAGTACGTCATTGCGCAGGCCAACGCCCTGACCAATGCCGACAGCGTGCTGACCGAGCAGTTCGTTCCGTGCCGCTTCCAGGGCGAATCGCTGCTGAAGCCGCCGGCGGAAGTCCACTTCATGGACGTCTCGCCGATGCAGACCGTGTCGATCGCGGCCGCGCTGGTTCCGTTCCTGGAGCACGATGACGCCAACCGCGCACTGATGGGTGCCAACATGCAGCGTCAGGCCGTGCCGACCCTGCGTGCGCAGAAGCCGCTGGTGGGTACCGGCATCGAGCGCGCCGTGGCGCGCGACTCGGGCGTGACCGTGAACGCCCGTCGTGGTGGCGAGATCGTGCAGATCGACGCGGCCCGCATCGTGGTCAAGGTCAACGAGGAAGAGATCGTTGGCGCCACCGACGCAGGCGTGGACATCTACAACCTGGTCAAGTACACCCGTTCGAACCAGAACACCTGCATCAACCAGCGCCCGCTGGTCCAGGTCGGTGACGTCATCGCCCGCGGCGACGTGCTGGCCGACGGTCCGTCCACCGACATCGGCGAACTGGCCCTCGGCCAGAACATGCTGATCGCGTTCATGCCGTGGAACGGCTACAACTTCGAAGACTCCATCCTGCTCTCCGAGCGCGTGGTGGAAGAGGATCGTTACACCACGATCCACATCGAAGAGCTGACCTGCGTCGCGCGTGACACCAAGCTGGGGCCGGAGGAAATCTCCGCCGACATCCCGAACGTCTCCGAGCAGGCGCTGAACCGCCTGGACGAGAGCGGCGTGGTGTACATCGGCGCGGAAGTCCGTGCCGGCGACATCCTGGTCGGCAAGGTCACCCCGAAGGGCGAAAGCCAGCTGACCCCGGAAGAGAAGCTGCTGCGCGCGATCTTCGGCGAGAAGGCTTCGGACGTGAAGGACAGCTCGCTGCGCGTTCCGCCGGGCATGGACGGCACCGTCATCGACGTGCAGGTCTTCACCCGCGACGGCATCGAGAAGGACAAGCGCGCCCGCCAGATCGAAGAGTCTGAAATCAAGCGCGTCAAGAAGGACTTCGACGACCAGTTCCGCATCCTGGAAGCCGCCATCTACATGCGTCTGCGTTCGCAGATCGTGGGCAAGGTGGTCAACGGTGGCGCTGGCCTGAAGAAGGGTGACGTGATCACCGACGCCTTCCTGGACGGCCTGAAGAAGGCTGACTGGTTCGCCCTGCGCATGAAGGACGAGGACGCTTCGGAAGCCATCGAGCGCGCGCAGAAGCAGATCCAGGCGCACGAGAAGGAGTTCGAGCGTCGCTTCGCCGACAAGCGCGGCAAGATCACCGCCGGTGACGACCTCGCTCCGGGCGTTCTGAAGATGGTCAAGGTGTTCCTGGCCGTGAAGCGCCGCATCCAGCCGGGCGACAAGATGGCTGGCCGCCACGGCAACAAGGGTGTGGTGTCCAACGTGGTGCCGGTCGAGGACATGCCGTACATGGCCTCGGGCGAAACCGTGGACATCGTGCTGAACCCGCTGGGCGTGCCGTCGCGCATGAACATCGGCCAGATCCTGGAAGTGCACCTGGGCTGGGCCGCCAAGGGTCTGGGTCGCAAGATCCAGGCGATGATGGAAGCCCAGGCGGCGGTCGCCGACCTGCGCAAGTTCCTGGACGACATCTACAACCACGACGACACCAACGTGGCCAACCGTGTCGACCTGTCGCAGTTCAGCGACGAGGAACTGCTGCGCCTGGCCCGCAACCTGACCGACGGCGTGCCGATGGCTACCCCGGTGTTCGACGGCGCCACCGAAGCGGAAATCAAGCGCATGCTGGAACTGGCCGACCTGCCGAGCAGCGGCCAGACCCAGCTGTACGACGGCCGCACCGGTGAAGCCTTCGATCGCCACACCACCGTTGGCTACATGCACTACCTGAAGCTGAACCACCTGGTCGACGACAAGATGCACGCCCGTTCGACCGGTCCGTACTCGCTCGTCACCCAGCAGCCGCTGGGCGGCAAGGCGCAGTTCGGCGGCCAGCGCTTCGGTGAAATGGAAGTCTGGGCGCTGGAAGCCTACGGCGCGGCCTACACCCTGCAGGAAATGCTGACGGTGAAGTCCGATGACGTGCAGGGCCGCAACCAGATGTACAAGAACATTGTCGACGGTGAGCACGAGATGGTCGCGGGCATGCCGGAATCCTTCAACGTGCTCGTGAAGGAAATCCGCTCGCTGGCCATCAACATGGAACTGGAAGACAACTGATCCATGCCGGCGCGGCGGCCTCCGCCGCCGCGCCGCTGGCAGTCAACTGAAAGCCCATCGACACAGCATTCCTCCTTCTGGAGAACACCATGAAAGACCTGCTCAACCTCTTCAACCAGCAGCGCCAGACGCTGGACTTCGACGCGATCAAGATCGCGCTGGCCTCGCCGGACCTGATCCGTTCGTGGTCCTTCGGCGAAGTGAAGAAGCCGGAAACCATCAATTACCGTACCTTCAAGCCGGAACGCGACGGCCTGTTCTGCGCCGCCATCTTCGGCCCGGTGAAGGACTACGAGTGCCTGTGCGGCAAGTACAAGCGCATGAAGCACCGCGGCGTGGTCTGCGAAAAGTGCGGCACCGAAGTGACCCTGGCCAAGGTGCGCCGTGAGCGCATGGGCCACATCGACCTGGCGTCGCCGGTCGCGCACATCTGGTTCCTGAAGTCGCTGCCGTCGCGCATCGGCCTGATGCTGGACATGACCCTGCGCGATATCGAGCGCGTGCTGTACTTCGAAGCGTACGTGGTGACCGAGCCGGGCCTGACCGCCCTGGAGCGCCGCCAGCTGCTGACCGAAGAACAGTACCTGCAGGCCCGCCAGGAGCACGGTGACGACTTCGACGCCGCCATGGGCGCCGAGGCCGTGTACGAACTGCTGCGCACGATCGACCTGCAGTCGGAAATGACCCGCCTGCGCGAGGAAATCGCCGCTACCGGCTCGGAAACCAAGCTCAAGCGCCTCACCAAGCGCATCAAGCTGATCGAGGCCTTCCTGGAATCGGGCAACCGTCCGGAATGGATGGTCATGACCGTGCTGCCGGTGCTGCCGCCGGACCTGCGCCCGCTGGTCCCGCTGGATGGCGGCCGCTTCGCGACCTCCGACCTGAACGACCTGTACCGCCGCGTCATCAACCGCAACAACCGCCTGCGCCGCCTGCTCGAGCTGAGCGCGCCGGACATCATCGTGCGCAATGAAAAGCGCATGCTGCAGGAATCGGTCGATGCGCTGCTGGACAACGGCCGTCGCGGCCGTGCCATCACCGGCACCAACAAGCGCCCGCTGAAGTCGCTGGCCGACATGATCAAGGGCAAGCAGGGTCGCTTCCGCCAGAACCTGCTCGGCAAGCGCGTCGACTACTCGGGCCGTTCGGTCATCGTGGTCGGTCCGTACCTGCGCCTGCACCAGTGCGGCCTGCCGAAGAAGATGGCGCTGGAGCTGTTCAAGCCGTTCGTCTTCGCCAAGCTGCAGCGTCGTGGCCTGGCCACCACCATCAAGGCCGCCAAGAAGCTGGTCGAGCGCGAAGAAGCCGAAGTCTGGGACATCCTGGAAGAGGTCATCCGCGAGCATCCGGTGATGCTGAACCGTGCGCCGACCCTGCACCGTCTGGGCATCCAGGCGTTCGAGCCGGTGCTGATCGAAGGCAAGGCCATCCAGCTGCACCCGCTGGTCTGCACCGCGTTCAACGCCGACTTCGACGGTGACCAGATGGCCGTCCACGTGCCGCTCTCGCTGGAAGCCCAGCTGGAAGCGCGTGCGCTGATGATGTCGACCAACAACATCCTGTCGCCGGCCAACGGCGAGCCGATCATCGTGCCGTCGCAGGACGTCGTGCTGGGTCTGTACTACATGACCCGCTCGCTGGAAAACAAGAAGGGCGAGGGCATGGCCTTCGCCAACATCGCCGAAGTGAAGCGTGCCTACGACAACCGCGTGGTGGAACTGCACGCCAAGGTCAAGGTCCGCATCACCGAGGTGGTGACCGACGAAGACGGCAACAAGCAGAACAAGACCTCGATCGTGGACACCACGATCGGTCGCGCCCTGCTGGCTGAAATCCTGCCGGAAGGCCTGCCGTTCGCGCTGGCCAACACCGAGCTGACCAAGAAGAACATCAGCCGCCTGATCAACTCCAGCTACCGCCAGCTGGGCCTGAAGGACACGGTCGTGTTCGCCGACAAGCTGATGTACACCGGCTTCGCCTACGCGACCCGCGCCGGCGTCTCGATCGGCATCGACGACATGCTGATCCCGGACGAGAAGAAGGGCATCCTCACCGAGGCCGAAGCCGAAGTGCTGGAAATCCAGGAGCAGTACCAGTCAGGCCTGGTCACCGCCGGCGAGCGCTACAACAAGGTGGTCGACATCTGGTCGCGCACCAACGAGCGCATCGCCAAGGCGATGATGGACACCATCGGTACCGAGAAGGTGGTCAATGCCAAGGGCGAGACCATCGACCAGAAGTCGATGAACTCGCTGTACATCATGGCCGACTCCGGTGCGCGTGGTTCGCAGGCGCAGATCCGTCAGCTGGCCGGCATGCGCGGCCTGATGGCCCGCCCGGACGGCTCGATCATCGAGACGCCCATCAAGGCGAACTTCCGCGAAGGCCTGAACGTGCAGGAGTACTTCAACTCCACCCACGGTGCCCGTAAGGGTCTGGCCGATACCGCGCTGAAGACCGCGAACTCGGGTTACCTGACCCGTCGTCTGGTCGACGTCGCGCAGGACGTGGTGATCACCGAGGTGGATTGCGGTACCACCGAAGGCCTGATCATGACCCCGATCGTGGAAGGCGGCGACGTGGTCGAGCCGCTGAAGGACCGCGTGCTGGGTCGCGTGGTTGCCGAGGACGTGTTCCTGCCGGGCAACGACGAGGATCCGATCGTCACCCGCAACACCCTGCTCGACGAAGCCTGGGTCGCCAAGCTGGAAGATGCCGGCGTGCAGACCATCAAGGTCCGCTCGACCATCTCCTGCGAATCGGCGTTCGGTGTCTGCTCGCGCTGCTACGGCCGCGACCTGGCCCGTGGCCACCTGGTCAACATCGGTGAAGCAGTCGGCGTCATCGCCGCGCAGTCCATCGGTGAGCCGGGTACCCAGCTGACCATGCGTACGTTCCACATCGGTGGTGCGGCGTCGCGAGCTGCAGCGGTCGACAACATCACCGTCAAGACCACCGGCTCGGTCAAGTTCAGCAACCTCAAGTCGGTCGAGCATGCCAACGGCTCGCTGGTCGCAGTGTCGCGCTCGGGCGAAATCTCGGTGCTCGATGCCCACGGCCGTGAGCGTGAGCGTTACAAGCTGCCGTACGGTGCGACCATCACGTCCAAGGACGGTGATGCGATCAAGGCTGGCCAGACCGTGGCCAACTGGGATCCGCATAACCACCCGATCGTGTCGGAAGTGGCCGGCTTCATCCGCTTCATCGACTTCGTTGATGGCATCACCGTCATCGAGAAGACCGACGAGCTGACCGGCCTGGCTTCGCGCGAAATCACCGATCCGAAGCGTCGTGGTACCCAGGCCAAGGACCTGCGCCCGATCGTGCGCATCGTCGACGCCAAGGGCAACGACCTGTCGATTCCGGGCACCGACCTGCCGGCGCAGTACCTGCTGCCGCCGCGTTCGATCGTCAACCTGCAGGACGGCGCCCCGGTGGGCGTGGGCGACGTCGTCGCCAAGATCCCGCAGGAAGCGTCGAAGACCCGCGACATCACCGGTGGTCTGCCGCGCGTGGCCGACCTGTTCGAAGCGCGCAAGCCGAAGGATCCGGCGGTGCTGGCCGAGCGTTCGGGCATCATCAGCTTCGGTAAGGACACCAAGGGCAAGCAGCGCCTGATCATCAAGGACACCGATGGTTCGGAGCACGAAGAGCTGATCCCGAAGTACCGCCAGGTCATCGTGTTCGAAGGCGAGCATGTCACCAAGGGTGAAACCATCGTGGACGGCGAGCCGAGCCCGCAGGACATCCTGCGCCTGCTGGGCGTCGAGCCGCTGGCGGCCTACCTGGTGAAGGAAATCCAGGACGTGTACCGCCTGCAGGGCGTGAAGATCAACGACAAGCACATCGAGGTGATCACCCGCCAGATGCTGCGCAAGGTCGAGATCACCGATCAGGGCAGCAGCAAGTTCCTGAACGGCGAACAGGTGGAGCGTCAGCGCGTTATCGAGGAAAATGCGCGCCTGTCGGCCCGCAACGAGCTGCCGGCGCACTTCGATCCGGTCCTGCTGGGTATCACCAAGGCGTCGCTGGCGACCGAATCGTTCATCTCGGCCGCTTCGTTCCAGGAAACCACCCGCGTGCTGACCGAAGCGGCCGTCCGCGGCACCTCGGACAACCTGCGTGGCCTGAAGGAAAACGTCATCGTGGGTCGCCTGATTCCGGCCGGTACCGGCCTGGCGTACCACAGCAACCGCCGTCGCGGCGCTTCCGGTCTCACCGAGTCGGAAATGCAGACCCTGGCCGGTACCCCGGTCGCGGTCGAGGCGCCGGTGGTTGAAGCCGAAGCTGAACAGGCGTTGGGCGAAGAATGAGGTAGCCGGTCCGGCCGCAAGGCCGGACCACCCCATCGGTCCATCGATGGGATTGGGAAAGGGCAGGGGAGATCGTCCGCGATCGACCCTGTCAACCTGAACGGGGTACATGGAGGCCCCCCAGTAACGTCCCGGGATCAGGGACGGGCTTGACAGGAGGCGTTTGACTGCTTTCCTGGCAGGTTGCTACAATCGTCTGTCTCAGCAGGCCAGAATTTCGGCCTGCTTTAACATTTCCGCATCTCTGGTCGGATTTTCCGGCCACCAATCAGAAGAACCTACTGATGGCGACGATCAACCAGCTGGTCCGCAAGCCGCGGCAAGCGACCACCTACAAGAGTGCCTCGCCGGCGCTCGACAAGTGCCCGCAGCGCCGTGGCGTCTGCACCCGTGTCTACACCACCACTCCGAAGAAGCCGAACTCGGCTCTGCGCAAGGTTGCCAAGGTCCGCCTGACCAACCAGGAAGAAGTGATTTCCTACATCGGTGGTGAAGGCCACAACCTGCAGGAGCACTCCGTGGTCCTGATCCGCGGCGGTCGCGTCAAGGACCTGCCGGGTGTGCGTTACCACACCGTTCGTGGCTCGCTCGACGCCGCCGGCGTTGCCAAGCGTCGCCAGGCCCGTTCCAAGTACGGCGCCAAGCGTCCGAAGGCATAAGGAGAGAGCACTATGTCGCGTAAGGGTAATACTCCGCAGCGTTCCGTCCTGCCCGATCCGAAGCACGGAAGCGAAACCATCGCCCGCTTCATCAACATGGTCATGCAGAGCGGCAAGAAGTCCGTCGCCGAAAAGATCGTGTACGGCGCCATGGACGTGATCACCGAGAAGAACAGCAGCGCCAACGCCATTGAACTGGTGCAGAAGGCTCTGGACAACGTCGCTCCGGCGGTCGAAGTCAAGTCGCGTCGCGTCGGTGGTGCCACCTACCAGGTGCCGGTCGAAGTGCGTTCGTCGCGCAAGATGGCCCTGGCCATGCGCTGGCTGATCGACTCCGCGCGCAAGCGTGGTGAGAACACCATGCCGAAGAAGCTGGCTGCTGAACTGATCGACGCCTCGGAAAACCGTGGCGGCGCCATCAAGAAGCGCGAAGAAACCCACCGCATGGCCGAAGCCAACAAGGCATTCGCCCACTACCGCTGGTGAGTTTGACGGCCTTGTAAAACAGGCAGGGCAGCACCACTTCGGTGCGTGCTGCCTCGCGGTCCCAGAAGGGCTGCGCCAATCCGAAGGCCGCCGAAAGGCGGCGTTCGGCCATCCGAAATCCAAGAAATCTGAGAGGCTCCCGTGGCCCGTTCCACTCCCATCGAGCGTTACCGTAACTTCGGCATCATGGCTCACATCGATGCCGGCAAGACCACCACGTCCGAGCGCATCCTGTTCTACACCGGCAAGAGCCACAAGATCGGTGAAGTGCACGACGGCGCCGCCACCATGGACTGGATGGAGCAGGAGCAGGAGCGTGGCATCACGATCCAGTCCGCTGCCACCACCGCGTTCTGGAAGGGCATGGACAAGTCCCTGCCGGAGCACCGCTTCAACATCATCGACACCCCCGGGCACGTCGACTTCACCATCGAAGTGGAGCGCTCGCTGCGCGTGCTCGACGGTGCCGTCTTCGTCCTGTGTGCCGTCGGTGGCGTGCAGCCGCAGTCGGAAACCGTGTGGCGCCAGGCCAACAAGTACCACGTGCCGCGCATCGCGTTCGTCAACAAGATGGACCGCACCGGTGCCAACTTCCAGAAGGTCGTCGGCCAGCTGAAGGCCAAGCTGGGCGCGGTCGCCGTGCCGATGCAGCTGCCGATCGGCGCTGAAGACAATTTCAAGGGCGTTGTCGACCTGCTGAAGATGAAGGCCATCCATTGGGATGAGGCTTCGCAGGGCATGAAGTTCGAATACAGCGACATCCCGGCCGATCTGCAGGCGGCTGCCGAAGAGGCTCGCCAGTTCATGGTCGAGACCGCTGCCGAAGCCAGCGAAGAGCTGATGGAAAAGTACCTGGGCGGCGAAGAGCTGGCCGAGGCTGAAATCATCAACGCGCTGCGTACCCGCACCCTGGCCACCGAGATCGTGCCGATGTACTGCGGCTCGGCCTTCAAGAACAAGGGCGTGCAGGCCATGCTGGACGGCGTGATCCAGCTGCTGCCGTCGCCGGTCGACGTGCCGGACGTGAAGGGCGTGGACGTTGACGACGACACCGTCGAGATGACCCGCAAGTCGGACGACAAGGCTCCGTTCTCGTCGCTGGCCTTCAAGATCATCACCGACCCGTTCGTCGGCGCGCTGACCTTCTTCCGCGTCTACTCGGGCACCCTGAACGGTGGCGACACCGTGCTGAACTCGGTGAAGGGCAAGAAGGAGCGCATCGGTCGCATCCTGCAGATGCACTCGAACAATCGCGAGGAAATCAAGGAAGTTCTGGCTGGTGACATCGCTGCTGCCGTGGGCCTGAAGGACACCACCACCGGTGACACCCTGTGCGCCGTGGACGCGCCGATCATCCTGGAGCGCATGACGTTCCCGGAGCCGGTGATCTCGATGGCCGTCGAGCCGAAGACCAAGTCGGACCAGGAAAAGATGGGTCTGGCCCTGGGCCGTCTGGCGCAGGAAGATCCGTCGTTCCGCGTCAAGACCGACGAAGAGTCCGGCCAGACCATCATCTCGGGCATGGGCGAGCTGCACCTGGACATCATCGTCGACCGCCTGAAGCGCGAGTTCAACGTTGAAGCCAACGTCGGCGCGCCGCAGGTGGCCTACCGCGAAACCATCACCCTGGCCGACGTCAAGTCGGACTACAAGCACGCCAAGCAGTCCGGTGGTAAGGGTCAGTACGGTCACGTCGTGATCGAGCTGTCGCCGATCACCGCTGAAGACCGTGCCGATCCGAAGCTGGCTCCGGCCATCAAGGACGACTTCCTGTTCATCAACGACATCACCGGCGGCGTGATCCCGAAGGAATTCATTCCGTCGGTTGAAAAGGGCCTGCGCGAAACCATCACCAGCGGTCCGCTGGCTGGCTTCCCGGTCGTGGACGTCAAGGTGAAGCTGGTGTTCGGTTCGTACCACGACGTCGACTCCTCGGAAATGGCGTTCAAGCTGGCTTCGTCGATGGCCTTCAAGCAGGGCTTCGCCAAGGCCAAGCCGGTGCTGCTGGAGCCGATCATGAAGGTCGAGATCGTGACCCCGGAGGATTACCAGGGTGACGTGATGGGCGACGTCAGCCGTCGTCGCGGTGTGCTGCAGGGTTCCGACACCACCGGTGACGGTTCGGCCAGCATCATCAACGCGATGATCCCGCTGGGTGAAATGTTCGGCTACGCCACTGCGCTGCGTTCGCAGACCCAGGGCCGCGCCACCTTCACCATGGAATTCGATCACTACGAGCCGGCTCCGACCAACATCGCCGAAGCCGTCATGAAGAAGGGCTGAGCCTCGCTCAGCCTCTCTTGAAACCACTTACGAACAATCAAGGTATAGAACAATGGCAAAGGGTAAGTTCGAGCGCACCAAGCCGCACGTCAACGTCGGCACCATCGGTCACGTCGATCACGGCAAGACCACGCTGACCGCCGCACTGACCAAGATCGGTGCCGAGCGCTTCGGTGGCGAGTTCAAGGATTACTCCTCGATCGACGCCGCGCCGGAAGAAAAGGCTCGTGGTATCACGATCTCGACCGCGCACGTCGAATACGAATCCCCGATCCGTCACTACGCCCACGTTGACTGCCCGGGCCACGCTGACTACGTCAAGAACATGATC
>NZ_JCAFVN010000015.1:0-7369 GCF_059372355.1 Stenotrophomonas sp. YJH_SMC_135
CGCGTTGACGCCGGCCAGTGCCTCCATCTCCACGCCGGTGCGCGCCTCGCTGGCGCACTCGCACCACACGCGGATCGCCTGCCGTTCCGGTACCGGCGCGCAGAACACCTGCACCAGTTCCAGCGGCAGCGGGTGGCACAGCGGCATCAGCATCGAGGCCATCTTGGCGCCCTGCAGGCCGGCAATCTCGGCCATCACCAGCGCATCGCCCTTGGGCAGGCGGCGCTCGACAATCAGCGGATAGGCCAGTGGACCGGCATTCAGCTCGCCCACCGCCACCGCACGGCGGCGGCTGATGCGCTTGTTGCGCACATCGGCCATGTGGAAGGCCGCGTTCAATTCCCCACTCATCGTGTTGCTCATCCTCCGATGGAGGCCAGGTGCGGGGTCAGCCCGGTCTGGCCCTGGTGCAGTCCATGCCCGGCCGCTTTCAGGCCAAGCTGGGTGGTGATGCGTGCCAGCAGCGCGTCGTGGTCCTCATCGCGCTGCAGCAGCGGGCGCAGCGGTACGCCGAACTCGCCGAACAGGCACAGCCGCAGGTCGCCCTTGGCGGTCACCCGCAGGCGGTTGCAGCCCTTGCAGAAGTCACGCGAATACGGGGCGATGATGCCGATGCTGCCGCGATGGTCGGGGTGGCCGAACTCGCGCGCCGGGCCGGCGTCGGCCGCGCGCGGACGCTCGTGCCAGCCCGCGGCCAGCAGCTGCTCGATCACCACGTCGGCGCGCAGGTGGTGGCGCTGGAAATAGGCTTCGTTGTCGCCGGTGCGCATCAGCTCGATGAAGCGCACGCTGAAGGGGCGGACACGCAGGTAGTCCATCCACTGCGGCAGATCGTCGTCGTTCAGGCCCCGCAGCAGTACCGCGTTGAGCTTGATCGCCGGCAGGCCCAACGCCTGCGCCAGCGCCAGGCCCTGCTGGATCTCCGGCAGGCGGTCGTGCCCGGTGATGGTGTGGAAACGCTCGCGTTGCAGGCTGTCCATGCTCACGTTCAGCGCGGTCAGGCCGGCCCGGTGCCAGCCCGGCAGGCGCCGCGGCAGCAGCGTGCCATTGGTGGTGATGGCCACCTTGCGGATGCCCGGCACCGCCGCCACGGTGGCGATGATCTCGTCCAGATCCTTGCGCAGGCTGGGCTCGCCGCCGGTCAGGCGGATCTTGCTCATGCCCAACGCCGCGAAGGCCCGCACCAGGCGGCCGATCTCATCCACCTGCAGGAAACGCGGGCGGACGTCGGCCTGGTAGCCGTCGGGCAGGCAGTAGCTGCACCGGAAGTTGCAGGCTTCGGTGAGCGACAAGCGCAGGTACGGAAAGCTGCGTCCGAAGCTGTCGGTGAGTTGGCTCATGGCTGTTCCGCCTCCTGGTACCACCCTGCAGCCCTGCCCCTGAACGGGTTGTCGACCCCAGCCCGCAGAGTGCGCTGGGGCGTTGAAAGCGTCAACCCGGGACAGCCCGCAGCTGAATTGGCAACGCCTGTCGTGATAGGCCCTCCCGGCCCGTCCCGTTCGCCGTGACAACCTCGACACCTGTCGCAGATTGCGCGTTGCGGGCGGATCACTACGCCAGCCAGCACTGGCGGGACTTAACAGCGTAGGACAATGTCAAAAGCGTCTCCAATCGAGTGATGTTTGCAACTCTTCTGATTGGCATTGCACAGCGCCAGGGGCTCAGATGGCGTGCCACCGGAAAAGCGTGGCCGGGCTTCGAACACCCGAGTTGATGTTGATGTATGCGCTTGCCAGCCGGCGCCACCTTAGCGTGGCGCCGGCTGGCAATCCGTCTGCCGGCTATGGCGGGCGGTGCGTGGGGGCCTTCGGGCCCGCCGGACTGACATCAACCCGGTGTTCGAACCACGTACCGTCCGCCACTTTTATGGGTGGCGGCTACCGATTGCCCTGCACGGAGCCTTGCCATGAACGAATCGGACTTCCCGCATCTGCACGCCTACCGCAGCACCGCCGGCGACGACGGTTCGCCACAGGCTAAGCCAACAGTGGACAGGAACACCTTCATTGCCAATCTCCACCGCATCGGCTCCGGTGCGGCGGCCGACGGACAACCCTGGCCGGAGCGGCATCAGCTGCCCGGGCGCTGCCTGGCCCTGGCCGACGCCGATTGCGCGTTGACTGGGTTGCGGGTGGTGCTGGAAATGCTGCTGGCAGCCGAACGCACCCGGCAGAACGGCGAACCCGGGCAGTACGTGGGCGACCGCGTGATGGAGGGGTTGGTCATGGCCTGCCAGTCGTTGTGCGCCCAGGCGGTAGGGCGGTTGCAGCCCGAAGGGTGAATGCCATGTGCAACGGACTTCAGCGAGGATCGCCTCCCGCCCGACACGCCGTCGGCGCAGCCCCCTTGTTCGGGGGAACCGCGTGTACATTCCAGCGATCTGCCAAAGCGCGTTCGACGCGGAAAGAGAATGACCATGCCTCGGCGGGCATCTTCCCTTCAGAGAAGCCAATAGCTATCTCGAAGCGATCCAATCCGAGGTTCCCCGCCTCCAGTCCCGAGCCATCTTCCCGCTTCACTCCGATGTAGACGACAGGGCGTTGCACGTCCACCTTTGCCCTGGCAAGCTGGCGATCCAATTCAGCGCTGCCATCGAAGAACTGCATTCCTTCGTCCTTGGCGATAGAGCTGAGGGTCTGCTTGAACCGATTCACGCCCTCTTGGTCATGCACGCAGAACTGGATCATCTTGAAGGGCCGCTTTCCTACAGCCCATGCGCCGCCAGAGAATCCAAGTCCGACTCCAATCAGAAGTAGTGCTGTCAGGATCCTCACCATCATCAAGGTCCCAATTTGCAGAGTGTGGCGGCCAACGTCGCCGCAGGGCCAAAAATCATGACCCCAAGGATATCTCCGCTCGGTCTTCTCAGGCGCCTTCCCCCGGATGAGGGAGACCTTGTCGGGGGTGAGGAATCTGGGCACGGAATGTCCTTCAGGGCACTGCACCCGCCATCGGCAGATGCTCGATCCGCCATGTCCTGGCGTAGATCAGAATGACGCTACCGGTCGAGGTGGTCTCGATACGAAAACACTTCAGGCCGGACAGCGGATAGCCGACCGCCTTCCAACGATCAAGAAGATCAGCGAGTCCCGGCTCGTCATCGTCGACCCTGGCGAACTCTATTCCCTCCTCCCCCAGTACGCCGAAGTTCATGAGCGCAGAGCACCCGTACGCTTCCGGGAAGCAAACGATTGACTCCCGACCGTCCGGCCAGCGCACGTGGACCTTTACCTCATCGCATACGCCTGGATTCCTTCTATCGATGTTGATAGCCAGCAACGTGGCATCACACCATTCGAGCGCGTTGAAATCCTTCATCTACTGGAATCCCCCAAACCCATACAACAGAACGACCGAATCACCGCCGTCATCATTGCTGCGGCGTGTACGGGGAATTTCTTCAGCCTCGCAACGCCCTACTTCACGCAAGACGCCTTCAACGCGTGCCTAGCCTGTGCTGATCCGACATTGGCCGACACCAGCTGATCGACGAGTTGACAAGGGACTCTCTGTTCCCCGTGCATAGGGACGACAAACAGATCCCCATTGTCCCTCATTGTGTCCAACGCAACCCAAACCCTCGCTTGTGCGTCTATAGAGAACCCGGCGAGCAGATGCCCGCCCCCTTCTTCATAGATCAGGTCGCCAACCGGCTGGCGTCTGTACTCCAGCTCTGCTCTCTGCAAAGCGGCATAAACCGGCTTCTCGCCCAGCTCACCTCGATGGAGTTTGCGAAATGAAAACAGCGCCGCACCCGTGAGAAGGATGAAGAGCAACACGTAAATGAATCTCATGGACTAGATTCCCGATCAGAGCTCTGGGATGCGCGAGGACGATCGCCGGTCACCGCTCCTGAAGCTCCCCAAGATTGAGATCCCGGGCATAGGACCGCCGACTACTGATCTGCACCGGCTTGGATGCGAACCTCCGGCCATCCCTGCATTCGACGGCGAATTGGTAGCTTCTGGGTTCCGGCCCTGCAACGACCATCATGGGGACCGAGAATGTGCTTCCAACCGGTTTCGACGAGACTACACCTTCGTCCTCCCCGAGCATACTCAGCTCACAATCTAGAGCGCGAACGTCACCCTGACCTGGCGGCACGCTTCCCGAGACGCGCACGACCATATCGCCACCCGATGTTGCACAGCCCGCCAGAACCAGACCGGTAATGACAGCGGCGGCACACCTCACTTTGGCATCCCCGAATCCTCAGTACGCACTGCGACGTCTCACGCCGATAGCCATTCAGGGACGCATCAATCTCATCAATAGATACCCGCCATGATACGAATGTAGTCGTCGAGCGAATCCACCCGCCGATCGACTGCAATACCACGTTTTTTTGCGAGCGATTGAAGCTCGAATATCAACACCCCATACCCCGAGTCCCAACCATGAGCTTCACCAGGCGACAGTTCCTTCGAAAATCGATCTCCAGGACGGAGCTTCCCGGAGGGCAAACGAAGCTCGTCTGCAATATGCTCCAGCAGCTCCACTACGGTTTCCTGATCCAGGCCACTCTCCGCATAGTATCGGTCATAGAAGCCAGTTGGCGACAGCGCCTCTCTTTCTCTCAGTTTGTCTTTCATTTCCCTTCGCCTCTATCCACCGCCTGCGCTGCAGCCACAATAAACCATGGAGCCGATATCCCATAGGTCCTCCCGCACAGTCGTCACCGCGGCCCAGCAATCTTCCTGCCGAACGCCTGGGTGCTTGAAGCTTGCCGGACCATCCGATCTTCTTACACGGCCCTCCCATTCGTGAACACGGACAAGTGGCAAGGTCGATTTGACACATACCCGAACCCACACGACGCTCGGCCGGAAAGTGCCGAATCAGGCACCGGGAAAGGAGATCGCCACGTGCCACTCACGCATTTCGCTTACTAGGTGAGACCGCCCAGCCACCTATAACTTTATTCCGCTGTAAACAAGGCCCAGCTCTTCATCGCGCATGACCCAGCGGCCAGCATTTCCCTCCGGACACAGATAGAACTTGCCGCCATAGCTTGACGCTCGCGACCACGCGTTGCGGGCAAACGGAGGAAATCTCCGCATGACTCGCGCGTCGGACATCTCCGGCCTGCTCACCAGCCTACATTCTTCGGGCAAAGCAAGAACCCCGCTGGTCAGGCGGAAAACCAGCCACGATTCATTTGTGTCCATGTCGTGCGACTCGCGTATGTTGACTGCGTCCTCAGGCAACCATGAAGGCAACCATTTCGATTCACCGATTGCTTGTCTTGAGACGGCTTGATTGCGGTCTGCATACTCGGTGCTGGCAACTTCCATGCAACCAGAAAGTGCGATTGACAGCATCACGACTGGGAGCAGCTTGGGAGCGTACATTTGAGGCGTCCAAATCATCAGTAGGGGAAGTTTCCACCGGGACGATAGCTCCCGCACATCTGCGAGCAACTCCCCGTACGACTCATTTGTCCAGATGATCGTCCGAGGCGATTTGCCAACTGATCCGCAGCGGAGTCAGCGGCAGAGTCGCCCTTGATGCTTTGATCGAACCACTCGCGCCCGTTGCTTATGCACTGAGCAGCAGCTGATCCGCCCATACCCTTCTGTGCAGCCTCGCAGTTCGCCATGCAGTGGAAGTACCTATCCTGGCCACCCCATCCGTTATGAGACCCACCAACCACGTGTGTGGCTGACCGTTGATTGGCATACTGCCCGCCGAAGTCGCTGGCTCCCGCGACAAATGCCCCCGGAAAGCCAAGAGCTTCCAATGTCCTATTCACGTAATAGCGCCAATCGACCGTATATGCGCCAGTTTCTGTCACAGTCACTCCAGGCTGGGAGTCTTTCAAACCCAGTGGATCAACGCGCGAAATTGTATTGCCGATTGCATAGGTATAGGTGCTAACACCTCCACCAAGCCCAATTGGATCACTCTGCGAATACCGCCCCACCACCGGGTCGTATTCACGCTGGTAGTTGTAGAGCATCCCACTCGCATCCGTCGCCTGCTGGCCCGGGAAGCGCAGCGCAAGCCCAAACGCCACACCATCGCCATCCGGGTCAGCCCTCGGAATCTGGTTGCCGAACACTTCGCTCTTGTTGCTCCACTCCCAGATCGAGACATTCCGTACCGGATCGATCACCACGCGCGGCGTGCCCAGATGATCTGGTTGGACGTAGGCCAGCTCCGGCACGCCGGTAGCCGGCGTGTTCATCAGTGCCACCGGGTAGTTGTCCAGCCAGATGGCCTGCTGCTGCGCTTGGTCCGTGGCCGAGTAGTTGCCCAGCCACTGCCCTGCTTCGTCGTACAGGGTGATCTGCGCTGCGCCACCGGCCGGGGTACGCAGCACGCGCTCACCGCGATGATTGTAAGCGTAGCTTTCCAGCACGGCATTGCCCTGCTTCACCGCGTTCATGCGGTTGGCATCGTTGTAGATGAACGTCTTGCCGCCGATGCTGGTGGTATTCCCCGCTGCGTCATGGTTGCGTACCTCGCCATCCACTGCAGCCAGGCGATGGCTGGTTGGAGGATAGATGTAGCTGGCGGTGCCTGCCGAAGTGGTCAGCGGGGTGCGATTACCGGTGGAGTCAAAATTCTCAAGCCCCCTCTTCGAAGAAGGGGCTGAGAAGGCACGCTACTCTTGTGATCCGCCAGCCAAATGCTGCTTTCTCCTCAAGGCAACGAGAAAGAAGGCTGTCGCAGCTAGCAACGCGCCACACGCATCCCAGATTCGGTCAAGCCACAGCATCAAAGCCGAAAGTGCTAGCCAAATGCCAGAAAGTGTAAGAAGCCACCCGCGTGTCAGTTTCATAGGGCTCACTGCAGAGTTTGAATTCCAGCCATAGCGCAGACGATAGCGGCTCCAACCTCATAGCTCGCCAGCGCTCCTCCCCCCACTGTTGCAACACCGGCAACAAAGGGTACTTCAACAAACAACGTCAGAACGGACGCACCAGACACCGGCAAAGTCAACCATGTCGGAGGCTGAACATAGGACATGCATGACTTGAAGTACTTGCCATATGTCTTTTGATGAATGGGAGCATCAGAACCATTATCGTCTTCGCACAATCCAAGAGAATTGGACTGTGAAATCGGATTCCCACCAGCATACGCAAAGCTTGCAATCCCCCCAAGTAGACCGATGGGATCGCTCTGCGAGTACCGCCCTGCTGCCGGGTCGTACTCGCGCTGGTAGTTGTAGAACAGCCCATTCGCATCCGTCGTCTGCTGGCCCGGGAATCGCAACACCAGATCGAACGCCACACCATCCCCGTCCGGGTCTGCACTCGGAATCTGGTTGCCGAACACCTCGCTCTTGTTGCTCCACTCCCAGATCGAGACATTCCGTACCGGATCGATCACCACGCGCGGCGTGCCCAGATGATCCGGCTGC
>NZ_JCAFVN010000016.1:0-4275 GCF_059372355.1 Stenotrophomonas sp. YJH_SMC_135
GGCGAGATCGTCGCCTCGGTGCAGCGCGTGACCGACATCATGGCCGAGATCTCTGCGGCCTCGCAGGAACAGTCGGCGGGCATCGAGCAGGTCAACCAGACCGTGGTGCAGATGGACGAAACCACCCAGCAGAATGCTGCGTTGGTGGAAGAAGCCACTGCTGCGGCGCGCGCGATGGAAGACCAGGCCGTGCAGCTGGGTGAAGCCGTGGCCCGCTTCCGGCTGGCATCGCAGGGCACGATGGCCATCCCGGCACGCCCGCTGGCCGCACCGGTACCGCGACAGCTCGCAGCCGCCGCGCCTGCGGCAAAGCCGGCCCCGGCACGTGCGCTGCGCACGGCAACGGCCCAGCCGGCGCTGGCCGTGGACGGCGACTGGCAGGAATTCTGACAGAACCACGGGCTCAGATCCCTTTCCTGCGGGAAAGGGATCTGAGCCCTTACGAGTGGAAAGTGATGCAAATCCCACTTCATAATCCGGTGCAGAGGCCGATATCCCCATCGAGCCTCGCGCCAATGCGTGCTGGCGCCCGCCCCTGACCGTAGATTCCATGTCCGACGGCAACGACACTGCAGTGCATGATGTCCACGCGGCCGATGCCGCGGACGAACGATTCCTGGTCCGCAACCCGCGCCAGCTGCGCCAGCTGCTGCGCTCGCTGATCGACCAGCGATCGCTGATCAACGCCCATATCGACGGCCGCGACCGTTCCTTCCCGACCGCCCTGCTCGACCTCGACGAAGACGAGGACTTCCTGCTGCTCGATGGCAGCCCACAGGAAGCCTCCAACCGCGCCGCCGAGCAGGCCGATCACCTGCTGTGCTTCGCCCAGCTCGAACGCGTGCTGGTACGGTTCCGGCTGCACGAACTGCAGCGCGTGGACAACGACGGCCATGTGGCCTTCCGTGCGCCGCTGCCTGACGAACTGGTGCACCTGCAGCGCCGCGAGCTGTACCGGCTGGAGACGCCAGTCACTGATTCACCGCAGCTGCTGCTGCCACCCGGCGAAGCGCGGGCCGAAGCGCTGTCGATGCGGGTGGTGGACATCAGCGGTGGCGGCCTGGCCGTGGTGGTGCCCAATGACTGCGCGGTGTTTGGTCTGCAGAGGCGCTATCCGGCGCAGCTGTCGCTGCCGGACGGCCCCGACCTGGATATCGAACTGGTGGTCTGCAACCTGCTGCCGCAGCGCCAGCCCAATGGCATCGAGGTCAAGCGCGTGGGCATGCGCTTTGAAAGCCTGCCACGCGGCGCCGACAGCGCCATCCAGCGCTACATCTTCCGCATCGACCGCCAGCGCAAGGCCCGCCGCAACGGCGAGCTCTGAGGCCGTCCGACCGGTAGTGCCGGCCGCTGGCCGGCAACCCTGGAGCGCATGCCGGGGTCAGATCCCTTTTCCCTGAAAAGGGATCTGACCCCATCCACGGCACTGCCCGGCACCTAAAGTCCCCCCCGGCGGGGCCGATATCGAGCCTGACACCGGGACTTCCGGCAGAACCAGGACCCCTCGATGAACGACAAGACCAGCTCCGCCGCCAGCGCCGGTGGCGAATTCCTCAGCTTCACCCTTGGTGATGAGCACTACGGCGTGGACATCCTCAAGGTGCAGGAAATCCGCGGCTACGACGCCGTCACCCGCGTGCCGGACGCCCCGGACTACATCAAGGGCGTGATCAACCTGCGCGGCACCATCGTCCCGGTCATCGACCTGCGCCTGAAGCTGCGCCTGGACAACGCCCGCTACGATGCCTTCACCGTGATGATCGTGCTGAACGTGGAAGACCGCGTGGTCGGCATCGTCGTCGACAGCGTCTCCGACGTGATCCCGCTGTCGGCCGAGCAGATCCGCCCGACCCCGGAATTCGGCGCCGCCGTCGACACCCGCTTCATCTCCGGCATCGGTACCCACGACGATCGCATGCTGATCCTGCTGGACATCGAGACCCTGCTCGACAGCGCCGACATGGGCCAGGCCAACCTCGCCGAAGACGTCGCTGCCTGAGCAAACGGAACTGCTTCACGTTCCAGTCACAAAACCCTTCAGTTCCCTTCGGCGGTGCCGATAGGGGGACAGAAGCCGGTCGCGCAGGAGCGCGCAGGACCGGCCCGATCGTTACCATCCCCGGAGATACCCTCGATGAAGTCCCTGTTTGCGTTCGTCTCGGCCGCTGTCCTGGCCACCACCGCCGCCTCCGCTTTCGCCCAGTCGGCCGACATGATCCCGCCGGAAATGGCGCCGCGTTCGGTCGGCAAGGACGGCATGGTCTGTGGCAAGGTCGAAAAGGCCCGTTACGCAGAAGGCTCCGAAGGCCAGCCGACCTTCCTGTACATGGGCGGCGCCTTCCCGCGCCACACCTTCTCGGCGCGTATCGCCGGCGAGAACCGCGGCAAGTTCTCCTTCCCGCTGGAAACCCTGGAAGGCAAGACCGTGTGCGTGATCGGCAAGATCCAGCGCGACGCCTCGCGTGCGGAAATCGAAGTCAGCTCGCCGGCCGGGCTGAAGCTGGCCAACATCAAGTAATCCGCCGTTCGTCGGACCACGCCGGGCCTGGTCCTGGCGTGGTTTCTGCTGCAACCGGGCCCGATGCCCGGGCGCGTCTGCCTTAGGAGCTCGCAACGCCCATGCCGTGGATCAACAACCTGAAACTGATGCCGAAACTGCTGCTGACCTTCGGCGTCCTCCTGCTGGTGATGCTGCTGCAGGGCATCGTCGCCTATCGCGGCCTGCATTCGCTGAACAACGTGACCACCGAGCTGGCCGGTTCACGCATGGAGAGCATCCGCATGGCCGGCGAGATGCGCGGCATGCTGGGCGAGTACCGCAATGCCGCCTACCAGCAGCTGATCCGCGCCAGCGATGACGTCAAGTCCGATGCGCGCAAGCAGGGTGTCGACCTGCGCGCCAGCATGGACAAGTCGATCAAGGAGTATCCGAAGCTGGTCGACAACCCGCAGCAGAAGAAGCTGTTCGACGCCTTCGCCAAGGAATGGAAGGACGCCCTGGCATCCTATGACAGCGTCACCGAGATGCTGGAACTGGACCTGCCGGACGACGCCATCGATACCTTCGTCGGCGAAACCCGCACCAAGCACCGCAAGGCCGCCTCCGCGCTGGAGGCGCTGATCGCCGAAGACAACCGCCTCGCCCGCGCCTCGCGCGAAGAGGCCGCATCCACCTACTCCGCCTCGGCCGTGCTGACCGTGATCGCCCTGCTGGGCGGCGCCGCGCTCGGCCTGGTGCTGGTGTGGCTGTTTGCCCGCGCCCTGGTCGGCAGCGTGCGTGGCGCCGTCTCGGTGGCCAACGACGTGGCCGGCGGCAAGCTCGATGGCCACATCGACGTCAGCCGCCAGGATGAAGTGGGCGAACTGATGCAGGCCATGCAGCGCATGCAGCGCGACCTGCGCGAGCGCATCGAGACCGACCAGGCCATCGCCCGCGAGAACCTGCGCATCCGTACCGCGCTGGACTACAGCTCGACCGGCGTCTACCTGACCGACACCAGCAACACCATCGTCTACAGCAACCGCGCCCTGCAGCAGACCCTGAGCCAGTACCAGGACGAACTGCGCCGCGACCTGCCGGACTTCGATGCGCAGGCTTCGCTGATCGGCAAGCCGGTCACCGTGCTCGAACACCGCGGCGAGATGGACCAGACCCTGCTGGGCAACCTGAAGGCACACGGCGTCGCCCGTCGCCCGATGCAGTACGGCGATGCCCAGTTCGCCCAGGTGGTCTCGACCATCCGCAATGAAGGCGGCGACACCGTCGGCTACGTGGTGGAATGGCGCGACCGTACCCAGGAAGCGCAGGTCGAAGCTGAAGTGGCCCGCGTGATCGCCCAGGCCGCCGCTGGCGACCTGTCCGGCCGCATCGATGCCAGCGACAAGGAAGGCTTCTTCCTGCAGCTGGCCCAGCAGATCAACGGCCTGCTGGACGCCAATGCCGGCAGCATCGAGCAGATCTCCGGCCTGCTGGCCGCGCTGTCGCAGGGCGACCTGACCGTGCGCATGCACGGCGATTACCAGGGCGTGTTCGCCCGGATGCGCGACGACGCCAACGCCACCGCCGCGCAGCTGAGCGAGATCGTCACCCGCATCAAGCAGTCCAGCCGCGCGATCAGCTCCGCTGCCGGTGAAATCGCCTCCGGCAACAGCGACCTGTCGCGCCGCACCGAGCAGCAGGCCGCCAACCTGGAAGAAACCGCCGCCTCGATGGAGGAACTGACCTCCACCGTGCGCCAGAACGCCGAGCACGCACGCCAGGCCAACCAGCTCGCC
>NZ_JCAFVN010000017.1:0-2770 GCF_059372355.1 Stenotrophomonas sp. YJH_SMC_135
CATCGAGGCGGCGGTTTCTTCCAGGTTGGCGGCCTGCTGCTCGGTGCGGCGCGACAGGTCGCTGTTGCCGGAGGCGATCTCGCCGGCGGCCAGGGTGATGCTGGAGGCGCTGGCCTGGATCTGGCCGACGATCTGGGTCAGTTGCGTGACGGTGGTGTTGGCATCGTCGCGCATGCGTGCGAACACGCCCTGGTAGTCGCCGTGCATGCGTGCGGTCAGGTCACCTTCGGCGATGGCCGACAGCAGCTGCGAGAGCTTGCCGAGGTTGTCATCGCTGACCGCCATCATCGCGTTGAGGTTCTCCAGCATCAGGCGGAAATCGTGATCGAAGCGCTGCGCATCGCCACGGAGGCTGAAGTCGCCGGCCGCGGCGGCGCTGGCCAGCTGCTTGATCTCGGCATTGATGCGGCCGAGGTTGGCCTTGACCGTATCAACGGTGGTTGTCATCGCGGCCTTTTCGCCCGGGTAGCGTGCAATGTCGCGGCTGAGATCGCCGACCGCGTATTGCTGCACCACGTCCAGCACGTCGTGCAGGGTCTGCACGTGGCCGCCGACCAGGGCGTTGGTTTCCTGCACCATCAGCCCGTACTCACCGGGGAAGGCGCTGGCGTCGATGCGGTAGCTCAGTTCGCCGCCGTCATGACGGCGCGCCATTTCGCGCTGGCCGGTGATGACCGCATGCAGCTGCTGCTGCATGCCGGCCATGGCCTCCAGCAGGCGGCCGGTTTCGTCGTGCGGCTGCGGGCCGATGTGGCTGTCCAGCTTGCCGCCGGCGATGCCTTCGGCCACGGCGGTGGCCTGCTTCAGCGGCACGGCGATGCGGTTGCCGATGACCCAGCTCAGGGCCAGCACGATCAGCACCAGTACGCCACCAGAGACCGCCATGATGGCGGTGAACACCAGCGCCTGTTTCTGCACGTCGTCCATGTAGACGCCGCTGCTGACCACCCAGTTCCAGGGCGCGAACAGGCCGGCATAGGCGACCTTCTCGACTTCGCCCTTGCTGCCCGGCTTGGCCCAGCGGTAGTTGACGAAGCCGCCGCCGGCGCGAGCCGCTTCGACCTGGTCGTAGTAGATCCGTACGCCGTCGTCGGTGCGGAAGTCCTTCATGTCCTTGCCGACCAGGTCCTTGCGGAACGGGTGCATCAGCAGGCGGTAGCCGGTGTCGTAGATGTTGAAGTAGTAGGTATCGTTCCCGGCGCGCATGACCTCCAGCGCCTGCAGCGCGGCGCTCTTGGCGGCCTCTTCGCTGAGCTCGCCGGTACCGGCCAGGCGGTGGTAGTGCTGCAGGATGCCGTAGCTCAGTTCGACCTGGGTCTTCAGCGCGCTCTTGCGGGTTTCGGTCAGGTCCAGGTATTGCATGCGGGCGGCGATCACCGAGAGCGCGATCACGCCGAGCGCGATGAGCAGCGTCAGCAGGTTGAGCTTGCGCCGGACGGAAAGATTGCGGAAGTAGTGTTGCCAGCGATGCAGGAGATTCATCGAGCAGGACCAGATCGAAGCGGGCGGGCGGCGCCGTGCCGGTCAGCGGCGGGATACGCCGTGACAACCCCGTTATCGGCCGCGCGGGCGGGGGATTGAGGTGCGGTGTCCGAACGTATTCAGGTTTCCTTGCAGCGGCGGCTGCGGCGCTGCCTGCGGCAGGCTTTTGAAGCAACGGCAACGGCAACGGCAACGGCAGTTGGTCGGCTCTGAATTTTCAGTGGGTGGCTGGGTCGGGGTGGGCTGGCGGGACACGCCGTAAACCCGTCCGTGGGGGCTCGATGGCGCCATCCATGGCGCCAACGGTCCTGCCTGCCCACCCCGACCCGGCCCGCCAGGGCTTCACTTCGGCGGACGGCAAGAGCATTGGGTTTCCAGGTGGAAAGAGGGGTCAGATCCGTTTTCCTGCGGAAAACGGATCTGACCCCGGAAGTGACCTGGCTTTTGTCTTTTGCTCTTCTTTCTTCAATCCGGGGTGGACGCGCACGGGAAGTGTCCGTGGCCGGGAGGGTGGGTTGCGCAGGGGCGTGAGCCGCATGGGGTCGAGACATGCCTCGGGCGGGTTGGGCAGGACGCCCAACCCCGGTCTTGCCGTGTGCGCAGGACAGTGCACACGTGCAAGCGGCGACCAAACTTACAGAGACGTACTTGCAGCGTCCCCTGCGCAACCCATCCTCCCGGCCAAACGAAGGAAGTCCGCCGCTCTCAGCGACCACCCCGAGGGGCTTCGCCGTTGGCTGGATAATCAGATACCCCGTAAACAAAAACGCCCCAGCACAGGGCCAGGGCGTTCTCGTAACTCAGGTCAGGCAGGCATCAGAACTCCTGCCAGTCTCCGTCGGCCAGTTCGGTGGCCATCGGGCGACCACCCGCCGTGCGGCGGGCCGGCGGGGCAGCCGGGGCCGGGGCAGCCGGTGCAGCGGCGCGCGGTGCCGGGGTGGTGACGCGCGGGGCGGCGACGACCTCGGCTTCGTCCACCACGAAGATCGACACGGCCTCGCTGAGGTGGCCGGCCTGTTCTTCCATCGCACGTGCGGCGGCGGTGGCTTCTTCCACCAGCGCGGCGTTCTGCTGCGTGGTTTCGTCCATCTGCACCACGGTCTGGTTGACCTGCTCGATGCCGGCGCTCTGTTCCTGCGAGGCGGCGGAGATCTCGGCCATGATGTCGGTCACGCGCTGCACCGAGGCGACGATCTCGCCCATGGTCGCGCCGGCCTTGTGCACCAGCGCCGAGCCGTCGTTGACCTTGCCGACCGAGTCGTCGATCAGGCCCTTGATCTCCTTGGCG